>JBCDJI010000008.1:0-175612 GCA_038748025.1 Verrucomicrobiota bacterium
AAGCCATTTGTTCCACTACAAAAAACAGAACGGGAAAGGATTGGCCGTTGGGACACAGAAACAATGGCTTAGTGCCGTTTCGTCCTTCTTCGGCTGGCTGACAAGAGAAGGACTGATTCTCTACAATCCGGCATCCGATCTCGAAATGCCCCGCAAGGAATCGCGGCTTCCGAAAACGATCCTAAGCCATGAGGAAGTAGAAGCCGTGATGAACGTGCCGAATACGAAAAAGCCAATGGGCATCCGTAATCGGGCGATTCTGGAATTTTTATACTCTACTGGTGTCCGGAGAACCGAGCTTTGTATGCTCGATGTGCAGGATGTGGATTTCGACCGATCCGTGGTGAGAGTCGAGCAGGGGAAAGGTCATAAAGACCGCTACACGCCGATTGGCGAACGGGCTTTGAAGTGGCTGGAGAAATACATTACGGAAGCTCGTCCAGTCCTAAAACCGATTGTAGGAGAAAGCGCTTTATTTTTAACCGCCAACGGTGAACGCATCAAACCGGATCGCATTGGCGCACAGGTGCATGACTGGATCAAGAATGCAGACATTGGAAAGCAGGGCAGTTGCCACGTATTTCGTCATTCCTTCGCAACCTCTCTGCTAGAAAATGGCTGCGATATCCGCCATATCCAAATCATGATGGGTCACGAGAAACTCGAAACGACGCAAATCTATACCCACGTCAGTCTGACCGAAGTCCAAGCCGCCCACACCAAATGCCATCCCGCTAAAATCAAATAGCCTCGCTTAGAATCTAACGATTGTTTTATAATAGCATGTGAGTCTTATTTAGGGGAACATTCCGAATGTTCTTCTACCTCAACTCTATATTTGATTTTGCATGACGGAAATAATAGCAATTCTGGCACTCTTAATTAGTTTTGCATCATTTTATGTGAATTGGAGTAATGCGCGTGAAAAGCGTCATGCCGACCTTATTCAAAATATATCAGAATTGCGTTCACGTCTTTATGGCTGCAAACAAAATGTAACTACCTTGATAAACAACTTGGAGATTTGCAGAGCAACGAACCGAGTTACACATCAACCGAACGAGGATGATTTCAATGACGCAGTAATTCCCAAATGGATTAAATCAATGAAAGATTCCCGTAATGATCTAGATGAGGCTATAGAGTTGCTTAGTGATTTGGATACTCAGGAAAAGAATACTTCAAAGTCATTGATGGAGCTTCAACAGATATGTATGGAATTTGAGGCATTAGAAAAAAGCACAGATGAGCTTCAAACGGAGATGTCTAAAGAGTTAGAAGAACTGAATGGCATGGCACGGAAAATTTCAAAATTAAACAGAAGAATAGAAACGCTCGAAGAACGGAAGAAGAGTTTAGTAGATGAATAAGCATCGAAATCCAAAAGAATGGCTCTCCATAACTGGGTCTATAGCAAGCTTAGTAGGCCTTATGCTGGCTTTGTTCACCGTGTACTCAAAAGCTGCAGGTTTTCACCCCCAGCTTGCTGTATGGTCTGTAGCTTTTTGTTTGGTTTGCCTTCTCTGTGTGGGTGCAACAATTTTGTATGCTAGCGATTACATTATTGAAGTTTCTAAGCGTGATATTCCGCAGAGAGAAAAAATACTCAGGTGGCTTGGAACTTCGGTAGCTGCAATTTTGATTTCGGCAATTTTCATAGACGGTATTTTCGCAGCATTAACTTGGAATTGGTGGGGATTATACATACTGACATATTTATATATCTGGCTTTCTTGAATTTTTAGAAAGTACGACGCTCTTTAACAGTTACGATTTAGGGAACTAGGACTCTTCTTAACCCGCGATCCCTTGGGGCACGCTGCGGGTCCGAATATGTACACGTATGTGGTGCAAAACCCATGGACAAAATTTGATCCTACGGGGCTTAAGGATAAAGACCCGAACAAGGTTCATAAGCAGGTTCAAAAAGATTATAAAACTTACAAGGATTCTTTAAACAAAAGGGCGGGTGCTCAGAATCGCCTTGATAAGGCTACTACTGGCAAAGAAAGAAATGCGGCAAGGCGTGATATTAAAGAGGCAAATAAACAAATTGGTGAAAGTGCTAAAGCTGTCCGAGAGGGTGTAGATGACCTTAGAGATCTTGTCGGTGATAAGGGAAGTGGTGTTTGGATTGGAGGTGAGGGGAAAGACCGACAAGATGGCTTTGATACACTCAATCAAACTGTGGGTGGAAACGCTTCTATAAACGAATATGGATTTGTTCACAGAGAAGGTGGCGCCGGAGATACAAAATTCGACAAAGCGTTCGATAAATTACTCCAGTCTGATAAGCAGACATTTGTTTACTACGGAATTTCGCCAAGTGTGACACTAAATAGTAGGAATTACACTGGCTCCGGAATTGCACGAAGAATTAGAGGGTCTTGGCTGTCAACTCAGGGTACAGATATCTTCCTATCCAGAACTCAACAGCGACAGGTCATCTCTAAAAATGGTGATTGGTTTACCCCAACGAACTCCATGGTTATGGCCCATGAATTGATGAGGGCATATTCTATAAATGTTGAAGGTAGAAAAACAGCAACATCGTATGCTAATATACAGTCAGTCGATAGGGTAAATAGCATTGCAGAAAGGCTTGGTGTGCCACAGCGAGGTGACTACAATAAGAGCAGATTAATTCCGTAAGAGGCACTATGAAAAAATATGTTATCTATTTAGCGTTGGCTGTTTTGTTAATAACTGGATGTGCATATGGATCGCTGCTTAACGCCAAGCGTGTGGCCGAGAATGTATATCCGCATTCCCATGGTTTGAAGTGGTATTATCATGATATAAGCCTCAAAGGAGGTTACTGGAAGCTAGTCGGATTGCCTTCTAGAGATGTTTTTGATACGTTTGCCCCCTATGTTGATATTGGGTTCTTTGGATCGGTCAAAAAGAAGCATTATGAGTGATTACCAATGCGGATAAATTCAATGAGATCCCAAGAATATTGCACAACACAACCAACAGCAGTCGAAATGCCAGCATCGACTCCGTCACTCAAAATTAACCCGAAACAAGCTACTTGAACATGGGGCCCGCAGTGATGCCATATACGGATATGTGGCTGCCATGTTTTGTATTCAAAAAGAACAGATCAGTGACCGCCCCGCCCACGTGCACCACTCGTCCCCGGCAACTCTGGGAATCTGATCCGAGGTTCTTTCACCCAGATTCCGACAAATAAAAGGGTTAGATCTGCGACTTTCTCGGCTCTGTATGCGTGAAATATAAATAAAGACGGGAGCCAATGAAAAGATGATCTTGATAATATACGCCAATGGCGTATATTTCTATTTAGATGGTATTTATAGAAACTCGGGTATTCACCAAAGCCATTTGCAAACTGATGAGCGATGAAGACTATGCCGAGTTGCAAATGGAGTTATGCGAACATCCTGACTCTGGAAAAGTAATTCCCGGAGCAGGAGGGCTGAGAAAAATACGCTGGAAAGGTTCTGGACGAGGAAAACGAGGTGGAACCCGAATCATCTACTATTGGTGGGTCAGTAAAGAACAGATTTCGATGTTGTTGGCATATCCGAAGAATGAACAAGACGATTTAACCAAAGATCAAATCAAGATACTCAAAAAACTGATGGAGGAAGACGCATGAAAGACGAACTATTCCAGGAACTGACCGAAAGCATCAAAGAGATGAAAGCCATAGAAGCCGGTCAAAAGAAAGCATCTCGTGTCTACAAAATCGATAAATCCAATCCAGCCCAAGCTGCGCGTATACAGCTTAAGCTGTCGCAGGAGAAATTTGCAAAACTCCTAGGAGTGAGTGTGGCGACGCTGAGAAATTGGGAGCAGGGGAGGCGAGAACCTACTGGAGCTGCAAAAGTCCTACTCCGTGTGGCCCAGAAACATCCCGAAGCATTACTTGCGGAAGCCTAAGAAAACCCTAAAACCGAAGACATTGGTAACAAAATAAACTGAGGAGATGAGTGACACTTTGAGAAAGAGTCTTTTTGCGGGCGAGGGGAGAGTGAATCTTGCCGAACCATGTAAATATGAGCCTTCGGCTGCTGTCCGCCCTGCGCTTTGCTCAAGGAGTTCGCACGCTTACCACCGTTAGAGAGGCACATATTTTTGACTCTCTCGGGGGGGTTAGCATTCCGGCAAGCCTGCCTCCGTTTTTGCGCCCCCTCTCGGCACCATAATCGTACTGTTAAAGCAGTAGACGGTTCAGCTTTACCTGTGACCCCCCCCCCCCCCATTTTACTAGGTGCTCTTGGGAGTGATAACCGCTTGTGAGTTAGTCAGCCCAGTTATCGGTTATCACCGGAAGAACGGTATTTTCCATTCAAAATGGTTTATTTCGGTGGAGTGAATAATTTAATTCAGATAGAGCGTTCGCTCTATTGCCCGAAGTGTCTGATCAAGATTGTACTGCGTTACATGCGCAACTACCAGTTCTCATGTCTATTTGATTCCTGTTATTCCCAGTTTACTGGTTATCGGAATACTGGAGATAATAAGACGAAGTCCTGCATCTTTTTATTCGATTGGAAAATTCAAAAATAACGGAGCACTGTCATTGTAAAAAATTATGAAGGTTAGAAATAAAATTAAATTCTGTTGGGCGACTTGGACTGTTTTGACTGTTGTCACAGTGGTTTTAGCGGGATGCGCGTCTGTGAGCGTGGTTAAAGTGGATGAGAGTAACGATAAAAAAGTAAAAGGCTTCCGTTATTATCTGCCGCGTCCTTATGTAGTGGTTAAGAAGGAATTTCCGGTAGCTGGAGACGATTTTCTTGTCTATGGAGAATTAACAGGTAGCAAGTCGGTTCGTATTGCAGTGCGCGACATACCCGGTCCGCTCAGAAATTACTGGAATATAGATTCCGAAAAATTAGATGGTTACATTACGATACCTGCCGTTGCTCTTGAAATAGTCTCTCGTTCTATCATCGATAAAAATACTGCAAACAGCCTGGAAGACATCGTTGCACTTTCAAAAGCGGTCAAGGAGGCGGAAAATCAAACCGCATCCAAGCCGCAAGGCAACACTCAGGCAACTGTATCGGCGGATGGTTCGGATCCGCAGAACAACGGTAAAAATCAAGATCAGCAGGATAAAATCCAGGCGACAGTGTCAACAGGCAAGGCGGGATCACCAAAAATGGTTCAAACCTCTGTCAGTGAATATCTGGAAATCATGCAACTGCCTGATTTTAGTGAGAAATATGCTATTAATGCCAGTGGTGGATTGGGCACCGCTGACATGAATATTAATTTGGAGGGAGGCTGGTTAGTGGATAGCGCTACTGCCAATATTGACAATACCAAGCTCGGTGCATTCATCTTTGACAGCTCGACCAAAATTTTAGACTTAGCCTTGGAATTGGCACAAAAAAAATTGCTGCCTATTGCCTCCATTGCATCTGTCACAGATTCAGAGGATGCAGATGCCTCGGGTGGGGAGCTAGAAACGGATGAGACAACTGCTAAAGAGCGTGAGGTTCGCAGACCCATGCTTCTCCGCATACGCTACATCATTACGGCACAGCCGGGTATATATCCCATCTTAAAGCCCCAGGAGTATGAAAAAATCGGGGAGCATGGAGGCTCAAGTGATCATACATTTATTCCCTATCCGCCCATCACGGTTGTAGGCTACAATGTGAGAAAACTGATCCATATTCAGGCTGCCACTGTCGACATACCCGGAGGTGCTCAGAACATTTTAAGTGCAGAAAATCCGCAAGCCGACATCAAACTTGATGCTGAGGGTAAACAGGCAATCATGGACGCCATTCATCAAGCCGGCTTTACCACTGTTGAATCGGCACAAATAGAGCCGAAGATCTCGCAGGATAACAAGGTCATTGTGATCCGATTCACCTCTTCTCCTCCGGATCAATTTGAAAGTAAGGTGAATGAGTATCTATCTCAAAATCCGATAAAGATAGGTGACCGTTTTTTCAGGCAAATCAAACTGCTTCCGGCTCCGTAAGGTTTGTCTGTATATTCGTATGGCGAGAAAAAAAGACAGTGCTTACCTGCAGCGGGCACTGATGTTGGCCCGCAAGCGATATCTCAAAAAGCCCGGAGTGGTTTCCGTCGGAATAGGGTTCAAGCACTCGGTGAAAAACGGTTACAGCGGCAAGGCGAAGTGCTGTATCAAGTTTCTAGTAGACAAAAAAAGAAACGTAAAATCTAAAAAAAGCAAGTTGCCTCGTACGGTTCAGTTTACCGAAAAAGGGAAAAGGCATCGCTTTCCCACCGATGTGATCGAATTGGGGGTCGTTTCCCAGCAGTCGGGTGCATATGAATATTTGCCTTACGTCGGGAAAAGCCAGAAAGTCCAGGGAGGAACGCCTGGTTATCTGGTCTTTAATCGTGCTGATCCTGATGATATCTATTTGGTTACGGCGGGTCATATCTTCAAGGGAGTTACAAACAGAATTCCTGTCTTTCTCAATAAAGCCGAAATAGGAGCACTGGATACACAGACCCTCAACATCCGGACCAATCATGCATTGCTGGATTTGGCGGTTGTGAAAATTAGTAACAAGGATTTCACACTGGAGAATCTGGCGAGTATGCCATGGACATCACTTTCAGAAACCGTTCCCGAAACGGAGATGGAGACTCTCGAATACTGGGAATTATACGGTCAACCGAAGCATTTTATCATAGCCGGCAGAAAAAATTATGTCAGAGCGGAAATGGATTCATATTTTGATAAAGGTAATGGGGCTTTCAAACTCAGGCTAAAATCCGGAAAGATCATCCATTACCGTCCTCCACTTGTCGCTTATCGGTTTAAGCATATGGCAGAGACTTCGCCCGGCGACAGCGGGGCTCCCGTTATTCTGGAAGGCGAAAATGGCGAGCAAAAAAGTCTGATTGGCCACCACGTGTTCCATGCCAAATCGCAGCCAAGTAACGAGAAGAATATGGGGTATGCAGTTCCCGCTTTTTCCGTTGCGAGTGCTCTCAAAACTGAGCTGGGAGCGGACGTTGAGCTGATGACTATTCAGTTAGGTCACTGATACCTGCCAGCATACTGACCAAGGGGTATTCCAGATGTGTGCCTGACTGTTTTTGTGTCAACAGCCGTATTGGAACATTTGAATTCATCTTGCCTGGTGACTGTCTGCCCGGCTCCTTATCCTTTAATGACATGTATCAATATCAGCTTGGCAAGACACAAATCCAAGGCATGACAGGAGACTCCCGGGATCGTGCAGTCTTGCAGGCCGCTACCTGAGAAGTACCCGGCTTGCTCACTCAGAATCCTGCACTTACATGATAATATCATGAAAACCGGTTCCTGCGATTCCAGCGCCAGCATATCGCGGGAGCCGAGGTCCGGATAAGGACCTTTGGCATGGAGCTCCATACCGATACCTGCAATGTGTGTATCCAAGTGGACAAGAGTTGGCTCTTGCGCCGAATGGTTAAGGCTTCTTTTCCGGTGCAGGATAGTCTTGATTCAGTTGCATATCGATTTCACTGGGAGTGCGTGATGGAACGCCCGTGGCAGGAATTTCTGCATGAGCGGTCCAGAGTAATGCATTAAGCACCAGTTTACGAAAATCATCATGCCGCCAGTTCTGGTGAAAGTGTCCTCCGGTAAATCCAAAACCACGACCGCCATCTGGTCGTTCGTAGGCCCAGGCGACATGCTGTTTCTCGCCAGCCTCGACTGCGGCCAGTACGGTCGGATTACTGCCGCGTTGTGGTTCCTTGCTGCGGGAGGTGAGTGTTCTGACAGGCGGCAGTGCGGAAAGAATCGGAGTCACCCCCTTCATTTCAGGCTGGAATCGCATATGATAATACCATTCATCACGGATGGTGAACGGTTGGACTCCATTGGTGATCGGATGATCCGGCAGATCCTCAAAGCTGGCATCCCAATGCGGGTTGACTGACCAGCCGATCTCAAAGTAGCCGCCAATCCAATCGAGAAACGTGCTTCCCAGTGCTTCAGGTTCCACTTCAACCGCGAAATGCAGGCAGGAAACGCCGACACCTGAATCGGCTAAAGCCTGTATTTTATCCTGATGTTCCTGAGCCATGTGCTGTTTGTAACCATCACAATACATCACGACCGCATCGGGCTGGTCGTAACCGATCCATGGCTCAGGCCAGGCTCCTGCTGTAATCACCTGGGCACAAACATCGAGATTGCTCTCATTAAGGCAGCGCGCCAGCAGCTGGCAACCGGCATGGTGTTCGTGCGCGTTGTAACCATGGCTTTTGCTGCCTGCAAGAAAGAGAATCTTCTTTTTATCTTCCGGCTGCAAGGTGCGCAGCCGGATATTACGGAAACGCACTTCCATGGGTGGTCCGGCGTGAAGCTGCAGTGCGATCAGCCCGGTTTCCGGGCGTTTGGCAGCATTTTCAGAAAATTCTGCGGTGATGATGCCGTTGACTTTCTGGATGCACTGATTGCCGGCGGCAATAATGTGATACTCGTTCCATCCCTGGATGTCAATGTGCGATAAAATTTCAGTGCTGTCCCCGATGTAGCTGACAATCTGCTTGTCTTGGTGGCTGGCACCAACAATGGTTTTTTCTCCGCGTGCTGCCAGCAGCTTTTTGTATTTTTCACCATAGGCAGCGCCCATCCATTTGGGATCTTCAGCAATGTCCGCCTGATATCCACGGACGACCCATGGTTTTCCTTCAATCGGCAGACTGCGGTATTGAATACCGCTGTTATGGTTGATCAGTTTAAATTCGACCTTGAGTTCGAAGTCGGCCACGTTCCCCCCCTGCCAGATCAGGAATGTATTACCTTGGGTCCGGTTATCGGGTGTGGTCTGTCCCACAATGGCTCCGTCTTCGACGCGCCAGAACTTAGGGTCTCCATCCCATCCCTCCAGTGTTTTTCCATCAAAAAGCGGGATAAAATTATTTTCGGCATTGCTGCACGATATCAGCATGATGAGCAAGGCATTACAGATCTGAAGAGGGAAGTGTAAGGGTTTCATAGCAGTTATCTTTCAGGTTTTTAAATGACAGCAGTCCTGACGTCATGGATCAGGTTCCAGTTTTTTCGTAAAAATGCCAGTCCTTCCACCGCAAGCTGTTGCGGACTGTCGTATAGCGTGCGCCAGGCCGATACGGCCCGGGCAATAACTTGATTATCCTCGGAAAAACTCTCGATGACCATGTCACCGGTATAGCCAGTCTGCTCCAGTGCCCGCAAAACTCCCCGCCAATCCACCTGGTCCTGCCCCGGCAGGCCGCGATGGCTGGCGCTGGCATGCACATGCGCAATGAGATTACCGTGCTTCAAAATCGCAGCTGCAGAATTATTTTCCTCGATATGCATATGGAAAGTGTCTGCCAGGATTCTGAGTGCCGGGCTGTCGACCTGCTCGATCAGGTCAGCCGCCTGCGCGAGTGTGTTGATACAATCGGTTTCAAAGCGGTTCAGTGGCTCGATGGCCAAGGTCACACCAGTGGACTCGGCCATGTTGCAGAGTGGTTTCAGGGCGGTTGTGATCTGACGGGCTTGTATTTCGCGTTCCGCGGTTGTGTATGCTTCGGTCCGTCCGGTGTGGGAATACATCGGACCGCACACCAAGCCGGATCCCAACTGAACCGCCAGTTCGATCAAGGCCGTGATGTAGTCGGAGGATGTTTTGACTTGCTCCGGGTTACCTCTCAAATCCCGCTCCGGACCAAAGACTCCACAAATGACCGGACGTTCCAGTCCGGCTTCCGCCAGTGCAGAGTTCAAAGAAGTTATGCTGATCCGAGCTGGATCGACAACTGCCAATTCGATCAATTCCGCACCGTAATCTTTGAAGGTGCTGATGAGATCCAGATCGGTATTCGAAAATCCCGGACTCATCAAAAAAGTATTCAGGCCAAAACGCATCTATCTCATGGAAATTAACATAACGATGGTAGTCTTAGCTTGGAAATTATCCGCGATTTGATGTATATTTTCGGCATAGCACTGCTATGAAAAGCCCGTTACTGCAACTGGCTGAACGCCACCAAATCGACCCTT
The DNA here is from genome assembly GCA_038748025.1 of Verrucomicrobiota bacterium. Taxonomy (GTDB): domain Bacteria; phylum Verrucomicrobiota; class Verrucomicrobiia; order Methylacidiphilales; family JBCBYL01; genus JBCDJI01. The sequence continues at coordinate 9,992 of JBCDJI010000008.1, forward strand.
CCAGCATACTTGCGCTTTTTTCAGCTCTTGGCGATGTCTACTTCTTCATGAAAGACCGGGCAGGGCACTTCATTGGGGCCAATGAACCTCAACTGGATAAACTCGGCCTGGATGCTGAAGAGGAGCTGATCGGTAAGACGGATACGGACTTTTTTCCCAGTTACCTGATTGCGCACTACGCCAAGGATGATGCCCGGGTGATGGAAACGGGTGAGCCGATTCTACGGCGCGTGGAACTGGTAGCCAATGCCGACGGCTCTGTTTCCTGGCATGTCACCAGTAAGTTTCCGCTCTACAATCGAAAACAGCAGTGTATCGGCATTATCGGCTGTATGCGTGATTTTGATCGCAGTGACCATGCATGGCAGCCCTTCCGGCGGATGAATGCGGTAGTTGACTACATCAGTCAGCATTATAGCGAAGCGCTTGAGATGGCGGACCTGGCCCGGCAGGCGGGGCTCTCAATCAGCCAGTTTGAGCGTCGCTTCCGCACCGTCTTTCAACAGACACCATCACGTTTTCTGATCCGCTACCGTTTGACCCGTGCCATCCGGCTGCTGGTTCACAGTGAGGAAACCCTGACCCGTATTGCTCAGGAAGTCGGGTTTTACGATCACAGCCATTTTTCACGGGAGTTTCGGAAACTCTTCGGGATGTCCCCCGGTCAGTATCGCCGGGAACACCAGGCCGATGCTGAACTGGGGCACGCGTTCAAATGATAAGCTGCAACCAGAAATGGGTTGCACTGTGATGATCTGACATTTATTTTTCGAGTCATGAAAATGCTTACAAGATCAGTAATTCTTGTTGGAATTTGTGGTCTCTCGCTGGTTCAGGCGGAACCGGCGGCGCAGGATTTGTATAAGCTGGATGTCGTACCGCGTGACCATGGGTCGTTCTATGAGAACCGGGTTGAAATCGGAATCGAGACAGCACAAATTTTTGATGTAGGCACGGGCAGTCCTCGTTATCATATGGCTCCCCAGCTGGCAGTGATCCGCTGGCAGCTGGACGATGTGGGTAATGCGGGCTGGCGGCGTGGGAATACCGAATTTATCTTCAGTGGTTACTTCACTCCGGTCATTGAAGGGATTGAAGACCGGTATATCGGTGCGCTTTGGGGCCCACGCTACAATTTTGTGCAGGAAGGCTGGGATTTTGTTCCGTATTTAGGTGCCAGGGTTGGAATTGGATTTACGGACAGCCGTGCCAATCAGCAGGGCAAGGGGCAGGGACAGGATTTTGTGTTCACCTTCATGGTGGAAGCGGGTGCCAAGTATATTATCAATGATAATATGAATCTGGGTCTCGGTCTGATGTATCAGCACTGGTCCAATGCCGGACTCTCTGAGCCGGAGCGCATCAACTACGGCCTGGATACTCTCGGACCGGTGCTCTCGTTCAATTACGGGTTTTAAGTAATCAGTAACCATCGTTTTATTCAATCCTACCTTAGATCGCTGAGTCACATGACGGTATGCATCGATATGATGATACATCAGAAAATTTGGTTCCGGATGCTTATCATGCAGCTCTAGTGATTGAGCATGGTTATAAAGGGGTCCCGTTCAGATCATGGCATTAAGCGTTTTGAAGAACTGAAGTGGCTGAATCCTGTCCGCTCTTCGGAGTGGAATAAGACCATCAGAGATGGAGCAGGTTGCAGGTATCCGTATCGTGCTGATCATGAGATGAAGCCTGGGTCTGCCGTCTTGGTCGAGTAAAATTTCTGACAGGTAGAGCCAGATCCCTCCCAATAGGATACTGCATACTCCCTCCAGAGGCAGAATGGCGGCGGCCAGCAGCGTTCCGCCGACTCCGAGGCAGGCGGAGCCGACGATAAGGCAGATGAAAGCGAGCAGCTTACGCATACAGCCTCCGGGGTTCGAAGGGTATCGAACTCGGCTGATTGTTGCGACTGAAATTGGGTCGCAGTTCCAGCCGCGAGCGTAATGCTCCAAGGCTGCGCCGTTGCTGGATCCAGTCGGAGGGTGACTCGATAGCTGCACCGCAATGGAAGCAGCAGCCGTCATTGGCCTCCCAGTCCGCATGGTTTAACTCTTCACAGCAGGTGGGGCACTGAATCATGGTATTCATTATTTGGTTCCTTTCGTTGTTTTTAACTGGAACCATCCTATCAATCAGGGTAGGACATATACTGTCCTATGGTAAAAAAAATCCAAAAAAATCAGAATAACCGGCAATTGCCTCGATCTGTTATCCGGACCCGTCCTCCGCTGGCGCGGATGATGCGGGTGCATGAATCCCTGCAGCGGGAGGAATTTCCCAACTGCCGGTCACTGGGCGAAGCCCTGGAAGTATCCTATAAAACGGTGCAGCGGGATATCGACTTCATGCGGGATCAGCTGGGTTTACCGATCGACTACGATGCCGCTGCGTTCGGTTTCTATTATACGGAAGAAGTGCACGAGTTTCCCAATGTGCAGGTAAGCGAGGGGGAATTGATTGCGCTGTTTGTGGCGCAGAAGGCACTGACCCAGTATCAGGGCACCTCATTTGAGCGACCGCTGGCTGCAGCGTTCCGGAAATTAACGGAAGGGCTGAAAGATGAAGTGACGGTGGCGCTGAAAGACTGGGACTCGGTATTTTCCTTTAAAGCGCTGGGACCTTCGGTTACCGACCTGCACCAGTTTGAGGGACTCTCTGGTGCCATTCGTCGGAGGGAAGCAATTCGTTTCCAGTATCAAAAACTGAACAGCCGGTCACGCGAACAACGACACTGTCATCCTTACCACCTGACCTGTGTCGATAACCAGTGGTATCTGTTTGGCTATGACAGCGACCGGCAGGCGATTCGAACATTTGTATTATCACGGATGACCGAGCTGGAACCGGCCGGAGAAATATTCAATGAGCCGGAGGATTTTGAAGTGAAAGCCTATTTGAAGCAGAGTTTTGGAGTGTTCAGTGGTGATCGTGATTACCGGGTGGTGCTGCAGTTCGATCTGTTCGGATCCCAGCTGGTGCGGGAGCGGCAATGGCATGCCAGCCAGATTATTCGAGAGCAGGAGGATGGAATGATCGAGCTGGAACTCAGGCTGGGCAGTTTACCGGAAATCGAACGATGGGTCTTAAGCTGGGGAGAACACGTTCGGGTGATCGCGCCTGAAGAGCTGAGACAATCCGTCCTCGCATCGGCCCGCAAGGTCATGAACGAAACTTATTCCGAAAGTTCGTCCGGGTGAGAGGCGATGTAGACGACTTCCATGCCGGCTGCACGGGCACCGTCCATACCTGACGGACCGTCTTCGAAGACCAGGCATTTTCCCGGGGCTACACTCATTTTTTCAGCTGCCAGCAGAAACATGTCTGGATGAGGCTTGCCACGTTCCGCATCCTGCGGGGTGATGACAGAATGAAAGAGGTCGGCTAATTCAAGTATCTCCAGTGTCCGGATGACAACAGGCTTCAGGCCGCCGGATACGACGGATACCGGATGGTTTTTCGCGGCATCCCGGGCAAATTGCACCACATTCTCGATGGGATCAACAGTTTCCAGCGAATGCATGAAGGCGACTTCTTTATCTGCAGCGATTTTATGAATATCCAGGGTCAGTTGGTGATCGCGATTGAGGGCAGCCAGGATGTCGACCGGAGCGACTCCACCCATGGAGTAGAACTGTTCCAGCGGGAAAAGGTCCTGACCTCCATTTTCATCCAGTGTTTTTCTCCAAGCCTGGTAATGCAGTGGCATCGTATCCGCCAACGTGCCGTCGCAGTCGAAGATATACCCTTCAAAATGGCCTTCCGGAATGGAAAAATCAACGTGCATGAGGGAGCAGGTTGACGAGGGACGACAGGATTGAACAGCATTTTTTGCAACGTGAGCCAGGCGTTTCAATCGGGGTTGCACCAGAGAGAAAAGTTTCTATGGTTAAAATACTTGTGAATCCAAAATGAACGAAGCGCTGACATTTGAAGATCTGGCACCCCATGCGACGCTGGGACACTATACCCTGGTGGAGCATATCGCCGATGGTGGGATGGGTCACGTATTTCGTGCCTATGAACCTAGCTTGCAGCGGGATGTGGCCATCAAGGTGCTGAAGGCGGAATTCGTGCAGGATGAAGAGGTACTCAAGCAGTTCGAGATGGAGGCGCAGAACATTGCTGCCTTGCGTCATCCCAATATTGTTCCGATTTACTATGTAGGCCATCAGGGCGAGCTCTATTTCTTTGCAATGCCGTTTATTGTCGGTCAGACCCTGGATTTGTGGGTGGAGGGTGATGAACCGATGTCACTGGATGAGGCCAAATGGGTCATGTATCAGGCAGCGGACGCGTTGGAACGGGCGCTGTCCCACAATATTGTTCATCTCGACATCAAGCCCTCTAACTTTCTGGTAGATGAAAGCGGGGCCATCCTGCTGACAGACTTTGGCCTGGCCAAGATGCTGGGTCAGAATGTAGATCCCAACAGTGAAGATGCGTTTTGCACCCCGGCTTACATGTGTCCGGAACAGATCCTGCGCAAGCCCACGGACCAGCGCAGTGATATTTACTGTCTCGGTGCTACCATGTTTCACTTGATTACCAACAGATTCTTATTTGATACCGATTCGATAGCTGAATTGGTAAAAGCGCACTTGCATGAACCGTTTCCGTTTGAACGTGCCACCTCATACGGGCTGCCCCCGGGGTGGATTCACCTGTTGAGTAAAATGGTGCAAAAGGATGCGGGTGACCGGTATCAGAATTACGGGGAACTGCGTGCTGACATTGATAATGTGGATCATCTTGCTCCTGTCAGTCTGAGCAGCCTGGCCGGGGATGATGATTCACCAACCGGACCAATCCCCGTGCCGGTGCTCAAATCTTCGCCGGAAACGCTGCACGGCGTGCTGGGTATGCGGAACATGCAGTGGATGGAGGGTTCAGTAGAAAAAACCATCACCAAGCCGAGGGATGAGGTGGATTCCAAGATTACGAGCGGAGTAACCTTGAAGATCGATGAAAATGTCACGGAGCTCAAAGAAATCGCCGCTTCGGTTTCCACGGACATGGCTGATTTAGCTGAAGCGGTATCACTGGTGCCGCGAGCTGATGAATATATTCAGCAACTGGGTGCCAGTGAACTGATCTCCGGTGCCAAAGAGATTGAGACACGCCGGCAAGCCATCCGTCAGGTGGGTCTGAGTCTGACCGGACAAATCCTGTTGACCGAAATTCTGCTGGAAAAAATGGCCAAGCAGGAAGAGGATTTTGTCTGGAAAACATACTGGCAGCAGGCCATGGCGACCGGAGTTACCGCACATGTTCTTAGTCGGCTGCTGCAGGGAAAGTATCTTCCGGGCAAGGGAAAAGTAGATACAGCCAAAAAAACCGGTCTGAGCTCGGCGTTTAAAAAGAATGCATTCGAGAAAGCTGCGGGCCCGCTTTTTGCCGCTGCATTGTGTCATGGAATTGGGAAAATCGTGCTCTCTGAAATCGCGGCGTATCCCTACTTTGTGGCACTGTATGAGGCGCAGACGAATCAGACATCACTGGCTGATTGCGAACGGAACATATTCAGCTGTGATCACCATGAGATTGGCGCGATGTGGCTGAAGGCAAAAAAATTTGATATGGGTATCCGGGATGCCGCATTGTACTACAATACTCCGGATCACGCAGGGGACGTGCTGTCCTCACTGGTCTGTGTGGCCAGTCATGTGGTGCGCTTGTTCGGACTGGGTTACGGAGGAGATCCTGTCATCGAAATACGAGATGTCTGGAGAACACCGGCATGGGAATCTCTGGTCATGGAAGCCCAGGCTGCTACGCTAACGCCTGATTATATGGAACAGGAATTTGTTCCGCTGGTGGGAACACTGCCGAATTTTGAATATTGAGATTGAACCACAGGTCAACAGATTGAAAATTACACTCACTAGAGAATTTCGTTTCGATGCGGCACAGTCTCTGGATGTTTTTCCGGAAGGACACAAGTGCCGCAATCTGCACGGGCATACGTTCCGGCTGCAGGTTTCCGTCACCGGCGAGGTGGATTCGCAAACCGGAATGTTTTATGATCACGCAGAAATCGCTAAAGTCGTACGGCCTTTGGTTCATCAGCTCGATCATAGCTATCTCAACGAGGTTCCGGGGCTGGATTGTCCGACAATTGAGAATATGTGTTACTGGATCTGGACAAAAATTGAGTCTGATCTGCCCGGACTGAGTGAGATTGTATTATATGAAACACCGAATACCTGGTGTCGTTATGCAGGAGAATGATGGGTGAAAGTATATGCGACCGTAACGTTGATTGGCAGGGATAAGTCGGGAGTGATTGCCAGGGTGACCCAGTTTTTGTTTCAAAATCAGGCCAATATTGAAGGGCTAGAAGAACAGGTTTCCCGCGGGGAGTTCAGTATGACCCTGCAGGCTTCCTGGATGAAGCAGGGTTTTGACCGTTCCAAAGTGCAACGCGGGCTCAAAGCTCTGGCACGGGAACTGGGCATGGATATGAATATTCATCTTTCTCAGCCGAAAGCCCAGCTACGCATGGGGGTGCTGATTACCAGAGAGGCGCATATCTTTGAAGCCTTAATCCAGGCGTGCCGGACTAAGAAGCTCAAAGCGGATCCGGTTGTAGTCATCAGCAATCGTAAAGACCTGCAAAAGCTGGCCCAGCAGGTAGGGCTGCCTTTTCATTTTGTGGATTATTCCAATCGGTCGACAGCGGAGAAAAAGATTCTGCAGCTGGCTGAAAAATATGAACTCGACTTCATGGTGCTGGCTAGATTTATGAAAATTCTCTCGCCCAATTTTGTCTGGCGCTGGAAAAACCGGATTATCAACATCCACCCGTCTTTATTGCCGGCATTTCCAGGTGCATCCGCCTACCGTCAAGCCTATGAAAAAGGTGTCAAGGTGGTAGGGGTGACGGCGCATTTTGTGACTCCGGATCTGGATCAGGGGCCGATTATCAGCCAGGAGTGTTTCCGCTTGAAAGGTGATGAGTCTTTACGCGAGATCGTCAGAAAAGGTCAGCTCTGTGAATCCAAATGTCTGGTGCATGCGGTTTCGAAGTTTTTGAAAAACCGGTTGGATGTGCACTGGGGAAAAGTCTATGAAGGGTAAGCAGTGGATGCTGCCGGCAACGATGGGGGTGCTGTTGCTGACCCTGCTGGCAGGAATTATGATAGGCCGCTTCACTGCGCCGGACCAGCAGGCCGCAGACGCCTCAGAGTGGCTGGAAGCTCCGGCTGAGGATACTGGTGGAGATCTCAAAGAGAAAAATCTCGAGCTGTTAGGGCAGGTGATGCTGCTGAAAAAAATGCTGGGTGAAATTGATGCTGAAGTGGTGTTGCTCGGTCCGGTGGGATCCTATCCTATTTCTCGCGGCAGACTGATCTGGGACACTGCAGGTATGGAGGGATTTATCCATGCCGTTCAGCTCAAGCCCGCTGCCGGAAAGTGGTTTGTGCAAGGTTACGATGAAGGCCGACCCCTGGGCCTGTGGGAAGTGCCCGCTCCGGACAGGGAGGGGTTACTGCAGGAAAGTTTCAGGCCGCAGGGGCGGTTGTTGAGCTGGGACGAATTTCGATTGATTCGCGAGGACGAACAAGGTGAGCAGGAGGTGGTTCTTGTCGGTAAGCGCAGCTTTTAATCATCCGCTTTTGCACGTTGCGGCCGGGATGTGGTATCTCTTGCTGGTGATTATCGGATTGATGCCGGTCGCATCGGATGGTCCGGATCTTCCTCATCTGGACAAAGTGCTTCACTGGGGAGCATATGCCGTGTTCGGTGCATTGCTGTTTGTAAATTCGAAATCACCGAACTGGTATCTGGGGCCTGCTTGTGCACTGGCTATGCTGCAGGAGGCAACGCACCTGGTTATTTCCGAGCGGCACTTCGAGTGGCTGGACTGGCTGGCAAATTGTGCTGGTATCATCAGTGCCTGGCTGGTGGTCAGACCAGGGCGAAAAATTTTCGGGATCGGCGGATTGCCGCAGTCATGAATCGCCTGGAGTACACGGACCTGGTGGAAACCGTTCGCCAGCATGATATCGCATATTATGTGGAAGCAAATCCGATGCTATCGGATCGCGAATACGATGTGTTGTATCGGCAGTTGCTGGATACCGAAAAAGCACATCCGGATTGGATTGCGGCCGATTCACCGACGCAAAAAGTAGGTGGTCAGGCACTTAGTCATTTCGAACAGCGTGAGCATGCCGTGCCGATGCTGAGTCTGGACAATACCTATTCGCTGGATGAGTTAACAGCATTTGTACAGCGGGTGATCAAAGGGTTGGACGGCGAGCGCCCGGTGATGACGGTGGACCCCAAAGTAGATGGAGTGGCGGTCAGTATCCGCTATGAAAATGGAAAACTGATACACGGTGTTACCCGGGGAGACGGTTCCAAGGGTGACGATATCACCGAAAACCTGAAAACCCTGAAGGAACTGCCGACGCTCCTCCCTGATGCCCCGGAGGTGCTGGAAGTCCGGGGTGAAGTGTTTATGAGTCATGCCGGATTTCAACGGATGAACCGTCAGCGTGAAGCAAAGGGGGAAACTCCGTTTGCCAATGCCCGCAATGCAACCGCCGGGACACTGAAACTGCTGGACTCACGCCAGGTCGCACAGCGCCCGCTTTCCATCGTACTGTATGGGACCGGAGCTGTCACAGTGGGGGCTGTGGATTCGCAAACTCAGTTGCGAGCATTGTTGCTGTCATTACGCCTTCCAGTCTCTGAATGGTTCCAGGAAGTAAAAAACGAGACTGAACTGCTGGCTGCTATCGCCGAGCTGGACAAGCTTCGCCAAACGCTGCCCTATCCGACAGACGGAGCGGTTATCAAGGTCAACCGGTTGGATCTGCGCGAGAAACTGGGTTTTACTGCTAAAGCGCCACGCTGGGCCATCGCTTACAAATTCGAAGCCGAACAGGTGGACACGCGTTTGCGGCAGGTAACGCTGCAGGTGGGCCGCACCGGAACAGTAACTCCGGTGGCAGAACTTGAGCCAGTGCAGGTCAGCGGAACCACGGTAAGCCGTGCCACGCTGCACAATTTCAAGGAAATTGCGCGCAAGGATATTCGCGAAGGTGACTGGGTGGTCATTGAAAAAGCTGGAGAAATTATTCCTGCAGTGGTTGAGGTAAGGGCAGGGCTTCGTAGCGGAGCAGAAAAAGAGATTGTTACACCAACCGTCTGTCCGGCCTGTGGAGGGCCGTTGGTGCAGGAGAATGTTTTCCTGCGTTGTATGCATCCAGGCTGCCCGGCCCAAGTGCGACGTGCGCTGCAACATTTTGCACATCGTGGAGCGATGGACATTGAGGGTCTGGGACAAGCGGTCGTTGATCAGTTGGTAGACCATGAGCTGGTTTGCCGGGTAGATGATCTGTATCTACTGGAGGTCGAGCAGGTTCAGGCATTGGAACGCATGGGAGCAAAATCCGCTCAAAATCTGATTGATGGAATCGAGGCCAGTAAAGCGCAGCCGCTATGGAGATTGATTTTCGGGCTGGGTATTCCGCACGTCGGTTCCGGTCTGGCACGACAATTGGAACAGTCTTTTGCGTCGTTGGACCAGCTGGCTGCAGCCTCCATTGAGGATCTGGAGCTTATTGATGATGTCGGTGATATTGTCGCAACTTCCATTCATGACTTTTTTGCGGCGGCAGAGCACCGGGAGCTGCTGGCAGCCTTACTCGGGCATGGCTTGAATTTTGAAAGTCAATGGTCCGGCAGAGAGGAAGTCGCAGCAGCAGGAGCCATTGCCGGTAAAAAATTTGTCATTACCGGTACCTTATCGGAACCACGCGACGCGTTTAAAGAGAAAATCCTGCAATCCGGTGGCAAGGTGTCCGGTTCTGTCAGTAAAAAGACCGACTATCTACTGGCGGGAGAATCGGCGGGCAGCAAATTAGAGCAGGCCCGGAAACTCGGAGTCAGGATTTTGAGTGAAGCTGAATTCGAAAAACTTGCGCAGGCAGAATCACCTGCGTAAAATCTTACTTTTCATGAATCAACAGCTTCATATCATCGGTGTTATATTGCTGCTCGGATGGCCTGTCCTGTTGTACGCGCAAAATCCCGGCAGTATTGCCGACGCGGAAATGGAGCGCCAAAAAATCCTTAAAGCGGCGGATCAGATGGAAGTGCTGACGCATAAAGTCGAATCCATGCAGCTGGAGCTGAAAGGATTAAAAGATTCTCTTGCCAGGCTGCAAAACGAAAATGCGGAGCTTAAAAACCAGCTTTCGGTTGTCAAATCCAATGCGGTAAAAGAACGGGAAGCACTTTTAACGGAAATTGGAAAAATTATCTCGGAAGGGGGTGCAACGGACCCAGCCACAGCTCAGCAGCCAGCCGAAGGATACGAACACATAGTCCGGAAAGGCCAGAGTTTGTGGGCCATTGCAAACGCGTTTCAGAAGCAGGGCGTAAAAGTTACTGTTGATGATATCCGGCAAGCCAATAAACTGAAAGAAGGTTCCTTCTTAAAAGTGGGCCAAAAACTGTTCATACCCAAAAAATAGAAAAAGCAGATATGTCAGAAAAGCAGTCAATCAAACTGAAAAAAGCAGCGGAGGGTGAAGTGCATGGCCCGATGGAAATGAAGGAACTCATGGAGTTAAGTCAGGCTGCTTTCGTGGCTCCTGAGGATGAAGTATCCCTGGATGATGGAGACTGGAAGCCCGCTCACGAGATTCCGGAACTGGGTATGGACTGGATCATTCGCACAGGTGAAGGTATCGAGTATGGTCCGACCTCCCAGGGAACCATCCGTGAATTCCTGATGGTAGGCGAAATCAGCGAAGAAAATACGCTCTACCACAAAACATCCGAAGAGGAAAAAACCGTCGGTCATTTGCTGGGCGACTCGGTGGTAGAGGAAGCCAAAGAAGAGCAGCGGCAGGCGAGCAAAGTGATCGAGGATCCCGCCCAGGAAGAGCCGGAGTTGGAAAAGTCGCTGGAGGTGGCCAAAGATATCCGCATCCATCAGCTGGAAACGGATTTACATGAGTTGGAAAACAAATACAACTCCCTTACCTTGAAATTCCGCAAAGTCAGTGAAGAACTGACCACCCTCAAGCAGAAGTAATTCGGGCGGATAATTTTCGTTGATCCCGTTCTCTGAGACTTGTAGCCTTTTGCGCTCCTGAGGTTAGAAAAGGCAGAGTAAGGTAATACTATGAGACATACGCTATCGGTTTTAGTAGAGAATAAATTCGGGGTGCTGACCCGTGTTACCAGTCTGTTCAGCGGACGCGGCTTCAATATTGATACTCTCAATGTGGCTCCTACTGCCGATGCGGAAACGTCCCGCATGACGATCGTGGTCGTTGGAGATGACAAAGTGCTTGATCAGGTGGTCAAGCAGCTCTACCGGCTGGTTGAGGTCATTGACATTCAGGATTTTCAGGAAGATGAATTTGTGGATCGCGAACTGGTGATGATGAAGGTCAAGGTAGACAAGAATTCACGGGCGGAAATCATGCAAATTTGCGATATTTTTCGGGCTAAAATTGTAGACGTTCAGCCCAAGAACATTTCGATCGAAATTACCGGAGATGAAGGGAAGATCAGCAAGTTTATCGAGTTGATGAAGAACTTTGGGGTCACTGATCTGACCCGGACCGGCCGAGTGGCTCTGTCACGGAACTGAATATAACCTAAGGAAGAACAATAAATGCCAGCAAAAGTATATACTGAAAAAGATGCAGATCTGAAATTTCTCAAAGCAAAGACCGTAGCGGTTATTGGATTTGGTTCCCAGGGTCATGCCCATGCGCTGAATCTCAAAGATTCCGGCTGCCAGGTCATTATCGGACTCTACAAAGGAAGTAAATCCATTCCAGTTGCCCGGAAGGCCAAGTTTAAAGTTTATGAGACAGCCCAGGCAGTAAAAAAAGCGGAGGTCATCATGGTCGCCGTGCCTGATCTGAAAATTGGAGATGTTTATAAAAAAGACATCGAGCCGAACCTGGCAGCTGGCAAGACGTTACTGTTCTCTCACGGATTCGCCATTCTCTACAAGACCGTTAAACCACCGAAAGACATAGATGTGATCATGGTAGCACCCAAAGGCCCCGGCCATACGGTGCGCAGTCAGTATCTGGAAGGCCGTGGCGTGCCGACATTGATCGCGATCTATCAGGATGTCAGCCGTCAGGCAAAGAAAACTGCATTGGCCTGGGCTGACGGGATTGGCGGCACTAAAGGCGGCGTGATTCAAACCACATTCAAGGAAGAAACTGAAACAGACCTCTTTGGAGAGCAGGTGGTGCTGTGTGGCGGTGCGTCGGCCATGATTCAGGCCGGATACGAAACACTGGTGGAAGCTGGTTATCAGCCTGAGATGGCTTATTTTGAGGTACTGCACGAGCTCAAGTTGATCGTCGATATGATTAACGAATCCGGTATCAGCGGAATGCGTTTCTCTATTTCAGAAACTGCCGAGTGGGGTGACCTCAGTGTCGGCCCCAAGATTATCGATAAGAGCGTCAAGAAGAACATGCAGAAGGCACTTGATGATATCCAGAGCGGCAAGTTTGCGCGTGGCTGGATTCGCGAAAGTAAAACCGGCTTCAAGCGTTACAAGAAACTGCAGAAGGCGGGAGAGAAGCATCCGATTGAAAAGACCGGTAAACGTCTGCGCGGTCTCATGCCGTGGATCGGGAAGAAAAACATCAAAGGGGCTCAGGCAGACTATACGGCTTAAGCACGATCCTATGCTGAAAAGCATGATACTTTTCAGAATGCCAGCACCTCGCCTGTTACTGATAGGGCGAGTGCTGGTTTTCTTTTTGTTCTGGGAGTCTGCTGGCGCGAGAGGACATGCCCAAGCGGTATCTGCTGAAAGACAGCAAGAACTCCGGCAGCGTTTTCTGGAGGGTAAGGCACTGGTTGACCGGAAACGTTTTTTGCCGGCGCTGGATATTTTTAAGGAGATCCTTGCCGAGGATCCGCAAGCGCGCGGTTCCTTACTGATGTCAGCCTTGACGTACAACCAGTTACTCATGTTTGCCACGGCATCAGAGTTTTTTGATCGCTTTCTGTTGCTGGAACCGAACCATGTGGCAGGTAATATGGGAGCACTCAAAGCTTACCAGTCCGCAGGTCGTGAAGATAAAGCATGGCAAGCCCGGACTAAGTTGCTTGAACTGCAGCGTGAAGGTAAGGATCCGCGCTTTCAAATCTTGCTCAGCTTTGAACGTGAGGTGCGAAAACTTCCCAGTGAACAAGTTATTTCCGTGCAGGAGGCATTTCCGGGTAAGGAGGGATTCATCTGGAAATTACTGTTACTCAAAAAAGGTATGACTTCCATCGAACGGGCGATTGAATGGAAAAAAGCAGATGCTGCCCAGAAGGAGATCATGGGAGTGGATGCCGCTTCGGAACTGTGGGTGCTGGGGGAACCGATCTATCAGTCGGGCGAACTCAAGGAATATAGAGTCCGTAAAGTCCACAGCGGGTCGCTTGCTTATGACCAGGCAGTCCAGATAGGTTATGACGTTCTTGCCGGGACGGAGTAGCTTATTATCCGGCTGCTGTGCAGTCCAAGACCCTGATTCAGTGCCTGCATTTCCAACAGACGAATTCTTGGATCGTATCTTTTTGCACATCGATACAGCAAGACGGGAAGGGCGTTATTTTCTGCAGTATCCTGCTTAATACGATTTTGCCCAGACGACACGTTGTCTGCTGGCTTCGCCACTGAACGGGCAGGTGCCCGGTTCACTTTGATCAAAGGGGATGCAGCGGATAGTGACCTTCAGATCGGTTTTGATTTGTTCTTCGACAGTAGCAGATCCGTTCCAGTGGGTCAGGGCAAAGCCGCCGTGGATTTCCGGCTTGTCCGGATGTTCAGGGGTAAAGAACCGATAGAATTCCTCTTTAGTATCAATTTCGTGAGTATGTGCCTGGCGGAATTCCAGTGCACGCTGGTAGAGACCATGTTGGATCTCTTCCAGCAAGCCAGCGACTTGAGTGCAAAAGTCTTCGCGCCCATAGGACTGCTTATCTTTATGTGCTTGATCACGACGACCGACAAAGACAGTCCCAGCTTCAATATCACGCGGTCCGATTTCCACCCGAATTGGAGCGCCTTTTTTGATCCAGTTCCAGTTCTTGGCCCCGCCTTGCTGATCCTTAGCGTCGATTTTGACCCGGATGGGATCATCGTGCCAGCGAGTTTGTCTCAATTTGCAGGCCAATGATTCACAGGCGGCCAACACTTCGTCCCGCAACTTTTCTTTGGGAATAACAGGAATAATAATGATCTGGCTGGGAGCAACGCGTGGGGGAATCCGGAGTCCGTCATCATCCCCATGAGCCATGATCAAGGTTCCAATGAGCCGGGTGCTGACACCCCAACTGGTCGTGTAAGCCAACTCCTGTTGATTATTGCGCCCCAGAAACTGGATGCCGGCTGCTTTAGCAAAGTTCTGCCCCAGATAATGTGAGGTGCCGGCCTGTACCGCTTTGCAATCCTGTACCATGGCTTCGATGCACAGGGTAGAGACTGCACCGGGGAAGCGTTCGCTCTCACTTTTTTCCCCGGTTAGAACTGGCAGCGCCAGATAGTCACGCGCAAAGGTTTCATAGATTTCCAGCATCTGTCGGGTTTCCTGCAGCGCTTCCGTTTCCGTCTCGTGTGCTGTATGCCCTTCTTGCCAGAGAAACTCTGCGGTGCGCAGGAACAGGCGCGGCCGCATTTCCCACCGGACGACATTTGCCCACTGATTGAGCAGTAGCGGAAGGTCGCGGTAGGACTCCACCCAGCGGGCGAATGCAGCGCCGATAATGGTCTCCGAAGTGGGGCGGACAATCAGCGGTTCGGCCAGTTCTCCGGCAGGCTTTAAATTTCCATCGGCATCCGGTTCCAGCCGATGGTGGGTGACCACCGCACATTCTTTGGCAAACCCCTCAACATGGTCAGCTTCTTTCTGCAGATAACTGAGCGGGATGAAGAGCGGAAAATAAGCGTTTTCGTGGCCACTTTGCTTGAACATGTGATCTAGATAGCGCTGCATCTGCTCCCATAGCCCGTACCCCCAGGGCTTGATGACCATGCATCCTCTTACTTCGGAGTTTTCTGCCATCTCGGCAGCAGAGAGCACTTGCTGGTACCACTCCGGGAAATCGTCTGATCGCCTGGGTTCAATTGCTGTTCTTTCCGCTTTCATAAGCGCAGTAGGCTATGAGGGAATGAACACTTGATCAAGGATTTGCACCGGGAACTTCTACTGGTCTAGGTAATGGGTGGCGGGGAACTGCTGGCCGGTTTAGTGGTGGTAAGGGACCACAACAAATTAATACCGAACAGTGTAATCGAGATGAGCGCAACAGAAAAGGGCTTCCAATAGTCCCGATGAAAATCGTATTCGCCCTGGAATACACCGATCTGCCAGGCGAAGAAACTGACACCTTCCGTATCTTTGATCAATGCGAAAAGAAACAGCATGCTGCCCAGTGTCAGCGAAAAAAAAGACAGGGACAGGACGATCTGAATGACGCCAATGTGTTTGCGTCCGGCCAGGTAGGTGCCCACACCGGCGATGCCCAGCATGTTCAACAGGGAAAAGATAATCCTCATAAGGCGGTCGTTCATGTTCAATTCATTTCTACTAGATTGTAAACAGGACGCAATTTTCTTGTTCGCCCATGACAATGCCTTAGCGTGCCAGTCAGATGACCTTTCATGCAGTCTCACGTCTGAACCGGCAATTCCAGTGGATTGCACTGCTGATGGCAGTGACACTGATCGGTGGCAGTTATGGCTGGATTCAGGGGGTAGCCTGGGTGGGAATGACCGTGAAGGGAATTCAGCAATACCAGTCTATCTCACAAGCTCTGGATAAGACTTTCGATGGCGAGGATCCCTGTTCTTTATGTGAAGCGATCTCGCTGAATCAGGATCAATCGCCGGAATCGAAGGATTTTCTCTTACTTAAAAAACAGAAGGAGATTCCGCCGGATCAATACCGGATTCTGATCCGACCGAGTCGGCCCGAGCTGGCCAGGCTTCCGGAAACGGTTACCACTTTTTCCTGCTTGAGTGATCTGCCGGAAACCCCTCCGCCACGTCTGGTCTAATTCTTCGCGGATCAATCGCATCCGCACGTTATATCAATCTCAACTTCGGGACCATCCCGAAACATGGTGCACTCCGCTGAGTCGGACTGCATGGACGAAGACATGTTTAGGAAAAGACCTATGAAACAGTTTATAAACCAAGTAACCGGGTTTCTGCTGCTGGCGTTGATGACGCAGGTGAGCCCGCTGATGGCACACGGGAAAAAAGATCCCGGCGAACTTCAGGAAAACAAAGAAAAATTAAATCGGGATGCATTGCTCTGGGATGGAGGACGTCCGGACGGACATGCCCCGATCGGAGTGATGGGCGACCATACCCATAACCGGGGCGAGTGGATGTTCTCCTATCGCTATATGCGGATGCATATGGAGCAGAATTATGATGGTGACAGTGTCGTGGATTCGCGCAGTTTCGTGGCGAATCCACCTATGGGAGTCGCCCCAGGGGGTGGTCGCTATCTGGTGGCCCCGACGGATATGGAAACCGAGGTGCATATGTGGGGGGCGATGTATGGTCTGACCGATCATGTCACGCTCACCGCCATGCTGCCTTATATCCACCGGTCCATGAATCATGTGCGTTTTGACGGCCTGAATTTCAAGACTACTGCTGAAGGGATCGGTGATCTGAAGCTGGCATCTCTGATCAAAGTGCTGGATCAGAATCAGCAGCGGGTGCATTTCACGTTAGGAATCACGGTGCCCACCGGTTCCATCACTGAGGAAGATTCCGTTCCCAATTCACCTCCGCCGTTATTGAATGCTGTCAGTCGCTCCCGGCGTCTGCCTTATCCGATGCAGCTAGGGTCCGGCACGGTGGATTTTACTCCGGGATTGACCTATCTGGGACAAAACAGAAATATCTCCTGGGGAGCACAGGCCGGCGGGGTCATTCGATTCTATGAGAACCATGAAGGGTATAAGCTGGGTGATGAATTCAACGGCACCGCCTGGGCGGCCTATCGATGGATGGACTGGTTCAGCACTTCGTTCCGGTTGGCTGGTAAGGTCTGGACCGATGTGGATGGGCGTGATTCATCAATCGGCACTCCGCTACCTGCAGCAGCAGCGGGTAATAATGCAGTCGTGGTTCCCACAGCAGACCCTGAACAGCGTGGAGGTTCCCGCATCGATGTCGCCTGGGGGGTTAATTTCTATATTCCGGCAGGCTTTTTAGAGAACAACCGGATCGCAGCAGAATTTTCAATCCCAGTGTATCAGAATCTGGATGGTCCTCAGCTGGGCAGTGACTGGATGTTCACTACAGGCTGGCAGTGGTCGTTCTAGTTATGTTATGCTAATTGCATGACGGTGAACGAAAGCACTCCTGAACTGGAAGCTCCTGGTGCCGGACTCCCGCTGCTTCAGGGGTTTCTGGCCAGACATATTATTTTCCCGGTATTTTGTGGATACCAGTCGTGGAACCGCTCCGAATTGGTCTACAAACAGGAGAGTGATTTAATTTTGAATGACTGTGTGCATCTGCATCCCGAAGACTTGACCAAGCCGATTTTAATTGATCGCATTATGGGAATAGAGGACAGCTCGCGTTACTGGTCGGTATCCATGACGCTGGAGCATCTGATGATTGTCGGGGAAGCGGTGCGCACTACCATTATCTCCCTGAGCAGGGGATATGCGCCGGATTTTGTGGCGGATACAGCAGCAGTCAAACCGGTGGGTAAATACGGACATGAAGTGATCGAATTATTCCGCGGTTTTGTGGACGATTATGTCTGGAAAATTCAGGAAAAGGCGGAAGACCGGAATTCCGCCACCACCTTTGAGCATCCATGGTTCGGCCCGCTGACTGCTTACCAGTGGGTGGTGATGGGTGCCATGCACCAACGGATACACCGTCGCCAGATTGAGCGGATCTGTGCGGGTCTGGAGTCTTACCATCAATAATCAGGCGCTTTTCCTACTTCCTTTTTCAGGGATAGCTTCTACTTTGTCTAATCACTGATGATTGTAATTAAGACCGCGGAAGAGATTGAATGCATGCGGGTCAGCGGACGTGCCGTTGGCGAAACGCTGACAGCATTGACCCAGTTCATTGAACCTGGGATGACGACCAAAGAGATTGATGAGGAAGCTGGACGGCTGATAAAAGCTACCGGTGGGATTCCTACTTTTTTAGACTACCGCGGGTTTCCGGGCAATATCTGCATTTCCGTTAATGAAGAGATCGTTCATGGCATTGGCGGATCACGCAAAGTGAATTACGGGGACCTGCTCAAAATGGACGTCGGCATCACCATTGATGGCTGGGTTGGCGACTCCGCCATCACCATTCCGGTGGGTGCGATTGACACAGCCACCCAGAAGCTGGTGGATGCTACCGAAGCATCGCTCTGGGCTGGTATTCAGCAGGCACGTGCCGGCAATAAACTGGGTGATGTTTGTTCGACGATTGAGAAAACAATTTTGGATCATGGCTACTATATTGTGCGTGAATTTGTCGGGCACGGGGTAGGCAGCCAGCTGCACGAAGACCCGCAAATTCCAAACTATGGTCGTGCCGGGCATGGGCCGAGGCTTAAGTCAGGCATGACGCTTGCCATTGAGCCCATGGTGAACATGGGCACCGCCAGTATTAAGATGATGAGTGATGGCTGGACCGTCATTACTGCGGATCGAAAGCCCTCAGCCCACATTGAACACACGGTGCTGGTGACCAATGGAGATCCGGAAATCCTGACGCCGCGTGCCGGACTGAAAGTGCCTGAGGGCGTGCAGGTGCATTCGCCGGTTGCTTCCTGAGCACATGGCCATCAATCCCGGAACTCCAATCGGATCCGTGACTTTCGCGGCGATCGATTTCGAATCTGCCGGAGTGCGACGCGGAGAAACCGATACCCCGATTCAAGTGGGTTGGGGATTTCTGGCAGCAGGTGAGATCGACCCCAAGCGTTTTTTCCGTCGTTATCTGTTCACGGATCGACCGGTCACGTGGTCGGCCCGAAAAGTACATGGGATTTCAAAGGCACATCTGGAAGAAGCCGAAAAATTTGAAAACTACTGGCCGGAACTTAAACGGCAGTTGGGGACTTGTGTGCTGGTGGCGCATGGGCACGGCACCGAGAAAAAATTCCTGCAGCAGTTTCCCGGGCACGGTTTAGGACCATGGGTGGATACCCTGACATTGGCTCGCCGCTGGTGTGAAGGCCTCGAATCCCATCGGCTGGAGGAAGTAGTGACCGGATTAGCGTTGGAGGGTGAACTGTCCCAGTTGTGTCCGGATTACGACTGGCATGATGCCCTATTTGATTCGGTCGGCTGCCTGGTCATTTTGCGCAAGATGATTCAGGAGGGGGATTTATCAGATCGTCCACTCAAGGTTCTTTTAGATAGTTAAACTATCTAGGCCGTCAGCTTCCGGAATGTTCTCAATACGGCTTCTTTGATATCTTCCAAGATGGTGTAGAGTGCAGGCACCAGGATGAGGTTTAACATCGTGGCAAACATCACCCCAAAAGCCAGGCTGATAGCCATCGGTTTTAGGAACTGTGCCTGGGTACTGCGTTCGGCCAGCAGTGGTAACAATCCAAAGAACGTGGTCAGCGAGGTCAGTAGAATCGCCCGGAAGCGGGCTTTTCCGGCAATCAGCACGGACATCCGCAACGGCAGGCCCAATCTTCGGCGACTGTTGATGTAATCCACCAGCACCAGACCATCGTTTACCACCACTCCGGCAAGTGCAACAATGCCGCACACCGAAAGCATGCTCAGAGGCATACCCATGATGATGTGTCCACCGGCAGCCCCGATCAGGCTGAAGGGGATCACCGACATGATGATGATGGGTTGGATGTAAGAACGAAAAGGCACCGCCATGAGTGCATAAATGGCCATAGCCGCCAGGATGGCACCAGTCAGTAATCCCCCTAGTGTTTCCGCCTGCTCCCGTGCCTGGCCCTCGAAGGTATAGTTGATACTGGGATACTTGTTGCGCAGCTGCGGTAAAAATTCGCTTTCGAGGAAGGTATTAATTTCTTTGGCGTTAGCGACCTCATCGTCCACATCGGCGGTAATACTGACGGCACGCTGGCGGTCGAGCCTTTTGATGGTTGCATAGCCGCGACCTTCCTGAGCGACAGCAACGGCAGAAAAGGGCACTTCATTTCCCTGAGGCGTCCGTATTCTCATATTTTCCAGACCGGCTTCAGAGCGCCGGTCTTCCGCCGGATAGCGCACCATGACTTTGATCTCATCACGCCCGCGCTGGATACGCTGTGCTTCCTCACCGTAAAAGGCCTGCCGGACCTGGAGGGCCAGATCAGAGAGGCTCAGACCCAGCATCTCCGCGCTTGGTTTGATCTGCATCTTCAGTTCTTCCTTACCCCGCCGAAAATCATCGGTAATGTTAACCACTCCATTGAAAGCAGCGAGGCTTTCCTTGAGTTCCGCTGCTGCCTGACTGAGCTTCTCAAAATCGTTTCCTGTCAACGCCACATCAATGGGGGCACCACCAGCGGCTGCCAGTTTGGAATTAAAGCTGAGTTCCACGGCACCTGGAATTGAGCCGGTTAATTCACGCCAGCGTTCCTCAATCATGGAGCTGGTGACGAGCTCATTGCGAATACTGCTGGGAGCCAGTTCAATGGTCACTTCACCGAGGTGGCTCTGTGCGGAAGTCAGTTTAACATCAAAAGCCTCCACCAGTGGTTGATCTCCACTGGTAGCCATAATATGTGCAATATTATCGGTTCCCAGACCTTTGGATTCCAGTTCACTGGTCAGTTTTTCTGCCGCTTGCTGCATTTGAGCCACGGCGGCGGCCGTAACCTGGCTGGGGGTGCCAAAGGGCATTTCCAGTTTAGCTGTAACAAAGTCAGCAGGCACATACGGGAAGAACACAAATTTCAGCCAACCGGAGGATACGGATCCCATCGTTACCATAAAGACCGCAATAAAGCATGCCAGAGTCAGGTAACGAAAGCGAACGGCTTGAAAGACCATTGGCCGGTAAATGCTGCGAATGAACCGTTCGAGTCCGCTGGAAAATTTTCTTCGGATCCACCGCCAAGCACCCGTAATACCCCGCATGGGAGCATCGCTGGCTTCCGTTTTCAAATGAGACAAATGGGCGGGCAAGACAAATTTGGACTCGATCATCGAAAAGAGCAGACAGGGAATTACCGTGAGCGGAATAACTCCCCAGATTTTTCCGGAAACGCCCGGAATATTCAGCATGGGGGTAAACGCGGCGATCGAAGTCAGCACCGCAAAGGTGACCGGAATGGCCACCCGCTGTGCTCCTTCAATGGCTGAGTTGAGTCCACTGCCTTTTCTCTGGCTGACGGTATAAATACTTTCCCCCACCACAATGGCATCATCCACGACAATTCCCAGCACCAGAATGAGGGCAAAGAGTGAAATCATGTTGATGGACACTCCGATGGCAGCCATGACGGTAAATGCCCCCAGAAACGAGAGAGGAATCCCCAATGTCACCCAGAAGGCCAGATTGAAGCGAAGGAACAGTGCCAGGGTAAGGAAGACCAGAACCAGTCCGGACAATGCGTTACGCAGCAGCAGTGTGATCCGTTCATTGAGATAAATGGAATCATCTTTCCAGATTTCCAGCGAGACTCCCTGTGGCAGTCGCGGCTCATAATTTTTCACAAAGCGGTGTGCAAGTGCTGCGATGTCCAGTGCATTCTCATCGCCCACCCGGAAGATGTTCACCAGTGCGGCGCGTTCCCCATCAAACGTGCTGGAGAGAGGGGTTTCTTCAAAACCGTCGACCACATCGGCTACATCCCCCACGGTGATGTAAGTACCGTCGGGATTGGTGATAAGAACGATCTCGGCGAATTCCTGACCAGTATAGGCTTGAGCTTTAGTTCGCAGCAGAATTTCACCGCGGCCGGAGCGGATGGTGCCGCCGGGAAGGTCCAGCGAGGAACTGCGGATCGCACGGGCAACATCATTGAAGGTCAACTGGTAGCGGCGCAGCTTTTCTTCACTGACTTCGATGCCGATTTCATAGGGCCGCACACTGGCGACGGTAGCCTGAGTGATGGCAGGCGGACCGCGAAAAGTGCGGCGTAACGTATTAAGCATTCCCTTTTCCGGGGGCGGATCGTAAGCCAGCACATCCTCCCGGATTTGATCAGCCAGGCTGCGCATATCTTTTTCCTGCAGTTCACCAATAATAGCGATGCTGAGTACTTGAGTGCGGAGCACGATTTCTTCAATGATCGGCTTTTCGGATTCTTCCGGGAAAGTGTCAATGGCATCGACCCGGACTTTGATGTCATCCAGCATATTGCGGGTGTCATAGCCGGTGCGTACTTCTACGGTGACCATCGCATTACTTTCGCTGGCGGAGGAGGTGATGCGTTTCACTCCTTGCAGATCCTGGATGGCTTCCTCGATACGGAGAATAATCCCATCTTCGACTTCAGCAGGGGCAGCTCCCGGATAAGGAACCTTGATCGTCACGATATCGGTGTTCATATCCGGGAAGATCTCGATCTTCATGCTGAGCACACTTACGGCACCACATGCGATGATGGCCAGCATCAGGCAGTTTGCCGCAACGTGATTGCGTGTAAACCATGCAATAGCGCTATTCATCAGTTATCCGTGCTTTAAGGCTTGAGCCGTGTGATTTCCGCATTTGCCGGCGGAGGTGTTTCGGCAATCTTCAGTGTCATGCCTTCTACCGGCGTGGCCAGCGGTGTTATGGCGACATATTCGCCATCTTGCAGGCCGGCCCCGACTAAGGCACTGTCTTTCGACTGACTGACGATTTCAACATTCCGGATTTGGAGTTGTTCCTGATTATTGATCACGTAAACCCGATTGCCGGGATGAATGGCAGAGCGCGGAATTTGAGCAACATTCTCCACCTGCCGGCCATTGATTTCAGCCTCAACAAACATCCCTACCGTGAGCGGTGCTCCCTGAACGGAGGTTTTTCCATAGGGATCATCCACACGGGCGATCGCGTAGTAAAAACGGCTCTTACTATCCACGACACCTTCGAGGTGGGTAATACGACCGTTCCATTGCCGGGATCTTCCTGCAACGTCTGCCTGAAGCGTGACGGCTGGTCCGTCCTGCCATTCGGTCTGGCGGTAGGTTAGAATCGCAGGATCAAGCTTTCCCAGCTGTTCATCTGAGAGCGGTAGTCGAATTTCAACATAATCTGTTGCAAAGACTCTACCGAGTTGACTACCTGCTGTTACAAACTGGCCGGTCTCAGCCATTTTGTTGCGGGTGCGTCCGTCGTAAGGAGCCTTGATGGTGGTGCGTTCCAGATCATGACGTGCTTTTTCCACCGCAGCGCGAGCAGAAGCCAGTGCCGCTTCGGCGCGCACGAGCTGCGGCACACGTAGCAACAGATCAGACGGTTCCCTGCCGTTGCCTAGTCTTTCCCAGTCGATCCGGGCCTGCTCAGCCTCTGCCTTTTCAGTGGCCAGTTCGGCTTCCGCCTGTGCAACCTGGGCAATGGCTGAAACCAGTGCCGTCTGGTAATCCCGCTCGTCAATCTTGAGCAGAATGTCTCCTTTTCGGAAAAAAGCACCCGCATCCATGGCGGAGGAAACTTCCATGACTTTACCGGCAACTTCAGAAACCAGGGTGGTTTCGGTGCGAGGTTCCACCGTTCCCTGTGTCGTTACGGAAAGCGTCTGAGCAGCTTGTTCCACCTGCATGACTCGCACGCTGGGAATGGCATTGGTAACTTCGACCTGCTTAGGCTCCGGTGCAGTGGCTTTAAGCAGAATGTTGATGAATACCGCTGCGCTCAGGACGGCAACTATTCCAAGCACAATGAATATGCGGGATGCCGGTTTGCGGCTGGGTTTCGAATCAGAGGATTTCAGATTTTTGAGTTTCATGATGGGGGCTCCGTTGGGGCAATCCTGTCTGAGCGTTCGGCAAATTCACTGCCAGGCAAAAAATCGCCACCGAGCGCCAGGTGCAAGTTGATGCGATTGTCCAGCCGAATGCGTTTAACAGTAAGGTAATTGCGTCGGGAATCCAGGTAGCTGCGCTGGGCATCCAGCACGGTGATAATACCGGTCAGTCCCTGACTATATTCACTTTCGGCCCGCTCGTAAGCCATACGCCCTTGTTCGGCGGCATCCAGCAAGGCAGCCTCCTGGGATTCCAGCAAGCCTTCGGCATCCAGCGCATCTTCAACTTCTTTAAAGGCGGTGAGCGCAGTGCCACGATAATTTTCCGCAGCCTCAATAACAGCGGCTTTATTCCGGGCCAGGTCGGCACGGCGGGACCCGCCATCGATCAGCGGCTGGGTGAGGTTGACTAAAAAATTCCAGACAAAGTGTTTTGGGTCGGCGAGGTCCCGGAGTGCGTCACTGGATGTTCCGCCCGAGGCAGTGAGCGCAAACCGAGGTAGGAAGGCGGCCCTGGCCTGAGAGACACGTTGATCAGAAGCAGCCAGGCGCCGCTCAGCAGCCAGCAGGTCGGGACGCCGCAAGATCAGATCGGACGGAACACCGGCCGGGACGGGCGGCGGAACGGCATTCAAGTCCTCCGTAACTTCCAGTTCTTGTGACGGGTAACGCCCCAGCAGGATTTCAAGCGATCGCACTGCCTGGTGGTACTCTAATTTGGTACTGTCCAGGGAGGCGCGGGCAGCGGCGGCACTGGATTGGCTGAGGTGAACATCCGTGGCAGACTGCAACCCGCGTTCAAAGCGACTTTGAGTGATTTCGGCGGTGCGGGTGAAACTTTCAAAGGTTTCCAGTGCCAGCTGGTGTTGTAAATACTGTTCCTGTGCACTGAACCAGGCTTTGGCCACCTGGGAAGCCAGTGAGAGGCGGGCACTCTGAAATTCGTAAGTGGCTGCCTGACTGTCGGCAATAGCGGCAGACTGGCCTTTTTTAACACGTCCCCAGACATCCAGTTCCCATGTCAGATCCAGTGAGACCCCCAGCGAATTGTTGCGATTCACAATGAAATTATCAAAGTCGTCAAACCCGCCGCCCCCAAAAGCACCAGCGCGGTTGATATTCTGGTTACGCGAGCCACTGGCAGTCGCATCGACCTGAGGGATGAGTGAGACGCCGGCTTGGCGGGCTTCTGCCAGTGCCTGATCAATCCTGGCTGCTGAAGCCTGTAAATCCGGATTTTTCACGATGGCTTCAGCTACCAGCGCATTCAGTTGCGGGTCATTGAATGTAGTCAGCCAGCCGCTCCGGGCTTGTTCCAGCACGACGACCGGAGAGCTCCAGTTTGCGGGTAAGGTGGCAGCCCATTCCGGTGATATGCGTTCAGGAGGCCCCGCACAGGAAACCAGCAGTGTGCACGTGATAGCTATCGAACTGAGGGCAGGCACGGAAACAGGCATTTTCATGCAGCTCCTTTCTGATCAGGAGCGGGTTGAGCCAAACCGGCAGCGGTGAATGAAATCAGGCGCTCAATGGCAGGTTCAAAGTCATCGCGGATTTTGCAGTCTTCACAAGCCATGGCTTCGAGAGCTTCGAACTGGCTGACGGTGAAGACCATGGAACCAATGGCGAAATGAAAACGCCACATGATTTCTGTTTCTTCCAGATGTGGCAGGGTGATTTTCAAGCCTGCCAGAAAGCGATGCACGAGTGGCATCCATTCTTTTTCCAGCAGTTGCTGGGTAAATGGGCCGGTTTCGTACAGGGTTCGACCGAGGAGTCTGAGAAAGTGGATGCGACTGCTGTCCTGAAAGTACTCAAAAGCAGGCCGGTAGAAGGCATCCAGCACTTCAGGCAGACTAACGGAGCCGGCGGTATCGGCACGCTGCTGATCCATCAGAGCATCTAAACGTTTCAGCCGGGAGGCGTTAATCGGTTGTATGCCACGTTTGATGACTTCGAAAATCAAATTATCTTTGGAGCCGAAATGATAATTGACGGCAGCCAGATTGACTTCGGCTTTATGAGTAATGGCACGCATCGAAGTGGCGTTAAATCCTTTTACGGCAAATAGTTGCTCCGCTGCATCCAGAATCTGAGTGGCGGTATCGACCGATGGACTGTCAATGACATTTACCATAAATCAAACGTTCGTTTAATATAACCTAAGAGATAAGTGACCTGAGTCAAGCGATAGCTGTGATGTTTTTCCAGAGTATGTGTTGCGGTAAACACGCAGTTTTCACTTGAGAGTGATATTCTCTCGCCATATATGCGCAGCAGCGCGGCTAGTGCTTCAGCAGCTGTGTGACAGTCTCTTGCATTTCAGCAAAACTGACTGGTTTTCGCAAGATGGCATCTACCCCGAGCGCTTCAAATTCTTCCAGATCGTGCTGATGGATACGCCCGGAGTAGAGAATGATAGGCAGTTGAGGATGACACTTGCGCATTTCCATGATGATTTCCATGCCGCTGATGCCTGGCATCGCCGAGTCTGTTATTAGCAAATCTAGCGAGTCCTGAGTGGTTCGAAGATATTGAAGACACTTGATACTGTCGCTGAATGTTTTCACCAGATATCCGTGCTTTTTCAAGTGGATCTCAATGAGTGAGGTAATGGGCTCCTCGTCATCTACCACCACAATGTGTTGCTGCGTGCCGAGCTTCAGGTGGTCTCTGGAAACCGGAATGATGACAGGTTCTGAGATTCGGGCCGGGAAATAAATATCAAAGCGAGTCCCCATGCCAGGTGTGCTATGGACTGAAATATAACCACCGTGGCTGCGCACAATCCCGTGGACCATAGATAAGCCCATACCGGTTCCCTGTCCGGTTAACTTGGTTGTAAAGTAAGGTTCAAATATACGGCTCACTGTTTCAGGAGGCATACCGCAGCCATTGTCTTTGACTACCAGACAAACATAGCGTCCGGGTGGAATTTCACCTTCCAGTGTTTCCTCAGGCGCATCAAAAGCAATGCCACGCAAAGCTACCTCTATCTTGCCCGGCTTCTGACCGATGGCATGGCTGGCATTAGTAATCAGGTTGAGTGCGATCTGATGAATCTGCGTTGGATCTGCTTCGATACTCCAGACATCTTCATCCACCTCTGTTTTGATACTTACGTTGACCGGCTTCGTTGCCCGGGTAAGTTTAACCACTTCCTGAATAATCGGTGCAGGTCGGATAATTTGTCGCTGCTCTTCTTCCTGACGGCTGAAAGTCAGAATCTGACGCACCAGATCCCGGGCACGATAGCAGGCCTTCTCCAGTTCGCTGATATTGGCGGCAACATCCTTGCGGTCAGATACTTCATCCCGAACCAGCTCGATGTATCCAAGCACTGCTGCCAAAATGTTATTGAAATCATGTGCTATCCCGCCAGCCAGGGTGCCGATCGCCTCCATTTTTTGCGAGTGCCGCAGTTGTTCTTCCAGCTGAGTCCGTGCCTCTTCACTTTTACGGCGTTCAGAAATTTCCTCATTGAGCTGCTGGTTGGCGATTCGAAGGTCGTGAGTTCGTTCCTGAACTTGTAACTCGACTTCATACCGCAAATGCAGGACGTGGTAGATAAAGGCGGCAAGCAGGCAGGTGAGGATGGTGCCGGTGATCAGGGTATTGAACGGAGCCTTACTTGACGATTTTGCTCGCAGCTCTGCAGTGTCAAAAAAAAGGAGTTGCCACTCACGTTGCAGTGCAAAGAAAGTTTCCGTCCGGTTCAGCGCATTGAACTGCGCTTTTTCCTGATCCAGGTGAATGTCTTTCCAGAGTGCAACCGTATTGGTCTTGTCTGTTATATCGGTGACGGAAACATGAAGATGATCGCTGGATAAATGCCCCCAGGCTTCTTCGAACAGGTCATCCAGGTTGAGTAAGGCCTGCAGAAATCCGCGTGGGAGCTGCATGTGAGAGGCAGTCATCTCATTTAAAAAGGATTCCGCATCATAGACCGGAATACTAATGATCCAGCTGTCCGGTCGTGGTTGACGTTGTACCAATTCCGTTTTTACGCTGGCTACCGGCTCGCGGGTCTGAATCGCGTATTCGAGTTCCTGGCCGGTGGTCAGCGTCTTGACATTCAGTCCCAGCATAGCGACGCGCTCCTCAAGCGGGTAAATAAACAAGATCGGATAGTATTCATCCTGCTCATCCGCTGGAACCAGCTGGTAGCCTGGAGCAAAGTCACGGATGGAATAGTCCTCAAAACCGTAGCTGCGGGCACGCGCTTCAAAGGCGGCACGGTCAGCGTGTTGAATAATGGGCACCCATTCCACTCCGGGAATACCCTCCTTCAACGCCAGTCTGGCGGCCCCCTCAAATTCCTTTTGCGTAACCTCATCAGAAAAGGTGAAAAGCGTCTGAATGGAGCGCAAGGCACTAACTTTGCGGTTGATGGTTTGCGTCAGCAGCTCTTTATGGAGCTGGATTGCATAATCAAAGCGCCTTGCTGCTGTCTTATCTTCATTCTCAATGGCATTGAAATAGAGATAAATAGTCACAACAGCGCCGCAGAATAATATAAGACCGGAAGGTATTAACTGATACAGTGTTCCCCTGGTGGTTTGATTTTTTGTGTCTGCAGCAGCGGGCATGGTTTACCTTACATGATTTTCATCTTATAAGTAGACTTTCCTTGAATCGGTGCCAAGGGTTAAAAATGACACTATTATCATATACTGAATTGTGAGTTATTTCTGTCTTGTGTAGCTTTGGCGGCTGGGGAAGTAGTGTGTCAGATTCCGAGTATTTGGCAGGAAGCCGGCAGAATTTGGGTGGGCATGTGCTCCGGGAGTGCTAAGATCATAACAGCAACGGCTCAATGCTTCGTAATGAAATACAAAATAGTAGCACTGTATCGATTTGCTGACCTGCCGGATTATGCGGATTGGGCAGCTCGTATCCGCACATTTGGTGCAGATAACGGACTCAAGGGAACGGTTATTCTTGCGACGGAAGGACTGAATGGCACCGTGGCCGGCTGTCAGGAAACGGTGGACCGGTTTTTGGATATGCTTCAATCCGATGAGCGTTTGAACGGGTTGGAATACAAAATATCATGGAACATGGATCAACCTTTTCCCCGTCTCCGCGTGCGTGAGAAAAAGGAAATCGTTACTTTTCGACAGTTTCAGATAGATCCCACTGCTCCCGGCACTTATGTGGAACCGGGAAATTGGAATGAACTGATCAGTGATCCCGAGGTGGTCACCATCGATACCCGCAATACCTATGAAACGAAAATCGGAATGTTCGAGGGTGCGGTAGATCCCCAAACCGCAAATTTTACCGAGTTCGCGGATTACGTGGAAAAAAATCTCGATCCGGAACAGCACCCAAAAGTTGCGATGTATTGCACCGGTGGCATTCGTTGCGAAAAAGCAACCGCGTTCCTGAAGAGTAAAGGCTTCCAAGATGTGTTTCATCTCAAGGGAGGGATTTTAAAGTATCTGGAAGACATCCCGCAGGAACAAAGCAAATGGCACGGCGAGTGTTTTGTGTTTGACCGCCGAGTGGCAGTGGATCACGAGCTGCAGGCAGCCGACTGGCAGATCTGCGAAAAATGCAACGAACCGTTTCGGCAGGGTGAAGTCTGTAGTGAGTGTGGTTCGAGCGAATACGTTTTTTAGGCTTAGCTCATTTCAGATGAGAAAGCTGCTCTTTCAGTTTGACTTTGCGTTCTTCCGCACCGGCCAGGACTTGTCGCCACTCCGCCACTTTGTCTGCCGGCGCATTCTCAATCATCCTGGTGTTGGAGAGCTTCTTGTCTTCGCGGGCGATGTCTTCATTAACTTTGATCAGTGCTTTCTCGATTCTGGCAATTTCTTTGTCCACATCCACGACACCGTCCAGCGGCAGGAAGAGGTCTCCCAAGGTGGTCAGCACCATAGGTGTCCGGGCGGGAACATCCGTGATGAGTTCCAACGGCTCGGCGCTCATCAGGCTTTCCAGTATAGCGCGGTCGCCGGATGCCAGCTCACCGGAGAGTTTGAGCGAGAATTTTACTTTCTGTTTTGCACTGATGCCGAACTCGCCGCGCAGGCTGCGGGATTGATCGAGCGCATCGAAGATCTTCTCGGCCTGAGTAGCTGCCGCTTCATCCCAGTTGGTTTCGAGTCGTTGCGGCCAGTTCGCGAACTGGATAGTGTCTTCGCCATAATTCAGGTCCAGCCAGAGTTCTTCGGTGATGAACGGGCAGAACGGGTGCAGCAGGCGCAGGATGCGTGAGAGCACGAAGTCGAAGGTGGCCAGTGTGCCGGAGCGGGTGGCGGAGCTTTCGTCGCTGAAGTCGGCCTTGGCGGCTTCCAGGTAGCGCGAACAGAATTGCGTCCAGACGAAGCCGTAAAGGGTGCCGGCTACCTGGTTGAACTGATAGTTATCGTAGTATTTGTCGACTTTTTCAATCAGTTCGTCGGTCTGTTTCAGAATCAGGTGGGCGTAAGAAGACAGCTCGTGGTCATACGGGTTCGCATTCGGATCGATATCGCCCTGCATCTGGCGGAAGCGGCAGGCGTTCCAGAGTTTGTTGCAGAAGTTGCGACCTTCTTCGATCTGTTTTTCATCGTAGCGGATGTCTTGTCCCTGCGGGGAGACACGCAGCAATCCGAAGCGCAGTCCGTCCGCACCGTATTTCGCGACGAGATCCAGTGGGTCAGGTGAATTGCCTTTCGATTTTGATAGTTTTTGACCTTTGTGGTCGCGGATCAGTCCGGTGAAATAGACGTCCTTGAATGGAATGTTCTGCTCCAGTTCGGAGGTGCCGGACGGTTCGAATTCCAGGCCGGCAAAGATCATCCGGGCCACCCACAGGAAGATAATGTCTGGGCCGGTCACCAGTACGCTGGTGGGGTAGAATTTCTTCTGACATTCGGCATCCATGGTCTGGTAGGCCCACAGCCAGGACGAGAACCACGTGTCGAGTGCATCCGTATCCTGCGTCCAGCCTTCACCGGGGGAATCTTTCTGACATTGGATCTCGTCGCCCTTATACCAGACTGGAATGCGGTGTCCCCACCAGATCTGGCGGGAGATACACCAGTCCTGAATGTTATCCAGCCAGTGCTGATAGACTTTGGTCCAGCGTTCCGGGTGAAACTCCACGTGGCCGTCCAGCACGGCAGAAAGGGTTTCCTGTGTCTTCGGATATTTCAGGAACCACTGTTCGGAGAGGCGGGGTTCGATCGGCACCTGCCCGCGCTCGCTGAAGCCGACGTTGTTTTTGTATTTCTCGGTTTTGATCAACAGGCCCATTTGCTCCAGCATCTCGGCGGCTTGGGTGCGGGCTTTGAAGCGATCCAGTCCGTCCAGTTCCGGCACGTCTGGGCAGTTGACGCTGCCGTCCGGGTGTAGGATATCGATCACCGGTAGGTCATGGCGCTGGCCGATCTCAAAGTCGGCGTTGTCGTGAGCCGGGGTGACTTTGAGCACACCGGTGCCGAATTCCATGTCGAGATGATCATCGGCAATAATCGGGATGTCAGCCTGCGGGAACGGGCGGCGGCAGTGCTTGCCGACTAGATGTTTGTAGCGGTCATCTTCGGGGTGAACGGCTACCGCAGTATCTCCCATGATGGTCTCCGGACGGGTGGTCGCGATTTCCAGAAAGGTGCCCGGCTCTTCGACCACTTCATACTTCATGGTATAGAGCTTGCTGTTCTGCGGCGTGGCAATGACTTCCTCATCCGAGATGGCGGACTGGGTGGACGGACACCAGTTGACCATCCGGTAACCGCGGTAGATGTGGCCGCGTTCGTAGAGTTTGATAAACGCGTCGGTGACCGCATCGTAGTAGTCATCATCCATGGTAAATTTTTCACGCTCCCAATCACAGGAACAGCCGATTTTCTTGAGCTGTTCGATGATGATGCCGCCGTGTTTCTCAGTCCATTCCCATGTTTTTTCCAGAAAGGCGGTGCGGCCGATTTCATCTTTGCTGGTGCCTTCGTCGATGAGAGATTTCTCGACTTTGGTCTGGGTGGCGAGTCCGGCGTGGTCGGTACCCGGCAGCCACAGCACTTCACTGCCCTGCATGCGGGCGCGGCGGCACAGGATGTCCTGAATCGAGTTGTTGAGCACATGGCCGAGTGTCAGGATCCCGGTGACATTGGGTGGCGGGATCACGATCGAAAAAGGCGGTTTGTCGCTGGACGGATCCGCATGGAAATATCCGGCCTGCAACCAGTTTTCGTAGTGTTTATCCGATATCGGATTCGGATCGTATGCCTTGGCCAGTTCACCCATAAGCCCGAAAAGCTAGAGGGAGGAATCCGGAAGGTAAAAGGAAAAAAGAGGGGACCTTGACAGGGAAAAAACGGAGTTTCAGAGATTGGATTGGGTATTCTGCCCGATCTCTCGGCAGATTAGAACGGGTATTGCTCAATCGAGCAGAACCGATTCATCGAGCAGGTCGTCGAAACGGAGATTAACGAGCGTCCATTTACCGGGGCCATCCAGGCGATAGGTGAACTGCCAGCGCAGCGGTTCGGTTTTGTGATAGGCGAAATAGGTCAGCAGTACATAGCGGGAACCGACTTTGGTGCGGTCATAAAATTCATAAGACTGCATTTCGCCATATTCAATGCGAGCGGTGTCGATGAGTGTAATGAATTTTTCGATACTCTGCTGGAAGTCGGGCACTTCGGATCCCTGCAACAACCCTTCCATGCCTTGCCGGGTGTCAGCACTCAGCAGATGGACGAAAAACTTTTCAATCTGCAGCTGGGTCGGAGCCGGGGGTGGCTGCCGGTTCGGTTCACGAGTAAGATAATTACGATAATCATCCACCTTGAGGTTGGCCAGTGTCCATTGGGTTCCCCCCGGAGAGTAAAAGAAAAAGCGCCAGCGCAGGAGTTTTTTGGGCATCTCGGTGATGTAGCTGATGGTCATGGCTTTTTCACCAAAGCTTTCGGCGGAAATAAATTCGTAACCGGTGTAGCTGCCGAGTTCCGCAACAGACTTTCTGGAGGTGGCGGTAATCTGTTCGATGACTTCATTCTTATCATTAAATGGAGTGTTCTGGAACAGCGTGAAAAATGCAGTCTCCGGAGCGGATTCGAGCAGTTGGGAAAAAAAAGATTCCAGCCGGGTGGTGATTTCCGCCGGGAGTTCCGCAGTGCGGGCATCCCGCACATTGGCCACCGTGGAATCCCGAAGTTGTATTTTCTGAGCGTGCAGGAGTGAGCTAGAGGCGATCAACATGAGGAAAAAGACTCTGCTGTAAAAACGGAAAACCGATAAACCGTAGTTCATCATCGCAGTAGTTTTCGCAACTTGCCTTTCGGGTCATCAGTCAGCGGAATGCCGTGAGCCATGATGAGTTGATCAAAGTTGAGGTTGAGCAGGGAGGCGAGCGATTGTCTGAGCTGAACCGGGTTCGAACAGTATTTATCCGGCAGTATCTGCAGTCCGGTCTCCGGTAGATTAATAATGCTATCTCCCAGGATCAGTGTCTTAGTGGCCTCGCTGTAGAGTGCGGTTTCCCCAGGGCCAGCGCCCGGGCAGAGGACGGGACGCAGACCCTGCATCTTTACTTGTCCATCCAGAATGATTT
The DNA here is from genome assembly GCA_038748025.1 of Verrucomicrobiota bacterium. Taxonomy (GTDB): domain Bacteria; phylum Verrucomicrobiota; class Verrucomicrobiia; order Methylacidiphilales; family JBCBYL01; genus JBCDJI01. Next base: position 43,466 of record JBCDJI010000008.1, read on the forward strand.
CCGGCTTTTGGCTCAATTCAGATACCGCTTCAATTCCGGCGCCCAGCGGTAGGCTATATTCCTGGGCTACCTTGCGGGCATGTCGCTCATGGTTGCCGTTGGTAAGCAGAATCAGGCTGGGAGTGCCCAGACGCATGATTTGATTCCAGATTTCGAGTGAGTCCGGCAGGATTGGATCAATCAGAACCAGATTACCCTGATGACTGGTAGCATGCCCAAAACAATCTGTCTTGCACTCTTTCGAATAGACCGACCAGGTGACGACACCCGTGGCCACTTTTAAAAAGGAGGGACATTTCGTCATGGCAGGGATCCGTGCTAGTGCGATGATGTCAGGAATCGATTTCTTTGGCGTATTGGCCGGCAGGTAACAATGCTTCAAGTTCGTCTACGTCCGAGAGCTTGATTTTGAACAGCCAACCATCGGTGAAAGCCCCGGAATTCACCAGCGCGGGGTCGTTGCTGAGCGTTTCGTTGACTGCTGTAATTTCACCGGAAACCGGAGAGTAGATGTCGGATGCAGCCTTGACACTTTCTACCACGGCAACTGCTTCACCAGCTTCTACCGTGCGACCGATTTCCGGTAATTCGACAAACACGACATCGCTCAGCTCGTTTTGTGCATGATCGGTGATACCGACCGTGCCGGCAGCTTCAGCAACCTCGATCCATTCATGTGATTTGGTATACTTATAAGATTCGGGTAGGTTCATTGTTTTCTCCTGTAGAGTGGTTTCCTGGCCAGCCGGCCAGGATAACGTTTTCCGCGGATTTCGACTTCGACGTCCTGATCCGGTTCTGCGAAAGCGATGTCCACGATCGCCAGACCGTTGCCGCAAGCGATGGTGGGCGTTATGGCACCACTGGTAACCACACCGATTTTTTCGTTCTCCACAAAGATTTCATAGCCGACTCGCGGAGGCGGAGCTTTGCCCTGCATTAGAAATGCCATGGCTTTGCGTGGGACACCGGATTCCAATTGCTCACGCAAGACACTGCTACCGATAAATTTTTCCGGTTTGTCAAAGTTCACAAAGGGTTTCAATCCGGCTTCTAACGGAGTGATTTCAGCTGACAAATCGTTGCCGTTGAGCGGCAGTCCGGCTTCCAGTCGCAAGGTGTCCCGAGCTCCTAATCCACTTGGCAGGCCATCCAGAGCTTCCATTCGTTTCAGGAATCGATCCCAGAGCCCGGTTGCTTCTTCGGCTGCAAAAAACAACTCAAAGCCATCTTCACCCGTGTATCCGGTGCGGGAGATCCATAGAGGCGGCTCTGATTCCTCCCAGAAGAAGATCTTGTGACGCCTGGGCAGTATGGATTGCTGAGGAAATACTTTTTCGATCAGTTCACTGGCCTTGGGCCCCTGAATGGCCAGCGCGGCCAGGTCTTCACTCGTGTTGGCCAGATCGACCCCGGCAGCCAGGTGCTCCTGTAACCAGGCCCAGTCTTCTTCCAGTCTGGCGGCATTCACTACCAGCATGAATTTCTGTTCGCCTGTGCGATACGCCAGCAAATCATCGATGACGCCGCCTTTTTCGTTCAGCATGAGCGTATATTGACCTTCGCCGACTGCGGTGCCGCGGATGTCATTGGTGAGCATGGTGTTCAGCCAGCTTTCGGATTTGGTGCCGGTGACCGTGAGAACTCCCATGTGGCTGATATCAAACATGCCCACGGTCCGCCGCACGGCCTGATGCTCCTGAATAATGCCGGAATACTGCACCGGCATCTCCCAACCTGAGAACGGAATCATTTTAGCCCCGAGTTTTTCATGCGCAGTATGCAGCGGTGACTTCTTGATATTGGGTTTCTTGAGCGGCATCGGAAAAACGTATGGAGTTATCAGACGGGTGTCAATGCGGGTCAACCGGGAGATTTAGAGCGGTGTATCCATTTCCACAGACTGCGTTTATGCAGGATAAATCCACCCAGCAGTAGTGCGATACCTGCCACAAGTTGCATGACACGATTGGGTCCCCAGCCTGGAGTAGGATCAATTCCCAGCACATCAGCAAACAGTACCAGTCCGGTTACGGTGATTCCGGCAATGACTGCCAGTGACCGGCCAATCAGCAGCATCGTAATCTGCACCGGTGAGAGCATCCGGTAACCGGAGGTGCGAATAAACCAGGCTTTCATCGCCCGGTTGCCGATGACAAAACTGGCGGCCAGCAGACTCAGCCCGACAAACAACTGGATGGTCCGGTCATCACCCCAGCCTGGTGTCGCATCCAGGCCCAGCACGTCAGCCATGGTCACCAGAAAAACCGTTACCAGCCCGGCAATGAGCAAGAGCCAGCGGGACAGACCAAGAATCACGAGCTGAATATGATTGAGATAGTAATCACCGATCCATTGCGCGATGTAACGTTGCAACGGTTTGCTGTGAACCATATATGTCGCCAGCAACAGGCTTAGTCCGGCAGCCAGTTGCAGTGCTCGCATTTTGCCGAATCCGGGAGTCGGATCGATGTTGAGCCAGTCGGCACTGATAACGACCAGACAGACGGAAATTCCGGCGCAGAACAAAACCGCTTGCGATAAGGAAAGCACAATGACACTCCACGGCGACATGGCTCGGAAAGCAAAGCTCCGGATGAGCCACACCTGTAACGGACGTATAAACAAGATACCGCTGACCACGATCAGGTTCAACCCTACCAGGATAGTAATCACGCGTGAGACAGTCCAACCATCGAAAGTGCCGGGGGATAGCGAGTTGGCCAGTAGGCCGGCGGTCAGAATGATCAGGCCTGCCACGGCCATCACGGCACGGGTAAACCAGTAGGTAAAGTTGGACGCTTTGCTCATGATCTTCTGAGGAAGCTAGCTTTCAGGAAATGAACTTTCAAGTGTTTCCCTGTTCGACTTGCCAGCCGACCTTTCGATTCATTCCGAAGTGTTCTTGTCATCCGGCAGCGAAGCCTTGAGACTGGAACTGTGAAACTGCTCAGTCGCTACTCCCCGCGCAGCTATCGTCCTCCCTTCCGTTTATTGGATTTCATGCGGCAGGTGGGAGGTGGGGATCTGATTAATCTGGCAGCCGGTGTCCCCGCCACATCGCTGTTGCCCGTGAGGGAGCTGGACTTGGCGTATGCCCGGGCGGTGAAATCGGGAAAAGGTGTATGCTATGCCTACCAGCTTCCGGAAGGAGACCCCGGCTTACGGGAGGTGCTGGCAGATCGTTTGCGCGCGCGCGGTGTGGATTTACCCGCAGGTAAAGATGAAGTTCTGCTGACCACGGGCTGCACTCAGGCGCTACGCATCGCGTTGGAACTGCTGGTCCAGCCAGGAGATGTGGTGGCCTGTGAGAGTCCTTGCTATTATAATTTGCTGGAACAGATCGAAGCTCTCGGTGCCAGAGCATTGCCGGTTCCGGCAGACCTGCATGACGGTATTACTCCAGAGTCGCTGGAGCCGCTATTGGATAAATACCGGCCGAAGTGTCTGGTGGTATGCTCTTCACTTTCCAATCCGTCGGGGGCAACGATTCCGGAAGCCAACCGGCCAGTTCTGGTGGAGTTGTGCCGGACGTATGGGGTGAAAATCATTGAGGACGACATTTATGCGGAGTTGCGCGATGGAGGAGCACTGCTGCCATTACGGGCCTGGGATGACGGCACGGTGGTGCTGTATGTGTCCAGTTACTGCAAGTCTGTTGCTCCCGGCCTGCGGGTAGGGGTGTTTCTACCCGGACTTTTTTTCGAGGAAGCTGCCCAGCAGCGCTGTATGGAGATCATGCATGGCAGCACGCTGGCTGAATCCATCTTGCGGGAATTTTTCCTGAATGGTGCGATCGACCGGCATTTGCAGCGGCTGGGTCGGACCTGCCGCCGCCGCCGCAAGATGGTGGAGTCTCAGGTATGGGAACACTTTCCGGCAGGAACAGTGTGTTCAGATCCGCAGGGGGGATTCATGCTGTGGGTGGTTCTTCCGCAATTATGGGATCTGGGAAAAGTCTTGCAGCACGCACTTAGGCAAAAGGTCACCTTTGCGCGGGGAGAAGTGTTTCTGACTGGAAAGCCGCGCACATCCTGTATGCGTCTCAACTGTGCATATGCCTCGGAATCTGATCTGGCCAAAGGAGTGAAGGTGCTGGGTCAGGTGTTGCAGGAGTTCTCATAATCGGTCAGGACAATGCTTGGAAAAGACCGTCCTATCGGATTTGACGATCCCACTGCCCCGGATGATTAAATTTTCAGTTCAGAAACTTGATCTCTTAAGATACGCGCTTAAACCATTAGAATGTCGTTTTCATCATTGCCCGACCATCCGGATCATTTCACTTCCCGCCACCTGGGTCCTCGTGCTGCAGACATCGACACGATGCTGCAACAACTGAATGTGGCTTCGCTGGAGGAACTCACCGAAGAGATCGTGCCGGAGGATATCCGGATTGAAGCACCGCTCAGCGAGATGTCAGGCAGGACAGAAGCGCAAACAATGAGTGAACTCCGCCGCATGTCGCAGAAAAATGAGATCAAACGTTCGCTGATCGGGTGCGGGTACTACGCTGCGATTACTCCGCCTGTGATCCAGCGGAACATTCTGGAGAATCCCGGCTGGTATACGGCCTATACTCCCTATCAAGCAGAAATTTCCCAGGGCCGTATGGAAGCCTTGCTGAACTATCAGACCATGATCGCAGAACTGACGGGTATGGATATCGCCAATGCCTCTCTGCTGGATGAAGCGACAGCTGCTGCCGAGGCGGTAGGTATGTGTCATGCGCTCAACCGGGATAAGGCCAGGACGGCCGTCGCCGTGTTTGACCATTGCCACCCTCAAACCAAAAATGTTGTTCATACCCGGGCGGAAGTGTTGGGAATCGAGGTGGTGGAGGTCAGTTCCACCTCTCAAGCCTGTGAAGAACGTTTTTTTGCGGTTCTGGCTCAGTATCCAGATACGGTGGGCACCATCCGGGACTGTAGCAATCTGGCCGCACAGCTCAAAGAACAGCAGACTTTTTTCATTGTCGCCGCGGATCTGCTGGCACTATCGGTCCTGCGTCCTCCGGGGGAATTTGGGGCTGATATTGTGGTTGGTTCGACCCAGCGCTTCGGTTTACCGATGGGATGGGGCGGACCACATGCCGCCTACTTTGCCACCCGCGATGCTTATAAACGTCAGATGCCGGGCCGCCTGATTGGAGTTTCACAGGATGCTAGCGGAAAGCCGGCACTGCGCTTGTCTTTGCAGACTCGTGAGCAACACATTCGGCGGGATAAGGCCACCAGCAATATTTGCACCGCTCAGGTGCTGCCTGCAGTGATTGCGTCCATGTATGCCGTTTATCATGGCTACGAAGGATTGAGAGCGATCGCTCTGCGTATCATGTCAGCCACGCGACTGCTCTGTGGTGCTTTGAAGGCTGCTGGCTTGCCAGTCCGGGAGGACTTGAGTTTCGACGGAGTGGTGCTGGATCTGGACGAGGCCGATGTGGAGGAACTCATCGAGAAGGGCTCCGCCGCCGGATATAACTTTCGCCGGATTGAGAGGGGACTCGCCATTGCGCTGGACGAGCGTACCGATGAAGCAGAGTTGAAAGCATTGGCAGAACTGTTTACAGGAGGGAAAGATCTTCCCAAGGTGGAGGAATTTGCAGACGATAATATCATTCGCAATGATCAGATTTTGACCCATCCGGTTTTCCGGGATTACCGCTCTGAAACGGAAATGATGCGTTATCTGAAGCGTCTGGAGAATAAAGATATCTCGCTGACACACTCCATGATTGCGCTCGGATCCTGTACCATGAAGCTGAATGCCGCAGCGGAAATGATGCCATTGTCATGGCCGGGCTTCGCAGAGATACATCCTTATGCACCGACAGATCAGTGTTCGGGTTATCTGGAATTATGTCAAAGTCTGGAAAAATGGCTTTCAGCTCTGACCGGTTTTGCCGGCATGTCTTTACAGCCGAATGCCGGTTCTCAGGGAGAATATGCCGGACTGCTGGCTATCCGTAAGTATCAGGAATCCAAAGGCCAGCAGACACGTAAGATCTGCCTGATACCTGAATCCGCGCACGGCACCAATTTTGCCAGTGCGGTCATGCTTGGTTATCAGGTGGTGGTGGTCAAGTGTGATAAGGATGGCAACATTGATGTGGCGGATCTGACGCAGAAAAGTGAACAGCATGCCGAAGCTCTGGCTGCTGCCATGGTTACCTACCCGTCCACACATGGCGTGTTTGAAAGCGGTATCCGCCAGATTTGCGAAATCGTGCACCAGCATGGTGGGCAGGTCTACATGGATGGAGCCAATATGAATGCACAGGTGGGACTGACCAGTCCGGCTGCGATCGGTGCCGATGTCTGTCATTTGAACCTGCACAAAACATTCTGTATCCCGCACGGGGGCGGTGGGCCCGGGATGGGTCCGATCGGAGTTGCCAAGCATCTGTTACCGTTTTTGCCCAGCGATCCGCTCCAATCATTCGACCCGAAGACAGCCGGTGCAGTATCCGCGACACCGTATGGCAGCGGTTGTATCCTGACCATTTCATGGGCTTACATTGCGATGATGGGCGGCAGCGGTCTCAAAAAGGCTTCCCAAGTCGCCATGCTCAATGCCAATTACATCGCTGCCCGGTTGGACGGTTATTTCCAGGTGCTCTACAAAGGCGCGAATGACCGGGTGGCGCACGAGTGTATACTGGATTTACGCGGTTTCAAGAAAACGGCCGGCATTGAGGTCGAGGACGTCGCCAAACGCATGATCGACTACGGTTTTCATGCTCCGACCATGTCATGGCCGGTGCCAGGCACGCTGATGGTAGAGCCGACAGAAAGTGAAAGTCTGCAGGAGATTGATCGTTTTTGTGATGCCATGATTTCGATCCACGGCGAAATTCTCAAAGTCATCTCAGGCGACTGGTCCGCCGAGGATAACCCGCTGAAAAATTCTCCTCACATTGCAGCGGAACTTGTCGGAGACTGGACCCATGCGTATACCCGGCAGGAAGCGGTCTATCCGCTTGAGAGCCTGAAATCCGCCAAGTACTGGCCGCCTGTCAAAAGGGTCGATAACGTTTACGGCGATCGGAACCTGTTCTGTTCCTGCTTCTTACCTGAAGAAGTCGCAGCAAAGAACTGACGCAGTCCAGCGCTGGATTTTTCTAAAGACAAAAAAGCCGTCTCGGATGAGACGGCTTTGGAGGTTAAAATTCAATGGAGGCTATTCGAATTCTCCGGTCCAGAGTGTTTGTGAGAGAGTTCGCTTGGTCTGGTGCCGCTCATTGCGATGTGCCAGGCGTTTGAAGTTCTTGCCGGTAGCCTCTTTGCCGGAATAGTGTTTATAGGACTCAGTCATTTTGCTGTAACTTGCATCATTTTTTCTCACAATTTACTCCTTGGTTAAGGTTCAATAAATAGAAAGCATAATCTTTGCCAGTTGGTTTCAGGCGAAGCTCCATTTTAGATAACTGGAGATTTCCGTTAAGAACAGACGGACCACTCTCATTGAATAATAGAAATAGCGCAGGTTTTTTATTCGTGCAAGGGGTGAATTATTAATGACTTACGCATGAACACGTAAGAACTGTCCGAACTGCTTTGTATTACTGACTGCCTGCAAATATCTGAAAACTGATCATTATTTTTTCAGGATCTTTAATCGTGGGGCATCCACTCGGATACCGAGTTCATTCCCAGCCTCCACCGGCTCGTGACGGTGAAGATGAATATAGATCGCCTGTTGCTGATGCGTGGACAATGTGACCTCTTTACACTCGCCGTAATCGACAATGTGGTCGACCTGACCCCGAATAAACGGCCGATCCTGTTCCATGACACACCAGTGAGGTCGGATTGAGAGAAGTCCGGCAGCTCCCGTATTTTCGGAGTGCCGGTGTGACAGGAATCCGAATGGAGTGTCAAAGCCCTTTTCTGTCGCAGTAGCTTGAATAAGATTGGTTTTGCCGAAGTATTCCGCGATGTAGGCGGATTGGGGACAGGTATAGATCATTTCGGGAGAGTCGACCTGCTCAACCACGCCCTGGTTCAAGATGGCAATACGATCAGAAATACTTAAGGCGTCTTTCTTGTCGTGAGAAACGATGATGGCGGTCAGCCCGTTATTTTTCAGGATCTGGCGGATCTCCTGTCGCACCGTGCCTCTGAGGTGTTCATCCAGATGGCTGAACGGTTCGTCAAAGAGCAGCACGGAGGGTTCTGGAGCCATCGCGCGTGCGATGGCTACCCGTTGCTGCTGGCCACCTGAGATCTGGTGCGGGAAACGTGATGCCAGTTGCTGCAGGCCGAAGAGCGTTTCCAGTTCCGCATAGCGTTCCTCTGCCCGGGTGGAACGGCGATCATCCAGACCGAACAGGATATTTTCTCTGACCGTCAGGTGGGGAAACAGTGAGTAATGCTGAAAGACAATGCCGACGTTTCGGTGCTCCGGCAGGACGAAGGCATCGGAACCTGTCATGAGCTGGTCGCCTATTTCGATGCTGCCAGAGTCGGGTCGGTCGATGCCTGCAATCAGGCGCAGTAAGGTGGATTTACCGGAACCACTTGACCCCAGTAAAGTCAGAATTTCACTGTCGTGCACCCGCAGTTCCAGGCCGTTCAGGGTATATTTGACGATGTTATGTATAGAAATTCGGCTCATGGCAGAATGGACTTCGGACTGACGGTGATCTTATTTGCCGGATCAGGAGATGGATTTGAATTTCGGATGGCACGGGTCAGCAAATATATCGGCAGCAGTCCGGCCACGACAATGCTTAAAGCGAAAATGGAGGCGGCGGGGAGCTGTTCCTCTATGGCCAGCTCGTAAGTGCGTGTGGCCAGTGTGTCAAAATTAAAGGGCCGCAGAATCAGAGTCGCAGGCAGTTCCTTGAGGATGTCGATCAACACCAGTGCAACGGCAGCGAACAGGCTGCTCTGAATAACCGGCAGGTGGATCCGGCCCAGAATGACCAGCGGTTTTTTACCCAGACTGAGGGCAGCCTCGTCCAGTTGCCGGGGCGTTCGCTCAAAAGCTGCATCAACGGTCTGGTAGCCGACAGCCAGAAAGCGGACGGTATAGCTGTAAGCCAGCGCAAACAGCGATCCGCTCAGAATCAGACCGGCACTCCAACCAAACCAGCTCTGCGTAAGTTGCGATACCCAGAGATCAGCTTTACTCAGCGGGATCAGGATGCCGACCGAGAGCACCGCGCCGGGGATGGCATACCCCATACCCACTATCCGGTTGAGCATCGCAACCGTTGGAGAGTCCAGCAGGCGTTGAGCAAAACGCATGAGTGTTACGAGCACAACCACCAGTCCCGCGACGCCGAGGCCGAGTCCCAGAGTGCGTCCCAGCATGGCCCAGTATTCCGGCGTGGCAAGTGTGGTCAGCCGTCCGGATGCCCAGATTCCCAGCTGGATAACCGGAATCCCGAACCCCAGTATCACCGGCATGCAGCAGAGCAGGCCGGCCAGTTGCCCCCTCCGGCCTTTCAGTGGCGTGCGCATGGAGCCGACCGGCTGGTTTGCCGCACCAAGTCGGAGGTGGCGGCGCGAATGGTGTTCCCAGTAGATCAGTGCCAGCATGAACAACATCAGCAGGCTGGAGAGCCGGGCAGCCGAAGGCAGGTCGCCCAGGTTAAACCAGGTTCGATAGATGCCGGTGGTAAACGTCGTCACCCCGTAAAAACTGACACTGCCGAAATCGCTGAGTGCTTCCATGACTGCCAGACCGATACCGGCCATCAGGGCCGGACGCACCAGTGGCAGCACTACCCGGAAAAAGCGTTGTACGCCATTAAGGCCGAGGGTCCTGGCCGTGTCTGTCAGCTGCTGGATCTGGCTGGCGATGACCGCGCGGCAGATCAGATAGACATACGGGTATAATACCAGCGACATGACCATGATAACACCGGGCAGGCTGCGGATTTCAGGAAACGGCAGGTACTGACCTAACGGAATGGAAAGAAAATCCCGCGTGGAACGCTGCACCGGCCCCATTTCGTCCAGCAGGCCACCGTAGGTGAAAGCAATAATGTAGGTAGGCAGTGCCAGCGGGAGCAGCAGGGCCCATTCCAGCAGTCGCTGGCAGGGGAAGTCGTAAGCGGCAACCAGCCAGGCAGTGCTGACACCGATGACTCCGGTGATAAGACCCACCCCGATCAGCAGCCACAGAGAATGGATCAAGTAATCTGCCAGCACATGCTCTGCCAGATGATCCCACGAGCCCTGATCCGGCACCAGCCAGTAGCTGCAGATGGCAATCAGCGGCAACCCGACAATCAGCGCAGCCAGAATCGGTACGACATGCCACGAAAACCGTTGACCTGCCAGGGTCAGCGGTCTGGTAAAACGGAGGACATTTTCTGAAATCAGGATCTTATTTCCAGCCGGCACGATCCGCCAACTTTAACGCATCCGGGCCGAGTTTGCCTACTTCGTTTAATGAGCGGGCATCTGCCTTAAATTCACCCCAGGATTCGACCAGTTCGGAACTGGCGACACCCGGTAACACCGGGTATTCGAAATTAGTTTCTGCAAAGACTTTTTGTGCTGCCGGGCTCAGCAGATATTCCACTAGTTTTTCAGCATGCTCCTGATTCTTAGCGGATTTGGTGACGCCGATACCGCTGACATTGACATGCGTGCCGCGTCCCGACTGATTAGGGAAGTGGATTTTGAGTTGAGAGGCGACCTGCTGGTCCTCGGCCGGGCCGTTCACCAGCAGACCGAGATAATAGGTATTGACGACAGCAAAATCCGCTACTCCTGCAGCGACGGCGCGCATCTGGGCACGATCGTTGCCTTCCGGTTCGCGGGCGAAGTTGCCCACCAGTGATTTCGCCCAGACTTCGGTGGCTTCCTCACCATTGGCGGCTATCATGGAAGCAATCCACGACTGGTTGTAGATATTGGTGGAGGAACGGGTAATGACCCGCCCCTGATAAGCGGGATCCGCCAGCTGCTCGTAGTCCGGCAGTGTGGAAAGATCCTCCACTTTATCCTTATGGTAAACAATAACCCGTGCACGCTTTGTCAGCGCAACCCAGTGCAGATCAGGATCCTTGAGATGGGCGGGAATGGCACTCAACATCCCGGCAGATGAGAAGGGCTGAATCAGCCCGTCGTCCATGGCGCGGGTCAGACGCCCCACGTCCACGGTAATCAGCAGATCGGCCGGTGAGTTCTCGCCCTCTGCTTTCAGGCGCTCGATGAGCTGATCAGCATTTGCCTTGACCACGTTGACCTGGATCCCGGTGTCCGCTTCAAACTGTGCAAAGAGCTTTTCGTCTGCTTCATAGTGACGGTGGGAGTAGACATTGACCTCTCCCGCAGACGCGGGAGCGTCGGTTTCCAGAGTTGCTGTGGCTGGATCGTTCTGCGAGCACGCTGTCATCAGCAAGACGAACGCGATACCTGACATGAGTGGATTTCTGATATTCATAAAATAGTGGAGATTTAATTTGTTGATTAATTCAGCCCAAAGGAATGTCCAGCATAATCCGGCATAAGACGAAATTGTCACACAAATCCGGAACTAATGATCTGCGCCAGACAGGGCTATTTCTTTTTCTTCAGGATTTTTGAAAAAAGGCCGCCTAAGCCCTTGTTCGGCTCGGGTTCCTCCTCCTTGACCGGAATGGATTCCACCGGTTCCATCTTTTTGGAATACCCCATCGAGATTTTAGTCAATTCGGCCATGGCTTCCTGAGCGGACTGCGGACGATCCGGTTGCTGCTTCTGGATCAGCCAGTGGATCCAGCCGGCCAGCTCCTGATTGACCACCTGGCTGTAGTGGCGGATGTCGGCAGGTTCCTGGGTCATGTGTGCCATCCGGACGACCACCGGATCCGGATCCGCGAAAGGCACGGTGCCGGTCAGCATGTGGTAGAAAACGAAGCCCAGCGAATAGAGGTCAGTGGAAGGCGTCAGCGGCTGATGTTCCAGTTGTTCCGGTGAAATATAGTAAACGGAACCGATGGTCAGTTCATCCTGCCGGTATTCCGTCATTTCCGTGGCGAGCTTGGCCAGGCCGAAATCGAGTATTTTCACTGTATATTGCGGAGACGGATACTGGTGCAGCATGATATTGGCTGGTTTCAGATCCAGATGCAGGCACCCGCGGCGGTGGGCGGCTCCCAGCCCTTCCAGGCACTGGAAGGCGATGTGAAAAAAGTGGTTCATATCGATTGGCCCGCTCTTGAGCTGGCGCGCCAGGGTCGGTCCGTCGATGTATTCAAAAATAAAAAACAGACCGGAATGGTCTTGCCCGAAATCAAAGACCCGGATGATGTTGCGGTGGCGGATTTCGGACAGCAACGTGGCTTCCCGCTTGGTCTGGTCGATAACGGCCTGGGGCACATTGACATCATCCCGCATGACTTTCACGCCGACCTGACGCTTGTTGGATAAGTCATCACATAAATAAACCCGACCCAGTCCCCCCGAACCGAGAACCGAAATGACTTTATACCGACCGGCAATCCGGTCTCCTGCAAGCAAATGCGACATGGTGCAAAACGTATCGTCTTCGAAAAAAAGATCAATCCTCTGAATGGCCAAAAATGCATTCAATATTGGCAAACCGGGAGGACTGGGAGTATAAGTATATCAAATGATTGCGCTCAAGCAGCATGAAAGCTGGATCGAGGTCGCGGACAAAGTCCGAGCCGGCACGCGTATTTCTGCCCGGGAAGCACGCGAACTCTATGAAGCTCCATTACCGCTGCTGGGCGAGCTGGCCGATCAGGTGCGTCGCCGCAAGAAAGCGGATGCCTATGAGGGCACAGGCAATGAAGTCGTCACCTACATCATTGACCGCAACATCAACTACACCAACGTCTGCAATGTCTACTGCAAATTCTGTAATTTCTACCGCACCGAAAAAGATGACGATTCCTATGTGATCACCCACGATGAGATCGACCAGAAGGTGGAGGAACTGGTAGCACTGGGCGGAAACCAGATCCTGATGCAGGGCGGGCATCATCCGAAACTGGGAATCGACTGGTATCTTGATCTGCTCAGCCATCTTTCCGGCAAATTTCCGCAGGTCAATCTGCACGCGTTTTCACCGCCGGAGTTCAATCACTTTGCTGAAGTCTTCAACATGCCGGTGCGGGAAGTGATTTCCCAGTTCAAGCAGGCTGGACTGGGCAGTATTCCGGGCGGTGGGGGTGAGATTCTGGTCAACGGCATCCGGGCAAAGGTTTCCCCGCTCAAATGCAATGTCGACCAGTGGCTTCACGTGATGGAGACTGCTCACGAACTGGGCCTCAATTCCAGCGCCACGATGATGTTCGGCCATGTGGAGACAATTGATCACCGCATTGAACACCTCCAGCGGTTGCGTGACGTGCAGGACCGTACCGGCGGCTTCACCGCGTTCATCTGCTGGACCTTCCAGGCAGAGGGCACGGTGCTGAAAGCACCTACCGTGGGTTCCCACGAATACCTGCGGATGCAGGCGCTGGGTCGCATCTTCCTGGATAATTTCGACAATGTACAGGCTTCCTGGGTCACGCAGGGACCGCAGATCGGTCAGATCGCGCTGAAATTTGGTGCCAACGACTTCGGCAGCCTGATGATGGAAGAAAATGTGGTTTCACAGGCCGGCGCCAGCTTCCGCCTGACGCTGGACGACATCAAACGTTCGATCCGCCAGGCCGGCTACGAACCCCGCCAGCGCAACAACTGGTATGAGTTAATGGAACTACCGGCAGCTGCGGTGGCGGTCTCTGTCTAAGCTATTCTCCTGAAATCTGGGTGCAGATTTCATGCAGGCTATATCGCTTAGCTTGTAACTCCCGGATCGTTTTAATTCGTTCAATCATCGCAGGAGAATATAGCTGATATCCTGATGCCGTGGTGTCCGCGACCTGCAATAGACCTTTCTGGGTCCAGAAACGGATGGTAGCATTACTTTCCCCGCACTGCTTTGCCAACTGGCCGATTTTCAACAGCGGACGTTCTGCATTCGGAGTAGGTGTGGGTTCCTCTTTACCGGTTAAGGCATTCAGATAAATGTCCAGCGACCGATTCGCTGCCTCGTAAATGATTCGATGATAAGGGTCGATTGATCCTCCCAGTTGAGCCTGTTCCAAAGCGGAGATATACTTCAGGCGATCACGCTTGCGGATCAGGGCAGGGGGGTACCCGTGTTGTAGTAGAATCAAATTCATCAGCAGTCGTGCCGTGCGTCCATTCCCATCCACAAACGGATGAATAGTCACGAGTTCGTAATGCGCCTTGGCCGCCAGTTCCACCGGATGTAGGTCGGATGATTGCGCCAGCGTCGAGATAAACGCCTGCATATGATCCGGCACCTTCATGGGATTTGGTAAAATGACCTCGGATCCGGAAATCCGCACCGGAATCGAGCGGTAACACCCGGCATGGGTATCATCGATACCGCGCAGTATCGTGTTATGGATCGTCAGGATATGCGATTCTGTTAAGTCTGTGGTTGGGGCGGCAGCCAATGCCATCACCTCTTTCAAGGCCTTGGCATGGTTGGTCGCTTCCAGATGCTCAACTAGGGTCTTGCCCCCGATGGTTAAACCTTTTTCGACGACCGCAGCCGTCTCCTTGCGGGTAAGCGTGTTCCCCTCCAGCGCATTACTGGTATAGGTTAGTTCAATCGTAAACCACTCTTCCAGATTCTTTACCAGCGCAGGCGGCAACGGTCGGAACTGATCGATCTGTTCTTTCTTAACGGTTAGCTCATCAAAATTCACGATTAAACCATAAAGTATCACTTTATGGTTTGCAATATGTAATAGGATTATAGGTATTTAAATTACTGTATGTTAGCAATTTAGATCGAATTAATATTCAGTGAAATAGCCACGAAAAACACAAAAAGGCAAAGCAGTTGAGGACTCCCGACACTCATGACGTCGGGAACAACCAAAGCACGAAGTTCATCCCGATACTCTTTGTGATCGGGATTGTAGTAGTGGCTGTCCTCAGCCACTCGGTTTCCGTCCTTAATCGTAGCTTCTTTTCGTGTTTTTTTGTGGCAATGGTTCCCGTTTGGGGATTTAGCCTGAAATCTTACAACTTCGGTAGCGTGGTGCCGCGGGGGCGTTCGGTTTGCAGGGTGGCCAGGTATTCGTCGGCGCGGGTGGCGAGCTGGGCATCATCGAGTTCGCCGCCGGTGATGAAGGCGGGCAGGTAGGTCATCTGGCAGAAGACGGCGGTCGCCTGTAGGGGGCGCAGGATTTCACTCAGGGTAAATTCCCCAATCGCTCCGGCGCGGTAACAATCCGGATGCACGCCGATGCTGGTGGCCAGCATGAACTGCTTGCCTTTCAAGTTGTCGCCCCCTTCGGCAAAGGCCCAGCCGTATTCCAGCACATCGTCCTGCCACTTCTTCAGCAGCGGTGGCGTGGAATACCAGTAGAGCGGGAACTGAAAGACGATGCGGTCGTGCGCCAGCAGCAGTCCCTGCTCCCGTTTTACGTCAATCTTCCAGTCCGGGTAAGCGGAGTAAAGAGAGTGTACAGTAATGTCCGGCTGGTTCTGTACCCGATCCAGCAAGGTGCGATTGATACGGGAACTCTCAAGATCCGGATGGGCGGCAATGATTAAAGCCTTCATGGAGTAGATAATTAGTCAGGTATAATTTCAAGGCAAGCAGGGAGTGTGGATTTTGATCACTATACTTCTGTCGAGAATTGTCGCCTGACCCCTTTACTGCCTTTACCTTTATACCCCTTTAATTATGACCCCTTTAATGCCTTTAAGGGGGTCAGTCAATAATTCGCGATAAATTGGCTATCTGTTATTCGATCCTGTCTTGCCAATATCCTGGTTTACGATGTAGCGACATGACGGCAATGATTTCAATGGTATCCATTTTAGGTCGGAAGATTAAGCCGTAGGGGAAGCGAGGAACTCGGCATTTACGGATGTCTTGTTCCACCACCCGAAACAGCTCGAGGTTGCCTGGCAGCCGTAAGGTGGTTGAACGCACCTCATGCATAAAACGTTTTCCCAAACCTGCTTGTTTGGATTCGTAGTAAAGTGTCGCCTCGGTAAACTCGTCACGAGCTTGCGGGTGAAAGACGAGCCTCATGTACTTAGGCGTTGCTCTATTTCTTCGAAGACTGCTTCGGCAGGAATTCCTTCGACAGTTCCTTCATCGAGTTCCTTGGCACGTCGCATGATCTCTTTTTTCCATTCAGGACTGACGGGAACATCTTCCTCGTAATCGATACTTTCTAGCAGCTTTTCCGCCAGATAGGCACGAGAAGTCGCAGGAAGAGAAAGGGCGTCTTCGGTAAGCTGCTCAAGAGTCATAGCTATATACATAGCGGTGACGGGAAATTATTCCAGCCTGCTTTTGATAAATCAGGCAATGGGATCAAGGAATTCTGAAAGGCGACTTCTGGTAGAGGCGTGGATAGCCACAAAAAACACGAAAAATCACGAAAATGGTACGGGAAAGAGTTTTGTGCCTCTTTGTGTTTTTTTGTGGCAATGGTTCCCGTGGTGAGAGGGAAATAATCCCAAAATTAGTGAATATTAGTGTGCATTAGTGGATAAAAAATCAGTCGAGTAGCCGATGCATCACCTTTACAAACCGCTGGTGGCCGTCATTCAGGTCGCTGACTTCGATCCATTCGTCTTTGGTATGGGCTTGCTTGATGGAGCCGGGGCCGAGGGCGATGGCGGGGACGCCGATCTCGGCCAGCTTGGCGGCATCGCAGAACCAGGGGGCGGTATCGAAGCCTCGGGTGGCAGGTTTGATCTTCTGCAGCAGCGGATGTTCCGGATCGGTGTGCATGGCGGTGCCGGCGATGGGCATACTCAACTTAGCGCCGGTGCCGGTCTGATTGAGAATCTGCTTCAGGATTTTTTCGAGCTTACTTACTGGCAGCTTTGGTGTGGTGCGGATGTCGATGGTCAGCTCGGTTTGCTGCGGCGAGATGTTGGCTTTGGATCCGCCGCTCAGGATGTTGGGTGAGGCGGTGGTCAACCCCAGCACCGGATGCGGGAAGTTTTCCAGCCACGGCAGGAAGTCGTTTTCAATCGCCCGCAGCACCCGTCCCATCTTCAGATTGGCATTCTGTGCCGGATCGGCAATGGACGCATGGGCGGCGCGACCGGGGATGGTCACTTTGGCCCAGATACAGCCCTTGTGGGCATGCACCATTTTGAAGCTGGTCGGTTCTCCAATGATAGCGAGGTCGTAACGCTTGGCTTCTTTCGTCTGCGCAAAGGCAGTCGCACCGATGCAGCCGGTTTCTTCCCCCATGAAGGCGGCGAAGGTGAATTCGGTTTCACCGTTCTGATACTCCGGCGTGGCCGTTACTTCCGCCAGCGCGGTCAGCATGGCAGCCATCGGCCCCTTGGTATCGCTGGCACCACGCCCGTAAATCTTGCCGCCTTTCACGGTTGGCTTGAACGGGGAAATGGTCATGCCTGCAACGCTGACGGTGTCGCTATGCGGTGCGAAGAGGATACGCTGCTTGACCTTACCTTTGACCGGGAAACGCGCGAACAGGTTGGGCCGGTCTTTTTCGACGTTGGTGAGTTTGACCTTAGCTCCGAGTGCTTTCAGATACTCAGCCAGAAACTGTGCGATGACTTTTTCACCCGTATGCTCCGTGCCGGGATCGCCATCCGGATTCACGCTGGGAATGGCGATGAGTTGTTTGAGGAGTTTTTCGGTTTTAGTGGGCATCGTGCTGGGGTGTGAATTGTTGAGCAAGGCGGCGGTAAGAACCCCGAATGCTTTCGGGGATTCTCACCCTACAGGTTCAGGTTTGCGTGCTCTTGAACCAATCGGCAAACTTCGCGATGCCGTCTTCGATCTGGGTGGTGGGGTTGTAGCCGAGCAGTTCTTTGGCTTTGGTGATGTCGGCGTAGGTGATGGGGACGTCACCGGGTTGTTCGGGCAGCGCTTCGATCACCGCTTCCTTGCCGATGGATTTTTCGATCAGCTCGATCAGTTCCCGCAGTTCCACCGTGCGGCTTTCGCCGAGGTTGAAGACGTCGTAATCCTTGTCGTTGTAGTCCAGCGCTTTGGTGATGCCCTGTACGATGTCGTCCACGTAGGTGTAGTCGCGCCGGGTTTTACCGTCGCCGAATCGCTGGATGGGTTCGCCGTCCCAGATCTTGCGGGTGAACTTGTGGATGGCGAGGTCGGGTCGCTGCGCCGGGCCATACACGGTGAAGAAGCGCAGTGAGACGATTTTAATCCCGTAGAGGTGACTGTAGACGTTGCACAGGTTCTCACCGGTGACCTTGGTGGCGGCGTAGGGGGAAATGGTATTGCGGATCGGATCCTGTTCGGCAAAAGGCACTTTTTCGTTGCAGCCGTAGACGGAGGAGGAGGAACCGAAGACCAGTTTGCCGATCCCATGATCTTTCATGGACTCCAGAATGTTGAGCGTGCCGGTGACGTTGGTGTCGAGGTAGAGGCGCGGATCAGAGAGCGACGGTCGGACGCCGGCACGGGCAGCCAGGTGGATGACGGCTTCCGGTTTGAAGGCGGCGAAGCAGTTCTCAACATCGGCAGCGATCCGCAGATCACCCTCGAAGATCTCGGAGCCGGATTCGGCGGCATTGGTGCGTTTGATCCGGGGGTCGTAGAAGTCGTTGAAATCGTCAAAGATGGCGGTGGTATGGCCATGGCGGTGCAAAGCTTTGATGGTATGAGAACCGATAAAACCCGCTCCTCCCGTGACTAAAATACGCATCCCATTATCATTAAGGGATTTGAGGGCTGAGGTCACCTTTTATTTTAGGGGGTGAAATTACTATATATACCGTAATAATGGGTAGTTATACACAATA
Organism: Verrucomicrobiota bacterium; assembly: GCA_038748025.1. GTDB lineage: Bacteria > Verrucomicrobiota > Verrucomicrobiia > Methylacidiphilales > JBCBYL01 > JBCDJI01. The sequence goes on from JBCDJI010000008.1 coordinate 62,230, forward strand.
TATAGTGGTTTTTCTTGCGTACCGATGATTTTCACGGTTACGTACCCGTTTTATGTATCTGAAGTCAATTGAAGCAGTAGGGTTCAAATCGTTTGCCGATCCCACGGTACTGGAGTTTGACCGCGGGGTGACTGCGGTGGTGGGGCCGAACGGTTGCGGGAAGAGTAATGTGTTGGATGCCATCCGTTGGGTACTGGGTGAGCAGTCGGCCAAAGCGCTGCGCGGCGGCTCGATGCAGGATGTCATTTTTTCGGGATCGGATTCCCGCAAGCCACTGGGCATGGCGGAAGTCTCGCTCAACTTCGCCGAGTGCGAAGACGCGCTGGGCACGGAATATCATGAAGTGCGCATCTCGCGCCGCGTGTTCCGTGACGGACATGGCGAATACGAAATCAACAAGACGCCCTGTCGCCTGCGCGATATCCACCGGTTGTTCATGGATACCGGGATCGGTCGGTCTGCATATTCGATCATGGAGCAGGGCCGCATCGACCAGATCCTGAGTTCCAAACCGGAAGAACGCCGTGCGGTGTTTGAAGAGGCGGCCGGGATCACGCGTTTTAAAGCGCAGAAGAGGGAGGCGCTGCGGCGACTGGATGCTACCGAAGCAAACCTGCTGCGCGTCAGTGATATTGTCAAAGAGGTCAGCCGCCAAATCGGATCACTGCAGCGGCAGGCCAATAAAGCCCGACGCTACAAGGAAGCCTTTGAGCGACTTAAACTGTTAGATACCCATCTGGCGGCGCACGAATACGACCAGATGCACGAAACACTGCAGATGAGTGAACAGCGAGTCACGGAACTGCAGACTGAATTCGAACTACTGCAGAGCGGGCTGGATGAGAAGGAACGGTTGCTGAAAGACAAGCGGCGCGAGCTGGAAGAGCTGAATATGCGGCTGCAGCAGCTGGAGCAGGAGAAGTCGACAATGGAAAATCGCATTTCCTCCTCGCGCCAGACGATTGAATATAACCGGAACCGGATAGAGGAACTGGAAGCTCTGAAGGAGCGCAATCGTGCGGCGATTGTCTCGACGGATGAGAAACTGGGCATCCAGCGCGAGCAGGAGGAACTGACTGGCAAGGAATTGGCGCTGATCGAAGCGGATCTGGAGAAAATTTCGGGTGAACTGGAAACGGTGATTGCGGCACTGGACGAAGTCAAAGCCCGGATCTCAGACAACCAGCAGCAGCGCAATGATCTGAACAATCGGATCGGTGCCATTGATGAGCAGATCAACCGGGCCCGACAGGAAAAGGCGACCATTGAAGCCCGCCAGACGGCTCACAGCGAGCGGACGGAACAACTGCGGCAGGAGATGCCCGAGGTCGAAGCTCAGCAGGTCGAAGTGAATCGAATCGTGGCTGCCGCCGAATCGGAGCTGGTACAATCCAGTGAAGCTCTAACGGTTCTGGAGCAGCGCACCATTGAAGCGGAAGATGCGGTGGTCACTCGGCTGGAAGCTGCCGCTGCAGCAGCGGAGCAGGCCCGTTTGGCGTCTTCCCGCCAGCAGGAACGGGAGCTGCGGCGGAATACGCTTAAGGAGGTGCTGAATTCCTACCAGGGATTTTCCAGAGGCACCCGGGAACTGTTGAAGTCGCAGTCGGGAGCGGGCATAGCGGGAGCGCTGATCGACCGGTTGCATGTCAATCCCGGCTATGGTGAGGCCATTAAAGTCTGTCTGGGAGCGGCCTGGGAAGCGATTCTGGTAGACGATCCGGCCCAGATTGAATCGATTCTGGAATCGCTGGACGGGGAAGGTGCTATTTTTGCCTACAATACACCTCAGCCGCGGTCGTGGTTGAAGGTGTTCAAACGCAAGCCGGCGCAGTCGGCAATCCAGTATGTTAAACCGGATGCCTCGGTGGCGGGTCTGGTGAAACAATTGCTGCATTCCTTTCTGATTGCGGAGGATGCCCGGGAAGCGGAGAAACTGCGGCGGCAGTATCCCAGTTACCATGTCGTCAGCAAGCAGGGGGATGCCTGGTACCAGGAGGGATGGGAACTACGCGGTGACCAGTCCGCCGGCGAATCGGTATTGGATTACGAGGGCGAGCTGACCCAACTCAATGCGGAATTGCCGGGTCTGGCAGATGCGGTGCGGCAGGCCCAGCAAACCGCAGCCGCTGCCGCTGCAGATGTGGAGCAGGCCAGAGAACAGGTGCAAACCCTGCAGAACGAACGCAAGGCTGCGGAATCCGCCCAGCGGGATAAGGAATTAAAACTGAAAGGGCTGGTGCACGACCGCAAGACGTTAAAGAAAACGCTGGAACGGCTGCAGGGTGACCTGGAAAAGATCCGTCAGGGCACCCAGGACCATACACCCATCGGTAAAACCCTGGAGGAATGGGATGCAGAAATTGATGCACGCACCGCGGAGAAGCAGGAAGCTGCCTCACGACTGGAGTCGCTGCAGGCAGAACTGCATCGCCTCAGCGATACGCTGGATCAGCGCAATCAGGCAGTGACCGACGTGCGGGTGAGGGAAGCGGGAGTGCGGCAGCGACTTAAAGGGGCACAGCAACAGCATCAGTCGATCGTCGCCCGTATCCATGAGCTGACCGAGAATCATAAACAGGCGGAAGCGGAAATCGCGGATTATGATCACAAGATCACCCAGAGCGGTCAATCGGTTGCTGAGGCTCAGCAGTCGATCTCGCAGACCGAAAGCGAGCTGGAAGTAATGACGCGCCGGTTTGAAGAGCACCGGAAGCTGCGCGCGCAGCTGGGTGAAGATCTTGAGACACTGGACGAAAGCGCCAGCGGTGAACGCAGGCAGGCCAGTGAGCTGCAGGGTCGCTTCGGTAAGGAGGAAGTGCATGTGGCCCAGGCGCGGATGAAGCTGGAGGCACTGGTTGACCGGGTCAAAAAGTCCTACCAGTTGGATTTGCATCAGTGGCGTCCGGGCGATGAGGCTCCACGTACCAATGAAGAATTAGGTGAATTGGAGTTGGCACCGGTTGAAGGGGTGTTGGAAACCAGCCCCGGGCAGTTGGAGTCCTGGATTGTGGAGGATTCGCTGTTCCGCGATCCCCGTCAGGATGAGTTGCTGGGTGCTGAAGAGACGGACTGGGATCTGGTGCGGGAAAAAGTGGCTGAAATCAACGAAAAGATCGACCGGATGGGGCCGGTTAATGTGGAAGCGATTACCGAATACGAAGAGCTGGAAGATCGCCAGCATTTTCTGCAGCAGCAGCAGGAAGATCTGATGACCTCGCGCGATCAGTTGCATGAGGCGATCAAGCGAATCAACCAGACCACGCGGGTGATGTTTGCCGAGACGTTCGAGAAGATCCGGTTGAATTTCAGAGACATGTTCCAGGAATTGTTCGGTGGCGGGAAAGCCGAGCTGAATCTGGAAGATGCAAGCGATCCGCTGGAGTGCGGGATTGAAATCGTAGCCCGCCCGCCGGGCAAGCAACTGCAGTCGATCACCCTGCTCTCCGGGGGGGAGAAGACGATGACGGCGGTATCGTTGTTGTTTGCGATCTACATGGTCAAGCCGAGCCCGTTCTGCTTCCTGGATGAGATGGATGCACCGCTGGATGAATCCAACATCAACCGTTTTATCCGCATCCTCCAGCGTTTCGTGAAGCAGTCGCAGTTCTGCGTCATCACGCACAATAAGCGCACCATCAGTGCTGCCGACGTGCTTTACGGGGTGACCATGCAGGAGCAGGGGGTCTCACGTCTGGTGTCGATGCGGATGAACCGCCAGGACGAGGATCCACTTTTCAACACCGATGAAGAACCGCCAAACATTGCCGATGCGGTGCGCAGCTCTCATGTGGTCACCGAAGGAGCAGCGGAGTAGATTCTGCACCCATGAGTGATTCAGTGCAGTTGACGGAATGGCATGAAAAAGCGGTAGCTACTGCTCGTGCCGCGGGTAAACGGATTGCGGCGGCGGCAGCCGGGGAGTTGCAGATCAATGAAGAGACGCATCACGATCTCAAGATCCAGCTGGATGTGGATACCCAGAATTTTATCGAAGCCGAGCTGCTGGGCATGTTTCCGGATCATCATATTCTGGGAGAAGAAGGCGGCAGCGGAAATGATGGCAAGGGCGTGGAATGGATTGTGGATCCGATCGATGGCACGGTAAATCTGGCTTACGGTATCCCGCATTACTGCGTTTCCATTGCCTGCCGGGTGGAAGGCGAGCTGGTGCTGGGAGTTATCTTCGATCCGGGACGGGATGAATGCTTTGAGGCTTATCGTGGTGGAGGTGCACGCTGTAACGGCCAGGCGATCCGGGTCAGTCCGCGAACAGAGTTGCAGCAGGCGATTCTTTCGCTGGGATTCAGTAAGACCAGGGAAAGTGTGGAAAAGTGCCTGGATTTGTATGTGCACTATGCGCGTAATGCCCGCAAGCTGCGGGCGATGGGATCCGCGGCGCTGGATATGGCGTATGTGGCGGCGGGTCGCATCGACGGCTATATTGAACAGGGCATCAGTATCTGGGATATCGCAGCGGGAAGAGTGCTGATTGAAGAAGCGGGGGGCACCATCGTACTGACGGAACAGCCGGGACGCGAAAAATTTCATGTCAAAGCCTGGAATGGCAAGGTGGATCTGCCCCTGGTATGATCTCTTGTCGGATATAAAGTTCAGTCATGCAACTGCCGGGCTATCTGGGTGTCGATATCGGGGGAACCAAGATCGCAGTGGTGCGCGGAAATGCGTCCGGCGTGCCGCAGGAATCGGTGACTTTTCCGTCGGGGCCGCCGGAAAAGTCGCTCCCGCAGATCATGCGAGAGCTCCAAAAATTCGGTGCGGACGAAACCTCCGTAATCGGGGTGGCCTGTGGCGACCCGCTGGACCGGATCAAGGGAGAGATTCTGTCGCCTCCCAATCTTCCCGGCTGGGACAAGGTTGAAATGGTCCATGCGCTGGAAGCAGAGTTCCTATGCAAAGCCTATCTGATGAATGATGCGAATGCCGGTGCTCTGGCAGAATGGAAGTTTGGAGCGGGAGAACAATCCAACCACATGGTCTTTGTGACGGCAGGCACCGGCTTTGGAGCCGGGTTGATGATCAATGGGCTGCTGGTGGAAGGTGCCAGCGGTTCGGCGGGAGAGATCGGACATGTACGCCTGGCCGCAGACGGGCCGGTGGGCTATGGGAAAGCCGGATCGGTGGAGGGATTCTGTAGCGGGGGCGGGATTGCCCAGCTGGCCCAGGCAGTGGCATCCGCGAATGATGGAGCGGTTTCATTCAACCGTAAAAAGATCGAAAACATCACAACAGAGGATGTGGCCAAAGCTGCGCAGAAGGGGGATGAAAAAGCGCTCCAGCTCTTCCGGGATGTGGGTTATCGCTACGGTGAAGCACTGGCAATCCTGGTGGATATTCTCAACCCGGAAAAAATCGTGCTGGGCAGTATTTTTGTCCGCTGTCGGAATCTACTGGAACCCGCCATGCGCGAGGTATTGGAGCGGGAAGCGCTGTCGCGTTCCGCTGCCATCTGCGAGATCGTGCCGGCACAGCTGGATGAGGAGATCGGCAACTATGCTGCACTGGCGGTGGCCTGGTATCGGAACCGCGGGAATAGTCTCCATCCGCGGATGGGGGAGAAGTAAGGATCCTTATTCCATGCAAAAGCGGCTGGTGACAACCACTGCTACAACGGATTGTATGATTTAAAGCGACTGTAGGCTGAGATTCTTCGAAGCAGATCTCGGCATGGTGCTAGCAAGATCAGTCTTCCCGACCACACAGGGTGTCGGGACGAGGAATTTCACCCTACAGGTTTGGATCAAAGTTCCACCGTTTCACCGAACTCGATGTCGAGGTTACGGGCCAGGCGGATGGCGTCCGCCGGGAGATCCTTGCGACGGCCGAGGATCTGATCGAAATCGCGCAGCTGCATTTTCCCACCGACACTGGCGACCATGCAACCGGATTCGCCCTGGGTAAGCGCCAGGACTGCAAATTCACCCATGCGACTGGCCAGCAGGCGGTCAAAGTGACTGGGGGTACCACCACGTTGGATGTGTCCGAGCGCAGTCAGGCGGATTTCCTGATTGAATTCCGGATGAGTGTGACGTTCGGCTTCCAGCTGTTCCTGAAAGGCGGCACCAGTGGAAACCCCTTCGGCGACGATGACCACGCTATTGTGGTGTTTGCGGCGGATACGGCGGTTGAGGGCATTCAGGATGTGTTCCATATTTAGTCGATATTCCGGGATGACAGCCACCTGCGAGCCGGTGGTAATGGTGCTCATCATGGCCAGGTAGCCGGAGTTGCGCCCCATCACTTCCACCACAAAGCAGCGACGGTGGGAGGAGGCGGTGGCTTTGATCATGTCTACCATTTCAATAATTCCGTTGAGGCAGGTATCGACACCAATGGCGATGTCCGTTCCGAACAGGTCGTTGTCAATGGTGCCGGGTAGACCAATGACTGGAAAACCGAGTTTGGTGATCTCGTAGGCTCCGGTCAGAGAACCGTCGCCGCCAATGACGCAGAGCGCATCTACTTTTTTTCTGGTCAGAATATCAACTGCTTTTTGCGGTCCTCCCGGTTCCATCATTTCACGGCAACGGCTGGTGCAGAGAAATGTGCCGGAATCGCGGATCTTGCCGGAGACTTTGAGTGTATCGAGTTCAACGAACTCATCATCGAAGATCCCGCGGTATCCGTTCTGGATACCGATGACTTCCAGGTTCTGATTGATCCCGGCACGGGTGATCGCCCGCACCGCGGGATTCATACCGGGGGAATCACCGCCGGAAGTGAGCACAGCCAATCGTTTAATCATTGCGGAATGGTTTAAACACTGCTGACCGGAACAGGAAACAAAAAAGTAAAAATATTATATGCAGCAAAGCAAACAATGTGGTTTGCCTTGATCGCTAGACTTGGAGTATGTGGGTGACGGCCTCCGAAATTTCGTCGTTGCTGAAAGGCTTTTTCACGATTTTTTCGGCTCCGAGGTCGGAGGCGATGTTAAGCATTTCCTGGCCTTGGATCCCCATTCCGCCTGCGGAGATGGCGATGATTTTCATGTCTGGAAACTGTTGCTTGGATTTTTCAATGACTTCGATGCCATCCATTTCCGGCATGAAGATGTCGGTAATGAGTAAGTCAAAGGGATCCTGCTGCTGGAGTTGTTTGACTGCCTCGACTCCATTTTCCACGCTGACAACGTGGTGGCCAAGTGCGATGAGCACACATTCGATCGATGCGCGGGTTGCATCACTGTCGTCGATAATCATGATTCTTTTCATAAAGATCTGGGTATTATTTCTTTTGAGCCTCGTCGATTTCTGCGCTGATCATCAACATCAGAGCAATGGGGTCACCGGAGATGCTTTCAACTTCCGAAAGAATATCATGCTGGAACTCGAATGCGCCACGATGGCACTGCAGTAATTCGCGGAGTGCATGGATGCCGGTATTCTGGCCGGATATGACGTGGTAGAATTTTCCCTGCTTGAAATAGACTTGGCACGGTTCTGTCAGCAGCTCGCTGGGGTGAGGAAAGATAGAGAGGCGACCGCATTTTCCGGCCTGTGCCAGGAGTTGAATGATGTCGAGCAGGTTCAGGTCGCCCAGATCCCCTTTCATCCCGGAGGCAGAAGCGCTGGATTCCTCCAGTTTGCGGGAATACCGGATGATGGTATCCAGCTTCATTAATAAGGATGATGAATTAGACTCGCGGGCAACGAGTTTCTCAATGACTTCTTCTGCCAGCACCCCCTGGCCGGATAGGCGCATTCTGACCATCTCAAGCAGTGCCTGTCGTTCTTCCCGACGTTTATTGGTCATTTCAATACTTTGCCGGACGGACTTTTTAAAGGTGTCCGGACAGATCGGTTTTTCCAGAAAATCAAAGATGCCGGCCCGCAGTCCGGATTTAACGAGTTGTTTGTCATCCTGTGCTGTGAGCAGGACGACTTGCAGTGACTCGTTGCGTTGCTTGATCCAGCGAACTAAGTCCAGGCCGGAACCTCCAGGCATTTTATAATCAGTGACAATGCAGTCGAAGTAGTCCGTTTCGTGCTGTTCCAGGAGTGAACAGGCGGGCAACATATCGTTAGCGGTTTTGACGTGATATCCGGATTCCTCCAGGATATATTTAACCACATCCAGCATGACGGGATCATCATCGACGGCCAGCACCCGAGGAGTTTCCAACGTTACGGCGGCTGGCAGTGCGGAATTGAGGATAGTTCCGATGAGTACCCAGTCCTGCATGCCCTGTGACCAGAGCCAGGCCTCTTGCGGTGATCCTACCTGTTTCCATAAGGACTCAGCGGTGTGGATATCGAAAGGTCCAAGCTGGGTGCCCCCGGTGAAGAGGAAAACGCGATCCGGGTTGAAGGTCATAGCAACAGGCATGTGCGGGTTTATTTGTGCGTTGCAGCTAATGACCGATGTGCGGCAAAGGCGTGCTGAATTTGGGGTAATAATTCCCATGCACGTTGCAAATTGCCGTCTTGGCAACCGGCTTCCATTTCCCGCGCCAGATCCGCTAATTGAGTCGCTGCAAAGTTTCCGGCGGTGCCTTTAATGGTATGTGCAGCGCGGCTTGCTTTTTCCATTGAATTGGTTTCAAGGTGTGATTGCAGTTCTTCGATACGCTGTTCGGTTTCTCGGAAGAAGAGCTCGATCAGATGGCTGGGGAATGAGGCTCTCGCAGTAGACGGAGGTGCGGAGGGCGGAGCAGGCTGTGGTTCTTGCTTGAGCAAGAGTTCGGGCGAGTGTTCTGCGCATCGGTGCAGGGCGGAGAGTAATTCGGTTTCGTCGACCGGTTTACTCACGTAATCATTCATGCCGGCTTGGAGACACTTATCCCGGTCTCCCTGCAGCGCATTAGCTGTCATGGCGATGATATAGAGGTCATGCTGTATCACAGCGGAATCGGGATTGCGGATCTCGGCAGCGGCCGCATAGCCATCCATCTCAGGCATCTGGCAGTCCATCAAGACTCCGTCGAATTGTTCACGACTGAGTAATTCGATAGCTATCTTTCCGTTTCCAGCGGTCTGAACCTGGTGTTGCCAGGTCTTTAACTGAATCAGAGCCACTTCACGGTTTACCTCGCTGTCTTCGACTAGCAGGAGCTTCAGTGGACGGATATCAGATTCCGGTGCGCTATCCTGCACTAACCCTTCGGTTGGTGCTTCGGATTGTGATTCTGCTGAAGTGTTTTGCTCATTATGCGGGGGAGGGCTGTCTTTGGGTTGGCGTGCCAGTGACAGGGCGATGGAATCCTGGAGATTCTTAACCCGAAGAGGTTTCGGGAGAGTGTCGGTAATCCGCAATTCACGCGTTCGCTGCGGATCCAATTCCTGATTTTTGCCGGTTAGTAAAATGACGCGGCTGTCTTCAAGTGGTGTGTGGGAGCGTAGTTCTGCCACGAAATCGAATCCGGTTTGATCCCCCATTTGTGAGTCGAGGAAGATAATATCCATTGGCGCGCCACGTTGTGCCGTCTGCAATGCAAATGACATGGCATCATTTGCCGAGCTGATGTGTTTACTGAGGATGTTCCAGGAAGTAATCTGCTCGCTGATAAATCCGGCATAGCTTGGATTTTCGGTCACAATCAGTGCACGCACGCCCCAAAAATCAACCGGTTCCGGGTTGGAGTCTGGACTGGATGGTTCTTTTTTCTGTTTTTTGAAATCAACGGTGAAGGAGAAGGTGGAGCCTTGCCCTTCTTTACTTTGCAGTGCTATGTGTCCTCCGAGTAGTTCAACGATTTTGCGGGAGATGGCTAGTCCGAGACCTGTGCCGCCAAATTTCCGATTGGTTGAGGAGTCTGCCTGCTGGAATGCCTGGAACAACTTGGCCTGGTTTTCGGCAGAGATGCCGATCCCGGTGTCTGTGACTGAAATTTTGATACGCGAACACTCTCCAAGATCGGATTCCTGCGTGACGCGAATCATCACTTCGCCTGCTTCGGTGAATTTGATTGCGTTGGAAATCAGGTTGAGCAGAACTTGTCGCAGGCGTGCCGGGTCGGAGATAAGCCCAGCGGGGACGTTGCTGTTAACCCATGAAAAAAGTTCGAGTCCTTTTTCCCGGGCCCGCTCGTCCATCAGTTGAACGGTTTCATCCATCAGTTCATTTAGATCGAACGGGATCTCTTCCAGATCCATTTTGCCTGCTTCGATTTTGGAAAAATCCAAAATATCGTTGAGGATGGTGAGCAAGGCGGCGCCGGAGTGCTGAACGGTTTGAGCATAACGTCGTTGTTTTTCGTTGAGTGGGGTGCGTAGCAGGATCTTGATCATGCCCAGGATGCCGTTGAGCGGGGTTCGGATTTCGTGCGACATATTGGCTAAAAAGGAGGACTTCATATCGGCTGCCTGCATGGCAGCATCACGCGAGCGGGCGAGTTCTTCGTTGTTGCGATTCAGCTGGGAACTGAAAGTCTTGATTTCGTCATACTGTTGACGGTTGATTTCATGTTGCAGGTGTACGAGTGTGGCTACCCGGATCAGTCCCTGGAAGCGATCATGCTCATCAACCAAAATGACATCATCAAAAAAGTCATCTTTACGTTCCATGATGGCGTTTAGCACTTTGTAGACAGGGGTGCCGCGCACGATACGAAAATCATTTTCAAGGATATGGTTGCGGATCGCCTTGCGTGCGAAGACCGCGTAACCGAGCCCCCACTGGCTCAAGGTATTACCGATTTTTTGTTCGGAACAGAGGCCCACGATTTGGCCGGATTCGTCCAGGACGACGCTGTAGCGACAATTTGGATGATCCCGGAAGAAGTTTTGTGCGGCTTCCATCGTGGTGGATCCACTCATGAAAGTCTGATGATCAACCAAATCCAGCCAATCGGTATTGGCTCCCAGGACGTAGCGTTCTTTGGAATATCCAGGAGCATTGGTAGCTTCGTTGAGGGGGGATGGATCGGAATCTCGGCTGAGGATTTGAGGTTCTGTTGCTTCAATAACGGTCTCTGATTCCATAGCAAGATGAGGTTAAGGTTAAGCGGTCAGCTTTCGTCCGGGTTACTAAATGCTAAGGTAATGGCGTTTGGTCACAGAATTGTTAAGGCGATGTATCATGTGGGAAAAAAGCAGAAAGGTTGCTTCGCTTCACAGTTGCCAAAACGAACTGCGTCAGTAATCTGCTGCGACAATTATGAGTAACGCAAACCAATTAGATCAACTGAAGCAACACACCACGGTTGTCGCCGATACCGGAGATTTTGAGGCGATGAAAGCCTATGCCCCGCAGGATGCGACCACGAACCCGTCTTTGATTCTCAAAGCCGTTCAGCAGGACGAATACCGCCCGATTCTGGATAAAGTCATTCAGGACCATGCAGATGCCAGTGTTGAAACGATTATTGATAAGACCCTGATCCAGTTCGGATTGAAAATTTTGGATATCGTACCTGGCAGAGTTTCCACCGAAACCGATGCGCGTCTGTCCTTTGACACCGAGGGAACGCTTGAAAAAGCACGTCACCTGATCGGTTTGTACGAAGCCGCCGGGGTGAGCCGGGAGAGGATTCTGATCAAGATCGCCTCGACCTGGGAAGGAATTAAAGCTGCCGAGGTTTTGGAAAAAGAAGGCATCCGTTGCAACCTGACGCTGCTGTTCTCTTTTGCTCAAGCCGTCGCATGTGCAGAAGCCAAAGTGCAGCTGATCTCTCCATTTGTGGGACGTATCTACGACTGGTATAAGAAGGAAAACGGTATTGATTATCAGGGTGCCGAAGATCCGGGCGTTCAGTCGGTACAGAAAATTTACAACTACTACAAGAAGTTCGGCTATGAAACCGAAGTGATGGGTGCCAGTTTCCGCAATGCTGGACAGATCATTGAGCTGACTGGTTGCGACCTGTTGACCATCAGTCCGGGACTGCTACAGGAATTGAGTGATTCTACCGATCTGATCGAGAAGAAGCTGGATGCCGAGCAGGCCAAAGCGATGGATCTGGAACAGGTTCATCTGGATCAGCAGACTTTTCTGTTCGATCACAATGAGGATCCGATGGCGGTCGAAAAACTCTCGCACGGCATCCGCGCTTTCTCCGCAGACACTTTGAAGTTGGAGAAAATGATCGCAGATGCTCGTTGAGTAAAACCCTTGTTGGGGCCGTTTTTGTTTCTTGGCAGTGCGGATCGAGTTCAGCATGATCCGGCAATGAGGTACGTCATTGGCATCGATCTGGGTGGCACCAATATCAAAGCGATTGCGGTCAAGGAATCGGGCGAGCTGATTCGAGAGTTCAGCCATCCCACGCGGGATGGTGAGTTTCAGGGTGAGATCCCGCAGTTTGCCATTGAGATCCGTGAACTGATGGGTGAAATCGAAGCCGAGCTGGGTGAGGCACTCAGTGTCGGCATCAGTGCTCCCGGTCTGGCGACCAAAGATGCGCGCGCGATCTATTTCATTCCCGGAAAAATGCAGGGGCTGCCGAATTTTGACTGGGTGGATTTCCTGGGGCGTGCGACACCGGTAGTGGTGTGGAACGACGCCCACGCAGCCTTACAGGGAGAAGCTTGGGTGGGAGCCGCTGCGGGCAAGAGCGATGTGTTGATGTTCACTATCGGGACAGGTATTGGCGGAGCCATCATGTGCGACGGAAAACTGCTTAAAGGCCACATTGGGCGTGCCGGTCATATGGGACATGTCTGCATTGATTCGACACGGCCGGGAGATGACTGGAACATCCCCGGCAGTCTGGAGATGTCTATTTCAGAGGTATTTATTAAAAATCTGAATCACGCGAAATACCAGACGACCAAAGCGCTGGTAGACGGCTACCGGACAGGAGCACCAGAGGCGGTCCAATTATGGACTGAGGCGGTGCGCAAGTTTGCGGTCGGAGTGGCTTCCATGATCAACACACTGGATCCGGAACTGGTGATCATTGGTGGAGGCGGGGCCAAGGCTGGTGATTCCCTGTTACAGCCATTCCGCCAGTTCATGGACGAGTATGAAATGCGCCCGGACGGGCATCAGGTTGAAATTGCTGTGGCTCAACTGGATTCTAATGCAGGTGCCTTTGGCGTGGCTAAGGCTGCATTGGATGCCTTGGATTAACTTTCCGTCTTTGAGATTGAGCCGTCTTCTTATACTCCGATGAGGGTGATCATGGTTTAAAATCGCTTGCGTGTGGTACCGAGTAAGCTTATTGATGTGGGATAACAAGTGGGTCGTATGAAACCTGCTGTGGAACAACAAACGCATAAAAACATGAACATCAACTCAGATTACGGCAGTCCGTATGCGGAACAAAGCGTTCCCGAATCCGGACATATCATCGAGATTGTCAACGAGGATTCCGAAGTGAAGTCGCTGACCTGGGTAGCTGACAACATGGGATACAGCATGAACGGCTGCTTCAGGGTCCGAGACAAGCAGGGAATTGTTCGTTTGGTGACGAAAAGCCAGTCCTCTGTTTCAACGCAGCGTTGGAAGACCGTAGGCTAAGCTCTGGCTTGGTTTGATCAGGCGCTGATTTTCCAGGATCAGTGTTCGACTGCTTTATGCTGCTGAGCCTGCAACGGCACCTATAACCCGGCTATGCGGCTCGTTTCAGGGGTAGAACGGTTTCGAACTTTCAGGTTGTTGGATGGGGAAGGCTAGCGGATGCATTTTTATCTGTGAATGATCTTCATATTCAAAGATCAGTGCTAAGGAACCATATTTGAATGCAATTGCTATCCATATCATCATTAATATCAGCCCCACACTTTCCAGAACAGGCAGGCGAGCGGGCTTAAGCCAGTAATAGGTGTTATCATCAAGCATAAAAATTAGATATATTAATTTTATTATATTTCAACAATAAAATTTTCTAATTTTTATGGTAATGATATTGAGCAGAGTGAAAGATACCGGCTAAGGCTATGCGTAATACTTCCAGTTGATATTCGGAAATATATTATCTCTCCATTCACAGTTGCCGAGGAAGTCCTGGTCGATCCGGTCAGACTTGATCTGTTCATAGAGGCGGGTGAACCGAAGGATGTGATCTTTGGTGCGCTTGACTGCATACGGCACCATGGTGTCTGTTTTCATGATGAAAGCCCAGTCACTGGATTGTGCCAGCAGCAGTTCACGTGCTGCCTGTTTCATAGCGCGATCAGTCAGTCCATGGCAGTCATGGAATGTGCGTGCCAGTTCGGTCATGCGTTCGGCAGCCACGTGCAGGTGCTGGTAGATCCAGGAGTTGGAGCCTTCTGCCCAGACATCCCAGTAGCCGTTAGCGCCCCAGGATGAGGCACTGGGATTTGCGACCTGTTGGGTGGGAAACTTTTCCAGATACTCTGACGGCGTGGTCATCTTGAAGATCTGCTGATCGTAGGCAACCTTGCGCAGCAGGTGGTTGATAAAGTGGGGGCCTTCGAACCACCAGTGTCCAAACAGCTCCGCATCATAGGGTGATATCACGATCGGGGGAATGCCCAGTGTTTCGTTGAGGTGCTTGATCTGATGCTCGCGATTGAACATGAAATTTGCTGCATGTTCCGCCGTTTTGTCGATGGCTTGCTGTGGCTCGTAAAGGTGCTTGTTGTCGGTCTTGCCGGTAATGCGGTAATACTTCAACCCAGTGAACTTGCGTAATCCGTTCGGCTGCACATAATCCTTCACATATTCGAAATCAGCGTCAAATCCGACATCGCGATAGAAATCACGGTAACACGGATCACCCGGATATCCGATTTCGGCACTCCAGACCTGTTTAGAGGATTCGATGTCGCGTCCGAAGGCAGCAGGACCCTCTCTAGTATACATGGGCGCATAGACGCCGTATTGCGGACGTGGATCGGAATACATCAGTCCGTGTGTATCGAGGATGAACCAGCGGATTTCAGCTTCCCGTAAACAGGTGTCGATGCCCGGGGCGTAGGCACACTCCGGCAGCCAGATGCCGCGTGGCGGGCGACCGAAGCAATCGATATAGTGGTCGCGTGCCACCATGATCTGCGCTCGAACGGCTTCCGGATAATCGGTCATCAGCGGGAGGAAACCGTGCGTGGCACCGCAAGTGATGATTTCCAGTTTTCCACTGTCCTGGAAGTTACGAAAGGCGCTGACCAGATTCTTATCGTAGCGGTAGAAGACATCGCGGCAGTTGATGAGTTGGCGATTGTAAAACCAGGCCAGTTCATGTTCCATGTGGTTGCCGCGGGTGCGGTCGATTTCCTTGCCAGTCAGTTCAATATTCTTTTCCAGATGATGCAGGTAGCGATTTTGTAACAGTTCGTCCATCAACATGGAACAGAGCGGGGGCGTCATGGACATGGTCAGGCGATAATCCACATCATCGTCGCGCAATCCCTCCATCATGTTAATGAGAGGGATATAAGTTTCTGTAATCGCTTCGAACAGCCAATCCTCCTCCAGGAAGCTGTCATATTCCGGGTGGCGGACAAAGGGAAGATGTGCGTGGAGAATGAGGGCTAGATATCCTTGGGGCATCAGTTATGGGAATTTGAACTAATTCGAAGAGTGGTTCAACTCTATTCGATTTTTCCCATAGGCGCATCACGCCGTGGCTGGGGTGTTGCGTCCACGTCATCACCGGTTGCCGTCATGCGCAGGAATGAGAGGAGTGCCTGGCGTGTTTCAATACCATCCATGGAAGTAGCTTCAATGGGAATGTGATATTTCCCATCGGCAAAATTGAAGTGGTAATGGAAGTTGCCGTTTTCATCCGGCTGAATGTCCTTACCGTCCAGACGGATGGTTGCACCGGGTTGTGTTCCGCCATAGATGATCAGCTCTGCATTGAGATGCATGCTGAATCCGCGGTCGTCCATACAGCCGAAAGGACTGCTCATGCTACTGGACAGCCAGTGACTGGAAGGAGGCCAGGTCTGTCCACCGCCGCGCCGGCCCAGACTGAACTGCCGGGTAAAGCGTTCGATGATTTCCTGTGAGTCAATCCAGATGCGTTTGGTGAACGTTTCTTCCATGTGATCCAGGAACAGCTGGCGCTCCGCTTCCGTCAACAATTGGCCTCCGTGGTGATCGAATGGCAGCGGATATCCTTCGTCTTGCAGGCGCGCCAGCGTTTCAGCCAGGGCTTCGCCTTCCTGCGCCAGATTGCTAAGCAGCTTCTTGAGTTCAGAGAAGCTGATTTTAAATGGAATAGTGGCGAACCGAACATCGGTGTTTTCTGAGAGGTTGTCACGCGGAGATTGAGCCAGACGCGAGCGGCTGACGACTTCAAAATGGCCGTCGCGAGCGTAATAACCGATCTCTGCGTAAAATAAAGTGTTAGGTCGATTGATGTGGATCATCCATTCTTTTGACGACGAGGTGATGTGGATCTGCTGGACCCGGGAGCCGTCGCTCAGGTAGATCTGCAAAAAGACTTTGCTGTCTTGTGCACTGTGTTCGGCTTCAGAGATCTGTTCAAAAGTCAGATCCCAGTAGCAGAAGAGCCAGTGTGGATCACGTGCGGTAAGATACAGCTTGCGGGTTCCGTAAGCGTCCGGGAGATCTCCCAGATGCTCGTAAGCGGGGACTGGAGCCTCTTGCGGCTGCTGCTGCAATGACTCAATGTTAAACTTATGAGCGGTGGTATCGATATTCGCTGCGCTCTCTCTGAGCTTCGGATCAGAAGAATGACTGGAGGCGGCAGCACCCGCCAGACCCTCGGGTGGAATCATTTCCTCCGCAGAAATTTTGGGTTTTGGTGGTTTACGGGTCTTCTTTTGATTACTCATCGCCTACTCCAACTACGGTCATGATGGCTGCCTTACAAGCATTTTGTAAACCAGATATAATCTTTTTCAATGTAATGCTCCACTATTGGTTAATACAGTTAAATAATTTATATTCATTACTTTAGAATGGATTATGGGCCAGTTTGATAAAAAAAGTGCTGGATGCCGGTTGGAATCATCCGTATCACCATCTGTCATGCTGGCAAAACGAATCATACCTTGTCTGGACGTGGATGGGGGTCGTGTCGTCAAAGGAGTTAAGTTTGTTGAAATACGCGATGCGGGGGACCCGGTGGAAGCCGCACTGGCTTATGATGCACAGGGTGCGGACGAGCTGGTTTTTCTGGATATTACGGCGTCCAGCGACAACCGGGAAACGTTGGTGGACGTCGTGCGACGCACAGCGGAACAGGTGTTTATGCCGCTGACCGTGGGCGGAGGCATTCGGGAGGTGTCTGATATGCGTCGCATGCTGCGGGCTGGTGCCGATAAAATCAGTGTCAACACCAGTGCGGTTCATCGACCGGATTTGATCAATGAAGGCAGTGGTGCTTTCGGATCCCAGTGTGTGGTTTTAGCGATTGATGCCAAACAAGTGGAAGCAGGACGCTGGGAGGTATATACGCACGGTGGTCGAACTCCCACAGGGATGGACGCGGTGCACTGGGCTCAGGAAGGGGAATCACGTGGTGCAGGTGAGATTTTATTGACCAGCATGGATTCTGATGGAGTACAATGTGGTTATGACGACGGACTGACCCGGGCTGTATCGGACGCGGTGCAGATTCCAGTCATTGCCAGTGGTGGTGCGGGAAAGCTGGAGCATTTTGGAGATGTGCTGGAACATGCCGGTGCCTCCGCTGCACTGGCGGCCAGTCTGTTTCACTTCGGGAAACTGACAGTTCCGGAAGTGAAACAGTATTTGGCAAAGCGCGGCATTGCGGTTCGGCCCGTAAGTGATTATGTTCCTACGTCGTCTCTGTTATGATTACACCCAGCCCAAAAGAATTTGTTCGCCTTGCCGACCAAGGCAACCTGATCCCGGTCTATAAAGAAGTGATTGCGGATCTGGAAACACCGATCTCGGCGTATCTTAAACTCGATACCGGCGAGCATAGCTTCCTGCTGGAGTCCGCAGAAAAAGGTGAAAAGTTTGGTCGTTATTCCTTTGTCGGCGCTGACCCGAATCTGATTTTTCACTGTTCTGATCAAAACGTGCGCCTGTATGAAAACCCTGGTCGGGTGGCCGGTGAGGAGACCGTTCAAGAGTACCGGATCGATACTGATCCGCTGGTAGAACTGGAAAAACTGATGTCGCGCTATCAGCCGGTTGAGCGCAGTGATCTGCCGATTTTTTCGGGTGGAGCTGTAGGCTTTCTCAGTTACGAAGCGGTGCGTTTTTTTGAACCCAGCGTGCCGCAGGCACCCAATAATGACCTGCAGGTGCCGGACGCTTACTTTGTAGTCAGCGACAGCCTGCTGATCTTCGATCACTTGACTCGCCGGATCAAGATTCTGGTGAACGCCTACATTCAGGATGATGCCGCCGCCGCCTATGATCAGGCCGTTAAGACGATCAGTGAAATTGAACAAAAGCTTTCTGAGCCGCTGGGTGCGGTAGTCTCCCGGGTGGTCTCACCGCATCAGGAAATCGACCCTTCTGATTATGAGGTCAATATGACCAAGCAGGAGTATGTTTCCATGACCGAAACGATGCAGGAACACATCCGTGCAGGTGACATTTTCCAGGTGGTTCCCTCACAACGTTTTGAAATGCCCTTTACCCAGCGCCCCATTGAGCTGTATCGGGCGTTGCGCTTCATTAATCCGTCACCATATATGTTTTGCCTGAAGTTTGGTGACCTGGCGGTGGTGGGTTCTTCACCGGAGACGCATGTGCGTTGTGAGGAAGGCCTGGTCGAAGTGCACCCGATTGCCGGGACACGTCCCCGCCGGCAAGATCCGGATGAAGATCTGGCCATGGAGAATGATCTGCTGGGTGATCCGAAAGAACGGGCGGAGCATGTGATGCTGGTGGATCTGGGCCGCAACGACGTGGGCCGTGTCTGCGAATTCAATACGGTGGAAGTGTCTGAATTTATGACCATCGAGCGTTACTCGCACGTGATGCATATTGTCTCGCATGTGGAAGGGGAATTGAAACCGGATCAGTCGTGCTACGATGTGCTGCGGGCAACATTCCCGGCCGGCACGGTCTCTGGATCTCCGAAAGTGCGGGCGCTGCAGATTATTGCGGCAGGTGAACCCACGTGTCGCGGCATTTACTCCGGAGCAGTCGGGTATTTCGGATTTTCCGGCAATCTGGATTCCTGTATCGCGATCCGCACCGTATTTCTTAAGGATGGTATCGCTTATATCCAGGCAGGTGGGGGGCTGGTGGCAGACTCCACTCCGGAGGGTGAATATCAGGAAAGTGTCAATAAGGCTGAAGCTGCCATCAGTGCGATCGCACTGGCCAAGTCCTTCAAGCTGGAAATCGAAACTGAATAAGGCTACGTTAGTAACCGTCTACTTTTCATTCTGCTTATGAAACCGCTGGTCGTCATCGATAACTACGATTCTTTTACGTATAATCTGGTGCAGTATTTCGGTGAACTGGGTGCAGAGCCCACGGTATACCGGAATGATGAGATCACGTTGAATGAGTTAAAGCAGGTGGATCCCGAAAAAATCGTGATTTCACCGGGACCCGGTACGCCGGATGACGGTGGCATTTCCAATCAGGTGATCGCACAAATGGGTAAAGAGGTGCCGTTATTGGGCGTTTGTCTCGGGCATCAGTGTATTACCCAGGTATTTGGTGGTCAGATTGTCCGGGCAGAGCGGTTGATGCATGGTAAGACTTCGCCGATCAAACATGACGGTCGTGGCGTCTTTCATGGTCTGCCGCAACCGTTTGAAGCAACGCGTTATCACTCCCTCATTGCTGATCCTGATCGTGTGCCGGATTGTCTTGAGATTTGTGCGCATACCGAAGAGGGGGAGATCATGGGTGTCCGGCATAAGGAATACCCGGTGCACGGTGTGCAGTTCCATCCGGAGTCTATACTGTCTCGTGACGGAAAACATTTATTAAGAAATTTTTTGGAGCTTTGAACTGTGAAAATACTGCCTATTGCCTTTTTAATGGTGTTGCCGGCATTTCTTCTGGGGGCAGAGGAGGCAGAAAATCTGACAAGACCGCAGGGGGAGCTCATATTCCTGCGTGATTTTGGTTCGGATGAAGTGGGCTATCTGGCCATTCCGGAGCAGAAGCCGGAGGCAGGCATTGTAGTGGCGCATGGAAAGTTCGGGCTGTGTATGGCCACCCGCACACTTTGTGATCGTCTGGCTGGTGCGGGGTTCATCGTGCTGGCGGTAGACTTGTTCAACGGCAGTGTGCCTAAAAGTCCAAGTGATATTGATCAGCACATGGATGCTGTCTCTTCAGCGGCCACGGTTTCCGCCATTGAAACCGGCATTCATTTTTTCAAACTGAGCCCGCGTTTCAAAATGGATAAAGTGATTGTGCTGGGTATTGGTGAAAGCACCCGGGACGTGCTGGCTGCAGCACGCAAGAACCGCACACTAAGCGGAGTGACGTTACTGGAACCGAAAGTATTGCCCACGGCGGACCTGATGAATCAGATTGGTGCACCGGTGCTGGCATATGTTTCCACGGAGCGTAATATTACGGTAGATGTGGATGCTGTTAATGCGGCAGCTAAAGCACCGCTGACCATGAAGCTGATGCCGGAAGTGATTTACGACGATATGCAGGAATTCAAACGTCATATCAATGATCGTGTCTGGGAAGAAGTGATTGACCATTGGAAAAAACTGGAATTGCACGAGCGTTCCATTGCGGATAAGCTGATAGATAGCGTATTCTAATCACAAGATTAGCATGACAAATATCAATATTTGTTGATATGTTTTGGTTATGTTGCAGCCGGAAGCATCCTTACTGCGTGGTGTCTGGAAAGCCCTCAATGATCCAACCCGAGTGCGACTGATGGCACTGGTGCGAGAGGCGGAATTATCCGTCAGTGAGATCCAGCAGGTGACCTTACTTTCCCAGTCCCTGATATCCGCCCATCTGGCAGTGCTGCGGAAAGTAGAGCTGGTGCAAACCCGTAAAGAGGGCAAGAGTATTTTCTATGAAGGGCGCAGCGGGCTGGATCCTTCGATTGATCAGATTGTCTGGGCAGCACTGGCAACGCTGCAGGAGATCCCGGATGTGGAAAAAGACCGCACGGAATTAAAAAGTGTGCTGCGCAAACGGCGAGAAGCCACGCAAAGTTATTTCAATAAAATCGCCGGTAAACTGGGCAAAGCGTACTGCCCGGGCAGGACCTGGTCCGCGGTGGGTCCGGCGCTGGCACATATGATCGGTGAGGTTGATATCGCTGACATGGGAGCGGGCGAAGGCTGGTTGACGCTGCTGCTGGCGCAGCGTGCCCGCAAGGTTTATGCGGTGGATAACTCACCCAATATGGTTGAGTTCGGACAATCGCAACTGAAAGCCAATAAAATTTCCAATGTGGAGTATCGGCTCGGGCAACTGGAAGACCCGCCGCTGGAAGCCGGATCGGTGGATCTGGTGGTATTCAGCCAGGCGTTGCACCACGCGGAAAATCCGGAGCGTGCCATCCGGCAAGCCACAGAGTTGTTGCGGGAGGGGGGATCCGTCGTCGTATTGGATTTGCAGAAACACCAGTTCGATAAGGCTCGCGAGCTCTACTATGACCACTGGCTCGGGTTTACGGAGTCCGACCTGCGCGGATGGTTCAAGCAAGCCGGACTGGGTAAGGTTCTGATTCAGACTCTCGAAGCAGATCCGAATGATCCCGGGTTTACACCGCTACTTGCCAGTGCGAAGAAATACTAAGGATCGTTCATAAGCGTCAATGGACCAGGATAAACCGGAGTGTCGTTGCCCGGATTTCCTGGTAGTTTCGTCTCAGGAAAAATTCTTTGTGGTGCGTCTCTAAGGTTGGGTTTTCGTGGGAGTCAGCCGGGAGTAGTCAAGGAGGTGTTCTTCCAGCACTTCGCCTACCTCATTGATCAAACGGAAAGTGACGACGGGCTCGTTCAGGGTGGTATCGAACGTTAACTCTCCAAAAGCCAGTATTCCTGCCGGGTAGCCAAAAATCTGCATGGAGGTGTCTGGAGCCATTGCTCGGGGGCCGCTGTCGGCGCCTAGTGAGGCGGCTTCAAATTCGTACAGTTCAAACCCGCTCGGGCGTCCGATTCTGAAACCTCGTGCACCATGTCGGTCTCCACTTAGCAGGATCACGCCCGCAATGTCGTGCGCTTCAATCAGGCTAAAAATCTCTTCCCGGACAGGCTGGTCCCAGGTGCCCCAGGAATCCTTGGCATTGGACATGTAGTCGCTCCACATGGTGCCGCTGGTGAGGATGATAAATGGAGCCTTCGACGCTTTCAGCGTTTCAAGCAGCCAGGCTGACTGGGCCTCTCCCAGATAGGAGCCGCGTTGATCGCGCTTGTCCCAGACGCGGCAGGAACGGGTATCGAGCATGATGATTTCCACATTCCCCACCACAGTACTGAAATAAATCCCGCGATCGCTGACATTGGTGGGAGGATTGTTCCAGTTGTCCTGCCACAGGCTGCGCATGGTGCGACGTTCTGCCTTGGAGATCTGTCCTTTTTGTAAGCCGGATTTATCATTGTTCAGATAATCGTGATCATCCCAGCTGGCGTAGATGGGGATATGTGCAGCAAAGTCTCGCCAGGCTCTGGACACATCCCGCAGCAGGTAGTCTGCATAATGCATGTTGAATCGTGCTTCACGATCATCTACAGCTATGTCACCTATCAGCAGCATCGCGTGATTTCCGCGCCGGGTGATCAGCTGCATAAGATTCGGGTTGTGAATGCCGATCTTGTGGTAGCAGGAGCCGAATGCAATGCGGAATTTGGCTTTGCTGCCAGGTTCGGGTGCCGTTTTAAACGAGCCCTGCCCCAGGACCTGATCAGACGGGCCGATCAGCTGGTAGGTGTAGGACGTATCAGGTGCCAGTCGGTCCAGTCGCACCCGCATGGCGGCTCCAGGGGTCGTCGCCTTTACCGAGTATTGCCGCTGGCCGCCCTGAGCATCACTTAGTTGAACTGTAATGACCCCGGAATACAAAGGGCGAAACCAGACAGTAATCGCACTTTCGGTCAAGTGTCCCAGCATTGGGCCACTGATTAAAGGCAGACCGGCCTTTTGAGCAGCTGCAATGATCTGCTGGTTAGTCAGACGAGCCGAAGCACTACCGGCCAGATGCCGGCGTGATTCCAGATAAAAGGTGCGCTCATTTTCCGGCAGGCGGCCGTAGCTGTCGAGCAGCAGCGTATCAATTTCTAAGTTTCCCTTATGTGCCTGTTTCAAGGTAACCACATGCTCCGGCTTTGCGTGAGAGTGCGCATGACCACTTAGAGCTGTGCAGATCAGGATAAGGATCGTGGATAGAATAGAATTAAGCGGGATTTTCATTTTTTGCCGCAGCTTGTGTTGAGGGGTGAGGTGTTCGGATCAAAGATGCTACCGTTTACTTCATCACCGATTCTATTACCGGTAGCAATTTTTGCTGGTAGTAGGTTTCAGGAGACTGGTTTCTGAGCCACTGTCGGCG
The DNA here is from genome assembly GCA_038748025.1 of Verrucomicrobiota bacterium. Lineage (GTDB taxonomy): Bacteria > Verrucomicrobiota > Verrucomicrobiia > Methylacidiphilales > JBCBYL01 > JBCDJI01. The sequence goes on from JBCDJI010000008.1 coordinate 85,541, forward strand.
GGACTGATGGATGGGGTCGTCAACCAGGACTTTAGCGGCTTTGAGTGCATCATCGGGAGTGGAGACGAGTCGGGTATGAACGCTGGGCCAGCCGAAATCCCCTGCTGGCAAAGCCGCCCAGCACGGACGATGGTGCAGGAGTGCCTCGACCACCGGCAGGCCGAAACCTTCATAACCGGAAGGAAACAGGACAACGTCACAGACACGGAACATCTGCTGCCAGGCTACCAGCGGGTCCTGAAAGACTTTTTCCAGAAAACAGGAGTGATCCTGCAGTCCCAGCTGTTCCGGCAGCGTGTCCAGGTATTGCTGGTATTGACTATTGCCGGACTGGTAGGGATCCGGGGCGCCGGAGATGACCAGTAACGTATTGATATCCGCCTTGCGCAGTGCATCGGTGATGTAGAAGGCCTGATCCACATTTTTGCGCTGCAGCAGTTTGGTGGGGTAATACAGGATCAGGTCGCGGGAATCGGGATCCCACGGGGCGAGTCGCTCGGTAAACCACGGGTCCAGACCGAGGCAGTCGTTGAGGTCGACGGTAGGGTGAATGACGGAGATCCGGGATTCATCGAGTTCCATGCCTGCGATCAGCTCGGCTTTCCGGCGATCAGAGACGGCGACGTAATGTGCCATCGGGTGGGCAGTTTTCATCAATGACCATGGATGATGATCCGGGTTGGGCAGGGCGTAGCTTTTGTTAGTGGTGGTCAAGTCATGGGCCCAGGCGATGAGTTTATGCTCGCCGGCCATTTCCCATACAGCACGGGTGAGTGCCAGATTGAAATGTGTGGTCATCGGTCCGTGATCAATGACCAAGTCCGCCCATCGGAAATGAAGCCGCAACATGGCAGTGAGGTCGGCAGTGAATTCCTGAAAGTTGGCGTCGGTCTGACCATGGTCGACCGCTTTTTTGACTTTCTGGTTGAGCGAATAGTCGGGTGCCAGCTCGGCAACGTTGGTTACTTCGTATTTCTCTGAGCTGGCATCTCCGACGCCACAAACAACGCGGACCTCGTGGCCGTGGGAGGCGAGGAGTTCCGCCTGTTGTTTCATGCAGGTTTCGGGTCCGCCTGCGACGGGCCAGAAGGTAGGGTTCAGCAGGACAATTTTCATGGTCGATAAGGACGTCCTTTATGCCTGAATCGTCACGGCTTCCCAAGTAAAATTACAGGGTTAATGCAATTCGTGGCTGTTCCGGATCATATACTTGCTGCAGTGCCGGCCGGTGCATGATAACCGGAGTGGAGTGTTCAAATGGCTAGGGTTTGCGGGTACTGTCCGATGGGAGGCTTTTTAACCGTATCGTTCAGGGTCATTGCAACGGCATGGATTTGAAATGATTAAGCCAGATTATTCTGTACAGAAATGGTCTGATCCGGTTCACTGGAAAGATGGAAGCCGAAAAAATCAGCTGGCCGGAGCCCCGGGCATGGGTAGCAAGTTTTTTGCGTTTCCTCACGGATGAACGTGGCTATTCCACCCGGACTGTGCGCAATTACCGGCATGCCCTGGCGGAGTTTTCCCGCAGGGCTAATATCCAGCGCTGGACAGATGCCGAGACAGATGATTTTCGTGCGTATCTCTATGATCTTTCCGTGCGGCAGGGACTGGGAGCCAGTACTATTCGACTGCAGTTCTCAGGGCTGCGTTCGTTTTACCGGTATCTGGTAAAACAGCGGCACCTGGATGCCAGTCCGCTGGGGGACCTGTCGCTGCCATCCCCGAGAAAACAACTGCCGCGAATTTTCAATGAAGCTCAGATCCATGCATTTCTAGAGGCACCGTTATCAATGTTACGGGATAAACAACGCAAAGATGCGCCGAGGAAGCGCGGGCGTTCGCTGGCAGCATGGCAATACTGGCGGGATGCAGCGGTGCTGGAGTTTCTCTACAGCACCGGAATCCGTATACAGGAACTGGTAGGGATGGATCATGATGATATTGACCGGCGCTCGCTGGCTGTGCGGGTCATGGGCAAGGGTGGCAAGGAACGGATAGTGATACTGGGTGAGCCGGCAGTGGAGGCATATGAGCGTTACCGGGCTGCGATAGCCGGTTGTCCGGTTCCAGCTTTTATCAGCACTGCTGACAGGCGACTCACGGCGCGCGCGGTACAACAACGGTTCAAAGTTTACCTGGCATATGCGGGGCTCGACAGTTCTTTATCACCCCATAAGCTCAGGCATTCCTTTGCGACACATATGCTGGACCACGGAGCGGATTTGAGAAATGTGCAGGAGCTGCTGGGTCACGCCCATCTCAGCACGACCCAGATCTATGCCCAGTTGACCGCTGAACGGATGCGCAAGAGCTACGATCAGGCTCATCCAACGGCTCGTTGATGATGAAAGTTTTGTGGGGGATTTATAATCTGTTACTACCACTGGCGCTGCTGCTGGCAGCACCTTCCTATGTCATACGAATGCGTAAACGCGGCCAGGCGGCGTATCGCTGGAAAGAGCGCTTCGGGATCTTTGATGCGGTGGTACAAAAGCAACTGGAGCAAACGAAAGAGGCGGTATGGATTCATGCCGTGAGTGTGGGCGAAGTGAAAATGGCAGAGGTGATGATCCGGGAGTTGCGTCGCATGCGACCGGAGCAGGATGTGGTGCTCTCAACTACGACCATTACCGGTCGCCGCCTGGCAGAAAGCATCGGGGATGACCGGCTGACTGTAATTTTTCATACGCTGGATCTGTGGTGGTGTGTGAAACGGGGGTTTGACCGAATCAATCCGGCACTCGTGGTGCTGGTCGAGCAGGAGTTGTGGCCAAATCAATTGTGGCTGTCGCAGCAGCGCGGAATCCCAGTGTGGCTGGTAAATGCCCGGTTGTCGGATCGCAGCCGGCGACGCTTCAGTAAATTTCAGTCTGTTTTGCGACCTTTGCTGGGGATGCTGAATTTTGTTGGCGTGCAGTCGCAGCAGGAGATTGAGCGGTTGGGTGCCTGCGGTTTTCCGCCACATAAATTATTCAACGTCGGCAGTATGAAGTTTGACGTTGTGCCGGAATCGGATGAGAGTCGGCAGGCGGAATTAAGGCAATTACTGGCTCAGTTGGGCTGGGGAGCAGAGGATCTGGTGATTTTATGCGGCAGCACGCATGCGCCTGAAGAGGAGATGCTGCTGAAGCAGTGCCGCCAGTTGGATACTGCCGGGCAAACAGTGCGGGTGATTCTGGTGCCCCGGCATGCCGAGCGGGTGCATGAGATCAAGAAAGTGTGTGAAGATGCTCATTTGGCCTGTGTATTGAGATCAGAGATTGCTGATCATGGAGGGTCGTTCGTGCCGGAAGTATTGCTGGTAGATACGACGGGCGAGTTGTCATCGCTTTATGGCGTGGCGGATATTAATATCATCGGGAAGAGTTTTTACGGGGTTGGCGGACAGAATTTTCTGGAGGCGGCACGCTTCCCGCATCCGATTGTGGTCGGGCCGGAGATGTCCAACTTCAAGGACACGGTAACACTGTTTAAGAATCAAGGAGCGCTGATTCAGGTGGAGGATGAGCATGAATTGTTGCGCGTGTTACTGGGATTGGTGACGGATGCGGCGCTGCGGATTGAGACAGGTCAAAAAGCGTGTCGGGTGATGGTGGCGAATCGCGGGGCGGCAAAGCGGCAGGCGGAGATGCTGGTGCAGTATCTGGAATCAGACCACATGCAGGCATGCTGAATCTATTGACCGGATGGTATCAAAGACTCCTGCTCTTAGAGCGTTTCCGAATCATGTTTTAACCTAGTTGTGCGAGTCTTCGACGCCCTCGGCTATCGCATTAGAGCACCTTGTGATTCATCTGGCCCATTACGGATGAAGCTTGGCAAGAACCCCGCAAGTATTCGCACATACATTAACATAAGCAGATGACATTTCCGGGTGTAGGATGAGATTCTTCCGCCGAAACCTTGGCGCAGGCGGACGATCTTGTCAGGACGGATCCTAGAGTTATGGCGTGACGAGATCATCCGCTGAGGCGGAGGAATCTCATCCTACATTTCACCAGCAGGCTCCAACCTTATGTTAACGTGTATGCGAAAGTATTCGGGGATGCTCACCCTACACGGGAAAATGTTGGATGAAACGTGTCCCGCTCTGCGGGGTGGTAGCCGCCATGGGCGGATTCATCTTGTCATCGCACCACTCGGTGCGCCCGAATAAATACCATGTGCTCTAAATCTCAAATTCTTTGAATTGCTCAGCCGCTTCAACTATAATGCTGGTGTTGCTGGCAGCTTCTTGAGCCGTGTGCTCAATTTCAGCCACGGTCTGATCATCATGCATCGGGTCATGATGATGCAGCAGCAGGTGTTTGGTATCAGCCGCACGGGCTTCGCGTAGCGACATTTCCCAGGTTGAGTGGCCCCAGCCGATACGACAAAAGTTTCCGTTGGTGCCGGCATATTCATCTGGAGTATACTGAGAGTCACACATCGCCAAGTCGGCCGACCGGATAATGTTTTGCACGTTGGGATTAATCTCTTCCAGATGTTCACTGTCAGTGACAAAACCAAAGGTGCATTGGTGTTTGCCGGCACGCCATTCTTCGATGCGGTATCCGAAACAGCCGCCCGGATGATTAAGCGGGTAGGCTTTCACCACCAGTTCTGTCTCACCACCGTCGAAAACCGTTTCGGATTCCTCCAGCAGATCCTCAAAATGCATTTGAGCCGGCATTTCTCTGAGCTGGACTGGAAAGTTGAGGTTGTCCTGTTGCAGCCGTAGTGCACGTGCCAGCATGCTGCCAATAAAATCGCCTTTGTTCAGATTACAGGGACCATAGAGATTCAATCTGGTATCGTGGCTGAATCCGGGAATAAAGAAAGGAAAGCCCTGAATGTGATCCCAATGCACATGGCTGAACAGCATCGTAGCCTGAATCGGCTTGGGCATGTGGCGCCCCATTTCCAGACCAAGCAGGCGCAAGCCGGAGCCACCATCGAGGATCATGAAATGAGTGCCGGACTGGATGGAGACACAGGTAGTGTCCCCCCCGTAACGGGAGGTCTGAAATTCTTGTGTGCTGGGAGTCGGTGTGCTCCCGCGCGTTCCCCATAATTTGACCTTCACTGGAAATTGACATTGCGATGGTTTAAAAAGGATGACAACCCTGTTCTTACCGGGATTCATCCGGCTTGATAGCCGGTGGTTCGCCTTGGGGTAATGCGCTGCTCAGCAGCTCTTTCGAGTGTAAGGCTGTTAAGCAGGCGTTTTATCCTGTAGTTTTTCTGCGCCGTATGAGAGTACCATGAGGATTTTTTTTCTCTGACAGAATTAAACGGGGATGGACTTTTTCAGCACCAGATGAGTGCCGACCTGCTGCGGCAGGTATTCCACGCTGTCGAAGACCTGTTTGAGCAGCACGGTACCCAGTCCGCCGGGACGCAGGTCGTCCAGTTCACGACCTTTGATCTTACTGAGCTCAACCGGAATACCCTGATCAATGAGCACGATCTGCATTACTTCCTCATCAACACTGACCTGAAATACGAGTGGTCCTCCCTCACCTTGGTAGGCATAGCGGAAGACATTGGTGGCAGCTTCGTCACAGGCCAGCACAACCTGTCCCACCGTAATGTCATCGTAACCGCAGAACTTTGCCCAGGATTCGATGAAATTCCGCGCAGCTGAGAGATTACCAGTGGCGCAATCGATATGCAATTCAGGATCCGGTGTGCTGCCGCGCCAGTCGAGCAGCAGCAGCGAAGCATCATCATGTTGCGGTTGGCCGGACATGAAGTGGTTCCATGAATCTGCAATTTGAGCCAAAACCTCTTTGGCATCTTTATCTGTGGCACAGTCTTTCAGCAGGCGGTCTTCCCCGTACTCCTGCTCAGCAGGATTACGAGCCTCGGTGATACCATCACTGAAGAGCAGCCACAGGTGACCGGCTTCCAGATCGAATTCGGTATGCTGGTAGGAAAAGCCTGGCATGATCCCGATGGGGAGTTGCGGGGGACATTCCAGCAACTCCCATCTGCGGGAATTAAATCGCATTGGTGAATACTGGCCTGCATTGCAAACCTGAACTTTGCTGTTTTTGCTGTCGGCCAGCATGAAGGTAATGCCGATAAAACGGCCGCCACTGAGCTCTTCGGACAGGTGTTCATTGACCATGGAGACCCAGTTACCTAACGAGTCTTCCAGCACTGAGCACATACCTTTGATCTCGGCGGTGGAACGCGCCATGGTCAGGGCCGCGGGCACGCCTTTCCCGGTGACATCGGCCAGACCGCACAGCAGCCGATCATCTTCCAGCCGGTGGATGAAGCAGAAGTCACCACCTACCGTTGACGCTGGTGAATAGAACATACGAGTCTGGCAGGTCGGGAAAATTTTGAAACGTGCCGGCAGGAAGGACTCCTGAATTTCGGCGGCCAGCGAGAGTTCCTGTTGAGCCTTTTGTTCGGCCATGACCTTTTCCTGAGCTTCAAGGCGGATCAGGGTGGAAGCGATCAGTCCGGCAAAGCCTTCAAAGAGGTTCTGGTCGTTATCATCAAAGAAATCCCGGCCGATCGGATTGAGGACCTGAACCACACCAAGACAGTCGTCCCCGCTCAAGAGCGGAACGGTAACCATCGCGCGCGTCTGGAAACCGGTTTTTTCATCTACCTTGCCGTAGTGGCGAGGGTCGTTTTTCGGGTCTTTGATGTTGATGGACTCTTTCTTTTCGAAAACAGCCCCGGCAACACCACGGCCCTTCGGTATCCGGGTGGCATTGAGTTGAGGGGCCATGTCCCCGCTGGCGGAGTGAATGATCAGTTCTCCGGTGTCCTGGTCGGGCAGAAAGATCGAACCGGCTTCCGCCTGCATCACACTCTGGGAGGAAGTCAGGATCTCGTTGAGTAGCGCGTTGATGTCCATGGCGGAACTCAGCTTGCGGGCAACGGACAGGAGCGCGTTGATCCGACTGACTTCCGGAGCTGAGTTTGCCATGCGTTTGGTGAATTAAACGTTAGTCTTGCGGTATTTCGAACTTGATGGGTTGCTTGGATTTCAGGATTTCCTCTTCACTGGGAAGATTATTAGGAGTGGTGCCCCAGACAGCACGCCACGGTTTGCGCCCCAGGGTGGCAGTGAGTGCTTTGGAGTAAGTGGAAACCACTTTCAGGTTCTGCATGACCACAAAGAGGTCTTTACTGGTCTGATTGAGATCTTCTTCATTACCTTCCAGGATGATGGCAAGACTGGCGATCAGTTCATCGGCATTCTCAGCCAAGGTATCAGCGGTACCGACCAGGTGGGCCACTTTATCCGGGAAATCCGGGTGCTGTGCTTTGAGTTCCATCATGATTTCATTCACCGTCTGCAGCGTGACCATTCCTTCCCGAGTCAGGTCGTCAAAGCTGGCGACCGGTTTGGAGTAGATGGTTTCTCCGTCTGCCAGCACAGCGGAATCCGGCGAGCCGGGCGAAATATCGACAAACTTTTCGGCCAGCAATGTGTCTGATGAGATGGAGGCAACGGAATCTTTTTTGAGTTCCGGGGTTCCTTTATCCATGGTTGCGACGATGCGAACGGCATAGTCCGGGCGCGAACGCTCGTCCCATTTAAGCGGGGTGACTTCCAGAATTTTTCCAATGGGAGCCCCGGCATAGCGGACTTCCGAGTTCGGGCGCAAGCCGGTAGCGGTCGGCAGGTCGATCGTGATGGTTTTCTGTGCAGCGAAGTTGAGTCCCATCAGGGGAATCGCAAGGGCCAGCAGCATGATCAGGCTGAAGCCAACTATAATGGTTGCGACAATTTTGTCCGAGGTGGTTTGAGATTTTGATTTCATGGTTGCGTTTCCTCTGCGTTGGGGTCAGCCCCTAATAGTTTCTGGATATAGCCTTCTTTGGATAGTTTCAAGGGAATTGGTCCATCCGGTTCTCCGTTAATAAACTGTTGCAGCATCGGGTTTTCGTGACTCCGAATCTCATCCGGCGTCCCCTGAGCGATAATTTTACCCTGCCATTCGCCGACTCCGAGCATGATGATACGGGTGGCGATTCGAAACACACTGGCCATGTCGTGGGTAACCACGACAGCGGTCATGCCCAGGTTGCGGGTTAGGTCGGTGGTCAGTTTGTCGACGACTGCTGTCATGACCGGGTCCAGGCCACTGGTGGGCTCGTCCGAGAAAAGTAATTCCGGATCCAGTGCGACCGCGCGGGCCAGACCGACGCGTTTACGCATGCCGCCGCTGATCTCGGCAGGCTTGAGATCCTCAAAGCCGGTCAGACCGACCAGTTCGAGTTTCATTTTTACCACCAGATCAATGATGGATGGATCCACTACGCTGTGTTCGAGCAGAGGCAAAGCCACATTTTCTCCAACGGTGAGCGATTGGAGCAGTGCACCGAACTGAAAATTCATGCCAAAGCGGCGGCGGATTTTATTGAGTTCCGGTTCATCCATTCCGGTAATCTCCTCTCCGAAAAGTTTTATCGATCCGGAAGTGGGTTTGAGCGAGCCCATGATGTGGCGCAGCAGGGTGCTCTTGCCGCAACCGCTCCCACCCATAATTACCAGCGTGTCGCCGGGATAGACTTTGAGATTAATGCCATTGAGCACGGCACGGCCACCGAACTCACGCACCAGATCGGTGACTTCAATCACGGGTTGAACTTCTTTCACATCATGCTTTTCCTCGTACACACCGGCTGTTTTCAGGACACTCATTTTATGCAAAGAAAAAGATTCCGGTTAGAATGACATTGGCAATCAGCATCGCCAGCAGTGAGGTAACTACCGAGCGGGTGGTGTTGATGCCCACTCCCTCCGCACCGCCGCGCACCGTCATACCGAAGTAACAGGCGATGGTGACAATCAGCCACGAGAAAACAAAACTCTTTAGGACGCCTACCAGAAGATCTTCCAGTGTGGCACGCTCCAACGCACGGATCACATAGTTGGCGGTGGTCATATCCAGCGTGAAATGGCACACAAACCAGCCGCCCAGGTTTCCGATGTAGTGACCGAAGATAGTCAGCACCGGCAACATGATCAGCATGGCAATGAAGCGCGGGACAATCAGGAAACGCACTGGATTGATGGCCATGGCGCTGAGAGCTTCAATCTCTTCTGAGACCGCCATCGTTCCCAACTCAGCGGTGATCGCTGAACCGCTGCGACCTGTTACAATAACAGCGACCAGCATCGGGCCGAGCTCGCGCAGCAGCGTCACGGCTACCAGATCCGGCACATAGGCATCTGCACCGAGTTTGCCCATTTCCTGGGCTGCCTGCATCGCCAGCGTCAGGCCCACGCTGAATGCGGTGAGGCTGGCCACCGGCAGGGCACGGGTACCGATACGGATGACTTGAGTAAAGACTTCATGAATGCTGAACTTTTCTCCTTGCAAGGGAGCAACCAGCATCCAGTAGAGGATATCCCGATTGAGCTGAAGATACTCTCTCAAAACCTTGCTCCGGGAAGGGGTTAAGCCACCGTAAGCTTTTCTTTAGCTGCTTCGACAGAATCCAAAATCGGGAAGACTTCGCCGAGACGAACTAATTCAAATACACTGCGAACACGCGGAGTCATGCCACCCATAGCAATTTTCCCGGAGTGGGCACGGCAGCCCTGGTAATATTCCACAAAAGTAGCTAACCCGGATGAATCGATATAGTTCACATCGGTGAAATCTACCAGTAAAGCTGGGCATTTTTCCTTGGTTTTGTTCTGCAGAAACGACCGTAATTCCGGTGAGTGGTGTAGATCGATATCCCCTTCGATTTTTAAGATCGTAATCTCCTGATCCTGCGCTTCATCTATTTTCATGACCGCATTAGCGTTATCTATACGGGAACGGAGAACAAGATTAAAGTTCCGGTTAATTCGACGGTCTTTTCCGGTAATGCCGATATTCGGCGTTGCCACGCGTATGTTCTCGACATAAAAAAGAGAAATGGCGTGGTTCAAAAAAAAGCAAGATGAAGCTCTCTGTGAGACTATGGCGTGTCTGCATCAGGTTCCGCTTTTTTCTTCGCTCACCAGAAAGGAGCTCAAGCGGCTGGAACCATTGTTTCATGATCGCCGATATACGGCTAATGAGGTGGTTTTCGAACAGGGTGAAGAAGGACATGGCATGTATGTCGTCGTCGAAGGGAAGGTAAAAATCTCTACCCGGAACGGAAGTGGCGACAAGCTGCTGGCTGAGTTGGGAAACGGTCAGTTTTTTGGGGAACTGGCACTGCTGGATGGAGCTCCGCGAACAGCCACGGCAACAGCCAAGGAAGCCTGCCGCTTGATTGGATTTTTTCGCACGGAATTTCTGGAACTACTCGAAACCAATGGCAGAGCCGGCACCAAAATCAGTCTGGAGTTAGCCCGTATGTCCAGCGCGCGGCTAAGACAGACTTTGGAAGGTCAGGCCACAAACGGGTCCGCATGACATGGCCCAGCCATCGAGTTTTTCCAGCGGGCTGAGTCACCCGGCCGTATGGTGCGGGGTCATCGCCGGAACTGTAGCATCGCTGTATCTGATCCATACTTTCTGGTGGCTTTCCATGCCGGTGATTCTGGCTTTTATTATCTGTTTTATTTCCAAACCGGTATTGTTGCGCCTGAACCGGCGCGGCCTGACACCGGAGCAGGCGTTCTTTGCTTATCTGGTGCTCTGCTGTGTGGCGATTGTCCTGATCATTCTGCTCTTTCTGCCTTGGCTGGCGAGCCAACTCTATGATTTGCGGGAGGAAATTCCGAATGTCTGGACCCGGCTGGAGTTATTCTTTATCGAATCAGCAGGCAGCCTGGAGAAAAGGTTTCCAGGCTTTCAGGAAGCGGGACTGAGTGAGTCTGTAGCCAGCGGACTCCAATCATTTGAAAGTATGCTGGTGGAAAAATGGTTACCGGATGTTGCGTATTATGTGGTTTCGTGGATTCCGCCGCTGCTGGTTGTGCCCTATCTGACGGTTTTTATTCTTAAAGACGGAGTGAAATTTAAACGGTTGATCCTGCGCGGGGTGCCGAACGCCTACTTTGAGAAAGTGCTGCTGTTGTTTCACAACCTTGACCGACAGGTGAAACAGTACTTCCGTGGCCTGATGGCCATGACCTTGCTGGACACCGTGACCCTGGCCACGGGGCTCTATCTGATTGGTCTGCCGTCCGGTCTGTTCGGGCTGGGGCAGGCTGTCTTTCTAGGGCTGCTCTCGGCGGTGCTGGCATGGATCCCTTATGTTGGGACGGCTACGGCTTGTCTGGTGATTGTCATGGTCTGCCTGGCGCAGGCACCGGGTAATGTACTGCTGGTAGCTGCTGCAGTGCTGTTGTTTGTGGTGGTCCGTTTGGTAGATGATTTTCTTTACACGCCTATGACTGTCGGGAAATCGCTGAGTTCACATCCGTTGTTGACGGTGATGATTATTTTCGCAGCAGGCTATATCGGTGGCATACTCGGTTTGCTGCTGGCCATGCCGGTGCTGGAGATCTGGATGGCCATGGGGGATGTGTTCGGTCAGGTGTGGTATGATGAGCGGCTCCGTGCCCGCTACCGTTTTACCCGTCAGCTCCGCCGCAGTCAGGCACAGGAAGGGTTGACCGTCTGAACCTTCCTTCGTTCCATTCCGGTAACTTTTTTTGAATTCTGCAGGTACTGGCTTGATGGCTAAACGGTTCCAGTTATAGTGGTGTTATGGAATCGACTGGCACGAAAGACAAACTCATGGAAGATATCAAACAAGTGATTAACGACGCTGAGCTGCTGACCAAGGAAACAGCCGGTGATCTCAATGGTCGCGCAAAAGAAGTCCGTGATAAACTTGCAGTAAGAATTAAAGACGCCAAGGCTCAGATCGCAGACAAGGAAGCAGTGGTGCGTGAAAAGGCGCTGGAAGGAGCCAAAGAGACAGACCGTGTGATTCGTGATCATCCTTACGAATCACTGGGAATCGCCTTTGGGGCGGGAATTCTCCTGGGGGTCCTGCTGAACCGCAAATAAAACCACATTACTGTAAATTTGTTATGGGAAGCTTGATGGAGGCCTTCAGAAGGGCGTTTCGATCATTTATACAGTCGGTGGAAACGCGGCTGGATCTTTTTGCGCTGGAACTTCAGCAGGAGAAGATTCGTTTTGTTCACATCGTTCTCTGGCTGTGTTCTGCAGTATTCCTGACTGCCATCTCGCTGATCATGGTGACACTGACCATCGTCATGGCGGTATGTGAGGAACATAAAACGCTGGCGATGATCATCTGCTCCGCAGTCTATGTGATTGGTGCGGTTATTAGTGGTTCCAAGCTCTATCAAAATCTGTATCAGTCCGAGCAGCCGTTTTCGGAAACGATTTCCCAGCTCAAGCAGGATCGTGACCGCTTCAAACCTGGTGCCTAGGATTTTTCTGAATCGTGAACGCGACCAGACTTCAACAGGAAAAGCAATTGCTGATCCGGCAATGTGAGCAGGATCGACAAAAGCTCTATGACTGTTTTGAAGAACTGGAAGAAAAAACCGGCTGGACTCAACTGGCAGTTGCCGGAGCTTCAGTCATGGCACCCAAGCTGAAGCTGATATTACCGGTAGTGGAATTGCTTTTGCCGAAGTTATTGGCCAGTACTGCCGCCCAGGATGCGACCAGCGGGGTTAAACAGGTGGTGAGTACAGCGCTGGCATTAATGCAGAGACTGCGGACCGTGAGTAAAGGCCTTAAGGTGCTTCCCGGTCTGCTGCCTGCCAGATTCAAGTAAGCCCGCCAGTTCGCATACACGTTAACATAAGGATTGAGGCTGCTGGTGAAATGTAGGATGAGATACCTCCGCCACAGCGGATGATCTCGTCACGCCATAACTGCAGGATCCGTCCTGACGAGATCGTCCGCCTGCGCCAAGGCTTTGGCGGAAGAATCTCATCCTACACCCGGAAATGTCATCTGCTGATGTTAATGTATGTGCGCCAGTTCGGGGACTTCCGGTTAATGGAACGATTGCTTTCCACCGTTGCTTTCCCTTGGCATAAGTGATACAACCCACCGCTTCATGTCGGCACGTAAAAAAAAGCAGCAGCGTTGGGTGATTAAGCTGGGAAGTGGTATTCTGACCAATGCCCGAGGTGGAGTGGATCTGGCCCAGATCAAACATCTGGCAACTCAGGTCAAAGCGCTCAAAGCAGCTGGCGTCGATGTCATTCTGGTTTCTTCCGGTGCTATCAGCGCCGGCATGACTGTGCTGGGTTTGGAAGACCGTCCGCAACAGCGCACTGCCCTGCAAGCGTGTGCTTCGATTGGTCAGCCTTTGCTGATGAAGTCCTATGAAAAGGAATTTGCCAGGGTCGGGTTGCATACTGCTCAGATCCTGCTTACCTACTGGGATCTCGACAGCCGCCAGTTGTATAAAAATACGCAGGCGACGATTGAGCATCTGTTATCTCTGGAAACCTGTGTTCCCATCGTGAACGAAAATGATGCACTGTCTTTTGAGGAAATCGAAATGCTCAACCGTTTCGGTGACAATGACCGCCTGTCCGCTCACGTGGCCATGCTCACAGGGGCAACGGTTCTGGTAATTCTGAGCAGTATTGATGGATTATATGAAAATCCGGACGCTACCGGGAAGCTCATTCCGGTCGTCAGAAAGATTGATAAATCGATTCGGGACAGTGCGGGAACGACCAGGAGTCAGCGTTCAGTAGGCGGGATGATTTCCAAACTGGAGACGGCCCAGATGATGATGGATGCCCATATTCCTATGATTCTGGCGCATGGCAGGCGTAAGCACGTCCTGACTGATCTGTATGCCGGCGCAGAAATCGGCACCTTGTTTGCCAAAAACAAATCGAATCGCAAGCTGAAGTCATGAGCGAGATACAACAGACCATCCGGGCACTGTGCCGGCAGGCCAGCGCGGCTTCGCGTTTCCTGTCGAACAGTTCGGGTCATAAGCGCAATGAACTGCTGCAGGAGATAGCAAACGGCTTGGAGGCTGCATCGGATCAGTTGATGGAAGCCAATCGCGTGGATCTGCAGCATGCCGAGCAAAACGGATTGTCTGTTGCGATGATGGATCGCCTGGCACTGAATGAGCAGCGCATGGCAAAGATGATCCAGGGTGCCCGGGACGTGATCGGGTTAACGGATCCGGTAGGTGAGGTGACGCGGGAATGGGAACTTTACAATGGCATCCAAATGCAAAAAATCCGGGTGCCGATTGGAGTGATCGGGATTATTTATGAGAGCCGCCCCAATGTTACCGTTGATGCCGGGGTGCTCTGTCTCAAGACCGGCAACGTGCCTGTTCTGCGCGGTGGTAAGGAGGCATTTGAGAGTAATCGTGCTTTGATTGAGGTCATGCGGCAGGCGGCGGTAAAAGTCGGACTGCCGGCAGAGGTTATTTCTTTTATTCCTACGACCGACCGTGAGGCGATTCCTGCCATGTGCCGGATGGATGAATACATTGATCTGATGATTCCGCGGGGTGGTCATGGGCTCATTCATACGGTCGTCGAGCATGCCCGGATGCCGGTGATTAAGCATTTTCATGGAGTCTGTCATATCTATGTGCACGCCGAAGCGGATCTGGATATGGCTCGAGAGGTCATTGTCAATTCCAAGTGCCAGCGTCCCGGAGTCTGTAATGCGCTGGAGACCCTATTGGTGGATCAGTCCATCGCAGACCACTTCATTCCCGAAATTTTGGCAACACTCCAGGAATGTGGAGTGGAAGTGCGCGGTGATGCTGCCGCTGCGAAGGCAGCCGGTCAGAGTCTGACCGAACCCGAGGGATGGGATGTGGAATATCTGGATCTGATCCTGGGCTTACGGGTGGTGGATGGTATGGCGGATGCGATTCAGCACATTGATACGTATGGATCTCACCATACCGAAACGATTCTGACTTCGAATCAAGAGATAGCAGACGAATTTCTGGCACGAGTGGATTCGGCTGCGGTATTCTGGAATGCCTCAACGCGCTTTTCAGACGGTGGTCAGTTTGGATTCGGGGCTGAAATCGGCATCAGCACGGATAAAATCCATGCTCGCGGGCCCATGGGACTGGAAGAACTCACTATTTACAAATACATCGGACGCGGCAGCGGCCAGACCCGTATCTAAATCCTGAACATCTTACACGAGGCGTTTTCAAGCTTAGAGGATCAGCATGGAGTCGCCGTAGCTGTAGAAGCGGTAGTTTTTTTTCACAGCCTCCTGATAGGCGTGCATGATGAGATCGTATCCTCCAAAAGCGGCGACAAGCATGACCAGAGTCGATTCCGGCAGGTGGAAATTGGTGAGCAGCACATCGGTGCGCTGAAACGTGTAGGGTGGAGTGATAAAGATGGAAGTCGTATCCGGGCCAGGAGTTAAAGACGGTCTGGACTCCAGCACGCGGCAGACCGTGGTGCCGACCGCAACCACTCTCTGAGCAGCAGCACACTGTTCGGCTAATCCGGCGGGGATGTCATAATGTTCGCGGTGCATCTCATGCTCTTCAACGTTCTTGCTTTTGACAGGGCGGAATGTGCCCAGGCCGATGTCCAGGGTGAGAAAGGTGTGGTTGAAGTGCCGGAGCAGTTCAGGTGTGAAATGGAGTCCGGCAGTCGGTGCAGCAACCGAACCGGGCTGGTCGGCATAGACCGTCTGGTAGGACATTTCATCCTGTGGAGTGTATTCGGCTTCTGCATGCAGTTTGCGCGATTTAAGGATGTAAGGTGGAAGCGGCAGCTGGCCGGCGTTTTTTAGATCTGGCTGGGTGAAAAAGCGCACGACGCGAGACCCGTCCGGCAAGGTTCTCAGGATTTCCAGTTCCACCGGAGGGCTGTCCCGGAGCGGTTGAATCCTGTGACGATCGCCCGGCTGGAGTTTCCTGGACGGTCTGCCGATGGCAAGCCAGTGGAGAGGGGATGTTTCTTTCAGCAGGAGTAACTCAATGTTACCGGGTTCGAGCAATACTCGGGCATGAATCACGCGTGAGTTGTTCAGCACCAGTAAATCCGTTGCGGTCAGATATTCGTTCAACTGATAGAAGCGCCGGTGCGAGATAGATCCGTCTTTTCTGTCAATGACCATCAGCTTGGAATGGTCGCGCGGGTGCACCGGATGCCGGGCAATTTGTTCCTCGGGCAGATGAAAATGAAAGTCCTTGGTTTGCATCAGAAACAGAAATTACCTCTTGATGTTATTTATGCCGGGAGTTACCTTTATATAGTACTTAATTACATTAACTATAAATTGAAGGAATTTTATCTAAATGAAAAAATCATCTAAAAAGTCCGGTTTCACGCTGATTGAGCTGCTCGTTGTTATTACTATTATCGGAATCCTGGCAGGTCTTGCCATTCCCGGAGTAAATCTGGCACTGGACAAGGCGAAGCAAATGAAGGATGTGGCGAATTCAAAGCAGTTGGGGACAATTCTGTTTACTGCTGCCAATGACAACAATGGTGTTTATCCTATGACGGGATTTGACGGAACGTCAGCGGCAACCACATCCAATCAGGTTTTCGAATATCTGTTTGGTGACAGCTATCTCAACAATCCCAGTGTTTTAGCAACCAATGGATGTGTCCCGTTCGCCGGCACGGTGGATGGCAGCGGTGACTTGAATCCCAGCGCTACCGGACAGCATGTCGGATGGGACTATGTTGGTGGATTGACTACATCTGATGACGGACGGATTCCATTACTGGTCACCAACGGAGCCTTTACCAACTATACGGATATTCCCAGCACCGGAACCTCTTCCATTAATACGTCAGGAAATCTCTGGAAAGATAAAGGAGTGGTTTTTCTGTATCTTGGGCAAAACGCAGAGTTTGTGAGAGCCAGAACCAGTGGCGGCAGTGCTACCATTGGCCGTTCCGGACAGCCTGTCGTCAGTAATGATCTGGCAGATGATGATGCTGACTGGCTACCCGCAGCAACCAATTAATAGTTACTCATCGCCGCTATCTACGGTGCATCAGATGTCCTTAGAGCATCATGTCAGCGTCAGCACCAGATAGACACCGATACTGAGCAGAACCAGTCCGACGGTAATACCGATACCGGCGATTACTTTCTTGTCTTTAACATCCGCGGCTTCAACTACGGTATAAGCGGTTTGAGCGGAACCTGCTTCATCACCCTGCATGCGGCGCTTGGCATCTTCAAGTTGTTCGATGAACTCTTCATAAGAGTTGAATCGATCCTCGGGATGTCTCGCCATGGCTTTCATAATGGCGTAAGCCGTGTGGTCTGAAACGGTGGGGGCCAGGGTTTTCAGCGGTAGCGGACTTTCACTCAAGTGTTTGGCAGCCACCAGTTCCGCGGTGTTGGCGTCAAACGGAGGCCGGCCGGAGAGTGCGTGGTAAAGAGACACCCCCAGTGAATACATATCACTGCGGAAGTCTTCAGGAATCTGTTCCAACCGCTCCGGAGAGACGTAGTAAGGTGTTCCCCAGATGTCGCCTTCACTGCCTGTGTCTGCGGTTTCCGGGGTGACTGCGAGTCCGAAATCCACGACCTTGGGCGTATTACTGGAACTGAACAGGACATTGCCCGGTTTGATGTCGCGGTGGATCAGGCTGCCTCGCTGCAGGGCAAAATTCAAACCGCTGCTGACCCCGATGGCAGCATCCAATACCTCCATTTCATTCAGACGCTCCTGGTTCATGATCCGGTCATCCAGCGTTTCAGCACTGATGAATTCCATCACCAGATAATACTGTCCCTCATGCTGGCCGAAGGCGTAAACCTGTACAATATTCGGGTGGGTGAGCTGGGCGGTCACCTCCACCTCAAACAGGAAGTTCTGAATGAACTTCTTATCTTCCGAGAGTTCCGGTTTCAATACCTTGATCGCGACCGTGCGGTTCAGGTTGAGGTCGGTTGACTCGTATACCGAACCCATACCGCCCTCTCCGACTTTTCGGATTAGACGATAATTGGCAAAATCCCGCCAGACTGTGAATTGCTCACCGCAGTGAGGGCAGGTGATAATCGAGCCGATCTCGAGGCCGGTGACATCGACTGATTCGCCGCAAGACGGACAGGCGATAATATTAGGCTCATCTACTTCACTCAAGGTAAAGCCAAAGTAATAATTTATCCATTAGGCCGCAATACTAATTTATCCTTTATCTCTTACAGGAATCGATGAAGCTTGAGATATCGTATGGACCGGATGGTAATTACAATTGAACCGGAAGAAGCGGTGGAGAGGCTGGATCGTATTCTAGCGGCGCGAATGACGGAAAGCAGGTCACAAATCCAGCGGTGGATTCATGCCGGGCGAGTTAATATCGACGGTGAGCCGGTCCTTTCACGCGGCAGATATCCTGAGGGAACTCAGGTGGTCATTGATCGGCCAAAGCCGGAGGCTTATGCGGTTGTTCCGGAGCAGATGGAATTAGATGTTCTGTTTGAAGATGAGGATCTCATTGTGCTGAACAAGGCGGCAGGTCTGGTGGTTCATCCCGGAGCGGGTTGCCGCACCGGGACGCTGGTATCCGGATTGCTTGAGCACTGCCAAGGTCAATTATCAGGTATCGGTGGGGTGGAACGGCCGGGAATTGTGCATCGGCTGGACAAGGAAACCAGCGGGGTGATCGCGGTAGCCAAGAATGATTTCACCCATCAGAAACTGTCCAATGCATTCCAGCAGCGGCAGGTGATCAAGATCTACCAGGCTTTCAGCCATCGGGCACCCCGTGCAGATGCAGGCAGCTGGGAGTTTGCGTTGGGTCGTCACCCGGTGCATCGCAAAAAGCAGGCAGTGGTACATACCGGCGGGAGATCAGCGCGAACGGACTTTCAGGTGCTGCAGCGCTGGGATAAATTTTGCAAGCTGGAGCTGGAGCTGTTTACCGGCCGGACACATCAGATCCGTGTTCACGCGGCACATGCCGGCACGCCGTTAGCAGGGGATACACTGTATGGAGGCAAGCTCATCGAAGCTGCAGCTGTCCATCGGCAGATGCTGCATGCGATGAAACTGGTCATTCATCATCCACGGTCCGGGGATAGACTTGCAATTACGGCTCCTGTGCCGGAAGATTTCATACGCTTCGAATCATGGCTCAATCAACGACATCCGCTTACCTGAGGGAATCCGTCATCCGCTACCTTGAGATTTGTGAAAATCTGGGTCAGCGCGAAATGCTGTTATCTCCGGAAACGGTTGAGGCGCTCCAGAAGTTCCAGCCGCAAGCAGACGAAACGAACCCTGTCAGCTCACGCGTCTCCGCCAGTATGCAGCGGCAGCCCTCGCTGGCGATCCGGGCAGATGAAAAGGCTCAAGATGCACGAGACGTGTCTTCCGTATCGATGGAGAGTCGTAAACTGGACGGACTTTCCAAAGCTGCCGGACTGGAAGTCATCCGACAGGAAATTTTAAGTAACCGCAGGCTGCCTGAACTGTTCAGACGTGCGCAAAACATGGTATTTGGAACGGGAAATACCGATGCACGTATCATGTTTATCGGCGAGGCTCCGGGCGCGGATGAAGACCGATGGGGGGAGCCATTTGTTGGCGCGGCCGGTAAATTGCTCGACAAGATGATTGCGGCCATGGGATTGGAACGAAAAGACGTTTATATTTGCAATGTGGTGAAGTATCGACCGGACATGCCTGAGGGAAGTCGCGGTAACCGTAAACCGACGCCGGAGGAGTTAGCGCAATGTCGTCCGTATGTCATGCAGCAGATTGCCGTTATCCGCCCGGAAGTGATCGTGGGTCTGGGAGCCACCGCGCTGGAGGGTCTGCTGGATCAACCGCGGGTGTCGATTACCCGTCTGAGGGGAAGCTGGCGGGAACTGGACGGGATTCCGCTGATGCCTACATTCCATCCTGCTTATCTGCTGCACAATGATTCAATCTCCGAGAAAAGAAAAGTCTGGGAAGACCTGTTGCAGGTCATGGAGAAAACGGGAATGCCGATCTCGGAGAAACAGCTCAGATTCTTTAAAAACAAAGGCTGATGCATGTCTGTGGTAATCATACAGACTACGGTGCCGGAGGCGGCCACAGGGCAAAAGCTGGCAGATCAGTTGCTGGATCAGAAACTGGTGGCTTGTGTCTGGATCCTGCCTGCGATGCACTCCCACTATAACTGGAAGGGTAAGCGCGAGTGTGACCGTGAGCATCTCATGATCATCAAGACACTGACTGAAAAATCAGATGCGGTGTTCCAGTGGCTGTCAGCGGAGCACCCTTATGAGTGCCCTGAAATTATCAGCCTGGCTGCAGAAAAGGTATCAGCAGGATATCTTGGATTTATGCAGCGTGAATTGGATTTACCATGATTCCAGAGACGCCAGCGGACGGCGGAGTCCATCTTCAGCCTGCGTTCTGCTCATTTATGTCATCCGGTCACACAGCCGGTTCAACGCGTCAGCGTGGATTCCAGCAGGCGTGCGGCTTCGATGTAGCCTTCGTGCATCACGCTGGCGCGGGAAGCCGCCAAAAAAATGGATTCAACTGCGGTACTGCGGACATCCGTGCCCAGCAACTCAGCGGCAGCCTTGGGTAACGCGTAGTTATCACCGGAATTGACTTTGGTGCGGAATTGTTTGGCTACCTTGGCTCCCAGCACGCCCTCTACCAGATCGAAATAAGCCGGGTCGACCGGGACGCGAGCCATTTCCAGCAACGCAAAACTGCGATATACACTGGCCACATGGGATACTTTTACCGAGACCTGGTTATGGTGCAGGTGGGCAATGTAATCACCAATGGATAATCCTCTTACTTCGGCCCCGCGGATAATTTCTTCGGGCAGATAAATGTGTTTTCTGACTTTCTGACTCATGGGGTAAGGTTTTCTGCGCGGTAGAATAGCATCAAATTCCCGGAAGCGCGAGTGGGACTGTTGTAATATTGATTTCAGGGAAAGTGACATTTTTAGAACCTACCCGGTTACCTGCCGGGCGCCAGAGCCGTTGCAAGAAAACGCAAAAACTTTCTGCCACTGCCTGTTGCGAAGGAAAGCGTGCTCTTTCGTCGCTAGCGGATCAGGATAATAATCCAGTCCGCATGTTCAGGGGGCGACTCTTCATACGGCTGCATCAGATCTGAGCGGAGATTTGCTGGCACCACACTAAAGCATTTCCAATTTAATGGGACGCGTAGGGCATGGCGTTTGACGGGAAGTCTCCGACATTCTTTATTCCGACACACTGCGCGGTCGGGACTAAACCAAATAAATTAGAAATATGTTTAGTTTAATCCGACAACGCCGGTGTCGGATTAAAGAAATTCCTGCCGCAGGAAGGATCTCGGCATGATTCAGACGGGTGCGACACCCACAGACAGAGCGATGACGAGAAGTCTTACGACATTCTCATCCTACATGTTCCTGTATAGGGTGAGAACATACCGACACCCGGTGTGGTCGGTATTTCTTGCCACCGAATTACTGGCAAGTGCGGTAGATCAATCAGGATACGCTCTAATGGCGGCGAGGCGGAGGTGAAGTAAGGCGCGCAGGATCCATTACCACCTCGAATTGATCTTCGGGATTCAGAAATTTACCAGGATTGAGTAAATTGTCAGGGTCCAGTGCGTTTTTGACAGAACAGTGGAGACGGTGAAGTTCGGGTGATACCGCCCGTGTCCACCACTTTTTCTTCGCCAGTCCGACTCCATGTTCCCCGGTAATGGCGCCATTCCAGGAAATCACGGTTTCAAAAAGCCGGTCCAATGCACGGTGGGCTTCCGACGAGTCGGCTTTTTCCCGCGGCAGCATGATATTGACGTGGATGTTGCCGTCGCCCGCATGTCCGAAGCAGGCCAGTTCCATGCCGGTTTCTTTTTGAAGCCGAGCCGCGAAAGCAAAGAGATCCAGCAGGTGACTTCTGGGCACGGTAACATCCTCGTTGAGCTTGGTTAGTCCTGTTGCGCGCAGGCCATAGGAGAAGTCACGCCGCATATCCCACAGACCTTCGACCTGCTGTTCGGTGGTGGCGGTTTTAAGCGTCAGCGGATGGTATTTGTTGACGAGCTGCTTGAGCAGTTTCAACTCATTTTTTACGGATGTGCGCTGGCCGTCCAGTTCGGTCAGGATAAAGGCATTTCCCTGAGGCGTGGCAGGGTTGTATTTCCGCGCCGCATGAAGCGTGAATGAATCTGCCACTTCCAGCGCACAGGGAATCAGGCCCGCCCGCTGGATGGCGGAAACGACAGCGACTGCACTCTTAGCATTCTTGAAGGTGGCCACCAGTCCGGCGCGCGCCGGGGGTGCCGGAATGAGACGCAGGGTGGCTTCGGTAATGATTCCCAGCATGCCTTCGGAACCCACGAAGAGATCGTGCAGCTTAAAGCCTACTTTATTTTTGTGGGTGCGCCCTCCGGTGCGGACGATGTCGCCGTTCATCAGCACGGTCTCCAATCCAAGCACATACGCGCCGGTCACCCCGTATTTGAGACAGCGTGGGCCGCCTGCATTGGTGGCAATATTACCGCCTATGGAACTTTCTTTAAGTGAGGCGGGATCCGGAGGATAGTACAGTTTCCGCCGAAGAACAGCCTGCTGCAGTTCAGCCGTAATCACTCCCGGTTGAACCACGGCGACTGAATCAGGAGTGGAGATTTCTAAAATCCGGTTCATACGGTGCAGTGATAGCAGGATGCCACCCTGGACCGGAACACATCCTCCCACATATCCGCGTCCTGCTCCGCGCGGAGTGATCGGTATCTGATTCCTTTGAGCGAACCGCACCAGCTGCTGGACCTGCGCAGTATGACGCGGCATGGCTACCACATCAGGCATGCTGGATGCATACCACGCATCACCACTGTATTTTTTGAGCGTCACAGGTCTGTCAGATATGTTGGCGGCACCGACTGCTTTTTTGAGTGAGCTGATCTGCTGGCGTGTCATAATGCTGCTGTTTAACGGTTGCGTTGAGCTAAAGTGCGGTCGATCTGGCGTTGCACGTCACGCTGCTTCAAATTCTGGCGTTTATCACCATGGGATTTTCCTTTGCCGACGCCGATCAGCACCTTGAAGCGACCATGTTTAAAGTAGCCTTTGAGCGGGATGAGTGCACGGCCCATCTGGGATACCTGCTGGTGCAGCTTGGAGATCTCTTTTTGATGCAGCAGGAGTTTGCGGGGGCGGCGTGGTTCGTGGTTTTCGCGATTTCCTTTATCGTAAGGGGCAATGTAGAAATGGTGCAGCCAGGCCTCACCCTGATCTATGCGCGCAAATGCATCATTGAAGTTGGATTCGCCTGCTCGGAGTGACTTCACTTCGGTGCCCTGCAGCACCAACCCGGCTTCTATATGCTCCAGAATCTGGTAATCGCGGCGTGCTTTGCGATTAAGAAGTTCTTTTCCGCTCATCGTGTCCTCCCGTGGAAACGGGATCCACCGGTTGCATGTCCTTCAATGATCAGGGCTGTGGGGTGCAAACGGGCAGAAATCAATCTTCTGCAGCAACCGCTTCGTAACCGAGTTTGTCTTCGGCAATTTCCTTTAGCGCTACATCCATGAAGGTCATACTGGGATTGACCGGGATGAGTGGTCGGAAGCCCTGCCCCAGTTGGCGCACACGGCGCGAAACCATGTTGATCAAAATCTGTGGGTTTTCCACATTTTGCAGTGCTGATTCTACCAGTTCCTTTTTATTCATAGCTGTGATGAGTTTAATATTTAATGCATTTTCCCCAGATCCAATCTGGTCACCCCAACGGGATTTGAACCCGTGTTGCCGCCGTGAAAGGGCGGAGTCCTAAACCACTAGACGATAGGGTGAAGTGCAAGCGAGGAATTAATCACAAAAGTATCAGGGATGCAACCGATAAGTGAAGAAAAATAGGAACTAGCTAATGGCATTAACTAAATGATAATTATCGCAATTTTTGCCTTTTATATATTTTTAAACCAGATACGTTACTACGCCTGTCTCCTTTATTTACACATAAAATTATGTAAAAAGATTGACCGTCAGACTGCTAATTAGATAACTTCAAGACTATGAAATTCCCGATTTTCGCTTTTATTGCGCTTACGATCCTGTCCCTTTTTTTTCTATCACCATCTAGCCACGGCCAGGATAAGAATGTGCTGCTGGATGCAGCGGATATCAAACTGGAGGAACAAAAGCTGCCGGCCCGAGCCAGAGGGGATTCCAAGGAAGCGGTCAAGGAATATGGTGAAGACTGGTGGGCCATTGATATCAAATTCAGCACGGAAGAGGAAATTACGGAAGAGATTGAGGTCAAAGTCTATCTGGCTGCCTATGATTTCCTCAAAGATGACGCATTTGTCGTGCTGACAGCTGAAGAGACGTTTATTAACGTGCTGCAAGGATCCAATCACCGGGCGACCTTTTATCTGCATCCCGGTAGTGCCCGGCGTTTTGGCGGTGACAAGGGAATCGCCAGTTTCGGGCGTTCCAGTGGCGATCACAATGTCCATGTGGAAATATTTGAAAAGGGACGGCTGGTAGCTGAAATGGATATGAAGGATGATGATCCCAACTGGTTCAGGGAGGGGGCACCGATTCCGGATGTTTTACTTGGAGTGAAAGATACACCCTGGTGGCCTTTCGAATCGCTCGCTTACAACCAGATCAAGGAAGGCCGCTAGCGTTTAATCGTTAAAATTCAAGAACGTGGCATCGGTAAAAAAAGTAGCAGCAATAGATTTTGGATCCAGCACTCTGAAGTTCGCCCTGTTCCAGGTGGACTCAGTGAACGGCTTGTCACTGCTGGACTATGAGATCAGGGATCTTGGATTAGACCCGAGTAAGGAAGAGGATCGTCTTGCAGTCATGCTGGAAGGTCTGCAGGGAATTGTTTCCCAGCGAAAACTGAATGGAGTTGCTGCGATTTGCAGTCTTTCCGGACAATTTGCATTTACCCGCTTTGTGAAGTTGCCGCCCGTCTCGGCAGATCAGGTAGATCAGATGATCGGATTTGAGGCGCAACAGAACGTGCCCTTTCCCATTAACGAGGTCGTTTGGGATTATCAGTTACTGGGAGGCAAGTCTGATGCTGAGTATGAGGCCTTGATTGTCGCAATTAAAGATGACTTCATTGAGCAGGCAGCTGCCGCCGTCAATGCTTCCAAATTATCACTATCCAAAATGGATGTTTCCCCGTTGGCACTGGTTAATTCCTACTTCTACTCTGCTCCTTCGGCGACGGACTGCACCTTACTCATCGATATCGGGGCCAAGTGTTCGAATCTGATATTCGTGGAGGGGAATAAGATTTTTGCCCGCGTCATCCCCATTGGCGGACACATGATTACCCAGAATATCTCCAATGAGTTTCAGGAGCCGTATAAGTCCGCTGAATTGCTGAAGCATGGCAAAGGCTTCGTGGGCCTGGGTGGTGCCTATGCAGACCCGGATGATGCCAGCGCGGCGCGGATCTCTAAAATTGCACGCAGTGTATACAGCCGGTTACATGCTGAAGTCAGTCGCTCCATCAGTTTTTACAGGAATCAGCAGGGGGGCAGTCCCCCTCAACGCATCGTGCTGTCGGGTGGCTCGGCGAAGATGTCCTACTCGGACCTGTTCTTTAAAGAAAAACTCAACATACCGGTGGAATATTTCAATCCGTTGCAGAATGTAGCCATCGGGCCGGGTGTGAGTCGTGAGCAGTTGGCGTTAGACGCGCCATTAATGGGAGAACTGGTCGGCCTCGGCCTGCGTTATGCGGGAGAAACGCCGGTGGAAGTGGATCTGGTTCCTGCTTCGGTGCGGGAGAAAAAGCAGAAGCAAGCCCAGATGCCTCTCTTTTTTGCAGCAGCGGCTATTTTCTTTCTGGCTTTTCTGATGGCTGCCGGAGTCAATTTTTTTCTGAATACCAAGGTGCAGGCGCAAGTGCAAGGTATGAATACGGACCTACAGCAGAAAAATTCGTTTGCGAAGAAAATCGAAGCTGCCAATGCGTCATTCAGTGACGCCCGACTCAAAGCGGATACGTTTGATCGTCTCATCCGGCAGCGAAATTTCTGGGCGGATTGTCTGGGAGCGGTGCATGCTGCGGTGCAGCAGTCGACAGGTTTGTGGGTGACCGAACTGGAAATCAGTCACAATGGAGCCCCGATCACTGTAATACCCCAGGAAAATAGTCGCGCTAACCAGGCAGCGCCCCCGGCACAGCCGGAGGGACCCAAACCGGTGAATCTGGCACCTTACGGAACAGAACTGGTGCTGAGGGGATTTTTTGAATCCAACTTAGGATACGACTTTCTCAATTCCTTTGTTCAAAAACTTTCCGCTACCGGATTATTCGAAGAGGTGAAAATTCTCAGCCGTGAAACGCTGGAAGACCAGGTAGCACTCAACTTTCATCTGGAAGCCACATTTAAAGCAGATCAACGCCCGGATTTTCTCCCATGAAGTCATTTCCGAAACATTTGCTGGTAGCGATTGTGCTGTTTGTGCTGGCTGCTCTGACAGGGGGTGGTCTCTGGTTCTGGACTGGCGGGCAACTCAGCCAGTCACTGGAGGAAAAGCGCCAGTTGGACATGAGAATCAGATCGGTTTCCGGCAAGGGTGTCTATCCGAATCAATCCAATTTGGATCAGATCATAGCGGCGACGGATGAGATTAAGGCGCTGACGGATCCGGTGGAAACATCCATCCAACAGACCGCTCAACCGTTTGATGCAGTGCGTGGAACACTGAATGATGAGGGGCAGTATTCCGGATTGCCAGCCAATGAGTGGAAACGCTTGCTGGAAGAGAAGAGGGAATCCATTCTGAATCTGGCACAACAGAAAAACGTCAGTCTGCCGGAAGTTTTTTATCTGGGTTTTGACCGGTACCGGGCACTGACACCCACGGAAGATGCTACCTATCACCTGGGCGTGCAATTGCTGGCAATCAATGAATTACTGGAAATTGCGCTGGATTCCGGTGTGGTTGAATTCCAGCAGGTCAAAAGAGTCTTTGCCGAAGATAACAATACGAATCAGAGTGGTGACGGACTGGCTGCTGTGCTGGCACCGGGTCCTGAAGCATGGTATACTATTTATCCGTTTGAAATGAAGTACACCGGTGTAGCCAATTCGGTCTCTCGCTTGACTAATGCACTTACTCAATCCGGGTTTTATTTTGTGCTGCGGTCGGTGGATGTTGAAAATGAAAAGACCTCGGTTCCCCGCAAGACAGAAGTCAAGTCTCAGGCAACAGGTGATGGAGCCCAGAAGAATATTATACCGATTGTTGGTGAGGAAAACATCAAGGTAACCATGAGAATAGATCTGATATTGTGGAACGCGGACGTGGTCTCGGAGGTAGTAGCTCAGGAGGCGGAGTGATGAAAGGTACATTCGAACTTCGTCCCGAACAGTGGGTTTTGTTTGGAGCGTTTATTTTCCTGGCGGTTGTTGCGCTGGTCAAGGCCATGACGTTGCCGGACATCAATGCCGCTGGTGATGGAGGCAGAAGAACTCAACCGGAAAGCTATGAAACGGCTAAAATAGAGAAGATATCCGAGCGGCTGACACAGCCATCTGCCATTCAAGATACCGACCACAAGGTTTATGTTTCGCGGCTGGTGGTCTACAAGCCTTCCACTCAGGTCATTGAGCCGCTGGCCGACGATGGTGAAATCAAGGGTATGAAAGTGGGATGGCTCAAGCAGCACGAACTCAGCCTGGAGGATCCCAACGTGGATATCAGTGATCCGGATCAGGATGGATTCAATAATAAGGAAGAGCATGATCTGGGAACCAATCCGGTCGACTTTGAAGACCATCCCGATTTCATTCAGAAGCTTTGTCTGAAAGAATATGAATTTGTTCCCTTCAAGATGAGGCTGATGGGATACAACCCGGATGTCAACACGGGTGAGCTGATCTATCAGATCAAACTGCCGGAAGTGCAGCGCAGAGGCACCCGGATGGTCAAAAAAGATGATGATATCGAAGGCTACGTGATTGGTGAATTTCGTAAGAAAATCGTGGAGCGCTACAATCCTGCTACAAAAATCACTGAGAAAGTGAATGTTTCGGAGCTTGATGTCATGCATCCCATACTCAAGACACCGGTGACACTGATTTATGATACCGAGATTGAGTCAGATGAAAGCAGAGTGGTTTTTCATCTCAAGGTTCCAAACCTGTCACCGGAACCTGCATCTGTTAAGCGGGGCGAAACCTTTGTAGTAGATAGTGTGAGCTATCAGTTTATGAGTGCAACGGAAACGACTGCACTGGTCCGGCAAGTGGATAATGGTCAGGAATTTACCATCAATTCCTGTGAATAGTAAAAATTGCAACAACACAAAACTATATTTTACTTGAAAAGATATAAAAAAACCGTGCATTATTCAAACTAGTCATGACAGTTAATTATAAAGTTCCCCGGGCGTCGCTGGATGTCTCGAAAGCATCGATGATTACAATCGCGGCCTGCTTTATCCTGAGTGTGTTTGTGCAG
Organism: Verrucomicrobiota bacterium; assembly: GCA_038748025.1. Lineage (GTDB taxonomy): Bacteria > Verrucomicrobiota > Verrucomicrobiia > Methylacidiphilales > JBCBYL01 > JBCDJI01. The sequence continues at coordinate 113,835 of JBCDJI010000008.1, forward strand.
GCGCAATCATCCACTTCTCCGGAAGCACTGGCCGATCTGCAGCGTATCAAGCGGATGGAAGAAAATCTTTTGCTGAATCAGTCCATAGCAGAAGCCAGGAAATTGATTGCTGCCGGTGAATATTCCAGAGCCCAGGCTCGTTATGAAGATATCCTGGAAAAAACTCCTGATACATCGGCCGGTGTGCGTATCCGGAGCGAGGCGGAAAAGGGCCTGGCGGAAATATATGTGGCGCAGGCAAATCGCGCAGTCGCTCAGGATGACTTCGTAAAAGCTCGCGGCCTGATGGAACAGGCAGTGGCACTCTTCCCCGATAATACGACTTACCAAAATGCCCTGAAGCGTATTCGGGCCAACAGCCTGACAGTAGCAGAGCGGTTTCCCGATAACACGGTGGCAGATGAGAATCTGCAGGAACGCGTCAACCGGATCAGGCAGCTTTTCTATGAAGGGGAGAGCTACATCAACACCGGACAATATCCACGGGCAGAGTCCAAGTACAACGAGATCCTGAAAATCGACCGCTACAACAAAGTCGCGATGAAAAAACTCAAGGAAATCGCCGCTCTGAAGCGGCAGGCCTCCATCCTGCGTCGCCGTGCCATGAAGGAAAAAGCGATGGCAGATGTGAGTGAAAACTGGGATGAAATACGCACTCGCAGAAGCATGGAAGCAGATTCTGTGATTGATACCCAGTCCGCGGAACCATCCAATGTCGGCCTGATTTTTGATAAACTTGAAACCATACGTATTCCGGAACTGAACTTTACGGATGTTGATGTGGCAGATGCAGTTGCCTACCTGCAGGAACAGAGTAAGGCGTTGGATCCCACCGGAGAGGGAGTCAATTTTGTCCTGAAAGCCCAGTCCACCGCGCTGCCGGGCGACAATGAGGGTGAGGAAGTCCAGCCCGTTGATGATACCATCAATACACTCACACTGGATCTCCGGGATATGCCCCTGATCAAGGTGCTGGAGTTTATTTCCACACTGACCAATCTCAAATTCAAAGTTGAGGAATTTGCAGTCTACATCTTCCCCGCCAATGAAACCAGCGATGTGAAAGTGGTCAGGTCATTCTCCGTACCGCCTACTTTCTTTAACAGTACCACGCTGGAAGAAGGTGAAGCGGGGACAGATGTGAAAGGGGAACTGGAGAACAAAGGGGTCACCTTTTCAGCGGATACCAGTGCCGCCTACCTGCCCAAGACGGCGAAGCTGGTGGTACGCAACACGCTGGAACAAATAAGCCTGATTGAGCAGCTGGTGGCCAAGGAGTCCGGTGAGACCATACAGATTTCAATAGAAACCAAGTTCATTGAATTCAGTGAAGACAAGCTGAAAGACTTCAGTTCTAATTTACGAATAAGGGCGGATACCGCAATTCCGGCACCGTTTAATGTTCCGGTTTCCGCCTTCAACAATGGCGCACCGCTGCAAAGCGGGGGTGCAGCCTTTGTTCCGCCCGTGAATGTTGATGCCTTCAACAACAATACCGGCGTTGCCGGAGCTGATGGCATCCCGGATTTCACGACCAATCCGGGTGCAGGCAATGCAGGTAAAGTCCAGGCCGGCTTCGGCACAGCGCTCAGAAACAGCGGGAGTCTGAGTCCTAATCGGCTGGATTCATTATTGGGACTGGGAATCAACCGTGACCCTGCCACGCTCGGTTTTTCCGGGGTGCTGGGCAGCAACGGCTTCAGATACCTGCTGACCGCACTGGAATCCAACTTTGGTTCCGACCTGATGTCCGCACCTAAGGTCACACTGATCAACGGGCAAACGTCCAAGATCCGGGTGGTGCGTGAATTCTTCTATCCGGAAGAATATGAGCCGCCGGAAGTGGACCTTTCCAGCACTGCTAATGGTGGAGCGACCATATCCCTGGTTACGGTCACCCCTTCCAACCCGACCGATTTTGTTTCCAAGGATCTGGGGGTTATTCTGGATGTCAAAGCCAACGCCACGCCGGATCGGCGCATTGATCTGGAACTGGTGCCGGAGGTAACTGAGTTTCAGGGATTCATCAACTATGGTGAAAGTGTCAACTCTTCATCAACCAGGACCGGTGTTGTTACACAAATTACCACTGCGGATAACCTGCAACCCGTGTTCTCAGTCAGGAAAATTGAAACAAAAATCCAGGTAATCGACGGTCAAACGGTAGTGATGGCCGGTTTCATCAGAAACGACGAACAGGAAATTGATGACAAGGTCCCGTTCCTAGGGGACTTACCGCTGGTCGGTAGGGCCTTCCGCAGTAAGACCACTCAATCGGTCAAACGTAATCTGATGCTGTTCGTAACCGCTAGAATGATTAATCCGGATGGAACGCCCAAGTTCCTGACGGAGCAGGAGGCAGAGGCGTTTGGATTGGCGAACCAGGTGCAGTAAACGAGGAAACATAATGAAAATAAATCCAGTTTTACCGAACTTTATCGCAATCACATGGGTAGCCACATCTGTGGTTCTGGCCCAGCAGCCGGAAGTCATCATTCAGCGTGAAAGCATCCGAAGACAGGAGATTGTCATCCGCTCCACCCAGCAGTTGAATCAGGCCGCCGCCCTGATCGCCGAGGGCAGGACTGCTGAGGCGGAAGAGATGATTCGAAATATTCTGGCCAGCGTGCCGGACAGTGGTGATGGCGAGCCTGTGCACCAGAAAGCCAGCCAGATTCTGAGTAATATTGAAATCCAGAAAGCTCAGGCCGCGGCCCAGAAAGGGGACTGGTTCACTGCCAAGGAGTTTGCGTTAAAGGCGCTTTCCATCGATCCGCAAAATGAAACCGCCAAGAGCCTGCTCGCAACATCCAATGATAAGATGGGAGCAGGGCCGGATGGATCCATCAATCCCGCTGTAGACAGAAAACTGGTTATCAATTTGGGTGAGATCAGAAGGTTGCGGGATAATGCCCGTGATTACAAGGCCACCGGCCAATACGACCAGGCGAATGCTGCTTTACTGGAGATATTGCAAATCGATCCGTACAACAAGGAAGCTGCGACGGAACTCATGAAAGTGAATAAATTACGCCGGTTTGCTGTCACAATGGACCGAGGCGTGGTACGGGAGCAAATGATGACCCAAACCAGTGAAAACTGGACCAATAACCTGAATCTGGGGCTTGAAACTCAGGAACCTGCCTTTGATCTGGCTCCGATTGAGCGACGCAATGAGTTTGCTATTCAGGAGAAATTGAGAAAGATCATCATTCCTAACGTTGAGTTTACCGATGCCACCGTGGAAGACGCTGCACGCTTTCTGACGGCTACCACCAGAGAGCTGGATGAAGAGGGAACGGGTGTCAGTTTCCTGATCAAGGACAAATCCATCATCCAACAGAGTCAACCGTTCAGTCTGAGTCTGAATAATATCCCTGCCAGCGAAGTACTGCGCTACATTACCAATCTGGCCGGAGTCAAATCCAGAGTGGAGGAATTTGCAGTCTTTATTGTACCCCTGTCAGACCGGAGTGATGTGCTGGTCTCCCGGGAATTCCCTGTGCGCGCGACCTTCTTTGAGGTGGAAGGTGCGGATGCGGGCGGAAACGAAGAGCTTACCAGAAGGCGTCGCACTACTACCACGGTGGCATCTACGGACAGAGACGAGGTCCGCGCAGCTCTTGAAGCTCGCGGGGTTATTTTTACCGAGGGTGCCACTGCTATCTATAATCAGGCTACCGGGATCCTTTCCGTTAAGAATACCCAGGATCAGATTGATCTGGTGGAAGAACTGGTGACTGAAAACCAGGGAGAAACGCTGATGGTACGGGTGGAGACGAAGTTCATTGAAATCAATCAGAACGATCTGGAAGAGCTGACACCCCAGATGACGCTGGAAGGAACTTATGCGCTGTTCCCGACCAGCGGGGTGAATGGTGGCATTTCTGCGGGATCGGTCTCGCTGGGCAACGGTCTGCAGGGAGCCAGCAGCTTGAGACCTGTGGACGGTGTCAACCGGATACTGAATCAGGGCACGGCAGCCAATCCCGTCAATGCGGCTGCAACTGCCAACTCAGTAGGTATTACCGGAGCAGTAGACGGTAACCGGTTTGCCACATTGGTCAATCTGATTTCGCAAAAGCAGAGTTCGGATGTGATGACCGCCCCTTCGCTCATTATTAACGACGGAACCAAGGGCTCGATCACAGTGGCCCGCGAATTTAGCTTTCCGATCGAATTTGATCCGGCTGAATCCCAGACAGGATCAGATGTCCAGCAGACGATTGTGGGAGGCACGATAGTAAGCCAGAGTCAGGGTGTTCAAACCGTCATTGTTCCTGCATTTGCATCTGAGTTTGAACAGAGAAATATCGGGGTGAATATGGAAGTGGAGCCAAGGATTACTGTGGACCGGAAACGGGTGGTGGTGCGCCTAGTGCCGGAACTGATTGAATTTGACGGATTTGTCAATTACGGGCAACCGATCAATGACTCTATTGGAACCCAGATTGCAGCCAACAACATCAGGGTTCCCGTCTTCACCACCCGGACCGTGGAACAGGCGGAAATGGAGATTCAGGATGGTTATACCATCGTGCTGGGTGGCCTGATACGTGAGGATATCAGCACGGTGGAGGAAAAAGTGCCGTTTCTGGGGGACCTGCCTTTTGTGGGACGCTCGTTCAGAAGCAAAGCCGAACAGGCCATCAAAAGAAATCTGCTGATCTTCGTATCCGTCCGTATTTTACGTCCGGACGGGCAGCCGCTGAATTCGGATTCCGTGGCCGCATTGAATTAACAGAACTTACGCTCCGGCTGCCCCGGCTTCACACGCTCGGCATGCATCAATGTCACGCACAATTTGATCCTTTAACAAGTCGAGCGTGCTGAACTCCGTCTCCGGACGGATATGCCGCATCAGCTTGCAACGGACAGGCTGGTCATACAGATCCCCAGCCCAGTCAATCAGATGCACTTCGGTCGTTTCCCGGGCAGGTCCGTCCACCGAAGGACGCAAACCATGGTTCAATGCCCCGCAGACCTGCTGCTGATCCGCTAATTCAACCTGCACCTGGTAAACACCGTGCGGGATATGGATGGGACTATCCAGTGAGATATTGGCTGTCGGAAAACCAAGTTTTCGTCCCAGCTGATTGCCTTTTATGACGGTTCCGGAAATCTGATAAGATCTGCCCAGCAGCCGGTTGGCTGCGGGAAGATCTCCCTGTTCCAGCAGTGCTCTGATGCGGGTGCTGGAAATCGGATCACTGCCATCCAGCATGAAGTCCGCCAGGTTAAACAGCAGGTCACGTTCAGCGCACCATTCGGCAAGCGACAGTGGCGTCCCTCCCCTCTGCTTGCCAAACCGAAAATTGGGACCGACAGAGACCGATTTAAGTGCGGGGAAATTTTGCTGAATGGAATCCAGAAATTCAGGGTAAGGCTGATGAGCCAGGGCCGTATCAAATGGAACGACACAGATGAATCCAATACCCCAGGATCGAAGTATTTCAGTTTTATCAGAGATATTGGTCAGGAGAACGGGCTGATCATCGGGACTGAGCACTTCCATGGGATGGGGCCAGAAGGTCAGCACACAGGTCTGATCCAGCGCATCTCTGGTAATCTCGTTTACAATGACGGCATGATGCCCCCGGTGCAGACCGTCAAAAAACCCCAGCGCCAGATGCCTGATCCCATACTGCCGCAATGAATGATCAAAATGATGGAGAACCTTCATCGGGCGATACTCACTGGCGGCGGATACGGGAGATGGAGGGCAGACTGATCACATGCTGTGCCAGTCCGGCTTTATCCGGTATTTGGACGAGATCTGCAAACGTTACCGAATCATCAACAGAAAAATTCCCGGAGCCGGTTCTTCTCAGGCTGGATAAATGTCCGTAACAGCCCAGCTGCTCACCAATATCGTGGCAATAGGTGCGAACATAAAATCCTTTGCTGCACTTGATGCTGAATGTGATGTCCGGCAGTTCGATGCCGAGAATGTCATAGAGATAGACGTGGACAAAGCGTGGTTCGCGTTTCACTTCTTTCCCCTGACGGGCCAGTTTATACAGGGGCACGCCATCCACCTTGATGGCAGAAACCATCGGAGGAGTCTGATAGAAATCACCCTTGAAGGCATCAAAGGCCCGCCGGACGTCATCGGACGAAAATTCGGGAACATCCTTCCGGGCGGTAACCTCGCCTTCAACATCCTGGGTTGAAGTGGACGTTCCCAGCGTCAGGGTCCCCGTATAGTATTTATCCTCGGACATGAGGAGATCCTGCACTTTGGTCGCTTTGCCTAAAACCAGCATCAGCAGGCCGGTTGCCATGGGGTCCAGTGTTCCGCAATGGCCGACTTTCTTAATCTGGAAGCGTTTGCGCACCTGATGAACAATGTCATGGGAGGTCATACCCGATGGTTTATCCACCAACAATAAGCCGTCTAGTTCTTCAGTCATGGGGGATGTATCTTTACAGACCAGCCGCTGCCTGGCCAAGGGATTTAGGCGAAATAAGATAAAAATTTAGGAATCTTTACCAAAGGGCCAGATGTGGATCTTTTTTCTTTTCTCTTCCACAGGCTGGTAGTCTTTGAAGGTTGCCTCAGACGCGAATTTACCGGCTCCCGCCTGATGTTGGGGCGGAAGCTCGATTTTCTGTGTCTCCGACCCGAATGTGAAAGGCACGACACGCTGCGGGTCGACCAGTTGATCGTCAGGTTGAATTTTTTCATAGGAAAAATGGCAAAGGCCCACCTGAATCCGGTCACCGGTTGCCAGCGCCCGGGAATTCTGTATCCATTCATCATTCAAGTAGGTTCCGTTGGAAGAGCCGATATCACTCAGCAGATGTTCCTTGCCATTCCAGAGGATCCGACAGTGACTGCCCGAGACGGATACATCAGGAACGGTAATATCACAGCTTTGATCCCGTCCGATCGTTACCGAATTGTGCTGCAGCGCAAATTTTGCGTTATCGAGTGTGATGAAGTTCAGGCAGTAATCGGCGGTTCCTGCCGTGTCGGATGGATCCGGTTCTGCGGTCTGTTGACCGGCCTCATCTGCCAACCGGGCAGCTTCCATCAGCAAAAAGTGGGTGCTTTTACGGATGGATGAAGGTTCGGTGACCGGTTTTTCGATGAACTCATTATTCGGATCATCCAGCAGCAGGAGTGCAAAAAAGGCTTCTTCCCCCGGAAGATCCTGATATTCAGCTGCAATGACCTCCCCGTCGCGGATGTAGATGCGCGCGTCTTCACTGGAATGATTGAGCTGAATCACCCCACTGCGCTTGGCAGTCAGGCAAAAATGGAGCAGCTCGGCAATTTTCATCTCAATCTTTTTTTCTTTGTAGTCCTAAGTTGTTTTGACTTAGGGTCGTTTAGAGAATAATACTATCTATTGCGTATTTTAAAGAATAGTCGAATCAGTTGAGCGCGACAACGCAAATGCGAACTACAATTTAATATTATGAGTCTTTTTGGTAAAAAAGAGGGAAGTTCTTCCAAGCCCATGGCACCTGCGCTTAATGTGCCTGCAAATCCTCCGGTTCCACCTCTGGGCAGTCCTGTCGCCGAGTCTCCGGGAGGGCGCAAGCGGATCACGCAGCGGCTGGTGCTGGGAGGCAAAGGCGCCGATTCTGAAGCCATCCATGTGGGTGGCGGCGCGAAGGGCCTGAAACTGCCCGGAGCACCGGATCCGGTAACCAGCCAGTCGCTTCCGATGGCACATTATACCGGCACTGTGGATGTGCCGGTGGCAAATCTGCTGGGCAGCGTTCCCGCTGAGTTTGTGGTTTCTGATCATGATACGCTGTATCAATCCCCGCTGGCCCAGGAAACAGTAAAACTGCCGCTCAATGTGGTTCTGCCGCTGCTGCCTTCCGGGAAAATCGAGATTCTGGCCCAGGATTTATTTACCTACATGCCGGAAGGCGTCATGAAGTCCGGCCCGGAGCTGGGTGAATATGCCATGAGTCCGGTATCACTGCCGCTGCCCGAGGTAATCAGCAGAATCCCCGAGGCCGCGTTGACCTTAAGATCAGACCAGAAGCCGATTGATACCACGGTGGCGGGAATGGATGATCCATTTTCCGCAGAAATGCTGGCAGCCGCCCAGGAGGAAGCCATGCGGGCACAACAGGAAGCAGAGAATGCCGCGGCGGAAACTCAGCAAGATCCGGTGGCCGACGCAGGCGAAGCTCAGGCTACGGAAACCATACCCGGCTTTGCCAGTCCGCCCGCTGAAGCAGCTGCGCCTGAGCTTGCGCCTGCTCCGGTTGAACCGGAACCCGAACCCGTTCCGGCTCCGCCAGCAACACCGCCAACTCCGGAAACACCCGAGCAGGAGGTGGACTTATCCTTCGCCAAGTCGCCAGAATACCAGGAAATGCTGCAGAAACTGGAAGCCGAAGCGGCACAGGAGCAAGCTCCAGCCACTGAAGCGGCCCCGGCAGAGGAATTTACGGCACCATTGCCGGCGGAATCCACTTCACCGATTCCTTCCGAAGAAGATCTGTCCGGAACTGAAGTGACCAAAATCATACCAAAAGTTCCTGTGGCAGATACGACTGCGGAATCCGGGTTTGCTGTTGCAGCAGGGGACACTGCTACTGAAAATCCGCTGATTGCTCCGACCCGGGTCATGCGGGAAGAGCAGGAGCCTGCGACTGCTCCGCCACCGTCCTTTCAGTTTCCCGCCGCTGCACCCGCTCAGGCACCTGCGGAATCACCTGAGCTTTCCGCCTTTAATTCCCCGCCGGCTGCAGAACCGCCAGCGCCTGCAGGTGAAGCCGCTTACCGGGTATCGGGCAAGCTGGCCCAGCTGCTGGGAATCCGCGGACCTGAAATTCCAACGCTCAAAGACATCGTGCATCAGGTCAATGCATGGCCGGGAATGAAAGGCTGTATTGTCGGAGGAAAAGACGGTTTGCGGATCAGCTCCGAGGTGGAAGATGATGATTTCGCCAATTCAATTTCCGCATTTGCACCTAAACTCATTGCGACTATCAGTGAACTTTTCAACGATCTTGGATTTGAAGATGTTGAGGAGATGCATACGCCGGTCCGTGATTCCAGTGTTTACATTTTCCGTAAACAGGATTTATACATGATTGTGCTGTTTGAGGATACCTCGTTCCCCGAGTCTTATCGCACGCGGATTAGGCAGGTCATGGCAGAGATTGGTTCTGCTAAGCAATAGTAAAAAGGATTGATATGGCATTTATTAACTACTCTAAGAGAGAAATACAGCTGAAGATCGTTTATTACGGATGTGCATTATGTGGTAAAACCACCAATTTGATCAATTTGCATTCGGGCATTAACAGCACTCAGAAGGGGGAACTGGTTTCACTGGCCACGGATGCAGACCGGACTTTGTTTTTTGATTTTCTGAGTCTGAGCACTCAGACTCTACCCGGATTTGACACCCGTTTTCAGCTTTACACGGTTCCGGGACAGCCGGTTTACAATACGACCCGCCAGCTGGTGCTGAAAGGAGTGGACGGCATTGTTTTTGTGGTAGATTCCCATTGGGACAAGATGGAGGAAAATGTGGAATCCTTTGCCAATCTGCAGGAGAATCTGATCGAGAACCATCTCAGTCTGGCTCAGATTCCCTACGTGCTGCAGTACAACAAGCGGGATCTGGATGACCCGGCTCCGGTGAATTATATGGAATACACGTTCAACAACCGGGCCTCTAAAGTGCTTTCTTTTGAAGCATCAGCTCTGACCGGTGAAGGTGTGCTGGATACCTTGAACGGCATTGCACGTCAGCTGCTGGCTAAATACTCCAAATCTGCAGGAGGTAAAAAGTCTGCAGGTGCTGAACCTCAAGGAGGACAATAAATTATGGCAAGCATAGGAATGCTTTCTGTAGAAGATCAGTCGGCGATCGAAGAACACCTGAAGGATTTTCTAGGCAAGGCCGAAAGCCAGTGGGCTGCCTTGGTAGATCGCGGTGGTAATCTGTTTGCTGAGCATGGTGAGACCGGGCCTTTGGATATGACGATTCTCTGTGCTTTGGCGGCCGGGTCGTTTTCTGCAACCCGGGAATTGGCAAAACGTCTGGGGGAAGACGAATTTACGGCGCTTTACCATGAAGGGAAAGGGGTCAGCATCCTGATGACGGCACTGGATCATGAGTGTCTGCTGGTGACCGTATTTTCAGATCAGACCAATATCGGTTTGGTGCGCTTTTATTCGCAGCAGATCTCACCTCAGCTAAATGAAGTGCTCAAGAAAGCAAGCGAGGCTCCCGACGATGGACTCAAGATTGATGCAGAGTTCAATGAGGGCGGAGCTATTATTTCCTGAGTCTGCGGCTGCCGCAGTGGAAATGCCGCTGGCAGATCCGGTCCAGGATACGGATTTACTGGAAGCTTTTGATCCAGGTTGGGAGGTCATTGTCTGGAATGACCCGGTTAATCTGATGAGCTATGTCGTCTACGTATTCCGGCAGGTGTTAAGCTTTGATGCTCAGACGGCTCAAAAGCACATGCTGGAAGTTCACCATCTGGGAAAGAGCTGCGTAGCGAGGGCCACCCGGGAAAAAGCGGAACACTACCTGCAACAACTGCAACAACGCGGGCTGAAAGTCAGCTTGCAGAAATCTTCGTAGCCTTGTGCAGGTCTTACGTCGTCATCAAGTCCTGGAAATCGTTCTGTTTCAGCCCGAAGCAAACCTGATGAGGAAATCGCTTACTGAGATTTACAAAAACTATCAGATCGCGGCTGAAGACCTGCCGGAAGCCGTCAGGAAACTGTGGTACTCCAATTCATGTGAACTGGATGCCGAGGATCAAGCGATATGGCTGGATCATTTAAGTGAATTTCGGGGTGAAAATTCTCAACTGATCGAGAGGCTGTGTGATGATTTGAATGGAATCGAAAGCTGGCCTGTCATTCTGACGGTTTCACTGCCGGAAGCAGACCGTTTGTTGACGGTCATGAACGACCAGAGGCTGTATCTGGCAGCGATTCACAATTTGGGCGAGCTGGAAATAAATGAAGACTGGGACCGGGTTTTTCTCTCTCCCGAAAAACATCCGCTAGTGAACATTCACTTCCTGGCCTGGCTGATTGAACTCATCATCATCCGGCTGGATCATCCGGCATCGTGAGCGGTGATTCCGCGCGGAGGGGTGGACATGGGGCCGATGAACCCGGCTGGATCAATACTCAAGATGGGATGGAAATGGCCTCGCGGGGATTCGAACCCCGAACCAAAGGATTATGAGTCCTCTGCTCTAACCATTGAGCTACAAGGCCATTTCCATCCCATCTTGCTGCATATCATCAGGACTGCCCGGCAGGCTCCACTTTCCTGCAACAGCACTCTCTACCAGCGTGGGATGACTGTCTCAGCAACTGATGAGTGCCTGGGAATTCCCTCTACCCTTGCGTTACCTTAAAGGCTTATTATTGTAAACGTAAACCTTTTTCATTGGTTGGAAATGTCTTATACTAAGCTTATGAAATGGATAGCGTTTTCAGTCTTATTAGGTACTTGCACCGTTGCTGCACAAGCTCAGCTGCCCGGTAAGGATGAAATACCGGAGCAGGATGAAATTGATCGCACCCAGCTGAACAGTCTGGGAGACAAGGAATTTAAATGGAGCTCGCTGGCAGCAGGTAAATTTTCGGAACAGGCGAGCAGCTTGTCCCCCCGGACATTTCAGGGTAAGGAAAGTTCGCTGTTCTCCAAAAAGCAGGCACCCGGATTTGCCGGATCTGTCCCGTTGAAAATGGCTACGCTGGATAAGGAATTTAAAACCGGCGAATTTACGCAATTTGACCGTAACAGCAGCTTCCTGAAAGCTCAGCAGCGTTTTGAGAGCACCAAAGCCAGTCCGCTGTCTGTCCGGACGCTGGCGGCAGAGAGTGAAAAAACCGTATCGCTTCGCGACAAACAGTATCAGGGCAGAGAGGCTGACATCATTAAACGTCACCTCAATGAATTACAGCAGCAGCAGTTTGATAAGCTGGATCTGGATGACGTGGCATTGAGTGTAGAGCAGATCCGTGAGATGCTCAATAAGGAATAGAGAACGGCTGGATGTGACTTGGCTTGCTCTGGTGGCGTGACATGATCCGCGCATGAAATCCGTTTTGGTAACTGGTGGTACGGGCTATATTGGAAGCCATACCGTGATTGAGTTGATGGCGGCCGGTTATGATCCGGTGATCGTGGACAATCTGTCCAACAGTAAAAGGGCGGCGCTGGATCGCATCGGGCAAATCAGCGGGAAACATCCCGAGTTTTATGAATTAGACCTGTTGGATGAAAATGCTCTGGAGCAGGTATTTCGAAGGCATGCCATCGATGCGGTTTTGCATTTTGCCGGTCTGAAGGCAGTCGGGGAGTCGGTTCGTGAGCCCTTGAAATACTACCGCAATAATGTCGAAGGCACCCTGTGCCTGTATCGGGTCATGCGCAGGACAGGTTGCGGTCATATCGTCTTCAGTTCTTCAGCGACGGTATATGGAGATCCGCATACGCTGCCGATCCGGGAAGATTTTCCGCTCTATGCCACGAATCCCTACGGCAGGACGAAACTCATGATAGAACAGATTTTAACCGACCTGAATGCGGCGGATCCCGGCTTCAATGTCATGCTGTTGCGTTACTTCAATCCGGTGGGAGCGCATCAATCAGGTCTGATTGGGGAGGACCCGCATGGAATACCCAATAATTTGATGCCTTACATTGCCCAGGTCGCTACCGGCAGGCTCAAAGAACTGAGTATTTTTGGTGATGATTATGACACACCGGATGGCACTGGCATAAGAGACTATATTCATGTGGTCGACCTGGCGATGGGGCATGTCAAGGCACTGGCTGCAATGTCGCACTTGCAGGGGGTCAGGATATACAACCTGGGCACTGGCAGGGGATACAGCGTGCTGGACATGGTGAAAGCATTCTCGCAGGCGAGAGGGCAGGAAATTCCATACCAGTTCAGTCCGCGCAGGGCGGGTGACGTGGCGGCTTGTTATGCAGATTCCAGCAAGGCTGAAGCAGAACTAGGGTGGGTCGCGGCTCAAGGCATCCGGGAAATGTGTGAAGATACCTGGCGTTGGCAGTCACAGAATCCGCAGGGTCTGGAGTAGTTCTCCAGAAGTGGTGCCAGCGAAGTAACTTCGGTCAATCCGTAAGAGGTTGTGAAAAAAGTCATGATCATTCAGATTCGAGGAAAATTTCGATCTCGCAAGGCGCAACGAAGGCACATATTCACGAGCATACGCAACTGAGGAGCAATCCCGACACTCTGCGTGGTCGGGAGAATTTGCCGAAGAATATGGATCATTAAGGACTTTTTTCACGGCCTCTAAGACATTTTGTGGCAGGGTAAGGCACTTCGCTGCTAGGGAGTCACGTGTAACTCTGCAGCGGCCTTGAGTTCCGGATAGTTGGACAGGATCATGGCAACTTTATACTTACCCGGTGCGCACTTTTCCCTGATCAGCGACAGAGGAAGAGGTTGCGTGAACATCAGCTTCTCGTTTCCGTTCAGAAAGCTCATACCTGTCTGCTGCACAAACATTTTGTCACTGGACCATAAATACAGCAGCTGATCATCCATGGTAACCAGCGCCAGATCGTAACGCTGGGCATCCGGGAATGAAAGTGTGTAGTTTTTGGCGCCCCTGTTATGGATAAGAAACTTGGCCGTAATCTGGCTGTTATCTCCTGTCAGACTGATGACCGGCAGATCTAAATCTACCGAGGCGCGAAATTCCTCGACATTGACTTCATTGGCTTTCTGCACCCGCTCAGGGTCACCGGCAAAAATGCTGTAACGCTTGCCTGGAGCATCGCGGTGTTTTTCCGGAACAACGGTACGCGATGGGGAAATGTCAACAGCGATCGAGATACTGCCACTAAGCCAGACTGCGGTCAGAACCGCTGATAAAACTGAAATGCGCATGATTTATAAAATAGCGGCCAAGCCGTCAGGTGGCAATAGAGCAAGTGAGCCATGTGAAAATTTCCTTTTCTATCCTCCAACAAGACTTCAGTTTATTTAGGATGTTGAAGAAACCTTGCATGACGATGGGCTTAGGGATGGCCGTGGCCCTGTTACTGACAGCAGGCGCTCAGAAACCCCAGTTTTCCTTAAGAATCCACGTTGAAGCGGGCGACCAGATTCGGGACGAACGCGTGGTTCCGGTCAGCCTGGTAAATCCCGATGAGATTATCCGACTGCAGAAGTTACCTGTCCTGACCGAGAAAAACCTGATGGCAGCCACCACCACGGGGACCGGTGGCTTGCTGCTGGGATTTAATCAGGCAGGTCGACACGCGCTGGAAACAGTCACACGAACTGAAATGGGAAAAACTCTGGTCCTGATTGTCAACGGTCGAGTTCTTTACGCGGCAGAGATCGATATGCCCATGAGTAGTGGCAGATTTCTCATCCCGGGCGGCATGGACGAAGCGGACATCGCATTGCTGGAAGCTTACATTGAGCAACGCAAAAAGCTGTAGTGTGGTGTCAGCTAAGGTGCTTTGCTGACATCACACTAGAGCGCACCCTGATTGATTTGCGGCACTGGTGAGAACAGCACTGGCCACTTGGCAAGAAATACTGACTTTACCGGCTGCCAGTATAATTTTTACCCTACCATCGGGAAAATGCAGAATAAGAGTCCCCGAATGAATTCGCATATACATTAACATAAGCAGATGACATTTCCGGGTGTAGGATGAGATTCTTCCGCCGTAGCCTTGGCGCAGGCGGACGATCTCGTCAGGACAGATCCTAGAGTTATGGCGTGACGAGATCATCCGCTGAGGCGGAGGAATCTCATCCTACATTTCACCAGCAGGCTCAATCCTTATGTTAATGTATGTGCGAATACTTTTGGGGTTCTCGTCAGAGAACTTCTCGTTAAACACGCATTCCCCATGCGCCCCGTTAAACCAAAAATGCTCCAGCATATAAGTAACACTTATGTGCTGGGAATACTGCTGCAAAGCGGAATTGTAATTTATCTTCCACCTTCTTTTATTTTTGCGTATCCGACGCTTTGAATTAATATCTGATAGATGAGTGAATTGGTTATAAAAGATTTACACGCAAACATTGAAGGAACCGAGATTCTCAAGGGTATGAATCTGGTGCTGCCTAAGGGAGAGGTACATGCTATTATGGGACCTAATGGTTCTGGTAAAAGCACCTTAGCTAAAGTAATTTCCGGGCATCCTGACTATGAAGTAACTGGCGGAGAAGTGCTGCTGGATGGTGAAAACATTCTGGAAATGGAACCGGATGAACGCGCCCGTGCGGGAATTTTTCTGGCCTTCCAGTATCCGGCAGAAATTCAGGGGGTCTCTATCGCAAACTTCCTGCGCGCAGCTCTGCAGGCACGACTGCCGGAAGGTGAAGAATTGGATGCCATTGAATATTACGAAAACCTCTATGCGAAGATGGATTCGCTCGAAATTGATCGTAAATTTACCTCGCGTGCAGTGAATGACGGCTTTTCAGGCGGTGAGAAAAAGCGTAACGAAATTCTTCAGATGGCGATGCTGGAACCCAGTTATGCGATTCTGGATGAAACCGACAGCGGTCTGGACATTGATGCCCTCCGGATTGTTTCTGAAGGAGTCAACAAACAGCGTGGGGAAAATCTGGGAGTTTTGGTTATTACCCACTACCAGCGGCTGCTTAACTACATTCAGCCGGATGTGGTGCATGTTTTATATAACGGTCAGATCATTAAAACCGGCGGCAAGGATCTCGCTTTGGAACTTGAGGACAAAGGTTACGATTGGTTGATCAAGGACTATGCCGAGCCGGTGCAGGCGTAACGACAAACAATTGAATTAAAAAAGGTCATTATGGAAACTACGGAAAAACCAGACATCAGCATTGATCAGGAAGCCGGTAACTTCAAATACCCGGAGCAGTATGAATTTGATGCGGGATACGGGCTGACGGAAGACACGATTCACTATATTTCCAAAGTTAAAGATGATCCGGACTGGGTCAGGGACTTCCGGTTAAAGGCACTGAAAACATTTCATAAAAAGCAGGATCCCACCCATTGGGCCAGTGATGACCTGAATGCCATTGAATACGACAAGATCCGCTATTACCTGGCCAAGGGTCAGGCACCGAGTCGCAGCTGGGATGAAGTTCCCGACGACGTCAAGGAAACCTTTGAGCGCCTGGGAATTCCGGAAAAGGAACGCAAGTTTCTTGCCGGGGTCGAAGCACAGTTTGACAGCGAAGCCGCGTATTCCAATGTCAAGGAGGCACTGGCGGAGGATGGGGTTATTTTTGTCGGCAGTGGGGAAGGGCTCAAGGAATACCCTGAGATCTTCAGGAAATTTTTCGGTAAAGTCATTCCAACCGGTGACAACAAGTATTCAGCACTGAACAGTGCGGTATTCAGTGGCGGCAGCTTCATTTATGTCCCTCCCGGTGTCAAAGTGAAACATCCGCTGCAGGCTTACTTCAGGATTAATGCCGAGAATTTCGGACAGTTTGAACGTACGCTCATCATTGCGGATGAAGGAGCAGAACTTACTTATATGGAAGGATGCACGGCCCCGAAATTCGAGACCGCCACGCTTCACAGTGCAGTCGTCGAACTGGTGGCGTTGAAGGGGGCTAAAATCCAGTACATTACCGTTCAGAACTGGAGTGCGAATGTGTTTAACCTGGTTACCAAGCGTGCCGTCGCACACGAGGATGCGGAAGTCAAATGGATCGACTGTAACATCGGTTCACGCCTGACCATGAAATACCCCGGGGTTGTGCTCAAGGGAAAACGTGCCCGTGGAGAAGTCATCAGTATCGCTCTGGCCAATGACGGCCAGCACCAGGATACCGGAGCCAAGATGATTCATGCGGCCGACGATACCACCAGCAACATTGTTTCCAAGAGTATCAGCATCGGAGAAGGTCGCTCAACGTATCGTGGACTGGTGCATATGCCTCAGCATTTGAAAGGCTGCAAAAACAACACGGAATGTGATGCGCTGCTGATCAACACCAATTCCCGGACTGACACCTACCCGGCCATCACCGTGCGGGGACAGGATAACTACGTCCAGCATGAAGCAAGCGTGAGTAAAGTCAGTGAAGAGCAGATTTTCTACATGCAGCAGCGGGGTTTATCTGAAGAACAGGCGATGAGTCTGAGCGTGAACGGATTCGTCAATGATCTGGTTAATCAGTTCCCGATGGAATACAGTGTTGAACTGAAGCGTCTGATCGATCTTGAAATGGAGGGGTCGGTCGGCTAGATCAGACACGTGGACCAAAGCGCCTGAGGGCAATAAGAAAAATCATTATGGCAGACCTGGAAAACCGCTATGAAGAAAACGTAAAAGGTGATTTTTACGTCGATAATCAGTGCATTGACTGCGATCTTTGCCGCGAAACGGCTCCGGAAAATTTCACACGCGAGGATGATGGCGGATACTCCTTTGTCTACAAGCAACCTGAAAGTGAAGCAGAAAAAGAGCTCTGTAACGAGGCCATGGAAGGGTGTCCGGTCGAGGCCATAGGCGATGATGCACCGTAACGCTTCGGTCTTAATGGGAAAAAGGGAAGATATTATGAGTGAAGAATCCAATGCATCTTTGATTTTGAAAGGTCCGTCCGCTGATGGTGTATCTCTTCCGGACTGGTGGAACGCGGGATCGCTGGACGCCTGGAAAAGATTCGAGTCCCTTCCGATGCCTTCACGTAAGGATGAGGATTGGAGATTTGCATCCATCCGGTCCATTAAACTGGAAGACTATCGCTTCACCACGACGGCACCGACACCGGATGCCGAATTGCCGGAATTAGAGATCGAAGCCCTGGCGCGCGCGTGCTTCATCAATGGCAGAACATCATGCTTCGGTGCATTGCCGGAGGAAGTTTCCCGTCAGGGAGTGATCTGGAAATCTCTGGCTCAGGCTGTAGTGGATCATCCGGACCTGATTCAGGAATATCTCATGCAGCATGAAGAGGCGCTGGGAAGCCGTAAGTTTGCCCACCTGCACCGTGCCTTTGTTCAGACCGGATCAGTTATTGTGGTTCCGGACCATGTTCAGCTGGACCAGCCATTAGTCGCTGAATACTGGCTGGATGGCGAAAATGCTTCCGTTTTCCCGCATACGCTGATTGTTGCAGGCAGGAACAGCGCTGTTACCGTGGTGGATTCCTTCCGTTCCACCAGTGATGCCAGAGGGTTGGCTTGTGCGGTTAATGATGTGCATGTGGGTGAAGGTGCCCGAGTTTCCTACCTTTGTGCACAGGAATGGAATGAAAATACACTCTCATTTCAGTACGGAGCAACACACACGGAAAAAGACGGACAGGTCAAATCCTTTCACTACAACTCCGGTGGCAGCTTCTCGCGACTGGAAACAGTCAGCCGCTCGGTCGGCACGGGTGCTCGCAGCGAGACCATGGGCTTGTCCATGGTGCACGGCCATCAGGAGTTTGATCAGCGCACGCTGCAACTGCACGAGGCTCCGCATACCTGGAGTGATCTGCTTTTCAAAAACTCGCTCAACCATCGGGCCAAAAGTATCTTCTCCGGATTAATCAAGGTTTCACCCGGTGCCTTCCAGACTGATGCGTATCAGACCAACCGGAATCTGCTGCTTGATCCGCTGGCGGAAGCGGACTCCATGCCCGGACTGGAAATCTCCAACGATGACGTCAAGTGCAGCCATGGTGCGACGACCAGTCAGATTGAGGAAGAGTCGCTTTTCTACATGCAGGCTCGTGGTATTTCGGAGGCTGCGGCCAAACATCTGATCGCTATCGGATTCTGTGCGGAGTTGCTCGAAAAATTTGATAATGAAGCCATTACCGGATTGCTGCTCAAACGTATCGAGGAAAAATACAGCCGCTCTGAAGCGCTGGTGCTGGAGGATGCTCAGGCCAGGGCAACCGAAAACAACCAGCGGCAGCAGGATCCGACCGATGTTCGTCAGTTGCAGGGCACGATATAAACAACCATGCCTGTCGGCTTACCTGAGTTAACCGCAAGTCTCCGGATGGGAGAGCTGCTGGAGCATTATCCGGGAGCACGGCGCGCACTATTTCGGAATTTTCATATCGGTGGATGTTCCCAGTGCGGGTTTTCTGATGATGAATCGCTTCAGGCTGTTTGTGCGCGCAATGACCAGACCGACCTGAAGCCGGTTTTCGATGCCATCCTGCAGGCCCATGCAGATGATGAAAAACTGCTGATCGAGCCGGTGATGCTCCAGACGTGGCGCAGCCAGGATAAATCCCACCTCTTGATTGATACCCGCTCCCGCGAAGAACACGAGGCCGTAACCATCGAAGGCTCGGTATTACTGAATCAGGATCTGTCGACCGAGCTGATTCATGCAGCGGAAACCGATACGTTGCCGCTGGTCTTTTTTGATCATCAGGGCCGGTATGTGCTGGATACGGCTTCTTATTTTATTGGTCACGGACGCCAGTCTGTTTACTGCCTGCAAGGGGGGATTGATCGCTGGGCGTGCGACATTGACAAAAAGATGCGCCGCTATCATCTTGAATAGTCATGTCTGAAGATGTGGAACAGAAATATCGGGATGCGGCGGCCAGGCCGTCCAATCTCGGCGAAATGAAAGATGCGGATGCAGTGGGCACTGCCGGCAGCCCCGGATGTGGTGACATGCTGCGTATCTGGCTGAAGTTCCGCGAGGAAAAGGAAAAAGGCAAAGTCATCGACAAGGCATCCTTTCAGTCATTCGGATGTGAAACCGCCATTGCGGTTGCCAGCGTGGCCACTGAAATGCTGGCAGGCAAAACCATGGCAGAAGCACAGGCATTGCACGGGGAGGATCTTTCTGCACCGCTCGGACCTCTGCCACCGATGAAGGTGCATTGTGCCAGCCTGGTGGAAGAAGCTTTGAAGCAGGCACTGACCGGGCCCGCTGACAGCCATGCAGTGGACACAGCCGGTTCACCAGAGGTGCAGGGTCTGCAAAAGAACATGCAGGATGCACAAACCGGCGGACGTAAAATTGTTTTTGATTAAAAAGAGGAACGATCATGGATGATGGAACGATACAATTGAAGCGGGACTGCGATGCGATCCGCATTCCCAGTGGTGAAAAGATCTCCCTGAAGGAGGGGCAGGAAGTAGCGGTAACCCAGTCGCTGGGAGGATCCCATACCCTGATGACCAGTATGGGTATGGCCCGCCTGGATGATAAGGACGCGGATGCCATTGGACTGGAGCCCGGAACCACTGGTGCGACTGAAAAGGACGAAGCCGCTGCGGACAAGCCACTTTCGGAAGAAGAGCTGAAGCAGGAGGTCTGGGAGCGCTTGAAGACCGTGTTCGATCCGGAGATTCCGGTGAATATTGTCGATCTGGGGCTGGTCTATTCCATGGAGCTTGCCGAGGAAGGCAGGAAGGTGGAAGTGGATATGACCTTGACTGCACCGGGCTGCGGGATGGGACCGACCATTCAGGCAGATGCCAAAAGTAAAGTGGAAGCCATCCGGCAGGTGGAAGAAGCGGATGTGCGACTGGTCTGGGAGCCGGCCTGGAACCAGGATATGATTACCGAACACGGCAAGATGAAGCTGGGCATGATTTAGAGCACATGGTATTTATTCGGGCGCACCGAGTAGTGCGATGACAAGATGAATCCGCCCATGGCGGCTACCACCCCGCAGAGCGGGGCACGTTTCATCCTACGGTTTCCCGCTTAGGGTGAGCATCCCCGAATACTTTCGCACATACATTAACATAAGGTTGGAGACTGCTGGTGAAATGTAGGATGAGATTCCTCCGCCTCAGCGGATGATCTCGTCACGCCATAACGGTAGGATCCGTCCTGACGAGATCGTCCGCCTGCGCCAAGGCTTCGGCGGAAGAATCTCATCCTACACCCGGAAATGTCATCTGCTTATGTTAATGTATGTGCGAATACTTTCGGGTTTCTTGCCAGGCTTCATCCGTAATGGGCCAGATGAATCACCAGGTGCTCTTTCTGGAGCGTGCTCCGTATCTGCTGCGGTGGCTTTCAGCCTGGCAGCACACACTTTCGCAGTCCGAGCGACCGGCGGATTCCCGCTGATCTGCTGATTCCGCACCAGCAAATCGGCACAACAGTCGCCGGCAGATGGCAACTGCCGATCCTTCAGCAATGGTCTCTTGGAGCACCTGAAGTAGCGTCAGGACTGAGGTAGCCGGAGTCCATCCTGCCTTCCAGCGGTTCATCCAGCGGTTTTGGTTGCTTGCGGTCGGTAATCTGCCTGTACTTGGACTCGTCATGCCTTTAACGGAGATAGATCTGCTGCAGGATTTGGGCTGGATGGTGATAACGGCGGCACTGTTTGCCTACCTGGGCCGGCTGTTGAAGATGCCATCGATCGTGTCCTACATTTTTGCGGGGATCGCTCTGGGGCCGGTGCTGGATCTGGTTGAGGTGGGCCAGTCACTGTATCTGATTTCGAAGCTGGGCATCGCACTGCTGCTGTTTCTGGTCGGCCTGGAATTGAGTTTCGACAAGATCCGGGATGTGGGGCGGGTGGCTGTGGTGGCCGGTCTGGGACAGGTGGTTTTTACGGCGTTAGGTGGGCTGCTGCTTTGTCTGGCTCTCGGCTTTAACTTCATGGCTTCCCTGTTTCTGGCAGTGGGGCTGACGTTCAGCAGTACGGTGGTAGTCGTCAAACTGCTGGACCAGAAAGGCGATTTAAGCCGGCTCTACGGTCGGATTGCCGTGGGGATTTTCCTGGTACAGGATCTGGTGGTGATTGCCGTTCTGACGCTGCTTTCCGGTCTGGACAGGACGGATGGATGGTCGATTCTCGGGCTGGGCAGCGGTCTGGGTAAAGCTTTGGGCGGAATGCTGCTGCTGCTGGCAGTCGTGCTGCTGGCCTCCCGGTTCCTGCTGCCGCGACTTTTCGGGTGGGCTTCGCGCAGTCCGGATACCATTTTCATCTGGGCACTCTTCTGGTGTCTGCTGACCACCGGGCTGGCCGGTTTGCTGGGGCTCTCGCTGGAAGTGGGAGCATTTCTGGCCGGGGTGGCGCTGGCACAGTCGCGTTTCAGCGGCGACTTGCATCGCCGCCTGCACCCCTTGATGAGTTTTTTCGTCGCCATCTTTTTTGTCACGCTGGGAATCCGCACCGACCTCTCCGCTGCCGTGGATAACTGGCAGGCTTCGCTGATCTTATCCTTGTTCGTGCTGGTCGGTAATCCGCTGATTTTTATGATCATTATCGTGCGCATGGGCTACAGCGAATGGACGGCATTCCGCACCAGTCTGACGGTTGCGCAGATCAGCGAGTTTTCCTTTATTTTCGCCACGATGGGACTGGCGGCAGGACTGGTGGATGAATCCGTGCTCTCGATAACCACGCTGGTAGGCATCGTGACCATCGCGGTTTCGGCGTATATGATCATTTACACGGATCAGATTTACGCGGTCTGCCGCCGGGCCGGCGTGCTGAAGATTTTTCGGGCACGGGCGGAGCCGGAACCGGAAGCTTCGGATCAGCGGCGTGGTCACATGATTGTGGTCGGAATGAATGCCCTGGGACGCGAAATCGTGCGCAAACTGGTCCGGCGCGGAGAGCAGGTTCTTGCCGTGGATACGGATCCTGCCAAACTGGATCAGGTCGAAGGAGCGGAGACGTTTATCGGCAACGTGGAATATGAGAGCGTGCTGGAGGAGATCGGTTTGCCTGACTCGCGACTGGTGATTTCGGCGTTGCAGATTGAGGACTTCAACCAGCTGCTGGCCTACCGCTGCCGCAGTGCGGGAGTGCCGTGCGCGATTCATGCTTTTGACCCGTCGGTGATTCAGGACCTGGTGGATCTGGAGGTGCGTTACCTGCTGAGTCCTTCACTGGAAGGCGTCGTGATCCAGCACCAGTTGCTGCAGGAGCAGGGCCTGCTGGCAGAAATCGTGAAAGGATCCAAATGACCACCTTTGCGTTCCTGTTGTTTGCTGCAGCACTGGCATTCGGGCTCGGCAAGTGGCTGCGTCTGCCCGTGACGCCGATGCTGATCCTGGCAGGCGTAGGCCTCGGGCTGCTAGCGGATGGCGGAAGTGTGGTGCTGTCCAGTGACTTGCTGCAGGATCTGGTCCATATCGGTCTGGCGGTTTTGGTTTTTGCGGCCGGGGTGGAGCTGAGTCCGCGCCGGATGCGGGGGCGTGTGCGGCCGATTGTCTGGGTGGCACTGACCCAGTTTCTGGCGCTGGGACTCTCGGGCTTTGTCGTCGCCTGGGCTTTGGGTTACGGGATGACAACCGCGTTTTACACCGGCTGCGCACTTTCTGCAAGTTCCACCCTGGTGGTGGTGCGGCACCTGCAGTCGCGGCAACAGATGTTTGAACCGTTCGGGCGACTGGTACTGGGAGTGCTGCTGCTGCAGGATTTGTTTATTATTCTGATTCTGGTCATTCTGCTGAGGCTTTCGGAAGGGCTGCAGTCGATCATGCTGGCGGTGGGCAGCACCGTGCTGCTGGCTGCTCTGGCGCTGGTCATTCACCGCTGGTGTGCCCCCTGGCTGACACGACATGTGCGACTGGAGGAGGAGGAACTGATGCTCGGAGCACTGGCCCTGCTGTTTGCGTTTTCCGGTCTGGCCTACCTGATTGAACTGCCCTTTCTGGTGGGTGCGTTTTTTGCCGGATTCAGTCTGTCGGCATTCCCCATGAACGGGCTGGTGCGTGGCATGCTGGGCTCACTGTCCGCCTTTTTCCTGGCATTGTTCTTTATCTGCATCGGGGCGTTTCTGACCTTGCCTTCCCTGACCATCATCGGGCACAGCTTCATCCTGATGGTCGTTCTCATTGTGGTAACAGTGGTGGTGGTTTCCGTGGTTGCGGAAGCAGTGGGGTATTCCACACGGGCGGCTGTTGAGTCCGGGATTCTCCTCTCACAGACCAGTGAGTTCTCGTTGCTGCTGGCCCTGGCCGGATTATCTACCGGACAGATCAGTGCGGAACTGTTCTCCATGATTGCTTTGATTACGGTCAGTACCATGACATTGACCCCGTTCCTTTCGCGGGAAAGTGTGGTCTGGTTTCTGATGCGGTTGCACCCCCGGTATCGCAAAGGGGAACGTCGGTGTGAAGTGATGAGCGGTCATGCCGTCCTGCTCGGCTACGGACGGGCAGGGGCACGGACCGTGAAACTGCTCAAACAGCACGGGCTGGATGTCGTGGTGATTGATGATGATGCCGGCGTGATCCGCAAACTGATTGAACAGAATATTCCCTGTATCCAGGGCGACGGGTCAGACCCGCACATGCTGGAGCAGGCTCACTGCCGTCAGGCACGTATGGTTCTTTCCTCGATGCGCCGCAGCCGTGACGCCCAGGCAGCCATTCACTACCTGCAAGCGACACCGGTTCAAATTTTTGTGCGCACCTTTGAACCTGCAGAGGCCGAGCAGGTGCGTGCTGCGGGAGGCGTTCCGGTAGAGACCGCAACTGCGGCGGCAGACTCTCTGATAGCCTGGCTGGAAGGCAATCTGCCGGCCCGCCCCCATCCGTCCTGAACGCAGTGTTAACAGGTTGGAACTGTAGCCGAGGTCGGTGACCTCGGAGTTCTAGCGCACCTCGTGATTCATCTGGCCCATTACGGATGCAGCCTGGCAAAAACCCCGCAAGTATTCGCACATAGATTAACATAAGCAGATGACATTTCCGGATGTAGGATGAGATTCTTGCGCCGAAGCCTTGGCGCAGGCAGACGATCTCGTCAGGACGGATCCTGCAGTTATGGCGTGACGAGATCATCCCGACACCCTGCGGGGTCGCGAGGAATCTCATCCTACATTTCACCAGCAGGCTCCAGCCTAATGTTAACTTGTATGCGAATTCATTCGGGGATGCTCACCCTTGCTACACGGGAAACTCTAGGATGAGACGTGCCCCGCTCTGCGGGGTGGTCGCCGCCATGGGCGGATTCATCTTGTCATCGCACCAATCGGTGCGCCCGAATCAATGCCATGTGTTCTAAGCGGAGCGAGGTCATCGACTTTACCTGCAAATGTCAGAACATGATTCAAAAATGCTCTAAATGGAATAGTCCGGAGTGTTTTCGTGCAATCCGCACTCGCGTTTGAGCCCGTAGAAACGGGTCTCCTCCTCGCTCATGCCTTCCTCCCATTTTTTGGTGGTATGGACGTCTCCCACCGAGACATATCCCTGCTCCCACAGCGGGTGGGTCGGGAGATCATTTTGCTTCAGATACTGGTGCACGTCCTTGTCTGTCCATTCCAGAATCGGGTGAATTTTCACCACACCGTTCTGCAGGGCCAGCACATCGAGATTTTTACGTGAATCCGACTGCTGCCGGCGCAGTCCGGCAACCCAGGCTTGCACCTTCAGTTCGCGCAGGGCACGCTGCATCGGTTCCACCTTGTTGATCTGGTTATACTTTTCAATTCCAACCACACCCTTTTCCCACAGTTTTCCGTAGCGCTGTTCCTGCCACGCAGCGCTCATGCGCGGGCGGAAAACCCACAAGTTCAGCTGAAGCCGCTCGGTCAGTTCATCGATAAACTGGTAGGTCTCCGGAAACAGGTAACCGGTATCAATCATGATCACCGGAATTTCCGGATTCACCCGGGTCGTCATATGCAGCGTGACCGCAGCCTGGATGCCGAAACTGGAGGTAATGATCATCCGGTCTCCAAACGTGTCCAATCCCCATTGAATCCGCTCCAGCGGGGTCCGGGATGCCAGCTGCTGATTCTCCTCCGCATAGCTGAAGGGTAAGTCCGCTGTGCTCTGAAAGCCGCCACTTGCCGGTTTGAGCTGTGCCAGGGGCAACGTATCCTCCACGTTCATGTTTTTCAAAATAAGACTAAAATATGTATTGTCACGCGAAAAAACATTAGTAAACCTATAGGCATTATAAGGAATAAAAACCAGTTTGAGGTCATGGATGAGTCATTCAATCAGCTATAACGTATCCCACTTGAAACAACTCGAGGCGGAGAGTATTCATGTCATGCGGGAGGTGGCGGCCGAATTTAAAAATCCGGTCATGCTGTACTCCATCGGTAAGGATTCGACCGTCATGTTACGACTGGCACAAAAAGCCTTTCACCCCGGTAAGATTCCCTTTCCCTTACTTCATATCGACAGCAAATGGGAGTTTCAGCAGATGTATGAGTATCGGGAAAATCTGCGTAAAGAGCTTTCCACTGAAATCCTGGTCTGGATCAACCCGGAAGGTGAAGCTGAAAACATCAACCCCTTTGATCACGGGTCCGAAAAGCACACACAAGTCATGCGAACGGATGGACTCAAGCAGGCTTTGGATCACTACGGCTTTGACGCTGCCTTCGGGGGCGGTCGGCGCGATGAGGAAAAGTCGCGTGCCAAGGAACGATTCTACAGCTTCCGCAATCCGTATCACCAGTGGGATCCCAAGAATCAGCGGCCGGAGTTATGGAATTTGTACAACAGCAAAGTAAATAAAGGAGAGTCTATCCGGGTTTTCCCGCTCTCGAACTGGACGGAGCTGGACATCTGGCTGTATATCATGCGGGAAAAGATACCCATCGTTCCCTTGTACTTTGCCCGGGAACGCCCGGTCGTGGAACGGGACGGCACCCTGATCCACCTCGACGATGATCGCATGGTGCTGGAGCCGGGTGAGAAAGTGGAAACCAGGCGGGTGCGCTTCCGCACCCTGGGCTGCTATCCGTTGACCGGTGGCGTTGAATCCGAGGCGGACACGCTGGAAAAAATCGTCCAGGAAATGCTGCTGGCCACCACCTCCGAACGCCAGGGCCGGGTCATTGACCACGACGGCGGAGCCTCCATGGAAGATAAGAAGAAAGACGGTTATTTTTAAACCCTGATACGACTAGAACCGAATGCCTGAATCCAGGTAACCGAAGATTTTTTTGAAATGAAAACCAGCGAATTAGCAGCCCGGGATATCAAAGCCTACCTGCAGCAGCATGAAGACAAGGATCTGCTCCGCTTCCTGACCTGCGGCAGTGTCGATGACGGCAAGTCGACCCTGATCGGGCGTCTGCTGTACGACAGCAAAATGATCTATGAGGATCAGCTGGCCGCCGTGATCAAGGATTCCAAAGTGCACGGAACCACCAATACTGATTTTGATCCCGCCCTGCTGACCGATGGCCTGAAAGCCGAGCGCGAGCAGGGGATTACCATTGATGTCGCCTATCGTTACTTCTCGACTGATCAGCGTAAGTTCATCATCGCGGACACTCCCGGGCATGAGCAATACACCCGCAACATGGCCACCGGGGCTTCCAGTTGCAATCTGGCAGTCATTCTGGTGGACGCCCGCCACGGAGTCGTGACCCAGACCCGGCGTCACAGTTTTATCTGCTCGCTGCTGGGCATCAGGCATATCGTGGTCGCGGTGAACAAGATGGACCTGATGGAGTGGTCTGAAGACGTCTACCAGCAGATCCGCCGGGACTTCAATGACTTCGCCGCCCGGCTCGACTTTGTGGATATTCATTTTATCCCGATGTCCGCTCTGAAAGGGGACAACGTGGTAGACCGCAGCGCCGCCATGCCGTGGTATGACGGACCGCCGCTGCTCAATCACCTGGAAAACGTCAACATTGCGGCAGACCGCAACCTGGTCGATATGCGCTTTCCGGTGCAATACGTCATTCGTCCGGATCTGAACTTCAGGGGATTTGCCGGGACCGTGGCATCCGGCGTTATCCGCCCGGGAGATGAAGTGGTGTCTCTGCCCTCCGGCCAGCAGTCCCGGGTAAAATCCATTGTGACTTACGATGGTGAGGTCGCTCAGGCTTTTCCGCCGATGTCCGTCACGGTTACACTGGAAGATGAAATCGACGCTTCCCGCGGCAATATGCTCGTGCACAAGAACAATGCACCCGAGGTGGGCAATGAAGTGGAAGCCATGCTGGTCTGGATGCATGAGTCGGCTGCCAAGCCGGGTGGAACGTATCTGATCAAGCAGACCACCCAGACCACACCCGGCGTATTGTCCGAACTGCGCTACAAGATCGACGTGAACTCCATGCGCAAGGATACCGGAGGCGACGATCAGGATCCGGCACCACTGGCGCTGAATGAAATCGGCCGTGTCCGCCTGACACTGCACCGGCCGATTGTGTTTGATCCTTACAAACAGAATCCGGCAACCGGAAGCTTTGTCGTGATCGACCGTCTGACCAACGCCACGGTGGCAGCCGGCATGATCATAGATCGGGCCACCGCCCGCACTCGCGGCAGCAGCACGTCTCCGGTCAGCCAGAATATTACCCCGGAAGGCACCCTCGTCAGCATGCAGGATCGTGAATTGCTGCTGGGACAGAAAGCGGCCACGTTCTGGCTGACCGGTCTCAGTGGTTCCGGCAAATCCACACTGGCCCGGGCGCTGGAACAGCAACTGGTCAGAGAGGGGCGCACCTGCTATATCCTGGATGGTGATAACATCCGGCATGGTCTGAATCGCGACCTCGGGTTCTCGATGCAGGACCGGTCGGAAAATATCCGGCGTATCAGTCAAGTGGCCCGTTTGTTCAATCAGGCCGGTGTGATCGTGATCACCGCATTCATTTCACCGTATCTGCAGGACCGGCAGCAGGCACGCGAGATCATAGGCGAGCCGCAGTTTCAGGAAGTCTTTGTGGATACTCCGCTGGAAGTCTGTGAGGAGCGCGATCCCAAGGGGCTGTATCAAAAAGCCCGTGCGGGTGAGATCCCGCATTTCACCGGAATTTCCGATCCGTATGAAGCACCGGACCATGCCGACTTCGTGGTCAAAACCGCCGAGCAGGAGCTGGAGGCTTCGGTGGACCAACTGGCCCAGTTTGCCCGGCAAGTCATCCAACGGTAGCATGAGAAAACATGGTCCCGATGTAGCTCGAATCGTCACGGCCCTGTCTGGTGGGTGCCGCACCCGTCTCCATCATGCCAAGATCGTTCCTGCGGAAAGAATCTTAGCCTACAGATAAGAATTTGTAGGATGAGCATGTGCTCCCGACACCCGGTGTGGTCGGGAGGACTGCTTGCCATCGTCACACCTGATCCTATCCTCCATGGAAACCATGAAACGCTGGATCTGCATACTGAGCGGTTTGGGTGCCCTGTGGCTGGCAACGGCGGGTCTGTATGCGCTGGTCACGTTTCTCGGTCATGCGCACTTCAGTCGGGCCACCTTCCGGGAGCCACTGCAAATGAGGGTGCAGCCTGAAATCGGACAAGTTCTCGACAGCTGGCGCGGGGTGCCGGTCCGCTACAACGGCACTCCCTACTGGCGCAGCATAGGAAAGCATTCCGCGGAATCCGGCTATTACTACGGCAAGCAGTGGCAGTGTGTGGAATTCATCAAGCGCTTTTACTATGATGCATTGGGGCATGAAATGCCGGAAGTCATGGGGCATGCGGAGAGTTTTTTTGACCCGGAGCTGCCGCATGCCGCACTCAATCCGGACCGGAACCTGATCCAGTATCAGAACGGTGGCCGGGAACCGCCGCAGCTCGATGATCTCATCGTCTGGCAGCAGGATATCTACGGGCATGTGGCCATCGTGTCCAAAGTGATGCCGGACGAGATTGAAGTGGTGCAGCAGAATGTCATCGCAGGCACGCGTCAGCGCCTGAAGTTACACAAAAACCTGCAGGGCAACTACCGGGTCGGGCCGGAAAGCGGGCAGCCGGCAGGATGGTTAAGGCAGCCGGCAGATCCGCGCGCGCATGACGACGGGACCACTCCTGTGCTGTGACAGGTCCGCATGCTGCCGCCGATCCGGCAACTGACCGAATTGCGACACAGCCTGTATTATTTACGCCAGCCAAAACGTAGCGGAATGTGTGGTCTTGCGCCGCCGTCAACGAAGACGTCATCTCCCGGGCCCTGGATCCGGAGACGGTTGCGGCAGGGTTTTCGGGACTCGAATCTGCCTGATCTGACCGAAGAGGGACTTACGGACAATTTTAATCGAATCTGCGTGAATAAGAGCCCGGAATGAATACCGACGGGCGATTCTGTCACAAATTTGTTTCCATTCTGCACTTCTGCTGACGTATCCAGCAGACATCTTTTTGACAGGGAAAACGGGGTCAAAACAATAATGAGCTGGCATATAAACTGCTGAAAAAGTTCTGAATGCCAATAAGCAAACAAGGAGAAAAATAAAATGAACAGACTATTTAAAAAAGGTGCTTTACTGGCCTTTGCATTTGCCAGTCTTGTGGTGGTAAATGCAAACGCACAGTTGATAATTACCGGTATGGTCGACGGGACCAACACTGGCGGTAACCCTAAAAGTATGGAAATATTTTCCACTAGTGCCATTGCAGACCTATCAAATTTTTATATTATTCGTGATACTAACGGAGCTGGTCCATGGGACACGTTTGTGCAGCTACCTACAGTAGCACTAGCAGCGAACAGCTTTTTCTATGTAGCGGGTAATACGGACAGTGCGTCAGCGCTCAATGGGTTTGGTTTTACAGTTGGATTAACCAACAGTGTCTTATCCATCAATGGTGACGATATCATTGGTTTAGCTACTCCTAATGTTACTTTTACTACCGGATCAAATATTTCCGAGTTTGATGTAATTGATGCATTTGGACAGGAAAGTCAGGGGGACACCAACTTCTATGAAGACTCTATAGCTTATCGTGATGGCACATCCTTAACTCCTGTCCCAGCTGGTGTGTTAGATGCAGGAAACTTTAACATTTCTGGCTATTCTGATTTAAGCTTGCAGTCGACTTTTGGAACTTATGCAATCCCCGAACCGTCCACATTTGCTTTGATTTCTGTAGGCCTGGCCGGGCTGTTGTTCCATCGCCGCCGCCGTCAAGGCTGATGGCAGTTTTCTGATGGATTCATTTTGAAACCTCCGGCGGCCTGACGGTCACCGGAGGTTTTTTTTGACCCGCCCATCCGACAGGATCCGAATCATGTTCTAACAACTGTAGGCGAGGTCGTCGAAGACTCGCGATTTTATCGGAGCTGACCTCGCCCCGCTTGAAAACTCCGTCCCGATACTCTGCGTGATCGGGACGGCTACAGCTTCGGAATATTGACACTTGATTCGTAGTTGCTTTGGTGTTTCCCCTTACTTTTTCCTTCTTAGTTCTTTACCTGCGGTAAACCAATGACTGCGCGTAAGCGCATTCAGGCGCCTTTTATCACATAACGTGGCAATAAAGCAGCAGCACCAACCCAGTATGCTTGTATCTCTTGTGTTTGGTTGAAACGGGATTGAATTAGAAAAGGATCTATACAGTCATACACTATCAAGCTCACTGAAATATACTGACATTATCGCTTCCAAAAAAATCAGTGTTTTGACCTTATAACCTGTTTAGTTCTATTCTAGATATAGAAAACAATTAGACTTCCGATATTATGCATGCATTAACCCTGTATCTCGATACCTCGGTCATCGGGTGTTATTTTGATGATGAATGGAAAGAGCCTACAGAGGCGTTATGGCGTTTGATGGAACAAGGCAAATACCGTTTCGTTACCTCAAGCATCACCTTGGATGAAATTCAAAATGCACCTGAAAATGTACGAGAACTTTTTGTGAATACATTTCCCGCAGAATCACTCATTGATATGGATGAAGAAATGGAAAGTCTTGCTGGACTGTATGTGTCGCAATCCGTATTGACCCCTAAATTTACCGACGATGCCCGGCATGTGGCAGTCTGCACCGTTTCACGAATTGACTACCTGGTAAGCTGGAACTTCAAGCATTTGGTGAATCTGGACAGGGAAAAGGGATTTAATGCGGTGAATCTCTTGCAGAATTACCCAACTATTCGTATGATTAATCCATTGGAGCTTGTCTATGGTAACGACGAAAACTAAGCAGTTTGACGCAGTAGCTGAATCCCGTAAATGGCGGGAGGCGACCAGCAACAAGCTCGATTCTATGACTTTGCAGGATCGTCTGGCTTATTTGCTTGACTCCAAGCAGCAATATCAGGCGAAGAAGCGCGATATTCAGCCTCAAGCGACTTCATCTTAAGAATAAGGTTCACACTCGACGCAAACGAGTGATTTCCTGCTCTAACGGGTAATGGGTTTATTCCCCGCCAGTTCATCTTCTCAAAGTGCGCTCTTGAACAGAGAACAGCGCACATTTTCCAAGAGGTATTTACACGTCGCCCTTCTGCCTTCTTAATTCTTAATTCTGCCTTTTGACTTTTGACTTTTGACTCCTGCCTTATGTTTCAAGCATGACCGTCAAGGAAATCGTTCGTGAAGTGGTCGCGCTGATTGGGCCGGTTGGACCGGAGGTCTGAAAAGATTGCATTTATGCAGCTATGTAATTACTGTAATTACATGACAGCAAAATTATGTTCTATCGGTAATTCAAAAGGGGTTCGCATTCCGCAGCGGCTGATTGCTCGCTATCAGCTTGGAAATGACATTCTTCTGGAAGAATCAGAAGACGGGATTCTGATCAAACCGGCCCAATCAGCACGACCGCTATCATGGGAAGCTACTTTTGCGGAAATGGCACAGGAGCAGGAAGACTGGTCGGACCTTGAAGCAACCGTTTCGGATGGCCTCTAAGCTTACGGTCCGGCGCGGCGGTATTTACCTGGCAGACCTGAATCCGACCCGGGGCAGTGAAATCAATAAGACTCGTCCCGTTCTGGTTGTCAGCCGGGATGAGATGAACAAACACCTGGAGACTGTAGTCGTTTGTCCGCTGACCACTAGTCTGCACCCTCACTGGGCCTCCCGGGTCCAGGTTCAATGTGCGGGAAAAGCTGCAGAAGTAGCTGTAGATCAGATCCGGACGATCAGTAAGGCCCGGCTCATCAGGAAACTGGACAAACTCTCGCGGCAACGGCAATTAATGGTCGCTGAAATGGTTCGTGAATTATACGGTTAATGGTTACTCCCTGATTCCCTGAATTTCAATGGTAGGCTGGGATTCTGCCTGAAAGCTGATCCTGGCATCAAACCAATCAAACATGCACGTCCATCGGCGGCTCAATATAGTTCCTGTTTTTCCTTACTTTTGCCTTCGTATTTCTTTCTTCTGACTTTTTCATTTTTACTTCTACCTTTTAAATTTTGTCTTTAATCAGTTGACCACCTCACAAAAGATGGTTTAGGTTAGGGTCCCGGATGAAAAGAGGACTCATTATTTTAGTAGGGTTAGCCGGAATGGCGGGTGTGCTGCCGCTGGTCTGGTCGCAGACTGCGGACGATCCCAATGAAGGGGTGCGGGTGGAGCAGGATGCCGTCAGTGGAGACTGGCAACTCAAATGGTGGGGAAAGCTGGGGCGAACCTATTTCATCCAGTACACTGATGATCTGCGCAACGACTGGTCGTGGGTGCCGCTGGTGGAGTCCGGCGCCGACGGCATCAAAGCATGGAGTTTTACCGGCACCAGTGATAAATTTTTCCTGCGGCTGGCTTATAGCGATCAGCCTGTCAGTGATCCACTGAACGGGGATTCGGATGGCGATGGCATCGGCAATCTGGATGAGCTGAACCAGAACACGGATCCGCTCAGCAACATCGACAGCGATTTTGACGGCCAGCCCGACGACTGGGAAACATTCCACAATCTGGATCCGGATAATTCGGATGATGCGGATCTGGATTCCGATGATGACGGGCTGACCAATGCGCAGGAAGCGGACATCGGCAGCAACCCAAACACCGCAGATACGGACGGCGATGGCGTGGATGACGGAGAGGACGGCTGGGCGTTGCTGAATGAACTGGCACCGGCACGAGTTCCTGTTCCGAACTATGCAGTCATTTCACTCAGAGCCAATGGGAAGGGTACGTTGATCAATAATAAAGGGCAGGTCATTATCCAGGACGAGTCTGGCAGCGCGTACTATTTTTATAATGGGAACAGCATAGTCAATTTGCCCAGCGATATAGATGCCGTTTCGGATTTGAATGATCATGGAGTGGCTTTGATTTCAAATTATAGTAATGAACTAGCTTACAATAGGGTGGGTGTCTGGGACCAAATTGCGGGCGTAGATTTATTTCCTGATATACTTTCTGACTTACCTGTATTGCTGAATTATTTTCAAAGCCTTGATTCGAACTTTGATGAAGTTCTCTCATTGGATGCGATTGATGATCCATATTTACATGATCAATTTGGTTATTCTTTAAATAATAACAGTGAGGCTGTAATAAGCAGAAATCTGGGTATTAACTTTTTGTATTCGTATGATTCAAGTGCTGGATCTGGTCAAAGTATCAGTTCTTTTTCACTGAAGGAAAATCTAAGCGTTAGTTCTGGCTTAGAAACAGTATTAGGTAATTCGGAATATTATTTGAATGACCAAGGTTCCGAAATATATGCGTCTTCAACTGGTCTGAGTTATAATCTTCGTGATGCTAACAATTATCTAATTACTGCTGGATGGTTTCTTGATGGTAATGCAGATGAGGGTTTGACGGGTTGGGGTGTTTGCGTAATTAAACCGGATGGAACGGTTGTAAAACTATATGAACAAGATCCCGATTTACCTCGTGCAAGTAATGCCAGAGTAAAATTGAATGACTATAGCCATGTAGTAAGTCGTATAAACGCGGCTAATGGGCTTAACAACTTACTTTGGATTAATACTCAGTCTGGTCTTAGAAATGAAAATTTCGGCCTAGCGCTTTCCTATGCCGAGATCTCTATGCCTGCTGATTTGGATAGCCTGATGCAGACTTATGGTTTGCCTAATGATTTCAATAACCAGATGACACTGCTGTTTCAGGATCAGTTGTGGCTGAATGCTCAAACGTATTCAATTGAGGATTTAGTGCAGGACAGCGGAAACAGCTATACAAATTTCAACTGTATCGACATCAATGACACTGGACTGATTACCGGAAGTGCGACCAATAGCTCAACAGGGAATACAGATGCTGTCATCCTCCTCCCGTTCGAATTGGAAAGCACCGACCGTGCCCTGAAAGGCAGTGTGGAAATTCCGGAAAGCTGGACCCAGTTCGGGTTGTCGTTCCGAAACAAGGATACCGGCCAGGATCTCGGAACCTACGAGGATTTGGAACCCGGAGCGACCACGGATGTTCATATCTATGACAGTGCGGACGATTTCTTCAGTGATACGGAAATGCAACAGAATGCCAACGGCACTTTGCCGAATAACATCTTAAATCAGGAGGTCGTCTTTGCTCGTCATCCGGACAACCCGCAGCAGCTGGAATTTTCTACCGTTTTTGACGAGCTGGGTGAAATCGAAATCGTCATTACGTTCGGTCCGAATCAGACCCAGGGCATTGTCACGCATACGCTGGAAGAGGACACCGAAATGTCCGAGTTCATTACCCGCATGGACCAGCGGGTGAGTTCGCTGGAAGTGCCGGGTGGGGAAGATATCCTCATTGATGAAGACGGAGACGGTGTTCCGGACGGGGGAGGTACCACGGATATCCTGCAGGCCTTCCAGCCCGGTACCCTCAATACCCCTGGGGCACCGGTCGGGGAATACCACGAAAATGATCCGGCCAACCTGACCCTGCTGGTCAATAGTGATGACGACAACGGGAACAACCAGACCGACAATGGGGATACGGTCATCGATACCGCAGATAACGACATCGTCCGGCTGCTGCTCAAGCGTCCGGTCCACCAGCCGGCTGACAGCGGAACGCTGACTCTGAGTGTCATTGGCGGCACCGGCAACGTGCGGCTTTTCACAACTGATGGCCAAAACGAGCTGACCAACTATTCCGTTGATCTGGCCAGTCCTGCCGGAGATCTGGCCGGACTGGCAAACGGCAACCTGCCAGTGTATGTGGAAGGGCTGGCACAGGCGAATGATGTCACGGTCATCTGGAGCTACACCGACGCCGGTGGCACGCCGCAAGTCAGCGATGAAGTACATCTCAACGTGGTGGATCCCTCTCTCATCACCATGATGAACCAGTTTGCTCCGTCTCATGGCGGACTGCATGCGGTCTATGGCAATCCGCAGCGTGTGCGCAGCCGCAGCTATGCGGCGAACGGAGTCACCATGTGGAGCGAAATGGCTCTAACACCGGTCGGTGAAGCCCTGCCGATCAAAAACCGGGGGATGCTGGCGCGGATTTTTTGGGCCACGCCCCGTTTGCGTCAGCAGATTGCTTTTACCAAGGGTTTTGTGGATGGATTCTGGGTGGCACTGAAGGGAGAAGCGGAAACGGTCGCCGGGGTCTGGCAGTTCTTTACTGATGACCCGTTCGGCAGGACCGCCGCCATGTGGGCGGGTGTCAACGAAGCGATTGATGAACTCCGTGAAATTCCCGCCGACGAGATCCCGACGCTGCTGGCGGACATTGCCAAAAACATTACGGATGATTTATACACCCAGGCGGAAGCGGCCCTACCATGGCAACCGCTGGAAGCCAACCTGAGTCCGGACGTGCTGTATTACATGTATGGATTTGCCGTGGGCACCGTGACGGAAGGGGTGGTGGTGTCGTTGCTGGGAGTCGGGCTGGTGACCAAAACGGCTAGCGTCATCAAAGGGGTCATTGCCACCGCCAAGACCGGTAAATACTCGCTGGGTGTGTTGAGTGCCGCGCGTAAATCCACCAATAAAGTGACCCACATGATGCTGCGGATGGCCGATACGGATTCAGCCAGTGTGCGTATTGGTGCCATCGGTAAATACCTGGAGAAAACCGAAGTGCCGAGTGGCCGGAAAATGTCGGAAGTCATTGACGAAGCATTTCTGGATAAACCGAACCTGTCGAAGCGGTATTACCAAAACCTGAAAAACCACTGGCCGGATATCACCGACGAAGCCCGGCGGGCAACCCGCTACCAGAAAGCTCAGCACAGTCTGGCGGAGATGGCCGACATCATGGGAAATGACCTCACGGATGATGCGCTGGAAGGGTTTGGACTGCTGCAAAAACGGCTTTTTGTAGAAAACGTTGATGATGCAGACCGCTGGGCAGATTTGAGTAAATTAATGAGGGATTTGGATAATCCTCAAAAAAAGCAGGCACTCAACAGAAGCCTTGAGGAATATAAAGTTGCCGTGGAAGCTGATCCGGATGCCAAGTTTTGGCTACGCGATATAGATCAGATTTATAGTGTGGGTTACAGATATAATTCATTTGAACCTCAAGGAGGCTGGAGCAACTTTATTGGATCTTTCCCAGCAAGGCCTGAAGGCTGGTATGCTAGTTTTGATTTGTATGACAATAAATTTATTGCGACAGACAAGTTGTTATTACCTCTGCAAACAAGTGCTCCAAGATACCGGTTTGAGTTTTCTATAACAGCTGTTAAGGATATTTCCAGAGCTGCAAAAGCAAAACAAGAGACCAAAGACTTCTTTGAATTATTAGCCAGAGATAAACCCGATAATTTTGTAGGGGGAGGAACTTCTTTTGTTGGTGAAGGTACACAATTTATTATTGATGGCTCGTTTCCAGTTACTCGTGTGGTAGATATGGATACAGGATTACAAGTATGGCCGATTCCCTAGATAAGTTTTTTTTAAGGCGTAGTATTAATGATTTCGTAGGTGAAGGATACGGATACATTCCTAGGTGGGCCTTGCGTGTCTACGGTAAAGAAGACTGGGATGAAATTCGTAATCTGCTTAAGGAGTGGCAAGAAAGCGGCTTCTTAGAAGTGTTAAAAG
Source organism: Verrucomicrobiota bacterium (assembly GCA_038748025.1). GTDB lineage: Bacteria > Verrucomicrobiota > Verrucomicrobiia > Methylacidiphilales > JBCBYL01 > JBCDJI01. The sequence goes on from JBCDJI010000008.1 coordinate 151,374, forward strand.
ATCCCGAACATTGTGGTGATGACGCTTATTGTCTGAAAATGTTTAATTTTATTGATGCAGAAGAACCACTTCCAGACCATTGGATTAGTTACGATAGACAACCTCCACAATACCAAATGCCATCTTAGGTTTTGGCTCGAGATAATCCGATACCCAATCAAAATAACGGTGGGGGGCGTCAGTTATTATTAGAGAATTCTAGTGTCAATGTTTCGGAAGTATACGATACGGTAGAAGAACGAATATTATCGTCTGCGGAGATAGAACAGCTAATCGGTTCATGAATAATAAAAAAGAACATTTAAAAGCTTGGATTAATAGAATTCTTGAGGATAGACCTCCAGGACAAGAGATACGCACTGATCAGCTTTTCCGTCCACGAGATATTGATATAGCTACTATAGAAAATGCTTTATTTGATTGGGAAAAAAAGGCGACTTAATAATACTGAAGCATCCGCGTAATTGCCAAAACAATGAACCCTGCATTAAAATGTTGCGCTTTATCGACCAAAAAAGCCCGATCAAAGGATTCCTTAACTCGGAATGATGAAACATAAGGACGTATTGGCAGCGGCTTCCTCCTGATGAGTGTGCTCTGGGCCTGAATTATAAATTACTTCCGGGAATAAGCCCAGGCACCGATCTGTGATTTCCGGGCCCGCTCTTCGGCTTTTTTGAGTGCTTTCACCATACGCTCCGCATCCTGGACGGGGGAGTCTTCCGGTTTGGCCCCGTAGATGCGGGCATACCCCTGTTCCACCAGCAGTGTTGCCAGATCATCGCCATTGGCAGTCAGCACAATACCGAAATATCGCGGGAGCTTGCTCTGGCCACCGGCATCCTGCCAGCAAGTCCAGACCGTGAAGCGATCATCCAGCGCTTCGGCCGTGAACGCACTGGCTTCACCTGCTATCCGGTAGAGATCCTTTTTGTAAATGTTGAAGTATTTTGCCTGAGCGTCAGTGCGTTGGTGGAATCCGCCCTTCTGAAAGTGCTCAGGCGTGTCGACGTAGTAGAGTCGAAAAATATACTTGTCCCGCCCATGTTTGACGTGGAAGCTGTCGCCGTCGGCGTAAGCGGTCTCGACCAATGTGCAGCCCTCCAGTTGTTCCCAGCTTTCGGCGTAAAGTGGGCACGTTAGAAGAAAAACAAACAGTCCGATCTGTTTTAACCGCAAACTCCGGTAAATCGCGAACAGGTGAACAAGAATAAACACGAATGGATGAAGTTGAGTTACCAGATGCGTTGGATCGGATAGGTGTCGAATTTATCATCAACGGATAGGATGGAGTCACCAAGCTGCAAGGCCTGAGCAATGAGCATCCGGTCAAAAGGGTCATGGTGGTGTAAGGGCAAATCTGCAATGATCTTGCAGTGATCTGGAATGATATCGATCCGGCGCATGCTGTATTCGGTGAGTGTTTGCGGAATCGAACTTGCCCAATCAGGATTTAGCGTGAAATTCAGTTTTTTGATGCCGAGTTTGATTCCCATCTCCCATAGGCTGACCATACTGAATACAAATGAGTTCTCCTGTCTAAGCAGTGGGCTGGCATGCGGGGAAAGACGTTCATCATTTTTTAATACCCACAAAATCACGTGTGTATCCAGCAGGATCATGTGTCGGCGGGTATTTCGGGTTCGAGTTCATCCGACCAATCCTCCAGAGAAGCATTGAAATCATCTAGCATGGATTTCACTAAATCTGGCATACAGCCGATGATACTTTTCTTGTGCGGTTGATGAATCACACTGAGTTTGACCAGCGGGGTATTGCGGCGGGCGATAATGACCTCTTCACCGGCCAAGGCATCTTGGACCAGTTGGGACAAGTGCGTCTTAGCCTGATGCATGGTAACTTGTTTCATATAAGTAGACTAAGTATGATTAGCTAACTTTTCAATCCGTGGGTTCGTAGTCTATGCCGGAGCGTTTATGAAATCCATTTTTCTAGAAAAGCTCTGGTGTGTCGACGTGGTAGAGTCGAAAAATATATTCCTGGCGATCCTGTTTGGCATGAAAGCTGTTACCCTCTGCATAAGCAATTTCTACTAGTTTACAATTGTAAGTTCTTGCGATGATGACCGTGCTTGCGGTGCGCAGCACTTGAACTGCTAGTGATTCAAGAAGATTAACAAAGGTGAACAGAACTCGAAGGTCCATGATCCGGAACCCCGAACAATATTCTTTCACGCTTACTTTAAGCCTTTCGGTGCATTCTCAAAAATTCGCATAAAGGTTGGGCTGCCTTTCTGCTCATAAAAAACTATCGTGCAGTTCCGTGGATTGCCGTCCTGCCGGATCAATGTTTCAATCGAGTCTTCAGCAGCCTTGACCTTAAAAAGCTTTACAGCAGGTTGATCATAAAATGAGACGATCTGCCCTGGTTTGAGGATCCACTCCTGACCTTCTTCTTCTATAGTAAGACTTGTCGAACTAAAACCGTTTAAAAAGCGGTAACGGAGCGGTTTTTCCCCAGGCTTAAGCAAGTGGCTTAAGACGTTGAATTCCAGATAAGGTTCTAATACTTTTTTGCCTCCCTGCTTAAGGCGTGAGATCGGTCGGAAGTCGCCTGTAATGACAAGGCTCTGATAGGTGTTCTGTTCATAGACAATCTCATGGCTGATCTGACGATTTGTGACGGTATCGGAAACCGTGTAAGAAAGTTTGTGCTTATCAACGGTAAACTCTCCAGATTGTAAACCCTGATCGAACTCAGGATAGAGGAGTTTGCCATCCACTTTGAGCGAAATGGTGGGAACCGAGGTTGCATTCACAACCTGCACCATCGTCCCGGAGGGTGAGCCATGGGTGTTACCGATTGGGAAACAGGTGCCGAAAAGGAGTATGCAAACGAATAGTGAAGCGCTAAAGCACTGTTTGTGGGTTTGGTGGATGCAGGTTGGAGTATTCATAAACGGCAAGGAGCATTAGACGCTATTAAGGTTGTGCTTTGCTATCAGATGCTTCTTCGAAAATAAACGACTGTTTGTTGTTCTCAAACGCACGCATGAATACAGGTTCACCGGCTTTTTCATAAAAAATGACTGTGCAGTTGCGGGCACTGCCTTCCTGCCGGATCAGAACACTATGGGTCTTATCTCCTATTGTGGCGGTAAAGGTTTTGACCATAGGCTGGCCATAAAAGTTCAGTATTCTACCGGGCTCCAGCCACTGCCCATTCTGGCCATCATTTATAATGATTTTTTGATCGACCAGTCCGTTGTGAAAACGATAACGCAACGGCTGCTCATCAGCACTGAGGTCGTGACTCAACAAGAGAAAATTAACGCGAGGTTCCACAGATGATTCATCGGACATTTCCTCAGTAGCATCCGTCTTGCTTTCTTCAGCCGGAACCATTTGAAAGTCACCGGTAATGATCAGGCTCTGGTGGGTATTAGAGTCGTAACTAATCTGATGATCTACTTGAGTATTGGTTGCCAAGTCAGTCACTGTATACAGCGGTTTGAGCTTGGGGGTAGGAGCATCTCCGGTGTAGAGCCCCTGCGGGAATTTCGGGTAATACATTTTTTGATCGACCATTAGAGAGATCTCAGGAACGGACGTAGCATTAACGATTTGCACACTGGTTTGAGGCAAGACTATTTCTTCGGGAAGAGTTTCCGTAGGTTCCGGCTCTGTTTCTTGGCCTTCAATCATCAATGTAGTGAGTAGAAGAACTGAAGTAGTCAGTGTTGCTCTGGTCACATTATTGATACATTTCATAAGCAATGACCGGATTGATTGTGAGTATTCCCGAACTGTTAGTTTCCGGATACAGTTCTACCAATGTTTCACCTCTGGTAGTTGCAAGCACTGTTCCAATGGGGCTAAGGCTTCTCGCGAGCACATGGACGCGGAAGTTATTAGAGCGTAGAGTGACAAGATTAATGAATTTAGCGAAAAATTCCTCTCTAGCACGATCCATGACCTCAGGAGCATCAGTACTACTGCCCGCTCCCAATGGGGGAGAATAGGCTCCTGCTGTTGCAAAAAAAGGTATTAGACGATGTAGATCAGATAGTTTGCGAAATGGCCCCTCTTGTTCTCGCATTTCAATAACAATTTCTGAGAGTGTCAGATTTTTACCGTTGTAAGCCTGTGTGCGGGATAAATCAGGAATGGGTGGGCTGGCTGAATTGATTGCCCCTTCATCACTAGTAATTTGAATCTGATAAAATAATGCATCCAATACCTCTTTAGGTGCGGTGTTGATGTTAATCCGACCCGCAAATTCTGGATAAGTCTCACCAGTAGGAACAGCACTGGTGGTAAAGAGGTTTAATAATTCGATGGCTCGTTCTCCATCATTATCCCAATAAGAAAATTCCGGCTGACCGATACGTAATGTGCGCCCGCCTCCTGCGACCTGATTACTATCAGCGGATATGCTGAAAGGAGCATTTCCACTATCGTCAGCAAAGGCTGGATCGAAAATGTGTCCTAATTCTGTAATCGATTTAAGGGAGCCATTTCGTATATAAAAAGGTGAATTGGCGGCGTCTATGTTTTCATCGTAGTTAGAAGAGAGAGATGATGGTGAATCATTTATGCTCCTCGGGCGCACACCTGCCACTGGATCCGCACGAATGTAATCTCTATTTACCCAAGTTTCAGTATAGTTTTGGTTGTAAGGATCTACATCTCTTGGATTGCGCCCAAACCAATACGTGCTGTTTCTATAGCTATCACTGGAACTGAGCGGTGACCCCCAGTCGTATGCGGTCAAATTATTAAATCTAGGGTCACCTACGGAACGCCCGCTCCTAACCTGCATATAATTAATTTGATAGTGTATTTCATCCAGGTTTAAGGACTTACTGTTGCGGGTTATTCCAGGAAAAATATTGAGGGGAGGGACTGGGGTTCTTCTGGTCGAGTCAACTACGGTGTTATTCCAACTAAATTCAATGTAAGGATGATTTGTATCATCTGCCGATTCTGATGGGCTTGAAAACCATCTGATACGTGGGTCTGGATCATCATCGTCTATTTCGCCATCACTATTGATATCTACCCGAACGATATTTGGCCCTGATGGGCTGGCAAAGGTGTAGGTTTCCATCGGAAACTCTAAAACGGTGTATTCGTTTGGGCGAAGCTGGATTGTTGTTGTGATTGATTTCGAATAGGTCGGAAAGGGGGTTACTATTCCTGTTCCGTAATAAACTTTTTTTCGGTTGCCCATGGTTATTCCTGCTGTGTCCGATGTTACAGTAGTCGTATATGGATTCCATATTTGAACGTACATGCGTGTTTCTACAGTCGCGGTATAGGGGTCAGTGCCTGACTCTGATACCCACCTAAAATACTCCCCGATAGAAGTCACCATGGGGTGGAGGTCTTTGCCCGCCACTTCTCCAGCATTCACCGTTGTTGGCTCTACATCGGCATCAATATAATCTACGATGGAAGCTCCTATACGATTCAGGTATTTGATGCGATCAGTTGACGGGGTGCCGGCATCACGGTCTTTAAATTGGGTGAGATTCGTATCAATAATGGAGCCAATATTCTCAGCACGTTCTGTAGCAGTAGGGAAAAGTGAGGTGTCAGTAGCCAGAGTATTAATATTGTATTTAGGCTGGCTGGCATCTGTGTAAGGAGCTGGAATAATGTCCTGATTTGGTGCAGAGTAATATCCGAAAAGATGCCGACGATCTTGAGAGCGTTCGCTACTGGAAAAGGCCTGACCAATGGAAAACGGGCTCTTTACAGCTTGAAATACATCGAAAAATGCCTGAAAACCATTTTGCTCAATTGCATCCAGTAGGCTGCCATTACCTGTTGTAATAGGAATTTCTGCAGCCGTTTGACCGTAATCTACGCGAGGTTGCCCGGTATGAATCGAAGGATTGAGTTTCGATTGTTCATCTACGATGATGTATGCGTACTCACCTATGACATTGCCATCTTTATCTTGGATTTCCTGCAAAACTGCTCGGTAATCATCCTCGTCCGAGCCATCGCCAGCTTTGATTTTGATATGCTCATCACGATTTAAATCGATAAAACTTGCAGCATCATTCAAGTCGTCAAGCAGAGCATCCATGGCATTTTGTGCAGCAGCAATGTCTGTTTCAAATTCACTTAGCTCTTGATTTTTGGAGACGAGTGGAATGCTGTATTGCTGCCAGTTTGCTCCTGCATCCTGTTCACTTCGTGTGATGCGGGTAAATGGTCCGAGCGTCGTGCTTGAGGGGTCCGGTCTATACAGTTCAGTTGTAAACAACAGTGTGGCTTCACCAGTTGTGTTAGTGATACTAGATACCAGATGATTGATAGCAATCTGTGTTGCAGATTCCGCAATCATTTCGGCTTTGGCTTTGTTCAGATATGCACGGGCGGTGAGACGATCAATCCGAACCGATTGCAAAAAGGCAACCACCATGATGGTTAGCACGACAATAATCAGCAAGACACTGATAATGGCAAAACCTTTGCGGCTGCCTGCACTTTCTGTCAGCCAATACAGTTTCATTTTACAGGGACCCTCAAATGAAACGTGCGTGCGTTCGCAGCCTGGAGCGTGGTACTGGTGGCTTCATCGTAATACCAGTCGGCTGGTGTGGAAAATCGCTGGGCGGTTTCCTGATTGAACAGAGTCATGGAAATCTCAACGACATCCGGCTTTACTGTATTTAAGGTAGTCAGTCCGGTTAGCGGCTGCAGGTTTTGATCGTAAGCTTGAATATCAAAATTGATGACATTTTGAGCCAGCACACCGTCATTGATGCCAGGGGGTGAATAGACTAGTGTACTTAAATTGGTAGATCCTGATTGAATAAAAGCGAGCAAGCCTGAAGTAGGAGTAGCTGCGCTGCCTGGAGCTGCCCAAGTGGGATCACTGCTGAGGAAATAGCGATACAGATTGTAAGACTTGTTGGGTTGGGATGCGCTGGTCTGACGGTAGGCCAGATAGTATCCAACCAGACAGAGATCACTTTTGTTTTCATTTTCGTTCTGTCCTTCAGCCGGGGTGCTGGTCAGGAAAACAATGGCATCACCATTGGCTTGCGGAGGTAAGTCCGGTTCATTGAACAAGGTGCTCGTATCTTCGTGAAAACTCCATTTCACAGTCGAGGATGCCACCATATTGCTTAAATCACGTTTGAGATAAAAAAAGGCGGCTCGCGCTTCCCGAAAAGCACTCATCTTTTTTTCGGTGCTTTGCCAGGCGCTGGTGGCTTGATTAAAAAAAGTAAACAGCATGGTCATCAGCGCGACCAGAATGGTGATCGACACCAGAATCTCGACCAAGCTGAAACCTGGGCTGGATTGAGCGGTCGTGTTTTTATCAAAGCTCATGGTCTAACCAATTGCAAGAAGCTGCGGGTCTGTCTGAATTGTCCGGCTGCGGCTGCGGGGAATCCGATATCCAACTGAATCCGTGTCAGATCCGGGAAATTTGCGGGTGAATACTCTGAAGTCAGCTGCACGACATAAGCGGCATCGGCCACGCCGTTATTGTATTCAGCTTGGGATACTTCCTTCTGGCAAAGTCCTTCACTGTCGTATGCCAGATAGAGGGTCGAATTAGCTGACAATAAATTGAGCGTCACCGTGCCGGCATCAGTTTGAATTAATGAGTCCGTGTTTATAACCGGAGGGCTCCCACTGCTGGTGGACTGCTTGGTTGCGGTAATATCCGCTATTATGGATTGTCCGATAAAAGCAATGATCGTTTCTGCTTTGCTGTCTTTAGCTGTATCCAGAGCTACAGGGAAGAGTCCCAGAATCCCTACCAAGGCGAAACTAATGATTCCCAGAGCAAGCACGATTTCAACCAGTGAAAAACCGCCTGAAGCAGCTGCAGGTTGGTGACTGCTGAAGAGAATGCGGCCGGGTACCATTTTCAGTAAAGTTCTGCGGTTTCAAACTGCGCGCGACCGGTGAATCTGGAAAAGGTGATACGGTCCAGTAGATTGCCGCGCGAAGCCAGTTGTGCATTGGATGGGTCATATTGGGTTTCCGTAATGTAGATATCAATCTTACCATCATCCGGTGGGATAGGGGAACTGTTGGGCTTGGGGTTCTGAATGGCACCAAAACTGTTGAATTCAATAACAGGAATACTTTGTCCGGCCGCTACCTGAGGCAGCGACTGCTGCACATCCAGCAAATGCGGCGCACTGTTCTGGTCACCGACCAGGGTCTGCGCATTTTTCAGGAAATAAATATTCTTGGGCAGCACTTCCCATTTCGTCAGCGCGGTGTAGGGACCGGCACCTGCGGACTGTTCTTCTGCACTGGATTCGCGGAAGATGATGAAGGCCCGATACAGGTAGTCCGAATTTGCATTGAAGCTGAGCTCGGTGGCAAAACCCACATAGGAGTTCTCTCCACTGGTCAGTGCCGCCACCCGCGCCTGCTCAAAGGCGTTCATCAGCACGTTCACCGCTCCTTTGCGACCGGTCGAGTTGGAGATCTCCAGCAGGCTGGGTGCGGAAAATGCCGCCAGAATCCCGATAATGGCCATGACCGTCAGCAGTTCAAACAACGAAAATGCTGCTTTCCTGCCAGAGCTTCGATCGGCCAAAAGACGACAACGGGGCACCACAATTGTATTTACAATGTCATTATCAGCCGCGATTCCCGGATGTATCGAAGTCGGTGATTGCATCACGTGTCAAAATTATCGAACGTATGAAGGATGTCACAATAATATTTTGTTAAGAATCGGTGACATTTTACCTTTTTAAACGTATTAAGTGGAAGGACTTAGCCGCCAGGATCCCTGACAACCGGGCGGGTTGGAAACGTAAATGTTGCATGCCTTCCAGACAGCAAAAAAAATGCCACGCTGGGTTGCAAAAATGAGAAATTTACCACCCCCAGGGAAGCACCCCGAACCTGACGGAAGGGTACCAGGCCGTCAGGTTGCATCCTGCCTCCATCCGACCCGCTACTGAACTGGCACGTCCACACTGCTGACCACCAACACGGCTCACTTCTTAATTCTGCCTTTTGACTTTTTCCTTCTGCCTTCAACTAAGACGATGGTAATTGGCTGGTCAAATCGACGAAATTGATTAGGTTGAACATATGCCTACGGTGAAGGAACAAGTGCTTCATGCCATTAACCGGCTGCCCGAAGATGTCAGCTTTCGGGACATCAATGAGGAAATTGCTCTGTTGGCTGCTGTCGAAGCAGCGGAAGAAGACATCCGGCAAGACCGAGTGGTCGAAAATCATGCAATGAAGCAGCGTCTTGAGCAGTGGCTCAATGAATAAGCCTGCTAAGATTATCTGGACTGAACGCGCTGCTGCGGACATCGAAACAATGGTTCGCTACATTGCCAGACGTAATCCGGAAGCCTCCTCGCGTATAGGCTGGGAGTCTTGATGACGAGAAGTCCTTCTTGGGGAAGAACATTCTCATCCTACAGATTTCCTGTGTAGGGTAAGATTCCCCGAAAGCATTCGGGGTTCTTGCCGCGCATCGCTAGAGGCGTGGCCGGCTGCAATGGGCGAGGCAGATTTAACTACACCACTTGAGGATTAGAGCAGCTGCTCATGTTTACTTCTGACTTCTGACTTCTGAATTTTTCATTCTTCCTTCTGCCTTCAACTAAGATTGACCCGGAGAGCGCGGGCGGTAAGGTTTCCGGCTGGATGAAAGCGGAAATGACTCCCCTGGAAGAATTGCGCCACTCGTGTTCCCACGTGCTGGCGACGGCGGTACTGCGTCTGTATCCGGATGCTCAATTAGACATCGGGCCTCCCACCGACGCCGGTTTTTACTACGATTTTGACCTGGATCACCCCCTCACGATGGAGGATCTGGAAAAGATCGAGGCCGAGATGAAAAAGGTGGTGAAGGAAAATCAGAAGTTCGAGCGTCTGGAGTGCAGTCGCGAAGAGGCAATGGAAAAGATCAAAGCGTTTGGTCAGGAGGAGTATAAACTGGGTCGTCTGGCGGATATTCCGGAGGGCGACACCATTTCGTTCTACCGGAATGGCGAGTTCATCGATCTCTGTGCAGGAACGCATGTGGGCTACACCAAGAAGATCAAGGCCTTCAAGCTGTTGAGCATTGCCGGTGCGTACCATCGCGGTGATGAAAAGAACAGGCAGCTGCAGCGGATTTATGGCACCGCGTTTCCAACCAAGGACGAACTGGCCGCTCATCTGGAACAGATGGAGCAGGCCCGGGCACGCGATCATCGCAAATTAGGTCGCGAACTGGGATTGTTCCACATCGACGAGTCTGTCGGGCAGGGGCTGGTGCTCTGGACTCCCAAAGGTAATATTATCCGCCAGCAGTTGCAGAATTTCATCACGGACGAGTTGACCCGGCAGGGGTATTCCCAGGTGGTGACCCCGCATATCGGGAAACTGGGACTGTTCCGGACCTCCGGCCACTTCCCGTATTACCGTGAATCCCAGTTTCCTCCGCTGGTGGAGAAGGCCACGCTGAAAGAGCTGAGTGCGGAAGGAACAATGTGTGCCGAACTGACCGACCTGCTGGATCAGGGAGAAGTGGACGGATACCTGCTCAAGCCGATGAACTGCCCGTTCCATGTCAAAATTTACGATTCCGAGCCGCATTCCTACCGTGACCTGCCGGTGCGCCTGGCCGAATTCGGAACGGTCTACCGCTGGGAGCAGTCGGGTGAGTTGGGCGGGATGACGCGCGTGCGCGGCTTTACTCAGGACGATGCGCACATCTTCTGTACGGAAGAACAGCTGGAAGGGGAAATTCAGGGCTGTCTCTCCCTGGTCAAGAAAGTGTTCGGCACACTGGGAATCGATGAGTATCGGGTCCGGATCGGTCTGCGTGATCCGGATTCTGAAAAATACACGGGGGATCCCGGCAATTGGGACAAAGCGGAGGAAGCCTGCCGCAGCGCTGCCCGGACGCTGGGAGTCACGGCCCAGGAAGAGCCCGGGGAAGCGGCTTTCTACGGACCGAAGATTGATTTCGTGGTCAAGGATGTGATCGGCCGTGAATGGCAGCTCGGGACGGTGCAGGTGGATTATAATCTGCCGGAACGTTTTGACATCAGCTACACCGGAGCGGATAACAAATCCCACCGGCCCGTGATGATCCACCGCGCACCCTTCGGTTCGCTGGAGCGTTTCGTCGGGGTGATCATCGAGCACTTTGCAGGGGCATTCCCGCTCTGGCTGGCACCGGAACAGATTCGCTTCATCCCGATCACTGACGAGCAGATTGATTTCTGCGAAGAGATGGCGAACCGATTCAAGGCCGCCGGATTCCGGGTCACGGTGGATGGAGCTTCTGAAAAAATGGGAGCCAAGATCCGGCGGGCGCAGCTGGATAAGGTTCCTTACATGCCTGTCGTCGGCAAACGCGAAGCAGAAGGCCGCCAGGTGGCTGTCCGGTCCCGCGCCCGGGGCGATGAAGGAGTCATGAGCTTTGACGATTTCTTCCACCAGGCACTGGAGGAAGTCGCACAGAAAAAGCTGCCGGCGTCCGCATAAGCATTGATTTTCGTGATGTGGGTGACGAGATCATCCCTGTGGTAGGGTGAGATGGTTCCTGCCGCAGGCAGGGTTATCTTGCCAGCGATAAGATCTAAAGAATCTTATCCTACATCCCTGGAATTGTAGGATGAGATTCTTCGTAGAAGATCTCGTCACTTCCAGGCAGATTGCAACAACCATTGGTAAATCGCTGACAAGATCATCCGCCTGCGGCGGAGGAATCTTATCCTACATGACAATATTTCTCGCGAAAGTGGCTGTCATCGCCATGAAGCAAAGTTTTAGCAAATTTCTTTGAACGGATCCGCTCAGAATCGGTCTAATGTAATGAGTAGCCTATCCTGAGCGGGGACGCAAAAATTGGGATTCATCACCCCTTCTCCTATTGCGTTCCCGCTCCTTTTTGGGGGGCTTTTTGCCATCGTATTGTTACAAATGATTATCTTGCCACACCACAGATGGCTTTCATATTCTCGTGACTCGGATGGCATCGAAGATACTCATCATTGAAGACGAACCGGATGTAGTCGATATGATCGAGTTGGGGCTGCACGGTGCCGGACTGAAAACGATTTCCGCTGCGGATGGCGAAGCCGGACTCCGGAAAGCCCGGGAAGAAAGCCCGGATCTGCTCATACTCGATCTCATGATCCCCAAACTCAGCGGGCTGGAAGTCTGTAAAAACCTGCGTAAAGACCCGGCGACCAGTTCTCTGCCGATCATCATGCTGACAGCGAAGGCGGATGAAGTGGACCGGATCGTGGGACTGGAGCTGGGAGCGGATGATTATGTCACCAAGCCTTTCAGTCCGCGGGAACTGGTGCTGCGGGTCAAGTCCATCCTGCGGCGTGCCAGCCAGACGGATGAAAAAGCGGAGCGGCTGAGTATCGGAGACCTGGCGGTGGATCTGGCCCGGCACGAAGTCCTGGTGCAGGGCAAAAAAATCATCCTGACGGCCACAGAATTTCGCCTGCTTACCGTGCTGATGGAACGTCGCGGACGGGTTCAAAGTCGCGATCGCCTGCTGAATGATGTATGGGGCTATGAAAGCGTGATTGATACTCGCACGGTGGATACACACGTGCGTCGGCTGCGGGAAAAGCTGGGGAAGCTGGCAGATTACGTGGAAACGATCCGCGGCGTCGGATACCGCATGTCGGATCACTAGAGCGCAGCCTCATTGATTTGCCTATGGGTGCCGCACCCGTCTTCATCATGCCGAGATCCTGCCTGCGGCAGGAATTTCTTTAATTCGACACCGGCGTTGTCGGATTAAACTAAACACATTAGAAATCATTTTAACCGTCCCTTTTGGGACTGAGTTTTCAGCCTACAGAAATAATGATAGGATAAGCATGTGCTCCCGACACCCGGTGTGGTCGGGAGGACTGCTTGTCATTACAAAATCTGTTCGTATCCTTCGGGACATGTCGCGCCCGCCCAGGCTGCAAAGCATCCACGAACAAAATAAGCCCATCAGCTATTTTGTCACCTGGTGTGTGGAAGGTAAGGTCGCGGTATTAGATAACGATTCATATTTCTCAGCTCTCAAAACGGCCATCCGGCAAGCGGATCGCTGGGAAATAGAAACTGTCATGATCATGCCGGATCATGTTCACCTGCTCGCTTCACCATTTCATCGTGATGAATCCGTGGGTAAGTTGGCGGGTTTTTTAAAAAAGCGTTCCCGGCATCTATGTCGCGGAACATGGCAGTGGCAGCAGGGGACGTTTGATCACATGCTGAGATCTGATGAATCCGGCCGGCAAAAGTGGGAGTATATCAGACAGAATCCGGTGCGTGCCGGATTAGTAGCTGCCAGCCAGGACTGGCCTTACCAGATAGGTTTCAGCAGTATGTAGGATGTAGGATGAGACACCTCCGCCTGAGCGGATGATCTCGTCACGCGCTAACGGTAGGATCCGTCCTGACGAGATCGTCCGCCTTTGCCAAGGCTTTGGCGGAAGAATCTCATCCTACACCCGGAAATGTCATCTGCTTATGTTAATGTATGTGCGCACATGCGAGATCGATCTCGTCATCGCGGTATCAATGGGTTGACGCTATATGCCAGAACCTGCCAGGATCCATTCCGCATGTGCGGAATGGAATCCCAGCCTACAGATAAGAATTTGTAGGATGAGAATGTCGCAGACTTCTCGTCACGGCCCTGTCTGGTGGGTGCCGCACCCGTCTGAATCATGCCGAGATCCTGCCTGCGGCAGGAATCTCAGCCCACAGAAATAATGGCACCCGCCTCATCATGCCGAGATCGTTCCTGCGGTAGGAATTTCTTTAATCCGACACCGGCATTGTCGGATTAACGATTAACCTTTTAATGCGGTAGCGGAGGTCGTCGAAGACTCGCGATTGATCGGAGCTGACCTCGGATTTTGCAGTAAAGCGAGGTCAGCGACCCCACGTACAAATGTTAAACATGATTCGGAAACGCTCTGAAATGCTCCAGACCGGTCCGCTGGTGCGGAACCGCCCGGAGAAATCTGCTTTACCTTCCCTGCTGAAGCGTAGACTGGCATACGCATTATGACAGACTGGTATGAAATTCTACTGTTGACCGGGATTCTGGCGGTGGCAGCCTGGCTGCTCGTGCGGATTTATCTGCCCTTGCGCCGACTCAATGAGATGATCCGGCGAGTCCGTCAGGGGGAGCAGGTGCATGCCTGGGAGCTCCACGGACCAAAACTGATCCGGCAGGCTGCTCGCGCCTTGTCTGAACTGTCTGAAGAATACAATGCCATCCGGCATTCCCGTCAACGTGCGGACGTTCAGTTGAAACAGGTGCTGTCCACTATTGAGGAGGGCGTGGTGGTAGTGGATCAAGCAGGCCTGATCCAACTGGCCAACGAAAGCTTTAAACGCCTGTTTGTGCTGGAGCATGATCTGGTGGGAAAGCGGTTGCGGGAACAGATTCAAATGTTCGAGGTCAATGATATTGTGTCACACACGCTGGAAACCGGCGAGGAGCAGGGTGATTTCATCTCATATCAACGGACTCAGGATGAAAAGTTGACGACCCGCAGCTACCGACTCAACGGAACTCCCGTCCAGGACCGTCAGGGTACCGTATTCGGATGCTTACTGGTCGTGGCCGACTTCTCCAGACTCAAGGAAATGGAATCGGTCGAACGTCAGATGGTGGCCAGTGTCTCGCATGAGCTGCGCACGCCACTGGCGGTATTCAAGGGGTATCTGGAGGCACTTGCGGATCTGGAAAAAAAGGGGAAACCGGAAACACGCCGGATCCTGGACGTGCTGGGAAGGCATTCCAACCGCCTGAATCAGCTGGTGGAGGATTTACTGGTGCTCTCCAGGGTGGAAGAACGGGCACTGAGCCCGATCTTCGAGCCGGTCAAAATATCGGAATTCCTGGATCGGGTCATAGCAGATTCAAGCCACTTTGTGGGATCCGGGACGCAAGTGATCTTCGAGATTGAACCAGGCATTGATGTGATTCATATGGATGCCTTCCGCATGGAGCAGGTGTTCCATAATCTGATTGATAACGCCCAGCGACATTCCGAAAGTTCCCGTCCGATCCGGATTGAAGTCCGGCGTGATCCGGCCTCCAGTGATTATCATTTCTGCGTGAAAGATGCAGGGATGGGGATCCCGAGCGACAAGTTACCGCTGATATTCAACCGCTTCTACCGGGTGGACCGTGCCCGCTCGCGCATGCGGGGCGGCACCGGCCTGGGCTTGACCATCGTCCAGGAAATCATGCGTGCTCATGGCGGAAATGCATGGGCAGAGAGCGAACTGGGTGAGGGCACCACCGTCTGGGTCAGTCTGCCGGATCGGCATGCGCATGATGCTTCCACCCCGGGGTAACTCCGGTGGCGCAGGTCGTTTCCCTTGCTTACACGTCCTATCAATGCAAGATAGACGACGAACTTAATGTATAACTATCTGAATTACCAGGAAGACATCAATTATGGCTATTTATAACAACATTGTAGAAACTGTAGGCCGCACTCCGCTGGTGCGCTTGAACCGGGTGACGGAAGGGCTGGATGCCACGATCGCGCTCAAATGTGAATTCTTCAATCCGCTGGGCAGCGTGAAAGACCGGATCGGGATGGCGATGATCGAAGCCGCTGAGGCGGACGGCACCTTGCAGCCCGATACGGTGATTATCGAGCCGACATCCGGCAATACCGGAATCGCGCTGGCCTTTGTGGCAGCCGCCAAAGGATATCGTATCATTCTGACCATGCCCGAAAGCATGAGCCTGGAGCGCCGTTCCCTGCTGGCATTACTGGGGGCGGAACTGGTGCTGACTCCGGCCGCCAAAGGAATGAAAGGGGCCATAGAAAAGGCGTCGGAACTGGCCGGGGAAACTCCCAATGCCTGGATTCCGCAGCAGTTCCAGAATCCAGCCAATCCGAGCATCCACCAGCAGACCACCGCAGAAGAAATCTGGGAGGATACCGACGGCCAGGTCGATATTATTGTGGCTGGAGTGGGAACAGGCGGAACCATCACCGGTGTCAGCGAAGTCATCAAACCGCGCAAGCCCGGGTTCCAGGCGATTGCGATGGAACCGTCCGACTCGCCCGTTATTACTCAGACCAGAAATGGTGAAGATCTGCAGCCCGGACCGCACAAGATTCAGGGAACCGGAGCCGGCTTTATTCCAGGCAATCTGCACATGGATGTGGTGGATGATGTGGTGCAGGTCAGTAATGACGATGCCTTTGCGATGGCTCGCCGGATCTGTAAGGAAGAGGGAATCCTGGGAGGGATTTCCACTGGAGCCAATGTGCATGCCGCGATTGAAGTGGCCAAGCGTCCGGAGAACAAGGGTAAACTGATTGTAACGATCGGTTGCAGCACCGGAGAACGTTATCTCAGCACCCCGCTGACCGAGGAAGCCCGCAAGGCGGTGAGCGTTTAATCAGAGACCACTACCTGGAATTCAACCGGCCATCACGTCCCGTAGTGGCCGTTTTTTGTAGGATGAGATGGTGCCCGCCGTAGGCAGGTTCATCTTGCCATCGACAAGATCTAAAGAATCTTGTCCTGCAGATGTAATCTGCCTGAAATCGTCCCTGCGGGAAGAATTTCATCCTACGAATGGAAAGACGCTAAAACAACAGACGCCACAAAATGAGTGCCAGCACCAGCAGCACACCGGACATCAGGAAAAAGCGGTTGCGCAACCGCTTCTGATGCACCCGCAGGCGTTTCTGTTTGCGGGAATCCCGACCCGGTGCCAGTGAAGGTGGATCCAGCTTGAACCTGGCCATACGGGTGATTTCCCGTTCTTCCTGCTGAATCGGCTTTGCCATCTGGCGGGAGATTAAATCCGCCTGCTTTTCAAGCCGTTTCTGATCGCGTTCCAGTCTGGCGATCTCCTCACTCAAGCGGTCTGACTCTTTCTTAAACCAGCGTGCCATAATGGAGCAGCAGAAAAATCAGGAGCGGGTCAGCATCAGAAAGGCGATGGCTGCGATCAGGATCATCAGCGGCAGCGAGAAGGCAAAACCACGCCGGATCAGCTCAAAAAAGGAGGGGGAGTCCACCTCGCCCATGTCCTCGTCTTCGTCGTCGATCGCTTCTCTGGTTCCGAGTCGACCGCTGATCGACTCCAGCTTGAGCTTGGACTGGGAGTAGGAGGTATGTGCATGATCAATGATCGAGAGTGATCGTGTGAGTTGTTCGTCCACCTCTTCCGGTTCCCAGTTTTTCGGAGTGATGGCTTCGACTTCCGTCAGATGCTCCTTAAAGCTCTGGCGGGTGGTGCGGATGGTTTCGATATCCCGCTGGGCATCATATTCAGCCCGTTCCAGCAGCGTGATGGATCGGGTGAGTTTTTCCCGGATGGCTTTCTGTCCGGAGGTCAGTTCAGCTCGTCGTTCCGAAAGTTCCTCCAGTTCCCGCTTGCGGCTTTCCACTTCGTCCTGCTGTCGTTTGAGAGCCAGCAGCCGTTCCTGGTGTTCTGCCAGCTCCCGCGTGAGATCCTCGACGCTGCCACCGGTGGACGGGGATACATGGAGCAGATCCTGCTCTTCAGCGGGTTCGGACCTGCCGGCAGGAAAGTCTTCTTTACTAAACATACGCGACACGCTTTCTCATAGACGTTAGGGGATAATCAGTTCTACACCGAGTTTCAATCTGGAAGGGTCGGCAGCGGTTTCCGGATTGGCCTGCTGGATCTTTTTGACTCCCGCCGGAACATCATCGGCATAATACAGTCCGGCAATCTTCCACAGGCTGTCCCCCGGCGCGATGGTATGCACCCGCTTGTCACCGGCATTGCTGACCTGGACAGCGCGCGGAGCAGCAGCACCTGTATCGCTCGGGCTGTCCTCCGGCGTGACTGCCGGTGCCCGGGGAGGGTCTGCAGCAACTTCCGAAGTACGTTGACTGAGTTCAGAGCGGGGCGGCGCCGGGGTAACTGCGGAGCCGGCCGTCACACCTGCCCGGGTCAGGTCATCCCGGGACTTTGCCAGAGCGGCCTGGGCCTGGGATAAGGCCTGGCGCAGATCCACATTCTCCTGTTTCAGGCGTGCGAACTCGTTGGCATTCTGCGCGGTGGAATTCGGCAGGGTAATGGCAAAATCGATTTTGGCTTTGTCGATGTAAGTCAGCAGTTGTTCGCGCATCGAGTCATTCGGTCGTGCGTTCAGAAACTGCTGAAAGTGATAGATGGCACTGATGGGATCACCGAGTTTATCCAGATAAAGGAGTCCCATTTCCACATGTGCGTGAGCCACTTCCGGATTGGCGCGCAAGGCGTTTGCATATTCCCTGATGGCGCCGTGAAAATTCTGTTCGGTCGCCAGTTTGGAGGCATTGCGGAAATAAGGATTGCGGTCGTCTTCCTTATCGAGTCCTTTCTGCAGGGGCTGGCATCCGGTGATGAGCAGGGCCAAAGCGGCCAGCAGGCCCAGGCAAGACGCTGAAAGGTGGGTGTTTGCATTCATCTGTGGTGTGATTGTAATAGACGAAATGACAGGCGCAAGCGAGAACCCGCGCCGGCTCATCGGTAATTTGCCCGACCCGGTTTCAGTCGCATCCGTTCGCAGTGTGCGTGAAATCTAGTAAGTTTTAGGTTGAATTATGCGGGTATTGGGAGATTCTTACACGTCTTTCAGACGGGGTCTTAGCTCAGTTGGTAGAGCACCACAATGGCATTGTGGGGGTCAGGGGTTCAAATCCCCTAGGCTCCACGTTCTGGCACCCGCAGGCGATCCGGCGGGGCACGATAAATGCATTCAGGACAGATTTCAAATTTCTTGAGTTTGATGTCAGTTTAACGAGTCAAAGAATATCCGATGTCATCGGACATTCTGTCCGTGTCCGAGTCAATACAGCCCAACACATCCCATAAATCAAACTCCCGAATAACAGGAAAAACCTCCGTCCACCGGTATCACCGTGCCGGTCACGAATGCCGAGGCATCCGAGAGCAGGTAGTGCAGCGTGCCACAGAGTTCTTCAGATTTTCCAAAACGCCTGAACGGGGTCTTGCGGATGACATCCTCTCCTCGCCGGGTATAGGAGCCATCCTCACGGGTCAGCAGCCGCCGGTTCTGATCTGCGATGAAGAAGCCCGGAGCAATGGCGTTCACACGCAGTCCTTCTCCGAATTTCTGTGCCAGTTCCACTGCCAGCCAGCGGGTGAAATTATCGACACCCGCCTTGGCATTACTGTATCCCAGGACACGGGTGATGGCCTGGTCCGCTGCCATCGAGGAGAAGTTAATGATATTACCTGACTTCTGTTCCGCAAAAACTTCTCCAAACACCACCGACGGCAATACGGTTCCGTTCAGGTTGAGTTCCATCACTTTGCTGTAGTCGTCAAGCTTGAGATCGGTGAAATTCTGATCCGGTGCGATCACCGCACCGGCGATGTTACCGCCGGCGGCATTGATGAGCGCATCGATCCGGCCCCACTGCTGCATGACACGGATGCGGACGTCTTCCAGGCTGGCTCGATCCACTACATCGCAAGAGAAGGTCACCACGCGGTCCGCAGCATCACCGGCACGCTGCAGGGCGGCATCCAGTTTGGTCTGCGACCGTCCCAGGTAGACCACTTTGGCCCCCTGGGTGAGCAGATAGTCAGCTGCCGTTCCTGCCAGCACGCCGGTAGCACCGGTCATCACGATCACCCGGTCGGAAAGGTCAAAAAGATTCACAGGAGCTACTCAACAGCATGCGCATGAAATCTCAATTCTGAAAATCAAGGTATACCAACAGCCGATGTGCTTACAGCAGTGATCCGGCACCTGAATCCGCAGCGCTACTTGATGAACTGATTGATCAGTGCTTCGATCATTTCCTGGCGGCCGGATGCCGGCAGCGGGTTCTCGATCTTCAGCGCTTCTTCCCGCAGGGCTTCCAGTGACGACTGGCCGGACTCGATCTGTTGACCCAGATCACTGTTCCAGCTGCTGTAACGTTCGTTGACCATCTGGTCATAGCGACCGTCCTGGCGGATGGCGACGGCGATTTTCAGGCCACGGGCAAAGCTGTCCATGCCGGCAATGTGGGCGTAGAGCAGATCATCCGGTTCGTAGGAATCGCGACGGCGTTTCGCATCAAAATTGAGTCCTCCGGTGGTGAATCCGCCCATGGCCAGCACCTCCAGCATAATCTCGGTGGTCAGGTAGATGTTGGTCGGGAACTCGTCGGTGTCCCAGCCGCAGTTGGGAGTGCCGTCATTGGCGTCGACGGATCCGAGGGCTCCGGCTTCTCGTGCGACCCGCATTTCATGCTGCATGGTATGGCCGGCAAGCGTGGCATGGTTCGTTTCCAGATTCAGTTTGAAGTGCTCCATCAGGTCATATTCACGCAGGAAGTTGAGGCAGGCCGCGGAGTCTGAATCATACTGGTGCGTGGAAGGTTCCTGCGGTTTGGGTTCAATGTAGAACGGACCTTCAAAACCGATTTTCTTTTTGTGATCCACTGCCATGTGCAGCAGGGCTGCCAGGTGATCCAGCTCCCGTTTCATCTGGGTGTTGAGCAGGGTGGAGTAGCCTTCGCGCCCGCCCCAGAACACATAGCCTGCACCGCCGAGTTCATGGGTCACTTCCAGCGCTTTTTTCAC
The DNA here is from genome assembly GCA_038748025.1 of Verrucomicrobiota bacterium. Taxonomy (GTDB): domain Bacteria; phylum Verrucomicrobiota; class Verrucomicrobiia; order Methylacidiphilales; family JBCBYL01; genus JBCDJI01. Next base: position 171,909 of record JBCDJI010000008.1, read on the forward strand.
CTGAGCGGCGGCATAGGTGTAAACCCCCAGGTGGGGCGAGGTGCCTCCGCCCTGACCATAGCGCGGGTGCGCGAAGAGACAGGCGGTTCCCCACAGCAGTTTCTTGCCGGTTTCGTCCTGTCGCTGTTTGAAATGAGCTACGACCTCATCCAGTGTTTTTTCCGTTTCCAGGATGGAGTCCCGCTCCGGTGCGATGTCACGATCATGGAAGCAGTAGTAGTCAATCTGGATTGCTTCCAGGAAATTGAAGAAGACATCGGCACGTTTGATGGCGTTTTCGGTGGAATCGGATCCGTCGTCCCATGGCATCTGTGCTGTTCCGGCCCCGAAGGGGTCGGCCAGCGCGTTGCGCATGCAATGCCAGTAAGCGGCTGCAAAACGCAAATGATCCTTCATCGGCTTGCCGTCGACCAGCTCCCCGGCGTTGTAGTGTTTAAATGCGAGTGGATTGTTAGAATCCGGACCTTCAAATGAAACGTTCTGAAATGAATACGATGAACTCATGCCGATACTTTGCAGCGATTACATTTTTTGACTACCGTAAAATGCGGGAAGCTTTTACAAAACAGGTCACTCTGTGGTCACGGGTGGATGAAACTCCGGCTTCCACGGGATAAACACATCTCAAGCATCATCCGGAGTCGACCGGATGTGGACCAGGAAGGAATTGCAGATGATGCAGCGCAGCGCCCCGGCAAGTCGCACCAGACGAGTGGCTGCAGGTTTAGCGCTAATCGCTCAGCTTTTAGTTCTTAGCGCTTAGCTCTTGTAACGTAAACGCTTCTTATGACGGTTCTGACGTCTGCGCTTGCGTCGCTTATGTTTGGCAATCTTGGATTTTCTAGATTTCTTAATGGATCCCATAAAACAAATTGTTCCGGTTGACTTCAAAAATGTGAGCAATGAGTAAAGAGCAAAGAGTTTAATACACAACCTTATTCAGCGGATATTCAATAATTCCTTCGGCGCCCAGCTCCTTCAGTTGCGGGATGATTTCGCGTACCACCACCTCGTCAATCACCACTTCAATCGCCACCCAGTTGGGTGTGCTGAGCTGGGAAACGGTCGGTTTTCTGAGTGATGGCAGCTTTTTCAGCAGTTGCTTGAGCTTCTCAGCCGGGATGTTCATCTTCAGACCCACCTTGTCGCGGGCGTTGAGGGCGCTGTCCAGCAGCATCGAGAGGGTCTCGATCTTCTTGTGCGCCTGGGCGTTCTTCCAGACGTCACGGTTGACGATCAGTTGCGGATAGGATTCCTCCAGTGTGTCTACAATGCGCAACTTGTTGGCACGCAGGGAGCTGCCGGTTTCGGTGATGTCGACAATCGCATCCACCAGCTCCGGCACCTTGACCTCGGTGGCTCCCCACGAGAACTCGACATGCGCCTGGATACCGTTTTTCTTGAGATAATCCTTGGTCAGATTGACCGCCTCCGTGGCAATGCGCTTCCCCTGCAGGCCTTTGACCGACTTGATGCTGGATTCTTCCGGCACGACCAGCACCCAGCGGGCCGGATTTCTGGTGGCTTTATTGAAGGGGAGGTCGCGCACTACCTGAACTTTTGAGCGGGTTTCCTTCACCCAGTCCTTGCCGGTAATCCCCAGATCCAGAAAACCGTCTTCCACATATTTGGCAATTTCCTGGGCCCGCAACAGCCGCACCTCAAAGTCCGGATCATCAATCGCCGGTTTGTAGGAACGGCTGGAAAGCGTGATATTAAATCCGGCGGAACGGAACAGGGCCAGGGTGGAGTCCTGCAGACTACCCTTCGGGAGACCGATCCGGATAACATTCTTCTTCTGACGTGACATGGGGCAGGCATGCTGTGGATCCAGCTTCGTTTAATCAAGCAGGAAAATAAGAGGAGTTCCGCGAGATTCATTTTTTTTAACAGTTTCAACGCTCCATCTACCCGGACACAACACAACCAATAGCAATCGAGATACCAACTCGGCTCTACTGTCTGAAAATAAATCCGGAACAAGCTGCTTGAAACAAGGGCCCACAGTGGCAGAAGCGTTATCTACATGCGGCTGCTTGCCTATGTATTCGTAAAAACAGATCAGCCCCGATACCTTGTGTGATCGGGGACTCTATTCATCCTCGTAAGGTATTTCGCTCAGATGACATTAAACAATAGGGTTAGATCTGCGACTCTTCCGGCTCTGTTTACAGTAGACTAAGGAGCTTCCGTAGAGAGAGCAAACTGAAAGATACCAGTATCTACACCGAAGTAAGCATCCAAAAGCTCCAAGAAATTCACGCTCGCAACCATCCGGTATTCAATCCTTGAGACTCGACGAATCGGGCAAGGTGGTTCATAATGTGAAAGTATGAAATTCACCACCACACTGGAACGTGATGAAGACGGCGTATGGATTGCAGAATGCCCCTCAATTCCTGGCTGTGTCAGCCAAGGACAAACTCGTGAGGAAGCATTAAGCAACATCCGTGAAGCCATCGCCCTTTGTCTGGAAGTAAGAGCCGAAGAAGGGTTGCCGCTCACCATCGAAACCAGTCAGGTGGAAGTTACGGTTTGATGCCGCGGCTTCCGAATCTCAGTGGCCGCCAAGTGGTGAAAGCCTTTGGCAGTGACGGTTGGGGAATGGTTCGCCAGCGGGGAAGCCATATGATTCTGACCAAGCCCGGCCACACGGCGACCTTGTCCGTTCCCGATCACAAGGAAGTTGCTAAAGGCACCTTGCGTATTCTGATCCGTGCTGCTGGACTCACTGTAGATGAATTCCTGAAGCTGGTTGAATAACCTTTCCATAACTACTCATGCATTCCCACTTTATCTGCATGGGATTCGCCCTCAATCCAACCTGTGCCGAGCCGGAAAATTCGCATCCGGCCTGTCCGCATGACACCACTATGCTTGCCACTTCTTCCGTCACACCTGCGCTACCCAGATGCTCGAAAACGGAGCGGATATTCGCGACATCCAACAACTAACCGACCACGCCAAGCTCGAAACGACATCGATCCGCGCCGAAGTCAGTATCCAGAAGCTCCAGGAAATCCACGCTCGCAACCATCCTGCCGCCTATTAAACAGAATCGACAAATCGAACATCGTGCTTATCCTGAAAGCAGGATGAGCATCATTCATCAAAAAGTAGTCGACGATCAGGGCCAGCCGGAAGCAGCGCTGGTTCCTTGGGATGTATTTGTGCAAATTCAACACTTACTCGAAGACGACGAACCGCTCAGTGATATTGAGCGAGAGGCACTAGCTCAAGCCGATCAGGATCGAGCTACGGGCAACACGGATGCATTCGTATCGCTTGATGACCTCAAAAGCGAACTTTCCGACTAGATGCGCCCGATTCAGCTTCACCAGCGTAATGCAGCTAAATACCTCAAAAAGATGCTGCCAGATCGACGGGCACAGATGATTGCAAGGCTTGAAGAGGTGGCCGAACTCGAAGACATTGAAACCCATCCGGCGGTCAAAGCACTCAGTGGAAATGATGCCGGAGTCTATCGCTTACGGGTTGGTTCTTATCGTGCTTTATTACGCCTGATCGAAGACAATCAAATCGAAATTCTGTTTGTGGATCGTATCGGCTCACGTGGCGACGTTTACAAAAGATAAGCACTGTCCTGATCATTCTCATAGCCGCTCAAGGCAGAACATGGGATTCGCCCTCAATCCAAGCTGTGCCGAGCCGGAAAATTCGCATCCGGCCTGTCCGCATGACAC
>JBCDJI010000009.1:0-143207 GCA_038748025.1 Verrucomicrobiota bacterium
CTTCACTGCTACTCCCTGCTCATGCTGCTTTAATATCCCAATTATTTGCTCTTCGCTGTATCTCTTTCTTTTCATCTAGTCCTTCCGGTTTATCCGGTCAGACTAACTTTTCAAATACTTCGGTTTTCAGGGGCAGCGCCACTTGCACTACAAGGGTTTGGAGGCACAATTTTAGTAGATTTCAGGATAAAAAGGTTCGAATTCCACCCTGTCCGCCAGACTACCGTCTGGACTATCTATAGCTCTCGCACTATCTGAAGATTATCAATTAATCTAAGCTGTGGGATGTAAAACCCACCTTGAGCTGAAGGCTCAAAGGGTTTGGTGCATTTCGCGTCAGCAAAGCTTACTTTCTGCACAATAATTCCGAAGAAATCAGTCACTCCTACTTCGCTTGGCCTACGCCAAGGCCACGTCCCGAGAGACTGTCAGTTTTTTAACCCAGCCAGAACGAGAAATAGAAGTAGAGTCCCAACACCAGGCCGAGCACAGCAATCGTGCCGATGACGTCCCATTGGTTCCAGCTGTTGCGGATTTCCTCCCGGTCTTCCCGGGTCAGGCTGCCGTAAGTCAGGCCCCGGACTTTTTCTCCGCGGGGGGCTTGGGTAGTAAGCGAAACCCCGATTACAATGCAGACACTGATCAGCATGAGGACGCCGGAGTAGTAAAGGAAGTTGAAGTCGGCGATCACGGAGAGCGGGCCGGTGGTGATGCCCTGAGTGGAACAGATGGCTTCGATGGCCAGCTTGATCATGCCGAGAATGAAGCCGATCACCAGGCCGCTCAGCGCACCAGTGGCATTGATACGTTTCCAGAACAGTCCGAGCAGGAATACGGCAGTGATCGGTGGAGCTAGATAGCCTTGTACTTGTTGCAAATATTTATAAATCCCTCCGCCGGCCATGCCTTTCATAATCGGGATCCAGACCATGCCCATAAACACCACCACCACCGTTGCCAGTCGCCCGACGAATACATAGTGCTTCTCTGATCGACCGGGTTTAAGTTTTTCATAGATGTCTTTGGTAAACAGGGTGGCGCAGGAATTAAACAGGGAGGCGAGCGAACTCATTAATGCAGACATCAGACCGGCGACTACCAGACCACGTAAACCCACCGGCAATAGGTTGGAAACCATACTGGGAAAGACTTTATCACCATCAATGCCGCTGCCGTCTGCACGGAGTGGAATCTGGATGATTCCTTTTTGGTGTAGTGCCCAGCCGATCAGTCCCGGCACCAGAAAAATCAATACGGGCCACACCTTGAGAAATCCACCCCAGATCGCGCCCCGCCGCGCTTCCTGCAGGTTTTTCGCGGCGAGAGTGCGTTGCACGATATATTGATCCGTACACCAATACCAGATTCCGATCACTGGCGAGGCAATCAGGATGCCTAGCCATGGAAAGTCGCCATTCTTCCACCACGGCACGCCTTCCTGCACCAGTGGTCGCCACAGGGCAAAGTCTTCTTTTTGGGCGCTGGCCATGGCTTGCAGTTCGCCCCAGCCACCTAGCTGGCTCAGTCCGAACCAGGTAATGAAAACTGATCCCAGTAGCAACACGACTGCTTGAGCGACTTCGGTATACAACACCGCACGCAGGCCGCCAAAAACGGTATAGATACCGGTTAGGATGACGGTAACAAAGGCGCCCACCCAGAAAGCGTTATCCGGACTGCCAAAAGTATCCGGCAGTAATGTCATAAAGACCAGCGCACCGGCATAGACAGTGACGGAGACTTTGGTGAAGATGTAGGCGACGAGGCTGACGATGGAGAGAACCCAGCGGGTGCGGCTGTCGAAGCGGCGTTCCATAAATTCAGGCATGGTGTAGACACCGCTCTTATAATAAAATGGCACAAACACCCAGCCCAGTAGGATCAGCACCCAGGCATGCAGCTCCCAGTGCGCCATGGCCATACCGGAAGAAGCACCATTCCCCGCCAGCCCGACAATGTGTTCGGATCCAATGTTAGAAGCGAACAGTGAGGCCCCGACGACGATCCAGCCCGCATGACGTCCGGCCAGAAAGTAATCGGCCGTCGTTTGCTGCATCCGTGACGACCACTTGACGATCCAGAGTAAACCGAGGAAATACACCCCGACAATAGCCCAATCCAGAAATTGCATAACTCTTCGAAGGATTGATTCTTATGGCATGTATGCAAGGGCAGTCGGCAGATATTCTTCGAGTGCCTTGATCCGATTAGCATCTGCCGGGTGGGTGCTCATCCACTCGGGTGGTTTGTTGCCATGTTGGTGGGAGAAGGTTTCCATACGCTTCCATAATTCGATGGCTTCTTGCGGGTGGTAACCGGCCCTGGCCATATAGCGCATCCCGACTCGGTCGGCTTCATATTCATTCTCCCGACTGAAGGGCAGTGCCATACCGTATTGGGCGCCCGCCCCAAAGCTTGCCAGGATGAGCGAACGATTCTCCTGATAGCTTTCACTATTGATACCTAGTCCAATGTCAGCCAATCCGATGAGAGCCGAAGTGGCCATTTGCCGGGAAATCCGCTGACCACCATGGCGTAAGGTAACGTGGGCCATTTCATGTCCGATGACTGCCGCTAATCCTGCGTCATTCTTTGTGATGGGCAAAATGCCCGTATGAACTCCAATTTTTCCTCCAGGTAGGGCAAAGGCATTTGGTGTAGGATCTTCAAAAACAACAATCTCCCATTTGGCTGCATCATAATCCACAACAGGAATCAGGCGATTAGCGACGCGATTGACTTGATCGATAGCAGCCTGATCAGTCGAAATTTTCTGCGAGGTTTTCAGGTCCTGGAATGTAGCCAGTCCCATCTGGGTTTCCTGTTGCGGAGAAGTGAGAATGAAACGGCTTTCGCTCGTTTCGCTGATGGTGGCGCAGGCGGCGATGAGGATGGTGATTCCGGCGCAAGCAAGCAAGAGCGTCCTGGATTTCATGTTTTTATTGAAGCGGAGATTTAGTTGCCCGCCAATTTGAAAGTTATCTATTTGTTGTCCCGACAACTTGGCTATGGTCGGGACGCGTTCCCAGGTGGCTCGTGTATAAGTCAGATGCCGGTGAGTTCGTAGGACTGCAGGGCGTGGCGGAGGTTGACGTCGGGGCGCAGATGAATGGTCTGCCAGGACATCTCCGATGGAGTCATAATGTTCTCTTCGCGGTCATCAATGAACAGGGTGGTGAATTTATCTGCATTCATGGCTTCCAGTGCCGTCAGATAAATCTGAGGATTCGGCTTCATCACTCCAACCTGGAAAGAGTAGAACTTCTGCTGAAAAATGTTCATGAAGTCGTATTTTGCTTCGCAATATTCAATGTGGGCTTCAGACGTATTGGAGATCAATGCGGTCGGGTAATACTGAGCCAGCATACGCGCCATTTCGATGTGTTCGTCCAGTGGAGTGAAGATTTCCTGCCAGATGGCTTTTAATTCCGCAGCCGTGCCGGAGAATCCGAACTTTTCCTTCAGCTTTTCAAAGAAATCCTGAGTGCTGATGCCTCCGACTTCATAGGCATCAATTTCTTCCTGCAGATCCAGAATCTGTTCGTTGATCTCCTCTTCGGAAAGAGAGGACTGCTGTCGCACACGGTAGAGTGCAATGTCGAAATCGAATTCGAGCAGTACTTTACCGAGATCGAAGAAAATGGTTTCTATTTTCATGTCTAAATTAAAAATTCAAAATGCAGAATGCAAAATTAACGGGAAGGCTTTTTGGTAGTGTTGATGCTGGTAACCAGAATAGCGATGAGTTCTCTTGTTTCAGCCCTTAGAGGTTCAATTGATTTTTCGGTGACGATATCTGCTGATTCCAGAAGTTCAATCCAGTAGAGGGATTCTTCTGCTTCACGTAAAGAAATGCCCAAGATGGAGATAAATTCAGCTTTGCTACGTGCTCGAGTTGCCTCTGCATAATTAGCACCAATAGATGTCCCTGATTTTAGTAACTGCCGACTAATAATACGGGCTTCCTCAGAGTGCTTATTTGTAGAGGCGGACAGCTTGATAATACGCAATGCAAAAGCTTTGGTGCGTTCGCGCAGGTCTTGTTTTGCATTCTGCATTTTTACTTTTGACTTTAGAGGATCGTTTTTCGATCCGAGAAAGCGTGAGATAGAGTCGCACCGTCTGCATATTCAAGCGAGCCACCTACAGAGATTCCCTGAGCGGGGCGGGTGATTTTCACTTCAGATTCTTTGAACTGCTGCGCCAGATAGATACTAGTTGTTTCCCCCCGGACGTCGGTGTCTAAGGCGATGATGATTTCCTCTACGGCTGGTTCAGCACTGGTGACACGCTGCACCAGCGATTCGATATTCAAATCATCCGGGCCGATTTCATCCAATGGTGAAAGTGTGCCGCCCAGCACGTGATACTGGCCATGAAAGGCCTGACTTTTTTCCACGGCGATGATGTCGGTGGCATCCTCAACGACACAAATGGAGCTGGTGCTGCGGCGCGGGTCACGACAGATTTCACAGTTGTCAGCTTCCTCCGAGAAGAAACCGCACTTCGAACAGGAATAAATATTTTCCCTAACGTCCCCCAGCGCTTCTCCCATGGCCCTGGAGAGGGCGGGATCGGCCTGCAGTATATGCACTGCCAGACGCTCTGCGCTGCGCGGACCAATGGTGGGTAGTTCCTTCAGTACTGTAATGAGTCGTCGGACAGCTGGAGGATAATCGATCATCTAAGCGCAAAATTCAAAAGGCAGAATGAAAAATTATCCTAAACCGGGAATGTTCATGCCTTTGGTCAGGCTGCCCATTTTTTCCTGTGCGTCGGCTTTGCCCTTATCCACGGCTTCACGCACGACGGTGATGATCATGTCCTGCAGCATTTCGGCATCATCGGCCGCATCTTTGATCAGTTCGGGTGAAATCGTGATGGATTTGAGTTCACCGTCGCCGGAAGCTACCGCTTTGATCATGCCGCCAGCAGCCTCGGCTTCGTAAGTCTGGCTGGCGAGTTCTTCCTGGATTTTGGCCATGTCAGACTGCATCTTCTGCGCCTGCTTCATCATTTTTGCGATATTCATAACGGTTATTCTTTTAACTGCAAAACTTAGCGTGCAAGCGCGGTTAAAATTCCTTTCTTAATGGTTTAGTTTCTTAAAGAAATGGACGCTAATTTTTACTGTTGGATGGTTGGATATCAGAGAACTTTTATTCAAGCTCTGCCGGTCTCCGCTGATGTGCGGCAAGAAGTCTTTCAGACATTCTCACCCTACACCAGGAAACGTTTCAGGTATTGGCGTCTATTAGCGTGTATTTGCGGTTTTTTCGGGTTCGGGTTGAGGTTTAAAGTTTGGCTTTGATTTCAACAATACGCCCTTCGAACTCCTTGAGGGCCTGCTGGATTAAGGGGTCGTTTTCGAAGTCCGTTTTGCTGACTTCAGGGGTGGTGGCATGGGATGTCGGAGCTGCTTCTTTCTTTTCCCGAGTTGCTTGAGCGGGTTCCGTTGGAGTCTGCTCCAGTCCGGGGGCGGGCTTTGGTTCCGGTTCCTGCTCGGGATCCGTAAGGGCTTCGAGCGTTGGTTTGAGTCGCGCTCCAGCTCCAAATTGCTTGCGCAGTTCGTTTTCAAGCACGGCAACGGCCTTGGAATTTACGAAAGACTGGTATGTATCGACAGTAGTGATAAAGGTGACGTCGGCGACGTCATTGCTGAACTGATTCAGCTTGGTGTTCATCAATACCCGGCGTAGCATGAGTTCTTTTCCACGTGCAGCTTCGCACGTTTTTTCCCACAGTTCCGATGGTGACCGATCCGGGGAAGTGTTTTTTTGAGCCGCAGCCGGAGCGGGAGCCGATGCTTCATTTTGAATTTCGGGTTTCGAACTTTGGATTTCCAGATCCTTTGGGGTCGGAGCAGCAGCAGGTTGTTCCGGCAGTTTGCCGGTGCTAAGCGCCTGAATCACTTCCTCCAGTGCGACTTTCTCACGTTGCTGGGTCATGCGGATGACGGCGATTTCGAACAGCACTTCCTTTACCAGCGCAAAGCGGATTTTCTCTTCCAGCACGATGAGCTCGTCGATGATAGCCAGCACAGCAGCTTTCGATGGCAGCGGCTCCATGGATTCGTAGTGATGCAGTTCAGTCTCATCCAGCTCGTTCCGGGCCATATCGGGGGAGATGATGAAGAGCAGCTGGTTGCGGAAGAAACGCAGCAGTTCCTGGGTGAGGCGACCGAGGTCTTTGCCACGGTCGATCAGTTCGCGCACCTGCTGCAGGGCCAGGTCGGCCTGTCCGGCCTGGATGGCGTCCGCTAAATTCCAGATTTCCTGATGGCCGGTCAGGCCGAAGACTTCCAGCACATCGCGTTCCTGAATATCGCCACCGCAGAAACTGATCAGCTGATCAAAGGCAGATTCGGCATCCCGCATCCCGCCTTCCGCATTGCGGGCGAGAATGCGCAGTGCGTTGCCATTGACTTTGATGCCTTCCTGATCCGCAATGAACTGCAATTGTTTGGCGATATCGACATCCGAGATACGTTTGAGATCGAAGCGTTGACAGCGGGACAGGATGGTGGGCAGTACTTTGTGCGGCTCGGTAGTAGCGAAGATAAACTTCACGTGAGCGGGTGGCTCTTCCAGCGTTTTAAGCAAGGCGTTGAAGGCTGCTGAACTGAGCATGTGCACCTCGTCAATGATGTAGATTTTAAAGTTTCCCTTGGAGGGTGCATACTGGACGTTATCACGCAGCTCGCGGATCTGGTCGACATTGTTATTGGACGCTCCATCGATTTCGATCACATCCATGCTGCGGCCCTCAGCGATTTCCTGAATGCTTTCTTCGTTTGGATCAAATTTCACATTAGGTCCGCCGGGCGCATTCAGGGCTTTGGCCAGAATACGAGCGGTGGAGGTTTTACCGATACCGCGGGGACCGACGAAGAGGAAGGCGTGAGCGACACGCTTGGTCTCAATAGCGTTGCTGAGGGTCTGGACAACGTGATCCTGCCCGACCAGTTCTTCAAAGGTTTGGGGACGGTATTTTCGGGCCAGGACTTGATAACTCACAGAATGTGAAGATACGTTTGTCCCCGGAAATGTGTACCTTTTTTAAAATGAATTTTTGACTGATGCGATTTCGCTGACCTGTAATATTAGAATTTCAAAAACTTCCCAGTCTCTTTTTTCAAATGCTTTAATAGCTTGGTCGAAAGTCATCAAAAATTTTGTCAGCTTCGGGCTATTATCCTGCTGTTCACTCCATTCTGCGATCCGGTATCTATAATTATCTGCCTGGTGATATTGAGAATTCGCATACAGATAATACCGCATCTGTTTTTTTTGGGTTTCAGTCAGTTTCTGAATACTTGCTGCATATCGAGCTAGTTGCGAAAGTTCGGGCGGGAGCCACAGAGGATAGGAGCTTTTATCTGTCGCTGGTTTTGCATCTTCAGGAAGAGTTGGTTTGAATGCTTCAATATTAGTTTCTAAAGCGGCTTTTGCTTTCGCCGGATTATCGGGTTTATGAATTTGAGGATTATAGTTGGTATATCTTGCAGGAATTCTGACAGTCTGTTTGGCTCGCTTACAAACAAGCACCTCACCCTGAACCGACAAGAGTTCCAGGACCTCACCCGCTTCAAGCGAAACGTTACCGACTTCCCGGCCATCCCAGATTACCGGGATTGAGTAGTCATTCACCATCGACAATTCTTTGGCTTGCGTGACAGAAGAAACAGTCAGACAGACTGATACGATTAAAAATGTTCTTCTTATCATATTCGATGCGCAGTAACTATATCAGGTTTGGGCCTCGTAAGCGTTTTGATCATATTGAGCCGCTTCATATTCCCGTATTAGTTTGGTTTTTGCTGCGGATCCGTAATAGATGAAAAGTCCTAATCCGACCTTATTGATCAGATCACCAATGTTGTAGACCAGTTCCCGGATATCGGGCGTGAGACCGATCGTGGGGGAAAGGTAACCGATGGGATAGATCAACCATCCGATAAGAATAAAGTAAGCCATTTTTTTGATGGTGCCTGCCGTGATTTCGTCGATATGAGGTGGAAGATCTGACAGCGAGAAAAAAATCATTCCGACTATCAGTAGCCATGCCACTACTCCGACGCCGAACAAGCCATAATGAACAAGCGGAGTTTCTGGTGAGACTTCACCGATAAAACCGGTGACCAGCATAAGTAGTGACAACATTACCAGTATCACCAAAAACTGAGTGCCTTTCGGTCCCATGCCCAGCAGCACCGGGAATTTGACTAACATGAGTGGAACAGTTAACATCCAATCAATATATCGAAACTCCGTAGGAAAATTACCTTCACCAGTGGCTATCCCCATGACATAGACATCTTTCATATAGTAGTAATTGATGGATGCGATTGCCAGTATAACCGCTGTGACGGTCATAGAGGTTTGATACTCGGGTAAAACGCTGCTTTTTTGTAATGCAAAAAATATGCAGCCTGCGATCATACCTATAAAGGTCATGATAAAGGTGTAATGAACGACCATCTGCAGGCCGCTAAGTTCAGGTATCATGGTATTAAGTTTTCTATGGTTAGTTATCCCCAAATTCCCGAACGGGTTTTTTTAGCGGGCTTAGGATTATTTGGTATTGGTTGGTTCTGTGCTACATGTGTATTCGAAAGGTTACTCTGAGGAGGCGTTGCCTGAGGTGCTTTCTGCCTCTGGTTACTATTTTCAATCGTTTCAGGAGTCAGGCCTGAACTGAGCAGAATATGAGTGGCAACTGACAGACCTGATTGACTCATAGAAATGTCTCCAATTACCAGCAATACGCCTTGCCTGTTGGCACGGAGATAAACGCTTTTATGCATGAAACGTAGGAGAATACGGTCGCAGCCGGGAAGTGCCGATCCCAGTGCAGCGTTGATACTCTTACACCGATTCGAGATTCCAATTAAAATTTCATCTGTGTATAAGCTAGGCATGTTTCGCACAATCACAGATCCACTTACGTCAATAAATGCAGCACCTTCCACTCCTGTAACATCCAGCACAGAATCGAATTGACTACTCATTGGATGCCTCCAAACGCACACGATTTATGATGTCGTCCATAGAATAGCTTTGATCACACATGATCCCGTAAGTCTTAAAGGAGTCTTTCGTATTAGCTGAAAAAAAAGATATGGACGAGCTTGGACTATCCGCTCTCATTTCATACAAATTGCCAAAGCCAGTAGACTCGGAAATTTTATTACATATCTGGCTGCTGTAAATTGTAGCTTCTTGCAGCATTTTAGACTTGGCGGAACTTGATTCCAATGTTTCACCCGTTGCTGATAGCACGAAATAGTCACTGACTCCGTAATTTTTCTCCAGTTCATTCATAGTCGTTTTAAAGTCAATGTTTTCCAGTGTAATGTTAGAAGGAACTCGCAGCGTTTTTCTGACCTCTTGTGTGCGCAGCCAGTGCAAAAGTTCAGGTTTTTTAATCGGTTTTTCGAATGCGGATATCGCCGGATATTTTCTGCATAAAGACGAAACAAGGTTTTCGTGGATGGGAGCTGCCAGTATACCCAGATATACTTTATTATTGCGCATTCTCTCGACAAACTCCTCAAAATTTTTTGGAGGAACATCGACAAGTGATGCCGCATCCACCAGCGCGTTAGTCTTTTCACGTGACTCCAAAGCAGAGGTAAATTCTTCAAAGCTGAAATAACTGTTAAAATCGTATTTGTAGTACTCTTCTGTAAAGTGAGTAAAAAATTCAACAAGTATATTACTTTTAGTGAGTACATTAAGTGTGTTAGGCATTATTTATATTATAAAGGTGCTGCTTTTCTGAGAAAGCTGGATTCGTCTTTTTTGCGAACGGCGTTCAACAGTAACGACTCCCAGGTCTCTTCAATGTTTTTAGAGTGTTGGTCAAGGTCAACGGGTTTGGTCTGAAATGTTCCGTAATTCCAGCCGATAACCATGTCGAATGCATCAGGCCCCTGTAACGATCCGATAGAACAATGATATACTTGTCCGTTTCTTAAGATTAGAACAGCCGTGCCTTCCCTATGCGTAATTTCGAATTGTTTTGATCTTCCCTGGCGGCAAAAGTTCTCAACCAACTCAATGCATGACATAGTTCCAATATCACCTTTTATCTCTTCGTGTCCGGTAGAGACTTTTAGATCGGTGATATAATTTTTAATTCCGGTTTCGTAGTTGATTTCCGGGTCAATAATATGCGCTTGAATATCAAGTTGCATAGACTGTATCGAAATCTTAGAACAAACAATCGCATATGAAGTGGCCTGCATGATTGTTTGAATGTTTGATAAAAAGTTCAGAACATCTTTGATATTAGACTTTGCAGCCATAACAACTGCTTCAGTGCCACTGACCACGTCAGGCTTTTTTTCAATTTCTGCAAAAGAAACTGACTGTATGTCTATGCCTTCTCCAGATTTAGCTAATACAGAATTCCATAATTTTCTGTCTTTTTCATCTAAACCTATCAGTAACATATTCATATTGATTTATGACTTGTTACTTAGCAAAGTGCTAAATGTTTTTAGTCAAATGCAGATTACCATGTCACGGAAAAATTGCAAACTATTAAATTTTAAGTATCTGATGGAAAGATACTTATGAAGCATATAGAGAGAACGCTCTATATGAAATGTTTCAAAATTGTAACAATAAAAGTCGTCTAAAAATTACTGTGAACTATTACTTTTGAATTGTTGGCACCAGTTGGGAAGAATTAGAAGTAATATGCCGCCCAAGCTTATACCTAACCAAGGAGAAAATCCAAAAGCCAGAGGCAGAAAGCCAAACAGGCAGGCCCAAACAGCGGCCAGCAGGGCATAGGGAATCTGGGTGCGCACATGATCCATCGGATCCACTCCGCAGGCGACTGATGAGACGATGGTAGTATCGCTGAGGGGGGAACAATGGTCGCCAAAAACCGCACCGCTGAAAACGGCGGCAATGGTAAAGCAAATCAGAGAGGGATCGGTGGCTGCATCCGGGCTCATATGGATGGCAACCGGTATGGCGAGTGGCGTGAGGATCCCCATCGTTCCCCAGGAAGTGCCGGTGAAGAAGGAGATGCCACTGCCGCAGATAAAGATGGCGACGGGTAATAAGGATGGTGAAAGGTTGGTACTGAGTAGAGAAGAAATAGCTGCCGCAGTGCCCAGTTCCTTCAGTGTGCTGCTCAGAGCCCACGCGGCCAGCAGGAAGGTGAGTGGTCGCATCATTTGGGCGGATCCCTCCCAGAAGGCCTGCTCCAGTCCATGTTTGGTGGAATGATCCGGCAGCAATTTCCGGTGAATCAGGTAGGCAGAAGCGGCAGCCACCAGAGCGACGATAAGCAGCACGGCGGAAGCATCTGCCCGGGCAATTATTTCGACCCACGGGGTTCCCTGGGGAGAGCGCAGCATGCCATCGAGAAATAACCCGCCCAGTAAGGTGACCAACAGGACGGCGAGTGAACTGACAGCGGCTGTCATGGCAGGTGATGCAGTTGCAGGTGTGCTGTCGCTGACGGGTTCTGATGAAGAGGCCGCTGCATTTTGAAAGTCTTTCATCGGGCCGATCTGCCAGTGATGCCGGATAGTGGAAAAAAGCAGGATTAAGCTAAACAGGCAGTAGAAATTCGCCGGCCAGGAACCGAGATAAAGCAGATATGGGGAAAGCGTTAACTCAGCTGCGGTTAGGCCTTCCTGAATCATGGAAAGCTGGTAGGCAATCCAGGTGGAAGCGATGGACAGGCAGGCTATGGGTGAACTGGTGGAGTCTACGATGTAGGCCAGCCGAGCTGTCGAGACCTGATAGCGTTCGGCGAGTGGCCGAAACAGGCGTCCCACCAGCATGGAATTGACCAGGCCATCAAAAAAGCAGATCAGGCCGAGAAAAAAGGCGGATTGTTCGATGGAGCGTTGGTCATTCTGATTCCGGCTACCGGCAAGTATTCGTTGGGCGATGGCGCTTAGTCCCCCTCCATACTGCAGTATTCCGGCAAATCCGCCAAAGGTCAGCGTGAAAAGTAGGATACTGATATTCCAAGGGGAGGCGATGGAGCCTAGAAAGTGAGTACCGGCCCATTCGGATAGGATTTGCGCGGGTTGGTCGAGATTGAGGTATACGGCACCAGTCAAGGCTCCCGTAGCTAAGGAGAGAGCGGGTCGACGGGTCAGGATGGCCAGCGCGAGTGCCAGAATGCTCGGCCAGAATACGACAAGCCCCGGCGACCAGAGGGGAAGAAAGATGGTCTTGGCCAGCAAGAGTATGAAAATGGCGAGTTTCATGGCTGACGAGATCATCCGCCTTCGGCGGAGGAATCTCATCCTACAATTATATGTTAATCTGCGATGTACATTTCACGTAGCGGGTGTTCGGCCAGCACGTTCGGATGAATGCCTTGCAAACGCTCCGCGTTATAGAAAAGGATGCCAGCGTAGTAATAGATCGGGGCGATAGGGGGATCCTCCCGCACCAGTAAAGCTTCCGCCTGCTCAAAGATCCGCATGCGCTTGGCCAGATCGGTTTCACGTCCGGCTGTGGCGATGAGCTCGTCATATTGTGCGACCGACCAGCCGGTGCGGTTGTTGCCTCCGCCTGTGATAAAACAGTCGAGAAAGGTGTTGGGATCCACATAGTCACCGATCCAGCTGGAACGGGCGACGTCGTAATCGAGATTTTTGAGAGTCTGCAGATAGCTGGCCCACTCCTGGTTCTTGAGCTCGCAATTGACCCCTAGGGTCTGCTTCCACATGTCCTGGATTTCCAGAGCGATTTTCTCATGGAGATCGGATTTGTTGTAGAGGATTTCAAATCGGGGAAAGTCTTTTCCGGCGGCGTATCCGGCTTCTGCCAGCCAGGCTCTGGCTTGTTCCGGATCGTATCCAACACCGTCTGGCGGGGTGTAACCCGTGATGCCGTGCGGGGTAAAGGCAGTTGCTGTGTCTTCACCAGCTTTAGTGATCTTACGGGTGATGCGTTCGCGGTCGATAGCTGCACTAAGGGCTTTCCGCACGAGTGGATTATCGAAGGGCGGGCGGGTCACGTTGAAGCGGTAGTAGTAGGTACCGAGGTAAGTATAGGAATGGAAGTCCGCACGTCCGGTCAGTTCGGACAACAGCATCTGCGGCACCATACCTTTATCCAGAATGAGGTCGGCCTGGCCTGTGGCGTAAAGATTGAACGCGGTGCCGGCATTGCTGACCGCCAGCGCATCGATCCGGTTCAGTCGGACGGATGCGGCATTCCAATAGAGCGGGTTTTTCTGGAGTTCGACCCGGTCATTGATTTTCCAGTTTTTCAAGGTGTAGGCACCATTGTTGACCATGTTCTCCGGTTTGACCCAGGCGATTCCATGCTTTTCGATGGTAGCCTGATGGGTCGGGTAATAGGTGACAAAAGAAGTCAGGCTGGGAAAGAAGGGGGTGGGGGCACGGAGTTCGACTACCAGGGTGTGATCATTTTCAGCAGTGACACCTACGGTTGAAAAATTGACACCTTCGTTCAGGTTGTATTCCTCCGCCCCACGGATGAAATACATGATATAAGCATATTCCGATGCCAGTTCCGGGGAAAGTGTGCGGGCCCAGGAGTCGACAAAGTCCTGTGCGGTAACAGGATCGCCATTTGACCATCGGGCATCCGGACGCAGCTGGAAAGTGAAGCGTGTGTTTTCGGGATTAGCTTGCCAGGATTCAGCCATGCCGGGAACGACTTCACCGAATTTATTACGGGTGGTAAGTCCTTCGAACAGGGCATTGCACAGGCGACCCTCGATCTGTCCAGTGATGATGGAAGGGTCAAGACTTTGCGGTTCTGCCCCATTGATGAAGATCAGATCAACGTCCGCTGGACGACTGGTGCAGCCCATGAAATACCAGCAGCATATCGCGAGCAGGCCACCACACAAGCAGCGGGCGAAAATATTGAAAACCCGTGTCACGGGTTTGAGCTTACTCGGCTTCGGCCGGGGCGGAAGCGGAATCTGTTGCTTGTGGCAATGGAGCATCTGCATTTTGCGTGGCAGTCGGGTTACCGACTGCATCCGGTTCAAGGGATTCCATTTGTTCTGCTACAGGTTCTGCAGGGACTTCCAGCGCAGATTCCAGCACACTGGACTTGTCAGTTTGCTTATGGCTCATCAGGATAGCCAGCAGTAAGGTGCACAAGAAGAAAAAGCCTGCCATCCAGATGGTGGCTTTGGTCAGAATATCCGAGGTGCCGGCTCCAAACATCGATTCTGTCATTCCGCCGCCGAATGCGCTTCCAAGCCCTTCGGAACGCGGGCGCTGGATGAGAACAACACCCGTTAACAGGATGCAGCAGATGACCAGCACGCCGGTAATAAGATAGATAAATATGTCCATAACTTCCTTCTTAATGAGCGTGGAATCCTACGGATGGGACTCTTCCTGACAAGCGTTTTTAATGATATCCACGAAAGAGCCGGCATCCAGGCTGGCTCCACCGATCAAGGCACCATCGATATCATTTTGACTGAGTAGTTCTTGCGCATTTTCCGGTTTGACGCTACCGCCGTATTGAATTTGTAGCTTGGTGGCAATCTTCTCGGTGGCGATTTCGCGCACGGTATTGCGGATGAGCTGGTGGACTTCCTGCGCCTGCTCCGGTGTGGCAGTTTTACCGGTTCCGATGGCCCAGACTGGCTCGTAGGCAATGATGGTGCGCTCCCATTCATCCGCTCCGAATCCGGCGCAAGATCCTTTGAGCTGGGAAGTGACTACTTTTTTCATTTTACCCGCTTCACGCTCCTCCAGTGTTTCACCGATACAGATGATAGGATTAAGGCTGGCAGCAATCGCAGCTTTGGCTTTTTTGTTTACCTCCGCATCAGTTTCCTTGAAGTATTCACGACGTTCAGAATGACCTAGAATCACGTACTTGCACCAGAGATCTTTCAGCATGCCGGCTGAGATTTCACCGGTGTAGGCGCCTGCAGGTTCTGGACTCATATTCTGGGCACCGAGACTGATTTCAGAACTTTGATCAATAATTTCCTTGCAGGCCTGAAGTGAGGTAAAAGGCGGACAGATGATAACATCCACGTTATGAACTTTTTTCCAGTGGTGGATAATATCGTTCAGGAGCTCAACGGCTTCCGTTGAGGTCTTGTTCATCTTCCAGTTTCCTGCAATAACGGTGCGACGGCTCATAAAAAAGGGGTTCAGTGGTAAGAGTTATAAAAAGGCTTATTTATCAGAGAGGTTGGCAACCCCCGGAAGTGTTTTACCTTCGAGTAATTCCAGAGATGCTCCACCTCCGGTAGAACAGTGGGAAACTTGCTCGACGACACCGAATTTTTTGGCTGCGGTGGCAGTATCTCCACCTCCAACAACACTAATGGCTCCGCGGGAGGTAGCTTCTGCTACAGCTGCGGCCATGGCCTGGGTGCCTTCTGCAAAGATATCAAATTCGAAAACGCCGGCAGGACCGTTCCAGATGATGGTTTTAGCCCGGAGGATGGCTTGCTTGAAGATCTCGCGTGACTCCGGCCCGCAGTCGAGGCCTTGCCAGCCTTCCGGGATGCCTACGCTGTCGTTTGCAGGTTGGGTGCTGGCATTCGGACTGAAATCATCTGCGCAAACATAATCAACCGGCAGGTGAATCTGAACCCCGTTGGCCTTTGCTTTGTCCATTAATTCAGGAACAATGGCAGCACCTTCCTCATCGAAAAGGCTGTTACCGATTGGCATGTCTGCCAGCACTTTTTTGAAGGTGTAAGCCATACCCCCACCGATGATGATTTCATTCGCGGTATCCAGCAGGTTGCGGATGAGCGGGATTTTGTCTGCCACCTTGGCACCGCCGAGTATCGCCAGAAAGGGACGTTCCGGCGCATCCAGCACTTTGGCGAATGCGGTGAGTTCTTTTTCCATCAGGAATCCGGCTACTTTTTCCGGCAGGTCGATTCCCACGACAGATGAATGAGCACGGTGAGCAGTGCCAAAGGCATCATTACAGTAGATATCACCAAGCTTGGAAAGACTACTGCGGAAGGCGGCCACTTTTGCAGGATCTGCTTGGACCTTATTTCCTTCAGCATCCTTGGCTTTACCTTCTTCCTCGATGTGAAAGCGAAGGTTTTCCAGCAATACGACAGTGCCCGGCTCCAACAGGGCACAGGCGGATTCCACATCAGAACCCTGGCAATCATCCAGAAAGACAACAGGCTTGCCGAGCAGATCCTCCAGCTTGGCTGCTACAGGCTTCAGCGAAAACTGAGCTACCTTCTGACCACTGGGACGACCTAAATGACTCATCAGCACCACCGAGGCACCTTCGGCCAGAATATATTCAATGGTCGGTAAAGCAGCCTGAATACGCGCCGGATTGGTAATTTCACCGCTCTCCTTATCCAGCGGCACATTAAAATCTACCCGCATGATAACGCGTTTGCCGCTGAGATGTACGTCAGTAATGGATTTTTTCATGGATTCAGTAATCGGTGATCAATAAACGGGTTTCAGACGACAGACGGAGCGAATGGATTGCCGCTGAAGAACAGATGAACTATTGGGAGTCGATGTATTTGATCAGGTCAATACAACGGTTGGAATATCCCCATTCATTATCATACCAGCTAACCAGTTTGACAAATGTTCCGCTCAGGCCAATTCCTGATCCTGCGTCGAAGATACTGGAATGAGTATCGTGAATAAAGTCGCTGGAAACGACTTCATCTTCGGTATAAGCAAGGATGCCCTGAAGATAGCTTTCCGATGCAGCCTTCATTTTTCCGCAGATTTCATCGTAGCTGGTTTCTTTTTCCAGCTTAACGGTCAAATCAACAACACTCACCGTTGGGGTGGGAACGCGAAAGGACATCCCGGTCAGTTTTCCGGCCACTTCCGGAATGGCTAAACCAACGGCCTTGGCTGCACCAGTAGTAGAGGGGATGATGTTGATAGCAGCTGCACGTCCGCCTTTCCAATCTTTCATGGAAGGACCATCTACAGTCTTTTGAGTAGCGGTATAACTGTGAACGGTAGTCATCAGCCCTTCGGCAATTCCATAGCCTTCTTTGAGCAGAACGTGAACCACCGGAGCCAGGCAATTGGTGGTGCAACTGGCGTTGGAAATCACGTGGTGGCTGGCAGGATCGTATTTTTCATGATTAACTCCCATGACAATAGTAATGTCTTCCTGCTTACCGGGAGCAGAAATGATCACTTTCCTGGCACCAGCATCGATATGTCCCTGGGCCTTTTCACGAGAGGTGAAAAGACCGGTAGATTCGATAACGTAATCGACATTCATTTCTTTCCAAGGCATCGCTGCCGGCCCTTCCTTGATCGCAAGACACTTGATCTCATGACCGTCAACCACCAGAGCATCATCGCCTTTGGCTGCAACAGAACCTGGGAAGCGACCCTGGGTAGAGTCATATTTTACGAGATATGCCAGGTTATCAGCCGGCACCAGATCGTTGACGGCAACGACGTTAATTTCTTTTCCTAAGAGTCCCTGGTCACAGATGGCGCGAAAGACAAGGCGTCCAATGCGTCCGAAACCGTTGATAGCTACATTGATCATATTGATGCGTTTCCCCTGAGTGTTATTAGTTTATTTTATATTAAATTAGCTGGTTAGTGGTCTTGTGACCTGAAAACAATGACACATTAGAAATAGACGGAGTGTCGTCAAATGTAAAACGTGAGGATTGAATGCTTTTCCATTTTTTTGCGGAGTGATAGAACAGTAATTTCAGTATTAGTTTTATAAATAGACTCTCTTTAGTGAGGTTTGACTGGCTGCATGTAAGTCAGGCACGTCTGCCCAATCTTCCTTACCTTGGTGATCTCCAGACCTGCGGGTGGATTCCATTGGCTATGGCTATCGTGCTCCCAGATGAGCGTGCCATGCGGATTCAGATGGTCATGAAGCTCTGATGCCAGGGGCAGGGTATTCAGATCCGTGGTCTTTTGGTTATAAGGAGGATCTGCAAAGATGATGTCATAGGTTGTCTTGGAGGGCATACTGAGGAACTGAGCGGCACTTCCGGCAAAAATCCGCCCCGTGAGGCTGCAATGATTCAGATTGGCTTGAATCGTCTTGCAGTAGCGGCGTTCGATTTCAACAAATGTAGCGGATGCTACGCCCCGGCTCAGGGCTTCAATACCAACAGAGCCGCTGCCGGCATACAGGTCAAGAAAACTCGCAGCTGGAATGCGGGGCGCTATGCTGGAAAACAACGCTTCCCGCACGCGTTCCTGCGTGGGGCGCGAGGTAAATTTTTTGGGTGACTGAATATACAGTCCTTTGGCTGTTCCGGCTATGATGCGGATGCGGGACATCATTAAACTTAAGAATGCAGAAGTAAGAATTAAGAGGTTGGGTTTTCAGCCGCAGGAGTTTGCATGGGTGCAGAGATTTCTTTGAGCGCGGCGTTTTGATTTAACTTTTCGATCAAATTGGATACGGGCTCATCCAGTGTTCCCGTGACCGTGAAGGTGATGGTAGAGAATTTATCCTCGCGCTGATTGAATTTTGCGGCTGTTCCGGGCTCAAGGAGATTTGTCAAATCAGGACTGAGAGAAAGTCGCATATCGAGATTGAGCTCACGATGAGCGGACACGGTGCCGGTTCCGGTAAGCTGAACATTCGGACTGACTGCTTCCAGATCATAGATCGTGAGTCTTTTCTCTGCGATTTTATAGTTACCAGTAATACTCTCGAAACTGGTTTCCGGGAAATTTTGATTGGGAAAGAGCAGTGCCAGTTCTTTGATAAAGGCAAATCCGGAGAGAGTTCCTTCAGTAATTTTCATCGTGCCCGTTCCCTGGAGCAACTCGGGGTCTTCGAATTGGCCTTCGACTCGGCACGTGGTAGTGAGTTTGCCATCCAGCCATTGAGATTTTGCCTGAAAGTCTGCTATCAGTTCTGCTACATCCAGTTGTTCCAGATTGAGCGTGATGGCAAATTCGGGTCCGCCGATGCGCAGATCGATTTCTATGGAGCCTGCAGCAGTGCCGCCATAAGCAGTGCCGTTCAAGCCGGGAATAGTCAGCACTTCGTCCTTGTAAGTGACCGGGCTCGTCATGTTTCGTATAGTAAAATGTCTGCCCAGACGGGTGTTGGTAATGGCCAGATCCCCGGAGGACTCGATTCCGACTTCGCTGGCTTTGAGAGAACCTTCAATATTGATATCATTTGCATAGAGCACGACCGCGCCGTCTTTACGGGTAACCGTGGCCACTCCGTTACTGAGCACAATATCCTTGAGGATCATTTCAAAGGCAAGCAGTCCGGTGTCCAGAACAGGGGTGGCATTGGCTGCTGGACGAGGTAGCCACCAGTTTCCGGCTGCTGACTGGGTCAAAAAGAGTTCTGGTTCCTCTAGTTGGATCTTTGTCAGCTCGAGTTTTTTGAGAAACATGGCAAAAGGATTATAAGCCAAAACGGAATGTTCTATTGCAATAAACTGCTGAGGTGGGTCGTTGCCGGATAAAATGGACACATGATCGATGGAGAATCCGCGCAGGAGGTTAATTTCCGCGGATTCAACGGAAACCGTGCCTCCAATAGAGTCTGAAAATGATTGGCAAATCTTCTCGATAAATTCATCACTTTGCATATAATTCTGCAGCAAAATGCCCAGTATGGTCAGAACGATTGCTGTGGACAGGAATAACAGCCCAATATTTTTAAACAATTTGCCCATTAAGTTATCTGATGAATAAAAGAGAAGTATGTATCATCTTTAATCCTGCTGCCAAGGGAGAACGCGCACGAAAATCCATTCCTGTGATTCGTGATGCTTTCCGGGATGCGGAATTTATTGAGACTGAGCGGGCAGGACATGCCACGGATCTGGCAGTTGAAGCAGGAAAACGCTTCAGGAAGGTATTGGCAGCAGGTGGGGACGGCACCATCAATGAAGTGGCTAATGGTCTGGCGCATACGGATGCCGCTTTAGGAATCTTGCCGATTGGAACAGTCAACGTCTTTGCTATGGAGCTGGGCATCTCGACCAGACTGGAAAAAGCCATACAGGTCATTAAAAGAGGTAAAGTGCGCCAGGTAGATCTTGCCAAAGCTAATGACCGTTTCTTTGTGCAACTGGCAGGCGTAGGGCTGGATGCAGAGACAGTTCGGATGACCAATAATGAATCCAAAAAAGCGCTGGGTCCGCTGAGTTACCTGATGACGCTGACCCAGGTCGTGGGCCAGGTGGCATCTCCGCTTAAAATCTGTAACGGTCATGAAGAGCCGCTGGAAGGCACTTTTGTTCTGATCGGAAACGGGCGACATTACGGTGGACCCTTTAATTTCTTTCCTGAAGCTCAACTGGATGACGGCTTACTGGATATCTGTGTTTTTCATCGGCTGAGCCATTTTGACCTGCTGCGTTATTTCAGGGGAATACTGGTGAACGGTGGACATACCAAATTTACTGATGTGACTTATTTTAAAACAGATCATATTGAAATTTCAGGAGGTCTCCATGAAGCACCTTTTGAAGTGGATGGTGAGTTTCACGGAAACTGTCCTGTCAAATTTTCGGTTGCCCCGCGAGCGCTTAAAGTGCTGGTGCCGGATAAGAACAATAAATGAGACTAATCCCAACTGTAAGGGACACCGACTATGTTGCTGGTTGCCTGACTGATTGCGTCGAGAAGTTTTTCATCCTTCACTTCAATGTGGTTCGAGTTTAAATCGAAAGAGGTGACACCCTCGGCCTCAAGTAATTCCGGAGGGATTTGCAGAAAAACTCGATACACCATCAGCTTGCCCTCCATATCACTGGAGGAACGTGAGCGAATAAAATCGATCACGTCCTTCAGCAGGTAAGTCTTCACCTCGGTCTCAGAGTGGTTGGTATCGGAGTTGTCGCTTGCATTTTCAGGATCCAGTGCCGTGCTGGCGGGGAAAAACTCACTGTAGGTCCATAAGCGTTTACGGATCGCATTGGCTTGCAGTAATCCCAGCAAGGCGCTCGTAGCCGCCTTGGTTGGAAATTCCAAATCCTGGCAGATTTGCAGGCCAGTGGATACTCCGTCGATTCTCGCATAGAATTGCCAATGATAAGCAGCCAGTGATACCTCTTCGTCAATTTCGAAGGTTGGTTCGTAGATATCAAACAGCATCAACTCTTCATCCGTCTCAGGCGATTGGTTCACTGTGTCCTCCGAGTGCGATGATCAGGTAGGATGTAAAATCTTTTAACTTCAGCGGTAGAATGAAACGCATAGGGGCAAGTTCCAGTTCTCCAGTCTTATTGCGGGTCATAGATGAAGGCACGGAGATGCTTAAACTTGAGCCGAAATGCTCGCGAGCATTACTGGAAATAATGCTGGTGAGCTCTCCAATCAGGTCAGATTGAGCTTCCTCATCATGTTGGGTTTCCCCTAGAGCGTCCAGAATCTCGTCGAGCATATTCTCCGGCATAGTCAGGCAGATTTTACCTTTGCGTCCGCGCTGGCTGAGTTCAATGACGCCGGTGAAATCAAGAAAAGTAGCCTGGTTTAGCTCTATTCTCGGTTCCTGGGGCACTAGGGGTCTCAATTTGGGAGATAATTTCTCGAAACACCCACAGGAGATGTCGATGAATTTTTCCAGTTCTTTTTCAGAAATGTCCATTGAATCGTTTTATACCTCCAGCTTCTCCAAAGAAAGCGACAGGTAGCTGATGTGCTCCTTCCAACGCACCGGTAAAATAAATGTGGTTAGCTCCTGAGCGAGATGCACATTGCTGGCCGGGCCCACAATGACCACAGGCACTGAAATCATAAATCCAGTGCCCAGATGTTCGCGGGCGTTGCCGGAAATGGTGTTGGCAATCTCTCCAACCAAGTCAGAAACCAGCGAATCCTCGTCAGCATCCTCACCAATGATACTGAGAATTTCTGTCAGCATGTCACGCGTTACGGTGATAGAGATACACCCTTTCTGATCTCCACTGATACCGATCGTACCGGTGTAATCACCGGATGTTTCAAAATCATCCTTGAGAAATGGAGTTCCTACTTCAGCTGGAGTGCCGGTAATTTCTTCAAAGTAATTAGCAGTTCCCCGTATAAAAATCTCTACATTGGCGGCGTCCATCGGTTAATCCTCCATGAGTTCTTGAAAAGCAGTTTTCAGTGTCTCCTCATTGAAGGGTTTCAGCAAAAAACCTTCTGCACCCTGCTTGACAGCTTCGACTGCGGTGGAGCGATCCGCCAGTGCCGAGATGACAAGGATTCTGACATCATCTTTAATGGCCAGTAGCTTTTCGATACAAGCCAAACCATCCATCTCCGGCATAGTAATATCCATAGTGACCACATCAGCGGGATTAGCTGTAAATTTTTCCACAGCATCTTTTCCGTTGGTAGCGGTTTCGATTTCCGCAAACATTGAGTTGTCCAGTTTACGTTCGATCATGCGGCGGATGATCAACGAGTCATCTACAATTAATAACTTCATAATCAGGCATTCCCGGTGGTTGAGGGTATATTGAACTGGAAGCTGCTAAACACGCCCGGCTCGGAGTTCAGCAAGATCTGGCCGTTGAGTTCTGTCATCACCGAATTGCGCACGATGTCCAACCCCACGCCTCGACCACCTATGGTATCAGCCTGGTCGCGGGTAGAGAAATCCGGCTCGAAAAGATAGAACCACCATTCGTAATCTTCTTTGGATAAAGCCTCCTGCTCGGATACCAGATTTTTTTCAATGGCTTTGCGACGGATGGCTTCATGATCAAAGCCCGCTCCGTCGTCTTCATATTCGAAATGAAGACCATCCCCGTTGGTTTTGAGACGGATTGTAAGAGCAGCAGTCGGATCTTTTCCGGCGGCAGCGCGCTTCTCGCCAGTTTCGATTCCGTGGGCAAATGAGTTGCGGATAAACTGAGTAGTGGCTTCCTTAATGACGTCACGTTGTTTGTCATTCAGCTTAATATCGGGGGACAGGTTTACAACCAGCTTGGCCTTTTTGCCAGTTTGTTCTGATAGCTGACTGATCAATTGCCTGAACTGTGCCAGATCCTGTTCTGAAAAGCTTGCTATTTTTGTGGCACCGTTTTCAGCAGGCGAGGGTGCGAGCGAAGTCGGGGCAAGGCCGTGCACTTTTTCGGCCAACTGCTGGCATTCGGTAACCGCCGACTTGCAATCTGATATTAAGCTGACGATTCCCAGAAAGTCTTCTCCCGCCAGCTTGGGTTTAGAGCGAATACGGCTAATCTGATCTTCTATATTATGAGTTATTTCTACAAAATAGTCGATGTTCTGAAGTGATGCGTGCCCTTTGATTGAGTGGATGTGACGGAAAATTGTGTTGAGCTTGTCGCGTAAATCGGATTCAGCATTGTGTATTTCTTTTTCCCCCACAAAGTCTTCAACCTTCAGAATCTCGTTCGCTTGCTCGATGGATTCCAGAGATTTTTTGCAGAAACTTATGACTTCCGTAGCCGGAACATTCAGGATAGCCAGCAGCAATTCAAACTGAGCTTCCTTATTTTCTTCCGCCTCTTTCAACTGGCGCGTCAGTTCTACCTGAGCAGTGACGTCACGAACACTGATGAAGACACTGACCACTTTCTTATCATCGAGAATACGTTTGAACTGGAACTCGTAAAATCGGGTAGTGAATTGACCGTTGCGTTCCTGGAAGTGAACCTCTGCTTCTTCCAGCGGATTAATTTTCAGCAATGTTTTTTCCTTTTTCTTAGGATCAAACAACATGTCCATGTAGTCTCGGGTGGTCAAATAGTTCTTCTCGGTCAGGATTCGCTGCATGATCGCTAAAAAACCCATACCTGAAAGATCATCCAACCGGAACATCGACTTGAGTTCCTCTGAATACTTGCCCGATATTTTATATTCCGGGTCAACCAGCAGGAGTCCCTGACGAACGGTATTCAGAATCGTATCGGTTTCCCGCTGAGCGGATTCCAGCTCGTTCGTGGTGCTCTGAAGATTGTCTACCGCGTTCTCCAGATCTGCTGCTTTGTCTTCAATCTCTTTGTCACTGCGTCGGATCTTGGTCAAAAAGTCATAAACGATGAAGGCATAGTCCAAGATAAGCACGATCAGTGCAATCGTCTGGATCAGCCGCAAAAATTCAGTTCGGGCACTGGCCTCTTGTTCCAGTGCAACCGTGAGATTGTTCATTTCCTTCAGCAAGGCAAGATTATTGGCTGTGGCATATGCCGCGGCTTTGTTTAGCGCATCGAAATCGATGGTTCCTGAAGAAAGCAGCACAGGGCGCAGCAGCTCTGAGAACGGGATCCAGATGCTCTTTCCGGCCTCTACTGCAGCTCGAGCATCGGGATCCGAGACTGCGGCCAGCGTGGACTGTTGCCCGTCTGCACCTGTCGTAAAGCCACCGGTGTCAAATGCCTTGATGGTGCTATCGAACAGATCATACGCCAAATTGAGCTCTTTAACAGCGCTTGCGGTAGATTGATTGTTGGCCACAGCAACCTCAATTTGCAGCAGCGTCTTGGTAATGCGCTGCGAGAGCATTCGCTGCCGACCGGAAAGGTTAATATCCAAAGCATCTTCGGACAACTGAATGGCGATATAGAAGTTTGAAGTCAACACGCCGATGTTCAAGATCAGGAACAAGACGATGGCGAAGAGAACTGCACCATATCTTTTTAAAAAAGAGGTCTGAGCAATTGATGTTTTTTGATGGGCTTCGGCCATGCCGTTTATTCCTTTTTGGTGTTATTGATTCGGTCTAGATGGTGAACGATTTGCAGAGAAAGCGTATCCGTGCTGACATCATAAATATTGACTTTGGAAGTCTTCCTGTCGTTAAAGATCAGAATCATGGGAGCTTCCCACTCGGAAATTTTCATCACGGCATCTGTTCCGCGGTATTCACCTGTGCGGGCAAAGCGGACCTCGCCTTCAGTAAAGCTGACCACGCCGGACTTCTCTCCGTCATGCAGTTCCAGGTAACAGGACTTCTGATCAGCAGCAATCATCTGAATAATGTTCAAAAGACTGATGCCATTGATGGTGCTGTCTGCCTCAGTGGATAAGAGGGTTTCCACGTAGCTTGCAAAAATTTTGGAATCAAAGGGCTTTGAGATAAACGTGATGTTGCCGGAACTGCCAATGGTATCCTTGATCTGATCCAATCCAAAAAAACCGGATACCACAATAATCGGCACATCCGGATGACGGCTGGTGGCTTCAGACAGGATCTGCAAACCATCGATGTCGGGTAGCCGCAGATCTGTAATGACCAGCGAGGGGCGTTGCTCCTGGACAGCCTTCAGTCCCAGAGCACCATGATTGCAGGTGAGTAATTCATATTCGGGAATTCGATCTTCCAGTAAGTTGATATAGGCCTTCAGCAAGGTATCATCATCTTCGATCAAGATGATGGGGTTCAGGCTGGTATCTGTGCCAGTCACGCTAGAAGCGGAAGAGTAGTTGTGTATAGAAGAAGTCGATGTCATCTGCAGTTCCGGTATCATCAATGAAATCTCCTGCGAAGAAATGGCTATAGCCGACGAGTAAACTGGTATTCTGGTAGATAGGATAAGATGCGGTTACATCTAATTCGTTTCCAACAAAGGCATTATCTGTCGGGGAGGAATTGTTGCGGAATGCACCGCCTGCTACCGTGGTCAGCCCTTTATCGGTGTCTTCACGAAAATACATATGATGTTGAGCCAGAATCTTGAGCTTTTCGACTGGGGTGAAACTGACACCTGCATTCCAGTCAATGGTGTTACCGCGCCCTAAGACATCTGTAAATCCAAAGTACTTGTGACCGAGAGGAAAGAGTTGATCGTAACTGGCACTGCCCATTTCAACACCTGTAAAAATGCGGGGAGTCGTATCTACTTGCTGGAAGGTATATCCGAGAAAGGCACCAAGCATATAGGCAAAGTCATCGTTGGTATTGTCATCGAGCAACTGAACCGCACCTTCTATTTCATAATCAAAGGCGGTATCAGCTATTTTAGCAGAGCGCAGAACTCCGATCGTATGACTGTCAGCATTGCCATTGCGCGATCGACCGAAGTAATACAAATCCCCGAGTCCTTTTTTACTTAGGTAGGCACCCCATAACTTGGCGGCTCCGTTACCGGTATCGGAAGTGCCGGCTATGTCGTCAAAATCAAATTTATCTGTCGGCACATTCCAGGCAAAAAGTGGAGTGAAGCTCCAGTCCTGGTATTTAAAGATTCCGCTGAATCCATCCCATTTCCTGTAATTATTGGCCCAGGGCAGGGCACTGATGACACGCTGCTTACCGAAATAGAACTGCTGGCGGCCGGCTCTCAGTGTGATGTCCGCATCACCTGCCTCAAAATTGAAATCGACGAAAGCATTCAAGAGATCACCCTCGTTAGCATCCAAAGCAGCCCGGGTTCCACCGGGCAAGTCACGAGAGTCCGGAACATGTGAGTAAATTCCCTCGACAAAAACTCGAAAATATTTTGTGACATGCAGGTCGGCATGCGTCTGGTAACGGCTCAGAAGAAAGACGTCATCGTTGCTGCCTGCAAATGCAAAATTATTCCAAACTTCTACGCGTTGCCTTATCTGGCCGCCCAGACTCAGGTAAATGTCCCCCTCATTATCCAGCGGAATGTATTTGATGCGATCCAAGCCAACCAGATCCGATTCGTTTTTCAAAACGGACCAGTCTTCGTTATATCGCGCCCAGCCTATCGCAGGTCGTGAAGTGGTCAGGCCGGGCTTAATCACATCAGCATCAATCTTAAAGCCAGGAGACGACGTACTGGCAACACTGCTTAGAGACTGTGCAACTGCTATGACAGACAGCAGCGAGGAATATAAAACGTGTTGAACTGGATTTTTCAAGAGTTAGGTATAAATGCTAAAGTCGTGCCAATGAGGCACATATTGTTAAATGTTAATACTATGTAACACAACTGTAACATTTGATGCAAATTTTTTCTTGGATTGTGCTTGGTTGTGTCTTGTGCTGTATCATGATGAGCTATCTGTTTACTAGGTAAAAATTTCCTAACTGTATAATTATCGTCATGTTTGAACTGTTAAAAACCGACGCTGCAACGAAAGCGCGACTAGGACGGCTGACCACCGCCCACGGTGAAATTCGAACCCCTATTTTCATGCCGGTAGGCACGCAGGCTTCGGTGAAGTCCGTTCATCCTGCGGAACTGGTGGATCTCCACGCTCAAATTGTCCTGTCTAATACCTATCACCTGTTTATTCGTCCCGGTATGGAAGTGATCGAACGCATGGGCGGACTTCACCGGTTCATGCAATGGGACAGACCGATACTGACGGATAGTGGTGGCTATCAGGTATTCAGTCTGGCCAAACTGAGAAAAATCTCGCAACAGGGAGTCCAGTTTCAGTCTCACATCGATGGCAGTCCCTTATTTCTCGGACCGCAGGAGGCGATGGAAATTCAGCACGAGCTGGGCTCGGATATTGTGATGTGTTTTGATGAGTGCCCGCCCTGGGATGCTCCACGTTCTGATGTCGAGGCCGCGGTAGCGCGCACGGTGGATTGGGCCGGGATCTGCGGCAATCACCTGTCTTCGTTAGCCAATGGCCCAACCAAAGGTCAATTGCTTTTCGGGATTGTGCAGGGGGCGGGGCATTCTGATCTGCGCCAGCACTGTGCGGAGCAGTTGGTAGAGCAGGATTTTCCGGGCTATGCCATCGGTGGGGTCAGTGTTGGAGAGTCCGAACCGGAAATGCTGGCCGCTGTAGAGATGGCAGTGCCGTTTTTACCAGAACACAAACCCCGCTATGCCATGGGTTTAGGTCAACCTAATCAGCTGGTGGAGATGGTGCGACGGGGGGTGGATATGTTTGATTGTGTGTTGCCGACCCGAGTGGCTCGCAATGGTGCCGCCTACACCCGGCAGGGTTTGATTAACTTAAGATCTGCCGCATATCAGTATGACCCTGATCCTATTGATCCGGCAGGCACCTGTTATGCTTGTCAAAATTTCAGCCGTGCCTACATTCGTCATCTTCTGAAGTCGGGGGAAATCCTCGGTCTGCGGTTGGTAACATTGCACAATGTGTGGTTTTACCTCAACCTGATGCGGGAAATGCGCGCGGCAATTGCTGATGGCACCTTTTCGGCGTGGGCGGACGACTTCCTCAGAAACTATAAATAGAGAAAGATAAAATGAATCAAGCAGTCAGTTTTTGGATGGATGGAATGATAATCGCTCAGTCCGGGCAAACATCGGCACCCGGGTGGGTACAGTTTTTGCCCTTTGTGATCCTTTTGGTCATGTTTTACTTTCTGCTGATCCGTCCGCAGCAGAAAAAGATGAAGGAGCACCAGGAACTGGTGGCATCCGTCAAAGCCGGGGACAAGGTGGTGGCTGCCGGTGGCATTCACGGCAGTGTTACCAGCGTCAAGGACTCAACGGTGATGTTGAAGGTTTCTGAACAAGTCAAAATCGAGGTCGAGAAAGCCAGTATCACGCTGGTAGCCAAGGACTGAGGCCCAAAGCTGCTGTATGAGTTTCCGAACTCCTGTTTAATCTCGAGTTAGTTTTTATGAATGCACTGATCTTCACCCTCTCACTCGCTTTCCTGGGCGTTTTCATCTGGTATCTGGCCACCTTACAGGATCGACTTAAACGCTGGCTGGCGATCGTGTTGACGTTGCTGCTGTTGAGCATTTCCGGGCTGTCACTCATTGATTTCAGCAAGCTCACTGGTGAAAGCACAGACGAAGTGGATGGAACTGCTCCATGGCCATCCTGGGTGAGAATTAATCCAGGAATTGATATCAGCGGAGGTACCCAGTTCCTGCTGGAACTTTACGACAAAGAACCGCAGGAAGGTGCGGTGGATCAGGCGGTGGAAGTCATACGTGATCGCATTGATCCGGATGGCACGTTGGATCCTTTGATTCAGCCCACAGGAATTAACAGAATCATTGTGCAGATTCCGCGGCTTAAAGAATCCGAAAAAGCCGGATACCGCAAAGCGATTGAGCGGGTTGCTAAACTTGAATTTCGCATGGTGCATCCTCAGAGTGCCGCGATTTTAGGTGAAGTCATAGCAGGAAATGAAGATGCTATCCCGTTTGATTACGAAAAAGCCAAGTTCCGTGAAACGACTCCGGAAGGCGAGGTGATGATCTCAGATATTGTCATCAAACGACGTGCGTATTTATCAGGCAAATCGGTTATTGGTGCACGGCCAGATTACGACGAACTCGGCATGATCGATATTGCGCTTGAAATGGATTCTGCCAAGGGTTTTGGTGATACGACGAAACGTATTATTGATGAAAGTGCTGAGATGGGTGCGGCTGGCCGGATGGCAATTGTTCTGGATGGGGTGGTATATTCTGCGCTGGGTTTCAAAGAAAACAGACCCATCTACAGTGCCAATGTAAGTATTGACGGCAATTTCCAGCTGGATGAAGCCCGTGAACTCTCCTCAGTGCTGGTAAATCCGCTCGAAAACCCAGTCGCGATTATGGATGAACGCGGCGTGGATCCGACCCTGGGGCAGACTTCTGTTCAAAATGGATTTTACGCGGCAGTTTACGGCTTTATTGCGGTGATTGCCTTCATGCTAGTTTATTACCGTTTAGCAGGAGTGTTCGGTGTAACAGCGCTGCTACTGAATCTGGTGATTATGATGGGAATGCTGGCACAATTCGGCTTTACGTTAACTTTACCGGGCGTAGCCGGGATTATCCTGACGATTGGGATGGCAGTGGATGCCAATGTGCTCATTTTTGAGCGCATCCGGGAAGAACTGGATCAGGGACATACCATAGCACAGGCAGTCAAGAGTGGATTCGGTAAGGCCTTCAGCTCAATTTTGGATGCCAATGTTACCACACTGCTGGCAGCCGTGATCCTGTTTTGGCAGGGATCGGGAGCTATTCAGGGATTTGCAGTCGTGCTCTGTCTGGGAATTCTGGCCAGCCTGTTTGCAGCACTGGTGGTGACCAGAGCCGGATTCGAATGGGCATTAAGCACATCGAGTATTTCTGCTATTAAGATCACTCATTTTCTAAGTAAGACCAGCATCAACTTCATGAGCAAGCGGTCGATGGCACTGGTTATTTCAACCATGCTGATTCTTGGCAGTGTTGGCACTATGTGGCAAAAAGGTGACGACGCTTTAGGAGTGGATTTCATAGGCGGGGATATGATGACTCTGTCTTTCAATGCAGCGCAAAAAATTCCGGATGATCAGCTCAAAGCGGCGGTCACCATGAATGGTGTGGTGACGCAGTATCAGAGTGATGGATCCGGTGAAAATGAATTGCTGGTGCTGCGCACCCCTGAGAATCAGGCCGTGTCCGCATGGGAAGAATTGCAGGAGAAATTTCCGGAAGCCGAGTTTCAGCGCCAAAGCCTGGATCGGGTAAACCCGACGATCGGTAATGAGTTCAAGGAGAAAGCACTTACCGCTTTGATCTGCGGATTAATTGCCATCTTTCTGTACATTGTCTGGCGTTTTGAGTTCTCCTTTGCTGTGGGAGCGATCGTGGCGTTGACCCACGATGTGCTGATCGCGCTGGGACTGTATGTGCTAGCCGGGCATCAGTTTACTCTGATCACGGTAGGAGCGATTCTAACAGTCGCAGGTTATTCCATCAATGACACGATTATCGTATTTGACCGAATCCGGGAAGGCATTCGCCAGAAGGCGGCGAAGCGGCTAGGAGATATCATTAATATTTCAATCAATGCAACTCTCAGCCGGACCTTACTGACGTCCGTGACCACCTTGCTGGCGGTGCTTTCCTTATATTTCTTCGGTGGCGTGGTCATCAACGATTTCTCTTTGATGTTGCTGATCGGTATTCTAATCGGAACGTATTCCTCCATTTTTGTTGCCAGCCCGATTGTTCTGCTGTTTGGAGAAAAGTCTACCCGCGAGAGTGTGAAGCGGGCTGATGAGCTCAAAGCGGAAGCTAAAGGGCAGGCGTAAAAAGAATGTTCGCCAGTAGCGTAACGGATGATTAGCGCGACTGAACGGGGTGATGTGATTGCCTGATTTTGGTTGTCAGCTGACGTGTCAGGCAAACCGACAGTTAGCTTGCGACAGTTGTTGTTCTGCTTGATGAGCGTTAAAGTCATGTTTCCGTGTTCGGAGAGCAGCGGATAACCGTCGTTTAAATCTATCTGCCAAGTTCATAACTCATGGATCTAAGAACAGGAGTCATATGTGTTCCGCTCAGGAGTCGGCTACAGCTTCGCGAGTCTTCCACCACTTTTCCCCATAGGAAATACAGATCTGATCTCCCGGCTGGATGTCTTTAACGGACTGATAGACGAAGACGTTTTTCTCTTCGTCAAACAGGTAATGGGCATTATTATCGTTGGAGTGGTTATAAATGCTGCCGAAGCCCAGCACCATGGCATTGAAGCCGCATTCATCCTCTGTGCCTTCGGGCGGGTCAGAGACTTCATAAACGTAATCATTAAGTTGCCGGCTGTTGCAGTCATCCCGTTTGTATTTGATCCAGTGTGCTTCTTCGAGAATGGTATCAGCGGTAATAAAGGCACTTGAAAAAACGCCCATGCCGTATTCGCACGGCTTGACATAGAGAGCCGGATGCAGAAACAAGCTATCTGGAGGTTTTTCCATAAAAATTTGAGCATACGCATTCCTGCATTTTGCTCAAGCGGTATAGGTGTATATTCTCTGTATTAACATGGATTTTCAACTGAAGTCTGATTACGCACCGGCAGGTGATCAACCGGATGCCATTGAGGCACTGAGCCGAAGGTTGCTGGAAGGGGAGAGGGAGAATGTGCTGCTGGGGGTGACCGGATCAGGCAAAACATTTACCATTGCCAATGCCATCGCCCGCCTGAACAAGCCTACTTTGGTGATTTCCCATAATAAAACACTTGCGGCCCAGCTCTATAGCGAATTCAAGGCATTCTTTCCGGACAATGCTGTGGAATATTTTGTCAGTTACTTTGACTACTACCAGCCGGAAGCCTATATCCCGCGAACGGATACCTACATTGAGAAGGATTCCAGCATTAACGAGGAGATCGAACGTTTGCGCCTGGCGGCTACCAGTTCTTTATTGACGCGCAATGATGTGATCGTAGTAGCCAGTGTATCCTGTATCTACGGTCTGGGATCACCAGACGATTATGAGAATATGGTCATACCGGTTCGGGTAGGAGCGCAGATAACGCGGGAAGAATTACTGGCACAACTGGTAGAAGTTCAATACGAGCGAAATGACTTTGAAATGACACGCGGAAAATTTCGAGTGCGGGGGGATGTCGTCGAGTTGTGTCCAGCCTATCGTGAAGACGGGTTAAGAATAGAGTTCTTTGGTGATGAAATCGAACGTATATGCCGGATTGACGTTTTGACGGGGGAAGCCCAGGAGTCACTTGATCAGGAGGTCGTGTTTCCCGCTCGGCACTTTGTCACACCACAGGAAAAAATGAGAGTGGCCGTGACAGCAATTCGGGAGGAATTGGATGAGCGGGTCGCCGAGCTGGAAAAAGCAGGCAAATTACTGGAAGCACAGCGTATTAAGATGCGCACGACCTATGACATTGAGATGATGCAGGAGATGGGTTTTTGCACAGGAATTGAAAATTACTCCCGACATTTGAGTGGACGCAAGCCTGGAGCCAGGCCCTATACCTTAATTGACTTTTTCCCGGATGATTTTCTCTGTGTGATCGATGAATCACACTCCACTGTTCCGCAAGTGGGCGGGATGTATGCGGGTGACCGGTCGCGCAAGACGGTGCTGGTAGATCATGGATTCCGACTTCCGTCCGCACTGGACAATCGGCCGTTAAACTTCAAAGAATTCGAAGCCACCATGAATCAGTTGATTTATGTTTCTGCGACTCCGGCTGAATACGAACAGGAAAAAGCAGGTGGTGAAGTAGTCGAGCAGATCATCCGTCCAACCGGGTTGCTGGATCCGGAGATCATTTTAAAGCCACTAAAAGGTCAGATTGATGAGGTCATGAATGAGGCGCGTATCCGAATTGAGCGGGGAGAGCGGGTTCTGGTGACCACACTGACCAAGCGGACAGCGGAAGATTTAACAGATTACTTGCGCGATGCGGGGTTACGGGTTCAGTATATACATTCCGAGGTAGATGCTATCGAACGGGTGGAAATCTTAAGATCGTTGCGTGCCGGAGAATTTGATATTCTGGTCGGGATTAATCTATTGCGGGAGGGACTGGATTTACCGGAAGTATCGCTGGTGGCCATACTGGATGCGGATAAAGAGGGATTTCTTCGTTCAGAGACTTCCTTGATTCAAACTGCCGGGCGAGCTGCGCGGCATGTGAACGGTCAAGTCATTCTATTTGCGGATCACAAAACTCAGTCGATTGAAACTTTGCTAAAGGTGACCGAGTACCGGCGGGAGAAACAAATCGCATACAATCAGCAACATGGAATTCAACCACAATCGGTAAAACGGGGCGTCCAGGAGAGTTTGCATATGATCATATCTTCCGACCGACCGGATCAGTCTATTGCCTCCAAGGCAAATCAGGATATGGATGTGATTGATATCATTCGGGAATTAGAGCAAGACATGGTAGTAGCATCTGAAAAACTGGATTTTGAAAAAGCTGCGCTTTATCGGGACCAGATTGAAGAACTTAAGTTGGCAGCTGGAATGAAGACGGATTCCAAAGCGGGCAGCAAAAAATCTGTCAGCTATCGTAAAACAGGAAAATAAAGCATATCCTGATTGATTTACCGTCATGCTTGATGTGGCGATGGCAAGAAGTCCTTCCGACCACACCGGGTGCCGGGAGAACATTCTCACCCTTCAAAGGAACATGTAGGATGAGAATGTCGCAAGACTTCTCGTCACACGCCTGATCTCATGCGCCCAATTAAATCGAAAATGCTCTAATGCTGCTCCCAATAACCAGTGTATGATGGAAAACACACAAAGCGGCTGAAGATGGGCGCTGATATATGAAATGATCAATAGGTGATCAAGGAGAAGACGGGCACCTTGGGGAGCTTTTCGCGCCCTTCCAGAAACTCGAGTTCTATGAAGACGGCTACTTCGACAATCTCGGCTTCCAGTTTCTGGGCCAGATCAATGGTGGCTTTGAGAGTTCCTCCTGTCGCCAGAACATCATCCATAATCAGGACTCGTTCACCAGGTTGGATGGCGTCTTTATGGATTTCAATGGTGTTGCTTCCGTACTCGAGTTCATAAGATGCTTCCAGACACTCATATGGAAGTTTACCTTTTTTGCGTACCATCGTAAGCCCGCAGCCCAGCACATAGGCTAGAGAAGATGCAAAAATGAAGCCACGGGCATCGACAGCCATGATCGTGTCGATCTGACGGCGCTGATAACGGTCGTAAAACATACTGGTTGCCAGACGGAAGAGCTGGCGGTCCTGGAGGACCGGGCTGATATCTTTGAAAATGACACCTTCCTGCGGGAAATTGTCTACATCGCGTATGGCGGACTTTAAGCGTTCCGCCGTGCTGCGAAATCCTGACATATCATTGTAGCGGTGACTCATTGCTTGCTCTTGCGGTTACGGTTTTGCGGCGGAAGGTTTGTCCATTTTGTCTAACCCCCCTTTGATTTTTTTCAATGCTTGATTCTGGAGCTGACGGATTCTTTCTCGCGTTACATTCATTTCCTTACCAATATCTTCCAGTGTCATCGGCTTGGAGCCGTCCATCGGAAATCGCATTTTCAGAATTTTGCGCTCCCGCTCATCGAGAATAGGAAGCAAGTCGGCAATGGATTTATTCAATGCATCCGCCGTCAGTAAATCCGCAGGATCATCTGCTTTTTCATCCGCAATCAGATCACCCAATTCAGTGGAATCTTCATCACCCACGAGGTGGTTCAAGCTGGCTGGTCGCATCGATACACGACGCAACTGGGCGATCTTTTTGACAGGGAGATCGAGTTCTTCCGCGAGTTCTTCATCATCCGGTTCACGACCGAGCTCTTCAGTGAGTTGAGCGGAGATGCGACGCATGCGGGAAAGCTTGTCGACCAGGTGGACAGGCAGCCGGATGGTTTTACTCTGATTAGCCAAGGCACGCTTGATGCCCTGTTTGATCCACCAGGCCGCGTATGTGCTGAATTTAACCCCGCGCTCCGGATCAAAGCGTTCCACACCCTTCATCAGACCAATATTCCCCTCAGAAATCAGATCGACCAAGGGCAGACCATAGTTGGAATAGTCCTGAGCGATTTTAACTACGAGTCGGAGATTGGATTGAATCATTTTCTCACGCGCTGCTTCATCGCCTTTTTGAATACGCCTAGCTAAGACCTTTTCTTCTTCGACCGAAATTAAAGGTAGCGATCCAATATCCTTCATGTATGCCGCTAAGGGGCCATCCGTGTGATATTCCGCCATGCAGTAACAAACATAACTAAAAACTTAAGTGGGTGAAACAAAAAAGGGGATCAGATTTCTGACCCCCTTTTGAAGTTTGATTTATAAGTAGTGGTTTATTTTTCCAATGCGGCTTGTGCAGCTGCCAGGCGTGCAATCGGAACGCGGAAAGGAGAGCAACTGACGTAGTTCAGGCCAATCCGGTGACAGAACTTGACCGAGCTGGGTTCACCGCCATGTTCACCACAGATGCCGAGTTTGATGCGAGGACGACTGCTCTTGGCTTTACCAATAGCAGTCTCCATCAGGCTTCCAACGCCGTTCTGGTCGATGACTGCAAATGGGTTATTGGCGACGATTTCGTTCTCCTGATAGAATGGCAGGAACGAACCGGAATCATCCCGGCTCATGCCCATAGCGGTCTGAGTCAGGTCATTGGTTCCAAAACTGAAGAATTCAGCGGTTTGGGCGATTTCATCTGCAACCATACAGGCACGCGGCAGCTCGATCATGGTTCCGACCTGATACTTGAATTTCACGCCGGACTTCTGCATGACTTCTTTGGCCACCTGGTGAATGACTTCAACCTGCATCTGCAGCTCTTTCTGGAAGCCAACGAGCGGAACCATGATTTCTGGAGCAACTTTGATACCGGATTTCTGGACCTGAGCAGCAGCCTCGCAGATGGCACGAGCCTGCATCTCGGTAATTTCCGGGTAGACATTGCCGAGACGGCAGCCCCGGTGACCGAGCATCGGATTGAATTCTGCCAGCGCATGAATGCGCTGCGTGATTACATCTACTGAAACTCCCAACTTGCCGGCCAGATCGTTCTGGGCGCTGTGGTCATGCGGCAGGAATTCGTGCAATGGTGGGTCAAGTAGACGAATAGTAGCCGGACGTCCGCCTAATGATTTGAAGATACCGACAAAGTCTTTCTTCTGGAAAGGCAGCAGCTTCTTGAGTGCCTTACGGCGCGCTTTTTCACTTTCTGCCAGAATCATTTCACGCACCGCATCAATACGGTTGCCTTCGAAGAACATGTGCTCAGTGCGGCAGAGACCAATCCCTTCGGCACCGAATCCAACCGCGTTATTAACCTGGTCCGGGGAATCTGCATTGGTTCGGATCCCCAGCTTACGATACTGGTCAGACCATTTCATGAGCTGGTTGAAGATCTGGTAGGTTTTGCTTTTGTTTGGCTTGAGTTTTTTCTCAATCAGCACCTGAATGACTTCAGAAGCGGATGTGGTGACTTCTCCTTCATAAACGGTTCCGAGTGTTCCATCGATGGAGATGTGCTGGCCTTTCTTGTAGGTTTTACCACCCTTTACACTCAGCGTCTGCTTGGTGTAGTCGATGTGCAGAGCTGCAGCACCGCAAACACAAACCTTGCCCATCTGACGGGCGACCAGTGCGGCGTGAGAGCTGACTCCACCACGTGCGGTCAGGATGCCTTCAGCCGCAATCATTCCACGCAGATCTTCCGGTGAGGTTTCTTCACGGACCAGCAGAACTTTCTCTCCGCGGTTGGCAGCGGCTTCCGCCTCATCTGCGTTAAAATAGATGCGGCCGGTAGCAGCACCCGGACCTGCAGGTAGGCCCAGTGCAATCTGCTTGGCAGCTTTGACAGCTTTAGCATCGAAGATCGGTGCCAGCAACTGACTGAGGGAGTCCGGTTCGACTCGGGCAACTGTGTCTTTTGGTTTGATGAGCTTTTCTTTCACCATTTCCACAGCGATTCGGACAGCAGCCATGCCAGTGCGCTTACCGTTGCGGGTTTGCAGCATGTAGAGCGTTCCTTCTTCCACCGTGAACTCAAAGTCCTGCATGTCTTTGAAGTGACCTTCCAGGGTCTTGCAGACGCCGAGCAGTTCTTTGTAAACTGGCGGGAAAGCCTTCTTCATTTCGATGACGGGCTGCGGGGTGCGAACACCGGCAACCACATCTTCACCCTGAGCGTTGATGAGGAATTCTCCGTAGAGGACTTTTTCACCAGTAGCGGGGTCACGGGTAAAGGAAACACCGGATCCACTGTCTTCACCCATGTTACCGAAGACCATGGCCTGGACGTTGACTGCGGTACCCCATTCATGCGGGATACCGTATTTACGACGATAGACGATGGCTCGGTCATTGTTCCAGCTGCCGAAGACTGCACCGACGGCACCCATCAGCTGATCGCGCGGATCTTCCGGGAAAGTTTTACCTGTGCGTTTTTTGACAAGCTGCTTAAAACGAACAACGAGCTCCTTCAGTGCATCAGCATCCAGTTCGGTATCAAGAATCTCGTCTTTGCGTTTCGGGAAGAGTTCACGCTTGAGTTGGGTAATCACCACTTCAAACGGTTCGTGATCTTCACCTGCTTGTGGCTGAACCCCTAATACAACGTCACCGTACATTTGAATGAAGCGACGGTAGCAATCATAGGCAAAACGTTCATTGCCTGTTTTCCGGGCCAGACCTGCAACGGTAGCATCGTTGAGACCAAGGTTCAGGATGGTGTCCATCATGCCCGGCATGGAATCACGCGCCCCGGAGCGAACAGCTACCAGCAGCGGGTTTTTTACATCCCCGAATTTTTTGCCCATGGCTTTTTCGAGCTTAGTTACGGACTGATCAATTTCCTTGTTTAAGGTCGGTGGATATGTGCGCCCGTGATCGTAGAAATACGTGCAGACATCGGTGGAAATGGTGAAGCCGGCAGGGACCGGAAGTTTGATGCGAACCATCTCTGCCAGGTTGGCACCTTTCCCGCCGAGAAGTTCACGCATTTTACCATTACCATCTGCTTTTCCGTTTCCAAAGAAGTAGACGTATTTGGTTGTTTTAGATTTCGAAGTGGATTTACGAGCTGCAGACTTTTTCTGGGCAGTCGCTTTCTTAACAGTATTTTTTTTCTTGGGCATATTGGTGAGGTTTAATGTTGTTTGAAAATAAGGCGGAGATTAAAACGAATCACTGGCCTTGTGGCAAGCACAGTCAGCAAAAAGAGTTTTTTCGTATAAATTAGGAAAAACTGATCATCAGGAGGAGGTACGGGCATCCACGAGCTGTCGGCTGAGGAGGCGGACACGCTTACTTAGAATAACGGATAATCCAAGTAAAATGGTATTACCGCAAGCGGGGCTCTCTTGGATAAATTCTTTGAGTGAGTCTCCGTCGATTCGCCAGACCTGAGTAAACTCCAAAGCACGAATACTGGCACTTGCTTCGCCGTGGTCAAAAACACTGATTTCGCCGATAGATTCCCCTTTTTCAATCGTTCCAACGACGATGTCATCACCCAGACCTTGTCGACGCACCTCAAGTTTTCCGGAAATAACGAAATACACGTGATGTTGCTGTTCTCCTTGACGAATCATGTCATGGTCAGGCTGAATTCCTAAAAATTCTCCGTAAGATGCCAGCAGATCGCGATCATCGTCACGCACTCCTGCTAAAAATCCACATTCTGGCAATGTCGGGCGGTTGAATTCTTGACTCATAAATTAAAAGAAAAAATGGTTTACTGGTTTTTAGGGCGTTCACTCCATGCGTCCTGCTGGAATTGGAACAGACTGGTTATGCCTGTTTCGGAGAGTTTGAGCAACTCTTTAAGCTGATTACCAGAAAAGGTGGCTTCCTCACCAGTAGCTCCCAGCTCGACATATTCACCTGCCCGGGTCATGACAACGTTCATATCCACAGAGGCATCCCGGTCTTCGATATAACAAAGGTCTAGCACAGGTTGATCCAGATAAATACCGACGCTGGTGGCTGCCACAGCACTCTTGAGAGGAGAATCTGCCAGCTGGCCTGATTGCTGCAGCCGCTCCACTGCCAGCTGGAGCGCGAGAAAACCGCCGGTAATGGCGCTGGTGCGGGTGCCTCCGTCTGCAGCAAGTACATCACAGTCGATCCAGAGGGTGCGCGGACCGAGTAATTCCAGATCTGTTACAGCTCTCAGTGACCGACCGATGAGACGTTGAATTTCCTGACTGCGACCATCAATTTTGCCCCGACTGATGTCTCTGGTTTTGCGGCTGGTGGTGGAGTACGGGAGCATGGAATACTCGGCGGTGAGCCAGCCTCCGGAAAGGCCCTGAGCCTCTTTCCAGCGGGGCCTTTTTTCTTCCAAACTGGCCGAGCAGATGATCTGGGTATTGCCGCATTTGATCAGGATAGATGCCAGTGCATTGGGCGCGTGGTCCCAGTGATAACTCAGAGGACGCAGTTGATCGGGAGATCTATGATCTGGGCGATTAAAGTCCATGATGCATTTTGAAATAGGAGGGGTGTCTTATTCCCGGGGGGCATTAACAACCAGTTGCTCTAGCTTGCGACTGGTATCCCGTATCCGATACTCGACCATGAAAGGCTGGAAATCAGGGTTGGCAGTTCTCAGCGTCTGCAAGTCATTCAGGGCTTTCTGGTATAATTCCTTGGCTTGGCTGTAATCCTGTTTTCCTGCTGCATCTCCAGCTTGCTGCAGCGATAGATAAATATCCGCATAGGATTTCATGTTGAGTCTATCTCTCTCGGTCAGCTTCACCGCATTGGCTACCGGGTCTGAACTCGTTGCAGCAGTAGGGGGAGTGAAGTCAGTAATGGTTATTGGTTCCTCTGGTGGAATAACCTGAGCGGCAGGCGCAGTCATGGGAACTGCCGGTCCTGCAACCGGGGCTTGCTGACTATCAGCAGGCACCTGAGCAGAACGGACGCTCGCCGGCTGTGTCTGCGGCATTTCAACGATTTCGGCACGTAGCACGGGATATGGAACGGTATCGTCCACTGTTGCTTCTGCGTTTGAGAGTGTGATACGCACTGGATCATCGTTGAGAGGCGCAGCTTCCGGAACTTCCGGCGTGTCAACTGCTTCAGTTAAGGTTTTCGTTGCCGGGCTGGGCGGAGTAACAACTTCCGCTTTTAAAACGGGAACAGGAGCCTCAGGCAGGGGAACTGGCTTGGTAACAGTCATTTCAGCCTCACGCCTTGCCAGTTCCTGATTCAGAGCGGATTGGATTTCCTGCTGACGCCGGGAACGGAGTTCTGATGGCGGAACCACGACGACGGTGCGGCGTTTGGGCTTGGCTTCTGTACTGACTGATCCGTTGTCGATCATGGGCTGCTTTTCTACAATCGAAGGAGTTTCGACTTCCATTTCAGCAGTGGTGACGACTTCAGCTCGTGCGATAGGCGTCTCGGTTTGAGTTTCTGCTGAAATACCTGCGTCCACAACAGGCGTTTCTGCAGTGATGTTCACTTCTGGATCCGTTTCAGGGATAGTCGGCGTAATGATTCCGGGAGTTTCCGGATCCACCATGGGCAGTTCCGCAGAAGCAACAGTGACTTCGACTTCCGGTTCGACTATCTCGGCACGCACAGGTTCACTGGCGGGAACTTCTATTGCTACTTCAGGTTCGAGTGGTAAATCGCTGCTGGTATCAACCTGCAGCGAACCGCTTAATTCTTCCGGCAGCCGGAGCGCAGCAATCTGAGCT
The DNA here is from genome assembly GCA_038748025.1 of Verrucomicrobiota bacterium. GTDB lineage: Bacteria > Verrucomicrobiota > Verrucomicrobiia > Methylacidiphilales > JBCBYL01 > JBCDJI01. The sequence continues at coordinate 40,738 of JBCDJI010000009.1, forward strand.
TCGGTGAGTTCTACGCTTTCGCGATCCATTTGCTTGAGTTGCTGTTCCGCCAGTGGAGAGAATGTATGATGGCGCGCTGCGGGTATGTAGTGGTCGCCCTTGAGCTTGATAAATGCCGGCAGGATCTGACCTTTTTCCGGGATACCCGGCGTTTCAGCCAAAGTTCCGCCTGCTGCTGCTTTGCGATCGTAAAGGATAGGGATGATCATACCAGGCCGAAGGTCATTGGTGGTGCGGACAACCTTGAGCACCCTGGCTTCCACCTCGACACGATCTGAGTGCGAAGCAAACCAGAGGGCTTTGTTCGACGTGACATTCACGTTCAGGATTTCCACATGGATAAAGTTTGGAGAGTGATCCTGAAAAATCCGATAGCCGTCGTCCCAGTGAGGCTGGTTGGCCACGACTTGAAATGACGCCGAAAGGAGCAGAAAACAGCCTGCTAGCGCGACAACTGACTTTTTAAGCATTCGCATGTGAAATATCTGAAAACCATAATCATTTGTGTGCATCCTTGCAAGACGGGTTTTGGATGTTCAGCCGGGTTTTCATCGAGGACGAAACCACATGATCTGCGCAGTAACTGCCTTCGACGGGAGTGGTTTCCAGCGGATTCCTGGACACGGCTAAGGGGATGTGGCTGTGACTGCACCAAATCCCGTTGGTGGGATCCAGACCACGCCAGCCAGCTCCGGGTAAATAAACATCGGCCCAGGCGTGCAATGCATCAGCCCCACGCGTGTCAGCATCGTCAGTGCTGGCATGGAGGTAGCCGCTGACAAAGCGTGTGGCTAAACCCAGATGATTACATACAGCCATCAGCAGCACAGCGTAATCCCGGCAGCTGCCGGAACGGGCTTGAAGTGTGGTTGCAGGAGTCTGAATGCCGGGCTGGTCCCGCCGCTGGTAGCTGATGGATTGATGTATCTGTTGAACCAGAGAAGTTAAACACGTAGTGGTATCACCGACACGAGTGACTTCGACAGAATTTAACCAGGCAACCAATGCCTGGGCTGGTTCAGTATCTGAAAGGTACGGTTGGAGGACTTCTTTTTCGCTGTGGGTATAACCGAACGGGAATTGAATGGCATGAGAATCCAGCAGGAAATCAAATGCCGATTCCTGCCGGTGTTCGATCTTGGCCGATACCGAGACGGAGAGCTGTCTGCATTTTGTGGTCGTAAAGAACTTGGCTATTGCATTATCGTAAGGGTCACGCAACCAGTAGAGGTCGCCCTCCGGGAAGACCTTTAATGTATAACTCATCATTCGGATACGATTATCCATGCGTGGGAACAGCCGGATCACTTGTGGCGTAAAGCCGACAGGTTGGTCGTAAAGATATTCTGTGGTATGGGAGATCTGATACAGCACGCCACGTAATCTACGGGTTATCAAGGCAAGGGCAATTCACGAATCGACTCCAGACATTCTCTCAGGTCGTGCAGTTGTTCATTCCAGTAACGGGTTGCACTGAATTCCGGGAAAGTGCGCTTGAAAGCAGGATCTGACCAGCGCTTGGCAATCCAGGCACTGAAATGAATGAAGCGTAATGCCCGCAGCGGCTCGACCAGCAGTAGAGTATTGCGATCAAACGATGTGAGTGTCTCATAAGTGCCTAGCAGCACCTCCCGCTGTGCCAGGCTGTCTTCATCACGACCGGGGGTCAGTAACCAGATATCCTGTACGGGTGGTGCGACCACCATGTCGTCAAAATCAACGAAGAAGGGGCCGGCAGGTGACCATAGAACGTTGCCATAGTGGCAGTCGCCGTGTACCCGTTGAACGGTTGCAGATGCAAAATAAGGTTCAGCGCGATCACAAATTTCTTCAACCACATCCATGAAATCATCTTCCAGTTCAACCGGAATACTCTCTGAATCCAGTAGAAAGTCCAAGCTGGTGAGTCCATAGGATTCCGGGGTCAGCCGGATCCGATGGGGAGCTTCTGAGCGTGAACCGATGTTGTGTAATTGTGCCAGCAGCCTTCCCACACGTTGAAGCTGATCCCTGCTGAGTTCGTCAGGGTTGCGGCCGCCGATTTTCGGGTAGAGGCAATAGAATATGGACTGTTCATGAAGCTCAAAAAGGGTTTCCCCGTGGCTATCGGCTTCAGGGACCACGACCGGGACTTCGTTGTTTTTCAGATCCTCCAGAAACTGGTGTTCTTCCATGATTTGCTTTCGGTTCCAGCGCAATGGCCGGTAGAACTTAACAATCCGAAAGCGATCGCTTTCGGATTCGACGGCTTGATCGGGTTCGATTTCCACTTCCAGCACCCGGTTTTCCATACTGTTGAGTGGCATACAGCGTCCGGTACAGCGGTAGCCCAGTGCTTCCACAGCACTGAAGATGACATCCGGCGTGAGCTCGTAAAAGAAGCGTGTCGGTGCATTGCCCCATGAAAAGCCGGCTGATGCAGGCTCTTTGGAGGGTTGATCGGGATTGCTGGTTGTCATGCCATGAATATTAGAATAGTTTCACCACAATGGATACGTTTATCACCGGTGATTTTTTGCTGAAATCTCGGACGGCAAAGAAGCTCTACCATGATTACGTCGAGAACCTCCCCATTGTGGACTATCACTGCCACCTTTCTCCCCGGGATATCGCCGAGAACCGCCAATACCAGAATCTCTATGAAGTCTGGATGGAAGCAGATCACTATAAGTGGCGGGCAATGCGGGCCAACGGGATCAGTGAAAAATATATTTTAGGTAATGGGGACGATTACGATAAGTATATGGCGTTTGCCCGCACTGTGCCGAAAACACTAAGGAATCCGCTCTACCACTGGACGCATCTGGAGTTGATGCGCTATTTTGGAATTGAGGAATTACTGAATGAAGACAGTGCCCACAGTATTTGGGAGCAGGCGAATGCACAGATTCAGTCTGAGTCTTTCCGCGCTCAGGCATTGCTCCGGCGGTTCAAGGTTGAAGTGCTCTGCACGACAGATGATCCCGTGGATACTTTGGATTTTCACGGGCAGCAAGGCAGCACGAAAGTCCTGCCTACCTTCCGTCCGGATCAAGTGCTGGGAGTCAACAGCGGACAGCTGTTTATTAACTATCTGGAAAAGCTCGAAGTATCTTCTGGAATCGCATGCCGGTGTTTTGACGGAATGTTGGAGGCATTGAAAAAACGTCATGACTATTTCCATACCAAAGGCTGTCGTTTGTCAGACCATGGCATGAAAGTCTGTCCCAGGGGTCCGGCATCCGGCCGGAAAGCGGCTCAAGCGTTCCATCTGGCATTGGCAGGCCAGGAAATTTCAGATGAGTTGCTAGAAGCTTACCAATTTACTTTGATGCTGGAATTAGGGCGCTGGGATGCAGAGAAAAATTGGACCAAGCAGCTGCATCTGGGCGTCATGCGCAATAACAGCAGCAGACTGTTTGCGAAGCTGGGCAGCGATACCGGATTTGATTCAATCAGTGATGCGTCGCAGGGAGATCGCCTTTGCGGCTATTTGGATGCTTTAGATGCGACTGATCAGTTACCTAAAACAATAGTCTATAACCTGAATCCTGCTGATAACTACCTGATCGCTGCGATACTGGGTAATTTCCAGAACGGTTCCATCCCAGGAAAGATGCAGTTCGGTAGCGGCTGGTGGTTTCTGGATCAGAAGGAGGGGATGCAGTGGCAAATGAATGCACTCTCCAGTCTGGGGCTGCTGAGTCGCTTTGTCGGAATGCTGACGGACTCCCGCAGTCTGCTCTCGTTTCCGCGACACGAATATTTCCGCCGGATCCTCTGTAATCTGGTGGGTCAGGATGCAGATGCAGGAGAGCTGCCTCAGGATCTGCAGCTACTGTCAGAGCTGGTGCAGGATGTGTCTTACCGGAATGCCAATAAATTCTTCGAGTTTTAATAAATGGACCCTGCTGCCAGTATTACACAAAAAAGCAGAGTCATGAGACTCTGCTTTTTTAATGCTCAATATCAATTACCAATAAATTTACGGAGAAGTGGTAGGAGTAATCGCCCCGGGATTCAGTGTCGGGTTCACCACGCTCTGGAAGTTTTCCACTGCTGCATCCAGCGAATCTTGAAGATCCTGCTGGCTTTGAGTGCCACTGGTAGTCGGATTGTTTGAAGCGTTATTGAGCTGGCGGGCAATAGCTATCAAGTTTTGCACGGCCTGCATTTCAGATGAATTTGCCTCAAACTCAGCCGTTTTGGTATCGTTGGGATCAGCTGTGGAAGGGTCAAAAGTAACGATTGCCTTTTCACCAATGGTCGCCGTGTAAACAGCTCCATCCTGGCCTGTTACTGTAACGGTTCCATCTGCGGTTACCACTACCGTGATGGAGCTGGAGGTATAAACTGCAAAGGCAGTTCCACGGGCAGCTGCAACCGCCAGGGGCGTTTTGATCTGGTAATCCGTGTAGTTGGGATCCACGTTTTCCAGATTGCTGATGATGCCACCTTTATCCAGCGTTGCTTTGAAAGTTCTTTTTTCGATACCGTTTTCCAGCTTGTATTCATTTTCGGTAAACTCAACGTTGGAGTTGGGTAAAATCTGAAAAGTAACACCAGGTGATTGTGCGACGACCAACTCACCACCAAAATCAGTTCTGACAGAAGAGCCATGCGGAATAACGTCACCTTCTTTGAGCTTAGGCGTTTCAGAAGAATTGCGCAGAATATCCAAAACGTCCTGACCTGGAGGCGCCATCATAACAGTTCCGGTCACTTTTCTGACGACCATGCCTTTGTTGTATGTATCAACTGATCCGTTGTAGGAACGAACTGCCGGCTGGTTGCCGAGTGCGGTTGCCAACTCTTCACGTTTCATGGCAGCTTCCGCTGCGTCATCATTGAGCAATTCGGTCGGGGTGGTGGCAATCATTTGGCCGTTTTGAACCGAGAGCGATGAACCGGGGGAAATCGGAGATCCAGCCAGGGTGACTTCTCCCAGAACACCCGCCTGAAAGAGAGCGGAACCTCCATTATCGCTGGCACTGATGGTAAGAACGGAATCCTGTGTCATCTGAACAGACTGACCCAATATATTTAGGTCCAGCGATTGTGGACTTTCCGGATCCGGATAGATAATAATCGTATGACGACCCTGCAGATCCTGCCCGAATGAAATCTTAAAGGCCTGGTTGTCCGCGGAAATTTTTTCTGAGATAGATCCACTGTTTAAGGTAGCAACCTCCATGCCCTGTGCATCAGCGATGGAAAGCATATCGTTGGCTTCAAGCGAGATGGATGTAGCTGCCTGCGATAGCTGGGCAAATCCAACCAGTAGCATGAGAGACAGAGCAATTTGTGTTTTCATCTTAACTTAAGTATGGATTCTGACGGGTTTCAGGTCAAGTACCTAAAAGCGATTGTTAAAAACAGAATTCAGGCAAATTCTAAGACTGCAGGATTTAAAGATGGCCCATTTCTTTGGATTCTTTCTCCAACCGATCGGCTTCCGCTAGCCGCTGGCGTTCAGATTTGGCCATCCAGTCTTCCCAGCTTTTGCCGAAGGCTTTATCATCACCGGAGAAAAAGATGGAAGCAACCGCAGAGGCGGGAATGGTTCCATCTGAAGATTGCCGCTTGGATTCCGTGATAAACAGGTTGACCAAATCGTTTTGCAGATCAAAGTTATGCACAAATCCGGTAACTTCGGACTGATCCTTGAGACGTATCGTCACGTCTCCGCGGTAGTCAAAAGCAAAACGCAATGCTTGCTCTAATGCTTGCGCGGAATCGGTGGGATATTCATTACCTTCATATTCACTGCGACCCGATGAGGTCTGCGGCGCTGACTTATCTTGCTGAGGCATAAAAGTTTATGACTGATACTAATATTTCATGGAGTTGACTACCGTGCGACCGAATCCGGCCCAGGAACCAAAAGTATCATCGACGGATGAGGCTTCATATCCACAGTGTACCATGCAGTCCTGGCAACGTTCTTCTCCACTGCGGTGACCGTATTTTTCCCATTCGGTGGTTTCCATCAGCTCCCGGTATGAACGGGCGTAGCCATCCTGCAACAGATAGCAGGGGCGCTGCCAGCCGAAAATGTTGTAGGTCGGGTTGCCCCACGGCGTGCAATCATAGTCAACATTCCCTTGCAGGAATTCGAGAAAATTTGGCGAGAGATTGAAGCGCCAAGACTTCTTGCGGTCTTTAAGAATTTCTGAAAAGAGCTGCTTGGTCTTTTCACGGGCCAGGAAACTTTCCTGATCCGGAGCTTTCTGGTAGCTGTAGCCGGGAGACAGCATCATGCCTTCCACGCCTAAATCCATCATGTCGTCAAAAAACTGACGAACGTGTTCGGGTTTTGCCTCGCTAAACAGGGTTGTGTTTGTCGTTAGCCGGAATCCACGTTTGAGTGCCTCCTGCATGCCGGCAAAAGCAGTGTCATAAGTTCCATCGCGGCAGACTGCAATGTCATGATCCTCCTTCAAGCCGTCCATGTGCACACTGAAACTCAGATACTTGCTGGGCTTGAATAAATCGATTTTACGCTTGAGGAGTAAGGCATTAGTGCAGAGGTAGATGTATTTTTTGCGCGCTACCAGCCCTTCGACAATTTCACCAATTTCCGGATGCAGCAAGGGTTCGCCTCCGGGAATACTGACCATGGGAGCACCACAGTCGTCGATGGCCTGAAAGCATTGTTCCGGCGTGAGGCGTTTGTTCAGGATATGTTCCGGATACTGAATTTTACCACAACCGGCGCAGGCTAGGTTACAACGGAAAAGAGGTTCCAGCATCAAAACCAGCGGGTAACGATGCTTGCCTCTTAGTTTGTTGCCGAGCACATAACTCGCAACAGTCCAAGCTTGTGATACCGGAACGGACATATTGACCCAAAAACTATGCTTTCAGAACGCGTTGTCAACCAGAGTATAAGCAATTTTTTTTGGTTATCTGCAACTGCTTTTTTAATTAGCAGTGCTTATCAAAAGGCATGTTGACTGATGGCTTAGAAACCTTATCTGTTACAGATTGATGAATATCGCAGCCGTTCAGACAAATACCACCATCGGAGATTTTGACGGGAATCGCGAAAGACTGCTGAAAGCCTATAAAGCTGCGGTCGCAAAAGGTGCAGATTTTGTGATTGGTCCCGAGTTGGCTTTGTGCGGGTATCCTCCCCGGGATTTACTGTTTTATCGCGATTTTACGGATCAGTGTGCCAGGAACGAAAAATGGCTGGCTGCTCAAACGGGTGCTGTGCCTTTTATCATCGGAAATATTACGTCCCGCCGGGATGAAGAGGGTAAACCTTTTTTTAATTCTGCAGTGGTGATGCAACATGGTGGTGTGGTGCAACGTGTGCATAAAACACTCATACCGACGTATGATGTATTCGATGAAGCCCGGTATTTCGAAGCTGCTTCTGAATGTGCCCTGGTGGAACTAGATGGCAAACGGATCGGTATAACCATATGTGAAGACATCTGGAATGATCCGGATTACTGGCCTCAACGACTCTATACACATAATCCGGTTGCATCTCTCGTAGCACAGGGTGCTGATCTGCTGGTTAATGTATCTGCATCTCCCTGGCATATCGGCAAAGAACAGATTCGGCTGGAAATGATCTCAACACTGGCACGCAAGTTCAGCGTTCCCGTCATTCAAGCCAATGCAGTCGGTGGAAATGATGAACTGATTTTTGATGGGCACAGCTTTGCTGTTCATTCCACGGGCCGGCTCATAGCGGCTGCCTGTGGATTTAATGAAGATCTGCTGGTAGCAGACATCGAGGATACAGGACCAGAGGCATCCGTTACGGACATCTGCGAAGATGAAAAAATTTACCGGGCTTTGTGTCTGGGCACTCGGGATTATGTCCGCAAGTGCGGATTTTCTCAAGTGGTGCTTGGCTTGAGTGGGGGTATTGATTCTGCACTAGTGGCGGCCATTGCCGCAGAATCGTTGGGACCAGAAAATGTTTTGGGGTTACTGATGCCATCGCGATATTCGAGTAAAGGTAGCGTTGATGATGCTTTAGCGTTGGCTCGAATCCTGGGCATTGAGACCCACACCATCTCGATTCAGGAGAGTTTTGATGTCTTGTTGAATCACCTGCAACCTGCTTTTGAAGGCAAGGAGCCGGATGTGACCGAAGAAAACATCCAGGCGCGCATTCGCGGTCTGATGGTCATGGCGGTTTCCAACAAAACAGGACGTCTGGCTTTGACTACCGGCAACAAATCCGAGCTGGCTGCCGGTTATTGCACCTTGTATGGCGATATGTGTGGCGGTTTGGCAGTGATTAATGACCTGCCAAAGATGCGCGTGTTCGACTTGTGCCAGTATCTCAATCGTGATCGGGAAGTGATCCCGTGGAATACCATCCGCAAACCGCCCAGTGCCGAGCTTCGGCCGGATCAGCAGGATCAGGATACATTACCTCCTTATGATCAGTTGGACCAGGTGCTGCAGGGCTATGTTGTGGATAATGCTACCATTGCCGAACTGACGGCCTCCGGGCTGGATGAAACGATGACGCGCGAACTGATACGAAAAGTGGTGGTGAATGAGTACAAGCGTCGGCAGGCAGCACCCGGACTAAAAGTTACCGGAAAAGCTTTCGGGGTCGGGCGCCGGATCCCGATCGCCCAAAAATTTCAGCACACATGATTTGGAATGGCACATGGCACCTTAGCCAGATAAAGCCATTGTACCAGGATACAACAAATGTCAGCACGGCTTCATAGCACGAATTGGCAAAAACTACTCTTTTTCCCGACGAGAACAGGTGCCCTTGGTTTCGAGTTCTTCGCAATTGCCCTGAATTCGCAACTGAACATTACCCGGGCGGAATCCCATATTTTTAACCAGCACATTCTCACGAACGTCCAGACAATGATCTTCAAACTCTATAATCTTACCGCAGTTGTTGCAGATTAAATGGTTATGATTCGGATGAGTCGCATAGTTGGGATCATAATGCATCTGATCTTTACCCAGATCCAACTCACGCAACAGTCCGGTCTTTACCAATACAGGCAGGGTGCGATAAATGGTAGCGCGTGAAACTGATGAATCCATGGTTCTGGCACGATCCAGTAACTCCTCTGCAGTGTAGTGATCTGTGGTGCTGAACGCGGCATCAATGATCGCCTTGCGCTGTGAAGTGATGCGCATGCCGTTGCTCTCCATGAAAGTTAGGATCTTCTCTTTAATATCTGGAGGTGCCTCAGTCATATGGATACTCAACACTAATCAGAACATATTTCAACCGATTAACTGATATTTTCTTTCAGGGTTTTAAGAAACCGTTTCAGAGCGGGCGACAACACGCGGCCGCTCTTGTAGATCATGCCCAGCGGGCGGTGGAACGGTTTCCCTTTAAACTCCAGAATTTTCAGCGAACCGCCTTTGGCTTCCTGCGCAACGGTTGCTCTAGGCACAATGGAAATCCCTGCATCAATTTCCACTGCGCGTTTGACGGTTTCGATATTATCAAATTCCATCACGGGTTTAGGATCGATCCCTTTTTCGCGGAACATCTTGTCTACCGCCCGACGGGTCGGAATATCGGGTTCAAAGCCGATGAATTTGCAGCTTTCCAGCATGTCGATATCCACTTCGGCTTTTGCGGCGAGCGGGTGAGAAGGGGAACAGATGACTACCAGCCGGTCTTTTTTAAACGACTCTACTTTCAGGTTCTTCTTATGACTGGGGAAGGCTACCAGCCCCAGATCGCAGGTGCCGGATTGCACTTCTTCATAAACCTGGTTGGAACGCCGGTATTCGACATGTACATTAACATTGGGAAATTCTTTCAAGAAACTCTTCATAAAAGGAGGCAGCTCATGCAAGCCAATGCTGTAGACCGTCGCTATTCTTATATTGCCTGAGACAATGTTGCGCATCTCGTTGAACTGGTGCTGCAACGTGTCAAAGTGAACAATAATGTCTTTACTGGTCTGATAAAGTAGTTCCCCCTCGCGAGTCAGTGCAAATCGTTTGGAACTGCGCTCGATTAGCGGAATATGAAATCGCTCCTCCATGGCGCGGATTTGCTGGCTCACAGCGGACTGCGTGATATCGTTCATTTGGGCCGCCTTGCTGAAACTATGCGATTCAACAAGATCGCGGAACACACGTAATGATTCAATTTGCATACTATCTAGATAAGCTAGTCTTATTATTAGTCAAGTTGATAATAAAAAAGATAAAGATACACATTAACTAATCATGATGGAAACTAGTATTGAAAGTCGCCTGCAGCAGGTTAAGGCAAGAGTCACCGCGGCAGCTGAGCGTGCTGGGCGACAGGCAGATAAGATTACCCTATTGCCCGCAACCAAGCAGCAGAATGTGGCAACACTGCGCGCCGTATTAAATAGCGGATTGAATCATTTTGGTGAAAACAGAGTGCAGGAAGCACTGCCTAAAGTCGCGGCCCTGCCACCATCAGTGAAATGGGATTTTATTGGCGGTTTGCAGACCAACAAAGCGCGGCAAGTGGTCGGCGTATTTGACCTGATTCACTCTGTGGACTCACTGAAACTGGCTGCGGAAATTAATAAACGTGCTGCTCAACATGGGATGCATCAGAAGATCCTGTTGGAGATCAACGTCGGGGGGGAATCCGGTAAACACGGAATTGCACCGCCCGATGCGTGTGCACTGCTGATGGAGGTAAATGCATTGGATCATGTCGAAGTGCATGGACTCATGACTGTTCCGCCTTTCCGGGAAAATCTCGAAGATGTTCGGCCGTTTTTCCGCCAGTTGCGTGAATTACGGGACAGGCTGGAGCAGCAGGAGGGCTTTGGCTTGCCGGTGCTTTCAATGGGAATGACCCATGATTTCGAAATCGCTATTGAGGAAGGGGCAACCATTGTCCGTGTCGGCACAGCAATCTTTGGCGCACGTCAGTAACCTTATGTCCAATCATCAAAATCCCCTGCCGCTCTCATTTTATCAGAGGCGTGATGTCGTCCAGATTGCCCGGGAACTGGTGGGAAAAACCTTATGGACTCAGTGTCATGGGAAGCAGACCTCCGGACGAATTGTTGAAACAGAAGCATACTGCGGGAAGGGTGATCTGGCCTGTCATGCCCATGCAGGTAAGAAAACATCGCGTAACCAATACATGTTTAGAGCGGGAGGTATTGCTTACGTCTATGTCTGTTACGGCATTCATCATTTGTTTAATATTGTTACGAACCAGGTAGATTGCGCAGATGCCGTGCTGGTACGGGCGATAGAACCATTGTCAGGAGTTTCACATATGGCCAAGCGCCGCGGACTGAATGAGCACAGTATCCATATCGCAAACGGACCAGGTAAACTGACCCGTGCAATGGGCATTGGCAAAGACGATGCAGGAGCATCCCTGTCTGGGAAACGGATATGGATAACCGAGGCGGAGTCCGGCCGCTGCGTGCATCAGTTGACAGCTTCTCCCCGGGTCGGAATCCAATATGCCGGTAAAGATGCCAAACTGCCGTGGAGGTTCCGGCTGAAAGGCTCTCGCTTCGTCAGCCCCGCCGCCTAGGAAATTTATTCAACGATCTCAATCAGCTCGACCTGGAAGATCAGGCAGGCATTCGGGCCGATGACTCGGCCTGCACCGCGTGCTCCGTAGGCGAGTTTGGAAGGTATAAACAACTTCCACTTCGAACCAACCGGCATCATCTGCAGGGCTTCCGTCCATCCGGCAATCACTTGATTGACGCCGAACACAGCGGGTTGCCCGTTTGTATAGGAGCTGTCGAAAACTTCTCCATCCAGCAGCGTGCCGCGGTAATGCACTTTGACTCGGCTAGTCAGGCCGGGCTTGGGGCCGTCGCCCTGTTTAATGATTTCATACTGGAGTCCGCTGTCGGTGACCTTAACTCCCTCTTTGTCTTTATTATCCCGCAGGAAGGTGACTTCTTCTTTCATATTTTCAATAGGGCTCTTGGCTTCAAGTGTCGTGGCTGCCAGCAGGCCGATAGCTGCGAGTAAAAGAGTGCGGATCAACATGTGCCCAAGATGGCAAACTTTTGGCGGGATGCAACCCTGCAGGCCGGAATTTGCCAGTAACTAATATTTTTTACTATTGGAATTGATGGACAAGTCGAAAAACGGCAGTTTCTTATGCGTTATGTGTTCAGGAACTGATATGACCCTTAAATGTGGTGTGGCAATGCTGTTGCTGTTAAGCTCGCCGTTTTCGCTAGAGGCCAGACTTGGAGAAGACGAAGCCGAGCTGAAAAAACGCTTTGGCAATCCTGTCGAAACGCAGAAAGTTACAAAATTTGACTTTGTGCAGCACATCTACAAAAAGCATCCGTTTCTCATCGGGGTGACCTTGATCGATGGTAGATCAGCCTCAGAGCAGTATACCATGACCACAGGTGAAACCACGGATCAAGGAAAACCCAAATTAGCTGCGATCGCTCCTGATCTGGCGCAAGCCATTTTGAAAGCAAATGCAGCCGGTGCTGAATGGAATGAATTGGGCTCTGACGAGGAAGCGCAACGTTTCATGCGTTCGGACGAAGAAGCCTTAGCCGTCTTTTTCAAAGGTAAGGGATTCATTTCTGAGATCCGGATCAGTTCTTCCGAGTTTAACCGCCATCTTTTTCCCAAGGTCACTGAATAGCGGCCTGCGACATGAAACCGAAAGCTTTTTACCTGATCGGTCCGCCTGCAAGCGGAAAGGGCACACATGGCAAACTGATCGGAGGCTTGCCGGGATTTTTCCATTTCTCAATGGGCCAGGCATTCCGCTCGATGAAACCCAAGACTGACCAGGAAAGGCGGGAACTGCAGCGCGCACATGAATTGACCTCGGAAGGTTATCTGGCTGATGATGAACTGGCGCACCGGATCTTTAAGGACTATTTTACCGGTCTGACAGCATCGCGCCTGTTTGATCCGGTAGGACAGACTTTGATTCTGGATGGCATTCCGCGGCGGCGTACTCAAGCCGAGTGGCTGGAATCACGCGTCGAGCTCATTCGTGTGATTCAATTTATCTGTGATGAAGAAGTTATCTTTGAACGTGTGGAAAAGCGTGCCATGCTTGAAGGCCGTGCAGATGATAAATCAGATGTGGTTCGCACTCGTTTGAAAGTCTACCTGGACCAGCTGGAACCGATGATGGACTTTTTTCCTCCAGCGCACATAGTTCGGATCAACAGTGCTGCTGCGCCGCTGCGAGTCTTGAGGCAGGTTTTGAAAGCAATGGATGTAAAGCCAACCAAGGAGATAAAATGAAGCAGACATGGATATGTATGACGCTGTTACTGGCTGTGCTGTCAGGATGTGCCACCGACCTGAAGGATGACGACTACATTGAAGCAATGAAACGCCAGGACGAAGAGGCATTCCAGCGGCACATGGATATTCGCTGACGATCCTGTTACGTTATCTGACATGACTGCTCAGTATCCGGAAACCATCGCACTGGCGGGCCAGGAAGTCGCGATCAAATGGCAGGACGGTCGGGAAAGCTACTTCCCCATGGCAGTGCTGCGTGCCGCTTCCCCCAGCGCGGAGAATCAGGGAGAGCCGGATCTGTTTGGAAACATCGTCGGGGGTAACTCCCATACTGAGTTTGACGGCGTGACCGTGATGGACTGGCAGAGAGTGGGTGGTTATGCGTTGCAATTCTATTTCAGTGACGGACATAAAACCGGGCTGTTCAGCTATGCCTATCTCAATCGCCTGGAACAGGCACTCTTGCGGAAATCATGAATGATTCAATCCAGCGCTGCCCGTTTCCCAAGAAATACCCTTCCGAACTGGTGCGGGATGAAACGTACTTCATGTCACTCGCCTATAATCAGGCGGTCGAAGCCTGGAATCAGGACGAAGTTCCCATTGGGGCGGTGATAGAAAAAGAAGGCAGTGTCATTGCCGCGGCACATAATCGGGTAGAAACACTCAAAGATCCCACAGCGCACGCTGAGGTTCAGGCCATTGCTGCTGCTGCGCAAGAAAACGGAGATTGGAGGCTTAATGGTGCCACACTCTATGTGACCAAAGAGCCGTGCCCGATGTGCAGCGGCGCGTGTATTATGGCGCGACTTAGCCGGGTGGTTCTTGCAGTGCCGGATCCCAAGATGGGGCTGCTGGGCGGTGCAGCGGCTATACACAAGATCGAAAGCCTGAATCACTCACTGCATGTGGAATCCGGCGTGATGCAGCAGGAATGTTTGCATCTGCTGCAGTCGTATTTCCAGATGAAGCGGCTTGCCAATGAATCGCGGCTCCGAAGCGGTGGTGAAGCGTGGAATTGATTTTCATGGGAACCGGCACCTCTCAGGGGGTGCCGATGATTGCATACGATGATCACGTCTGTGACCTGGAAGACCGGCGTAACTGGCGCACCCGAACCAGTGCCCACGTGGTCATGGATGGCTTGCATTGCCAGATTGATGCCGGGCCGGAATTCCGGATTCAGTGTCTGGCTAATGATATCAAATGGATTGACTATCTGTTTCTGACCCACGGTCATTCGGATCATGTGATGGGGATGGACGATTTACGGCGCTTTTGCGACATGCGAGCAGACAACGCCGTGCCGGTCTATTCTTCAGCAGAGGGGTTACAGAAAATTCGCGGAGCTTTTCCGTATGCTGCGCGTGAGCAGCCGGTGCATCGCGGCTATCCTGCGTTTCACTTAAAACAGATGCCGGAAGTGCTGAAACTGGAACAGGGCACCGTCGCAGGTGCATGGCTGACCCATGGTAAGTTTCAGGTGCTTGGCCTGGTATTCACTGAAAAGTCCTCGGGCAGACGCTTAGCGTATTACACGGATTGCAAAGAACTAAGCAATCGCGCCTGGGAAATTGCCAGGGAAGTGGATGTGCTGGTGATCGACGGTCTCCGCCCTGAGCCTCATCCCACGCATCTGAGTCTGGGCGAAGCCGTGGAAGTTGCCCAAAAACTAGGTGCTCAAGAGACCTACTTGACCCATCTGACCCATTACGTCGACCACGCCACCTGGGATACAAAACTGCCAGATACAATATGCTTAGCTTATGACGGGTTAAGGATTGAGGTGTAACGGTTTAATGACGAGACCATTCGCTGCTCATATCCACACTCAC
The DNA here is from genome assembly GCA_038748025.1 of Verrucomicrobiota bacterium. Taxonomy (GTDB): domain Bacteria; phylum Verrucomicrobiota; class Verrucomicrobiia; order Methylacidiphilales; family JBCBYL01; genus JBCDJI01. Next base: position 55,767 of record JBCDJI010000009.1, read on the forward strand.
TATCACGCGAGCGTCGCTTTTAGTGGCAGGTATCAGTCTAAGGATCACTGTTTTTGGTGGAGAGGAAGTAGTCAATCCGGGAGTATATTGCAAGCGTAGTTGGTTGGTTTCCCGATTGTATAATATGCCCGAATCGCTTAGATAACCTGCGTCTACTAGGTCTTCAAGCCGGTCCGGGTATTTGCCTTCATGATCATTGGCGTAAGTAAAGAGCAACACACTGAGTTCTTTACCCTCTACAACGGTTCTCATTTGCAAAGCCTTGCTGTTTGCACTCAGGAGAGCAGGGATGACTAAGCCGGCTAGAATACCTGTGGTGATCACCGAAACTACGCCCAGACAGATGCCGGTGACAGCCAGCGATGTGCCTTTTAGGGCAGAAACTTTTCCAAGTCTGTTTAATGAGATGATACCACAGACGACTGCTGGTAAACCGCTGAATATTCCACAAAAGAACGAACAGCCACCGAGTATGATGGACGCAAGCGCAAGTTTACTGGTCGTGGGATTCGAGTTAACCGCAACAGGATGCGGGCGTTCAGTGTCCATGAATGATGGATGCTTAATCCTTTATTCTGATTGCTTGCTTTAGCTTACTCACCGATATCCTCATTCCACAGATCCGGTTTATCCCGGATAAAATCCTGCATCATCCGGATACAGTCCTCATCCTGCAGCACGATTAGTTTGACCCCTTGATCACGCAGCATGTCTTCGGCACCCATGAAGGTCTGGTTTTCCCCGATGACAATCCTGGGGATGCCATAAAGAATAGAAGTGCCGCTGCACATCGGACAGGGAGAGAGGGTGGTGTAAAGAGTGCATTCGCGATACACTGAAGCAGGCTGGCGTCCGGCATTCTCAAAAGCGTCCATTTCCCCGTGGCGGATGACACTGCCTTGCTGGATGCGCTGATTATGGCCGCGTCCGATAATCTGTCCGGCATGCACCAGCACCGATCCGATAGGAATTCCACCTTCAGCGAGCCCGATGCGCGCTTCTGCTATGGCAGCCTGCATGAATGGGTCGGTTGATTTGGACATATCATCAATATATGAAGAAACATCCACATGTAGAAGTATATTGTGGCAGCGGCTGTCTCCAGCCGCCTGGCAAAGACTGGCCATACAGAGAACAAGCTGCTGGGGACAGACCGTCACTTGCAACGCTCATGCAAAAAAGCCCTCTCAAAAATGAGAGGGCTTTCGCAAGCTGTATATTCGAAATGTTTTACTTCTTCCGGGCGTAGCGCTGCTGGAATTTTTCTACACGGCCGGCAGTATCAATGAAGCGCGACTGACCGGTATAAACGGGATGTGAGTCCGAGGTCACAGGGCAGTGCACCACGTAATAAGTCTCACCATCAATCACTTCCTTTTCGCCCGAAGTCATGGTGGAACGTGTCTTGAAACGCGTATTGGTCGACGAATCAACAAAAACAACGCGGTTCATTTCTGGGTGTAAATCCTTTTTCATGAGCGCAAAATAATGCGATTTTCCCGCTTTCTGTCAAACTTCTAATCCCATTAAGCCGGCTTTTGTCAATTCGGAGTTGAGAAATCCGGCTGCGCAGGCATGTTGCGTGGATATGCATCGTGGAGAATCAGAATTTGAACACGGATCCCATGACCCCCGTGAACAGGGAAGCCCGGGTGATTTGCGTGATCTGGACAGTATTGTTAAGCATCTGGATCGTGATATCGGGGCTTATCTCAAATTAGGCGTTTCCAGTAACCTGAAATTAACCAGTGAGCAACTTTTACAGGTGATCGGATGGGCACGAATGGTCAATCGGGAGGAGGAAGTAACTCCGCCGGAAACCTCTGAGATTGAGTTTTTCATGAGTGGCTTACTGGAGGAGATTGTTCAGATCCCAGCCAATGTTTTCGAGGAAGTGGAGTTTCCGGATGGTAAAACCCGCTACATGCCAGTCAGACCGGAAGTATGGGAAGCAGGGCTGAAGCGGTTTGAAGCAAAGTTTCTAGCTACACTGAAAAAAAGAGATACGCAAGCCGGAGCACCGATTGGAGAGTCTTTTTTCAGACCGAATTGAATTCAGAAACATCGGATGCCGTTAAAGAAGAATGAAAAGATCTATTCCGGTCTTCTCTATGTTTAGGAAATCTTAGCAGCGATGCGCAAAAGGTTATTTTCTACTGCACACGTTTTTTCTCGATGGCTGTAACGCGGCCATTGAGGAATTCGATGGTGGTTTCCGCTTCAGGCACTTTTTCTTTAAAACGTCTGACAACCAGTTGTCCGGTATTCCGGTCGGTGTAGGTCTGCTCGCGGTAGACAGACTTGTATTCGAAATAACTCCAGACATCTGTCCGGCCTGTAGCATCCGTCCGGAATGCTGCTTCATCCGGATTGCCCAGAGATTCACGCACTTGATCCAGGGTCATGCCAGCCAGCACTTTTTTTTCCTCAATAGCAGCCTGATATTTCTTCTGCTCTGCTGCCTGTGACAGGACGGAGTTAAGCAGAGATTCATTGATCTGCGAGAGATGCTCGACCGGTACCCATCCGGTCTTGTTGGATTTCAGGTTTTTGACGAATGAGGTTTTTTCGTGGTATGCCAGTAGCTGCACTTTTTCACCAGTCGTGAAATTGGCAAAATATCCATTGCGGTTGCGGTTGGCATAGACGGCAGTTACTTTAACCACTTCCAGTTCGATGGGTTTAAGTCCGGGAATCTTGTCCAGATAAACGGCTTCCGGGTCCTCAAACAGTGCATACAAGCTGGACACGGGGGTGAAACTCAGTAACAAGGCGGCCATCGTGGCACCTGCCTGTCTCCTGAACTGCTTGCGATTGAGCATAGAATATATACCGATGCTCGGGGTCGAACCGAGACTCCCGTGAAGGAACCAGATTTTGAGTCTGGCGCGTCTGCCAATTCCGCCACATCGGCTTAAGATGCTAATATTCCTGAGTGGATTGCTTTTGGCAAGTCTGATGCGCTTGAATCTGCTGGATGGCGTATCGAAATGGGCTGACAGGAAGTCTGCCCATGAACCTCCGACGTTACTTTCGCCCTGAGGATTTCCACCGGAAGCGGAAAGTCTGCTCCTGCGGAACTCACCGCCGGAAATTTGATACAGCACATTCATTTATTTATGACGTCTGGCAAGCCCGATACGTTCAGATGGATCGAAAAACTGTTTAATCTGAGTTGCTAACGGGTTGTCGGGATTCATCATAAAGGAATGCGGAAAATTCGTATCAGTCACGTGACGACTTACTCCTATTCAGAAGCGGTGGAGTTTGGGGCACATCAGCTGTTTATCCGGCCGCGGGAAGGGCATGACATTCGGATCAGCAGTTCAAAACTAAGAATATCACCAGCAGCAAAGGTGAAGTGGTATCGTGATCTTAATGGGAATTCTGTGGCTGACGTTCAGTTTTCGGAGTCGGCTGGTGAATTGAAGATTAACAGTGAGGTAGTGATCGAGCATTATGATGAGTCGCCTTATGATTTCGAGATCGAAGACTCGGCGGTAAATTATCCGTTTAACTTCCGGCCATTCGAGCGGCTGGATCTGGCCCCGGATCTTTCTCCCTGTTACCCCAATGATCAGAACCTGGTAGAAAACTGGGTGAAACAATTCTGGCAAAGTGGCCGCTTTGTGCCGACTTATGAGCTCCTGCAGTCCATGAACCTGGCCATAGCGAACCAATTTGAGTATCAGATGCGGGAGGAGCCCGGAGTCCAGCGACCGGAAGAAATCCTGCAATCTCAGAGAGGATCCTGCCGTGACTATGCCACGTTGATGATTGAAGCGTGTCGCTATCTGGGTATCCCGGCACGGTTTGTGAGTGGTTATTTAAATTGTCCTGAAACAGTCGTGGGTCATGGATCCACTCATGCCTGGACGGAAATCTATCTGCCGGGTGCTGGCTGGAAAGGTTTTGACAGTACCAGTGGATCCGTTACCGGCCCAAACCATATAGCTGTTGCGGTAGCACGCCATCCGGAAGCAATCCCGCCCGTATCCGGCTCATTTAAATCGGCTGGAGCAGTCTCATCGCAAATGAGAGTCCAGGTGGATGTGAATACACTTTGAGGTATCTGGCTTGGCTGCAGGGGTTAACTATGCTAATGTAACCAAATGAGTGATCATATTTACAAAAAGATTGAATTAGTCGGGAGTTCCACCAAATCTATCGAAGAGGCTATCCAGAATGCCATTGCGAAAGCTGGCAAGAGTGTTCGGAATATGCGTTGGTTTGAGGTGGTTGAAACTCGTGGCCAGATACAGGATGATGCGGTAGCCCACTATCAGGTAACGGTGAAGATCGGATTTACACTGGATTAGTTATTTTAGACTTTGCAGGAACCGCGCTGCGTTTTCCTGGTGGATTTCAAGTTTTTCGGGAGCCATTTTATCCAGTTGACGGGTCATCATGCCAAGACGCGGGTGATTGCGGAAAAACTGCTGTTCCTGATGGATAAAACTCCAGTAGAGTCCATCCCAGACATCGCACCAAGTCCCTTTTTTGTAGTTACTCATTTTGCGGATGTAATTGGATGAGGAAATGTAGGGCTTGGTGGTAAAGATCCCGCCGTCGGCAAACTGACTCATGCCGTAGACATTTGGCACCATGACCCAGTCATAAGCATCAATAAACATTTCCATGAACCAGCGATACACGTCATCTGGGTGGATCCGGCAGAGCAGCATAAAGTTTCCCAGCACCATGAGACGTTCAATATGATGGCAGTAAGACCGGTCCAGCGTCCGCTGAATGACCTGGTCGATCGGTGGGATGCCGGTCGTTGCAGAGTAAAAAGCGTCCGGAATGTGTCGCTTACATTTCCAGTAATTGCCCGTGCGTTCCTCGACTCCATGACATTCATACATGGCACGCATAAACTCGCGCCAGCCGATGATCTGACGGATAAATCCTTCGAGTGAATTGAGCGGAATATTATTTTTTTTTGCATGGGTCAATGCTTTCCGGATCACTTCATCTGGCGTAATCAAGCCGGAATTCATGTAGGGAGTCAGCACCGAGTGGTAAAGCACCGTGTCATTCTCACTAATGGCATCTTCATAATCACCGAAGAGTTGAAAGCGAGATTCCAGAAAACCTTGCAGCCATTGGAGAGCCCCGCGTCGCGTGGTGCTATACCAGAATTGGGATGCATCGCCCGGATGATCGGCAAAGTTCTGTGAGACATAACGAATAGCTGCGTCCACATCAGAACTGGCAGATGCAGTAGGTTCTTCGGGACAGTTGTGGCCTTTGGGAAGTGGTTTCCGATTGTCTGCATCAAAGCTCCACTGACCGCCTTCTGGTTGACCGTCTGCATCTACCAGAATGTTCAACCGTTTGCGTTGTTCTTTGTAATAGGTCGCCATAAAGCGCTGTTTGCGGCTGCCAAAGTATTCGTCATTCCAGTTGCGCCGGGTCAGGAAGGAGGGGTTTTCGGAAAAATGTAATGCAGCATCGGCATTTTTTTCAAAACGCCGGAGCCGTTTCTGGAGCAGAAAATCGGTAGGATCCGCTAGATAGAGATCCAGCCTTGTTTTGGAAGAAATACCGGAAAGCACTTTTTCGATGGTAGTATCTGCTTTGTAATCGATATACTCTACAGAATACTCGCTTTCGGTGAGCTGGGCTGCGTAAGCTTTCATAGAAGCTCGATGAAAGACAAGTTTCTGTTGGTGAAACTTCGCTGGATGGTGTGGGTCACCAAAAAAAAGTGAATCCTCAATGACCATGACCGGACGTCCTTTTTTAAGTGCCGGGTGCTGGTGAAAAAGCTGATTGGGAAAGACTAGTGTGCGCTCCATAGGCAAAACCATACAACTGCAATCTACCTTCTCAAATCAGCGTGCAGTTTATTTCATCCAGCCGGACGAAAAGGTCACAAAAGACTGGTCGGAAGCCTCGAACCAGCATTCCGTGTCTTGGACATGAGTCCGATAGGGGAAATGCTGCAACAACAGTGAGAGCACGCCCACTCCGTCAAAATGAAACATATTGGTCAGTGCTGCCAGGTGGTGGAAGAAGTGGTGATAGCTCGTTGTTCTGGCGAGCCGCCACAAGTCGGACTCCCACTGCTGAACGGCCCATTGGGTGGCACGGTTTCCGCCAAAATGATGCCCGAAACGGGGCCCGACATGGCAGCCGTCAATACTGGCAATCATCAAAGTAGAGCCGGCAGGCCGGCTGTCGACCAGACTTCGCAATGCCCGGCCCAGCATAAAAAAATTATCGTGCTCATCGGGTGGTGTATTCAGGTACAGATTTTCAAACAATCCCCCACATAATATCGGCAGCACACGATACGGGCATGCAGCAAAATTCAGTTCGTGGATGACCTCCAGCCAGCTGGCAACAAATTCCAGAGAATGCTCACCCTCGAATGATTCAGGGGACCGCGAGAGTTCGAAATTGCAATGATCATTTAAGAAATTCCAGGCCTCCAGATCTGGAGCAATGATGCCCAGAGGAGTATCGAGTCCAAAGGGATGGACACTGAACTCGTGCGGACAGCGGTGTCCAACACCCAGAATGATCACCAGTTCAGGAAACTTTGAGGCCTGATAGAGTCGGGAATAAGTTTCAACATAATATTGCAGGTTTATCCGAAAATCAATATGAGGCACGATCAACACCGGCGGTTGTGGCTCTACAGAGGATGTGATATCCATGAATTGCTGATTTTTGTCGATCAATTTGCCCCATGCCTTTAACAAGGCCAGGGCATCCTGTGGATAACAAGTACCGGCATGTGAGGCGGGTAACACGGAAAATTGAGCGGGAGCTGCCATTAATTGTCGACTTTAGCCTTTAGCGCACGTGATTGCCAAGACCCCGCAAAACAGTTTATAGATAAGGATGTGAAGTTACAGCGGATATTAGTCCTGGACGACGAGAGTGCCGTTCGTTCCGTTACAGCAGATATTTTACGGGAGCTGGAGTATTCCGCCCTGGCAGTTTCTTCCGCCCGGCAGGCAGAGGAGGCACTGGAAAAAGAGGAATTTGATCTGGTGCTCTCCGACATCCGGCTGGAAGGAGAGAGTGGGATGGATTTTTTAAAAGGTGTGCGCAAGGCGCATCCGGATTTACCGCTCATGATCATGACCGGATTCGGCACGCTGGACTCAGCGGTTGAAGCGATTCGACTGGGTGTATTCGAATATCTGATCAAACCGATCGAGCCGGATTTTCTGCAAATTACGCTACAGCGTCTGGAGACTAGCCTGACCCTGAAAGAGGAAAATACGTACTTACGGGAAGGCACAGATATGCCGGAAGCCTCAGAAGGATTTTATTGGGGAGAAAGCCCTGCCATGCAGCAGGTGCTGAAAACGATTCAAAAAATAGGTAAAACGGATGCGACGGTATTAATTCGGGGTGAGAGTGGAACGGGCAAAGAGGTGGTTGCGCGGGCATTGTATCAGCAGGGAAAGCGTAATGATCAGCCCTTTATTCGTGTCAATTGTGCGGCTATTCCCGAAACGTTGCTGGAGTCTGAATTCTTTGGACACGAAAAGGGAGCATTCACTGGTGCCAATCGACGACGCAAAGGCCGCTTCGAGCTGGCGGATGAAGGCACTTTGCTGCTTGATGAAATCTCAGAAATTACGCCAGATCTGCAGGTTAAGCTGCTACGGGCAGTACAGGAACGTGAATTCGAGCGGGTCGGAGGCAACCAGACGATTCAGGTTGACGTCAATATCATCGCGACCACCAACCGAAAATTAGAAGACGACGTAAAGTCCGGCCGGTTCCGGGAAGACTTGTATTACCGCTTGAATGTCGTGCCGATCCACTTGCCGCCGCTGAGAGAACGCGGGAACGATGTAGTGAAACTGGCGGATTTCTTTGCACAGCGGTTCGCGCGCAAACATGGAAAATCGTTGCTACCATTTTCTGCGGATGGAAAACTGCAACTCAAAGCCTACGCCTGGCCAGGCAATGTCAGAGAACTTCAAAACGCCATTGAGCGTGCTGTCATTCTCTGTGACGACGGAGAGGAACTTCAGCCGATAGAAACGGCTCCGCCGTTAGATCAATCTGCTGCTACAGAGGGCTCAGAACGTGAAATCAAGACGATCGCGGAACTCGAACTTCAGGCGATTATACAAGCTCTTAAACGAAATGACGGGAACCGCACTCACGCTGCCAAAATGCTGGGTATCAGTCTGCGCACCATGCGCAACAAGCTGGCCCGCTACCGTCAAGCAGGCATCGAGATCTAGTTTTCAGTGATATACTCTGACAGGAATCAGGATTAGTTGACATTTTTACCTTTGCAGCTTCAGATCGAGGCTTATGCTTATTTAAAGCCGGGGGGCTTGCTGCAAGCAGGCTGAGATTTTGGTTTATTAGCCGATGACCCGTTGAACCTGATTCGGATCATGCCGACGAAGGGAGTTGGTCGCAGCGCGTGCGATAATCTTCTCGTCCATTCCAAATCTAAAACTGATAAATAGATAGCGAGATAGATTATGATAGCACAAAAACGCCCCTTTGATTCATCGGAGAAAATCCAGTTCCCGAATTCGAAAAAAGTTTATATCCAAGGTTCACGAGAAGATATTCAGGTGCCCTTCCGTGAGATCTCGCTTTCCAAGACCAATATGCCGGATGGCAGCGTCGAAGAAAACGAACCGGTGCGCGTTTACGATACCAGCGGGCCCTGGATGGATCCCGACTTTCATGGGGATGTGCGCCAGGGGCTGCCGGAGTTGCGTAAACAGTGGATTCTCGAGCGGGCGGATGTGGAAGCGTATGATGGTCGCAATATTGCACCGATTGATAATGGTTATCTGACCGAAAAACATGTGCGCTGGGCGAAAGAAAAAGAAGGCCGCAATGGTCAATTGGAAGAATTTCCGGTAAAGCGCCGGCCGTTGCGAGCCAGCAAAGGGGCGCCGGTGACGCAATTGCACTACGCCCGGCAGGGAATTATCACCCCGGAGATGGAGTTCATTGCGATCCGCGAGAATGCTAAACTGCAGGAGGCTGCCGGTCGCGTTGAAATGCATGAGGATGGCGCGCGCAATGACATTCGCCGCCAGCACCCGGGAAATCCCTGGGGTGCGGCGATTCCGAAAGAAATCACACCGGAATTTGTGCGGGATGAAGTGGCTCGCGGCCGTGCCGTCATTCCTGCCAACATCAACCATCCCGAAATCGAGCCGATGATCATCGGGCGCAACTTCCTGGTGAAGATCAACGCCAACATTGGCAACAGTGCCGTAGCCTCTTCCATCGACGAAGAGGTAGAAAAGATGCGCTGGTCCACGCATTGGGGTGGTGACACCGTGATGGATCTTTCCACCGGTAAGAACATCCATGCCACTCGGGAATGGATTATCCGCAACTCGCCGGTGCCGATCGGGACGGTGCCGATCTATCAGGCACTGGAGAAAGTCAATGGCAAGCCCGAGGATCTGACCTGGGAACTCTACCGCGATACACTGATTGAGCAGGCGGAACAGGGCGTCGACTATTTCACCATCCACGCCGGAGTGCTGCTGCGCTTCATCCCGCATACCGCCAAGCGCATGACGGGGATTGTGAGTCGTGGAGGATCCATCATGGCGAAGTGGTGCCTGACCCACCATAAGGAGAATTTTCTCTATACCTATTGGGATGAGATTTGTGATATCATGGCGGCTTACGATATCACGTTCTCGATCGGCGACGGCTTGCGCCCGGGCTCGATTGCGGATGCTAATGACGGACCTCAATTTGGTGAGCTGGAAGTGCAAGGTGAGCTCACCAAACGCGCATGGGATAAGGGAGTGCAGGTAATGAACGAGGGCCCTGGGCATGTGCCGATGCATATGATCCACGAGAATATGACCAAACAGCTCGAATGGTGTCATGAAGCTCCATTCTACACGCTGGGACCATTAACCACGGATGTGGCACCTGGATACGATCATATCACCTCCGGTATCGGTGCTGCGATGATCGGGTGGTATGGCTGTGCGATGCTCTGTTATGTGACACCGAAAGAACATCTTGGGCTGCCGGACAAGGATGATGTGCGGGAAGGTGTCATTACCTACAAGATTGCTGCCCATGCAGCTGATCTGGCCAAGGGTCATCCTGCGGCGCAGTACCGTGATAACGCGCTAAGCAAGGCACGCTTTGAATTCCGCTGGGAAGACCAGTTCAATTTGTCACTCGATCCGCTGCGTGCCCGAAGTTTCCACGACGAGACGCTGCCGCAAGAGGGTGCCAAAACCGCTCATTTCTGCTCCATGTGCGGGCCGCAATTCTGTTCGATGAAGATTACAGATGATGTGCGTCAGTATGCCGAGAAGATGGGGTTGGATAATGAAGATGCCATCGAAGCCGGCATGCAGCAGATGAGTAAGGAATTCGTCGAAAAAGGCGGCGAAGTTTACGTGAAATCAGCCAGCTGATACCCTAGCAACGCATCCATGCGTATCCTTCGTACGGTTTCCGGCATCCGCAAGCATATCGCGGAGGCTAGGGGTAAAGGTCAAAGGGTGGCACTGGTGCCGACGATGGGTGCGCTGCATGAAGGCCATCTCCGTCTGGTTGATCTGGCCCGCAAGAAAACCGACTATGTCGTGATGAGCATTTATGTGAATCCGACCCAGTTTGGTCCGAAAGAGGATTTTTCCAAATATCCCCGTACGCTGGCGCAGGATAAGAAGCTGGCCGAGGAGCGTGGTGTGGATGTGATTTTTCATCCTGCTTCGTTATATTATCCCGATGATTCGGTGAGTGTGCACGAGCGTGAACAGTCGCTCGGACGTTGCGGAGCATCCCGACCCGGGCACTTCGATGGGGTGGCTACGGTAGTGGCCAAATTATTCAACATTGTGCAGCCGGATTATGCTGTGTTTGGTCAGAAGGATGGACAACAGCTGGATGTGATCGAACGCCTGGTGCGGGATATGCATTACCGGATCAAAATCATCCGTGCTCCGATCATTCGGGACTTACATGGACTCGCTCTGAGTTCGCGTAACGCATATCTTTCAGCTGCTGAATATGAAAAAGCGGTCATTTTTGCTCAAGCCCTTGAGCATTGTGCGAAAAGTAATGGAAATGCGGCAGTAAAGAACCTGAGAAAAAAGCTGGCTGACATCTCCGGGTTGAGGGTTGATTACCTCGAAGTGGCTGGAGGGCGTTTATATGCGGCAGTCAAAATCGGGAAAACGCGCCTGATCGATAACCGCAAAATCGGAAAGGCACACTGATTTCAGTGGTGGCCAAAAATAAACTTAACCCTTATCGTTCAGCCTCAATGAATCGAAGGATCATCGGCATATTCCACCTTTTGCTGGTAACGACACTGAGCCAGATGCAGGCTGAAGAGCTGGAGGTCGTCAAGCTCAGTGGGCGGGAATATGTGCGATTGATAGATCTTTGTGAATTCTACGGTTTCCCCACGCCCCAAATGACCAAGCCGCAATTGCTCAAAGGTCCCTATGGAACGTTGGAGCTGTTTACAGATGATCGTAAAATTGAAATCAACGGTTATCGGGCCTGGTTGAGCCTGCCGATTCGCAGCGCTGCCAAGGGGCTCTACGTTTCCAAGACGGATGTGGATTTATTGCTGGCTCCCATATTACGTCCTGAGGAGGTGGTTCCGCGTAAGAAGGTCAAAGGTGTTGTGATTGATGCCGGGCATGGTGGAGCGGATCGTGGTGCACGTTCTTCCAATGGCTACACTGAAAAACAGGCAGCGCTCTTTACGGCACTGGAATTGCGGAAATTGTATGAAAAATCCGGTATTGATGTGGTAATGACCCGCACTCGGGATGTTTTTGTACACCTGCGTGACAGGGCCAGAATCGCCAATAAATACCCTGAACATATTTTTATCAGCATTCACTATAATAGCGTCTATGTGAAATCTGCCAACGGAATTGAAACCTACAGTATGACTCCGCGCGGTGTCGGCTCTACTTCAGCAGGTGGCCGTATCCGCCGTTCAGACTACACCGGTTATAACGGCAATAAGCACGATATTAACAACACGCTGCTGATGAATTACATGCATGAAGAATTGATGGCTTATCATACAGAAAAAGGAGACCGCGGACTCAAGCGGGCACGTTTTCTAGTCCTGCGGGAAGTCAAGATTCCGGCGGTTCTGATCGAAGGTGGATTCATGTCGCACTATATTGATGCCCGTCTGATACGCAGTGAGTCATACAAGAAGAAGGTGGCTGCGGCCATTTACCGCGCAACCAGACGCTACATTGATCTGGTCAACAGCCCGAAACTGCCTGCGCGTTCGGCATTGAAAAAGCAATCCGCCCCCACGCCCAGCTCAGTTGTTACAGCAGATGAAATACAGAAAACCGAAACAACGGGCCCTGCAGGTCATGAAAAGCCTGTAGTAGCACAGGCTGAAGCGACGGAAGAAAAGACGCAGACAACCGATCTTAAGGCAGGCGCGCGTGAAGTCACGTTGCGTGAACCGGAAGTCTCCGAACTCAAAGCGCGTGAGCGAGAGATTGTTGAGCGGTTGAAGCGGGCTATTGCAGAAAAGCTGGAAACTGAAGAGACTGACTTAGAATCAGATCATGCTGAGCAAAAGGAGCTAACCGATGGCGGATGACCGACCTCTGGGGGTATTTGATTCCGGTGTGGGTGGCATGACGGTGGTGCGTGAGATCAACCGGCTGCTACCTTATGAGTCAATTGTCTATCTGGGAGATACCGCCAGGGTACCTTATGGTAATAAGTCACCGGTCGCAGTTCAGCGCTATGCAATGGAAGACAGCCAGTTTCTGCTTTCACGCGACGTGAAAGCGATTGTTGTCGCCTGCAATACAGCATCGGCCTATGCGTTGGATTCGCTGAAAAAGCATCTGGAAATTCCTGTCATTGGAGTGATTCGTCCGGGCGTTGAAGCTGCAATCGATAAGACCAGAAGCGGCAAGATTGGAATCATCGCAACGGCAGGAACGATTGCCAGTGGAGCGTATCAGCAGTTGATTTTGTCGGTTCAGCCCAAGGCAGAAATCTTTGCCTCAGCAACGCCTTTGCTGGTGCCTTTGATTGAAGAAGACTGGCTTGAACGGCCAGCCAGCCGCATGGTAGCCGAGGAGTATCTGGGGCCGCTTTTGAGTGCCGGGGTGGATACACTTGTCCTGGCCTGCACGCACTATCCACTGATTCTTCCTCTGTTGGAGGACATTTGTGGCAGACAGGTAGTGCTGGTGGATTCAGCCACGACCTGTGCCCATCATGTGCAAAAGCGTCTACTCGAAAACAGCCTTGAAACAGGCTCCACCCGCAAAGGCTGGATCAAGCCTTGCCTGACTGACCTCTCGGATCATTTCTTCGACCTGGCAACCCGTTTTCTGGATCGTTCCCCGGGCAGAATAGAGCGTGTAAAGATAGATGTGCAGTAATTTTTGGACATGGCCTCTCCCAATTTATTAAAGCGGCACCTCAGTAATATTTTTCCAGTGCTCAGTATTTATGCAGGGGGAATTGCGTTCTTCTTTCTGCTTTCAATGGTTCCTTTTCTGGTAGTGACATTAGGACTTTTTCATGTGTTGTCGCCGCTGGATCTGAGTGAGCAGGTGGTAGCTATCGTCAAGGATCTGATTCCGCAGCAGGAACTGCTGAATGTAAGGGCGATTGTCGGTACTGCTGAGCAGGCAGGGAGCAAGGGGTTGCTTACCGTGACCTTCATTTTTGCGTTATGGACTACATCCAGCTTTATGGGCAGCCTGACGCAGGCATTGCACCTTATTTTTGCTACTACTGAGGTAAAGCATCCCAAAAGTGGCTGGCGGGTGCGTCTTTATGCGTTCATTATGGTGCTGATCTGGGCGTTGTTTATCACATTGACAGCATTGCTCTTTCTGGTGGCACCCGTCCTGGAGGCCTGGTTGGTCTTGATTCCGGAGGTTCCCGCGATTCATGCCTACTTTATCAAAGGGGTGCGATTGACCTTTCTGTTTCTGATGTTCGTTATTGCGTTTGGAGCCAGCTACCGGCTCAATGCCAAGCGGGTAGTCCGCACTCGCGCATGTATCGAAGGTGGCGCACTGGCGACTCTGGGCTGGATGGCAATCGGCTGGGCATTTACCCATTGGCTGCCGGCACTCTGGAAGCATAGTGTTGCATTCGGTGCCATGGGTAGTGTTTTTGCTACCCTAATGTGGGCTTTTGCTGCTGCCTGGATCGTGCTGGCGGGTGGAATCTGGATTTTAGTGCGAGAACGTCAGCAGCTTGATTTCTGAACACACCGGTTATTGGTATTCCGGAGCAGTCATGCTTTCTTCAGGGTATTCGAACTCTCCGCGCACGCTTTGCATTGTATCGATGGGTGTGGTTCCACTGCGAGGTTCATCATAAGTTCGACTGACTAGAAAGAGAGCCGCCAGCGCGAAAACCATCCCGATCACCCATGAGCTCATACTGATGAAATATCCGCTTTTGAATACAAAGCGTGTAAATGGAACTACCATAAACAAAAAAGCGGCTCCGACTGCACTGGCAACCATAATGCCTGCAAGATTTTCCAGTCCGACGAGTGGTGCAAACCAGACTTCTGTAAAAGATGCGACCTCAATTAAGAGGAAGCTCCCGACGATAACAACAAAAAGGGTGAGTAATAGCGAGGCGGTACCGCTTTTCCCCAGAAAATGAATCTTGGAAATCGAAAAAGTAAGTATGGTGATCCCGATAAAAACAGCCAGCCCCAACTCAATGATATGACCTGGCTGCATTGTCAGGTAGTAAAGCACCTCCAGGTTATGATTGAGAATAGACTGCCGGGTCGCTTCTTCAAGTTCAGGAATGTTCATTTTATAGTTACGGTTTGACCGGGGTTTCCGGGTCTGGTTGATAAAAGCCGGATTCGGGTTTCTGGTCCGTGCCTGTTGAAATATCAGCCCTGAATTTAAGTTCAGGTTTTTTTTCCTGAAATACCAGCGTGTTTTCCATGGCTTCCTGTTGTATTCCAGTAGTAATTGATAACGGTGAATTGACTGGTTGACCGGTCCGCATGACGGGAGGAGGCTCCGTTGTAAGAGTCAATGTGAAGAGTGGGTCTTTTTCCAGTTCATTGAGCGAGGTCATGCGGCTGGCATGAGGGCGGATCACATCCCAATATTGCTCTACTCTGTCAGTATTGCCCTGCCAGTGCTCCCAGCCAGCGGCAATGACCAGATCAAAGGGTGATGCCGACGTATCAATTTCAGCAGCATTGATGATAGCCAGAATTTCAGTGGGCAGTTCGAATGTCCGGGCCTGAATCGCAGCCAGGCTGGCCATAATCTGGTACGCTTTGATGTCAGGCTCAAGCCTTTGCACGGCCAGCGCCTCAAAAAGTCCCTCCTGATGCTGACGGTTGAAGCGTAATGCATTACTCAGCAGCTTAGCAATCTGGACATCCCGGGGCTTTAATTTTCGAACAATGGTCAGATGTGTTATGGCATCAGGGTAATTTTGCTGCTGGTATTCCAGTCTGCCGAGTGCCAGGTGGGAAAGAAAATAGGTTTCCTGCTGCTGTATTGCCAGTCGATAGAATTCACTGGCTTTTTCCAGATTCCCGGCATCCAGATAAGCACTGGCACGAATGTAATCCAATCCGGTAATTTCCGGATCAATGGCTTTGGCCTGGTCCAGTAACTCCATGGCTTGTGTGAGCAGGCCGACCTTGGACGTTTCCAAGGCCAGTTTGACACAGGAAATAGCTTCTTTGCTACCTTCGGGATAGAAGACTGAATGGGTATCCGTATCGATCGTTGCTGCTGTGTCCCGCAACCGTGAAATTTCATCCAGTGCTGCAATGGTGGTTTCATTGTCTGCTGTTGAGTTTTCGAGGGCTACCCGTTTTGCACCTTGACCAATACCGCTCACAAAGTCAGAAACCTTTTTCCCGAATTTTGCAAACCCGTAGTCGTAAAGAATAGCCGTCAATGCCAGGCAAAGTAAAATGACGGTAAAAACCTTCCAGATGATTTGTCTGCGGGTCAGGCTGTTTTCGGTGAATCCTGAAGAGTCCTCCAGGTCCAGCCGGACCGAAGCAATACGTTTACGTTTGGCATGTTTATGCCGATTACTACGGAGCATCTCAATAGAGATTGGTTGAGGCGAATCGGATGAGCTGGATAGACCAGTCTTTCTGTGACGTCGCCTTCGTCTTCGTCTTTCCATCTACGCATGATGAATAGACAGAACCAACTAAACAAGAACGCAATGTCTCAAATTCGGGACTTGAGGATTGCAGGTACGTGAGGAAGATGTTCATCGTGGCATTACGTCTGATCCAATACCGTATTGCAGCAGCAGCGGTCTCGGACTCTTTTATCCCGTGGGTCCAGGCACATGCCATGGATGCGATCAGTGGACCATCACCGATTGTGGTGGTGGATCATGCGCAACAGATTAACAGTTTAAAAACACAGATTCTGTCGCACGGGATTACGGTAATGGGGTTGGAATGGCAGACGGCTGCCGGACTTAGACGGCTGCTGTGTCAGCGTCTGGATGTGCCGTTTGAACCATTGGGGCGTGAAAATCTGGAATTGCTGATTCGGATAGCAGCTGCAAAAATGAAGAGTCCACTGGCGGTAACGCTGGCTGCCGACCCTGAGGATGCACTCCGTGCCATGGATGAGTTAGGCCGCTCAGGAAGAATGCCACAGGACTGGGAAAATGTCTTTCCGCCGGATTTTCTTAAGCTAGGGCAGATGTTAGAGCAAACAGGAGAATGGCTGCCGGCTCGGGAATTTCACTGTCTGCTGGAAGCACAGGAAAATACGATTCATTTCGGGCCTGTGTGCCTTTTCGGATGGGGTGGAATGCATTATCCTGATGCAAGGCTGGTTTCCATACTTCGTCATGTTGCTGATGATCTGACCATTATCGTGCCGCAGCCGCGTTTGATGGGAGGAGAGGATTTGGATGAAGAATGGATTCTGGAGTTGGAGCGGCAACTTGGAGTGGAGTCCGAATTTGCACAAGATCCGGTCAACTGGACGTCGCTTCATGAAGGATTTTCCAGTTCACTGATGCTGGAGGAGCCAGTTACGGATGCGGTGCTCCCCAAGCTGTTGGTCGGGAAAACAGTGGAAGATCAGGCCGTTCTGGTGGCAGACTGGGTGGTGCAGCAGAGCAGTTCTGATCAGAATATGCATCCGGTAGGCTGCCTGGTGCCGGGTGAAGGGGGCAGCCTGCACCGGCTGACTGATGAGTTCTCACGCAGGGAAATCGTTTTCCATCAGGAAATCGGTGAGGTGCATGCTGCAGGGGGATTTCACACATTTCATAAATTCCTGGTTCGCTGTTTTGCTACGCATGCAGATACCGAGGAGGTGTTGAAATTACTTGAGTGGTTGCTGGCTAGAAATGAACCTTGCATGAAGGGGCTGGAATACCGGATCTTGCGGGAGAAGTGTATTCGTCGTTTTAACAGGATTCAGAGCCGTGATTTTTCAGAACTCTGGGCTGAGGGATCCTGTGAGGAGCCATTGGACTTGCATGAGGCTGCACTGATTAAATTCTCCAAGTGGCTCAGGCCATGGCCGGATCAGGTAAGCTGGGAAAATGCCAGAAAATGCTGGTTACAGGCAGCAACAGATTTTGGTTTTGGTACGGATTATCTGGAGCCTGTCTGGTCACGCCTTTCACAACATCTGTCCGGGCAAATGCTCGCTAGTCGCTATTTCTTTGACTATGTCGAAAGTCTGCTGGGTGCTCCTGGATTATGGCGGGATGAGACTGCTCTCAACCCTTATGCCCGCGTGATCATTACCAATCAGGCGGCAGCTGTGGGACGCTCATGGGGAGCGCTGGTATTCATGGATTCTCAGGAGGGTGTATGGCCCGAAATTCCCAAGGAGAATCCTTTTTTGAGAGACAGCAAGCGTGCAGAGTTGAATCGTAATCGCCAGGCTGGGATCTCCCGATTACTTACTGTAGAGGATCGTTCCCGTATGCAGCAGCAGACGGTTCTGGGTTTGGTTGAAAACTGTTCAGGGTCAGTTTTATTCTCTGGAAGCCTAACGGACGGGAAAGCTCCGGAAGTCAAGACTTTCCCAAACGAATGGGCTGCACAAGTTTTGCTCTCGGATCGCGAAGCTTCGGCTGAAGCATTGCAGGGCTGGGAAGCCGCCGGACAAAATGTAACCGAAGAGGCTGCGTGCTCATGCAAAGAGCAGTCGCTTGCTCTTGATCTTCAGCAATTAAAGCAGGTGCACAAACAACGTTCGGACCCGGATGCTGCGATGGATGCATATGATTTCTGCTTTTCCGTGGGTGCAAAAAAATTTAATCGCCCGTTAGGCGCCAGCGGATTAGACAAAATTCTGGAAGCGCCGGCATCCTTCGCTATGCGCGCAATTTTTAATGCGTCGCCCAGAGAGCATACTGATTTTATGCGAAAGGAGTCCCTTTTACTGGGAGAGTGGACACATGCAGCTTTGGCCCCAATTTTCAACCGGAGAGTTCATGCCTCGATAGATCAGATAATTCAGGACTATCGGCCTGTAGCCACTGTTGTGCCCGGTTTATGGATGCAGGTGCTGGCAGAAAAAGCTTCCTGGATGGTGCGATCCTGCCTGCTCGAAGTCCAGCAGCTGGGAAGCCATTGGATGGTGGAACGGGTAGAGTGGAGGCCGGAGAATATCACCGTGCCAACACCTTCCGGATCACTGCTGCTTTCCGGTCGGCTTGATCTGATGCTGAAGTCGGACAGAGGGGACGAACTCATTATCGATTTCAAAACGGGCAAAACCGGTGAGCTCCCCACCCCGAAAACGTTGAAGAGCAAGGCAACCGGACTCCAGTATATCGCCTATTTGCTGCTGACCGAAAATGGCTGCCGGGATCGCAGTGTTCGAGTGATCAATCCGTTTGAATCTCAAGAACGTGAATTAACACCAGAGCATATTGAAGCAGCACAGGAACATCTGTGTGTGCTGGCTCACATGACCAGGACGAAAATCTTTCCACGTCGCGGCCCTTTACGAAATGAATACGGGTTTTCTGCAGAGACCTTACCGCTGACGACGATACCCGTTGACGCGAGCGTGCTTGAGTCAAAGTGGCAGGTTTTATTAGCAGGAGTCATCACCTCATGAAACCCCTGGCGGATCAGACAGCTCGCGATCGTTTTACGAGTGCATTGGATTGTAATTTCTGTATTTCTGCAGGCGCTGGTGCTGGCAAAACTCGCGCGATCGTTGACCGGGTAGAGGCCTTGATCCGGAGGCCTGCCGCTGACTTGCAGGATGAACCGTTGGATCACCTGGTCGTCGTGACATATGGGGAAATGGCAGCACAGGAATTAAGAGTGCGCAGTCGACAGCGCTTACTGGCAGCTGCTGATCCGCCGTATGTCAGGAACAGGCTGCTAGCTCGATTTAATCGTATCTATTTTGGAACAATCCACAGTTTTTGCCTGCGGCTGTTGCGTGATTACGGCAACCACCTGGGATTACCGGGGCAAGTTCGCCTGCTTTCATCGCAGGATTCTATTTTTTTTGAACGGTTTAAGCAGTCGCTTGATCTTGGTGTGTTGAGCTGGCCTGAGCAGCGTTCGCAAGTGGCACTCAAGTACTATTCAATCGAAGAGGTGTTCAACATTGCCGAAAAGCTAAAACCGGACCAGATTCGACATTACCTGAAAGCATCCGATAAAGTACTTTCCGTGCCGGATGTGGCTCCGTTACTGGAATATAAGGTTACCAGCCGCAATGTGAATACAGTCGGTCGTATTCAGCGTGCTTTGCAGCGATGGTGCTCGGATCTTGCTGAGGATCGTCCCTTTTTATACCTGCCGAAAGTGGATGCCGGTGGGCAGAGGTTCAAAGCTGATGCAGCCTCTCTACTGGGACCCTACCGGGAATGGCTGGCTGAGAGTGCTGTCATCATGGCAGCACATATCGCGGAGGCCTATCGCGGCTACAGGGTTGATAACCTGCGTCTGACCTATGACGATATGATCTCCGAGACTTTGCGGCTGGCGCAAAATCCGGAGGTATTGGATCAAATGCGCACGCGTGGCTGGCTGGTGATTCTGGATGAGGCACAGGATACGGATGCAGACATGTTTCAAATACTCACTGAGATTACCCGTCCTCGTGGCGAACGTTTTGGCAGTTGGCCTGCCCAAACGGATGCCGAAGGACCGTGTGCCGGGCAATTCAGTTTTGTCGGAGATGATCAGCAGTGTATTTACAGCGGTCGGGCAGATATCGGTAAATACCTGGACTATGTTCAGGCGTATGAACAGGGCCGCGGTGGAGAGCGGATTGAATTTTCAGTCACCATGCGCTGTCCTGAACCGGTCGTATCTGCAGTGAATCGCACTTACCCCGGACGAATTAAGCAATCGCGCGCGACCTTCAGGAAGATGGTTGCTGCTCCGTTTCGAGACGCTACCGGCAGTGCGGCTATTCGATTGCCGCTGGAACTTGAGGTCGTAGAAAAGGCTGGTGATCAGGCTGTCTTCGAACTGGAATGCAGGCAGGTTGCCAGCTGGCTCAAAGGGCAGGGATTGAATGATTTGGGAGTGCAGCAATGGTCCGAGGTGGCAGTATTATGTCCGCGGGTGGGATGGCTGGCATCGGCGGGTGAGGCATTTCAAGCTGCTGGTATTCCGGTTGCATATAAATCATCGCGGCAGCTGGCTGCGGACCGTCCGCTGTATACGTGGCCGTATGCGTTGCTGCACGTTATGGCCTTTCCATATGACCGTTTTGAACTGGTCGGGGTGTTACGTGATATCTTTGTTATTCCTGATGCGGAAATCGAACGGCTGCATGAGTTGGACCCTGATGGCCTGTCACTTTTCAGTGCCGTTTTTGCCAAGGGGGAACTGGCTACAGCGCTTGAATTTTTGGAGCGACGGCATCGTGCTTTAGTGGGTAAACGCCAGGAACAGCCACCTCAACCCTTGGCTCGAACCGTCAGAGAACTGGTTTCAACCTGTCAATTGAAAGCCAGACTGGAAGCAGTCGGAGAAGAAACAGAAGGTTTGGCACGCTTTTTCCAAACGATCGAGGAAGCATCGGCAGCGGGATTAACATTGATGGATTGGCTGGATGCTGAACGACAGAAGCTGGCAGAGCCTTCGCTACCTGTTGCGACGTTGGGTGGTTTGGATCTGATTAGCTGCCATAAGTCCAAGGGTTTGGAATGGCCTGTTGTAGTGATTGTCGGTCTGTGGCGAAAAATTTACCAGAAGCCGCCGTCGTACCCGTTCATTCACCGCCAAGGCGATCAGATCCGGGTGATGGTAAGCAGTGAATCTGCAGGTGAGGAATGGAAACACAGCATGGAGTTGCTGCGGAATGAAGAACTCCAGCGGCTGCTTTATGTGGCAATGACCCGCAGCAAAAAGACATTGGTTATTTCTGACCCTGGCATTGAGGGTAAGCCAGTCAATTTTGGAGGACTGGTGAACTGGCCGGAAATACGTGATTCATTTGCTTCCGATCTACCGGCAGGACAGCCGCCAGTGGCAGCACAAGCTAAATCCGTGACGGTTGCGAGACCTTCACAGCAAACGGCAAAAGTATTTTCCGCATGGTCACAGAATGTGCCGGAGCGGCTCTTGCCCCACGCTCTGTGCGATCAGGAGGATAAGCCTGACCGTGATATTGACGCGGAAGAGCACCGTAATGAAGCTGGCGTGGGCGGGGTGGAATATGGATCGGTCTGGCACGAATGGATAGAAGGCTTGCCATGGGCTGCAGGCTTAGACGCCTGCAGAAAATACCGGGAGCAGTCATTACAGCAGCGGCTTCAGCATGGGATGGATGCCATCATACATCAACGGCTTCAGCAGGAGACCGAGATCTTTTTTGCGAGTGAGACTTTTCATGAAGTGTTGAATCATGGGAAACATTTTATGCCGGAATTACCATTCTTATGGCCGATGATGTCGAAGCGATGGATGGAAGGCGTGATTGATTTGCTGGTGCTGCAAGGAAAAAATAACTGGTGGATACTGGACTGGAAAACAAACCGCCGCCTGGAGCGGGAAAACGATAGATCGTTTGTCAGGCGGCTTGCCGAAAAGTACCGCCCGCAGCTGGATGCTTATACTCAGATTTGCCGGCAGCAAAACTCGCAGGCTCAGATTCGTGCAGGCTTATATCTGACGGTATCGGGTAGTTATTTCGAATTAGTCGGGCCGGATTAAAGACCCGGCGCAAATTCGATACGCTGTTCCTCTTCATATTGAAGTTCTTCAGTCAGTAACAGGTTCTGATCCTCTTGTGTTGCCCCATTTTTCAATAAAACTTTGACGACGGGATCGCTATCGAATAGCGACAAAGGTTTTGGTGTTTCCGGCAGATATTTGACGAGTGCACTGTCCAGCGCACTAGCGCCGTTTAGACCGCGGTGGTTGACATTGGCCCCTTTATCAATAAGCACTTGCAGAATATCAGCAGGCCTCTCGTCGAAGGCGCCACCGCGCACCCAGAGCACCGCGGCCATCAATAAAGATTCTTCTTGATTGAATGTATCGGTTCTGGCTCCTTTCCCCAGCAGGGTATGATAAGTTTCCAAACCGTATCTGCTGCCCGGAGCTTTCAGGAAGAAGTAGTGTAACGGAGTCGTTCCTGTAACGTCTTTAACATTAACATCGATACCTTGAGAAATCAGCCATTCGACTGACTTGTGGTCTGCGTTGGCTGCTGCATGGTGCAGGGCAGTGCGACCAGAATTATCTTTGACATACAGATTCGCTCCGAGCTGCTGCATCTGTTTCAAATCCTCCAACGTGCCTGTTCGAGCCAGGTAGAGTAAACCCGTCATGCCCATGTGGTCTGCAGTTTCGACAGATCTACCAAGACGCATACGTTTTTCAATGCTTGTCCAGTTTTTTTGTGACAGATCATGGAACCATCCTTCATTACTGTTTAATACTGACCACTGATAAAAAATTAACATTCCAATACAGGATAAAACGGAAATAACAACGGATGCGGTAATGATGGCCAGCTTGATCTTTTTTTTGCGTGCACGCCTGCGTCTGCGTAAGTCTTCCTGTTCCTTGACTTTATCCCGACCTAGCTCTGCCTGGGTTTGGATAGTGATCTGTGCGGCAAGATGACGGTCGATCTGCGGACGAGCCTTCGCTTGCATGTGATGTAGTGTGGTTCTGACACTAGACATGTACTGCTCCCATTCGACCGTAATTGAGGCATGTTCCAATTCAATGTCAGCTAATTCATTGAGGCGTTTTTGGGATTCTGCAAATATCCGGTCTGGAGCTGCGTTATTGTCAGCCGCCAGTTTTTCAGTTGCTTGTCCGATTTTACGTATCTTGCGGTAAGGATCTTCCATCACGGGAAGGAATCAAACTCCAGTGCCCGCAGGGGGTGTATTGCCATTATTAGTCAATAAAACTATCGCTGCAATTACCGAAACCGCAATAAGAGCGGCAATAAAACTGATAACGGCGTCTAGTTTAGTTCCTTCTGCATAGACCGTCTGTTCCTGCGACATATTAATAAATTATAGTGCAACTGGTATCATGGCAATGTTCAAAATGGATCGACGATCAGACGCACTGTAGGCAGCCTTGCAGACAGTGGATCGGATCACATCACAGCGCCTTCTAAAGCAGTGGATCGATGAGGCAAATGGTTTTTTATCATTGGAGGATTTCATGCGCCAAGCACTTTATCATCCGGAGCATGGCTATTATACCAGAAATATTAAAGATGTCGGACCGGGTGGAGACTTTTCTACATCCGCCTCCCTTAGCAAACTACTGGGGCGGGGTATCGCTCAATGGGTGGTCAATTCACTGGGGCGGGGGCACCGTACAACCCGCTTCCGCTGGAATCTGATCGAGATTGGAGGAGGCTCGGGAAATCTGGCTGAAGCTGTGCTGCAGAATATTCCTTTGCTTAAACGTCTGGGTTGCCGTTTTCATTTAGCTGAAATTTCACCTCGACTTCAGAAGATTCAGCAGCAAAGGCTGTCTGCTCATAACGTGCGCTGGTTTTCTGAATTAAACAGTGCACTACAGAGTTGTCATGGCCCGGCTTGTATCTATTCCAATGAACTGCTGGATGCCTTTCCCTGTATGCAGTTTGTGTTCCATCAGCATCAGTGGCAGGTGGTCGGTCTGGCACGAGATGAGAATGGAAGTGTCATAGAATCCTGTCAATTACCGCAAAGCGGAGATGAAATAGCTGCACTGGATTTTCTGGAAACTTCCTCTGAAATGGAAAAAGCAGGCAGACGACTGGAGGTTCAGTGGTCGATCCGCCAGTGGTTGCATCAGTGGTCAGCTCAGATCCGCAAGGGGATTTTTCTGACGATTGATTATGGCGATGAAAACAGCGTGCTGCTTAAGCGTTATCCGCAAGGATCGCTCAGGTGCTATTTCAAGCATCAAGTGCTGGAGGGAGATGAATGCTACCGGCGAGTAGGAAGACAGGATCTTACCGTTGATGTCAATTTCACCCATCTGCGCCATTGGATGGAAGAATTAGGATGGACGATGACTGTTTATCAGGAACAAAGGGACTTTCTACGTGAGCATATCCGCCGTAATTGGTCGGCCAGCTTGCCTGAAGAGCGCATGCTGATGAATGAATTTGGAGCTGGTGGTGCGTTTAAAGTCGCTTGCTTTGAGTTCGATCCATCGTAAGTAATTTCATAGTTGACGTTTTTACTGATGATAGTATTTTAATTACTATAATTCCTACAGGAATAGTAGGGTTTATGCTGGAAATTCAGCTGAATGCGTGGTTTTCCGTCAACTATTATAGATTTACGTTTTTCAAATGATTGCACCGAATCAAGACAAAGAGCAACTGCATAAAAATGAGGGAATAAAAACCTCTAGTAACTTCCTGCGCGGAACGATCTTAGAGGGATTGTCTGACATGAGCACAGGTCAGTTGTCTGCTGACGATACACAGTTGACTAAATTTCATGGCATCTACCAGCAGGATGATCGTGATGTGCGTAAGGAACGTCGAAAACAGAAACTTGAACCTTGCTACAGCTTTATGATACGGGTGCGGGTGCCTGGTGGTATATCTACGTCCGAACAGTGGTTGGAAATGGACCGGCTAGCTAACGAATATGCCAACGGCACGCTCAAGCTGACGACGCGACAGGCTTTCCAGTTTCATGGTGTTATCAAGTCGAATCTTAAAACGACCATTAAGGAGATCAACGACTCCCTGTTGGATACTTTGGCAGCTTGTGGCGACGTGAATCGTAACGTGATGTGCAATCCAAACCCCTATCAGTCCAAGCATCATGCTGCTGTGCAAAAACTGGCTGAGGACATTAGCGATCATCTATCTCCACGCACTCCGGCATATCATGCAATCTGGCTGACGGACGACGACGGCGAGAAAATCCAGATTACCGAAAACCCTCAGGAGATTGAGCCGCTGTATGGAGAAACCTATCTGCCGCGCAAGTTCAAAACCGTTATTGCCGTGCCGCCCAGTAATGACGTGGATATTTATGCGCATGATCTGGGCTACATTGCCATCATAGAAGATGACAAGCTGATAGGTTACAATATTACTGTCGGTGGAGGCATGGGCATGACCCATGGCAACCAGAAAACCTATCCGGTGCTAGCGCAAGTGTTGGGTTTCTGCACTCCTGAGCAAGCAGTCGAAGTGGGTGAGAAAGTGATGCTGGTGCAGCGTGACTATGGCGATCGCACCGAACGCACACATGCACGTCTCAAATATACGATCGATGATCGTGGTCTCGAATGGTTCCGAGGTGAAGTAGAAGACCGACTTGGCTACAAACTGGGCACACCCAAGGACTTTAAGTTCGAGCACAACGGTGATCGCTATGGCTGGATTGAGGACGATCGTGGATACCATCATCTAACGCTCTACATCCCCAATGGGCGTGTCCGTGACGAAGGCACCTGGCAGATGATGACTGGTATGCGGGAAATTGCTAAAATCCACCAGGGTGATTTTCGTCTTACCGCCAACCAAAACCTCATTATCGGCAGCATTCCGCCTGGAGAAAAACCCAGGATTGAAAAAATGTTGATGCAATACGGCATAGATAAAACGATTGAAGCATCCGGTTTGCGACTCAGTTCCATGGCTTGTGTGGCATTGCCAACCTGCGGGCTGGCATTAGCCGAGAGTGAGCGCTACCTGCCCGACTTAATCACTGAATTAGAAGAAGTCCTGGAGGAGGCCGGATTGAGACATGATGCGATCACCATCCGGATGACTGGCTGTCCGAATGGATGTGCCCGTCCCTATATTGCTGAGATTGCTTTTGTTGGTCGTGGCCCGGGGAAATACAATCTCTATCTTGGTGGTGGTCACCATGGCGAGCGCCTCAACAAGTTGTTCATGGATTCGATCAAAGCAGAAGACGTTAAAGAAACTCTGCGTCCCATTATCAATGATTACGCGAAAAGTCGTGAAGATGGCGAACACTTTGGAGACTTTGTCATTCGCCAAGGTTATGTGGCAGCTACGACTCATGGTCGCGACTTCCATGCCGGATTTGAGGATGAAGTTTTGGTCCAATCTACATAAATCAGTTGTAGATACTTTTCTGCCATTGAGTAGGGATATTCAGGTAGTATGGATTTTTTTAGTGTGTAAACGTATACCCTTGACAGGTTCCTGCCCGGTTATTTGATAACTGGCTTCTATTCTGGAAACATGTGAGTTAAAAAATATCGAGACTCGTTTTGCTTTCCTGACCTGAATCAGATGAGCCTTGATATCAGCCCGGAAAGGCATCAGATCGGATTTCAGTTTTTGTTTATGGATATGCTGAAAATATTATATCAAGACATGGCCGGACAGGAGTAGTTCTATACGAATGATCTGTATCCAGAGTCTTATTTTGAGAAACTAGCTTACCCTTTGCACGGCGTCCACCGAATCGTGCGGACTGGTATTGAAGGCAATAGCAGCACTCGGTGCGTGTATGCGGATTAAGTTTAAAAGTCGTACGAACAGTGTGAGATGGTCCGGATCCGTGCGGACACCAGCGCCGATCAAAACGATATCAGGCTGTTTGGCTTTCAATGCATCCATTACTTGATCTTCCGCAGTTTCTCCAGTGTCAGTCAGGCACCATTCTGCATGATAGCCGGCTTCCGTCATTTTTTCAACCGTTTCATCAAAGGCTTGTTTGAGGATCACAGGTGAGAGTTCCGGCCATTTTTCATAATTCACCGAGGCTGGGTGCAGGCCAATCATTAGTACGGTTTTGCTGTCCATAAGCGTGCTGGGATCAAATAACATGTTTAAAATGGCTGATTACCTGCAATTTGACCAGCATCGTTTGTACAAGCTTATAATTTTAGCCAATGTGCGATCGAAGAGAACCTTAATCTCAGCTACTTAAACAGCTGGTAGACACAGATTCTGCAAATTCATTCTTCAGCTAAACCTAGTAAAATCATTCTTCGGATTGGTACCGGTAAAGCCAACTCGGATAGGTTGGCCAGCGTATGCCAATGACCGTTTTCAGGTGCTGGCTGTTTCCATTTTGCTTCCTGCACGGCAGCAGTAATACGGTATTTCGTGATGCCGAAGTTGTGAGTCCCGACGGATTGACCGCAGGTCATCCGGTCGGAATCAAATTCCGGCAGGCGGTAAAAGCCTTTCCAACGGCCAGGTTCATCGGGATTCAGCAGCCAGATCTGGTCTTCTTGTCTGATAACTGCGTACGTAAGTTCAAGTTTGACGGTTTTGGCACGCACCCGCACCGGTAAGCCCTCCGGAGTTCGGGTGCTGCAGAATTTATGAACGCTGCAGATCAGGCATCGGGGAGACTTAGGCGTGCAGATCAGTGCGCCAAGCTCCATCAATGATTCATTGAAAGCGCCCGCCTGTTGTTTCGGCACCAGAGTTTCAGCCAGTTGCCAGAGTTTTTTCTGATTGCTCGACGACTTAATATCGTCGCGGATATCAAAGAGGCGGGCAAAGACGCGTTCCACATTACCATCAATCAGTGGCACGGATTGTCCAAAAGCCAGTGAAGCGACGGCTCCGGCAGTGTAGGGGCCGATACCGGGCAGCTTCTTCATTTCTGCCGGATCTTCGGGGAAGCGACTGTTGTGCTCAGCCACAACCGTTCGGGCAAGCTTGTGGAGATTGCGGGCACGGGAATAGTAGCCGAGACCTTCCCAGGCTTTGAGCACCTGCTCTTCGGCCGCGCCAGCTAAACTCTGCCAATCCGGAAACTGATCCATCCAGTTAGCATAGTAAGGCAGCACGGTTTTCACCTGAGTCTGCTGTAACATGAATTCTGATACGACAACATAGTAAGGCGAGCGATTATCCCGCCAGGGCAGCGAGCGAGCATTGGCCTTGAACCATTGATTCAGGGCATCTCGGAATGCAACTGGATCATCTGTTGGGCATAAAGGCGTAGCAGAGGTCTTAATCACTGAAAATGCAGCATAACACAGATTATATTTCTGGTAAAAAATCAATTTGGTTTGTGTTTTCAGCAGCAGCCAGCCAGCAGTAACCTGTGATTTACAGTTGATCTTTGGCTGAAAGAGATAATGCTTTGCGAAGTGTTACGATTTAGCGTACAGAAATGCGGAGCCAACGGGACTCGAACCCGCAACCTCTGCCGTGACAGGGCAGCGCTCTAACCAATTGAGCTATGGCTCCGTGAGAGAACGAGGAAAGTATCGAAGTGAACGTAAGCACGCAAGTCTTTTATCATTGCCTGTGCTATTCCGATTTTGCTGAAACGCTGAATGCTCGGCAACCGCTGGCTTGCTCCCGATTGGATGAAAAGCTCCAAGCTGGCGGCTGAAATATACAGGGCTTAGAATTTATGAAACAATTTGATTTTCTGGTATTGGGTAGTGGTATTGCGGGGCTGACCTGTGCTTTAAAGCTTGCGGAAGCGGGCTCCGTAGCGGTTGTTACCAAGAAGGACCGTGCGGAATCAAATACCAACTATGCCCAGGGTGGTATTGCCTGTGTGACTTCGGAGGAGGATACCTTTGAAATACATGTTAAAGATACACTGGTGGCAGGTGATGGACTTTGCCGCGAAGAGGTGGTGCGCGATGTAGTGGCAGACGGACCGGCGCGGATTCAGGAGCTGATTGATCTTGGGGTGCGCTTTACTGAACGGAAAAATCCCAATGGAGGTGAATACGATTTGGGTAAGGAAGGGGGTCATAGCAAACGCCGTGTCCTGCATGCTGAAGACATGACTGGTCGTGAGATCGAGCGCGCTCTGGTTGCGGCAACGGATGAGCATAAGCAGATTACCGTCCTTGAAAATCAGATTGCAGTGGATCTGATTACGTCGCGCAAACTTGGCTTGGACGGCGAGAATCGGGTCTTGGGAGTCTATGTGCTGGATCGAGCTACCGATGAAGTCACAACTGTTGCGGCGCGTGCTGTGATTCTGGCAACTGGCGGGGCCGGGAAATGCTATCAGTTTACCACCAATCCTGACATTGCTTCCGGCGACGGAATTGCAATGGCGTATCGTGCCGGAGTGGGGGTGGCCAATCTTGAGTTTGTGCAATTTCATCCGACCTGCCTATACCATCCGTTTTCCAAATCGTTTCTGATTTCCGAAGCACTACGCGGTGAAGGCGGTGTTCTGGTGGATGCCCGGGGGCAGGAGTTCATGTCTCAGTACGATGACCGTGCATCGCTGGCACCACGGGATGTGGTAGCGCGGGCGATTGATGCGGAAATGAAAAAAACCGGGGCAGCTTGTGCCTTTCTGGACATGACGTCCAAGTCGGAATCATTTCTTACCACCCGTTTCCCGAATATTTACGAATATTGTATCAAGCTGGGGATCGATATGGCCCGGGAGCCGGTTCCGGTTGTTCCTGCAGCCCACTACCAGTGTGGCGGGGTGTTGACCAATACGAGTGGCGTAACCTCACTGGCAGGATTGTATGCCATTGGGGAAGTGGCTTGCACGGGCCTGCATGGCGCCAACCGGCTGGCCAGCAACTCCCTGCTGGAAGCAGTAGTAGCGTCTCATCGCTCGGCATTGCACTGTCAGCAATACAGTAAACAGATTCATCCTGTAGATGCGCTGCCGGAATGGCAGACCAGAGACGCGCATGATCCGGACGAGATGGTGGTAGTCTTTCATAACTGGCGGGAATTGCGCCAGACGATGTGGGATTACGTGGGAATTGTCCGAACCACCAAAAGACTCCAACGCGCAGCCAGCCGGCTGACACTGCTGCATAATGAAGTAAATGAATACTACTGGAATTTTAAAGTCACCGCTGATCTGCTGGAGCTGAGAAACCTGGCGCTGGTTTCGTCACTGATTGTGGAATGTGCAATGCGACGTCACGAGAGTCGGGGCCTGCATTACACGCTGGATTATCCGGAGAAGAGCTCTGAGGTGCAGGATACGGTACTGGAGGCTGGAATAGACTTTAAAATCAGGAGCGGACAGTCGGCCAATTACGGATGATCTGGATCGGAATTCTTTGTTTTTTGGTAGATGCGCTCGAACTTGGAAGTGGACTTGCTCAGCACAGTTTCCATCAATTCATTCCCAGCATATACCTCCAGCACGTAGGCATAGTTTTCATAACCTATCGTGTAATTGGTTGTGGTTTCGGTAGTGCTGCTGGTAGTCACTTTTTTAGTTTCTCCATAGAAATATTCCAGTGGCCCCATCTCAACGATGATACTTTCGGAACGAGGAGCGGTGATGCCTTTCTTTTCGATCACATGCTTTAATCTGACATCGTCTTTCTTCTGGAATCGCTGGTTGCCATATCCAAGTAATCGCAGTCTGATACCGGGGATAGCTCCTTCGGCATATGATCGCAGCTCGATCCGGTAGATGTATTGTTTAGTCTTGAACCTGCCATCGCCATATTTCGAGTGCTTGTCTATCCGGTCTTGCTTGGATTCCGTTCTGTCTTCTTCAACTTTAACAAAAATATCACTCAGGGCGAATATCTCCGTATGGGCAGATATCACAAGACACGATAAAAATATAAACAGAGCGCGACAGTTCATAAGCCTGTGTTAGACAGAATCTGCCTGCACAGAAGCTTATTTTCAGCATAAAATAACAGGAAAACATACGCTTTCGTTACGCATGAAACGCATTATGTTGATTTGGGTATGGATGAAAATCTCAAGAAAGCGTTGGGTCAGCTCGACCAGATCATTTTAGGAAAACCGGATGTGCTGCGGCTGGCACTGGCTTCATTGCTGGCCAAAGGTCATGTGCTGATTGAAGACGTGCCAGGGGTGGGGAAGACCACGCTGGCAACCGCACTGGCCAAGTGCCTTGGATTGGAGATGAAGCGGATCCAGTTCACCAGTGACATGTTACCGGGCGATATTGTCGGAACATCGATCTTTGAAGCGGCCAAATCGGAATTTGTATTTCATCCGGGTGCACTTTTTACCCAGGTGGTCATGGCGGACGAGGTGAACCGCGCCAGCCCGAAGACCCAGAGCGCCTTGCTGGAAGCCATGGAAGAAGGTCGCGTCTCGGTGGATGGTATCCGGCATCCATTGCCGGATCCGTTTTTTGTCATTGCCACCCAGAATCCCGGCTACCAGCGGGGAACCTTTCCACTGCCGGAATCTCAACTGGACCGGTTTATGATGAAGCTATCGCTCGGATTCCCGGGACGTGATGCGGAGCGGGATCTGCTCTCAGGCCCGAATCGGCGTGACCTGATTGAAGGCCTGGAACCGCTTTTCAGCGGACAGGAGTTGGTCACTTTGCAGGAAAAAATTCCGCAAGTGGAAACGGCAGAGCCGCTGCTGGATTATGTTCTGGACCTATTGACATATACCCGTGAAAGCGGAGCGGAAAATACCGGTTTGTCCCCAAGAGCCGGGATGGCACTCACCCGGTCAGCGCAAGCCTGGGCATATCTGGAAGGTCGGCCGATGGTGATTCCAGAAGACATTCAGAAAGTGGCACCGTTTGTGCTGGGGCATCGTTTAAGTGCGGCTACAGGTGCAGATGCGCAGGCAGGACATGCCATGGTGCAGGAGCTTTTGTCGAAAGTGCCAATCAGGTAGTTTGGGATTTTGACCTCGGGTTTTACAATGCCAAACCATTAAGCAGGCACCGGAAATCGCTTTTATGAAATTACGCTGGACACCACAGTTTAAGATTCTGGTGGTCTTATGCCTATTTATGTTGTGGGCATCAATCAACTATCAGAACAATGGTGCGTATTTTGTATTATTCCTGCTGGTCAGTCTGGTCGTGACTTCCGCTTTTATGGCGTGGGTGAATGTGCGGCAGCTGCAAGTGACGTGTCAGAGTGAGGTGGAAGCCTTTTGCGGATCAGAGCTTTCGTTGGCACTCCACGTCGAAAATGGTGGCAAGCGCCTGATGGAGGCCTTGCATGTTGAGATTGCGGATTGGGAACTGCTGGAATCGACAGAAGAAATCGAAACCGTTGGGCCGGGGAGTGCCATTACATACAGGCTGACAATTCCGGCGGAACAGCGGGGTCGCTACCGGGTTCGGGAAATTACAGTTTCCTCTTGTTACCCGCTCGGATTCTGGCGATCCCGGAAACGTTTTCCAGTGGATGTGACCATGACCGTGTATCCAAAACCGATGGGAGACCAGCCATGGCCTGAGGATACTGAACCTGACGAGGCGCATCAGGATGAATTTTCCAGTCACAGTGGCGACCACTTTGCTGGGCATCGTGCTTACCAGCCGGGCGAATCACAACGGCATATCGACTGGAAAGCGTTTTCACGGGGTAAAGGGATGCTGATTAAGGACTATCGTGGTGGAGGCTCTGGGTGCGTTCGATTTGAAATGAGTGCTATCGCACGCGGTAGCATGGAGCAAAAGCTCTCTCAACTTGCCCGTTGGGTTGTTCAAGCCTTTCGGGATAATGTAGACTTTGTGCTGGCATTGCCGGACGGGCAGATCGGTCCGGCCAGGGGGAAACGTCACTATCAGGCGTGTTTAACGGCACTGGCCGTGTATGGGAAGCCGGGAGATCAGGGATGAGGCTGCCATTGCTCAATGCAGATTTTATGGGAACATTCGGGTTGCCGCGACTGGAGCGCAAGATGGTCATTCAGGCGCTGACCTGCTTTGGAGTAGCGCTACTACCCCATCTGTTTCATCTGGCATGGTGGTTGATTTTAATGGCGGGCGGAGTGGCGCTATGGCGCTGGGCATCGCTACGCAAACAAGTAAGATTGCCTCCCGCCAGCTTCTTTGTGCTGGTTATTCCGGTTTTACTGTTGGGAATTTTCGTAACGTATGGAACGTGGACCGGTCGGGATGGTGGCACCGGGTTACTGGTAGGATTCTTCTGCCTGAAGATGTTGGAGTTGCGAAACCGGAAAGACTTTCTGGTTGTAACCGGTGTATCGTATGCGCTGATTCTGGCTGGTGTATTGTTCACTCAGTCGCTGCTGATGTGTCTGTATCTGCTCTTCCAGTTCTGGTTCACTACGACTTGTCTGATCCGGGTCCATGGGCGCATCCATGACCGTAAAACAAGGACAGCAGGAAGTCTGGCGACCTCGCTGATATGCAAATCGCTACCGCTAACAATGGTTCTATTTATCTTCTTTCCTCGAATTGACGCGCAACTGCGGTTTTCTCCCTTTGACCCGTCCTCGGGCTTTGCGGATTCCATGTCACCTGGCTCAGTTTCAGGAGCGTTCAGTGATCGCAGTATGGCGTTCCGGGTGGAATTTCCAGATGAGGATATTCCCCGAATGGAGGATCTTTACTGGCGCGGGGTGATATTATCCAAAACTCAGGACGGCATGGCGTGGGAGCGGCAACCTTTCGGAGTTCAGCGTGAAGTGCAACGTGTCAGTGAGGTTACTCGGCTGCAACCGGGGCAGATCAGGCAAAGAATCTCACTGATCCCGAGTTTCCAACGATGGGTCTTCGCGCTGGATCATCCGGTAGTATGGCCGGATGGCGGTGAGACCCACTTGGGTGGCGTGGTAGGCTGGCCGTATAAGATTCGCTCTCGACTGCAATATGAAGTGATTTCGGATCCTGGTCACCACTCACAGGAAATGGCCAGCAACCTGCTCGAACGGTATCTGCAGCTGCCTATGGAGCGGGAATTGACGCCACGGGTCAAAGCGCTGGTTCAGCAGTGGCAGGAAGGCGGAGCTTCAGATGAGTTGATCGTTACCCGGGCTATGCAGCATTTCGGTAATGAGGGATATGAGTATTCCTTTTATCCAGGTACCTATCGGCGTAACGCACTGGACCAGTTTTTATTTGATAGAAAGTTAGGATTTTGTGAGCATTATGCGGGTAGCCTGGCGACGCTGATGCGAATGGCAGGCGTGCCCGCGCGGGTGGTGCTGGGATTTCAAGGTGGGGAAATGAATCCATATGGCGAGTTCATGATCGTGCGTAAACAGAATGCACACTCATGGGTGGAGGTCTGGATTGAAGAGCGGGGATGGATGCGGGTAGATCCGACATCCGTGGTGGCTCCTGTCCGGCTGACAGGCGGCATGCGTCTCCTGCAGGACCTGATCGGGCGCGGTTTCGGCATTTCTATTGCGGGAATGGAGTTCTATCTGTTTACACCCGGATGGTTGCCGGATCCGATTTCGGATCTGTTGGATGAGGTTAGAAACCGGATCGATAATATCAACCGCATGTGGGATGAGATGCTGGGTTTTGACTACGGCAGCCAGCTGAAGTTAATGCAGAATCTGGGAGTGGAAAATGCGTCTAAAGCCGGGTTACTTTCCGTGTTGATTGGACTGGCGTCCGGCATTGTGCTGATTTTCTGGCTGCTTTCGCTGCGCCAGAAAGTGCAGTTACGTCCGGAGGATCTGGTGCTGCAACAACTGATCCGAAAGCTGAAACGACAAGGTTTGGAAAGATTGCCATACGAAGGAGTGCAGACATATCTGCTGCGCGCGGGAGCACAGTATCCGGATCTTAAGCAGGTATTCGAGCGGTTCACCCATGTTTACCATGAAGCCAAATATCGCACGACGGTGGCCACCGGACGGGAGCACGTGCAGAAAATGAAAGACTTAGTAACTCAAACCGGGTTATGATCCAGTTGCATGCTGGTACTGGATCAAAAATTAGCAACTCTTGAGCTTAAAGCCAAAGCGCTGGACTTAGGCTTTGACCTGTGTGCGATTGGACCAGTGGCAGCTTCACCCCACGCAGATTATTTTACCAAGTGGCTGGAGCAGGGGTGTGCGGCTGATATGGAGTCCTGGATGGGGAGAAATCCGGAAGTGCGCAAAGACCCGGCAGTGCTGTTGCCGGAGGCCCAATCGCTTATTGTGCTGGGGATGAATTATTACCAGCCGGAACCGAAGCGACGTGGACGAATCGCCAAGTATGCACTAGGCAGGGATTATCATGATCTGATTCCCCAGCGGCTTCAGCAGTTGGATGACTGGCTTTCTATGCAGGGTGGTCTTCAGCGGAAAGCGGTAGATACCTCTGCAATTCTTGAAAAACCAGCAGCAGTCACTGCAGGCATGGGGTGGCAGGGAAAGAGCACGATTTTGATCCATCCCAAGTGGGGCACCTGGATGTTCCTGGCTGAACTGCTGACCACTCTGGAGTTTGAAAACGACCCGCAAATCAAGGATCATTGTGGCTCCTGCTCGCGTTGTATGGATGCCTGTCCGACGGGAGCAATTACCGCGCCTTATCAGCTGGATGCTCGCCGTTGTGTTTCCTATCTGACGATTGAGCACAAGGGAGCCATCCCTGTTGAACTCCGTCGGGCCATTGGAGATCATCTTTACGGATGTGATGACTGTCTGGATGTCTGTCCCTGGAACCGCTGGGCCCAAAAAACACGGGAAACGGCATTTGACCCGGTACCGCGTCCGGATCTCAAGGAGATGCTGGGCTGGAGTGATGCAACTTTCAGGAATGAGTTCCGGGGGACACCGATTTTCAGATTGAAACGCCCGCGCTGGCTCAGAAATATCTGCGTGGTGCTGGGAAATATCGGAGAAATGGATGACCTGCCCGCGCTGTGGCAGGCAGCAGAGGATCCCGATCCATTAATAGCAGAACATGCTTTGTGGGCCATTAATGAGATTAATGGCAGAATGAGTTCAACTTAAGTTGTAAAAAACCGCTAGGTACGGCTTGTGTGAGTGCCATTCGACGTTACTATATCTGACGAACACTCAGGGAGAGATTATGAGCGAACTTGTTTCCAGTGTGAAATCTTTCTGAGCCTAATTATTAATAATTAACCGTTTAACCTTTCGTGAAAAATATTATCGCAAAAACCTTCAGTAATATACCTATGGATCGCGTGCAGTGGCCCGCTTTCTTCTTCTTATTTGGAACTCTGTTCTTATCGCTAACCGCCGTGCCGTTATATATCATGTTCTTTAAGTTACCATGGTATTGCATCGCCCTTTTCATCACATTTTTTATTGCGACCGGCATGAGCATAACCTTCGGCTATCACCGGCTGTTTGCACACCGTTCCTTTGATACAGTCAGACCGCTGAAATGGCTGTGTGCAATATTTGGTGCTGCAGCTTTCGAGAACTCGGTGATTGACTGGGTCTCTGATCATCGGCGCCATCATAAGCACACAGACGAAGAGAAAGATCCATACGATATCAGTCAGGGGCTGTGGCATGCCCATATTGGGTGGGTGTTATTCAAGCTGAAACCACTTCCTCCTTACGATAATGTCTCTGACCTGCAGAAAGATGCTTTTTTGCGCTGGCAGCATCGTCATTGGCTGGCGATTGGCGTTCTGGCAGGATTTGTGCTGCCTATGCTACTCGGCTTCTGGGCTAGTGGAGGGAGTGCGGTAGGCGCATTGGGCGGATTTCTTTTCGGTGGTGTTTTACGCACAGTCTGTGTTCAGCACTGCACCTTCTGCATCAATTCCTTGTGCCATTATATCGGTGATCGCCCCTATTCTTCCAATGTCAGTGCGAGAGACAGCTGGATCATGGCACTTGTCACATTTGGTGAAGGATATCATAACTATCATCACGAATTTCAGCATGACTATCGTAATGGGGTGCGTTTCTGGCAGTGGGACCCGACCAAGTGGACGATCTGGATACTGAGCAAACTGGGCCTGGCGACCAAACTACGGCAGGTTTCTGAGGAAAAAATTCAGGAAACGTGCCGACGCGAGCAGGAAAGGCTGACCGCCAAAGCGGCTGCTTCTGAAGCATAAAGGTATCTGTTCTCAATCAGGCCGATAGTTTCTCTGTTGCTTGATCTGAGAACGATGCTTTTTGTTTTTGAGTATTTTCTCTTTCACTTTGCGTGGTCGGCCCTGACGCTGCAGACGTTTCCTGCGCTGAGCTTGGGCATTAGCCAGCTCCGCTCGCTTGTGTCGTGTTTCGATGCGATCACACAGTCTTTCGCGTGCTTCCAGTCGGTTGATTTGCTGGTAGCGGGAAGACTCGGCACGAACGTGCTCACCAGTGGGAATGTGCTGCAGGAGCACGGATGTTGCCACTTTGTTAACATTTTGGCCACCAGGACCGGAGGAACGATCAAACTGCTCCTCAAGGTCTTCTTCACGGATTCCAAGAGCTTCCATGCGCCTGATGAGTAGCTTGGGGGGACCTTTGATCATATCAGGTATTATTGGTCAGTGCTTAATTTGCATCAGAGAATCATTTCTGATTAAGGAAACACCAGATTTTGAAGCGGAGGTTTTGCCACCAGTTCAGATTGGACTTGCTGTATTCGGGTTTTTGTTTCGACAGCGAAGCCGGGCCACGCGGCTCATCGCGCATGTAATCTCGGTCGTTTACACCCATAATCCATAAGGTGATCCGAGACACAAGAATGCGCAAGTGCTAAAGTGATACTCAGTCCGATTGTGATAGACGCTGCACATCCTGCTGGCCAAACCACTCGTGTGCCTGGCGTAGGCGCTTTGGAATCTCTTCCGTGAATTCAGAGCTACCCAGCAGTGCTTCCCATGAGATATCTTCCAGGCTGGTAACTCTTTGACCGGGAAACCAGTGGCTGGCATTACCCAGCAGACCGTAGCGAGACTGGGCATATTCTCGCATCCCGAAAGCCTGATCCAGCGACCACAACCATAAAATGACACGCAGATTGATCTGATGTGGTATTTTCCACCATTCAGGTAGTTGCTGTGTAATAAATTGCCACCACTCGATGCTGATGGTATCAGCGATCCGTCGGTGTAACAGGCCCTCGGCCCGCATCAGATAGTTACTTTGCTGATCCAACATTTCTACTGCCTGCATGTGTGTATCAAAATCCTCGGGGCAGGAAACACCCAGGCTCAAGGTGTGGACTTCCGGCCGGTTCAGGCAAAACAAATCATTGAAGATGATGGGTGGATGAGGAGCAGTGCATTGCATGAATGCCGGCGTGGGCTTGTAAAGCATACCGCCTTTGTCACTGGGACTGATGATAAAGACACCCATATCCCGGGCAGTAGCACGCAGAATAGCGGGCCAGTTGTTCTGAAAAATCCAGTACCAGTGGAGGTTGACGTAATCGAATTCACCTGTATCGATCGCCTGGCAGATGGTATCCAGGTCAGCATGAGTGGAAAATCCGATGAACCGGATGCGTCCGTCGCGTTGCAGCTGGCGTGCTGTATCCAGACAGCGTTTGGCATCTTCAAGAATTTCCGGGTTGTTGATACCGTGAAGGGAAAACAGGTCTACATATTCAAGACCGTGCAACTCCATGGATTTTTTGAATGTCGCTAAGAATTCACGGGGATCCCGCGTGGGAGCTACTTTGGTCTGAAAGATAAAGGAATCCCGCGGTAAAGTTCGCAGGTATTTTCCCAACTGCATTTCAGAAGTGCCATAACCTCGTGCAGTCTCGATATGGTTGATTCCGAAATCCAGTGATCGCTCAATGGTAGCTTCCAGGTTATGCTGATTGCGGGACGGAATCTCGCTTTCAGCAACATCTTTCCAGCTGTGCTGATAACGCATGCCTCCACAAGAAAGCACGGGCATGGAAAGTTCTGTTTTACCAAATCTGCGGTACTGCATGAGTCAAAGTAGGTGTCGTGTCGAAAATGCAAAGCAGCGATTCT
Source organism: Verrucomicrobiota bacterium (assembly GCA_038748025.1). GTDB lineage: Bacteria > Verrucomicrobiota > Verrucomicrobiia > Methylacidiphilales > JBCBYL01 > JBCDJI01. The sequence continues at coordinate 94,738 of JBCDJI010000009.1, forward strand.
ACTGCAATGCAGAACAGCTTACAGTTGGAACTCGAGACCTTCACCACTGAGGATCTCCAGCACGATGTTCTCTACGTCCTGATCATTAAGCATAAATTTATGCTCACTGCAGTAATTTTGGATTAGTCCGAAAATTTCGGTCCGGAATGCCAGTTCGTCGCCGCTGGCCATAACCTTGGGATCAATCTGTGTGCTGAGATTGTAAAGGAGATCACGCTTGATCTCATGCGTCAGCGCTTTTAAGGGCAGCATACTGCCACTGGCTCGTTTCGGAATCTTCTTCTTGGCAACAGGCACGGGAGCGGGTGCCGGTTTTTTCGACTCGGCGATGACAGCTTTGGCCGCTGGCTCAGCAGCAGCTTCCGGCAGAGTAACCGGAACAAATGGTGCCTGCTCTTTTCCGGCGACCTCAGGTGCTGGAGGAGCTTCGGACGCTTCCATCGCAGGATCCGGGATGGTTGAGTCGTCTTCATCATCAGCCGGTGCTTCAGGGGCAGCAGGATTCAGCCCCATGGTGGAGCAGATAGCGTGAATCAGTTCCTGTCGCTGATCGCTGGTGATAGGAATATCATCCATCTTGATCTTATCATCAATGTTGTCCTGGATGGCGGTTACCAGATCTGCCTTGCGATCTTCATTGAAAAGTGAGTCGTCCAGGCGCGTAGCAAGAAATGGACGCATGATATCCTTGAGCTCTTCCAGCGTGAATTTGTCAGAATCTTTTACAGTTCCCACAGCTACGACATCATCTCCCTGCAAGGTGGGCATTCCAGCGATAATCTCATTAACGACTTTTTCCTTCTGAGCCGATTCCAGCGGTATTTCGTCAGCGAGCAGTTTTTCCTCTACCAGATCATGGATTCGTTGCTTGAGCTCCGCAGATTTTCCTGCCTGAAAAAGTGAGAAAGTGAGCTTTTGGGCAAGGTAGGACGCCAACTCCTTACGTAAGTTATTCAGGTAGGCATCTTGTTCTAAAGTGGGATCCGAGGAATCACTCATAAATAATACCACTATTCTTATTTAATGTTGTCCCGATAGGAAAGTTATTTCTGAACTCATGTGGCGCGTTTTTAAGCAGCAGCCAGTAGTTTTTGCTGCTCTTAAGCAAAAAATATATCATTTTCTGGTCAGAAACAGAGTAAATTAAGCAACATATTTTATAAAAGTCCCAGTTAGAAAAGTTGTGATTATACACACGATAAAAACAGTTGTAAATGATACAAAGAAAACAGGATACATGCAATATGCATTGGTTATTAATAAGTTATTCACAATGCTGTAAGTACTTGATTCAGAAGTAAATTACAGATCTGTTACAGCTTTTTGACATTCAAGCAAACGAGTCTAAGTGAACGATAACAGTTATGCTTACAGAAGAAATGGGAAATAAGTATTTATCGGATCGTGCCGCGTCACTTCAGGCATTGAATCGTTTTTCAGCGCATCTTCCTGCGTATAGCCAACGCCGTAATGTCGTGGAAGCAGGGCATCCGCATGTCTCGCGTCTTTCAGAGGCAGTCAAAGCACGTTTGATTTCCGAGTATGAGGTGGCCTCCGGAATCCTCCAGCAGCATGCCTTTAAACGGGCAGAGAAGTATGTTCAGGAAGTCTATTGGCGCTTGTATTGGAAAGGTTGGCTGGAATGGCATCCTGAAGTCTGGACTGAGTACCGATCTGAACTGAGTCAAGTCCGTGATATGCTGACGGAGGAACAGCGACGCCTGTATACCGTCGTTCAGCAAGGCGAATCTGGAGTCAAGATCATGGACCGCTTTGCGCAGGAACTGGTAGAGACCGGATATCTGCACAATCATGCGCGGATGTGGTTTGCCGGTTACTGGATACATGTTTGCGGTCTGCCATGGCATTTGGGAGCAGACTTTTTTTACCGGCATCTGCTGGATGCTGATCCTGCCAGCAACACGCTGTCGTGGCGATGGGTTGCCGGATTGCAGACTCAAGGAAAGAACTATTTGCCGCATGCTGGCAATATTCGCAAATATTGCTGCTATCCGGAGGCTGCGGATCCGATGCTGGATGAGCAGTTGCGGCGCAAAAGTGATAAGCCTGAAGCTGGTTATCAGCGAGCGAAACGTCTAGACCATTGGCAGCAAACGCAAGTTCCCGAAATAGATGAGCCGTATCTGCTATGGATCCATGGTGATGATTTATCGTTCTGGGAGCAGCAGCAAAACATGCCGCAACACCAGCCGGTGGCTGGAGTTATGGTGCAGGATGAAAATCTGACGGAAGAGTTTGCCATATCGGAACTGCGGAGCCAGTTCATGCGTGACGTATTTACAGATGCCAGGTGTCGCTTTGAATCCATGAGCGGCCTGGAAGTGCGTTGGCGCTTTGGGTCATTGGTAAAGGAAATCATTCAGGAGGTAAAAGCAAATGAAGTTGCGGTCGTTGCCGGCATGCTGCCTGCGGTAGGACCTCTCAGAAGTCTGCTGCCGAAAATGCAGCATGAATTGAAGCAATATGGCATCCGGCTGGTTTTATGGAGAAGACCGGAAGATGAACAGGTTCTGCCGTGGGCTGCCAAAGGGTTCTTCCCATTCTGGAAATCGATACAAGCAGAGTTCTTATCGTCCTAAAAACCTTTTGGCAAAGAGGTTCAATACGCTATTGCTGGGTTATGCAGCGATTTGTTTTCATGATTCTAAGCTGTCCTATACTGCTGGCAGTTCCTTTTGCGACGGCGGAAGATAAAGATTTTCTGGTGCTGGAATCCTATACGGACAAAGGAGTCCCCAAGTTTGTGGACGGGGATGTGAAACTGGCACGTCTCGAATGCAGTCCGGCTTCCACGTTTAAGGTGGTCATTGCCTGGGCTGGGCTTGAGACTGGAACAGTGACGCTGGATACCAAAATAGAAGTCGGGGATCGACACATCAAAGGAACACCACGTGAATTAAATCTACGGCAGGCGTTGTATTACTCCTCGAATGATTTCTTTATCACTCTGGCGCAGAAAATTGGCAAAGCAGAACTTACTCAATATGTTGAGCGATCCGGCATGTTCCGCGGAGAAATTCCGGCAGACTGGCTGGGTGACGAATGGCGTCCGGTTATCAAGGGAGGTGAGCTGTTGACCACACCCATGCAAAATCATTTATTCATGCGGCGGGTTGCCTTTAGTCAGCTGACTGAGAATCGTCAGGCCGGTAAGGATTTGATCCGTGCTCTGAACTGGCCGACCAGTCACCCGATGATCCAGCTCTATGGTAAAACCGGGGTGTGGGGAGGGGCGGTCTGGTATAACGGGTTTGGCATCAAGCAGCGGCATCGCCGGGTGCGCACGGTTTTTATGCAAGGTAATATTGAACGGCGGATACCAGCGATTATGACTTTTTATCGTGGCTGGGATATCGCCTGGTCATCCGGACTGAATCAAAAAGTGGAAGAATGAGCCAGCCAAGTGTCTTGATGAACTCACTTTGGGGAAGCGTGTCCCCATTTCAGACAGGTGCATCCGCTTCCGGCCACTTGACACCTTGCATGTCTCCGGTTTTGAGGAACTGTGAGTGCATGGCAAAAGCATGATCCAGTGTCTGCGGTGTGTGACCACCCTGAATATTGTCAAAATAACCATGCAACTCGTTGCGGTAATCAGGATGCGCGCAGTTATCAACGATCAGGCGAGCACGTTCATTCGGTGTTTTACAGCGCAGGTCAGCAATACCTTGTTCGGTCACGATAACCTGCACGGAGTGTTCACTGTGATCCATATGGCTTACCAGCGGAACAATGGTGCTGATCTTTCCGCCCTTGGCAACGGAAGGGCAGGTGAAGATGGAGATATAACCGTTGCGGGTGAAATCTCCTGAACCACCAATCCCGTTCATGATGTTTTTGCCCATGACGTGGGTTGAGTTGACATTTCCGAACAGGTCCACCTCGATTGCAGTGTTGATGGTAATGATCCCCAGCCGACGCACCATTTCCGGATTGTTAGTTATTTCCTGCGGGCGCAGCAGAATTTTAGAACGGAACTCATCCAGATTCGCATAGATGTGCTCCAGCACCTCCTGACTGACAGTGATTGAGGTGCCTGTGGCAAAAGAGCATTGGCCGGCTTTCATCAGATCGATAACCGAATCCTGAATGACCTCAGTGAACATTTCGAAACTGGGGATATCCGGGTGGCTGCCCAGTGCTCCGAGCACTGCATTGGCAATATTACCGACACCGGATTGAATCGGTAAGAACTCTTCGGGAATATGCCCGTTTTTCATTTCGGTAGCCAGAAAGTCGGCAACGTTCTGGCCAATCTGGTTGGTAACGTCATCAGCCGGGGTAAACTTGCCCGTTTCATCTGGCAGATTGGTATGCACTACACCCACGATCTTTGCAGGATCGACCTCAATCGCCTCGGTGCCGATCCGGTCGGAGCAATTCGTCAGTTTCAAACCCTGGCGATGCGGTGGGTTACGAGGTTCGTAGATATCATGCAAACCGCAAAGCTCTTGGGGGTGGTAGCTATTGAGTTCTATCAGAATCTTATCTGCCTGACTGCAGAAGGTCGGGGCGGCACCAACGGACGTGGTCGGGTAGATTTTTCCATTCTCGGTAAGGTGACAGGCTTCGATGACAGCCCAGTGGAAGTCACCTAGAAATCCGTAGCGAATGGCTTGCGGCATGGCGGAGAGGTGCATGTCGAAGAAGCGGGTGCGACCTGCATTAATGGATTTTCGCAGGTCTTTATTGGACTGATAAGGGGTGCGCCATGAGATGGCATCAGCTAATGCCAGTTCACCGTCCAGCGCCTGGCCGGTAGAGGCTCCGGTGACGACTCCTATTTTAAAGGATCGTCCAGCCTTGTGTTCGGTTCTTGCTTTCTGGGCGATAGCTGTGGGGATAGCCTTGGCGGCTCCGGCGGGGGTGAATCCGCTGAATCCGATCGTCTGTCTGTCTTTGATCAGGGAGGCGGCTTCTTCTGCGGTGAGAGTGGGATAGGTACTCATGGTGCTTGCTATGGGTTAATTTGGGAGGAAATTTTTTCGCGCAGTATGGCCACGTAAGCAGCGTTGTGGACGGATTTTCTACCCTCATCGTCCAGCAGGATCAGGTCACCTGTATTGGTTACGCCCATAAAGTTTCCAGCGATGAGTTTGCCTTGAACATCGAGTTCAACCGGACGTGGCAGGTCTCCCCACATACAGTTTAACTCATCAACCAGACTTTCTACACCACCCGACGGCATCTCCTGATGTATCTCATGGAGATGACTGAGCAGGGAGATAAGAAACTCATCACGGCTGGGCAGGCTGGGGGTCAGATCACACAGACGGGTGGCGATGCCAGCCAGTTCTGGCGAGGTATCGGCTGGCGTGTTGGTCAGGTTAAGACCGATACCGGCGACCACCCGATCATCTGCATAGCGTTCCAGTAGCAGTCCTGCCAGTTTACGGTCTGCGACGATGATGTCATTCGGCCAACGCATGCGGGCAGCAACACTGAGCTTGGCCAAGGTGCGTATGACGGCTAAACCGATAGCTAACGGAAGGGCAGCCCAGCGCTCCGGCCCGCCCGGTGTGGGCAGTACGGCAGAGAGCCATAAGCCGCCTGCATCAGAGGTCCAGTGACGGCCGTGACGTCCTCGTCCGGCCGTCTGGGTATCCGCCACAACTGCCGTCCACGCCGGCTGGTTACGGGCGATTTCGTTGGTGCAGGGGGTTTCTTTGAATGGAAGAATATTCCAGTTCTTCCACTTGAATGGTTGAGGATTGGAGGTGGCAGCGTCGGGGTCGTCGATTTCATGCACCGGATCTGTCTGTTTCGAATTCACTATTTGAAGGTAGCAATAAAATATCCGGCAACCACAGCTGTGCCAATAACGCCGGCAACATTGGGTCCCATGGCGTGCATCAGCAGGTAATTATTAGGATCCGCTTTCTGGCCTTCGATATGCGAGACACGCGCGGCCATCGGGACAGCTGAGACTCCGGCTGAGCCGATCAGCGGGTTAATGGGGTTCTTACGGGAAAAGAGGTTCATCAGCTTCGCCATCATGACGCCGGATGCAGTGGCAAATCCGAAGGCAACCACTCCTAGAATCACAATCTTGATGGTATCCCACGCGAGGAAAGTGGTGCCATTCATGGTAATGCCGACGCTCACGCCAAGGAAAATAGTAACAATATTGATGATTTCATTCTGAGCTGCCTTGAGCAGTCGTTCGGTGACGCCGCATTCGCGAATAAAGTTACCCAGCATCAGCATGGCAATCAGTGCGGAGGCATCCGGCACCAGGATAATACAGCTGACCAGCACCAGCAGACAGAAAACCAGCTTTTCTTGTTTACTGACGGTTCGCAGCGACTTCATACGGATGGTCCGTTCTTTCCGGGAAGTAAGGAGCCGCATGATGGGTGGTTGAATCAGCGGCACCAGCGCCATGTAGCTGTAAGCTGCGACGGCAATCGGGCCCAACAGGTCGGGAGCGAGCTTATTGCTGATAAAGATAGCGGTTGGTCCGTCAGCTCCGCCGATAATGCCGATGGCAGCACATTCCCGATTGGTAAAGCCCATGAACCCGGCACCAATAAAGGTCATGAAGACACCCAATTGAGCGGCTCCACCAAGCAGCAGCATGCGCGGGTTAGCGATGAGTGGTCCGAAATCGGTTAAGGCACCGACTCCAAGGAAAATGAGAGGTGGGAAGAGCTCCCAGCGCACACCGAGTGAGATCAGGTCAAATAAACCGGGATGACCGGGATTTTCAGCTTCTGGCGGCGAGCTACCGGAGGAGGTGTGGGCATCCGGTGCTTCGGGAACGCGTGAGGAGCCCGGTGTAATAGAATCGGGCTTTTGTTGAGCGGGTTGCTCGAAGAATGGGGAACCGGATTGGATCAGAGGCGCTTGCTCCAGCCTGTTTTCAGGCGGTTTGGTATAGTGGTGTTCTGCGGCAGGCTGATGAGCCAGTTGCTGCACCACCGAAGCAGCATCCAGATCCGGATTGTATACGCCGCGGGTGGGTAAATTGGCCAGCAGGGCTCCAAAGGCAATAGGCACCAGCAGTAGCGGTTCGAACCCTTTATAAACCGCCAGATAAAAAAGAAACAGGATAACTCCCCACATGATGACCATCTGGTAGGTGATGTCCGAGAGCCCGGTCAGCGCGATAAAATTCTGAATTTGCTCGATCATCAAGTCATCTCAATCAGGGGTTGACCTTCTTCTACCGCATCTCCTTCACCGACGAGGATCTTTCCGATGGTGCCATCCGCCGGAGCGAACACATGGGTATTCATCTTCATTGCTTCCATCGTAATCAGTTCATCACCTTCTTTGACAGCCTGACCGGAACTGACTTCAATAGAGACAATTTTACCCGCCAATGGACTGACTACACTGCCGTCGGCCGCTGCAGCGGGGGTCTGCGGTTGCGGTGCAGGTACAGCAGGAGCAGCACTAACCGATGCGGCCGGGCGTGGCCGTTGCGCACGTGAATGACTAGTCTGGCCTTCTTCGAGTACCTCTACAGTGACATCATAGGCCTTGCCTTCAACGGTGATTCTCAGCTTCTTCATGGTAAAGGGTCCTTCATTGGGGGAGCGTATGTAATGTATTATCTGACCTGATGACTGGAAAATATGGAGCGACGTCCTTCGGCAGACCAGGTGGAAGCCTGTCTTTCAGCCTCATGACTGGAATGCCGATGTTCAACCTCTACGATCCGAAACGGACCGTTCACGGTAGTTTGCACTGCCGCAGCAATTAATGCCAGTGTCGTGGCCGAGATGCCGTCATTTGGTTCTTCGGCAGGTGAGGTATGGGTATTCGGACCACCAAGTGTATCCTTCTTTTTTAGTGCCCGTTCCTGTGAAACCACAAAACACTTTCCGATCATCGAAATGCTGACCCAAAGAAAAGACAGAACGCCCAATACCACCACAAAACCGGTTCCCATCATCGTAATGGATTCCGTTAATGCGCGGGCATCAGGTATTATGATCTCGGACAAAATGAGCATCTGCATGACGCCGGATACATTGCACACTAGAGTGGAATATTTCCATGTTTTTTCGGAGGACGGGTTTCGCGTTTGGAAAGGGTGGCCCGCAGGGAGCGGGCAATGACAGCCCGGGTCCTGGCCGGATTGATGACATCGGTAACCATTGCAGCTTCTGCTGCCTGATACGGGCTGGCAAATTGCTCGCTATACTGGTCTTGAAATTTCTTTCTGGCAGCGTCTTTATCCTCTGCAGCTTCGATTTCGCGCCGGTAGAGAATATTGACGGCTCCCTCGGCTCCCATGACGGCGATTTCGGCAGTCGGCCACGCGTAAACCATATCGGCTCCCATGTCCTTACTGCACATAGCGAGGTAGGCTCCACCGTAGGCTTTACGCATGATCAGCGTAATTTTAGGAACTGTGGATGCGGCATAGGCAAAGAGCATCTTGGCACCGTGGCGGATAATACCACCACGCTCCTGTGCGACACCGGGGAAGAAGCCAGGCACATCGACCAGGCTGACGATGGGTATATTGAACAGGTTGCAGAAACGGATGAAACGCGCGGATTTATCAGAAGCATCGATATCCAGGCAGCCGGCTTTGACCGAGGGCTCATTGGCCACGATTCCTACCACAACTCCGCCGATCCGGGCGAAACCGATCACCATATTTTGGGCCCAGTCCATCATGACTTCGAAGAAATCACCATCATCCACCAGTCGTTCAATCACCTGATGTGCGATGAGCGGAGACTTGGAGGATTCGGGAATGATCTGGTTCATACCTTCATCACTCTCGTCCGGCAGCGGGTAATCCAGATCGTGGGGTGGATCCATGATGTTGTTGGATGGAATGTAAGAGAGGAGCTTGCGTGCCAATTCGACGGCGTGTTCATCGTCTTCGGCTACGAAATGAACATTGCCGCTGACTGAGGCATGAGCGGCTGCGCTGCCGATCTGGTCCATGGTAGCTGATTCTCCGGTAGCCGCTTTGATGACTGCGGGACCGCAGATGAACATGTTGGCGGTGTCCTTGGTCATGATCAGGAAGTCGGTCAGGGCGGGTGAGTAGGCAGCTCCCCCGGCACAAGGGCCGGAGATGATGGCAACCTGCGGCACGACTCCGGAAAGGATGACATTGTTATGGAAGACCTTGCCGTAACCGGACAGGGAACGGACGCCTTCCTGGATACGAGCCCCCCCGGAATCGTTGAACCCGACGATTGGCATGCCGGCCTTGAGCGCATATTGCATGATGTCGCAGATTTTCTGTGCGTGGGTGGCTCCCAGCGATCCACCACTGACGGTGAAGTCCTGACTGAAACAGGCGACTTGGCGACCGTCGACATTACCGATACCGGTAATCACCCCGTCCATCGGCAGGCGTTTGTTCTGCATGCCGAAGTTGGTGCAGGTATGCTGTGCGTGCATCGAAAACTCCTGAAAGGTGTCGGGTTCGTAGAAATTCTCAACCCGCTCACGCGCGGTCATCAATCCTTTCTCATGACGTTTGTCGATTTTATCCTGACCTCCGGCTAGGCGGGCTTCCTGCTGGCGCTGTTCCAGTTTTTCAATGAGTGAGGGATCGATGGGCATGATTTGAACTTTAGGTTTTCCCGACATCGTGGGAACGAGTCGGGACCCCGATGATTTCGGGGATAGTTATATGGATCGGGGTAGAATTCATGTTACTTGGGGCTGCAGAATTCGGTTAGGACTCCGTGCGTGGATTTCGGGTGCAGGAAGGCGACCAGTTTACCGCCAGCACCTTCGATGGGTTCCTCATGAATCAGCCGGGCGCCACTGTCGGCAGCCTGCTGCAGTTGGGCTTCGATGTTATCGGTGCCGAAGGCGATGTGGTGGATGCCTTCGCCTTTGGATGCCAGGAATTTGGCGATCGGGCTGTCGTCGGCGGTGGGTTCTAGCAATTCAATGTGAGTGCTGCCAATATTAAAAAATGCAGTTTTGACCTTCTGGGACTCGACTTCTTCGACATGCTCGCATTTTAAACCGAGCGTCTTTTCATAGTAGGGGATAGATTCATCCAGTGACTTAACTGCGATTCCGAGGTGATCAATTTTACCAATCATAAGGTTCCTTTTTTTTATTTATCTATGAGCAACTCTTATCCAGCTCAATTACCCATTATATTACATTAGTATATCTAATTACAATACTTTTGTGAAATAAGATAAAGTTTTTTCTGTTTATGGTTGAAACAGTTGGAGCAGGGCATCGGCAGCCGCAGAAGCCGGCAGATCTCCTGCCAGCACGCGCTCTCGGATTCCAACTAATGCCTTTGCCACCTGTGGATCGGCGTAGAAATTCCGGATCAACTGTTGCTCGATCATGGCATGCATCCAGTCGAGCCGCTGTTGGTTGCGATTGGCGGTCAACTGGCCAGATTCCGACAGCTGCCGCTGGAAGGTGTCGATCATCTTCCAGACGGCATCCACGCCTTCGCCGGTAATAGATGAGCACTTGAGCGATAACGGCGTCCAGCCCGGGGTGGCGGGTGTAAGATAGTGCAGAGCTCGTTCCGCTTCCTGTCGGGTAGCTTCGGCACGTATAGTATTATCACCATCAGCCTTGTTGATGAGGATGGCATCCGCCAGTTCCACCACGCCTTTTTTGATGCCCTGCAGTTCATCACCGCCCCCTGTAATCATCAGTAATAGGAAGAAATCGACCATCGAGCGCACGGTGGTTTCATTTTGGCCGACCCCGACGGTTTCGACCAGAATGACATCAAAGCCGGCCGCTTCGCAGAGCACGATGGTTTCGCGGCTTTTGCGCGTCACTCCGCCCAGATTCCCACCGGTAGGGGAGGGGCGGATAAAAGCATCCGGATGCCGGGAGAGTCGTTCCATCCGGGTCTTGTCACCGAGGATGCTGCCTTGAGTGATGGAACTGCTCGGATCCACCGCCAGCACGGCGACCTGTTTACTCTGTTCACACAGTCGGGTGCCGAAATTTTCGATAAAGGTGCTTTTACCGGCACCCGGGGTGCCGGTAATTCCGATGCGGATGGAGCTACCGGAATGCGGCAGCAGGGCCATAAGCACCTCATCTGCAGTTTCGCGATGTGCCGGTGAGTTACTTTCCACTAGCGTGATGGCTTTGGAGAGCAGAGAGCGGCTGCCGGATAGAATGCCATCGACCAGTTCCTGCGGGGTGTGACGTTTTCGTTTACTGCGTACGCTGGAGGATGGAGACGGAGACGAAATACCATCCATGACTCGGCCGGCAAACTTATTGCCGGCGTTCTCTGGTGCCCATTCGGGTCGTTTGGATTGATGGTCTGGCACTGATAGAGGTTGAACGATGTATGGACTCGAGTGAATACGAATTTTAGCTATTACTGTTCCATCAATAGCCCCATTAACTTGGCTGCCGACTCCGTGATGACCGTGCCGGGGCCGAAGATGGCACTGGCTCCATTTTCCAGTAAGTATTCATAGTCCTGGACAGGTATCACTCCCCCACAGACAACGATGATGTCTTCGCCACCTTGTTGCTTCAAGGCGGCAACTAGTTGCGGCAGCAGGGTCTTGTGACCAGCAGCCAGCGAGCTCATGGCAACAACATGGACATCGTTCTCCACCGCCTGCCGCGCGGTTTCTTCCGGGGTCTGGAAGAGCGGTCCTACATCGACGTCGAAGCCCATGTCGGCGTAGGCAGTGGCGACCACTTTAGCGCCGCGGTCGTGTCCGTCCTGACCCATCTTGGCGATCATGATGCGGGGGCGACGACCTTCCTCTTCGGCGAAGGCATTGGTCTTAGCACGGACCTCATCGATAGCGTCCGGTTGTCCGTATTCACTGCTGTATATGCCGGAAATGGAACGTATGACCGCCTGATGCCTGCCGTAAACTTTTTCGAGCGCGTCGGAAATTTCACCGAGGCTGGCGCGGGCGCGGGCGGCTTCTACTGCCAGACCGAGCAGGTTGTCTTCACCGCTTTCGGCGGACTGGGTGAGGGCATGGAGGCAGGCTTTAACTTTCGTGTTGTCGCGTTCGGCGCGGAGTTTTTCCAGTCGCTGGATCTGGGATTCGCGGACGGCGGTATTGTCAACATTGAGAATTTCCAGCGGATCTTCTTCGGTCAGTCGGAATTTATTCACGCCGACAATGGTTTCCAGTCCGCTGTCGATCCGTGCCTGCCGACGGGCGGCGGCTTCTTCGATTTTCATCTTGGGAATACCGGCTTCGATGGCTTGAGCCATGCCACCGAGTTTTTCGACTTCCTCGATGTGTTCCCAGGCACGGTGCATCAGCTGGTGGGTGAGTGATTCCAGATAGTAGGAACCGGCCCACGGGTCGATGATTTTGCAGATACCGGTTTCGTCCTGCAGGAAGAGCTGCGTGTTGCGGGCGATGCGGGCGGAGAAGTCGGTCGGCAGTGCTATGGCTTCATCTAAAGCATTGGTATGGAGCGACTGGGTGTGGCCCAGTGCGGCAGCCATGGCTTCGATACAAGTGCGGGTGACGTTATTGAACGGGTCCTGTTCGGTCAGGCTCCAGCCGGAGGTCTGCGAGTGCGTGCGCAGGGCGAGCGATTTGGGGTTCTGCGGGTTGAATGCTTTAACGATCTTGGCCCAGAGCAGACGGGCGGCACGCATCTTGGCGACCTCCATGAAGTAGTTCTTTCCCTGGGCCCAGAAGAAGGAGAGTCGCGGTGCGAAGGCGTCGATGTCGATGCCGGCGTCAATGCCGGTGCGCAGGTAGTCGCGTCCGTCGGCAAGGGTGTAGGCCATTTCCAGGTCGGCGGTGGCACCGGCTTCCTGCATGTGGTAGCCTGAAATCGAGATGGAGTTGAACTTCGGCATGTTCTGCGAGGTGTAGGCGAAGATGTCGGCAATGATCCGCATGGAAGGGGTGGGCGGATAGATGTAAGTGTTCCGCACCATGTACTCTTTCAGAATGTCGTTCTGGATGGTGCCTGCCAGTTCTTCCAGTTTGGCACCCTGTTCCAATGCGGCGACGATGTAGAAGGCCAGCACCGGCAGCACGGCGCCGTTCATGGTCATGGAGACCGAGACTTGGTTAAGCGGAATCCGGTCGAACAGGATTTCCATATCCAGGATAGAGTCGATGGCCACACCGGCTTTCCCTACATCACCGACCACGCGGTCGTGATCGGAGTCGTAACCGCGGTGGGTAGCAAGGTCAAATGCAACTGAGAGACCTTTCTGTCCTGCAGCCAGGTTACGTCGATAGAAGGCGTTAGACTCTTCAGCAGTGGAGAATCCTGCATACTGACGCACGGTCCAGGGGCGAAAGGTGTACATGGTGGCATAGGGGCCCCGCAAGAAGGGAGCCATGCCAGCCTGATAGTCCAGATGTTCCATACCGTCGAGGTCAGTCTGGTCGTAGAGTGGCTGGACGGGAATTTTTTCCATACTTTCCCAGGGTTCAAACTCATCTGTTGACTGCCAGGAGCGGGAACTGCCGGTAGAGACATTAAGAGATGAGTAATCAATGGTGGTAAAGTCAGGGGTCTTCATATTTTGATACTTGGAGTTTTGGTTCTGGATTTCCTGACCTGGCAGAGTTTTGTCGGTAAAGCAGTATTCAGGATGGGGGTTAGATGGGGTAGACTGGTTCTCATTTTGTTTTATCGATCAGGAACTGGAGCATTTCGTAGCAGTTAGTACGGATGTTGACGAATTCGTCGACACCTGCATCCCGCCACTCGCTTTCATGGTCACCTGGCATTCCGGCGACGATGATATATGGCGGCTGTTCGAGCTTTTTCAAAGCGGCAGCCAGTTCCGGCACATGCGCTGTGTAGCTGTTGTCGGTGGAGGTAATGACCACAATCGGAGCTTGGCTGGAATGAGCAGCATGAACCGCAGCATCCACGGTTTCAAAATCAGTATCGTTAAGCAGATCAAAGCCACCGACCTGGAAGAAGGCGGAAGTCCAGTCTGCCCGCATGCGGTAAGCACGGGAGGCGCCGATATTGGCCTGCAGGATCCTGGGCTTGCCGGCGCACTCAGCAGACTTGCGGAGCTGTTCGAACGGCATCGCAGCACGGCGAATCGGGATTGGAGTGGTCTCTGCGGGATCACTGTCGCCCGACCACAGGGTTCGGCTGATTTCGCCCAGGGTGGCGCCGTGCCGTGCACAGTCAATGGCAGTAGTTACCAATTCCTCCTCATCAGCGTGCAGTAATTGATTGAGACTATCTAATACGACTTCATGCGCGTCGGAGATGTCACAAGTGCGGAAAGAGGCTACTTCTTCCCCTCGTACTTTACGGATTTCAGTATAATCGAGCTGCGGAGATTCAAGTGGTTCTTCAGTAGCGTTGGGGTAAATGTTAGTGCCAACGATGAGATTACGGCGTTTCGCAAGATTGGCAGCTCGTTGCCGGCGCACGGTTTCGACTTTCTCCTGCGGTAGTTTGTCCTGCAGGCTTTGTGCCATGCCGCCCGTTTCCTCCACTTGCTGAAAGGCGGCCCAGGCTTTTCGGGCCAGTTGATCGGTCAGCCACTCTATCGTCCAGGATCCACCTGCTGGATCGATCGTTCGGGTCATTTCGCATTCTTCACTCAGAATGAAGTGAGTGTTACGTGCGATGCGGCGTGAGAATTCGTTCGGGACGCGGATAATTTCGTCAAAGGGGCCAATATGCATGCTGTTGCAGCCGCCCATCACGGCAGAGAATGCCTCAGTGGTAGTGCGCAGCATGTTGACGTAGGGATCGTAGAGTGTTTTATTCCAGGTGCCGGTGCGGGCGTGCAGGTGGAAAGGGACAGGTTGCTTCCTATCTTCAAGAAAGGTTTTGGCTACTTGGCTCCAGAGCAGCCGGGCGGCGCGGAACTTGGCAATTTCCATGAAGAACTCACCTCCAATCGCCATGGAGAAACGCATTCGGGAAAGTGTCGCCGCAGCAGTGATGCCGCGCTCCTGCATGGCCCGCAGGTATTCCACTCCGGTTGCCAGTGCGAAGGCGATCTCATCACTGGTATTACAGCCACCATTGTGATAGGCATTGGAATTGACTTCAATGGTTTGCATACCGGGTAATTCAGACAATGAATATGTTGTCAGTGCAGCCATATCACGGTAAGCGCGATCCAGCGAGACCGGTAGCAACCCGTTCCAGGCCATGGATCCGAGCGGATCGAAGCCAAAGCAGCCCTTGAGTTCTGCCGGGGAGTGATGACGTTTCTCTGCCAGCGCCAGCAGCATCGCAGCAACCGGCAATGAAGCAGTGCCGGACTGCATGTAAATCGAAATGGTTTTAAGATCCACTCCGGAGAGAGCGGTTTCCAGATCTTTCAGTGTAGCCAGTGAAAGACCACAACCGCCAACGTAGTATTCTTGCGCAGAATCCGGATCTAATCCGGTCTGGGCGGCGACATCGAGCAGGATGTTGAGTTCAGTTTGTCCGCGTTGAATATCGGTAAGGGCGACTTGATTGAATTGCCCGGGAGTGCTGTAGGGCAGTTCTTGTGAAACGAGCCACGGAGTTTTCAGATAACCGTCAGCCTGAGCGGAACGGACCTGGTTACCTGCCCCCGGCGCACTGCCGAGATGGGGGAGTTCGGCGATATCTTCGCGCCGCAATATAGGAGGAACCGTGAAGCCCTCATAAGTCTTGCTGATGAGCTTCTTCTCAAAAGGAGCCCCTTTTAGCAGCGCCGTTGCGGCATCTTTCCATTGATCGTAGGTATGAGGCTCAAATTCTTCCAGCATCCGAGGAAATGTTTTCATGATAAGAAAATAATATTAGAATTGTAAATCTATGTAAAGTCAAAACATTAGAATATATTATACAAAGGAGATATTGTATTTGAATTAGATTTCGGAATAGAAAGAGCAGAGTCTATTCGAGTAGCAGAATTTCGCTACGGGAGCTGGTGCGGACCTGCGGTCCCCAGGCACCGACGCCGCAGGATACATAGATATCTGTTTTCCGAATCCGTTTGTGCCCGTGGCTGATGGGAAAAACTCGTTTGGTAATCCATTGAAAAGGCCAGAACTGTCCATGGTGCGTGTGTCCGCAAAACAGTAAGTCGACTTTAGCATCTACCGCTTCTGGAATACGGGTGGGTTGATGGTCCATGAGAATCAAGGGTTTCTGACGCTCAGTGCTGGATATGATTTGATGCAGCGGAACTGGTCTTTGCCGATTCAGACGAATGCTGGCGACGTCATTTCTGCCGGCGAGCAAGACCGGTCCGAGATCGGTTGATTCGTCCTGCAGCACATGAATTCCGCAAGACTCCAACCAGGAGGTGGTAGCTTCCACTCCGCAGACCCATTCGTGATTACCGGTTACGGCGAAGACTCCCAAGGGTGCCTTCAGCTCTTTGAGGATGTTACGGAATGCAGCACTACGGGGGCTGTGATGCATATCTTCATCAACCGTATCTCCAGGCAGCAGGATGAGATCGGGCTCCAGTGATTGAATGGCCGCTACGATTCGCTTGATACGTCCCATAGAAACCAGACCGCACAGGTGCAGGTCTGATGCGATGGCAATGCGTAATTTGGCTGGGGCAGGGATGGGCAGACGTCGCACTTTTGGAAACTGTACATTGAAGTGCCCGGCAAGCATGACTGCCAAAATCAAAACACATAATCCAACAAAGTAAGTCCGCATCCAGAATTGCAGATCTGCAGTCAGGACCGGGATCAAGCTGTTCAAAATAAAAAACAGATCTAACAGGAAGCAGCCCAGAAAAAGGTAAGCCATAATACCCAGCCACCACGAGCCGATATGGAGTAATGGCAGGGCGATTCCAGGGGCCTTGTTTTCCAGTGCCCGCCCGACAATGTAAGCTGTTCCGAGAAACACAAAGACCGCCAGGGTTACCTGGCGTAACAGATAATCGCTTATCAAGGGCCACAAGTGAAAAAGGATGAATCCATGGATGACTGCAAGTAGCGTCAATACCACTGCCAAGAACAAGATCCAGGAACGTAGAGGCATGTCACCAAGCTATGCGTGATCTGCTGGCTCGCAATCTGATAACTCAATCCATGACAGGTGTATTAATAAACAGGAAAGGGCCATTTGCTTTTCTGATAGTTGGTGTATGATGCAGCATATGAAACAATGGATATTTGGTGGAACCACGCTGGCTTCGGTGCCGGCCGATGCGGCAATGACTGTTTTACGAGTGGTGACCGGCGGCTGTATGGCCTACCTGCATGGGTTAGGCAAAGTGCCACCGTCTGAGGGTTTCATTGGATATGTCGGTAAACTGGGATTCCCGATGCCCGAATTCTTTGCCTGGTGTGCCGGCATTTCAGAACTGATATGCGGTATCTTTCTGGCGTTGGGCTTCGCTACGCGTACTTCTGCCGCATTTATCCTGTTCACGATGTGTGTTGCTATTTTTATCGCGAAAAGCGGTGAACCTCTAGCAGAGCGTGAAATGGCTATTCTATACGCTGCGGCATTAATACCGTTTGTCGTTTCAGGATCCGGACGCTACGCGATTGATCGGCTGATCAAATAAAGGCTATTCAGGACTGCAGTAAAAAACCGCTCCCCTGAAGGAACGGTTTTCTTTGTTTTTTTATATCGGCTTTGTTTCAATACTAGCGTCGATACCCGCCTCCACCGCCCCCACGGTTTTCCTTGGGACGAGCTTCGTTCACGTTAAGGGCACGACCTTCCAGTTCGTAACCGTTCAGGGCTTCGATGGCTGCTTCTGCAGAAGCCTTGTCATCGATAGTAACGAACGCAAATCCACGTGGACGATTTGTGTTGCGGTCGAGTGGAATGAAGACGTCGCTGACATCTCCATATTCAGCAAAGAGATCCTGAAGTTCTCCTTCCGTCGTCTTGAACGGCAAGTTGCCGATAAACATTTTCATATAGGTGCTTTTGGTTCTTTCTAATGAAGTGGGCTGGAACCGGAAAATCCGACTCGTTCACTTTCAGAGAAGAATGTAAATCGTCTGCTGTTCCCGCTTTTCGGATCTCGATCTGTTTTCAACATAGCGTTGCTCAACCAATCACCAGTTTCGAATTTTGCACAATCTGCTCTACGCTTCAAAATGAGTCGTTGGCATCGGAAATGCAAGGAGAATTCCATTTTCAGGCATTGGATTCTGTGACGATTGAGTCACGGATAAGGCCGGCCGCAATGGTCAGGTCAGTCAGGTATGTAGCCTTCGCTCAAGCCTGGAGGCCCATAAAAGCAATCCGCATACAGAGCTGAGCATGCAGCCAGGTGGACGTCCTCCGGGAATTTTATGAACCTTTAGGGTAGTAGCCTGCCAGACCGGAAATGGTTTTGGATAGAGTTTCCGCGTATGCAGGATCAGCATTTTGTTTGGCTTTCATGGCAGCAAGAATGACCGCATGATGCTTTTTCAAACGCTCTCCATAGTCATCCTGATCCGGCTTGACACGCTGGGTAAGGAAATAGTCGCCGATGGTCGCGATGATTTTCTGAGCGTGAGATTCCTTGTTGGCGACCCAGCGGGAAATCTGGTTAAGGGATTGAGCATCGGATTTACCTGCCAGTTCAGAAAGCATTTTACCTGCTTTGGCGACGGTTTCGGCATCTTCCAGCATGGCTTGAACCCGAGCATGGTCGTCATAGATGCCACACGGCACCTGGCAGTGAGCCTGAACCATACTGGTAAGCTGCAAGTAAGTAAGCCCGGTCATTCCAAGAAAGAGAAGTAATGAATTTTTCATAGAACGACAGAATACATTGAATTGCAGCGGTTGCAATAGTTAGAAACAAGCTTCCGGCTATACAGTCTCAGGCATTCCGCTAGGTGTGCCACTTTGGCATTTAGCCAGATCCCTGATCTGTTGCAGATTGCTCAAGTGATTGAGACAGGCATGTTCGCAGCAAGTGTCATTTAAGCTGAAAAGGCTTGGACAATTTCATGGAGCCAAGCTCATGCTAAATATAGTGGAAAATGGATTGAGGCTGGTCAGTAATGAACAGATCAGGGAGATTGGGGAGTTATTGGAACGACTCGATAGAATAAAATATTGGTGTGCAGCGTTTCGGATTAATCGAGAAGGGATGATCCCAAGCTCTGTCTCTCGGATTCAGGTGCCTATGCAAAAATACAAACAGAGGCAGATTTGAAACGGACGAAATATAGCAGATACTTGCCTGCCAGTAAAAGCTGTAAGCCAAACAACGCTGGACAGATGCTGAATGACATCCGGAGTGCTGCTAAATACGGATAAAGACCTATGGATGTAACTAAGTACATAGAACAGCTGAGTCAAAAAATCAGAAACTCGGCATGGAAAGTGGAGTGGATGGAGAAGCACAGCCCGTATCTGTATCTGCCAGGGCCTGACAGTGCTCCGCGCTTATATCTTTCAACAGGAATTCATGGCGATGAACCAGCGGGACCGATGGTTGTGTTATCGATGCTGGAGGATAATTCCTTTTTCCGGCACTTGGAAGTGCACCTGTTTCCATTACTGAATCCTTTCGGCTTGGCAGTCGGAACACGTGAAAACGGAGACGGAGTGGATTTAAATCGTAACTACGGCCCGCATCCAGTAGCGGCCCGGGAGACTGAGCGGCATATTGAAATCCTGCAGTCCTTACCTCAGATGGACGTCGGGATCTGTCTGCATGAAGACTGGGAAGCTTCCGGTGTTTACCTGTATCATTTGGATTCAAGTATGCAACGCTTTCAGGGCCGTGCAGTGCTGGATGCGATGGCACATCATCTGCCGGTTGAGACAGCATGTGTCATCGACGGTAGCAATGCGAATGATGGGGTGATTGCGCGCCATGAGTCGGAATATGAATCAGAGGAATGGCCGGAATCCATTTTTCTTTGCCGCACCAAGACAGGGGCATCCATGACGCTGGAGACACCCTCATCTGCTAAGCTGCATCAGCGGATGCGTGCACATCAGGCGGGAGTGGCTGAAGTAATCCGGCAGCTTCTAAGGTAAGAGCCAGGAATACAGCAGGAAGAAGCACAAGTAACGAGCGCCAGTTGTCGGCAAAGGCCGCTTTACTTATAAATACGGTTCCCGAATTTACCTGCCTTCATCAGCATCAAGATATTGAAACATAGTGACTATATCTTCGCGATGTTCCAGGCCGCTTTCTTTTTTACGGCGTTGCAGTATTTCTGAGATGTCGTCATTCCAGCCGGCCTTGGTAATGAAGCCGTTCCAGATGGTGATGTCTTTTTCATTGAGTCGGCGACCGTTTTCAAAGCACCATTTGAGCAATTCCTCATCGTTCTTGCCTGAGGTGACTTCTTGCTGGAGTAGGTGATAGTCTATACGGAGGTAGTGACACATAAACCCATCAAATCCCTTACCCAGGTTGGGCTGAAGATCTCCGCGCAAATCGCCTTTGGCGTGCAGTCTCATTTTATCGATCATGCGGAGGAAGTAACAGATGCCGGAGATTTGCTGAAAGGGGGAGACAGGAACAGCAGTCATGATGTGAAACTAATGCAAAATACAAAATGAAAAAGTTAAAATTGGAGATCCTGGCTAGAGGCTGGTGATATTTTTCGTATAGGTGGGGATATACTGCCCGACTCCGAAAATGCCCATGATATAAAACTTTCGTCGGGTGGCAGCAAAGGAATCGTCCACTAGAAATAAGCCGTAAAAGACAATTGCTTCTGCGACGGCCATTCCCAGAATGGCGCACACGAGAATTTGCTCAAACTTCTGAAATTTTGGTATCATCATCCACCGGATGATGATACTGAAAGTCATTGATCCATATCCTATAACGTAGATATAAATCGGCAGACTGCCTGCTGCGTTTGAGCCGGAGGGCCAACCGCTACCCAGCAAAAAAGGATAACCAATGCAGGAGCTGAACAGACCATACCAGAGCATCCATAAGAATATTTTTTGAGGTTTGGATTGAATCGGCATCATCAAAACGTATCAGTGCCCTAGCAGTATAAAATACTAAAGTCCTGGCAGGAATCAGTGGCTGGCTAAGCCATCCATTGCTCTCGCTCGGCCTTCTCAAGGATTTCTCCGAGCAATCTTTAAATAGTGCCCATATAGAGCAAATGCTCTATATGAACATTTCGCAGCTTATGTAAGCTAAAAAAGTTGTTGTGAATCTAATTTGTTTTTCCGGTTTGTGGCAACTTTCCTCTGCGCTCCTGTCTTGCAGAGAAAGCGTATTGGCATACGTTGTGTTTTTCTGGCAGGGCTCATGATGAGCCCTGCCAGAAATTTTTGCTCTTGATCAATACAACCTTCGCATGATTCCGGTTGACGGTTGATTATCTGATTCCAGCCGGTGTTACGTCATCGGACATAATAAGACCGGATTCCAAGGCAAATACAGTCACTTCAGAAGCAGTGTGCGCATCGATTTTGCGCATCATATTGCTTCGGTGGATGTTTACGGTTCGTTCGCTAATATTAAGTCTTCCTGCAATAACCTGATTGGTATAGCCAGAGGCCACCAGTTGTGCTACCTCTTTTTCTCTTGGAGTTAGTGATATGCTTCCAGCCAGCTTCCTGTATCGATATGCTGCTAATTCATGGGGTATATGACGAGTATCATTTATGGCAATTTTATCGATGGCGGTAATCAGCTCCTGCAAAGGAGAGCATTTTCTGACATAGCCGTAGGCTCCATTTTCGATGCATCGGTCAATAACTTGCATGTTAACCGTTGCGGAATAGATCAGAATACGTATGTTCGGCCGGTTTTTACGGTAGCTCTCAAGCAAAGCCTCACCGGAGTTTCCCTGCAAGTTCAAATCAAGAATGGTGATGTCGATTGGACTTTTGGCCGCCTGTGATTCTGCCTCCTCAACAGAAACTGCGCAGTGCCTGACATAATACTGTTCTTTATCCAGTGAATTTCGTATCGCGAATTGAATCGCCGGATGATCTTCAACAATTTGAACATTGATACGTCTCAAAACCTCACTCCTTGATTAACAATTAGATAACTTATCAAGCGAAGTAAAATAAATTATATTCTCTAATCTTTATTTTTATGCAGACAGATTGGACTGTTGTCCACGCTTTCATACGGTGTCATTGCTCTATTTATCCACGCACAAGTTATTATCCATGTGGGGTTGTGATCGTGGCCATACAAAATTATGGCTTTTTGCCAAATATGACCTGAGCCAAAAAAGCTGGACACTCCAAAAGTAGACTCTATCGATTTAGCTTAAACAAAAAAACAGGCCGGGCGATTTGCCCGACCTGTTATTGAACCCATCTAGGGTGCTGTTATGGATCGCCCAATAAGGAAAAAAAGTGGCTCTTTAACCGACTTACCAGCTAAGAGTTCCTCCAGTCTGGTATTCGGTAACGCGGGTTTCGAAGAAGTTCTTTTCCTTGCCCAAATCGATGGTTTCACTCATCCATGGAAACGGATTCTTGGTATTATATTTCTTCTCAAGCCCGACGCGCTCGAGTCGACGGTCGGCAATATAACCGACATACTGACGAAAAAGGCCCGAATTCAAGCCCAGGATTCCAGTTGGTAGGCAGTCTTCGGCATACTGAATTTCCAGTTCGACTGCTTTTTCGATCAGCTCCTGCATCTTCTGCTGGAATTCCGGCGTCCAGGCATCCGGGTTTTCGGATTTGATACCGTTGATCAGGTCAATTCCGAAGTTCAGATGTGTGGTTTCGTCACGCATAATATACTGGAACTGTTCTCCGATACCGGTCAGGCGGTTCTGGCGGTGGAAAGAGAGCATCATCACGAATCCGCTGTAGAAGAAAATTCCTTCCATAATAACGTAAAAGCCAATCAGATTCTCCAGGAATTTCTGAACCCCTTCGGTGCTGCTGGTATTGAAGTTAGGATCCATCAGATCAGCAGTGAGTTTCATTTCAAACTCATCCTTGTCACTGATGGAACTGACTTCGTGATACATGTTGAATACTTCCCGATCGTCCAGGCCCAGTGACTCACAGATGTAGTGGAAGGTATGGGTGTGGATGGCTTCCTCGAAAGCCTGACGCAGTAGATACTGACGGCATTCCGGATTGGTGACATGTTCAAAGATAGCGAGCACAATATTATTACCCACCAGACTTTCTGCAGTAGAGAAAAAGCCGAGGTTCCGCATTACAACACGACGCTCGTCTTCGGTCAGTTTATTGGATTTCCAGAGTTCAATGTCTTTCTGCATGCCTACTTCTGTCGGCATCCAGTGGTTGGCACAACCGTTGAGATAATGTTCCCAGGCCCACTGGTATTTGATGGGCATGAGCTGATTTACATCGACGGCTTTACAGTTGATGAGTCTTTTATCATCAACATTGATCTTGCGACTCAGGTCGCGGGGTTTTGGCAGTTCGCCGGTAGCATTACAACATGACATAGTAGTTTCTCCGTTTTTTTTGATTTCTTAGATTTTTTTAATTCTGATCTGGGTTTACTGGCAGGCATCACAATCCGGGTCGGTAATGGAGCAAGCTTTCGGGGTAGGTGCTTGAGATATTTCACGGTTTACCTCAATTTCAGACGACGCACTCTTGCTTTTCATCCAGCGGGGTTGCAGGCCGCGTTTGTTGATGTCCATCGTGGATTTTTCAATCTGGGTGGCAGCCAGTGAGCGCAGGTAGTAGGTGGTTTTCAGGCCTTTTTCCCAGGCAAACTGATACATGTTAGCCAGTGCTTTACCATCCGGTTTGCTCATGTAGAGGTTGAGGCTCTGTCCCATATCAATCCATTTCTGACGACGGCTGGCGCACTCGATCAGCCAGCGGGATTCCAGTTCGAAGGCGGTGATGAAGAGGTGCTTCACTTCATCCGGAATCCGGTCAATAGTTTCAATAGAGCCATCGTAATACTTGAGATCATCAATCATTTCTTCGTCCCACAGTCCGCGTTTTTTGAGTTCATTGATCAGGTAAACATTGTTTACGGTGAATTCACCGGACAGATTGGATTTTACAAACAGGTGTTTGTAAGCGGGTTCGATCGACTGGCTGACGCCGGATATATTGGAGATCGTTGCCGTAGGGGCGATAGCCATGGTATTAGAGTTGCGCATGCCATGTTCCAGGACAGCGGCACGCACCGTATCCCAATCCTTAGTCATCGTGCGGTCCATGTCTACGAATCCACCACGCTGCTGTTCCAGCAAGTTGATGGTGTCAATCGGCAATAATCCTTCCGACCACTTTGAGCCCGGATAGGTTTCATAGGTTCCACGCTCACTGGCCAGTTTAGTGGAAGCCAGAATGGCGTAGTAGGAGATGGATTCCATACTCACATCGGCGAATTCGACAGCTTCCATGGATGCATAAGAGACGCCGATTTCGTATAACGCATCCTGAAAGCCCATCAGGCCCAGACCGATCGGTCGATGTTTCAGGTTGGAATTTCGGGCTTCAGGCGTTGGATAGTAATTAATGTCGATCACGTTATCCAGCATCCGGATAGCGGTAGTAACGGTTTGCTCGAGACGAACTTCGTCAATCCCGCTTTTATCCTTGCTGATATGGCGCACCAGATTGACGGATCCCAGATTGCAGACCGCTGTTTCTTGATCGCTGGTGTTGAGCAGGATTTCAGTGCAGAGGTTGGAGCTGTGCACAACACCAGTATGATGCTGCGGACTGCGGATGTTTGAAGGATCTTTGAAGGTAAACCAGGGGTGGCCGGTCTCAAACAGCATGGTTAGCATCCGGCGGTAGAGATCAACCGCTTCGACTTCCTTATGCTGAACCAGCTTTCCTGCGGCCGCCAGCGCTTCATATTCTTCGTAGCGTTGTTCAAATGCAGCACCGTAAAGATCATGCAGGTCCGGAGTTTCGCTCGGGTTGAATAGTGTCCATTTTTCACTCTGGCGGACGCGTTTCATGAATAGATCAGGAATCCAGTTCGCAGTATTCATATCATGTGTGCGACGACGTTCATCACCCGTGTTTTTACGAAGTTCCAGGAAGTCTTCGATATCGAGATGCCAGGTTTCCAGATAAGCGCACATGGCGCCTTTACGTTTGCCACCCTGGTTAACCGCAACAGCCGTATCATTAGCCACTTTGAGGAAGGGGATGACACCTTGGCTGGTGCCATTGGTGCCTTTAATATGGCCACCTGTCGCACGCACGTTGGTCCAGTCATTGCCCAGACCTCCTGCCCATTTGGAAAGGCGGGCATCGTCGGAGACAACCTTGAAAATGTGGTCCAGATCATCCATAACGGTGCTCAAGTAGCAGGAACTAAGCTGCGGGTGCAGGGTACCTGCGTTAAATAAGGTTGGAGTCGAAGAAACAAAGTAAAATTGGCTAAGCACGTTGTAGAACTCGATTGCACGCTCAACCTTGTTTTCTTCGTTGGAAGCAAGACCCATGGCGACTCTCATCCAGAAAAACTGAGGTGTTTCAATCCGTCGCCCTTCGTGGTGAGTCAGGTAACGATCGTAAACGGTCTGCAGTCCGAGATAGGTAAATGACAGATCGCGTTCGAGCACAATGGCATTAGCAATTTTATCCAGATCATACGCCTTCAGGTCCGGCGTCAGGCGACCTTTTTCGATTCCAAAATCAATGTATTGTTTGAAGCCCTCGCGGTGCAGAGACTTCAGATCCACGTGGTTAAAGTCTTCTTGCAACACTTCCCGGTAAATGCTGTCGAGCAGCAGGCGCGCAGAAACAAAGCTGTAGGCCGGTTCACGTTCGATGCGGGCTTTCGCTGCCATGATCAGCGCCTGATCCGCTTCTGCTTCTTTCACGCCATCGTAGAGGTTCTGGATGGCCTCGTCGGTAATTTCCTGAGAAGAACAAACCGTTTCCAGCTCACGGCAGGCCCGGATAACTTTGCGGCGTAACTTTTGCAGATCGAGTAAGACGCGCTGACCGTCTTGATTGATCATGTAAAGGGGCGTGCTTTCTACACCGTCGACGTTTTTTTCGCCACGCAATGCTCGCTTCTTCTTCTGCTCTTCACGATAGAGAATATAGCGGCGTGCTATACTGTGATAACCGGCATCCATCAGCTGGGTTTCTACCCAGTCCTGAATGCACTCGACTTCAAGTTGCTCGCCGTGGACTGCTCGCGAAATGGTTTTCTGCACAACGTCACTGGTGACTGTTTGAACTTTAGCCTGGTCTTCCAGGTCAAGGGGCTGATCCTGGTTAATGCCGAGATCTGCTTTAAAGGCACTCTCAATAGCCAGATAAATTCTTTGATCATTAAACTGTTCTTGACGACCGTCACGTTTGCGAACGGTAAATTCTTTTCCTGCCAGCGGATCAACTCCGTTGAGATCCATCTGACCTTTGGGCGCATCACTCATGTATATACTCTCCTATTGCTGCGATTGTTTTCTTTCTCTCGTCGTGTGCAGCTTCAGACTTTCTACGCAGTTATGTAGAATAAGCATCAGAAGCAACACTACCTGTAGTGTCTTTTACAAAAGAACTGCACTACAACTAGTGTTAAAAACATGATACGTCAACGTTAATCAGCTAAAAATATCAATATAGTGTGTGCTACCGCTTAAAAACACACTATATGTGGCCCTGTTTTTGGGTTATTCACAAGCATCTGGGTTTATCAGGCGCTAGTGAGCCTAAACGGTAAAGAATGGTGCAGTGTCTTCTATGGACCGATGGTTTCGCGCAATCGCAGCAATATACGCTCTGCGATGGGCTCAATACGTGAGCCATCCTGTGCTTCGATTAAGAGACGCGCCAGGTTCTCGGTGCCGGAATAGCGGAAGAAAATGCGACCGGAGTCAGCAAACTCGGCTTCCGCACCGGCAATCAAGTCCCTTATTTCAGGCATTTCAGTCAGCGGCCGTTTGTCCCGGACTTTAAGATTGTACAGTTTTTGCGGGAATTTGGTCAGGATTTTCCGAAGTGCATGAAGCGGTTGCCCGGATTCCTGGATAAAACGCAATGCCTGGATGCCGCTGAGCAAGCCATCGCCTGTCGGCAGTTCGTCCAGGAAAATCATATGACCTGACTGTTCTCCGCCCAGGCTGAGTCCATGCTTTTGCATGGCTTCCAGCACATAGCGATCACCCACATTCGTGCGAATGACCTTGCCGCCATGTTCGGCGATACAGCGGTCCAGTCCGAGGTTGCTCATGACCGTTGCAACAACGGTATGACCTGCCAGATTTCCCTGCTTCAACATGCCGACTCCGAGAATAGCCAGCAGTTCATCGCCATCCAGCGGTATGCCGTTTTCATCTATCATGATCAACCGGTCCGCATCCCCATCATGAGCCAGTCCCAGTGATCCTCTCGGACTGCTGCCTGTTCCCACAGTTTCAGCTAATGTTCGGATCTTTTCGCAGATACCTGAGGTATGTTGGCTGCCGCACTGGGCGTTGATATTAGTGCCATTCGGTGCTGTGTTGAGTCGGGTAACCTTGGCGCCGAGTGATTCCAGAAAATTGGGAGTGGTCTGATAGGCAGCGCCGTGTGAGGCATCAACGACAAGATGAAATCCTTGCAATGAGAATCCGGCCGGCAGGCTGGAACGGATCGCCGCATAATACGTGTTTACCGCATCTGCATCGGCTTCAAAGTCCAGCCCGGCTGCAAAGAGAACGTCATGGGCTGGACACGCGTTGATTCGTTTTTCGATTGCCAGTTCGACTTGATCGGAAAGTTTGTAGCCCTGAGAGTTAAAAAATTTGATTCCATTATCAGCAGAGGGGTTGTGAGAAGCGCTGATCATAGCGCCTGCGGCCGCTTGGTGGGAGATGGCATTGATAGCAACGGCTGCGGTGGGAACCACGCCGATGCGATGACAGATCCCGTCGGCAGCTTCGATACCCTGACAGAAAGCAGCTTCCAGCGCTGGTCCGGATTCGCGGGTGTCGCGCCCGACCACAAAGACTGGAGCCCGATCAGAACGGAAGTATTCGGCTGCAGATTTGCCTGCCCGATAAAAGAAGTCCGGGGTCATTGGAGCTTGTCCGTAGGTGCCACGAATGCCATCAGTGCCGAAATATTGACGTTTCACGCATGAAATTTTTAGGCTGCTCTGAATCAAATGAAAATCACTATTCACCAAACACTTATTAAAAAAACTGGGCATATAGTAGAATCCGTTTTAGGTTCAGTCCGCATGCGTTTTGGAATTTTCGGAGATATTCACAGTAATCAGGAGGCACTGGAAGCAGTGCTGGATGACATGCAGGCTCAGCGAGTTACGCACACGGTCTGCATCGGGGATATTGTCGGTTACAATGCGAACCCGGCGGAATGCCTGGAACTGGTGCGCTCGCTGGGGTGCCCGGTGGTTAAAGGAAATCACGATGAAGAGGCTTCCGAGGATCGTCCCATCGATCATTTTAACCCGCTGGCATTTGAGAGCATGACTTATTCCCGCAAGCAGCTTTCCGAAGATCAGAAAAAATATCTGCGGAGTCTGTTGATGCAGAAGACCATTCATGATTTTACCGTGGTACATTCCAGTCTGGATGGTCCAGCACGCTGGATTTACGTCTTTGCTTTGACTGAAGCACAGAACAGTTTTGTGTATCAGCGGACACAGGTTTGCTTTTATGGCCACACCCATGTACCGACGGCTTACATTCTTGAAGATGGAGGTGTGCAGGAGTGTTTTTACAAGCGGTTGGTCATCCAGGAAAATAAGCAGTATTACATTAATGTCGGATCAGTCGGTCAGCCGCGTGATGGGGACTGGCGGGCTGCATACGCTATTTATGATACCGAAGAGAATACGGTCGATTTGCGGCGGGTGCCTTACGATATTAATCTGGCACAACAAAAAATCATCGAGGCCGGCTTACCGGAACGACTGGCCGAGCGTCTGGCTAACGCAGTTTAACTAAAGGGTTTTTATGCGGTTGCTGGTGATTAAACCGTCCGCATTGGGAGATGTGGCTCATGCGCTGCAGGTGGTTCCGTATCTGAAGGAGTCCGGTTGTTGTGATCAATTAGGCTGGGTGGTCGATGAAGTCTATGTTCCCTTGTTGCAGTGCTGCCCTCAAATCGATGAAATCATTCCATATCCCCGGACAAGATGGCGCCGAAACTGGCCGGTCAGGGAAATGCTGAGTTGGGCTCAAGCTTTGCGCAGCATGCAATATGATGTCACATTGGACTTACAGGGATTGGCTCGCAGTGGTGTTATGACCTTAGCCGCCGGGTCCCGGCGGAGAATCGGATTGCAGTCCGCGCGAGAAGGTTCCCGGCTTTGTTATAACGAACTGGTTTTGGATCAAGCACGGCATGCCGTGGATCGGTATGCATTGGCATGTGGCAGTCTCTCACAAAGCTGTCCAGTGCCCGGAAATTATTTAAAGGTGGATAAGCCTGAAGATCTGCCGGCAAAGTTAAAAACAGGCGAGTATCTGATTTTGCATCCTTATTCCCAGAGGATTGAAAAGTGCTGGCCTTGGCGGAACTATTCAGAATTGGTTTCCAAGTTACCCCGGGAAACTTTTGTACTGGTTGGAACAGGGGAATGGTTCCCCTGTTCGGGTGAAAATGTTATAGATTATCGTAACCAAACGGATTTGAACGGACTGCTGCAGTTGATCAGAGGTAGTAAGGGGATGATCGGCACAGATTCAGGGCCACTGCATATTGCCGCTGCTTTTAACAAGCCAGTGGTCGGCATTTACGGCGCATCCTTACCAGAGCGCACGCGGCCACGCGGCAAGCAGGCAACTTATTTGTGGGATGACTCGTTTCAGCATGAAAATGCATCTGCTTTGCACGGTCCGGTTGTCTCGGCAAAAGCCATGTCAGCTATTTCAGCGGATAGGGTGGCAGCCGCCTGGCGAAATTTGGTCACTGCTTGATAGTACTGCATCCGGCAGAGGTCACTATATGATCGAAAAAGATCTTAAGATAAGACGAAACGATTACAATTTTGTGTCATTATAATTAATTATGGTATAAGAATATCCATAAGTCGTTCGTAAATAACAAAAAGTAAAGATGGCAATGCAAGAAATGACAAGTTGGCATTATTATTGCATCAATCATGTAAGCTAATACGCTACAAAAAAGAATACCAACCCTGATACAATGATTATGAAACAAAATACACGTGTTAATAGAAAATGGTCTGCAGACCTTGTGCTTGATGAGATCCGCAAATGGGATGCTGAAGGAAAACCGCTCTATTCGCATTTCGTCCGTCAGAATTTTCAGGAATTACTGGCTGCCGGGATACGTTATCACGGAAGTTGGAAAACTGCTGTGGAGACAGCTGGCATCACCTATAATGAGGTGCGTAAATACCAAAACTGGTCGAAAGACGTGATCATTGCTAAAATTCAAGAACTTCGCCAGCAAGGAGTAGATCTTTCATTTCGCTCCATGATGTTGAGTAAATACAATTCGATGGTTTATGCGGCAATCCGTCCCAACCACTTTGGTTCCTGGAAGCAGGCGCTGGCTGCCGCTGGCTTGACTCCGGATGAAGTATACCGTTATCGCTCCTGGAATGAAGAAACGATTCTAGAAGAGATCCGCAAGCTAAACGAAGCTGGTGCAGACCTCAGTTCCAAGACCATGGATGAAAATGCTAACCCGCTGATTGCGACCGCACGCCGCCGCTTTGGAAACTGGGGCAATGCGGTCGAAAAGGCCGGAATTGATTACTCTCAGATCCGCCGCCGCCGCCGCTGGACTTGTGAATCGATTGTGGCAGGGATACGCGAATTGCGTGACCAAGGGGTCAAGATGCAAAGCAGCGAAGTCCGCCAGCACTCACCTGCATTATTTGCTGCAGCCTGTAAGCCGCGTTTTTTTGGAACGTGGTCCAAGGCATTAGCTGCGGCTCTGGAAGATCAAGCGGATACCAAGACGGCCATTAAAGCCTGAATTTCGGA
This sequence comes from Verrucomicrobiota bacterium, assembly GCA_038748025.1. GTDB lineage: Bacteria > Verrucomicrobiota > Verrucomicrobiia > Methylacidiphilales > JBCBYL01 > JBCDJI01. Next base: position 125,457 of record JBCDJI010000009.1, read on the forward strand.
TATTTAAGCATTCATGCTGGCAACCCCGTCTGCTCCGGCTTTCGGGGTTGTTTCGTTTACAATCATAGGCATATTAATGCGTATGCTGTTAAAACAGGTGATGAAATCTTTTGGGTTGCTGGCTATAGGGTGGGCAACGCTGGTGTCAGGTCACGCACAGCTTAGTGTTTCACTGGAAAGTACGCGGGATACCTTTCTGCTCTATGAGCCGATGGAATTTAACGTCCGGCTACAGAATCTGACTGGTTCGCCAATTGCACTGCAAGACCATCCGGTGCATAAACGTTCATGGTTGAGTTTTCAGATCTTCGGAAGTTCTGGAGAAAAGATTGGTCCGACAGGCAACGGATCGCTTCCACCACAAGTGCTCAAGCCCGGAGAAAGCAAAACGCTTCAAGTGAATATCACTCCACTATATAAAATTCGAAGCACGGGTCAGTATGACATCCGTGCCAATGTCAACATTGCCGGTGGGCAGTCATTTATTACCGGATCAATCCGCATAAACGTGGGTAAGGGTGAAGTAACGTGGGTTAGGGATATCAATGTGGATGGGGTCAAACGCACGTATTCGCTAATCCGTTTTTTGGATCAATCCAAGTCTTCTCTTTATTTAAGAGTGGAAGAGGTGGACAAAAATCTGGTTTATTCAACGACCCGGTTAGGAGAAATTGTGGGCTTTACCACGCCAGATGTTAAATTTGACAGTGATGGAAAGATTCACTTGCTGCATGTCAGCACATCCGCCTTGCATCGTTACAGCCGGCTGACCAGAAATGGAATACTGGAGTATCAGGAAGACCGGCAGGTTGCCGGTATGGCTCCCGCATTAATAGAGACGGATGATGGTGGGGTTCAGCTGGCTGGAGGGTTTAATACCCGCAAGCAAGTCAAACGTAAAAAACTCTCTGAAGATCAGATGGGGCTTTGATTTGGATGACGACTTTCGTTAAAGAAAGACTAGAGCATCTTTAGTTCAGTTGAACGCCTTGGGAATGGTGTTTGACGAGAAGTCACCAACATTCTCATTCTTGCGACATGTTCCCGATGGTAGGGGGAGAATATCTGCTGGATTTTCTGCCAATGCTTTTCTTTGAAAAGCAGAAGTGGATTTCTTGAACCCGAATCACCTGGATTGTCGGTGCGAAACTGCCAAGACTGCTCTAGCTACGACGGTTAAATCATGACATCAGTCGAGCTGACCAGAAAATCTACAGACATACAAAACATGCTATCCTGTAAAATATTAATGATCAGGATCTTTATACGTAACATGCGTTAAACCTTTTAAAAAATAAATGACTATCCCATTGAGAGAGCGGGCAGGCGGTCAAATGATATTTGCTTCATACATCCCCCGTGTCTGGTATCCGTCGCGGGAGATATAAGGAGAGAAATTGCTCCTTTCCATGCCGGCTACAGCATGTAACTATTAATTGCCGGTTGCGGTGGAGGAAAGGCGAGTGAATCCCGCCAGGGCCGAAAGGCAGCAACGGTAACCTGACCTGACCTGCCGCCGCGACTGGTTTGTCTTTTGTGGACAAAAAAGGGTTCCATTCTGAACGCTGTTGGGTCTTATTTATACGGTGTCTAATTCATCCTCTTATACTTACACCATTACCGAAGCGCAGGGTCAAAAGCTGCGGCAAATACTGGAATCTCAGGGATTTGATTTTTCAGATCTGGCTTACGGTTACTTCAGCGCTAAAAAAGGAAAGTGTTCGGTTAGTTATTATCAAAGTGACAAGGTGGTTTTACAGGGAAAGGAAGCCAGAGAGTTTATCGAGTTTTATTTTGAGCCGGAAGTAACCGGAGAAGTATTGCTGGGATATGAACAAATCCACAACCCCGAAATGTTTCAACCACATTTCGGGGTGGATGAAGCAGGTAAGGGTGATTTCTTTGGACCTTTAGTGGTTGCCGGAGCTTACTTAACGGCAGAAACCACCCGTCAATTAATGGATGCCGGCGTGCGTGACAGCAAGCGCTTTAGCAGTGATAAAGTAGTGATGAAAATGTCGGATAGAGTTCGAGAAATCACGGGCAATGCAGTTTATGTGGTGAGCATTGGTCCGGAAAAATACAATCAACTTTATCATAAAATGGGAAATCTGAACCGGTTGCTGGCCTGGGGACATGGTCAAGTGATTGCTAATCTGCATCAGCTATATCCAGAATGTCCTCGTGCCTTGTCAGATCAGTTCGCACATGAAAGCCTGATTCAGCGTGAGCTGAAACGACGGGAGGTGGATATTAAGATCCAGCAGCGGACCAAAGCAGAATCGGATACCGCAGTAGCGGCTGCTTCAATCGTTGCCAGAGCCGCTTTTCTGTCCGCGATGGAGAAGCTGGGTGGAGACGAACCTCTGCCTAAAGGTGCTGGAGGTCATGTGAAGGATTGGGCGCGAAACCTTCTAAAAGAACAAGGTGTGGAAGCGCTGAAAAAGATCTGCAAAACGCATTTTAAAACCTTTCATGAGGTAACGAGTGAGTTGATCTGATCAGTCACTGGCATTGAGGAACAGCGCTGAGCGGAATATAAGATTTCACGCAAAAAAACGTCTAAAGACCTGATTTGACGGGTTTTCTGCAAGAAAATGCATTTTTTGTGATTTGGTTCTTGCCAGCAGCGTGATTGTTTTTTAACTCACTATACCTCAAACGATTATGGCTAATTTAACAAAAAGAGATTTGGTAGTTCGCATCAGTAATGAAACCGGGATGGTTCAACAGGATGTATTGAATGTAGTCCAGAAAACTCTGGACTATCTTACAGAAAGTCTCGCTAAAGGCCAGACCGTTGAGTTGCGCAACTTTGGTGTTTTTGAGATCAAATTGCGGAAGGCTCGGGTAGGTCGCAATCCGAACAGGCCGGAGAGTGATGTGCCGATACCACCGCGTGCGGTGGTTAAATTCAAGCCTGGAAAAGAAATGAAATCCAAAGTGTCTACGCTTTCGGATCGGATGATCAGCACTGGCGGAGTGGATGAATCGAATCCGACACCTGCTGAGTAGGCAGACATGTCTCTCAAATCCTTAACCGGATTCCGGGATTTCTACCCGGAAGAATGCGCATTACGTGAGTGGCTCTTTCAGGTCTGGAAAAATTCCTGTCGTGAATTTGGTTTCCAGCAGGTGGATGGCCCTCCACTGGAACAACTTGAGTTATTTACCCGCAAGTCTGGTGACGAAATAAAAAGCCAGCTCTATGATTTTCAGGATAAGGGTGGTCGTGATGTAGCTTTGAGGCCGGAAATGACCCCGACATTGGCCCGCATGATCGGTGCCCGCCAGCGTGATTACAAGAAACCATTGAAATGGTTCTCCATTCCGCAGGTCTTCCGTTACGAAAAACCGCAGAAGGGCCGGTTGCGTGAACATTACCAGTGGAACTGCGACATCGTGGGCGAAGCAGCGCTGGGTGCAGAAGCCGATCTGATCGCTTTGCTGGTGCATTCGCTGACGAAGCTGGGGCTTTCTAAACAGGATTTCGTGGTGCGGATTAGTGATCGTCAGTTCTGGCAGGAGTTACTGGAATCCTACGATGTTCCGGCAGCGGACTATTACGAGATCTATCAGGCACTGGATAAGATTGAGCGGGCACCGAAAGAGACCACCCGTAAGAAGCTGGGTAAGCTGGCCGATCCGGTTTTTGAAGCATTGAAATCCGGTCAAGGGGGCGAGCGGTTGGAGCAGTTGTTCCAACAGTTTGAAGCATTGGGTATCGCCGAATACTGCAAGATAGATCTGAGTATCGTGCGGGGGCTGGCTTATTATACCGGGGTTGTTTTTGAAGTGCATGATACGCAGGGCGAATACCGGGCGATAGCTGGTGGTGGGCGTTACGACGGTCTGATTAACCACCTCTGCGGAGTGGATCTGCCGGCACTGGGATTTGGTATGGGGGATGTTGTCATTACAGAAATATTGCATGATAAAGACCTCGGACCGGCTGCAGTGCAGCCAAAATCAACGTATTTGGTGATTGCTGATGAAACGGTGCGGCCAGAGGCGCTGGCATTAGCCGGTCAATTGCGGCGGGCTGGATACCAGGTTGACTACCCTTTAAGCCCTACTAAGGTCGGGAAGCAATTTCAGGCGGCTGAGGATCGAAGTTATTCTGAAGCACTGGTATTAGATGCCAGGTGGAAAGCGGAAGGTATCTGTGCCTGCAAAAATTTGAAAGAACGGCAGCAGCATGACGTTCGTATTCAATGGGATGGCGATGAGCCTAATTTTTTTAAGGTTTAAAAGATTAAGACGAAAAGAGAACAGAAGTGAAAAGAACACATCATTGCAGTGAGTTAAGAAAAGAGCATGAAGGTCAGGAAGTGATACTGGCAGGTTGGGCGGAGAAGCCACGCGATCATGGAGGTGTGAACTTTGTCGATTTGCGCGACCGCGAGGGCATTACTCAGGTTGTCTTTAATCCGGAGATTGCTCCGAAAGAAGTTTTTGAGCTATCGCACAGTCTGCGCAGTGAGTTTGTGATTCAGATCAAAGGGAAAGTGGTGCCGCGCTCGGGGGAAACGATCAATCCCAAGATCGAAACCGGGGAGATTGAAGTTCAGGCACAGGAGTTAGAAGTGCTCAATGAATCTGAAACTCCGCCCTTTCCACTGGATAAAGACGGCGTCAACGAAGACTTGCGTCTCACGTACCGTTATCTGGATCTGCGCCGTCCCAGAATGGCGCATAATCTGAAGGTTCGCCACCGTGCGACACAGACCATGCGCACGTATTTGGATGAGGCAAATTTTCTGGAAATCGAAACACCCTCGCTATTCAAGAGTACGCCGGAAGGAGCACGTGAATTTCTGGTGCCCTCCCGGCTGAATCCCAGAGAATTCTATGCGTTGTCGCAATCGCCGCAGCAGTACAAACAGATTTTGATGGTAGGTGGTATCGAGCGTTACTACCAGATGGCACGATGTTTCCGGGACGAGGATTTGCGGGCGGATCGCCAGCCGGAATTTACGCAGGTGGATCTGGAGATGTCCTTCATCGACCGCGAAGACATGTATGAGTTGATTGAAGGAATGGTGGCTGCCGTCTGGAAGTCGGTGCTGGATGTAGAACTACCGTGTCCGTTCCCACGGATCAGTTTTAAAGAAGCGCTGAATACCTACGGCATTGATAAGCCGGACCGTCGTTTTGGAATGGAACTGCATGATTTCACTGAAGACTTCAAGTCGTCCGATTTTAAAGTATTCCGCTCCATTGCAGAGAGTGAAGGTGGAGTCATCAAGGCCATGAATGCCAAAGGTTTCGCCTGTATAACCACAGGTCAGATTGAGCAGTTGACCGAGTTAGCCCAGTCGCATGGCGCTAAGGGTCTGGCATGGATAAAAATCGAAGAGGGCCAGTGGAAATCACCAATTGTTAAATTTTTCAGCGATACCGAGAAAGCAGCCCTGCAGGAAAAACTGAATATTGAAGAAGGAGACCTGATCCTGTTTGCAGCAGACCAGTGGCTGCCGGCATGTGAAGTGCTGGGCTTTATCCGGTTGCGTGCGGCCGAGATCATGGAGGAATCCGGTATCCTTAAAAAAGATGTGGATCAGTGGGACTTTCACTGGGTAGTCGACTTTCCGTTGTTGACCTACGATAAAGACACCAAGCGCTACGTGGCGACACATCATCCGTTTACTTCGCCGGTGCCGGAAGACGTAACGAAGCTTGAAACGGATCCCCAAAGTGTGCGTGGGCAGCATTACGATCTGGTCGTGAACGGCTGGGAGTTAGGCGGGGGCAGTATCCGTATTCACCAGCCGGAAATTCAGCAAAAGCTCTTTACGGATCTGCTCAAGATTGAGCCGGAAATTGCTGAAGCTCGTTTTGGATATCTGGTCAAGGCCTTTTGTTATGGCGCACCTCCGCACGGTGGGATCGCACTGGGGCTGGACCGCATGATTGCTTTGCTGACCGGATCTGAAACGATTCGTGATGTGATGGCATTTCCGAAGAACAACAAAGGGGTGGATCTGATGAGTCAGTCTCCCAGTCCTGTGGATGAAAAGCAGTTGCGTGAGTGTTATGTGCAAGTTAAGAAATAACCAAATACTATTTGCGGATTTTTATTCCGCAGTAAACTAATAAATTAGGAGTAAAAAATGAGTCAGCCTAAAATTATTGCATATTTAAAACCTTGGTGTGGATGGAGTAAGGGTGTCAGAGCCATCATGGCCAAATACGATCTGAAATTTGAAGATCGCGACATCATTAATGATCCATCCCAGCGGATGGAAATGATCGAAAAAAGCGGCCAGGAGCTTTCACCATGTGTTGAGATAGACGGGCATATGCTGCCGGATGTCAGCGGTGAGGAAGTTGAAGCGTATATGCTGGAAAAAGGTATTGTAGCGGAAAATAATGCTCCGGTAGATGCACCTATCAACAGTGCCTGCACCGATGCAGAACACGCTGCTATGCAACAAGGAGGCACTATTAAATTTATATCCCGGGACGACCAGTAACTCGTTGTGCCCGGGGTAGCAAAAGCTTAACCCCCATGATACAAGAAGCCAAACGTAAAGCGGTGGAATCCCTGATCAGGGACAATGATCCGCAGACAAGGCGGCTTCTGCTTGAAGAACTGTCAGCAACATATTTAGAAAATAAAGCTCTGTTGGAAGAGCTGGCCGGCAGCAACTGTCCTGATGCCAAGCGATTTGTCCAGGAAGTCCAATCCAGATGTGGCAAATCGACAGTAGCTCAGCATAAAAAAACAGCAAATACACATGAAGCCGGCACGGTGTTCAAACCGCAGGCATGGGAGCAACTGGAATCGTTCAGTTGGTGGCTGGCACAGCATAATGATCCTGATTTCGATCCACGTTGTGGCAAGCGTCAACTCGATGAATGGGCCTCGATAGTAGATGATGTTTCCCCCGGCTGTTCATGTGCTGAGGATCGTATCAAGCGCCTGCGCAAAGTCCTGGCTCAGGATTTTGGACTCTCGGGTGACTTTATTACGTACTATGCGGTAGAGAATTCATACTTGAACCGTGTGATAGAGCGCAGGAAGGGTATTCCGCTGTCACTGACTCTGATCTATATTTTTGTCGGCAGACGTGTCGGCTGGAAAGTAACCGGACTGAATATGCCGGGCCATTTTCTGGCTTGTATTGATAATGTTGTCTTTGATCCGTTTTTTAACGGTAAAATTCTGAATTGTGCTGAACTGAAGGAACGGTTTTTCCTGCCAGAGTGTGAGTTTCGGGACCTAGAGCCTTTCCACGCGGAGCCAGCGGTGACAGCACGACGCGTTTTGGCGAACCTCTACAATAGCTATATGCGTGCCGGAGATTGTGATCGTCTCAATCAGATTGCGGACTATCTGCAAACCCTTTCGGAGAATTCTTGATTGCAGCAGGTGCATCTTCTACCTTGTAGGGATGCGAATTTCGGAAGTCTGGTCAGAATTAAGCCCTGAATTAAACCATCGTGTGCTGGAATCCGGATACCTGAACGATAAAACACTCTACCGAAAGTTGAATCGGGAGATGGCCAAAGGTCTGGGTAAACGGCCCAAAGGCTTACTGGAAATGCCGCGCAAAGAACGGCATGCGCTCTACCAGCCCCTGCTTGGAATGCCGATCTATATGGTCATGGCCCAGAACCTGACGATTACCTGGCTCAGCCATGAGGCTGCCTCGTTGTTGACGACCTTTCTGGATCAGCTCGGAATTGAGCACGATGGAAAAGGGTGCGCTGAAAACTTTCCCGAAGAGGTTTCCAAAGCCAAGCTGATAAAAGCCATGAATTCACTTATGCATGAAAGTGATAAGGAAGGAGCACTGTTCTATTTGTCGATCTTTCCGGACATTTCTGGAGTCGAATGGAAAGCATATGATAAAGCTCTGGAGGAAGTTTCCGGGGTCTGATCCGTTGAGTATTTTCATCTGAGCTGGATTGGTTGAGAATTAATTATGGCACGAAAAGCATTAGGACGAGGATTGGGGGCGCTGATTGGGACAGATGCGATACCAGCCGATGTCGGGAACGCTTCTTTTCCGGTCAGTTCTGCAAGAGAGGGAGTACAGGAAATAGCGATAGATCGTCTTGAAGCGAGTTCCCTGCAGCCACGTAAAACCTTTCAGCCGGATCAGCTGGAGGAACTAACTGAATCTATTCGTGAGCAGGGAATCATTCAGCCGCTGATCGTACGTGCTCGCAAAGAGAAGTTTGAGCTGATCGCAGGAGAGCGTCGCTGGCGCGCATCACAGGCGGCAGGACTCAAGACTGTTCCGGTCATTGTGCGTCAGGTAACCGATCATGAAGTGCTGGAGATGGCATTGGTGGAAAATCTCCAGCGCGCGGATCTCAACCCGATTGAAGAAGCGGAAGGATATGCTCTGCTGGGAGATAAGTATAAACTGACACAGGAAGAGATTGCCAAGCGTGTAGGCAAAAGTCGTGCTGCGGTGGCTAACGCATTACGACTGCGCTCGCTTTCACCTGATATAATGGGACTGGTGAAACAGAGCCGTTTGAGTGTTGGACATGCCAAAGTGTTAATGGCCCTGCCGGCTGGAGCCCAGCAGGAGGCAGCAGCGCGTGAAGTCATTAAAAAAGAACTTTCGGTACGTCAGACTGAGCAGCTGTTGAAGTCTTTGCAGAAAGATGACAAGTCCGGCAAAAAGAAAAAAAACCGCAAGACAGCACAGGCGGATTGGCGGGATCTGGAGCAGCATTTGCAGCGGGTGGTTGGAACGAAAGTTCGCCTGGTAGGGAGTGCAGAAAAGGGTAAGATCGAAATTGATTACTATACAGGTTCCGAGTTAGAGCGGGTTTTAAGCACTTTAGGTGTCAAGTTGGACTAATCGGCTGACTTGATTATTTCTACGACGTCCAGCTGTGCACTTGAAAAGGTGCGATTACTCATTTAGCATATTAATAAGATGGTTTCCGCTTCGAATCAGTGTGTTTTTCTATCTTTGTCTTTCTGCATGATTCTTATATTTGCAGTTTCAAACCAGTCATCTGCCATAGATGCGGGAACATCCACGACGTATGCTTCAGCAGTAAATGACAGGTTTAGCTCTGGGTATCCGGCGACACCGGTTACAAACACGGATGGCTCATACTTGGCATTAGGTTTTAATTTAAGTGGTATTGGATGGAGTCAAAGCCTGCCCAGTAAGAGCTTCGGAATGTTAAGTCCTAAGCATTATCTTGTTGCTCGACATTATGGGGGAGCAAGCTCAATTGATTTTTTTAACGGCTCCAGCATCGTAACAGGGTCCCAGTCTACGCTTGAAAATACAAACACCGGAGTGTTATTCACAGGTGAGACAGTTCGTGATACGACGCTGGGAACTTTTGCCAGTCCTGTAGCAGGTGTAGAATTTTATTCCGTCTTAGATCTGGGAGATTCCGGTTCAGACTATGTCGGCCAGACAGTTCTCATCTATGGCCATGACGGCACAACGAACAACCCGGTAAATAGCCCGAGAATATTTGAAACAACGATTACGGCTGCAGATAGTGAGGTTTTTGTCACCTCTCGGACAGAAGTGGTGCTGCAGAGCGGTGATTCCGGTAGTCCGGTTTTTGTCAAATGGGTAGATCCGGAAGGTAAGGAACAACTCACATTAGCCGGTAACAACGCTGCTATCACTTCGACGGACAATTTTCACAATCTCATTAATATTGATGCTGCAGCGCAACTAAATGCATTTATGGTTGATGACGGCTATGCATTGAAGCGTGTGGGTAATGTAGAAACCAGTTGGCAAGGCGGTGCTGTTTTACCTCCGGGTGCAAGCGATGATTATGGCCGTTCGGTGAACTGGAGCGGCTTTTCAGTTCCGGACGATACTACTTATGTGGGTTTTGACTCGGATACTACAGTGCATACTTCAGTTGATCTTTCTGGGGGAAGCGAGTCTGCACGTGGACTGATCTTCAAAGAAGGAGCCAGCTCATTCAGTCTATCTAACGGAACACTTAATTTGGGCCGCGGTGGTATTGCAAATTATGACAGCAATACAGTGCAGAATTTTTCTAATGATTTCATATTAACTGATCATCAGTGGTGGGATGGAGGAACCGGCACGGGAGCACTCAATGTTTCCGGTAATATTGATACCAATGGGAAGCTGCTGATAGTTCAAGGAAGCGGTAGCAATGTTATTTCTGGAACAATTAGTGGTTCAGGTAGCCTAGCCAAGGAAGGAGATGGAGATCTGGAAGTATCCGGTAATAATAGCTATTCAGGAGGCACCTGGATTCATAAGGGGGAAGTTCGTATTACCAACCAAAATGCCTTAGGTACTGGAAACGTGCTTATCGAATCCGGAGGAAGTTTAAATGTTACAACAGGTGTTAGCTTCGGCAACACGGTCACGCTAGAAGGAGGAAAAATTACAGGTAATGGAACTATCACGACGACGCTCGCTTTTACTGATGGTTCCGTAATTGCCCCTGGAGACAGTCCCGGAACGTTTTTCGGAACCAATCAGGATTGGGGTGGAGGTGGTGTCTATCAGTGGGAAATTAGTGATGTAGATGGCATGATTGGTGGTGATCCCGGCTACGATTTTGTTTCACTGTCAGACACGCTTACTATCAGTGCCACTTCCTTGGATAAATTTCAAATCGACATTACCTCACTCACACTCGCCAATACAGCCGGCTTGGTTCACGACTTTGACGAGAACACCAGTTATGTCTGGACTATCGCTACTGCTGCCAACGGCATTTCGGGATTTGATGCATCATTTTTTGAACTACTGACGGGTAATTTTGGAAATTCCAATAGCGGATTATTTTCAGTTCAGCAAAATGGCAATAACGTAGAAGTTGTATATGCTGTCCCGGAACCATCCGTCGCTTTATTGGTCGCCATTGCTGCTATACTATTCTTTGCAACATCCGGCAGGAGAGCAAGCAATCGAAGCTGATGTTGAGTATCTTTTCTGCTGATACGCAAAAATAATTTTTTGTTCAATGGAATCAGTAGATTATCTGATTGTGGGAGCGGGGTTTGCCGGGGTAGTGCTGGCGGAGAGGTTGGCGAGTCAGTGTGGTAAAAAGTGCCTCATTGTGGATCGGCGCCAGCACATAGCGGGAAATGCATATGATCGAGTAGACGATGCCGGAGTATTGGTCCACGATTACGGACCGCATTATTTCAGGACCAATTCGGATCGTATTGTGGAATACCTCTCACCATTTACCGAGTGGCATCGGGTCAATTATCAGATCCTGTCTTATGTCGAGGGGGATTACTGGCCATTCCCGATTAATCTGAATACTTTTGAAAAACTGATCGGTCGAAAATCGTCCTCCAAAGAAATGCAGTCGATGCTGGATGAGTGGAAAGTTAAGATCGAGAAAGCAGAAAATTCGGAAGAGGTTATTGTGTCTCAGGTTGGGCAAAAGCTCTACGAGATGTTCTTTCGGAATTATACGCGTAAGCAATGGAGGCGGGAACCGCGGGAACTTGATGCATCGGTATGCGGACGCATTCCGATTCGAACGGACCGGAACGACAATTATCTGAGGGAATCGTTTCAGGCACTTCCCCGGGACGGATACACCGCGATGTTTGAAAAAATGCTTAATCATCCGCTGATCGAAGTGCGGTTGGATACTGAATATCGGAAAATTCGTGAGAAAGTTCAATTTGAACATCTGATATTTACCGGTCCGATCGATGAATACTTTGATTATTCAGAAGGTCGGTTGCCGTATCGTTCCTTGCGTTTTGAACCTGAGAGTTTTGACAAGCAACAGCTTGAATCACGTCTGGAAATAGCAGGCAAGCCCGGTTTCTGGCAGCCGGCGATGCAGGTGAATTACCCGAATGAAGAGGGCTTCACTCGCATTGTCGAGATCAAGCACGCTACCGGGCAAAAGTGTGATAATACCACGATTGTCCGAGAGTATCCTGAGGATTATAAACCGGGTAGAGAACCCTATTATCCGATCCCTGCAACAGATGCTCAGGAAATCTATCAACGTTACAGGCAGCGTGCCGAGTATGAGAAAAATGTCAGCTTCGTAGGAAGGTTGGCCACTTACCTCTACTACAACATGGATCAGGTGGTAGGCATGGCGTTGTCCGAATTTGAAAAACTCAAATTAAAATCAGGTGGTCCAAGGGATTAGATCATTCGCAGGAATGCTTTTTGCCCAAGCCTTCAATTCATATTCGGGGAGTTTTGCGCATATCGATTTCTTGCATGAGATTTTCTTGCAGAAACTTAGCCAGCTGGCGTGCGGGCGGATTAGAAACCATGTTTATTGGATTCTTCCTTAGTGTCTTTCCATTGCCATGGGTTGCAATGACCACTATAAAAACGGGATGTCGATAGCATTGGTAACTGGCTCTGCCGGATTAATAGGATCAGAAACCGCAAAGCGGTTCCATGCGGAAGGAATGGATGTGGTGGGAGTGGATAATGACATGCGTGCTTACTTTTTTGGTCAGGAGGCATCCACTTCGGGTAATCTGAAAAAAATTGAAAAAATGCTCAAACACTACCGGCATCGAACGGTGGATATCAGGGACCAAAAGGCAGTGGCGGATGTCTTTAATGAGTTTAGATCCTCAATTGCGTTAGTGATTCATACGGCAGCTCAACCATCGCACGACTGGGCGGCGCGTGAGCCGCATACAGATTTTGGAGTGAATGCCGTAGGAACATTGAATTTGCTGGAAGCTGCTAGACAACATTGCCCGGAAGCTCCGTTTATTTTTACTAGTACCAATAAGGTGTATGGCGATACCCCGAACCGATTGCCACTGGTTGAGTTGGACAAGCGGTGGGAGGTGGATAGGAGTCATGCGTATTTTGAGCACGGCATTGATGAGAGTATGTCGATCGATCAGACCAAACATTCGTTATTCGGTGCCAGCAAAGTAGGTGCGGATGTGCTGGTTCAGGAATACGGACAGTATTTTGGGATGAAGACCGCTTGTTTTCGCGGGGGATGCCTGACAGGACCCGCACACGCAGGCACCGAGTTGCACGGCTTTTTGGCGTATTTGATGAAATGCACGGTTTCCGGGACAGACTACAAAGTGTTTGGATATAAAGGAAAGCAGGTCAGAGATAATATCCACAGTCATGATCTGGTGGAAGCCTTCTGGCAGTTTTATCAATCACCCCGATCTGGTGAGGTTTACAATATCGGTGGCAGTCGTCACAGCAACTGCTCTATGTTGGAAGCGATTGATCTCTGTCAGGAAATTAGCGGAAATGAATTGAATTATGAATATCAGGAAGACAATCGGATCGGTGATCACATCTGGTGGGTGAGCGATGTCCGGAAATTCCAGCAACACTACCCGGATTGGAATTATCAATACGACCTCAAGGGAATTTTGGAGGAGATCTATACGGCTTGTGCCATATAGGATCAAGGATTTCGGAGTGAAAGATCCAATGCAAAGGGCAGTGGTGTTGGTAATAAATGACACTGCGGAGGGCTTTGATCGTGGGCACCAAGCAGAAAAATCGCCGTTTCATCGAATTGTCAAAGTTGCCGCAGTTGAAGTGAAATCAATGATTTATCTGATAGCAGGCCAAAAGCTGCCCGTGGGATTTAAATCCAATAGGATTCACCAGCTCGCTTATGAGGTATTGGTAATCATTCAAGGACTGAGTCAATCTACAGAATAGGGATGCCGTTGCCAAAATCCAGACTGCAGCATCCAGAATCCGTATTAGTTACAGGCGGTGCCGGCTTTGTCGGGAGTCATTTGTCTTTAGCCGTTAAGGGTCGCTTCCCGTCCGCTCGGGTGGTTGCGATGGATAATTTGTATCGTAAAGGATCCGAACTCAACGTTGAGCGGCTTCGGAATGCAGGCTGTGAATTCGTGCAAGGTGATATTCGTGAGCGAGAGCAGTTCCCAGATGGACCATTTGCGGTAGTGCTGGAGTGTTCGGCGGAGCCCTCCGTCCTGGCCGGGATCAACGAATCACCAGACTATCTCATGCAAACCAATCTGATGGGAACTTATGAGTGTCTGGAGAAATCTCGCGAATGGGGAGCATCCATCATCTTTCTTTCTACCAGCCGGGTTTATCCCATTGCTGAGATGGAGGCTCATCCCTGGCAAGAAGAAGAAACACGTTTTTCATGGAAGGACAGAATTTTGAAATGTGGAATTCAGGATACGGGAAAGAATCGCAATCCTGTCATCAGCTCTCGGGGGGTGCGCGAAGAACTGACTCACCAGTCTGGGGCACGTTCTCTATATGGCTTTACCAAGTATGCGAGTGAACTATTGATTGAGGAGTACCGGGCCAACTTCGGGCTGCAGGCTGTGATTAACCGTTGTTCTGTCATTGCAGGACCGTGGCAGATGGGGAAAGTGGACCAGGGCGTGGTTGGTTTATGGGTGCTACGCCACTATTTTAAACAGCCGCTTTCCTACATCGGATACGGAGGCAAGGGCAAACAGGTAAGGGATGTGCTGCACGTTTCGGATCTTTCCAAGCTGATTTGCCGGCAGATAGCGGATTGGGATCAGTGGGAAGGTTGGTGTGGAAATGTGGGCGGCGGGTTATCTGTCAGTATGTCCCTGCTTGAATTAACTTCACTATGTGAGGAAGTAACTGGTAATCGAATTGAGATTCATTCCGTGCCAGAAACGAGACAGGCTGATCTGCGAGTTTTCCTCGCCGACTGCTCCCGTATCGAACAGCAATATGGCTGGAGGCCCGAACATGCAGTCAGGCATATCGTTCAGGATGTTTTCGAGTGGATCAGAGAAAATGAGGATTCCCTCAAGAAGTTAGAAATATTTTAGCTAACAACATTTATGCCAATTATTGTATTAGTCCCGTTTCCATAATACTTGCTTCTACGAACTTTAAGGAAAAACCTTTTTTGAGCAATGGTTCAAAAATGTAAATGGGAAACGGTCTCGTATAATTCAATTATGCATTCTGCCACTTTTGAAGTGTTTGATAGATTGCATCGTGAATTTCTGTTAGGTAAATTCCACAATTTTGAATTTTTGATGAATCCAAAATACATTCAGAGCGTGGTGTTCGCTCGATTTCTGTATAGAATTCTTCTTCATTGGCATAGAATTCAAAATTCTTTTTAGAAACAGCATGTTCTTGAATCATTTGGATAATTTCGGAAGTTCGGATCACACCGGGATTGGTAATGTTGTAAATCCCAGTAGGGAGCTTTTGACTCATACAGCTATGACACGATGAAACCAGTTCATCAATTCGTGTAATTGAGTTTCTTGTTTCAAGGTGTTTATTATAAGAAATAACTTTGGATAAGTAGTTGCGTGGATTAGAGCGATGATTGAAAGGGCGACGGAGGCGCCAGATGTAAACGTTATCAAACTCCTGTAAAATTTCTTCTGCCAAGGCTTTAGTTCCTGAATAAAAGCTACAGTTGTTGTGTCGAAATGAAAAATTCGGGGGGTCGGATTCGGTAAATCCATGTCCATCAGGCTTTTCGCCGTAGTAAATGCATCCAGTGGATAAATGTCCCCAAGTGAGATTTTTTTCAGTGCATACCTCGGCTATCAAGGCAGGTAAAGCAGTATTTGCAAGCATACAGCGGGTTTTGTTTAACTCGGAGGCATCTACATTGGGAATACCGGTATAACCTGCCGCGTTGATCAGAAATTTTGGTGTATACTTATTCAAAGCCTGCACAAGCCCTGCTCGTGTTGAATAATTGATTTCAGAACGGGAAAGTAAGTGATGGGGTATCTGATGCTCTGAAAACCAATTGGAGAACTCGGAAGCCATATAGCCTGATCCACCTAAAATCAGAATCATGTAATTAACATGGAGAGACTTATACAAAACGCGAGTGCAAAGCACTCGGAAATCGGAAAAGAAAAAAGCTATAAATTGAAATAGGAATATATTTTGATAGCATAAAACAATCAGATCTTTTAAGCAACTAACCAGACTAGAAGTTTAATGCCTAGGAGTTTCTTTTAACTGTTTGTTTATAAGTCTTATCATTCTGTCAGCTTCATCAACCTGGCGTTGTATATCAGGTAGTTTATTGCCCTGATTCATTGCTTTTTTAAAAGAAAACAGTGCATTTTTGAGATTATTTTGATTCAAATAATGAAAACCCAGTGCGTAATGAAAGGTTCCACTATGAGGACGTAGATCCAGTGCTTTTTTATAATATAAAGAAGCTGATTGGAAGTCGTCTATAGCATCATAGGTCATGGCTATGTTAACAATTAAAGTATCTTCTAAAGGATTGGATTCATGGACTCTAGTGTATATTTGTATAGCTTTTTTTGCCAGATTTTCAGCCTCTCGGTAATCCGAGAGACGACGGGTTCCTGTTTGCTTTAATTCGGTTACTTTTTGGGATGCTTTGACCCGAAGCGCATTGGCATAATGAACTTGTGTTTTTGATGCCCCCGGATCAGCTGTGTAGGCTTGATCTGCTTTGAATATGACTTCTGATGAATCCATGGATAACAATTCTTCTTGCGAGTAACGTGACAGTTGCTGACCGCACCATGTCTGCCATATTAAAGGAGTCACCCAGATGAACATGGCTAATCCAGCAAGCAAAATTACCGGAGCGAAACTTAAATAATATTTTCTACATTTTCTTTGGCGGAAAGTTCGGGAAACAGACATTCCTACAAGAGCAAAAAAAAGAATAGCACAGGCAGGTATATGCAGGTTGAAATCAACAGTTTCATGGATTGCCATTGCGGCTAGAGCACTAAATCCGATTCTCCAAAGAGTCGTCTCCCTTTCCGATTTTAGGTATTTTGACCGGATTATTAGTTGTAAAAGATATCCAAGTAGAAAGAGGAGGACCAAGCCAAGTCCAACAGCACCGTAGTCGCTCAGTGTATTCAGGTAATCATTGTGGGTGTGAACAGCTCGACCGGCATGGAAGTCGGGAAATCTCAGATGATAAAAATCGAAAGATGCCGTTCCTGTTCCGAACCAGCGATCTTGGTTCCAGATTTTTACAGCGTCAACAATCAGTTGTAATCGGATATCTCCGCTTAGGGTTCTTTCCAGTCTGCCTAGAACGAAGTCATTTCGAAAAATAGTTAATAAAATTCCTGAAACAAAAATTGTGCTTACGAACACCTTCCACCACCATTTGATTCTAATTGTTCGCAAGACATATCCGGTAATTGGAGCCATTGCAAACAACCATGCTAAATAGCCGCCACGACTGACAGAAAAGAAAATTCCGACCGTGAACAATCCGCTAAGATAAAAAAGTAAAATACGCAGTGGCCAAGGGAATTTTTCTACAGTTCCTAAATAGAAGGCTGATGCTGTTGCTAAAGATAAGAAATTAGCGAAATGGTTTGGACAACCGAAAGTGCCGGAAATACGAACGCCGTAATTTGGTCGCTCAAGTCCCCAGATTTCGTGGGTTGGATTGTCTTTATTGATTAACGCATAAAGACAGACCAGGCTCGCAATAAAGACGAAAAACAGAGTCATACCGATCATCCAGTCGCGATTGTGAACACCATAGCGCATTGCAAAAAACAGTCCTCCATAAACCCAGGTCCACATAAATTCCAATCGGGCTGGAAATCCGGCTTCGCTCCGCTGGAAAGAGAATATGGAGTAGGCTAGAAAAAGAATAACGAGAGCATCTAGCCAGTCTCCCACTTTTTCGCCCACAAAATAGGATCGGAGTGCGATGATAAAAACGACTACCCAGAGGAAGATACCTCCAAACATCAGGGGAACCCCCAGCCAGTCATATTCTCCACCCCAGTGAAGTGCACTGACACCTAGCATGACAGAGGCA
>JBCDJI010000010.1:0-143051 GCA_038748025.1 Verrucomicrobiota bacterium
AGCTAATCACGTATAGACACGACGGATTTCCATTGCTAAATGAAGATACTGATGAATTTTACAACCAGGATAATATTTATCTAACGGGTCCTTCTGTAAGACACGATGCACATATACTGTGTTTTATATACAAGTTTAGACAAAGATTTGGTGTTATTGTGGAGGATATCTTAAACAAAGAGTTGTATACAATCAATGAAATTGCTTCACTAGTGACTGCATGGAAACGAAGTGGATTGTATCTTTCCGATTTAAGTTGTTGCGATGAGGAATGCCTTTGCTAGTTTAGTTGATATAATGAAAAAAAACTATTTATTATCCATTGAGACCCTGCATTTGATTGCCGGGTTTTCATTAGTGGCTTCAGGTATATTAGCCTACTTCTCCAATGGTTGGGAAACTGCTTTGTCTTGGCTAATATTCGGTGCCATGTATATTTCGATGTCAGACATAGGTGAAGATGATATGAGTGCTAACAAACTTAACCATCCTAGGCACAAGCTCAGACGTTCATTTGGATATTTTGGTGCAATATTTAGTTTACTTTTAGTAATTTTCTACCTGAGTAAAAATTTTCTATAGCATCTTCAACAATAGAAAAACTGCAATGGTGTTGAGTCCAAGTATGTGAATCTGTTTGTAAACAAAGGATTATTTAAGGACTGTTATCATATTTTCTATTAAGAACAAGCCTTTGAAAGTTTTTGAGGGAATAATAGATGACATTTTACGAAGAAAAAATCAATAAGATTAGAAAAAGCTGCTTTTCTAACGAAAAACAGATCGAAACCATCATCCAGACCCGTCATTTCATTGATAACAATTTTGATAAAGACCTGAAGCTAGATTTTTTATCGCATATAAAATTCACTTCCAAGTACCATTTGCAGAGACTTTTTAAGCGCTATTATGGTGTAACACCAAGACAGTACTTGATCGACAAGAGAATTGAAAAATCGAAAGAACATTTAAAAAATGGCATGAGTGTTACAGAAACCTGTTTTGCGGTTGGGTTTCACAGTTTGGGTTCTTTTAGTAAATTATTCAAGCGAAAAACAGGACATGCCCCAAGTCATTTTCAAAAAGCGCAAGTTTGAAGAAGCGAATTAAATTTTGATAGCCCATCTTTGGCAAACTAATAGATAACTAAATCATATGAAAGTAACACTTATGAGCATCCCCGTTAGGGATCAAAAAATCGCCTGTAAATTCTACACCGAAAAATTAGGCTTCATCATTAAAAAAGATGCACCTTTAGAAGGTGGTAACAGATGGCTAACTTTGGTATCACCAGAATGGCAGGATGGACCAGAACTCTTACTTGAACCTGCACCCATTCATTTTGAACCTTCCAAGGTATATCAGGATGCGTTGATGGATGCCGGTATCCCCTACACTCAATTTGATGTGGACAACGTGGATGCCGAATACGACAGACTCCTTAAATTAGATGTTGATTTTAGCGTTAAACCAACGACCATGGGAACCGTAAAATTTGCTGTATTTAACGACACCTGCGGAAATAATATTCAAATTGTTGAAAATTTATAATTTATTAAGTGCAATTATGAAAAAAAGTTTAAGTCTGCTTCTTTTAAGCCTATTGGCCTTTAACTGCTCCAATCCGAAGCAAGAGAACAAATACAAAAAAGAAATTGAGCAATTAAAGGCCGTTCGCGATAGCTTGGTTCAAGTTGAGAAGGATCGCCAGGCAAATTCTGAAGCAGAGATAGCGACATTTTTAACCTTTCAAAATAATGATGCGGAACAAGCAATGAACTTTTACATAGAATTATTTGATAATTCAAAAGTGCTTAGCCTACAGCGATGGGAAAAAGGTGGACAAGGTAAGGAAGGCACCATTATGCATGCCAGCTTTGTTTTAAATGGGAATAAGTACATGTGCAGTGATAGTCCACCTATTCACGATTGGGACTTTACCCCTGCCGTTTCAAATTTCGTGGAATGCAAGGACCAGCAACAACTCGAAGGTCTTTTTACCAAACTATCTGCAAAGGGAAGCGTCCTTATGCCCTTAAACAACTACGGCTTTAGTAAGATGTTTGGTTATGTACAAGATCAATTTGGGGTGTCTTGGCAATTGAATCTCGATTAGCTATTTAGTACTGTTGCTCGGTGCAATATTGTCTTTCTTGTGCGATCCAATATTGGCTTTAAAATGTAAATTATACTGACTAAAATCATCTCAGGTTTTTTTGAATAAAAAGTTTCGTGCCTTAATTTTTTATGAATTGAATTGAGAACTTAAGCCTAGGCAAAACATCTCCAAAATTTTGGAGATCAGCATTGCCAAAAAATGTATATCAAATTAATCTCTTATGGGCACTATTTACTGTTTATGCCATTATAGCAATTGTCTCTAAAAAAGATGTCTCCGTGATTATGCACTGAGGAATGGAACACTTTTTTAAAATGTCAAAGTCATCAGCAAATTTTACTGGGCTAATAGATTGAAATAAATTTGTACATTCGATCTCCGTTCCCTTGAACCGTTATCTTCCTGAATAATGATGGTTTAATTTTGTTGCTCAAGGTCATTCTTTTATTTAGTACCGTAAATCCGATTACATAATTCTTTTTTGCTCTTAATTAAAATGCTTTAGTTTATCAATTTATTGCTTAGTTTTGGATAGAGGTAGAAGTGACCAATTCAAGCAGTTCCGTCGTTAATTATAAAGTATTCTTTGTCATTTGAAATGCGTATTAAAAATATTCTCCTTTCTTCTCATTGTTATCAATGCCTACGAGGTCACTGGACAAATTCAAAAAAAAGATAAATTAAAGACTATTATTGTTGAATAAAGCTTAATAATGTCCTTATATAGACAGTATGAAAGAACTAATTGAACTTGGTTCTCGTGCTGAAAGAGAGCGGATTGCTCAGAACCTGAGACAGACAGACCTGGCTGAAAAAGCGGCAGTGGCTTTAAACGGAGTGCGCCGACTGGAAAAAGGCCAGCCGGTGCGCACCGACACCTTGGTGCGAATTCTCAATGCACTGGGCTTCCAGGATGCCCTGCCGTCCCTGCTGCCCAAGCCGGTCATCAGCCCGCTGGATTATCGTAAGCTGCAAGGTAAAACCAGAAAGCGCGTCCGCTAATGGAACGATTGCTTCCTGTCGATATTCATCTGCCGGGGCTGCCGATGGTGGGCGTGGCTCTTCACGACCGGGAGAGTGGTCTGACAACTTTCCAGTACACACCCGAGTTCATCGACACCAAGATTGAACTTGCGCCGGTAAAGATGCCTTTACGCCCGTCACCTTACCAGTTCGAGCAGTTGCACGATTCTTTTGACGGGCTACCCGGATTGTTGGCCGATTCCCTTCCCGACACGTTCGGAAAGGTTTTGATCGACAACTGGTTGGGAAGTCAGGGCCGGTCTCCGGATGACTTCACTCCCGTAGAGCGTCTCTGTTACATCGGCTCCCGGGGAATGGGAGCTTTGGAATTCTCTCCATCGTTGCGGGAAACGGCACCCGTAGCAGAGCAGGTGGAAATATCAAGACTGGTGGAGCTGGCCGCCCAGGCGCTTCAGGTCAAGGCAGGACTCCGCTCCGGCTTCGAAAGCGAAGAGGATCTCAATGAGATATTGCGGGTGGGCACTTCGGCCGGCGGGGCGCGTGCCAAAGCGGTTATTGCCTGGAATCCGAAAACCGGCGAAGTGATGTCTGGCCAGACCACTGCTTCGGCGGGTTTCGAACACTGGTTGCTCAAATTCGACGGAGTGGACGCTTCTTTTGACGGGGTTAGAGACCCCCAGGGCTATGGTCGAATCGAATATGCCTATCATCTGATGGCGCGGGAAGCCGGAATCGCGATGTCGGATTGCAGACTGATGGAAGAAGGTGGTCGGGCTCACTTCATGACCAGGCGTTTCGACCGCCTGAACTCCGGTGTTAAACTGCATTACGCTTCGCTCTTTGGCATGGCGCATATGGGCTATTGCTCACCCGGCACCCACAGCCACAGCTATGAGAATTATTTCGAGACGATCCACCGGCTGGGATTAACCCCCGAAGAAAAGTGCCAGGCTTTTCGTCGCATGGTGTTCAATGTCATGGCCTGTAACCGGGACGACCATGTGAAGAATTTCGGGTTCCTGTTGAAAGAGGATGGGAAGTGGAGTCTGGCTCCGGCCTACGATATGGCTTTCGCCCATAATCCCGCACCGGGCAAATGGACTGCGCGGCAGCAGATGTCAGTCTGCGGAAAGAGAGAGAGTATCACTATTGACGATCTGCTGAGCGTCGGTCGAGAATTCCAGGTAGCCACACGGACACGTCTCTCAAACATGATAAGCGAAACCGCTAACGCACTCAGCAACTGGCGTGTACATGCCGAAATGGCTGGTGTTCCCGAGGAACAAACAGATAGGATATCCAAAGCTTTCACCTGGTTCGGCCATTGAAATCGCTGCCGGGATCCTGCTGCTGCAGAAGCTGCATGTTTAAAATATCAGGGAATCTGAGAATCTCCGGCCTGCCCGCGGCAACCCCTTGACGTGGTTCAGAATACAGCCAATGTGGAACCGGCGTTCCAGGGGCTGCTCATGATATTATTTTTTCCGATACTGCTGATTTTTGCAGCGGCGCTGCTGGCGCCATGGCTGAGTCGTCGTTATTCGGCGGCACACGGACTGCTGGCGGTAATCCCTGCCGCCTCGCTGGGCTGGATTTTGAATATCGTCTGGTGTCGCGGCATCGACGAGCTGGGGCATGTCGCGACCACCTCGCTCGGCTGGATCCCCACGCTGGGGATCAACCTTTCATTCCGGCTGGACGGCCTGTCGCTCATTTTTTCTATCCTGATCCTGACCATTGGAGCGCTGGTGGTGATCTACACCGGAGGTTACCTTCACCATCAGCCCAAACTGCACAAGTTCTACAGTTTTCTGCTCCTGTTTATGGGCTCGATGCTGGGGGTGGTGCTGGCAGGTAATGTGATGACTCTCTTTGTCTTCTGGGAAATGACCAGTATCAGTTCCTACCTCCTGATCGGTTACCATCACGAGGATGCCGCATCACGCAAAAAAGCATTGCAGGCGCTGCTGGTAACCGGACTGGGCGGACTATCGCTGCTGGCCGGACTGGTGCTGCTGGGACAGGTCACCGGATCGTACGAATTTTCTGAAATTCTTACTTCGCAGGAAGCAGCTCACCAGAGCCCGTTCTACCTGGCGATCGTGATCTTAGTGCTGGGCGGCTGTTTTACCAAGTCTGCCCAGGTACCTTTTCACTTCTGGCTGCCCAACGCCATGGCGGCACCCACACCGGTAAGCGCTTATCTCCACTCCGCCACGATGGTCAAGGCCGGGGTCTATCTGATGGCGCGACTGACCCCGACCTTGGGCGGCACTGAAACCTGGCAGACCACACTGACCCTAGCCGGAGCTACGACCATGCTGCTGGGTGCCTTCCTGGGACTGTGGCAGACCGACCTTAAGCGTATCCTGGCTTACACAACGCTCAGTGTGCTCGGCACCCTGACCATGCTGATCGGACTGGGGACCGAGCTTGCGTTGCAGGCAGCCGTCATCTTTCTGATTGGACACGCCTTATACAAAGCAGCCCTATTCATGACGGCGGGCTCTGTGGACCACAGCACCGGCAGCCGCGATGTCACGCTGCTGCGCGGATTACGCCGCATTATGCCTCTCACAGCCGCCGCCGCAGGACTGGCTGCCTTATCTAAATCCGGTTTCCCTCCATTTTTCGGGTTCATCGGTAAGGAATACGTTTACAAAAGCAGCCTGGCTTTGGAACAGGCGGCTCCTTTTATTCTGGGCGCTGCGCTGATAACTAACATGATGCTAATGGCGCTTGCCTTCAAGGCCGGCATTCATCCTTACTGGGGCAGAGTCCACAACGAATCACTTGCCCAACTGCCTCACCCGCCACACGAATGTCACTTCACGATCTGGCTGCCACCGCTGCTGCTGGCGATTGCCGGCCTGGTCATCGGTGCCCTGCCCAACGTGATGGAACGGCCACTGCTGGAACCTGCGGTTGCCGTCATGATCGGAGAAGCGGTCGATTTAAAAGTCGCCCTCTGGCACGGGTTCAATCTACCGTTGCTGTTAAGCGCTCTCACCGTTGCCGGCGGATTTTTCATTTACGCCCAGCGTGAGCGCCTGTGGCGCTGGGCACCGCGCATTCCGCTGGGCTCCTCGTGGGGCACCGAAGCCCTCTATTTTCGGATCTATGATTCAGTGGTCTGGCTGGCTAAATGGCAGACCCGCTTTTTCCAGAACGGGTTACTTTCCAATTACATCACGGTAACCGTCGGTACCGCCATCGCACTGCTGGCATTACCGCTTTTCGCATGGCAGGGGACTGCTCCTGACTTCTCCAGTGTGACGTTTTCCAGCGCGGTGCTGGTAGCGCTGATGGCAGCCGCTGCAATGGTCGCTGCGGTTACTGATTCCCGGCTGACCGCCTTGCTGGCTGTTGGCGTAATCGGCTTCGGGGTCGCGCTGATCTTCGTTTTCTACAGCGCGCCAGATCTGGCCATCACGCAGGTCCTGGTGGAAACGCTGACGGTAGTGCTGTTCATGTTCGTGGTCTACCGCCTGCCGCAATTCCGGATCCTGTCCTCTGCCAGGCGGCGGTTATGGGACGCTGTATTCTCACTGATTACCGGCGGATTTATCACCGCGCTGGTGATCAAGTCCCACCAGCTGCAGCTCGCTCATCCGATTTCCGACCGCTTTGCCGATTGGTCTTACACGCTGGCGAAAGGGAAAAACGTGGTCAATGTCATCCTGGTCGACTTCCGGGCACTGGATACGCTGGGTGAAGTGCTGGTGCTGGTGATTGCCGCATTAGGGGTGATTGCACTGGTCCGTTCTGTCCGACCTGACAAAGCTGCCGGGGAGGAGACACCATGATCGACTCACTTATCTTACGACTGGCCTCCCGTGCGTTGTTTCTGCCGCTGCTGCTTTTATCAGTGGTCGTGCTTTATCGGGGTCATAATCTGCCCGGCGGCGGATTCATCGGTGGATTGCTGGCGTCCGCACCATTCGTGCTGGTCTCGCTGGCGTCTGGCGTCGAGGCAGCCCGCACCAGGCTGCGGTTTTCCCCCATTACACTGATGGCGACCGGGATCACCTGTGCGCTGGCCGGAGCACTGCCCTCACTTTTTTTCGAGGAAACATTTTTTACCGGTTTGTGGCTGCCGGGCTTTACCTTACCGGTGCTGGGAGCAATCCACCTGGGGACACCACTGGTATTCGATATCGGAGTCTATTTCACCGTTATCGGATTCACGCTGGCGGTCGTCTTTAACCTGGAGGAGGTGGACTGATGCATACGCTACTGGCTGTTTTGATTGGAGTGCTGTTCGCATCCGGTATCTACTGTCTGTTGCGTCGCAGCATCGTGCGGCTGACGATCGGTATCATTCTGATGAGCCAGGGGGCTAATCTGCTGGTATTCAGCTCCGGCGGATTGCTTTCTGGCCGGCCGGCACTGATTGAAGCTACGGAAAAGACACTGGAGGCACCGTTCGCCGATCCGTTGCCGCAGGCGCTGGTGCTGACAGCGATCGTAATCGGTTTCGGATTTATCGCCTTCCTGCTGGCACTGGTGCACCGGGTTCACAAAGAACTGGCCACCGATGACATCAACGAGTTCAACCAGACGGACCGGACATGAATAATACAGCGGACTGGTGTTTGATTTTGCCGCTGCTGATCCCGCTGGTCAGTGCCACTCTCTGCCTGTTTTTCCGGGTGGATCTGGAGGTGCAGCGACGGGTCTCCCTGGCAGCGATGATCCTGCTGACTGTTGCCAGCGCGATGTTGCTCGGACAAACCCTGGGTGGGGAGATTCACGCGGTGTCGGTCGGCGGCTGGCAGGGACCTTTCGGTATCGTACTGGTAGGTGATCTGCTCAGCAGTATTATGCTGATGGCATGCAGTGCCGTCTCGCTGGCGGTCATGGCCTACGGTGTCGGCCAGCTGCCGGAGCTGGAATCCCGTCGTTTTTTCCACCCGCTGGCGCTGCTGCTGGTGCTGGGCGTCAACGGATCCATTCTGACCGGGGATCTGTTCAACCTCTACGTCTGGTTTGAAGTCATGTTGTTAGCCTCTTTTGTGCTGCTGGCACTGGGGCGGCGCAAGGACCAGCTGGAGGGAGCACTCAAATATGTGACGCTCAATCTGGTGGCCTCGCTGATTTTCCTGAGTGTGGTGGGGATCCTGTATGGAAAACTGGGCACACTGAACATGGCAGATCTGGCGGCGAAGCTGGCGGAGGAACAGGATTCTTTTCTGGTCAACAGTAGCGCGGTGCTACTGCTGGTTGCTTTCGGCATCAAAGCGGCGCTCTTTCCGTTTTTTTTCTGGCTGCCGGCGTCCTATCACACTCCAGCCGTGACGATTTCAGCCCTCTTCGCCGGGCTGCTGACAAAAGTCGGCGTCTATGCCATCCTGCGCGTGTTCACTTTAATCTTCGACATCCAGACCGGACACCTGCAGACCGTGCTGGTGTGGATTGCCGGGTTTACCATGGTGGTGGGTGTGTTAGGGGCTGCCGCCCATTTCGAGATAAAACGCATCCTGTCGTTCCACATCGTGAGCCAGATCGGTTACATGATCATGGGGATTACCTTCCTGACGCCGCTGGCACTGGGCGGGGTGATCTTTTTCATCGTCCACAATATGGTGGCCAAAACCAACCTGTTTCTCATCGCCGGAATCGTGGAGAAGAAGTGCGGCACCACAGACTTAAATCGAACCGGTGGACTGTTCGCCCAGGCACCCGGGCTCTCAGCACTGTTCCTGGTCTCAGCGATTGCGCTGGCGGGGCTACCGCCGCTATCGGGATTCTGGGCAAAATTTACACTGGTCAAAGCCGGGTTTGAAGTTGAAGCCTTCTGGATCGTTGGCATCTCGCTGGCCGTCGGGATTATGACGCTCTTTTCCATGACCAAAATCTGGGCCGAAGCCTTCTGGAAATCAGCGCCGGAAGATGTCCTAGATGATACCACTGCGTCGCAACCGATCTCGTCCTGGCTTATGACACCGGTAGTCATCTTCGCCGCCGTCGCCGCCTGCATGGGGCTATTTGCCGAACCGTTCCTCAATACGATGACGCTGGCCGGAGAGCAACTACTGGAACCGCGGGCCTACATCGAGGCTGTGCTCAACCCGCAGGGAGGTAAACAGTGAACCCGTTGCTCTGGCTATGGAAATGTTTTTGCTTCCTGATGTTTTACATCAAGGAAGTGGTGCTGAGTAATATTCGTGTCGCATACGACGTGCTGACGCCGACTCACCACATGCGGCCCGGCTTTGTCGCCATCCCGTTAGAGGAACTTACCGAACGGCAGACACTGATCCTTGCCAACCTGGTCACCATGACGCCCGGCACGTTGAGCATGGATGTCTCGAGCGACCGCCGAACACTTTATCTCCACGCCATGTATATCGATGATCTGGATAACGTGCGGCGGGAAATCACGGTTTATCAACAGAAAATCAGGGAGGTCTTCTGATGCAGATATGGGAACTGATTCCGGACTGGGTATTTCAGGCCGCCTATGCGGTGCTGGCGCTGGGAGTCTTCTGCGCCTTTGTCCGGATGGTGCGCGGCCCGTCCCTGCCGGACCGGATTGTTGCGCTGGATCTGATCTCTGCCATTGTCATGTGCTTCGCTGCGGTGCATGCCGTGGATACCGGTCAGACGCATTACCTGGACGCAGCACTCGCCATCGCGGTGATCGCGTTCATCGGAACCATTGCTTTCGCACGCTTTATGGAAAAACGGAAAGGAGATCCGGAAGCATGACTACTGTAATGCTTTGGCTTTCGATTTTTCTCATTCTGGCCGGAAGCTTTTTCGTGGGAATTGCGGCGATCGGCTTGCTCCGGCTACCGGACCTCTATACCCGCATGCATGCGGCAGCCAAGGCGGGTGCGTTTGGCGGTAGCCTGATCCTGATCGCTGCCGCACTACTGTTCGGTTCCTGGATCATCGCATTTAAAGTCCTGCTGATCATCCTTTTTTTCTACGCTTCGACTCCCGTTGCCGGACACATGATCGGGCGGGCTGGATATCTGACAGGTATCCGTCAGTGGTCAGAAGCGAAAATCGACGAACTCAAGGGAAAATACTGTTCAGGTTCCGGCAAGCTCGACGGCTGAAATGGAACACCCAAACCCGTCTAATCAGACTCTGCCCTGCAGCCGGTCTGCGGTTTCCGCATCCAGTGCTTCGCATAGGCGGTAACCTTCACCTTGTGGCGGGAAATTTCCGGCGAAGTCCTGCCGCTGGTTTGCAGAGTTGAAATCGATTCCCAGTAATGCACGCCCGATCCGCTCACCGGTCTGCCGGTAATTGAAATAACACAACCCGGTGTGTCCGGATCCGAGCTGTTGCAGGAAGTCATGCAGCGCCCCCTGCCGTTCGTAAAACTCCAGTTTGAGAAAAAGCGGAAACTGCAACAGATCACTGCGCAGGGGAATCGCGCGGAACGCCACATCCGGCGCACCATTCAGATCCTTCCAGGCAAACCCGGCTGCTTCCAGCTGTGCCGGCAGGTCTGACAGCTGTTGCGGTGAGGCAGCACTGAGTGAAAAGACCGGCCATGCATTTTCTGATCCGGTTTTGCCATACTGGAAGTCTGTAATGTTCAGGCCTGAAAAAGCGGAGTCCAGCAGCTGTAACATCGTGCCGGGACGCTCCGGAATGCACACACTGACACTGCGACTGTGACTGCGGGATGCGCCTGGTGAACTGGCTATGTGTCCCAGTTGTAGAAAGTCAATATTGGCACCACACAAGATCACCAGCACCCGCTTGCCCGACAGCTGTTGCTGTTCCTGTAGTGCTGCTGCGAGGCCCATCGCTCCGGAAGGCTCGCAAACACAGCGTAAGCCCTCCCACATCTGCCGAATCGCATGAATCACCTCGTCATTACTGACCGTAACCACCCGGTCCAGGGTCCGTTGGCATACTTCAAATGGCAGCGCTCCAACCTGACGCACGGCCGTGCCGTCGCAGAAAATGTCCAGCTGGGTCAGCTGGGTCGGCTGTCCTGCAGCCAATGCAGCTTGCAGGCAGGCCTGCCCTTCTCCTTCTACACCCACGATTTCCATTTCCGGCCAGTATGCGCGCAACCATTCTGATACCCCGGCAGCCAGACCGCCTCCACCAATCTGCAGATACGCCACATCGAATGGGCCCTTACCCGAGAGCACCACCTCATCCGCCAGCGTTCCCTGCCCGGCCATGACTTGCAAATCGTCATAGGCGTGAATGTAAACCGCTCCAGTCTGCTGCTCATGCTGCCTCGCTGCCGAAACCGCTTCATCATAACTGTCTCCGGCCAGCTCGACCTCCACCCGGGTATCCCCGAGCCGTAAGACGGCATCCTGCTTTACCCCCGGTGTGGAACGGGGCATGTAAATCCGAGCTGGCAGCTGCAGATGTTTCGCCGCCAGTGCGACCCCCTGGGCATGATTACCGGCAGATGCGGTGACCACACCATGCTGCTTTTCCGACGCACTGAGCACCGCCATTCGATTGCAGGCCCCCCGCCATTTATAGGCCTTGATGGGAGAGAGGTCTTCACGCTTGACCCACAAATCCACTCCAGCCAGCTCAAGACGCTCTAACGGTGTGGAGCTGCCAAAATGGTACACCCGCTCCCGGGCACGCAGGATTTCCTGGCGCAATTGCCGCTCCAGCGGCAGAGATTTGTCTGATTCCATGATTAATTCCCTACAGGCGGTGCCTCAGCGTAAAGAAGTCCGGACGGGACTCACGGACCGACCAATAAAAAACTGAAATCCATCATGAAATGGTTTGAATACATGATGGCTGCGGTAGTCTGCGTCTTGGTTTCGGTAGGATGCAGCAAGAAAGCGGATGCCGGATAAGCACTGCGGACCACCTCGGAAATCACCATATTCTGATCGGGTTTCTCCAGAGCCGCATTTCCCGCAGTATGGTAGATGAACACTGCTTCGTGCTTCCATGGGTTTTTCTCGGCATTGATCGGTGTCTCGTTTGACATATCATCCAGCGTTTCAAACGCAAAGCGGCTGAACAGCAATGGTCTGGATTCGACTGTGGTGAAGGACATACCTGCCACATAAGACCACCCGACTGCGGATTCAGTCAGAACCGCAGACGCATTACCGGATGAAAAACCGGAGCAACCAGCCACTGCTGCATTGTCCAGATAACCTCGGGATTTGAGATGATTGAAAATTTGAACCGAGGTCTTTGCCTGATTCCCGTCGACGTCTGTGGTCAGATATTTACCGTTGTTGTCATAGGAGTGTTGCTGTAGCACCATGCCTGATTCCTTAATATGATGCAGATCCCGGGTTTTCTTTGCCTGTTTGATGGAATGACCGATTGCAGGCAGTGCCAGCATCGAAAAAATGCCAATGATCACAACAATAACCAGCAACTCAATCAGAGAAAATGCACGAACTCTTCGCATGAATGCATACTTATGCTTCATCATCATCCGAGAACTAGCTGATGAACCGTTGAACACCAGATAATTCTCCGCCCCCAGCCGCGGTTAACGGGAATTCGATAAAGACTGGATAGAGCGCTTAAGCTCTGCCAGATCTTTTTCCATCCGATTCAGCAGTGCCGCCGGATCCGGTTCTTGCTCAACAAAGTCCTGCAATGATGACTCCATCGAAAGCTCCTGCATTGTGCTGACAATAATTCCAATGAACAGATTCAGGATGGTAAAGGTGGCGATAATGATAAAGGGAACAAAAAAGGCCCAGGCCCACGGGTAGGTTTCCATTACCGGGCGGACGATTCCCATCGACCAGCTCTCCAGTGTCATAATCTGGAATAGTGAGAAGAGGCTGGCTCCGATGGAGCCGAAGTAATCCGGGAAAGCGGTACCAAAAAGACGCGTGGCCAGCACCGCAGCCACATAAAAGAAAATTGCCATCACCGCGACCACACCACCCAGGCCGGGAATCGCGTGCAGGAAAGCAGCGACCACTTTTCTCAGGGCAGGAATCACTGTCAGCAGTCGTAAGACGCGCAGTACCCGCAGCGCCCGCAACACACTCCATGCTCCCGCCGAAGGAACCAGTGCGATGCCTACCACTATGAAATCAAACCAGTTCCAGCCGCTGCGCCAGAACAATCCACGGTAAGCCAGCATCTTGGCTGTCAGTTCGATGACAAAAACAGCCAGGCAAAGTTTATCTACTGCGATAAGCAAGGTGCCCCATGCAGCCATCATGTCCGGGCTGGTTTCCAGACCCAGGACAACTGCATTAACGATAATCAGCCCGACAATGATACGCTGAATCCACACCGACTCCACCCAGCGCGCCAGCGCCATCCGCCAGGCTGCCACTTGTCTGTTTGCCAGTAGCTGCTGTAGTTCCTCTTCACCCATTGGCATCGAAAATGACGCCATTTTCCAGAACCGCTAGCAAAAAACAGGTTATCCGACCTGAGCCCCTAGCGTCTGCCAGAGCTCGGTGGCGGATTTTCTCAGCTGCGCCCCACAACGATCCATTTCCCTGCGACGTGATTCCAGGTTCTCATTCGCCACACCTGCCAGGTCATCCATGTTGTAGATGAAGACCTGGTTTCGAATCCCACATACCGGATTAACGTCTCTCGGGACAGCCACGTCGATAAAGAAAAGCGGTCGTGACCGTCTTTTTAAAGCCTTGTCCACCATATACAGGTGGACGATCACTTCCTGGGAAGCCGTCGAAGTCAGCACAATGTCGAAGTTTCCCAAAATATTCTCCAGCTGCTCGAGCGGATATCCTTCCGTTTGAAATTCAGACTCAAATTCCTGCATCCGTTCTGCATTACGACCGCAAAAATGGATATCCTGACAACCTTCGCTGATAAATACCTTCAGAGCGGACTCGGATACCTCACCAGTTCCAACCACCAGCAACGAACATTCGGTAAGGTCTCCGAAGATACGTGACGCCAGATCCACCGCCACCGTGGAGACACTGACGTTGCCACGGCCAATGGAAGTCTGTGATCGCGCCCATTTGCCCTGATGAAAGCTTTTTTGAAAAACCGTGTTGAGTACCTTGCCGGTCAGACTGCGTTCCAACGAGTCCCGATATGCCTGCTTCACCTGACCAAAGATCTCGGTTTCTCCCACGATCTGGGAATCCAGTCCGGAGGCCACTCGAAATAAATGCTCTACCGAATCAGCCTTGCGCTTGAAATAACTGACTTCCTGAATAGCCGCACGACCCTGGCCGGTTTCAGCCGCCAGGATATCCGGCAGTGCTACAGCCAGCTTATCCGGTTCTCCTACGCCATAGAATTCCAACCGGTTACAGGTAGCCAGCACCAGAACTTCTTCAATCCCCACTTTCCGACTCAGCTGCTGATAGACCGCGTCCATCTTCTCCGGAGTCAGCGAGAATCTTTCCCGCATCGCCAGTGGTGCTGTATGGTGACTCAGTCCGAAGACCACCAGTTCGTGGTGATTTCCGTTATTCACGGGAACTGAACCTCCTGCTCTGGTTCGGTAACCGGCTGAATGCCTGCATCCACCGGCCAGAGCGATAATAACGCAATCGCGAACAGGATGACACACCAGCGCGCAAATGCCAGGCCTACGTAAATGCCGCGCCAGCGCAGCAGCGACAAAAAGACATAAGCCCCCCAGAGCCCGCCCGTCACAACCAGCTTCATAACACTCACTGCATGATGTCCGTCGACATAGATGCCGACACCACAAACAAATGAAACCGTCAATACGGCCAAGCCGATGATCAGTAACCGGTAGGCAATCTGGTCCATCTGCACGATCGACGGTAACAACGCAAAAATCCCTTCACTTTTGCGATGTTTCAACCCCCAGTGCTGGATGAAATACATACAACTCACCATCGCCAGTAATCCGAACACCCCGTAACTGAATACAGCCAGTGAGGCATGCGCTTCCACCAGCGGTTCCGTTCCGAAATAACGGTCCGTGACCCGATAAGCATGATCCCATGCAGGAACCAGCAATGAAACCACCCCCAGTAGTGCGGCTAACGCAGCTGCAAAAAAACCTAAAAGACTCATCCGGAAAGCCGGACCAACCAGAAAATACAGTAAAACCAGCGACCAGATCACAAACTGGAACAGCTCAAACAGATTTCCCAGCGGACAACCACTGACCAGCGCACCGCGTTGCGTCATTGCCCACGACTGCAAGACCCAGCCAACCACCATCAGTCCCACCATGACCGGGCGGGAATAGCGCCGATGCATCCACAGAGACCTTAAACCGAAGCCAAATGCCAGCAGATAACACAATGCCGCGACCCCGAACACCTCTCGGTGGGGTAACATGGGCATCGTATCCAGCACATTCATCCGCAAAAAACATACGCAAAAACCAACAACGCTCAAGCTCCGGCCCCACAATAACATCCATCCGCTTACCCTCTCTATCGACAGCTCCTGGAACGGTAAAATACTTGAGAAATGTAACGGAGTTGCACCACCCCTGTTTCACGGTATCGTCATATTGTGCCTCAAAAGACTGCTGTTCTGATGTTCAATCTGGGATCGCCGGATTCCACTTCGGTTCCGGACGTGCGCCGTTATCTGAAAGAGTTCCTGCTGGACGGTCGCGTGATTGATGCTCCTGCACCGATCCGTAATCTGGTGGTGCGTGGTTTCATCCTGCCTTTCCGCCCCAAAAACTCGGCTGAAGCCTACAGTCGTATCTGGACTGATGAAGGATCTCCGCTGATTCTTATCAGCCAGCAACAGCAGCAGTTGCTGCAGAAAGCATCCGGTCAGCCCGTCTACCTTTGTATGCGCTATGGTAATCCATCCACTCCGGACGTCATCCGCCAGATCCAGCAGGATGACATTACCCACCTCTACATCATCCCGCTCTACCCACATTACAGTATGGCTAGTTATGAAACCGGGCTGGTTGCGATTGAAGATGAAATCCGTGACGTCTGTCCGGAGCTTACTTACTCGGTACTGGATCCTTATTACAACGACCCCGGTTACATTCATGCCCTGGCCACCCAGTTCAGACCCTACGTAGAAAAAGATTTTGATATGCTGGTCTTCAGCTTCCACGGCATTCCGGAACGGCATCTGCGCAAATCGGATCCTTCGCACGCGCACTGCCTCACTTGCGAAGACTGCTGTGATATCCCCAACCCGGCTCACGCCACCTGCTACCGCCACCAGTGTCTGGAAACCGCCCGTCTCGTGCGTGAAAGCCTCGGCATTCCGGCAGAAAAGTTCCGCGTCACCTTCCAGTCACGCCTGGGTCGCGATCCCTGGCTGCAACCCTACACCGACCTGACACTGGAAAAATTGCCCGAGAATCATGTTAAAAAACTGATCATCGCCTGTCCTGCCTTCGTTGCCGACTGTCTGGAAACGCTGGAAGAGATCGCCATGGAAGGAAGAGAAATCTTCATGGAAGCAGGTGGAGAAAGCTATGACATGGTGCCCTGCCTGAATGATAGCCCGATCTGGATTGACTACCTGAACGGCAAAGTCGCTGAGTGGAAAGAAAATCTGCACAACCCCGCCAATACTGCCCAGATGCAGTATTACTACGAGAAGAAGGCCTACTGATAAGGTCACAAGCAGGCAGCCTTAAAATCAAGCTGCTGCCGGCTTAGCAGACCCTTGCGCTGACGCGTCAGCTTTTTCCAGCCTTATGCTTGATGATCGCCAGCAGGTTATCCACCTCATCAAATCCCATCTTGTAGGCAAGCCAGAAGTATCCGGCCGCCATGGACGGCACCGATACACCCAGATACATCATCCGCTCCCAGAAGGTATCCGGCCAGCGACCAAACGTGAAATACAATACCGCCAGCACCAGTGCAAAAGCCAGGTTCAGCAGGATTGCCTTCAGAAAGAATCCGGGAAAATCCGTTCCGGTTGTGATGGATCCCAGCTTACGGCTCAAGGCAAAAGCCAGTTGAAACAGGTTCAGCATCGCTACCAGTGAAATCGAAAGCGGGAGTGCCACCAATCCCATCCCCAGCACCTTGATGAAGACGGTTGTGAAAATCAGATTTAATACAATCGCCCGAATACTGATCATCACCGGCACTTTCGGCATGTCCAGCGCGTAAAAGGTCGGAGCCATCACTTTAATGCAGGCATACCCTGCCAGGCCCAGTGTAAAGGCCTGCAACAGCCATGCCGTATTCTGTGTATCCTCCGGACTGAAGCGACCGTGTTCATAAATCACTCCAATCACCGGCTCTGCCATAAAACACAAACCCAGTGAGGCGGGCACCGTCAGAAACAGCGCCAGTTTCAGCCCTTCCACCACCTTCCAGCGAAAGTGCTGCATGTTCTCCTGTGCAACTGACTTGGATACGGACGGCAGCGTTACCACCCCGATCGCGACCCCGAACATGCCGATCGGCAGCTGCATCAACCGAAAGGCATTGTTGAAATACGTCACCGCCCCTTCCCCCATGAACGACGCCCAGCTGGCATTCACCACCACATTCACCTGCACCGCCGCCACACCCGCTACCGCGGGCAGTGACAGCCAGTAAATCTTTTTCAAATCCGGATGATTCCATTGAAAACTCGGCCAGAGCTTCAAGCCGTAGCCCGCGGCTTTCGGCATCTGAATGATCAGCTGCATCGACCCACCCAGCACGGTTCCCCAGGCAAAGCCGTAAATCGCCATCGGTCCGTATTCCGGATCGTAGAGATATCCCAGCCCCAGACCAAACAGAATACTGGTGGCGTTGAAGACGGTGGAAGCAGATGCGGGCAGACCGAAACTGCCCAGACTGTTCAGCAGCCCCATATACACCGCCGCCAATGACACGAAAACGATGAACGGAAACAAAATCCGCGTCAGCTCAATCGTCAGCGCCTGCTTTTCCGGATCAAAGCCGCGACCAATTGCCTCGGTCACGATCCACTCACTCAATCCCACCCCGGCAAAACACACCACTACCAGCAGCACACTCATGCTGGTCAGCATACGATTGGCCAGCAGAAAGGCGGCTCCCTTGCCATCGGTTTCCATCTTCTTGGAAAACGTGGTGGTAAAGGAAACCGAAAGTGCCCCCTCGGCCAGCAGGTCGCGCAGCAGATTCGGAATCCGGTACGCTGTCCAGAAAGCATCCAGCACGTGCGAGGCTCCGAAAACCGAGTTGAGCACCACATCCCGTACCAGTCCCAGCACCCGCGATCCCATAATCGCCGCCATCACACGCGTGGCCGGGCCTGCTGTCGTCGATTTTCGTGCCATCAGTGACAACTATTGCTAGCTTATGCTGTAGGAACAAGAGGAATTGCCGACTACAGCTGCAATGGCAGGCACATACCATTCTCGGACATGGAATTAGATCGTCGATCGGAGCGATTATCTTACAACCGGCAACGGATTGTTACACAAAGGCATGGAAGTCCACCATTAGTTTCAGTGCTGCTGATAGGAATTCGGTCGGGTTTGAGTCGCTTCTCAAACTCAAGTTTTGTTCAGGATCTCCTTTTTAGCGCTCCTCTGATTTCTTGCGGGAACTTTCTTGCCAGTGCTTGCGCTTTGACCTGGTGCGGAATAGCCTCATTTTCTGCAGCTAAACGGTTGAGGTCTTTAACAATTCGGCCTCCAAAAAATTGGACCAGATAACCATTAATATCTTCTTCCGGTAAAGAAAGTAACTGCTGAGCCAGTTTGCTTCTTTCCTCTATTTCCAATTTTATATGATTCCGATTGGTGGAAGCTACTGCCACATC
This sequence comes from Verrucomicrobiota bacterium, assembly GCA_038748025.1. Classification (GTDB taxonomy): domain Bacteria; phylum Verrucomicrobiota; class Verrucomicrobiia; order Methylacidiphilales; family JBCBYL01; genus JBCDJI01. The sequence continues at coordinate 18,743 of JBCDJI010000010.1, forward strand.
GCTTGCTTTAGCCACCCACTCTCGGATTGTAATCGCATTATTGCCACCGAACGTTACGTTGATCTGCTGAATCACAAGTTCAAACGCAAAAACTCCAACAAACGCCGACCAGCACCAATCCGAAGTGATCCAATCCCATTGCGGGATAACCCAATGATACGCGGCTAAGGTGGAGACTATATTCCCAAAGCAAAGCAGTAAAAAATACGCTAAGAATGACAGATTAAGTAAAGCCCTTGGCCTGGCTTTAGAAGAGTCCAATACTTCAACCATTGCCAGCAACAAGGTAATACACCCTGCTAGGATAACATTGGAAACAGGGGAAGCCTCCATTTGGAAATTATAAGTATTTTAAGCAGATATATGAAATTGCCGAGCCGCATGCAATCCATCCGAAGTGATCAGGTACGTATTCCACTGCGGCAAAACATCCGACTTCATATCCAGAAACTTACAAGACATTAAGTAGCCTAAGGCATTTCCTAAAGATTCAGAATCCAGAGAATTAAAACGTTTCTCAATATCTTCTTGTGGCGCACGCTTGACATCTGCGAAATAACTTAGAATTTCTGCTGCAGTAGGGTCCAATCTGGCTACTTTTACTCCCATACAACTATTATATTCTTCGCAACCGCCTAAGCAAGGTAGAATTTAATCGTTATAGAACCCGCTGGAAATATAATTGCCAGTTTCACAAGTTATGGCAAAGGTGGACACATGTCGTATTCACCTTTTGATCCCAACAATCCCAATTTGAAGAACTTCAAGCTACCGATTTCATCCGTAGGAATGGTGCTGGGCGGACTGTTCCTGCTGGTTGGGCTCTTTTCAAGCTTTTATACCATCCAGGCAGAATCCGAGGGCATTGTCACCCGCTTCGGCAAGTATACCAAAACCGTGCCGTCCGGACTCCACTTCAAAATCCCGTTTGGGGTTGAAAAAGTGGAATCCGTTCCGGTCAAGCGGCAGCTCAAACTGGAATTTGGTTTCGGCACCAGTGGTGCAACGAATCCTAATCAGTATTCCCGCTCCACCAAAGAGCAGGCCTTTGAAAGAAACATGGTCAGCGGTGATCTGAATGCAGCCACGGTTGAATGGGTCGTGCAATACCGTATCAGTGATCCCATTTCCTTCCTGTTCAAAGTCCGCAATCCGGAACAAACCTTCCGCGACATCTCCGAGTCCGTGATGCGCTCCGTGGTCGGTGACCGCACCGTGGACGAAGTGATCACCATCGGCCGTCAGGAAATTGAAAGTGAAGCCGTTATCGGCATGCGCGAGCTGGTGGAACGCTACGAGCTCGGCCTGACCATTGATCAGGTTCAACTCAAGGATGTGAACCCGCCTAAACCGGTCCAGCCAAGCTTCAACGAGGTCAATCAGGCCCAGCAGGAACGCGAGCGCCTGATCAACGTGGCCAATGGAGAATACAATAAAGTGGTTCCCCGTGCGCGCGGAGAAGCCGAACAGAAAATCCAGGCAGCCGAAGGCTACGCCCTCAAACGCGTCAATGAAGCACAGGGGGACGTCAGCCGCTTTAATGCGGTGCTGGCCCAATACATCAAGGCTCCGGAAGTTACCAAACGACGCCTGTATCTGGAAACGATGGAAGCCGTTATCCCACAACTGGGACAAAAGATCATTGTGGATGACGATGCCAAGCAGATCCTGCCACTGCTGCAACTCAACCCGTCTCAGATCAAAGGAGGTAACTGATTATGAAAGCAGCCATTTTCGCCATTGTGGGAGTGATCCTCCTGTTCGTCATCGGAATCATCTCCGGTGCGCTATACATTATCCCGGAAACCAAACAGGTCATCATCACCCAGTTTGGTGATCCGGTAGGTGACCCGATTACCGATGCCGGACTTCACTTCAAAATCCCGTTCATTCAGGAAAAAAATATGATCGAAAAGCGTATTCTGGAATGGGACGGTGAAGCACGTGAAATCCCGACCAAGGATAAAACCTTCATTATCGTCGATACGTTTGCACGCTGGAAAATCCAGGATGCCAAACAATACTTCCTGCGACTGCAGAATGAACGGCGTGCCCAGTCGCGACTGGACGACATCCTCGGCAGCGAAACACGTAACGCCATCGCCCGCCACAATCTGATTGAGGTCATCCGCACGACCAAGGACCGCCAGCCTAACCTGGAAGCGACACTGAAAACCGCTTCCGGCAGCGGCGACTTCGGAGTGCTTTACCCGATTACCAAAGGTCGCGCCACCATCGAAAATGAAATTTACAAGGCGGCTGAGGTAAAACTCAAAGATTTCGGGATCGAGCTGCTGGACATTCGCTTCAAACGCATCAACTACAACGAAAGTGTCCGTCAAAGGATCTACGAACGAATGATCAGTGAGCGCCAGCAGATCGCCGAGCAGTTCCGCTCCGAGGGAGCTGGGGAAGCTGCCAAGATCGCGGGTAAGAAAGAACGCGATCTGCTCAAGATTGAATCCGAAGCCTATAAGACCGTGCAGGAAGTGCGCGGTAAGGCTGATGCGGAAGCCACTGAAATCTATGCGAAAGCGTACAACCAGAGCCGTTCGGCTGTGGAATACTACGAGTTTGTCAAAACACTGGAAACCTATGAGAAAATGATCTCGGAAGATTCCACCTTGATCCTGAGCACCGACAGCGATCTCTTCAAATTCATGAAGAACATTAATAACTAGCCGAGACCATGATGGGGCGTCGCAGCTCAGATGACCGCTTTCTGCGCCGCGCAGTCACTCCGCTGATTTCGCGCCGACTGGGTATAGACAGGGCTGAACGCGCACCCCGTTGGGTTACCTCAGATTTGCTGGTAACGGTCTTGCTGTTGTTCCTCTTTGGGCTGCCAGCCTTCATCCTGTTGGGTACCGGGCTTGGATGGTGGACAGACAGCAAACCTGTTGCTACCACTGCTTATGGCGGAAAAGCCGAAACCTACGCCCATTTCGTTGTCCTGCCGCTTTATATAATGGTATGCACCCTCTGGGCCTCATTCGGCGCCATCTGTTTCTACCTGCTGGTGTGGAAGAAATAATTTTTCACGATCTGCGATCTCTGCCCCGACCACAAGGAGTGTCGGAGTTAAGACTATTCCAGTTCCATGCCGGAATTAAACAGCGTTGCCAGCGTGGTTTCCACATTCTTGATCAATAACGCCAGATTGCGTTGCCCGATCAGTTTAAAGGTCATGCGTTCGGCATTCATCACCACCCGCATGCCCGCTTGAGGCAGCTCCAGTGTCAGCGAACTGCCATCCGGCTGGTAGCGCAGGAATTGAGCCAGCTCCGGAATCTCCTCAATCTGGTCAATCTTGGCCTCCACATCCACCACAGCCGGAAACTCGATGGCGACCGTATCCGTCACCGCACCAAAAGCCTCAGCAAAAGTATCTTCACTCACTACCTTCGGCTGGCGAAACTCATTCACCCGTGCAGAAAGACCGTAGCGTGACGGATCTTCCGCATCCTGTTCCAATATCAGTGTCACATCGAAGTCAGGCGTCTTGATGACCGTCAGCCCTTCCTCGGCGATGTAATCCATTTCCTTACGCTTGTAACCAAAGGCTGATCGCAGGCCGGCATGCACCGATTTCGCAAGCTCCGTCAATTCCGGCTGTCCGATGCGCTGGATAAACTGCTCCGCCGCCTGTGAACACTGATCCGGCACTCGGTGTGTCTTCAGATACCCGCTGAGTCGCCGCACCTCTCCGCCTTGAACACCAAACACACAGGCATGTTGAAAAGGGGACATCCTTAAAGTAAAAAGGCAAAAGTAAGAATTAAAAAGGTTTCTTCCGACCACACAGGATGTCGGGAAACTCTGTGTCCTCTGCGGTTAACCCTTCTCCGCTTTTGCGGTTACCAGTTCAACTCCGCCACCCGCTTGGCAACTTCCTCCACATTTTCCCGGCTGTTGAAGGAGGAAATGCGGAAATAGCCTTCCCCGGCACTTCCGAATCCGGCACCCGGGGTGACCACGACATGGGCTTCATTCAGGAATTTGTCAAAGGCTTCCCAGCTGCCGACAACTTCGGGACATTTGACCCAGATGTAGGGCGCATGCTCCCCTCCGTAAGCAATCAGTCCGCACTCGGCGGCAGCCTTCCGCAGTATAGCAGCATTACCCATATAATGGTCGATCAATGCATTCACCTGAGCTTTGCCGGCATCCGAATAGAGTGCCTCCGCCCCGCGCTGCACGACATAGCTGACCCCGTTGAACTTGGTGCTGTGACGACGCGACCATAGTTTATGGATGTCCACCGCCTCACCCTTGGCATCATACCCTTGCAACGCTTTCGGAATCACCGTAAACGCACAACGGGTGCCGGTGAATCCACCATTCTTGGAAAAGCTGCGGAATTCGATGGCACAGCTCTCTGCACCATCAATCTCGTAAATACTGCGCGGAATGGAATCGTCCTGCACAAAGGCACCATAAGCCGCATCATAGAAGATGATCGACTGATGTTGCCTGGCATAGGCCACCCAGGCTTCCAGCTGCTCACGGGTGGCCACGGCTCCGGTCGGGTTGTTGGGATAGCATAGATAAATCAGATCCACTTTCTCCTCCGGAATCGCCGGCACAAAATGGTTTTCCTCAGTGCAGGGCAGATAGACCAATCCGGCATAGGCACCGTTTTCATCGGCTTCCCCGGTGTTGCCGACCATCACATTGGTATCCACATACACCGGATACACCGGGTCGGTAATCGCAATCGTGTTTCCCGGACCAAAGACATCCAGAATATTCCCCGAATCACACTTTGAACCGTCAGAAACAAAAATCTCATCGGCGGACACGTTCAGGCCGTGCGCCTGATAGTCGTTCGCTGCAATCGCCTCGCGCAGAAACGCGTAGCCCTGCTCCGGACCGTAACCGCGGAACGTTTCCCGCCGGCCCAGTTCATCCGTGGCCTGGTGCATGGCTTCACGCACCGCCTGCGGTAATGCTTCGGTCACATCCCCGATCCCGCACTTGATCAGGCGTTTTGCGCTTTCCGGATGAGTGTCGCAAAATTCGTTCACGCGACGTGCAATTTCAGGGAACAGATATCCTGCCTTGAGTTTCAGATAATGATCATTGATTCGAGCCATAAGTCCGAGCAAAGTAACCCTACGATAGCGTTCGTCAACTCTGTGACACACTCCCCTCCGCAACTCTTACTCCTGCTTCTACTCAAAATTTTCCAAAGCTCGAGCAGAAGTGTTGTTCCCGACCTACAAGTGTCGGGAGTCCCCAGCCGCTTGTTCCCGTTCTGCCAAGTCGATTTCCGAGCGGCGGAGGACAGCCGCTGCTACAATGAGTCAGTTCACCAACTAATATAATGCAATAAATCCCGCCAAAATGTTGCTTCGCAATTCCATAACCTTAAGTTATAACCCATCATTATGACACCGCCGCTCGATCCTGCTATTTCTCCCGACGTGCTTACCACCCGTCGCAAGGCCTTTCGGGTCAACCTGGACGAACGCCGCTACGGCACCTTCGCCGAAATCGGCGCCGGCCAGGAAGTCGTGCGCTGGTTTTTTCAGGCCGGCGGAGCCGCCGGCACCATCGCCAAGAGTATTTCCGCTTATGACATGCAGGTCAGTGATGCCATCTACGGCCCCTGCGCACGCTACGTCTGCCGCGAGCGACTGGAAGACATGCTGAACTATGAGATGAAGCTCAACCTGGAGCGGCTGAACGATGCCCGCGGTCAGCGCACCGCCTTTTTTGCCTTTGCCGATACCGTTCGCGCCGCCAGCTACAATGGCAGCGGAGAATGCCACGGCTGGATGGGTATCAAGTTCCAGTCGCACCCGCGCGACGAACCCAGCCAGATCATCCTGCACGTGAGGATGCTGGATAAGGAAAACCAGGCACAGCAAGAAGCGCTCGGCATCGTCGGGGTCAACCTGGTTTACGGCGCCTGCAATCTCTTCCACGATACCGAAAAGCTGATGGAATCCCTGTTGGATAACCTGAGCACCGACCGTATCGAGATCGACATGATCCAGTTTTCCGGTATTGAGTTCCGCAATGTCGACGACCGCCTGATGAGCCTCAAGCTAGTTCAGCTCGGGCTGAGTAATGCCGCCATGTTCGGTCCGGACGGCGAGGTGATGCAACCCTCCGAAGCATTGTATAAAAAGAACATCCTGGTGGAACGCGGCAGCTTCCGTCCGGTCTGCCACTCCAATGTCGATATCATTGACGCAGCCCGGGAAAAATTCGTGCAGGAGGAAAACGTCACCGAAGACCGCATTGTCACGCTGATGGAAATCACCATGAACAACCTGATGGCCACCGGCCGGATTGACTATGCCGACTTTCTGGCACGTGCCGAACTGCTGCAGGCAGCCGGCTACACGGTGCTGATTTCTGATTACTTTGAATACTACCGGCTGGCCGCGTATCTCGGGCGTTATACCAAAAATAAAATCGGCATTTCCATGGGCGCCATCTCGCTGCTCGACCTGTTCAACGAAAAATATTATGAAAATCTGGAAGGTGGTATCCTGGAATCCTTCGGCCGCCTGTTCAAGAATGACCTCAAGCTCTACATTTATCCGTATAAAGACCAGGTCACGGGAGATATTCTGAATATTGATAACATCCAAATCGCCGACCACCTGACTCAGCTCTACGGTTACCTGGTCGATTCCGGTAATGTGGAACAGCTGGACAATTACAAAGCTGAATGCCTCGACATCTTTTCGCGTGACATCCTCAAGAAAATTGCCGAGGGCGATGACAGCTGGGAGGAAATGGTCGACCCCAACGTTGCCGACATCATCAAATCCCGCCGCTACTTCAGTTACCGGTCTGTTTAATCAAACGGCGCTTGGCAGGCGCAGGCCTGACTGCATTACCATCCATGACTTTAAGGGTATGTCCGTAAGTGCTGCAGATCGAGACGGTGACGGTCATATCGATGTTTGGGGACTTCAGACACCGAGCAAAATATATTCAGACAAAGATCTTGCTGGAGTCCGGGACATGGAACGGGATATGAAAATAATTTCCAACAAATCCGTTAGGCTGATTCCATCTCCTGCATGCGCGGGATCGTTCTTGGATGAATGTGGGCGCTAGCAGATACTCAATGAAACTCATTTGCATATCCCTAATCATAAGTTTGCTCGTGGCTACCGCCTACAGTGAAGAGATTTCTGTCCCGCCTGTGGTGGATTCGGCTTTTGAGGCCTTTAGCAAAGCTGGCGTAGAAACCGCCTACACAGCATGGGGACTTAAATTCGACGAAGCGTATAAAAAGAAATTTTTTGAAGAGCTTTCCCAAGCTTCAGATTTTTACGGAGAGTATTTAGGTTATGAGGCCATTCGATCTGATGATTATAGCAAGAGGCATCGGATCGTCCACATCCTAGCGAGACACAAGAAGCTTCCCTTGTTCTACACCTTTTATTGTTACAGGCCGGAGGACACATGGAGAGTTTTAACAGTAAAGTTTTCTGGCACCACTGAGTTTATCGATGCAAGATATTGCTAACAAAGGATTTTATGTAACGGCCGGGCTGCGTCCGTCCGCACGTGAAGCCTGACGTTCGATATAAGAAATTATGAGTGATTCGGCAGATGCATACAGAGAGCACGACTTTCCCGGAAAGAAGTTCATAGCTATTGGTGTAGCCGCTTGGGGGCTTTACTGGCTTTCATCATGGGCGATTGTTTGGAACGAAGCCCCCAAACCTTTACTTTTTGTTACTTGGGGCATACTAACTATCGCTTCCGTATTTTATCTCATTGGCTACTGGCATGCTGTAAAAGGGAAAGGCTATCCCGGAGTATTGTGGCTCGCATCGCTCACCGGAATTATTGGCGTGATTATTATCTTTTTCCTACCCAACAAAACATCGAACAATCTCGTGGAGTCAACTCCGTGAAGCTCACGGCTGACGTTCGACATACAAAATGAATGTCTGGATACAGCACCACAATTTTGATTCCGAAAACATATCAGATCCATCTCTAGAGGGCGCCATTCAAGCTTTCACCTCATTTAATTGGGCAGCCGAAATTTCTAGTGAAGAGGTATTACGAAACAAAGATAAACCGTGTTGTCCGGCAGGTATCGGATTTGTTCATACTGACAAAACGATTTTACACATCTGCCCCAAAAACTCTACATTTGCCTTACTTCATTATCACTATCATGTTCCCACAAAACTACTGGGGTTTATAAACCATCATATTGATGAGAATTTTTGTATTATGGATTTTCCTCTCAGGCAGATGCGTCTCGTATTGGAATTACATTATAATGGCGACAGAGCGAAACTCTTAGATAAACTAAATGAATTCGAAGAAAGCCGTTGATATAACTGCCGAAAGCTAAGGCTTGCCTCCGAATTTCACCGCTGACGTTAGCCAATAAGAATGAACGAATCCCATTATACAATATCCGAGAGGAAACCAACTGCAGAGGAATTCATCCACCTGATTGATTCGGTTGGTTGGAGTCGCTACACGAACTGCGATGTGATACCGAAAGCGATAGAAGGGTCGCTGGTTTCTTATATTGCGACGCACGGAGATTCGACGATCGGGCTGGGACGCCTGGTTGGAGATGGATACCGATTCGTCTACGTGCAGGACCTTATAGTTCATCCAGATCACCAAAGAAAAGGAGTTGGAACTGCAATTTTGGACAGAATTGTGGATTACATTAACCATAATTGCCCAAAGAAAACATACGTACACCTATTCACTTTGAAGAAAGATTCTTCGTTCTATTCCCGCTATGGATTCCAAGGACCAGAACAGCCGTTTTTTGGAATGTCCCTAAAGAAATTCGATAAACCCATTGAGCGGAAATTAGGATAACAATCCGGTAATAGTAAAGATCACCAGACCTCGACGTTCTCCAGAATATAATGGACATTCGACTCGCAAGTGAATATGACCTTTCGGCCCTGTTTCAGATTGATCACATTGCAAGGGGCAATCTTGAAAAGAGAAGAGAATTCCTCTCTGGAACTGTTGATCGGAGTGAATGTTATGTCGCATCTATTGAGGAGGAATTGATCGGCTATGCTGTTTTTAATTACACCTTTTTCCGGAATGGAACGATCAACATGCTCTACATCAAAGAAGAATTCCGAGGACGTGGGATTGGAGGTCAATTGATTGACTACATCGAACGCCTTTGCCCGGAAGAAAAACTGTTTACCTCAACAAATCAATCGAATCTGAGAATGCGCAGGCTTATGGAGAAGAAGGGATTCGAGAAAAGTGGCGTAATTGAAAACCTTGATGAAGGTGATCCGGAGATCGTATACCTCAAGAGATTGAACACAGAAGAACAAGACCGCGGTGGTAACGGCTCATGCCGCGCCACACCTCATCGTTCGATAGGAAAATGAACACTAGCCTAGTCATACTTTTCACAGGGATGGGACTAACCTCCCTGGCGGCAATTTGTTTCCAGACTAGATTTTACTTAGCTGTAAGAGCATTTGAGGCTCATTTGAGAAGTCTGGGTTCCATGTGGTCGTATTGGGCAAACCTCTCATTACAGATAGAGTTTTTATTTTCGCCGGCAGTAATTTACTCAGAAGGCGATACTCCCGAAGCAAGAAGGCTCAAAGACATACTCGTTGCCAGAAGGAAAGAGAGTTTAATTTTGGCTCTCCCTATATGTTTGTTTTTGTTCTTGGGTACTGCTCTTCTTACTATAGTTGTAGTTATTCTTGAAAATGTTATTACCTGACTCGAATAAACCCGTTGATATAACTCCGTGAAGCCAACACTTCACTCCGTGTTTCACAGCTACGTTCTATAAAATTATGCATACCTATCCTGACGACTCTGACGGAAATGTCTTACGTGGCATGGCCGAATCCGGCATGAATATGAGTGCGGAATATGAAATCGAATTCCCCATTACCTCCCAGGATGAGGAAATGGCTAAAAAAATCGAACTGACACTTCGTGCATCCGGATACAAGAATATTGAAATCTACTTCGATGAAGGTGAGCTAGCAGAGGGAGAAGAAATGACAGAAGAAAATGAGGAATTTTGGCCCTCATGGACAGTCTATAGTAAATTCATGATGGTTCCCGAATACGAAAAGATTATTCAGATACAGCATGACCTGGACCGTTTGGTTATTCCTTTGGGCGGCAAATCTGACGGCTGGGGCCTTACGCAGGAATAAATACCTGACTTCAACTCTGAAGCACAAGACTAAGCCTCTTTGAGGAACATTTCTTTCGGTGTTTTGTAGTCGTACCTCTTGCGAGGTCCATTGGTTGAGTGTATCAGCAATCGCATTGCAGCAGCCCTGACTCAGGCCCTCCAGCACTGTACGATACAAGCGAGCGTAGTCAAAACACCAATGTTGACTCTGCCTGCATTGGTGCATTCCCAAAAGCTACTGGAACATGAGTGCCTCAGTGATGCCGGGTATGGATATCCGGCTGCCATGCCATCTATTCGCAGCAACCCGTCCAGGCTGACCCACTCATTTGATACATCTGCCATCAATCACTATTGCCTGAGCGCATCGCGCCGCTAACCTCCCAACCATGTTACGAAACCGTTTTGTTCTACTGGCAGCCGGATTTCTAGTCATCACCTCTGGCCTGCAAGCTGAAGAATTCCGCGCTGCCTGGGTCGCCACCGTCTGGAATATCGACTGGCCGTCCCAGCCCGGACTGACCACCTACAGCCAGCAGCGGGAACTCACCACCATCTTCGATCAGGCACAGGCCATCGGGCTCAATACCATCATCCTGCAGGTACGACCGGCCGGGGATACTTTTTACCAGTCTTCCTTTGAACCCTGGTCGGCATTTCTCACAGGTAAGATGGGCCGGGCACCGGATCCTTACTATGATCCGCTTGAGTTTGCGATCGCCGAAGCCAGACAGCGCGGCCTGAAACTCCACGCGTGGATCAATCCGTTCCGGATGAAGAGCGGCAGCTTCCCGTTAGCGTCCAATCATATGCGTCGCACTCATCCGGACTGGGTGAAAACCTCCGGCAAGGAAGTCTGGCTGGACCCCGGCATCCCCGCCGTGCGGGAACATGTGCTCAAGATCGTTGCTGACCTGGTGCAACGCTATGAAATCAATGGCATCCATATTGACGATTATTTCTACCCGTATCCGCCCACCAGTCTGAAGCCCAAACGCCAGACCTTTAACGACTGGGCCAGTTACTCCGCATACCGGAAAGCTGGTGGTACAATGTCCCGCAACGAATGGAGGCGCGATAACATCAACCAGTTTGTCGAAGGACTCTACAAGACAGTGAAAGCCACCGATCCACGCGTGATGGTCGGTATCAGCCCGTTCGGGATCTGGCGGCCCGGTCATCCGGAAACTATTGAAGCTCAACTCGACGCCTACGAACACCTCTGCGCCGATTCCCGCCACTGGCTGCAGCAGGGCTGGTGCGACTATTTTTCTCCTCAGCTCTACTGGGACATCGATAAACCCGCCCAGAGCTTTCCGGTGTTACTGAAATGGTGGAACGAACAAAACGTGAAAAACATCAACCTCTGGCCCGGAATCGCTTCCGACCGGATCGGCGCGAAATACCAGCGTCCCGCCAGCGAAATTTCCCGCCAGATTGAAATTACCCGCAACATGCTGGACCGGCCCGGTCACATTCACTGGAGTTTTTCAGCGTTAGGAGAAAACCGCCAGGGTATTGCGGATCTGCTGAAGCAGGATGTCTATTGATTCCCATCCCGAACATGCCTGCTTCCGGTCCGGTTCTTGCTGGCGGCAGCAAGAGGTCCGGATGGCCGGATATTCCCGCCCTGCACTGTCAGGTTTTTTTGAAATCTGCAGGATAGCACTGCCCGCAGCGGATGCGGGATGATCCGGTCATTCACCGCACCCGGCCGCTTTACCCTTCCTCGCCCCCCGGCCAGATATAGCGAAACCACTCCAGCGCTTCAGCGCCGAACATGATGACCAGCACGGTAATTCCAGCAAAGAACAGCAGCGTCACAATGAGCCAGAACACGGCCACCAGCATCATATAGCCATCCTGTTCCAGTTCCCCCAGCGCCGCAAAAAATGCCACACAGGCCGGCAGCATGTTGTTGCACGGCACGGCAACAAACGGTGCACACATCAGCACACCTCCGACTGCCATCAGGATTCCGCAGTAGCGGCGCCCCCGTTCTCCGGTCACCCACTCCTGTTTGCGCGGCTTGCAATAGCGCCGGCAAAATTTCAGCACCGACCGGCTGAAGCGAAGCGACGATGCCAGCATCCGCCCCTTGGCCCTGAACTCAATGAGACGCCGGGGCAGCAGCGGCTTCTCCCGTCCCTTGAACATCTGCCAGCCCAGCACCGTCAGCGAGATTCCGACCATCGTGCCGAACGGTCCCAGCGGCACCGGTTGGAGAAACGGCAGCGTCAGCACCAGCGCAATCAGTGAAAAACCGGTGAGATGCATCCGCTCAAAAAACTCTGCCAGATTGACTCCTTCATCCCGGCTTTCCTCGATCATTACTTCCAGCTGCTCGATCACCTCCGCATACGAAATTAACTGCGGCGCAGCCGGATCCCTGGGCTCTGGTGCTTTCATGATCTGGATGACCCGGCAAGACGCCGCTCAATCACGGATTTCTTTTTTTGAGACATACCCGAACGGTTCGAGCAGATGCACGGCCCGGCATCGGTAGAGTAGATATGTAATGACATAAACTTTTTATCATTAAGCAACTTGCGCCCGCTGACAATTCACAAATCCACCCATACCCGGCCCGACTTCACTTTCTTAAAAAAGTGCTTTAGCGTGGGAGTGGCATTGGCAGGGACCTGCTTTAAATACCCCACCTCAGAAATTTCCTTCGGGTCTTTCGGACTGAAGCTCTTGCGTTTCCGTACCTTGATCTGGTACAGCAGTGACACATTGTTCTTATCATTGCGGTCAAAGAGATCCAACAGGCTGGCGCGGGTCACCGTTAAACCGGTTTCTTCCTTCACTTCACGCCGCAACGCATCGACCAGCGATTCCCCGGCTTTGACTTTGCCACCCGGCAGAGCCCAGGGCTGATGCCCCTTTACCTGCTTGACCATCAAGACCTCACCCTGATTGTTTTCCAGCCACGCCATCACCGACAATTCTTTGGTAGGTTTGTGCGAAATCGTCCTCCGCATCGGCAGATGCTTTTTCCCGGATTCAACATTCGAACTCCACAAGGGGACAAAACGCCGTTTCCGCTTTTTCTGGTTTTTATCTAAAATCATGAACTGGATAAACCTGAGCTGTTATGCGGGTTCCTGCTGCGTTACACAATGAATACTTCCACCGCCAGCAGCAATGCCGTCGACATTTAAAGGAATAATTTTTCGGTCTGGATAGGCCTGCTGTAAGATTTGCTGTGCCTCAAGGTCTTGCCGCTCATCCCCAAATTCCTGCACCAGAACCGCACCATTGCAGACGTAAAATCCGATATAGCCTGCCGCAAAATCCCGGGTCCGGAATTTGGCCCGTATCTTGCCCGGATGTTCCAGCACCGAAACCTTGAGACGGTTCCCCTTCACATCGGTCGCCTTGCTTAAAATTTCCAGATGTTGCAAAGTTATTTCATGGTCAAAGGATTCCGGATCCGGATCACAGGCTGCCAGCACCACACCCGGCCGGACAAAGCGCACGTAAAAATCAGTATGCCCGTCTGTAATATCCTTGCCACTAATGCCGGGAATCCAGATCACTTTATCGATTCCGAGCAAAGGCTGAATCTTCGCTTCAAATTCCTGATGCGCCAACCCGGCATTCCGATTTTCATTAAGCACACAACTCTCGGCTATCATGGCTGAGCCTTGACCATCCACTTCGATGCAGCCCCCCTCCAGCACCAGATCGGTATCCAGCACAGGCACCCCTGCCTGCAGCGCAATAAATCCTGCTACTTGACCATCTTGTGCATGCTGCTGTTTCCGACCCCAGCCGTTGAAATTAAAATCCACCGCCGCTCGCTCACCTGCTGCGTTTTTTACAAATAACGGTGCTGTATCGCGGACCCACAAGTCATCCATTTCCGCTAGAACAAGTTCCACCTTTTTACTGAACAGCTGCCTGGCCCGAGACTGCTCTGCTTCCCGCACCAGTAGCGATACCGGCTCAAATTCAGAAATGATGTTGGCGATCAGTGCCAGATTCCGCTGCACTTCCGGCACCAGCGACTTCCCCCAGATCCTCGCCTGCGGCCCGAACGCCATCCACGTGCGTTTATGCAGCGCCGACTCATCCGGCATCCTCCAGTCTGCTGCTTCACCGCGTGCCTGTCCCGATCGCGCCATCAGGCTGCCAGCTCCCGCCAACAAACTATTCCGAACAAACATTCTGCGAGATGTCTTCACAAATCATTCTTCCCAGATTCCAGCTTCGATCAACTGCTTCGTCGCCGTGCCAGCCCAGTCGCGATTCGCTGCCGGACTGGCCGGACTCGGATGCAGAATACGCGAAAACGTCAGCTCCATTCCCTCCAGCGCATCTCGTGCCCGCTGCTCAGCATACGCTCCTACTCCGACTACGTATTCCGGTTGCAAAATTTCCACGACCCGGCGCAGATGACGGTCGCACGCCCGCATCAGCGGTGCTGCCTCGGCAGCCGGTAATTTATCCGGTGTGCGATTCCTGCCACTGGCTTCCATGAACACCAGCGGGCAGTGATTGAGCACCAGATGCAACTTAAAAAAATTTTCCGGTGCACCAAATTTTTCCGCAAACAGTCCCCACAAACGGCGACCACTGACTTCCGAACGCTGGCACGCAAACCCCGCCACTGGTCGTTTGGGGTGTTCCCGGTCCGGTTGATCCACCCGCTCCTCAATCCCCATCCAGTCCCGCACTGCAGCAACCTCACCAAAGGGGATCCCCGTCTGCGACATTCCCCAGGGTCCAGGATTCATCCCGAGCATGACCACCCGGCATGTGGAAGCGGCAAAACGTCGGACATACGCTGCATGGCTGTTCCATGCATATTCCAGCGGATTATAAACATGTGTCACCGGATTCGAAAACGTGAGTGACCGAACCTCCCTGACCAGGGTCTTTCCCGCCTGCAGCAGGAGCCGGTGCCCTTGCCATGACTCAACCAGATCCGTCATCCGGGAATTTTCAGTGTCGCCATGTCTTCCGGCCGGGGACTGTCATCGTTGATCCGAAACAGGATTCCCCGGCCACAATCGGACCAGAAAAAACGAAAGACGCTTTTACCCAGCGAAAGCAGATTACCTTCTTCCAGCGGACTGGCATCCACCAGCCTGCGGTTTACGAATGTGCCGTTCGCGGTGCTGAGGTTTTCCACCGAGGCCGCCCGGTTGTAAATATTGACCTTGGCATGCTTGCGGGACATGGTCGGTTCAATCACTACCAGGTCTGCTGCCGATGAGCGCCCGATCACGGTCTCTCCTTCTTCCAGCAGGTAAATCTGCTGCTGGCTGGCCGGATCTGCTTCCACCTGGCCGGTTACCGCGTCTTCCACCAGTTCTGGCGGCAACTTGCCGGTTTTGCGGACATTATCCAGCGTGCTGTTGACTTCCACATCCATCCCGGCAGCCATTTCAAACAAAATCATTTCCATGGCGGTGCTGATCTCATGTCCGGGCGTGGTATCCATCCCGTCCTGGATCACAATGTCGGTCGCGCCTCCGCGCAGAAGTTCCATAAATCCTCTGCCCTGATCAAAGTGATCACCCTGCACACAGATAATATCACCATTTTTCATGACCAGCACTGCCGCGCCCTGGGCACACCGGAATCGGACCGTGCAGCTGCGCCGCTTCATGTAATTATGGTGCAGACAATCTAACAGTTCTTTAGCATTAGTTGGTGTTTTCATGCTTTCTCCAAAAATAAATTGCGATGAGTTCCCGGATACTCAATCTTTTTTTTGTGTTAATAGCTTTCGCTAAGATATCGCCCCTGTTGCGCGTTGTCATATCCGATCATCATTGAATGAATGATTATTAATCCGATCAATAGTAAGAAATAAATAATCAATTTGGTAAATGTTATGAATTTCTGGCAGACTCAGCGTATGAAAAGGCATTTCCTTCCCTCCCTGCTGCTGATCCTGATCAGCCTGACCTCCTGGACACCGACGGCGGCTCAGGCTGCACCGGAGATACCGGATAACCTGCAAGCATGGCAGGACTGGGCCCTCTGGGACGTCAGGGACCGGAATCACCCGCCCCGCTACAATGATTCCGGGAAACGGGACGGCCTGTGGCCCTCTCAACTGGATCTGAATGTATCTTCCAAATCCGGCACATTCGCACTACAAGTCACCAGCTATGGCTCAAGCTGGATCATCCTGCCGGGCACGCGCGAGCTCTGGCCGCAAAATGTCCGGCGTGACGGTCGTTCGGTTGCGGTTATGGAACACAACGGAAAACCCGCCATCTACCTGCCGGACCCTTACCGCGGGACCATCACAGGCTCTTACCGCTGGACCGAGACTCCGCAACGCTTCCAGCTACCGGTCTCCACCGGACTGCTCCAGCTTACCGTAGATGGCAAGACCAGTCCCAATGCCACCTGGGATGCCGGCGGCAACCTCTGGCTCAACAAGCGCCAAACCGAAAGCGCGGAAAAAGATTTTTTCTCCAGCCAGGTGTACCGGCTGGTGCGTGACGACATCCCCATCTGGCTGGAAACCGAAATCGAGCTTAAAGTTTCCGGCAGGAGCCGGGAGGAAACCATCGGCCATTTCCTGCCGGCAGGCTGGAAACTCTCCTCGCTGAAAAGCCCCATTCCCGTTGCGGTGGATGAATCCGGCCTGCTGAAAGCTCAGGTGCGGGCCGGCACCTGGACGATTCGTGCCACCGCCTTTCATCTGACCGATGCCCGGACCATCCGATACGCCGGAGACATGCAGCCCCCCGTCGAGCAGGAACTGATTGCCTTTCAATCCAAGCCTGATTTCCGGTTGGCTGAAATCACCGGCATCCCGATGATAGATGCCTCCCAGACCACACTGCCGCCCCGATGGCGGGATTTTCCTGTCTACCAGTGGACCAACCGGCAACCGTTCCAGATCGAAGAACGCATGCGCGGCATGGGTGTCCAGAAACCGGAGGGACTCGAGATAGAACGTAAACTCTGGCTGGAGCCGGATGCCGGCACCTTGACCTTTCGCGATTCCATTCGCGGTAGCATGCAGGAAATCTGGCGACTCGACGTCACGGAGGGGCGCGAGCTGGGATCCGTCCGCATTGACGGAGAAGGTCAACTCGTCACCATCAATCCCGAAACCGAAGCCCGTGGTGTCGAAATCCGCAACCGCAATCTCAATCTGCAGGCTACTGGTCGTATGCAGCTGGATCAGCAGCTTTCCGCCACCGGCTGGCAGACCGATGCCGAATCGGTGCGTATTTCGATGAACCTGCCTCCCGGCTGGCGACTCTTCGCTGTCTTCGGGGCCGACTGGGTCCATGGCGACTGGCTAACCGCCTGGACACTGCTGGATCTCTTTCTGCTGCTGGTATTCGCGATCGCCGTGGCCAAGCTGTGGAACCTGCCGGCCGGCATCCTGGCTTTTGCAGCATTCGGTTTGTCCTTTCATGAACCGAATGCCCCACGCTATCTCTGGTTCTTCCTGCTGGCACCGCTGGCACTGCAAACGGTACTCAAAACGGGTAAGCTGCGAAAAGCCGTCATTGTCACGAAATATGTCATTCTATCGCTGCTGGTGCTGTGCCTGATTCCGTTTATCGGAAAGCAACTGCAGAGCGGATTGTATCCGCAGCTGGAGAAGCCGCATTACGGCTCAGACTCGTTCACTGGATCTGTGGCGTATGGTGGCCGGGTCCCGTCCGCCGCTCCTGTGAAAACATCCACTCCTGCTTTAGCCGGTGAAAAAATCCTGGAAGAAGAGCTAATGAAAAGTGAGCGCCGGTCTGTATTCCAGGCAACAGAGGCCGACGCTGAAAGTAAGTTTGATCGACAGCGCAGTAATCTGCTATATGACTCCAATACAAAAATCCAGACTGGCCCCGGCATCCCCGAGTGGTCCTGGAACACCATCCGCTTTGGCTGGAACGGGCCGGTGACCGCCGGGCAGCATGTCCATCCGGTGCTGATCCCGCTGTGGCTGCAACGGGTATTGATTCTGCTGCGAGTCGCATTACTGATCCTGCTCATTCTTACCCTGGTGCAGGGAAGGATTCCAAGATTCCGCATCCCCTCACTCCGTCAGGGAATGGCCAGCTGCCTTGCCATCGCGGGGATCACCCTGCTGACGCTCTCACCCCAGACCGCCCGGGCCGAGTTTCCGGATCAGCAACTGCTCGATACACTGCGGGATCGCTTGATGGAGCTCTCGCCGGCTTTTCCCCACGCGGCCGAAATCCCGAATGCCTCGATCACCCTGCGTGACCAGCAGGTCACCATCTCAGCTGAAGTCCATACAGCCGCTCGCGCCGCCGTGCCGTTGCCCGGCCGCATTGCCGCATGGTCGCCACTGGCGGTTACCGTCAACGGCCAGCGCGCCCCCGCTCTGCGGCGTGCAGATGGCTTCCTGTGGGTCGTGCTGGAAGCCGGCGTCCACCAGGTGCAGTTGCGCGGCCGGTTGGCACAGGGCACCGAATGGGAATGGACCTTCATGCTCCGCCCGCGTCGGGTCAGCATTGACGCCCCAGGCTGGAACATCACTGGCGTCAAACCGAATGGCGTGCCCGAATCCCAGATTTTCTTCAGCCGCCAGCAACAGACCGTGGCCGGAGAAGCATCTTACGATCATCTGGAAACCGAAGCGGTCATAGTGGTCCATCGGCATCTGGAAACCGGACTGGTCTGGAAAATTCGCACTCAGGTGCAGCGTATCTCCAGCTCCGGTAAAGCCGTATCCCTGCGGGTTCCCCTGCTGCCCGGTGAGAATGTGCTCTCCTCTAACATTATCGTGAAAGACGGGCACGCGGAAATCCGGCTGGGAGCCCAGCAGAACGGACTCACCTGGAACAGTGAGCTTTCGATCGTTCCGGAACTCGAACTCCGCACCGCTGCGGACGATGTCTGGGTCGAACGCTGGCACTTGACCAACTCACCGGTCTGGAACGTTACACTTTCCGGACTTGCTCCAGTCTTCGAACAGGAAACAGCCCGGCTTATCCCGGTCTGGCATCCGTGGCCGGGCGAGGCGGTTAAACTTGCCTTCAGCCGACCCCGGGCCGTTGCTGGAGAAACCGCTACCATCCGCCAGATCGATCACCGGATCTCACTGGGTGCCCGTCAGCGTTCTTCCACCTTGAGCTTTACTGCGGAATGCAGCCTGGGGCAGGATTTCCCGATTACGCTGCCGACCGATGCGGAAATTTCCTCGGTCCGTTTCAATAATCAGAACGTCCCGGCCCGGATCGACGACGGCAAGCTGATGGTCGCGCTCAAACCCGGCTCTCAGCAGGTCGAAATTAAATGGACTGAAAATCGTGATCTTGGTGTGGTCTCGCACGCCGATGCGGTTCAATTTCCAGTGGAAGTCTCGAACATCCGCAGCCGGATTGACATTCCGGACAACCGCTGGACGCTTTGGGCGCATGGTCCGCTGCAGGGACCGGCCATCCGGTTCTGGGTGGTGCTGACCTGCAGTCTGCTGATCGCGCTCATCCTGGCCCGCCTGCCGCATTCTCCGCTCAGGACTACCGAGTGGCTGCTGCTGGCCTTAGGCCTGACGCAGATTCATATGTTAGGCGGACTCTTCATCGCCGGCTGGTTCTTCCTGCTGGCGTGGCGTGGCCGCAATGGTCAGATCACCTGGCCGAGCTACGGCTTCAACGGCCTGCAGGTCAGCCTGGCGGCAGCTACGGTTATCATGATCGGCCTCTTTATCACAGTCATCAGCAAAGGCCTGCTGGGCGATCCCGACATGTTCATCCGCGGTAACGGCTCCAGTCTGCATACCTTAAAATGGTATCAACCCTCCACCGACGGCGCGCTGCCGCCGATCCTGTGTGTCACGGTCTCGATCTGGCTCTACCGCTTCCTGATGCTGCTCTGGGCGCTGTGGCTGGCCTTCTCTCTGATCCGCTGGATGAAATGGGGGTGGCAGCAGTTCTCGGCCGGCGGTTACCTCCGTCCGCTGAGCGAAAAGAAAGACAAGGCTGCTACACCTCCGATACCGAAGCGTTAAACCAAACGAGAACCGGATTAACCGCAGGAAACATAGTCCCGACATGATGGAGTCGCGAAGCTCAGCATAGACTTCCGAATAGTTTAGAGCGTTTCCGAATGAACGATTAACCTTTTAATGCGGTAGCCGAGGTCGTCGAAGACTCGCGATTGATCGGAGCTGACCTCGGATTTTGCAGTAAAGCGGGCTCAGCGACCCCACATGCAACTATGTTAAAACATGATTCGGAAACGCTCTAGTTTACCGAATATAAAGATTTCGCAGATAGGCTACAGAATTTTTGATTGGACACAAATAACAGCGCAGGAAGCGCTCAAAACAACAAACATCATACCCAGGAACAAAAATGCATTCATATCTCAACTCCTCTGTAAGAATTCCACAATTTTTGCATGCCACTGCCTGGAGTAAATTGGCCAGATATGGGCAGGTATGGAACACATGAGTTCTTCCGTCGCCCGCTCCCAGCGGGAGCGGGTGCCGGGCACCACGATGGCATCGCCCGGACACCATACATTCAGTGTTTCCACCTTCCACTCCTGCTGCGCCAGCCGTTGCAGGAGTCGTGACCCCGGCCGCATCTGCCGCGTCGCCGGCAGCGGCACCAGTCGTGCCATTTCGGTGCCGTGATGCGGCACATGCAGAAAAACCACTTTGTTTAGATTGGGCAGGGACCGTGTGGCCAGCGCAGTGCGTGCCACCAGCCCGCCCATGCTGTAGGCAATGATATTCACCGGCGCACTTTCCCACGAGAGAATGTCACGAAACACCCGTGCCAGCCGGTCAATCGGTGTCACTCCGGCCGTCTGATATTTCCAGATTTCCGCCGGGCCAATCTCGGACTCCACCGCCTGCCGCAACGGCTCAAAACGATGCGAGTTTCCCAGAAAACCGTCCAAGATCCACGTGCGCGGCTCCATCTTAAGCAGCTTTCTGCCCGGCGTCTGTTTCCGACACCGGTTCGGGTCCGGTCTGGCCATGTCGCGCGAGAAACTGTTCGTCCTGTCCGTCACGGGCACACTCCTGCCAGAAATCGGTCACACGTGCACGCGTCACCTCGCCGGCAGGTATCGGATCGCTGAAGCGCACGTCGATGTGCAGCCGCCATGTGCGCGGCCACTTCCAGAACAGCTTGCCGCGCTCGAAGGAACAGATTGAACCCCACAGACCGTCCATATGCACCATGACCACCTGCTGATCCGCCTTGCGTGCGATCAGTTCAAAGCCGCTCTTCACCTCCATCAGCCTCCCGTGCTTCGTCAACTGGCCTTCCGGGAAAATACAGACCACCTCCCCGCCCTGAAGATGGGTGGCCGCCTGCCGGATCGCATCCTTGGCGCGACGCGGAGAAATCGGAATGGCTCCGAACACCCGCAGCATGCGGCCCGTTATCGGTTGCTTGAACAGAATATCCATCGCCAGAAAGCGCACCGGACGCGGACACGCCAGCGACAGGATCAGCGAATCGACATAGCTGACATGATTGCTCAGCAGCAACACGCCGCCCTCTTTCGGGAATGGCTCATGCCCCTGCGGATAAACCCGGTAGTGCAGCGCGGCAATGCCCATACCGATGAGGCGGATCAGTTCATCCGGCAGCAGCTGCACCAGATAGAACCCGGCTGCCAGCACCAGCACTGCCAGCAGCAGCAGCTGCCCCCACACCGGCAAGTCCAGCACCTGTGCCAGCAGCGCCTGAAACGCTACTGCTATCACGCCGGCGGAACTGGTCAGCAGATTCGCCCCGGCAATCAGCTCACCCCGCCGCTCCTCAGGCGACCGTGCCACCAGCAGCCCGCTCAGCGGCACCAGAAACCAGCCAGCGGTGCATCCCAGCAGCACCAGCACAGCATAATTCCAGATCGTCCCCGGCGGCACAACGGCCAGCAATACCAGGGAAGACGCCATTCCTATGGCCCCCACTGGAATCAGACCGGTTTGAATCTTTTCCCGGCAGATCCGCGCTGCTATGAGTGCTCCCGCAATGATCCCGATTCCCAGTGCGGCCGACATGAGGGAGGTGACCCACCCGGCCCGCGCATCTGCGGGATACAGCATCCGGCCCACTTCTGCCAGAATCAGCACCATGACTCCGCCGATGAAGTAAAACATGGCCTGACCGACCGCTGCTTTAAAGACCACCGGATAACTCCATAAGTCTTTAACCTGCCTGCCGTGGCCCAGAACCACCGTCCACTTAAAGGGACGCTGCGAAGGGGCAGGGCGGGCCGGCACGGGCACAAACAGCACCCAGGCCACCACACATCCGGTCATGAGCACTGCCACCGCATAAAATGCCGACTGCCAGGCATCGCCGATCTGGTCCACCCAGTATTTCAGCAGAAATCCTCCTGCCAGACTTCCGATCAGGATGCCGGCTACCACCAGCATCTCCAGAATGCCCATCACCTCACCGACCCGCCTGGTTCCGGCCAGCTCGCCGGAAAGCCCCCGCTTGGCCGGCGACATCAGGCAGGACTGTAATCCTAACAAAAAAAAGACCAGTAGTACTCCCGGCAGGCTGTGATACCACAGGGACACCAGCAGGATGCCCATCACCGTGACCTGCATGATCAGGCTGGCCTGCACCACTTTCTTCTTGGAATAAACATCATTGAGCCAACCCACCAGCGGCGCAAACAGCACATAGGGCAAAACCAGTGCGGCCGCTACCAGACTCACCACCTGCTCTGCCTGTTTTTCCTGAAACAGCAGCGGTGCCAGGCTGATCAGCACCAGCTTGACCGCATTGTCATTGAAGGCCACCTGCCCCTGCGACAACAGCAACCGCACCACCCCCGGCATCGCATAGATCGATTTCATGTCTTTACTCCGGAGTTTGGGGAAGTTGCTGCCATCCGTTTCCTGTCTAGCACTCTCTCCCAGCGCCACAGCAAGAAAATCCATATTCCAGCTGAAATTAAAATCAATACCGCCCCGGGGATCACGGACGATTCAAACATTCCCGATGGAGCCATCATAAACACCATGGCAGCCGCCAGCAGCAGGATATAGCTGCCGGTAATGACCGGACGCCATAGCACTTGTTCTTTCACTCCGCTACCATGCCCCAACCTTGATTATATACCAAATTGATTAAATATTTATTAGTATTGATTAGAATAATAGTTATTATCTTGCTGATCATTCTCCCCGATCTCCGTGACCTCCCTGTAAACACATAATCCCATGAACGTCCATCACCTCGAACTCTTCTACTATGTAGCCCGCCATGAGGGCATCTCCAATGCCTGCCGCCACATCCCCTACGGCGTACAGCAACCAGCCGTCAGCTCACAGCTGCTGAAACTGGAGGAGGATCTGGGCACCCGGCTATTCCATCGCAAACCGTTCAGTCTGACCGAGGCCGGACGGCAGCTCTACGATTTCTCCGCCCCGTTCTTCGGCCAGCTGGAAGACATCGAAAAAGCCGTCCGGGGTGAAGCGCTCTCGCGACTCCGGCTGGCCGGCCCTACTCAACTGATGCGTAATCATCTGCCCGATCTGCTGAGTGAACTTGCAGATGAATTCCCCGGTTTCCAGTTGCGTCTGTATGAAAGCGATTTTGAAAACGCCAGGCGCCTGATCGAACGCAGTGAGATCGACCTCGCCATAGCCGTTGATCCCGGCACCGCACTGACCGGGTTGCGATCCGCCACCCTGATCGAGCTGCCGCTGGTGCTGGTTGCTC
Source organism: Verrucomicrobiota bacterium (assembly GCA_038748025.1). Classification (GTDB taxonomy): domain Bacteria; phylum Verrucomicrobiota; class Verrucomicrobiia; order Methylacidiphilales; family JBCBYL01; genus JBCDJI01. The sequence goes on from JBCDJI010000010.1 coordinate 42,539, forward strand.
CCCAAAGCACCCGCTTCCAGAGCGCCAGGGATATCATCGCCGCAGGTGCGGCCGGCCAGGAGCGCCTGATCGGCCTGCGTGCCGGCGAACGCATCCCGGCACTGTTTGCCCAGAAGCTGCGTCAGATGAGGCACCGTTGGCCGGTATCGCTGGAAGTGGGTTCCACCGACATGATTACCAACTATGTCTCCAATGGTCTCGGTATCGGTATCACGGTCCGCTCACCGGGTAATCTTTTCCCTGCAGACGTGCGGGTTTTTGAACTCAACGCATTTCCACCACTGCCGGTCCTCATGCTGTGGCGGGGAGAACTCAGCGGTATCCCGCTGCGACTGAAGGAAAAACTCATGTCCCGCGCCGCTTTGCTGGATGTGTAAGTTCAGACGAGCACTTTTCGCAGCAGAGCGGAAATAGCTTATTGGGGATCAATCCGATCCAGTCGATCCAGCGCAGCCTGAGCGGAAGCCCAGCGGTTCCGTGGATTCGTGGTAAGAAACTTATCCACCCAGACTGCCAGCTTCGGACTCAAATCCGGGCGCTTTTCAATGATAGAGGGCGCACTTTGCTTGATCTTGATCAGTGCGGTGTCTTCCGCAGTGTCCGCTACCAGGGAGGCCTCACCCGTCAAGCAGTGATAGAATGTCTCTCCCATGCTATAGATGTCGCTGAACTGGCTGGGCGTGCCGCCCCGGATCAGTTCCGGTGCCACGTATTCCGGTGTGGCAAACAGCTCGTCCACAATGAAGTCTTCTTTGCCGAAGCGCACGCTGTCCGGCAGGATATCCGCCAGACCAAAATCCAGAATCTTGATGCTCTGCCCGGAATCCGCACCGAAATGGATCATCATGTTTTGCGGTTTGATATCACCATGCAGATAACCTGCCTGATGAATGGCATCCAGGCCGGACAACATCTGCCGTGCCAGTTGAACAAACATTTTCTGCTTGAGAAAACGGCGGTGCAGATAGACTTCCAGATTCAGACCCCAGATCAGTTCCGTTACCAGGCAGAACTGACCCTGGTGCCAGAAGCGATCCAGCAGGCTCATGACGTGCTGGTGATCCACATCCCGCAGACTCAACTCTTCCAGCAATTCTTTATCACGCTTTTTAAGTCCCGGATATGCCTCACGGGAGATGCATTTGATGGCCACCAGCTCACGCCGTTCCGTGTCGAATGCCGCAAAAATGTTGGCGGTGCCGCCAAATCCGGCCTCATACATCGGGACATAACGCTGTTCTATGAAGGTGGTTTGCATGGTTCCAGCGGCAGCAATTTTCCTGCCAGGCAGTACCGTTATATCGCAATTCCGTTCAGGGCAAGTACGATTGTCACCCGTCTCAATGATGAATCAATGGCTGAGTCCCAACTTTTTCAACTTGGGTAGTGCAATATTACGAACGTAACGATCGTCAGGGTTCTTCCGAACATAATCCTGGTGATAGTCTTCCGCCGGATAAAAAATGTCCAGTGCCTTGACCTCGGTCGCCATCGGCTGCTTCGACCTGGCATTCTGTTCCGCAATGGCCTTCTCTATCGCAGCTTTCTGCGCCTCCGACTGATACAGCAGGATACTGCGGTATTGCGGGCCGAAGTCAGGCCAGACTCCGCGGCCGTCGGTGGCGTCGTGAGTTTTCCAGAAGATATCGAGCAGCTCCGCGTAGGTGGTCTGCTCTGGATCAAATACGATCTTGACGACTTCCACGTGATCGCTCAGCCCACGACTGACTTGCTGATACGTTGGATCTTGCTGGGTTCCGCCTGCATAGCCGGAAATGACCTCGCTGACTCCCGGCAACCTTTCATAGACAGCTTCCACACACCAGAAACAGCCGGCGCCCAGCACCGCCTCCTGTTGTGCTGCCTGTGCCATCCCGGTCAGCAACAGCCCGACCGCTGCTGCTCCACTCCATAACCAATTTGCATTCATGCCCGTGTGACGCTCCAACTGAGGTTTATATTCCCAAGCATCAAATAATAACATAACTCAGCTGTTTCGGATTTAAATTTTGAAATTCCAGTTTTGATCGCCAAAACTGGTGCCATGTCTCTGCAATGCCTCGACTCACCCACGGATCCGGTTTTTTTTCTGACTCAGCAGCGCGTGCAACAGGGAATTGCCGCCTCCCGGGTCAATGATCGCCGGCGCATCATGCTACCCATCCAACGTTCCGAAGCGGCTCCGGTGCAGCGGCTGCTCAACATCATGCAGCCCGGTTCCTACGTGCAGCCCCATCAACACCCGCGCCCGCAGGCAATCGAGCTGGCTCACGTGCTGCAAGGCAGCATATGCGTCTGGATTTTTGATGATTCGGGAGCAGTTCTCGAAAGCAGCACCTGCACTGCCGGCGAACTGGAATCGCTGGTCGACATCGAACCGGGCGTCTGGCACAGCTTTGCCGCGCTCAAACCCGATACTGTCATCCTCGAAATCAAAGGCGGCCCGTATGACAAGACACAAGACAAAATCTTCGCCAAATGGGCGCCCCGGGAAACCGGAGACCCAGCCGCAGAATATCTGAACCAGCTGCTGGAACAGGCCTCCGTTCACACCAAGCCATCATGATGCCGCGACCAGATGCGATGCCGCATCGATTATTCTCTTTGCGCCCCGGCGCCTCTGCGTTAGACCTGTCTTTATGCCGTTGATCAAACCACTCATGGTCTTCGTCAACCTGATCATGCTGATCAGCTGTGCTGAAGAACCTCCTGCACCGCCGTCAAAAGTGAACATCCTGCACGTTTCCGATGCAGCTTGGGAACCACTCAACCCGGCGCGCGGGGATCAGAGCCCGCAGGCAGCCACACTGTGGGGCGATCGTAAGGGCGGTATGCCGACAGCAGGCGAGGACTGCCCGATCTGTGAATCCGGACAACAGGAAGGGTCGGTTCCCACCGGATTTCTGGCCAGATTCGCGGATGGCTTTTCTTCTCCCCCGCATATCCACAACGTGACCTATCGTGCCGTTGTGATCAGCGGCCTGATCCATAACGATGATCCGGCCGCGGAAGAACAGTGGCTACCACCCGGATCCTTCTGGACTCAACCTAAAGGCGATGTTCATATCACTGCCGCACAAGGGGATGACGTCATGGCGCTGGTCGAGATTGATCAGGGACCCTATCTCGTCATGCCACCGGAGGAGGCCTTCGAGACAGAGGAGCAGGCCATGAAGATAAATGCTGCTGATTTGGAATGGCTGGACTTGCCGGGAATGCAGCCGATTCCCGGCGGCCCCAAAGTCGCTTACCTCTGGGGAGAACCAGCAGACGGTCGCCCCAGCGGCAACTTCCTGAAACTGCCGCACGGATTTGAAGGCGAGATCCACAGCGCCGGCAGCGCTTTTCATGCTGTCGTCATCCAGGGCCAACCTGTCTATATCGGCGGCAGCGATCAGGTATTGGATCCCGGCAGCGTCTTCAGTTCCGCCGGCAACATCATTCACCCGGTCCACTCCGACCCGGTGACAGATACCATCCTTTACATCCGCACCGACGCCCGCTACTCGCTAGTCGTTCGATATATCCGATAGCGTTGATCCCGCATAGTTTCTCCAGAGACGATATCCCATCCACGCGTATTCCTGACCTGTCCGGATATTCTGGCATGCTATTCGGTCTGGACAGTTTAATGATTTACCCAGAGAACTCGTTGCACCACACCACATTTTCCGTCATGCTGTAGACATAAGTATTCAGCGAAAAAATGAACCCAAGTAAGTCAGAATTTATTCATCCGGACATGAGGCCCGACGAGAAAGAGAGCCATTCTCCTAATCGTATGACTTTGATTTCCGGCATCGCTTTATTACCCGGTGTGATTCTATTTTTTATTCTACAGACTACCGTGTTCGGCCTGATTGTTTGCAGTATTACCCTTTTGGTTTTTGTGTAATCCATTTTAGTCAGGTCATATTCAGCGGCAAGCCCTGCTGCTGACAAGGATCAGGATACTCGAAAGTTGTGGATCAAGTGAAAAACACATCGAACAGAGCCGTGGATATCACTTCGGCAAGCTGACGCTGCACTCCGCGATATTATCACCCACCGCCAACGTGAGAAAGAAACCATATGGCAGTATACATTGCACCCATTGACGCATACGACGAAGCCTTTAGAAGGTTTCTGGATACGCAGGAAAGCATTCCCTACCCAGACCGGATGTCGGAGTTTAACTCGCATCTATTCAGCATGAAAGCAGGCGATCTCATCAACAGAAATAAAGATGCGTTGCCCGGAGCTGTATTTGATTTTTTTAATACCATCTTCTGAGACTGGATGGATCATGGAGTCAGGATATACGAAAGTTTCCTAGACGACGAAGAAGCCTTGCTGAACTCTGCAATACCAGCAGATCAGGCTGCTTTGCTTTATCAAAAAATATGCCGAGCAGATCCTGGTGCCATCGCCCGCCAAATCTTTAAAAAGGATGATATATTTGAGTCCGTTGAGGAGTTACAAAACTATTTCATTATCTGGTGGAACATTTTTAAGATTGCTGACAGTCAAAACAGTGGTGTTCTTATTCATGCAGATTAGTTATCAAAGCATTTTTTCCGTCGAAATCTTACGCACTACCCGTTAAAGTCATGACTGACATTCAACGTTCTGACAGATCAAAATGAAAAGAAAACTGGCACTGATCACAATATTGGCAATCACATCAGCAGCCTTAACCGCAGAACCCATATCCCTGGCGGGGAATTCCATACAGTTTAAGGCTCCTGACGGATTTACGCCGGTCCCCCGGGAAATCATCGACCTGAAGTATCCTTCCTCCAGAGCTCCTAAATATGTCATCGGCAATGAATCAGCGGCAACGACCATCGCATACGATCTCAAGACCAACCATATTCCACAGGATAAGATGGAAGAAGCAAAGGCGACATTTATGCAGATGTTGCCGAGGATGATCCCCGGGCTGGAATGGAAGGAGCATAAAGTGATTACCCTGTCCGGCAGAAAATGGGTTTACCTGGAGATGACCTCTCACGCCATCGATACAGACATCTATAATATTATGCTCTTTACCGGATACCGGGGTCAGATGCTTATCTTCAATTTTAACTCCACCAGAGAAGAATTCCCCCAATACGAGAAAGCTCTGCGAAAATCCATACAAACCATCACCGTAAATGAGTAGCACCACAAAGACAGCGGCCGCAAACAGCTGTTGTTGAGGGGCGACATTACTAAAAAAACTATGGAACTGGAAATTACCTGGAGGCGGGCCGTGCGCGTTTGGTGGTCGTATTTATGGCGGAATTTAATCTTTGTGATCGTTTCCAGTATCGCGGGCGGCGTGCTGGGAGCGGTTCTCGGTTTTATCCTGGGGTCGCTCGGCGTGCCTGTGGAGACGATTCAACTCATTGTCATGCCGCTGGGATTTCTGCTGGGGCTGGCCATTTCGATCATCCCGTTGAAAATGATCTTAGGTAAAGATTTCGGAGAATTCCGTTTGGTGCTCGTTTCCAATGATCATGCCACTCCTGAGTATACGCGCAATCCTGACCTGGAACGCTGATATTCCGCCTGCATCCAAGCAGTAACATTAAGCCGGATTCACCCAGCGCGCGACCTGCACGCCAACTGCAACCGCGCCCAGGCACAGCACCACGGATAAGACCACATTGGCACCGGCGGCAAACCATTGCTGTTCTCTCAGCTGTTCCAGCAACTGGAAACTGAAGGTGGAGAAGGTGGTGAATCCGCCACAGAAGCCGACCAGCAGCAGTTCCCGCCAGTCCTGCTCCAAAGGCCAGCGCCCTTCCGGCAGCGTCAGATAGAACAGGATTCCAATCAGAAAGGAGCCCAGCACGTTGACCGAGAGCGTGCCGTAGGGAAAGGATTCCAGCTGGCGGGTTGCCATCCAGTGCGAAACCCCAAAACGGCCCATCCCGCCCAGCGCACTACCCAGTCCGACCAGTAGAAACAACTTCAGCATGGATTAGCGTTCTAGCCCGAAATGAAGGTAATCCAAAGCACAAAGCAACCTTCTGCCCGCAACCGTCGGAATCAGGAAATGCCACAAAACCCGAGACGGGCACTTGATTTTTCGGGAAACGGATGAATTAGTTGATATGGATGCATCTGGTTATCAACTCTTTCGGCTCTGGTCCGGGATTTGCAGCATCGGGGTCAACCTCGGTCTGGTCTGGGTGGCGTATCTGGCAGCACTATGGTTACCCGCATTCAATGAATTTGCCGGTGTGGTGAGTCTGCCGGTGGTGGCATTGCTGCTTTCAATTGTATTTATACTGGCGTTTCTGCCGTTCGAGATTCTGGCAGGCTACGCAGGTGAAACAGCATTCTCCCGCGGACAACAATCGTTCCGCGAATGGTTACGCGACTGGAGCCAGTCCCAGTGGTTGGTAATGCTGGGACTGGTGGCCGGCGTCTGCCTGTTCGGGTGGGGCGGCAGCCAGTCACTGATGTGGCAGCTGATAGCAGTTGCCGGCGTGTGCTGTAGCGTAGCCGGATTTATGATGACCCTGCCGTTCTGGATACGCCAGCTGGGCAGCATGACCACGGAGCATGATCCGGAACTGGAAGACGATATCAACCAGGAACTGGAAAAGCACGGCACTAAGCCGTTGAAAGTCATCATTTTAGATGACGGTGATGAGGAAGGAGTTAACGGTGCCATCCTACCCTTTCATTCCGATACCTTTATCATCAACCAGGCCTCCGGTGAGGAGCTGCATGCGCATGAACTGGCTGCACTGGCACTGCGCGAACAGTGGTTTCATCAGCGGGGTCAGAGTACGCTCTGTCTGACCATTGTGCTCGGTTGGGTTGCTGCCGGCGCGCTGCTGGCGTTGACTCTCCCGTCCGCGTGGCTACAGGCTGCCTCGGCATTACAACTTGGACTGGGCGGAGTCGCCGTCATGACCAGCTGGTGTTTTTTGGCGCTGTTGATCTGGCCGCCGCTCAATAACCGGATCATGTTGCAGGCTGATGCTTATCTGGCGGAAAAGATCGGAGTTGAGGAGATGATCCTGCTGCTCAACAAAATCCAAACCCTGAATGAGACGGATTTCGATATTTCAGAAGCAAAAGAGCACATTTTTCATCCGATTCCATCGCTGCGTAAACGACTGGAACATCTTTCACCCCCCTCCAGTCTGCCCGCCGAAGATTATCCGTCATGAACCAGATTCCCCGACTCCTTTTCATCGTAACGATATTAATCGGCAACCTGATCAGCCGTTCTATTCACTGTCTGGTCGGCCGGCCCAAGCGCTGGTTCTTTCCGCCTAACTGGTCCTAGACCTGACCTGCCGGACCGGAAAACAAAGTCGCGTTACCAGCTCGTTCTCCGGTGTTTCGCGCGGATCGTTCTCGTAAATCTCAAACGGTGGGATCTTTTTATCGGCCGCAAAGACCTGGGCCTGCTGTCGGGCCATGCCGGCGGCCCAGGCATTACCCAGGTTACGATAGGGACCGGTGTAACGCACAATAAACGCCTGACATGCCGGGATCCGGTCATTGACGAATCCGGGCGGCACCACCACCGCATCCGGCTCAAACGGCAAACCAATGGTGTATTCGCAGCTGCCGTTACCGAATTTCCATTTATGATATGCTGTGAATGGTCTGCCGGACGCCTCCACGTCCTGACTGTCATACCATTGGAAAAGCTTGTTAAAGTCGTCCAGCATCGTCGACTCCAGTTCAGTGATTTTGCACTGGTTACGGACGCCGATGTATTCCATCTCACCGACAGATTCCTGCCCGGGATATTCGATTTGCGAGATCACGGTGCCGGTTTCGACATACTCCTTGAGCATCCGGAGACCGCGAGCGTAATCCATCCCGACCATACAGGTCATCATGCCCTTAAGGAAAAACAGATAAAACGGCAGCGAGCCATTCATCGTCCAGGTGATTTCGGTGCCGCCTTCTGCGGGCACCAACGTGAAAATCACTTCACTGGTTGATTTCCAGGGCTTGAGCATTTCCAGCTGGCATACCAGTCGCTCCTGTTCGGTAGCCTCCACCCGCGTCAGTGATCCGCTGCCGATCCACTTTCCGTCCCAGGAGTAGCTGCTGCCGTCATTCGCAAAGGTCAGCGGGCAGTCCGGCTCGGCACACAGCCACGGTGACCACGCAGGCCATTGTTTGAAGTCACAGACCCGGGCAAAGACCAGTTCCGGGCTGGCTTGGATCTGGATGGATTTAGAAATGTGCAGTTGAGGCATAGTTAAACATCCGTTGAGTTGTATTAAACCAGATTTCACTTTCAGTGCAGTCCAAAATTATCGTGAAAATCAAACTCGCCACCTAGACCGTTACGCAAACGTATCTATGCTGATTACTCATAACGTTATGAATATAAAAGATAGAAACATTCTGATTACCGGTGCCAACCGCGGCATCGGAAAAACCCTGACCGAATCTTATCTTGAGCAGGGAGCCGCCAAAATTTATGCCGCTGTGCGGAATCCGGAATCGGTCGCCCCCATGGTCGACCAGTTTGGAGACCGGGTCGTCGCCATTGCGCTGGACTTGACCGATCCGGACTCGATCCAAGCCGCTGCCACCCGGGCGGCAGACGTCGATATTGTCATCAATAATGGCGGGGTGCTGACCAATACCAACCTGCTCGACGCCGATGCACTGGAATCCTTTCAGTTTGAGATCGACGTCAATGTGTATGGCCTGGTGCGGGTGGCTCAGGCCTTTGCTCCGGTGCTGAAAAAAAATGGTGGGGGAGCGCTGGTGCAGCTCAATTCTGTAGCTTCGGTCAAAGCCTTTGCGGCCTTCGGTTCTTATGCCGCGTCCAAAGCTGCCGCATATTCGGTGACGCAATCCCTGCGTGATCTGCTGAAGGAACAGGGCACACTGGTGGTCAGCGTGCATCCCGGGCCGATTGCTACGGAAATGGCGAGTGCCGGCGGCTTTGATGAGATTGCCGAGCCTCCCAGCTTAGTCGCGGATGCGATCCGGGATGCGCTGGAATCCGGTAGTTTTCACACTTTCCCGGATACAATGGCCAAGCAGGTCGAAGCGGAATATCGTAACTTTGCCACCAACATTGTCGATGTCGACCTGCTGGAAGGTTAAGCTTCTCTGCCACAGCATTCGAAACCCTTGAGCCCAAAATACCGCAGGCCGACCCTGCGGTATTTTGCATTTACGGGCATAAAAGTTGCTCTCAGGCCCGTCTATGGATGCTATTTTATTAGCGGTAGCGTTTTTTTTCGGGTTGGTGGCACAGCAGTTCAAACTCCCTCCATTGGTCGGTTTTCTGGTCTCCGGCTTTGTTCTCAAGGCGATGGGACAGGAAGGCGGGGAAACACTGAACACCATCGCCAACCTCGGGGTGACGCTGATGTTGTTCACGATCGGGGTGAAGCTGCGGGTCCGAACGCTGGCCAGACCGGAGATCTGGGGCGGTACCTCGCTGCATACGTTGATCGTGATGCTGGTCTTCACACCGGTGCTGGTCGGTGCCGGCGCCCTGGCAGGTCAGGCGTCTGGTCTCGCCTGGCAGACGGCCCTGATTCTTTCCTTTGCACTCAGTTTTTCCAGCACGGTTTTTGCAGTCAAGAGCCTGGAAGAAAACAGCGCGATGGGTGCCATACATGGCCGGATCGCCATTGGAATGCTGATCATGCAGGACATTCTGGCGGTGCTGTTTCTGACGTTTTCGACCGGGAAAATTCCTTCTTTATGGTCCCTGGCTTTGCTGGCCGCGCTACTGGTCAGCCGAAAATGGCTGGGCACCCTGATCAGTAAGTCCGGTCACGGTGAGCTGGTTACCTTATGCGGGCTTTTTCTGGCACTGTTTCTGGGAGCAAAGGGATTTGAAAGTGTCGGGTTAAAAGCGGATCTGGGCGCGTTGTTTATCGGGGTGCTGGTCGGCTACCATCCGAAAGCCAAGGAGATGAGTAAATCCCTGCTGAATATCACGGATCTGCTGCTGGTCGGATTTTTCCTGCAGATTGGACTGGAAGGGTCGCTCACATGGTCCGGGGCCCTATGGGCATTCCTGTTACTGTTTATATTACCGGTCAAGAGTGTCGCTTTCTACGCATTGCTGACCCGCTTTCATCTGCGCGCCCGCACTTCCTGGATGTCAGCGCTGACACTTTCGACCTACAGCGAGTTCGGACTGATTGTGATGGCGATTGGAGTCGCCAAGGGCTGGGTGCCGGCCGACTGGATGGTGGCGATGGCCATTGCTTTATCGCTCAGTATCTGTCTGGCAGCACCTCTCAACCGGCGGTCCGAAGCAATGTATGATCGCATCCACCGATTTCTCCAGCGGTTTGAAACCAGCGGCAGTCATCCCGATGACCTGCCGATCCAGACCCGCGGCGAGCGAATCGCTATTTTCGGGATGGGCCGGGTCGGGATGGCGGCCTATGCCGGTTTATCCGATCGCTTTCCCGGCAAGGTAATTGGATTTGACCGGGATCCGGCAGCGGTTGAAATCCATCAGCAGCATGAACGGAATGTTTTACTGGCAGATGCCACCGATTCGGATTTCTGGGAACGGGTGAGAGTAAAGGACAATCTGGATCTTGTGGTGCTGGCAATGCCTAAGCACACGGCGAATCTCCATGCGGCTGAGGCCTTGAAGCGACACAACTTTCAGGGAGTGGTTGCCGCCACGGGCATGTTTGATGATGAAGTCAAGAGGCTGCGCGATCTGGGGCTGGATACCGCATTCAATCTTTACAGTCAGGCAGGCGCAGGTTTTGCAAATCATGTTTACCATGTTTTCAGGCAGCAGCGGCCGGATCTGGCACAGAGCTGGATTCAAAAAGAACCAGAATGATCAGACCTCCTCACAGGATCGTGCAATCTGTATCTAACCGGATGAACTGCGGGTCAGGCATACACTGGCGGTATCGGGACAGACTAGCTCTTACTAACAGATACCTTCCTCAGTGTTGCTGTTCCTTCTCCCGGCGGAAACCCTATCGTGATCATGCCTTCTTCGAGTTTTAACTCACTGACATTCACTTTGATTTTCTGCCAATCCGCACCTGCTTTGAGTTTACGGGGGAAATAATACCAGCGGCCATACCCCTCGACTCGAATCAAAACGTGTGCTTTGGGCTGAACCACTCCAGTCCAGCGGTAGTTTCCGCCCATTTTGAAATCCACATTGGAATACATGTCTGAGCTCTCGAGAGGTTTGAAATCATCGGAGGCTCTTACTTCCAATACCAGATCGATCCGAACCGGAAGGTCCCGCCCATAGTCGAGCTGCTGCTCCACGAACGTCCATTTCCGCTTGTGCAATTCTACCGTGAGTTCCGGTTTTTCCTCATTCTCAATGTCGGCTTTTCCGGAAATATCCCACTTCCGGTCTCCCCGACTGAAATCCCCGTTTTCAACTAACTCTTCCGCGTTGAGATGTCCCAGCGTTGAAACGAACAACACACTGATGAGAACCCTTAGATATTGAATCATACTGAATGGTTAATCGCTGAAGTCATCTATCGCAAGTTTTATCCGCATACTGCCAGTCCAGGCCAGACAGGAACGTCAGGCCTGACCGATTTATGCCGGTCAGCGGGGATGAAGGACTATTGGTGAGCGGCCAGTAAATCCCTGAAGCTGCCTGCGCGAGAGGATAATTCCTGCCAGGTGCCGGAGGCTTCCACCTCACCATGCTGCAACAGCAGTATCCGGTCTGCTTTACGGACCGTGCTGAGCCGGTGTGCAATGGTGATGGTCGTGCGTCCCTGCGCCAGGTAATCAAGGGCCTGCTGCACCGCCTTCTCACTTTCATAATCCAGGGCGCTGGTGGCCTCATCCAGAATCAGAATTTTCGGATCGCGCAACAGCGCACGAGCGATGGCAATGCGCTGTCGCTGTCCGCCTGACAAGGTGGCACCACGCTCCCCGACGACGGTGTCAAATCCGTTCGGCAAGGCTTCTATAAATTCCAGCGCATAGGCGTGCCGGGCCACCTCTCTCACTTCATCCAGTGAAGCCGTCACTTTCCCGAATCGAATGTTATCCAGTACCGAGCCGGACAGCAGGATGTTGTCCTGCATCACGATCGAGCAGTTCTGCCGGAACTGCTGCATGGACAGTTGAGGTTGCGGCACGCTGTCAATCCGGATTTCCCCGGAGGTTGGCGCGTAGAAACCGAGCAGTAGTCCGATAAACGTGCTCTTGCCTGATCCGCTGGACCCTACCAGAGCCACATGTTCTCCAGCCCGGATGATCGTGTTCAGACCCTTCAGCGCGGCAGCCTTGCCCGGATGATACTGGAAGGTCACCTGGTCGAACTCCACTTCGCCGCGGAACGGCTCGGGCATGCGGGTTCCGGTCCATTTTTCGGTGCTGTCCGAATCCAGCAGTTCCTTGATACTGCGATAACTCTCGGCTCCCTGCAGGTATTGCAAGCTGAATTGTGTCAGCATTGAGACCGGCCACAGACAGATCGGCAGGGCACCGACCAGTGCCACCAAATGCCCCAATGACATCATGTCATTGATTACCAGCCACCCGCAAAAGGCCGTCGACAGGATGCTGATGATCATGATGACAGTGAACAGCATATACCCCAGCGACTGATTGAGCTTGGTCTGGTACACTCGCTCGTCGCTATAGTGGACACTGGTATTCCCGACCTGCCGCAGCGCCTCATCCTCCTGGCCATAGCCACGCACCAGCCTGATGGCAGAAATGTATTCATTCGCCTGGCCGGTCATCCTCTCGCGGGCCAGCCGAACCAGATGATTGCTACGCCTAATTTCATTGAAATTTGCCAGTCGCGCACATGCAAAGAGGGGAATCGCCACCAGCACAATTCCTGCCAGCCACGGATTCATGATCATCAAGATCAGGATCAGCAGCAGCGAACGTAAGGTTTCAGGGATGATGGCGGTCACTCCCATCATGGCAGTCATTTCGATATTATTTGTATCAAACGAATACTTGGAGATCAGCTTGCCGGCCTGGGTCGAATCCAGAAAACGGAAACTCATGAAATTAATTTTGTGAAAGACGCGGGCACGCAGTTCGCGAAAAATGATCTGCATGCTAGGCGCCAGCGATTTCACTGCAAAATACATCGTCACGACATGGACCGCCAGCAGCAGCAGTGATATGCCGGTTAAGGCCCACAGCTGTGTTGTATCCCCGGCAGGGATGGCCTGATCCACAATGATCTGTGTCAGCAGCAAGAAGGGTGTAATGGCCACAATACTCAGCACGCGCAGCACATGATACGTGCGCAGGAATTTACCCTGCCGCCACAGGAATCCTTTCAGAGAAGGCGAACTGATATCAATCGTGGAATCCGGAGTCACCGTTTACGATTCAACGCCGCAGCCACACGTTGGCAAGACGGGAAAAATTATCCGGATTTATGGAGTATCATCAGTAATCCACCTAGTAATATCAGTTTTATAATGTCACTGGTAATATAAAGTGTATGCCAATGGTGTTCGCCTATCGCTTCGCCTGCCAGCCGTTGCACCAGCAAACCGTCCAGTATCGGCAGGAGCCAGAACTTCTGGATTACCAGCCATAGTGTCATGGTAATCGCTACTGCCAGCAGCGCGCGAGTATAGTGACGCCCGATTGCCGCGACCAATCCCAGCCAAGCAAACCACTCGATCCAGGTGAACGCCTGAAACGTGACCTGCCCGACCCGCAACAAGTCATCTCGACTGACCCCTTCCGCTGAAAACTTGATGGGTGCCGCAAAAAAGGAGACTCCCAGTACGAGTCCGATCCAGATCGAAGCCGAAATCAATATCATTGCCTTACGCTTGGACTTCACCGGTGGGAGCATAGCAAAATAGATTCTTTCCTTGTCGAGCTTATCTCTTAATGATCAACCCATGACGCTGACATGGATGAAGCCGTTTTTAAAGAACTCATGGACGGGACAAGCCGAGTTGTGGACCGATCCATCGGGGCATCAGGCAGAGTCCAGCACCTGCTCGCTTCAATTCCGCACAGATCGAATCGATTACCGTTGGGCATATCAGGGAGAGCTTCAGCGCGGATCATTCCTGTTTAGAGATGAGCAATTCCAATGGACCGATACCTGGCACCAGGCCAAGCCCGTCTCATGCCAATTGATCCCTGATCGACGCGGACTCATTACCCTCGAATATGACTACCCGGCACCTCCCGGTCCAGACTGGGGTTGGCGGATCATGCTTTCACAACGACCTGACGGCACATTAGTCCTCCAGATGGCAAACATTGCTCCTTGGGGTGAAGAGAACAGAGCCGTCCGAATGATCTTTCAGGCAGATTTTAGCGATATGATCTGAAATTCGATTGCACTTCCATGACCCAACTTTTGATTAGTCGGGTTAAATGAGAATGATATTCATTTGCAAGTAGTTTATTATCAATGATTTATATTTGACGATCTTTCACTTTGTATTAAGTTTAAGGGTAACCAAAATATAAAGGAGGCTATGATGACAACTCAGACCAAAAATCACACTTGCGCACAATGTATACACTGGAATGGCGTGGATGCCGACAGCGGTGAATGCAGACGTCAACCGCCACAGGCGATCTCGTTCAAGGTCGATGAGCATACCCGCTTTGAAGCGCGTTTTCCGGTAACCGCAGCCCATGACTGGTGCGGGGAATTCGCCGCCGAGTAGCTGCAAACACATATTTGTTGTTTCAAGAGGAGGGACCGGATCCCTCCTCTTGTTTGTTTTCAGTTGCTATTGATTCTCATTCCCATAGCATTTTTCTGTGAAATGCGGAATTGACCAGGTACTGCGGCCATTGGCGGCTGAAATCAGTCATGCTGCCGATCAGATTCTCGACTTGCGCGCTGCCGCACTGGAACAGCGCAACCCCGGGCAGTGTGTCCACTGCTACTACAGGATACTCGGAGAGGCCCCGCAGCAACGCATTTCTGCGCTGCAACAACTCCGACACTGGATCGAATCGCACCTGACGCTGGTCGTGCGGGATGTGTTTGCACACGAACTGGAGCGCCTGCCGGTTGAATTACGCGAGTCTTCACTGGAGTCCTACTGTTACCGTGTCATGCATGATTTCCATCAGGACCGGGCTTATACTAACTCGCAACTGGAAATATCCTTTGAGTTTATGGGCCGCACCACGCCTGTAGCCGCTTAAAAGCAGCCTCGAGGCGGGCATAGCAACCACACAGACATCATCACCCTGTGCCGGATCTATCCGGTGAAGTCACCCGGACATACATTTCATTCATTCGCAATGTCGGATGGATGCGTTAGATATACTGATGGAAAAGCTTCCATTACTAGATCGTGCCTATGCATTCTTTTTTTCCGATCAGCGTCGGACTTTGTTTGAGCGGATCATTCTAAGCACCGCTGTTGTTGGCTTCCTGATCCATCTGGTATGGATCTATCTAATTGATTTTGGATGGATTCAGATGGAGCAGGTTCCAGCATTGTTAAAGAATCCAATAGCTGCCGCCTACACCCCATTTTCATTCATTCTGGTCTATGAGGTTTATCTGCTGGTCTATTATCTGCCGCGCTCCATCACGACATATATCAGCAAGCAGTATGAAATCATCACGCTGATTATGATCCGCAGGCTATTCAAGGATCTGGCCAGCGTTGAAATTTCTCCCCATTGGTTCGAGATACAGGGAGACCTGCAATTTACTTATGATTTGGTCGGGTCATTACTACTGTTCTACCTGCTCTACCTCTTCCGCCAGCAGGGTATGCGAAGACGCGAACTGGCAGCAGCCTCTCAAGATCCGGCGCACAGCCTGGAACAGTTTATCCGACTGAAGAAGGCGATCGCCGTCTGTCTGATTCCAATCTTATTTTTGGTTGCCAGTTACACTTTTATTACGTGGTCGATTGGAGCGATCTTTCCCGACCAATCGATTGGCACGTCCTTCGACAACATCAATCACGTCTTTTTCGATGAATTCTTCGGAATCCTGATTATCGTTGATGTACTGTTACTGCTGTTTTCCTTTTTCATTACAGATGATTTTCATAAAATTATCCGTAACTCGGGATTTATTGTATCCACTATCCTGATCCGTTTGTCGTTTTCAGTGGAAGGGTTAGTCAGTGTGGCTTTGGTAGTCGCTTCCGTGGTTTTTGGTTTGTTGATTTTGCTTATTTTCAACCAGTATCAAAAGGCCCAGTTTCCTGCACAGAATACCACCGGTTTCCAGGGATAATTCCGTCAGCAACCCAGAATGAAGCCTTGCCAGGAAGCATTCTTCGGAAAGACTGCTATGATTAGCCATGCGTAGTGCCGTTGCCGGTTTTTTCTGTGGGGTTCTCTTTGGGGCCAGTCCCCTGTTAGCAGCTGAGGTATTGAGTTTGAAAGCATTGTGGACCTTAGGATTGGGTTTGGGTATGACGTATCTCAGTATCGGTCTGCTGGTAGGCTACCTGCCATGGTTTGGACCATTTACCGCTGTGGCCCATCATCGCGGGGCAGGTATGCTTTTCGGACTGTGTATTGGATGTCTTTACAGCCTGCCAGGCGGATTTTTCACCATGGCTCCGTATCCGCTTGCTGCTGATGCCCCGGCTTACTGGAGAGAGTTTTCGGATGGTGGCTGGCGAGCCTTTGGACTCACCTTGTTCTCAGGAGCAATAACTGGCATGATCTGCGGCATATTCCGCAAAAAACACGGTGAATCGGAAAAAACTGAAACCGCTTAACGCCATCGACTTCGCGTTTCTTCCAGATGCAAGTTGGCTTCTCCCTTTTTAAGATGCCGCGGGCTTGCTTCGAAAGATAATGAAGAAGGTAACTCGGTTCCGTATTCCTGCTCAATGAAATTTAGCACCTCTGCATACTCTGGATAAAACGGAACATCAGGGTCCCATGTTAAGCTTTGCCGCAGTTTAACCGAGAACTTACCCGTTCCATCATCAAAAAAACGTTCCGTGGTATTTCCATAACGGGCGTATTCCAGAAAGCGGACGGTCTCCGGAGCTTTTGCTTTAAGCCATGAGCTGTATATCCAAAACTCACTGAATGTCCTGAATTCAGCAACCGATCTCATCATCAGCACCGGCCATTTTTCATCAGACCGGTAGTATTCATTCAGACAACTCAGCATTTCGGACAGGATGGTCTGATTGAACCACATGTGGTGCGGGATGAAGGAAGCTTCCGGGTCCCGAGCGGGCACAATGCCCAATATCTGTTTAATCCATTTTTCCCACTGCTCAATAATTTGGATATTCCCGCAGCTGTTGTGTTGTAGCAATGCAACGCAAAACTCTTCTTCCGCAGCTCCTTGAGTAACCGCCGGCCAGCCTGCCACCAGCAACAGGTCACTGTCCCAAACCAGGTAATCCTCGCTCAAATCCGCGATACCGCAACCTGCGCCCAATTTCAGCAGTTGCTGGTAATACCACCCCGTAGGATACAACGATCCGGTAACATCAATGATCTGTGCAAGATCCTGTTTGTCCAGGTCGTATGCATGCTGAAAGAAATTTTCTTCAGCCATGCATTGGACGGACTCGATCTTCCATTGCGAAAGTGCCTGGTCACAGGCCTCTGCCTGAGCTTGCGGAGCAACGATATAAATGGTTTGCGGCTGGTATTGATGGACCAGAGCTTCAATGACGCAGCGTGTATTCCAATGCAGCTGAAAGAGTGGAATGACAATGTCATACTTCATTTCAAGGCGTTAAACCGATACCAGATTGGATTCTGCTACGGTGGAAGGATCTTCCAATCCAACATCCGCACAGTGTGGATCGATACCCAATCCTTCCTGTGGCAGACGCTTGCAGATGGATTTGTAGGTCTTGATGGTCTTGACGAGCTTTTCTCGGCTCATTTCATTGAGATAGCCACACTGACCAATCGCTCCTTTCGGTAATGGAGCAGCCAGATTACCGCCTCTTTTTTGCACCATTTTGACCTGCGCTTCCCACAGGACATCCGTATCGTCCAGGATCGGATGCCACAGGCTCAATCCAAACATGCCGATCAGGTTGAGAATTCTCTGAAGCTCAGCATGCGTGATCCAACGTTCCTGACAGCTCATAAAAGCACCTAATCCCATGCCGACAGAAATCGCATGCCCATGCAGCAGACCGGCCGGAATTTCGAATCCGGGAGACCAGGTATGGCCATATGCATGTGGCCGGCACTGATGTGTTTCGTACAGATTCCCGTACTCTGCCTCCACATAGCTGCGCACTGCGGCGGCAATAATTTTCCTCGACTGATCTACAATCAGGTCCGTTGGTTCACAGTTGATGGTTCCAAAGCGGGTATCGACCAGGGCAGGACCTGCTGCCTCCAGCAGCTTGAAGAGTTCCGCATCCTTAACCGTGGCCATTTTAATGATTTCTGAAATACCATGCCGGACCCAGCCCGTTTTTAGTGTCTTAAAGAAACTTCGGTCCGTAATGGAAAGAATGGGAGTGTGATACGAGCCAAACAGGTTTTTATAGCCAAACCCGTCACAGCATGTGCGAGGTGAAGGGCCTGCATCCAGACCGGCAACAATGGAAGTAGACAGCATCACATAAGGCGTGTTGCGGTGATACAGCGCACAGGCGAGACCACCTGTGTCACACAACACTCCACCTCCTGCGATTAGCACTGCTTCATTCCTGGATACACCGAATTTTTTGAAGTCACCTAACATTTTTTCTACCGTATTGATGCCCTTGTCTACTTCCATGGCACGGTAAACCAGCTTTATCAGCGGGATATCGCAGGATTTGAAGTATGCGTCCAGTGCAGTCCCGAAGTGTTCTTCCACATTGGTGTCAACCAGCGCAACGCACCTGCCGAGTGGCTCGTAGACCTGGGACAAGACTGTCGACTCAGTGCTGAGAACGTCTTCCGTTACAACAATGGAAGTGAAGGTTTTCGAGGTCATCACTGCCTCCACCCGCTGGTCATCGTCACTGGATACCACATGACCCCTGCTTTCACGGTAACTGGATGTCGGATATATGGCATGCGGGTTTTCTTTTTCCAGTCGCTCAAAATCTGCTACCAGATCCTGATTCTTACCTGATTGTCTGAGCAGATCAGCAACCAGCACCGTTGCCCGTTCAGAGCGAGCGATACTTTGTGCGAATGATTTCCAGTCTGGCCCGTGATCCGAATCTGTGGTGTGAATGACCTGTGCCACTAAGTTAAATACCGTTCCGAGGTTCATATTGATGATAGTTCTCAATCGACGCATCGGACTGAGCGCATCCAGCAAGCCATTGGCTGAATGATACGTTGAAAACGATTCCGCATAAACATCCACCTGCTGCAGAATCCGGATCATTCTCTGAAACGGTTCAGTAGTTACCATATCAGCTGCCATCGCACTGAACGTTTCAGATGAACCGTCTTTCACGCTGTGCAGGTCCACCAGCATTTTCAGTTGCTCGTAGAAATCATTTAAAAGATCATCACTGACATTAGCTTTGATATTTCGGGTTGATTGCATTTTTATCTCTATTATTTAGTTATACTTTTTTGTCCTATTAACTAAATCCACTAGATAACCGGAAATGCAAAAATTTAATTTCAGATTTTGATCATTAGTTATTTTTGAAAGCGTTACACGCGTGATAATCGTTTGAAGATCACGAACCAGTTTTTCCCGGAAACCGCAAAAGTGGTAATGCGTGTGAACCTGCAGTAACCAGCTGCTTCAAAGAAGCCTACAGAGAAGACTTCGGCTGTGCTTACCCGAAACTCATTTGTTGAGCCACCAGAAACCCACATTCAGATACGCAGCATAAGCTACCCAGGCAAAATAAGGAACCAGTAACCAGGCGGCGAGACGGTCCAGCGGGCGAAAGAAAGTGATCGTAAAGCCGATAGATATCAGCAGGAAACCAATAACCACCAGTGCCAGATCCATCCGGTGCAGACCGAAGAATACCGGTGTCCAGAGCACGTTGAAAAACATTTGAATACCAAACCACTGATAAGCACGTTGTTTCAGCTGAACGTCCGAAGCCACCTGCCAGACCCGTGCCAGTGCATAACCCATCATGGCGTAAAGCAATGCCCAGACCGGACCGAAAGCGCCATTGGGCGGCGTGCCGGCAGGACGCACCAGAGACGCATACCAGTCCTTGATCGAGAAAAAGGTGACCAGCCCGCTGGCATTGCCCAGCAGCTCAATGGCTACAATACAGATCAGCGCTTTTTTCCAGAATGCCATCAGCATGATTTACAATACCGGAACCACGGCTGCAAGCAGGTGATTTTCAATTACTCCTCCCGTCCGGTGTCTTTGCCCGATGACCGCCGTATCTGATTCCTTATATTTTGAACTGCCAATACAGATAGACTGTGATAGTCTCCTGAAATCCAACCACACCCTATGAAACATCCCCACCGAAAAATTAAGATCTATGACATGATGCAGCGGCTCCCTCGAGATACCGTATTTGATAAAATGAATTCGCCCACCGGGGACCTGACCCTGATTGCATCCGGTAAAGGACTGCATGCCTTGTTATGGAACAACGACTGGCTGAGTGATGAATTCATTCAGGCAATCGCCGAACTGCCCCAGGATCCGTCACAGCCCATTATCCGCCGGACACGCAAACAACTGGATGAATATTTTACGGGCACCCGCATTTCTTTCGACATCCCCCTAAGCCTGGATGGCACCGAATTTCAGCTCCAGGCTTGGTCGGAACTCACCAAAATCCCCTACGGACAGACCATATCCTATCAGGAGCAGGCTACCGCACTCGGCGACCCCAATAAAGTGCGCGCCGTCGGCGGCGCAAATGGCCGCAACCCCATTTCCATCATCGTCCCCTGTCACCGGGTCATCGCTAAAAACGGCAAGTTACAGGGTTTCGGCGGAGGTCTCAAAATCAAGGAATTCCTGCTCAGGCACGAAAACCCGGATCTCTTGTCACAGGTCGTTTAGGCAGGCCCCGGGGTTTTTATTTACTTCTTCCTTCTTCATTCTTACTTCTGCCTTTACTGAGACATTCCACGATCGCCTGCTGTGATGCAGACTGCATACGGCGACGCATCCAATACAGGCAGATGTCCCGCAAATAAGGCTGTTGTTGGAGCGAACGGTAAATGACTTTGCGATGCCGGTGAAAATCCACCGCCATCTTCGGCGTGAACGTAAATCCCAGTCCCAACTCAACCATTCCCAGTAGCGTGTCAATCTGCGAGCTGCGGATACTTACATCGGCTTTAAGTCCGGATGCCTTGCAGAAACCTTCGCTTTGCCGTGACAGACAATGTGCCTCCTTCAGTAAGACCAGGCGTTCTCCCCTCAACTGCTTCAAATCAATCTTCTCTACATCACAGAGCGGATGATCCTGCGGCAAGGTCAGCAGAAGTTCATCCTGCTGCAGACGCAGCTGATCGGTATCCGCATCCACTTTGGTCGGCGGGCTCATCAGTGCAAAATCGATGGCACCAGTCCGCAGGCGATCAATCAGGGCATCCGTGGTCTCTTCCATTAACTCAAAACGTGCTGTTGGATATTTTGCAACAATCTGCCGCAACAGTTCCGGCAAAAGATAGGGAGCTATGGTCGGGATAGCACCAATCCGGATGGGCCCGCTGAGTTGTCGACCACTGCGATCCACAAACTCGCGCGCGGATTCCACTTCTTCCATGATTGCTTTGGCATGGGGCAGGAAGGCCTTACCAAATTCGGACAGTGTCACTCCATCGCGCGCGCGCACAAACAAGCTTTCACCCACCTCATCCTCCAGTTTATGAATCTGCTGGCTCAGTGAGGGCTGGGAAATATTCGCCCATACTGCTGCTCGCGAAAAATTCCCGGTGCGCGCCACTTCCAGAAAATAGCGGATACGATGAAACTCCATATAGGTATAGGCTATACCTATATGACGTATTTAATCAAAGTATTTCTCCTATCACTAAATTTGTGTCATGGATAGACATTAACTTTACTACAACCCTTAAACTTTAACTTAAAATCCATTAAACGGAGAAGCATATGTCAGAACAAACCGCAAAATGTCCCTATACCGCCACCCTGTCTTACCTGAAAAGAATTCAGAATGTTTTCAACTTCAAATCATCTGATACATTGCACCAGGTAGATTCCGTAGCAGAAACGAATTCAGAAGCTGAAGCTTTTGACATCAACCAGCAAGAAAGCACCAGCAAATGCCCTTTTCTGGCGGGACAGGCCAGAGGCGCCTTGAGCCCGACGGCAGGTCGCGGCACCAGCAATCGCGACTGGTGGCCGAATGCCCTGAACCTCGGCGTTTTGCGCCAGCACAGCACGTTGTCGGACCCCATGGAATCCGATTTCAATTACCGCGAAGAATTCAAAACCCTCGGCCTCGAAGCCGTAAAAAAGGATCTGGTCGAACTGATGACCGATTCGCAGGAATGGTGGCCGGCTGACTACGGTCATTACGGGCCGTTCATGGTGCGTATGGCCTGGCACAGTGCCGGCACCTACCGCACGGCCGATGGTCGTGGA
Source organism: Verrucomicrobiota bacterium (assembly GCA_038748025.1). Taxonomy (GTDB): domain Bacteria; phylum Verrucomicrobiota; class Verrucomicrobiia; order Methylacidiphilales; family JBCBYL01; genus JBCDJI01. Next base: position 64,944 of record JBCDJI010000010.1, read on the forward strand.
GGAGGAGGCACCGGAGCCCAGCGTTTTGCCCCGCTCAACAGCTGGCCGGATAATGGAAATCTGGATAAAGCCCGCCTGCTCCTCTGGCCGATTAAAAAGAAATACGGACGCAAACTTTCCTGGGCCGACCTGATGATCCTGGCCGGCAACTGCGCCCTCGAGTCGATGAACTTCAAGACCTTTGGCTTCGGCGGTGGTCGCCCCGACATTTGGGAACCGGAGCAGGACATTTACTGGGGACAGGAAGGCGAATGGCTGGGCGACAAACGCTACAGTGGCGAACGCCAGCTGGAGCAGCCCCTGGCTGCCGTCCAGATGGGATTAATCTACGTTAATCCGGAAGGCCCGAACGGCGAGCCCGATCCCCAGGCTGCCGCCCATGACATCCGTGACACCTTCGGTCGCATGGCCATGAATGATGAAGAAACGGTTGCCCTCATCGCCGGCGGTCACACCTTCGGGAAGGCCCACGGCGCCGGCAATCCGGACGAACACGTGGGACCGGAACCGGAAGGGGCGGGTATCGAAGAGCAAAGTCAGGGCTGGAAGAACTCGCTGGGGAAAGGTCACTCCGAACACACGATCACCAGTGGTCTGGAAGGTGCCTGGACCCCCACCCCGACCCGCTGGAGCAACCACTACTTCAAGAACCTGTTCGAACTCGACTGGGAACTGACTACCAGCCCGGCAGGTGCCAAGCAGTGGACGCCGAAGAATGCCGATGAAGTCATGAACGTCGTCGACGCTCACGATAAATCCAGGAAGCATGCCCCGATCATGTTCACCACCGATTTATCGCTGAAGGAAGATCCGGAATATGCTAAGATCTCCCGCCGCTTCTACGAGAACCCGGATGAATTTGCCGACGCCTTTGCCCGGGCCTGGTATAAACTGACGCATCGCGATATGGGACCGATCCGACGCTATCTGGGACCGGACGTGCCTGAAGAGGAGCTCATCTGGCAGGATCCGCTACCTGCTGCTCCTGCTGAAACACTGAGTGATGCCGATGTGAAGGCATTAAAAGAACAGATCCTTGCGACCGGGCTCAGTGTCTCCCAGCTGGTGTCCACCGCCTGGGCTTCTGCATCCAGCTATCGTGGATCTGATTTCCGTGGTGGTGCCAATGGTGCCCGCATCCGGCTGGCTCCCCAGAAGTCCTGGGACGCCAATCAGCCGGAAGTGCTGGCGAAAGTGTTAGATAAATTGGAAGACGTGCAGGAGGCCTTTGAAGGTCACGTATCCATTGCGGATCTGATTGTTCTGGGCGGATGCGCTGCCATCGAGAAAGCCGCCCAAGATGCAGGACACGATGTGGTCGTCCCATTCACACCGGGCCGGGTCGATGCCAACCAGGACCAGACGGATGTGGGAAGCTTCGAGCCGATGGAACCGCTCGCCGACGGATTCCGCAACTTCACCAAAAACCACTACACCATTTCTTCCGAAGAGATGCTGGTGGATAAGGCACAACTGCTGACGCTCACCGCTCCTGAAATGACGGTGCTGGTAGGCGGCCTGCGTATGCTGGGCGCCAACCATGGCGACAGCCAACATGGTGTCTTTACCGACCGGCCGGGCCAGCTGACTAACGACTTCTTCACCAACCTCATCGACATGGGAACGACCTGGAAAGCCATAGACGAACACGAAAGTCTGTTCGAGGGCTGTGACAGGATTACGGGTGAAAAGAAATGGACCGGCACCCGGGTGGATCTGATTTTCGGATCCAACTCCGAGCTGCGCGCACTGGCCGAAGTCTACGCCTGCGATGATGCTGAAGAACTATTCGTCAAAGACTTCATCGCCGCATGGGACAAGGTCATGAACCTCGACCTCTTTGACCTGGAATAACGAAAACCGATTTCTCGCAAGAGATACAACACCCCAAGCCGCGAGCGCTCCCCGGAGCCTCGCGGCTTTTTATTTTCCTTCCTGCGTAATCGCGCGAGACACCGTGATCAGGCCGATCGCAGCCAGAATGACGGCTACGATTAACAAAGAAGACAACGACTCACCCAGAATCAACCACGCACTGATGGCCGTCACGGCCGGAACCGTCGACGTTCCCGCCGTGGTTAATCCTTGGCCAACCTTGTGCACCGCAAACGTATAGAGCGTGAGCGAGCCGATCACGACCACAATCCCATGCCAGAACCCTTGGAACAGCAAACTGCTCAGAGGCACTTGGAGTAACCGGGACGGCTCACCCCAGATGGTATAGACCGGTAAAAACAGCAGACATCCAAAGACTGAGACGATCGCCGTCGCCCGAACCGGATCCACCTGCAACTTAGTTACCCGCACGGTATAGATCGCCCACAGCAGCGGTCCGCACATCAGCAGCAGATCACCCAGCCAGACCTGCCGAGCTTCCCCGGATAACCCATCCACAATAAAACAACTCGCCGCTAGCACGATGATCACCAGGCCGACCATGCGTCCGCGACTGGGATGCCTCAATTGACCCGCCCAACAAGCAAACAGCGTGGTAAACACCGGCAGAATTCCCGCGGTCAATGCCGCACCATGTGCCGCAGGCGCATAGCGCAGTCCATGATAGGTGCAGATCGCGTACCCCGGACCCGTAGTTAGTGCCAGAATCAGACACTCCTCCCACCCGATCCCACCCAGACCGATTCGCCACAACACCGGCAGCATTGCCACGCCGGCAAAGCCCAACCGCAGCAAGACCAGCTCATTCGCCCCCAGCTGCGCCTCCAGCAACCCCCAACGCGACAGAATCGACCACCCAGACCAGATCACTATGATCGCCAGGATAGCTGCTAGCCCTACTACATAATCCGCTTTCCCGCGCTGCTGCATCAAGAGATTCTAAAGAGTTCCCTCATGTATTCACATCATTTAAAGCAGTTTCCCGAACTTCTTCATTTTGCATTTTTACTTCTGACTTTATCCTTTCCCCGTGCCTGAACTGCCCGAAGTCAAAACGATCCAGGATCAGTTAAACGCCGTAATGCCATTTGAGATTACCGGCATAAAACGGAGTGGGGTAGCTGACTCGATCGTGCACACCCCTATGAGTCGACTTAAAGGTCGCACCCTGACCCACGTGGAGCGTAAAGGCAAGCTGCTGGACTTCCGCTTGGATGACAGCCGCCACCTGCTGAGTCACCTCGGTATGTCGGGAGCATGGCTGATTTCACAAAAGCTAGTGACCGAAAAACACACGCATGTCCAGTTCACCGGAACGGATGGCCACCTCGCCTATGTGGATCCCCGCCGTTTCGGGCATATGTATCTCTACAACGAAACGCAGGCACAACAGAAACTGGATGAACTCGGTCGTGATCTGCTGGACGCCGGATTCACCTCCCGCTATTTCAAATCCACCCTGCTGCGCTATCCGGAACGTGCGGTCAAAGTATCTCTTCTCGACCAATCGCTCTTTGCAGGCACCGGCAACTACATCGCCAACGAAATCTGTGCGCACGGTGGCGTGCTGCCCCACCGAAAAGTCAAATCACTGACAGCGAGGGAATTCACCAAGCTTTATCAAGGCGTCGCTAAAGTGCTGGATCCGACCATCGGTCTCGGCGGCACCGCCTTCGGTGGCGGTTACCGCGATGCCAACGGAGAAACCGGCAACGGCGTGGAGCATCTGATGGTCTTCTACCAGCAGACCTGCCAGCTGTGCAGAAATACTCCTGTCATCAAAACCATCCTGGCCCAACGCGGCACTTATCATTGTCCGAAATGCCAAAAGTAAAGCGGGCATCATTCCATGAAAGCCATGAATGCTGTGAGGGAATGGTCGAACTCCGGTTGCCTGACTTTCAGGATGATTTATTTTGAATGAGCTCCGGTTTTAAATCATCGGAAAATCATCATGTTTGTTACTAAGAGGCCATGAAAAAAGTCCTTAATGATCCATATTCTTCGGCAAATTCTCCCGACCACACAGAGTGTCGGGATTACTCCTCAGTTGCCTATGCTCGTGAATATGCGCCTTCGTTGCGCCTTGCGAGATCGAAATTTTCCTCGAATCTGAATGATCATGACTTTTTTCACAACCTCTAAGAAAAAAATTATCGGTTTTAGCCTGCTGGTTGCACTCATCATCCTGGCCTTCATGGCAACTGTATGCTATCAACTGATAAGCAAAGACACCGCATTGGAATCCCAGGGACCCACACAAGTGACCGATCATCGCGATCTGCCTGTGGTCCGAGTAAACACCACCCGCATTGCGGATGGACTGGATGCGCCCTGGGGAATGGACTGGCTGCCCAACGGTGACCTGCTGATAACCGAACGCTTTGGATCACTGTTGTTGCTGCATCCGCAGACCGGTCAGCGCTCTATGGTAAACGGTGTTCCAGAGGTGTTTTCTGCAGGGCAGGGAGGCTTGCTGGATGTCACGGTTCATCCTGAGTTTCAGGACAATCGCTTCATCTATCTGTCTTATTCCGCCGGATCAGAAGAAGGTAACCGACTCACCATAGCACGCGCACGACTTAACGGCACTAACCTGGAAAACACAGAAACCATTTTTGAAGCCGCTCAGAACAAAGCAGGTGCGGGTCATTTTGGTTCACGCTTTACCTGGCTGCCCGACGGGACTCTGCTCTTTTCCGTCGGGGACGGAGGGAATCCCCCGGCAAGCTATCGCGGTCAGCTCATCCGGGAACAGGCACAATCCCTCCAGGCTCATTTTGGTAAAATTATCCGTATTGAGGATGATGGTCGTATTCCGGCAGACAATCCTTTTAACGGGCGACCGGATGTCCGCAGGGAAATCTGGAGCTATGGCCACCGCAACGTGCAGGGCATCACTTTTGATGCAAAAGGGGGAAGAGTTTTTGCCACTGAGCATGGCAGCAAAGGGGGTGACGAGCTTAATCTTGTCACTGCAGGGACAAACTACGGTTGGCCGCTGACAACGTATTCCACTGAGTATGACATTTCAGGTACGCCGATTTCTGAATATCAGGAACTTCCCGGTATGCAGGACCCGATTGCAGTCTGGACTCCCTCCATCGCCCCATCCGGTATCGTTTACTATGACGCAGACCGTTACCAGAATTGGAAAGACAGCCTGTTTCTGGCAGCCATGGTTTTACGCGCGGATCGCTCACTTATGGCCTATGCCACCCTGCCGGCGGGAGCTATTCTGCGGATTGAGCTGGATCCATCCGGTCTTCCCCGGTTTCAGCAGCGCATCGACTTGGGTCCATACCGTATCCGTGATATTGATCAAGGTCAGGATGGTTTTTTATACGTGCTAACAGATGGTACAGATCCGCAGAATAAACCAGGCACCCGGGCCGGTGCTTTACTGCGGATTGACTCTGTGCAGTAGTCCTCGACTGCGGAATCCGGTATGAAACGTTTTTTAGTGACCCGTTTCTCATCTAACCGGATCAAGTATCACGCTAGCACTTCATGTCCGGCGCCCAGGATAAATTGCCGATTTCCAGGCCAGTAATAAACGAATGACGAACAACCGACAGCCAGGCGGGCTGGGCACTCAAGTAGTTTTTCTCCCTTTGATCGATGCATCTCAACACCTGCTCATTTAGATCCTGTTATTACTTTTTCGTGGAAAATTTTGTAGTAAGTTAATTTAAGCAACTGTTCATTGTGACCTACCTCTATTTCCATCTGGTTTTTATTCTGCCAGTGATTTTTGTCTTCTGGCATCTGCGTCGGCAGGAAGCCCACCTGGATCTACCGCTACAAAAATCAGGCATCGCCATTCTGGCAATGATTGCCTTCGTCTACACAACACCCTGGGACAATTATCTGGTGGCTTCACAGATCTGGACATATGGAGAGGGGCGTGTCCTGGAATCGCTGGTCATCGGATATGTGCCCATTGAAGAATACATGTTTTTCATTTTACAGCCCATTATGACCGGGACCTTTCTACTCCTGATGGCACAGCGCCATCATGCCAATACCAGCACTTTCGGTATGGCACGAAAACGTGGCAGGCCTGCCTGGGCGGGAGCTGCTTTATTCCTCCTTTTTTCCCTGTTCGGTTTGCTGTGCCTGAAAGGCTTGTCAGAGAAATTTACCTATCTGGGACTGATTCTGACCTGGGCCTGTCCGGTGCTGGCCTTTCAGTGGTTCTATGGCGGTGGCACCCTGTGGCAGCATCGAAAGCTTTTGCGGGAGGCTGTGACATTTCCCACGATTTATTTATGGGTCGTTGACATGATCGCGATCGAATGGCGGATCTGGCATATCCTGCCTGAGACCAGCACCGAATGGACGATCATTACCCTACCCATTGAAGAAGCGATCTTTTTTCTGGTGACCAATATGCTGGTAGTGCAAGGACTGATTCTGTTTTACCAGCTCACTGCATACCTCAAGATCAAACAGGCTGGTTCTGCCGCCCTAAACCACGGACCCTGATGGAAGTCTGGCCTGCCCTGATTTTTTTGAGCACGCTGGTTTTGCTGGGGATGCCGCATGGGGCGATCGACCACTACCTTTATTTCCACCTGACCCAGCAGCCATTCCGCACGCTGTCTCTGCTCATATTTGTCCTGATCTATCTGCTTTTTTCATTTTTGATGGCCGGGCTGTGGATTCTTTTCCCAGCTGTCTGCGTCTGCGGATTAATTGGGCTGACCTGGGCACACTGGGGGGAAGGAGATATGATTTTTGAGCGTGCACAAGGGCACCCGGTCTCCTGGTTTTTCGGACTCTGGCGAGGATCCTTACCGATGTTAGTCCCCATCGTTTTATACTCGGAAAACTACCGGTCCGTGCTGCATGCCGGTATGCAGGTCGTGGATCCTGATATCTCTCCCGCCTCTTTCGAATGGCTCCAGTCGCCGCAGTTACTGGCAGTGGTGGTCGCTTTGCTGGTCCTGATCGGCGTCTTGAGCTGGTTCTTTATTCTTATTGATTCTGGATTTACAGGCCGTCTGAAATGGAGATGGTTGGGAGAAGAAGTCGTGCTGGTCGTATTCTTCCTGATGCTTCCACCTCTTGCCAGTATCGGCTTATACTTTTCCCTATGGCACGCCCGCCGACATATCCGGGTGAGTTGTCGTGAACTGGGCCCACCTGTCTGGACGGAAACCGGAATCGACTGGCCCAGGTTTTACCTGTGGGCTGCCCCCTTTACGGTTGCCGGTATTTTACTGATGAGCCTGCTGCCGGTTTTCTACCTGAAAAGTGAAGATTTTCTGATGTTTTTGGTAGGCAGCTATCTCATCACTCTCTGGTCCTTTACCTGGCCACATGCCGTCATTTGTCGCTTATTGCATAAAAAATTGTCATTTTAACATTTATCCGTTTGCAAAACTTAAATAGTGTTATATGTCTTACCTCTAACCATTAGGAGAAATAAATAATGCCCGAATTATCATTAGGTCAATACGAACTCGTATATAATATGTTGTCATTGACGATCGCATGCATGTTTGCATCTTTCGTCTTTTTTGTTTTAAGCAAAAACACCGTCTCTCCCCGCTATCGCGGATCTGTCATCGCCTCCGCGATTGTGGTCTTCATTGCCGGATACCACTATGTCAGGATCTTCGGCAGCTGGGAAGGTGCCTATCAGCTCGCCGGAGGCGGCGGGTCATATGTGGCAACCGGCGAGCCATTCAACGATGCCTACCGCTATGTGGACTGGCTACTGACCGTTCCGCTGCTCATGGTGGAACTGGTTCTGGTCCTGAGTTTGTCTGCTGCACTTACCAAGGAACTGATTGCCAAACTGGGAGTTGCTGCATTTTTGATGATTGCTTTGGGATACCCGGGGGAAATTGACCGTGAAAGTACAGAGCTTTTCTCTAACCGCGGACTATGGGGTTTTCTCAGTACCATCCCGTTTGTCTACATTCTGTATACGGTATTCACTCAGCTGAAGATTGCCATGGGTAAAGCTTCCAAAGAAGTGGCCGTCTTGTTACGGAATGCAGGATTGCTGACCCTCTTCACCTGGGGATTTTACCCGATTGCTTTTATGGCCCCGTTCTATGGCTTACAAGGCGGTGATGCCGAGGCCATTCTGCAGGTCGGATACAGCATAGCGGATATTACTGCAAAATGCGGATATGGTCTGATCATCTTTGCAATCGCTCGTTTGCGGTCTGCTGAAGAAGGTTATGAAGGTGCTGTTTCACACAAATAAAGCCACCGCTTACTCTTTTATCATTTCTAAACCAAAACCCCGGCCGTTGCCGGGGTTTTTTGTCTGAATCCTCACTTCACGGAAATTCACAGGATCAAAAACGGAACTGGGTCGCATACAACATCACTTGCCAAGTTCGCAGGGTTAGGGCATTTTTTTTCTATGAGTATACCACCCATTCCAGCACATCTCGGATCCGTTACAACCAGCCTCAATTTTCATGATGCCAAGGCTGCCATGGATTTTTATGCCAGGGTGTTCAACGCTGAAGTTCTCTACACCATGGATGCGCCTGACGGCAGTGGCACTATCATGCATGGAGAATTCAGAATCGGTGACACTGTCTTCATGTTCAGTGACGAAGCACCCGACTGGGGTGCCCTTTCACCGCAAACGGTTCGTACCTGCCCTTTCAGTTTATGCCATTACGTGGAAAATTGCGACGAGGTGCATGCGAGAGCGCTGGATGCCGGGGCTGATGAAACCCGTCCTCCTACCGATTACCCATGGGGCGAGCGCGCTTCGATGGTAACTGACCCGTTTGGCTATCGCTGGAATATCGCTACCCACATCGAGGATGTCACACCCGAAGAAATCAACGAACGTCTTAAAACCTGGCAACCGGAATAGTGTTCAACCACAGCGGATATTTCACATTATGGATTGCCGTCATAGTGGCTTGCTCTACTATTGTGAGTGCTAACGATTCATCCGCCACACTGGAGTCTTATCGGTGGCAGAAACGACTGCTGATTGGTGCGGTCTCTGAGCCAGGTGTCGCTGAAACCCTGACTGCAGAGATGCATAAGCATCTGGAAGCGCTCAAGGAGCGCAAGTGCCTGGTTCTCATCCGGGCTGGTGAAAAATGGATTACGAATGAAAGCAATGATCTCCGTCGATATCCGCCAAACCTGAGTGAGGCTGTCTTAAAAAAAATCAAAGACTATCCATTGGCTTTGATAGGGCTGGACGGAGGTGTAAAATCACGTTACCACATCAAGGAATTCTCCTGGGAGCAAGTCTTCAGTGAAATTGATTCCATGCCTATGCGGCAACGGGAAATGAACGGTTATTAAAATATATAGGCACCTGCATTTGCAGTTAAGCCTAAAGAGCATATCTTGTGTGCATGAGTAATGATTCACACACCAATACCTGGCCGGAACTGGCGATCGGCTTATACGACAAGCTAACCGGTAGAAATGCTGAAATCACTTATACCTTTGAAGACTTCGAGGTGCTTGTCCCCAGCGGAACCGGTCCAGATGCCAACCATGCCCAGTGGAAAGCTAACGGCACCCTTAAGATAAGCACTCGCGATCGGGATGGCAGCTAGGCAGCCTGTTTCGCTTGATGTTGAAGCAGATCTGATCCTGTCCTGTGACGGTTATCAGGCACATCTTTATACCCAGGATGGTCTTATTTTTCTGAAAATATCATCCATTTTTTTCCTGTGGAAAATGAAGTCCGTTCATCGTGTAATCTCTCGTATTAAAGCGATTTTTCCTGCTTACTCGCTTGAAATAAATCCGGACATTGTGGTTATGCTTAAGGAACGATCTCTTGCACGCATCATATTGTCCCGCGGGGGTTGGCATGTCAAATTCACTCCGCTGAAGTTCCTGCTTAAAGAACGAGCAGCCTGAGCACTGAAGTGCACGGACTACTTCAGTTGAGGCCTGCAATTCCCCTCACAGCACCGAGCAATCAGAATTGATTTCGTATCAAGACTTCTTCTCGCGGTAGCACGCCCGGTTTCGGCCAAGCCGGTTTGACCGCTTTACCGACCGTAATCATAAATCCGATCACATGATCTTCGGGAAGACCCACGATTTTTCCGACAGCTGCCGGATCAAATCCGATCATCGGACAGGAATCGAAACCCATGTCTTTAGCTGCCAGCATGATCGTCTGACCGGCAATACCGCAAGACCGCATCGCTTCATCGCGTTGGAGCTGTGGTTTATCCTGGTAGAATGGCTTGATCATCGGCACCAGAATATCCTGCGCCGCCTGGGGTGCTTCCGTCCAGTAACGCTCGGGATTCTTATCCCACGCCAGTAAGTCCGCGCAGAGCAAAATGACCATGGATGCTTCTTCCACATGCGCCTGATCCCATGCGGCGGCACGAATCTGTTGCTGGATCTCCTTATCGGTGATCGCGACAAAGCGCCAGTTCTGGAGGTTGAATGAAGTCGGGGATTGCACGGCGAGATCGAAGAGTGACTGGATTTCTTCTTCACTCAGTCGATGTTCCGGATCGTAGTGTTTCACCGCGCGTCGTTCGCGGATGGCAGTTTGTGTTTCCATGATGAGTTTTCCTTGGTTTAAGTTAGAGGGTTTTAAAATCGGTATATCCGGCAGCTCCTTTGGGTTCATACCAGTCGGCCATGTCCGCTTCCGGATTCAGTTCAGCACCAGCCGCAAATCGTTGCGGCAAGTCGGGATTGCTGATGTAGGGGCGACCGAAGGCAATCAGATCGGCATGACCTGCCGTAATCGCAGCTTCTGCAGTTTCCCGGGTGTAGCCGCAGTTGCCGATCAGTGTGCCGTCGAAAACTGCACGAAATTCCGCCAAAGTCATCGGTTCGCCGAGTTCATGGAAGCCGAAGGCCAGTCCGTCCATCACGTGCAGATAGCCAACTTTCATCCGATTAAGCTGTTTCGCGACGTAAGTAAACTGTTCCCGATAATCCGGCGAACCCATATCATTGAACGCACCATTCGGAGCCAGCCGGACGCCCACGCGTTCTGCGCCCCAGATTTTACTAACCGCCACGATGACTTCCAACAGCAGGCGGGATCGTTTTTCGACGTTACCTCCGTAGCCGTCGGTGCGGTGGTTGGTTTTCGACTGCAGGAACTGATCCAGCAGGTAGCCATTGGCAGCATGCACTTCGACTCCGTCGAATCCGGCATCCTTAGCTCGTCGTGCAGCGGATTTATAATCGGCCACGATGCCTTTAAGCTCCTCCGTTTCGAGCGCTCGTGGCACTTCATGCGGCTGCTTACCTTCGGGGGTGTGAATATATTCCTCGTTGATGGCGATCGCTGAAGCCGAGACGGAGAGTTCCCCATCGTGGAAACTGCTGTGCGAAGCACGACCACAATGCCACAGCTGCAGGAAGATCGTTCCGCCCTGAGCATGTACCGTATCCACCGTTTGCTTCCAGCCCTCGGTCATCTCATCGGTGTAAATCCCCGGCGATTGCACCCAACCCAGACCCTGTTTAGAGATACTGGTGGCTTCGGTAATAATCAAACCTGCCGAAGCACGCTGGGCGTAATACTCAGCCATCAGATCATTCGGGATGCGTTGCTCACCTGCACGCGCGCGCGTCATGGGTGCCAGTGTGATTCGGTTTTTCAGTTCCATATTTCCCAGTTGAACGGGAGTCAGTAGTTTTTGTTCGGACATAGTTGGCGTGTATAAATAGTTTGAGTTTTCGTTTACAGCATGAGCCTTATTTTGACTCGGAATGGCAGGGCTTCAACTTGAGGCCCTCTTCGATCACGACTTGAAAAAAATCATCGAGCGGTTTGATGTGGCCTTCGATCTGCATTCGAATGGTCGCCCCCTCCCATGAATTGATCAGCACACTGGCGAGTGCATCCGGGTCGTGCATTTCACAGATTGCTCCGGCAGCCTGCGCTTCCCGCACGGTCTGGGCCAGAATGACCGCCCACTGATCATACGTGGATTTCACGGCTGCCCGCAGCAGCGGGCTTAACTGGCAAACCTCCAGCGCCAGCTTGGCGACCAGACACGTCCGCTTCGCCCCATTCTCCCGGTAATGACTGCGTAGCATTTCAAAATACCCGTATATTCGCTCCAGCGGCTTCAAGGAACGGTCGCTCAGAAACTGCTTCATGTGCTCCATATGCTGCTCCGAGCTGCGCTCTACTACCGATACTGCAAAATCCTCCTTGGACTTGAAGTAGTGGTAGAAGGAGCCTTTCGGCACCTCTGCGGTCTTCAGGATTTCGCTGAGCCCGGCTCCATGGTAGCTTTTTTCACCAATCAGCTGCATTCCACATTGAATCAAGCGTTCTTTGGTATTTTCTGTTGTTGCAATCATGAATTTATTAGACCAGTCGTCTCAGATAGATCAAGAAAGAATTCCGACTCCGGTGCTAATCTGGTATCGTTCCAGTCGCTCCGGATACTCTACCGAAATGGATCGATTCAATCGCTCACGAGTTTCAGCATCCAGGCTTTCGATCCAACGGAACGGGGATACTTCCCAGATGTAGCTGCCATTTTTCAGTCTGCGGACGGGTAATTTTTTCATTTGATTTTCTTTCTGATACTAGCCGCGTGCAGAGGCGAACCCCGCTACAATAACAATTTCATAGCCATCGGCCACCTGGGCAGGTTGATAAGCTCCATCGATGGTTCCCGTCCAAGGATTGAACCAGCCGCCGGAGAGCAAGCCGAACATCGCAAGTCCTAGTAATCCCCAAGACTTATAATTAGACCAGTCGTCTATTTTTAGCGTAAAAAAAGAACGGTTGGATGCTGCTGAAGCCTGCTGGATCCGGTTGCGGATGGCATTGACAGGGTTACCCGCTCTGGAGGAGCGACTCAGTATTCTGCGGCGACTTTCCAGAGTGGTTTTTGGTTGGTAGGCTTTGAATAGATTTCTCATCATAATTTCTTTTCGAACAACAACATAGTGCTATTAGACCGACTGGTCAACTATTATTGTTATTTTTTTAAAAATCACACTAAATTTCTTGGCTACGGAATGTAAACTGCTCTAGTTGGGAACTTTATGGGTTCCGATTTTTTCAGCGAATTACGTTCTTCTTCACCGGTTCAGGATTATCTACAGCATTTGCACGATCTGTTTCAGCAGGAATCCGCGGGTGCGGTTGCCGATTACATCCCGGAACTATTCAAAGCCAATCCCGACTGGTTCGGGATCTCCATGGTAACCATGGATGGTCATGTCTACGAGGTCGGCGACACTCAAATCCCCTTTACCATCCAGTCCATTTCCAAGCCCTTCGTCTACGGACTCGGTCTGGAGGATCACGGCCGCACCGATGTGCTCAAAAAGATCGGAGTGGAACCTTCCGGGGAAGCCTTCAATTCTATCAGTCTGCGCCCCGAAACCGGCCAGCCATTCAACCCGATGATCAATGCAGGGGCTATCGCGGCCACCGGTCTGGTTGAAGGCAGCAGTCATGAGATCAAGTTCGACCGCATTCTCAGGATGTTTGAAAGCTATTGCGGCCATGAACTGGCCATTGATGATGCCATCTACCGTTCCGAGAGCAGTACCGGACACCGCAATCGGGCCATTGGGTACATGCTGCGTAACTTCGGTATTCTGGGTGAAGACCCGACACCGATTCTGGAAAATTATTTCAGGCAATGCGCCATCTCCGTAACCGGCAAAGACCTGGCGGTCATCGGCGCCACTCTGGCCAACGCCGGAGTCAACCCGGTCACCGGCAGGCAAGCCGTGCGCAGTGAATACGTGGAAAACATTCTCAGCTTAATGGGCACATGCGGCATGTATGATTACGCCGGAGAGTGGATCTACAAAGTCGGTATGCCCGCAAAAAGCGGGGTGGCAGGCGGCATCGTGGCGGTACTGCCGGGTCAGCTTGGAATCGGCATCTTTTCACCACCGCTGGATGATCGCGGCAACAGCGTGCGCGGCATTCAGGCCTGTCATAAGATCTCAATGGATTTTAACCTCCACATGTTCAACGTTCCCAACTCCACCGGATCCATTATCCGTGCTGTTTATCACGGCAACGAAGTCAGCTCGGATCGCGTGCGCCCACTGGACGAACGCGGGTTCCTGAAAGAAGCCGGTAAACGCATCCTGATCTATGAACTGCAGGGGGAATTGAATTTTGCGACTGCAGAGATCGTCCTGCGCAAAATCAATGAAGCCTTCGATAGCTTCGATTTCCTGATCATTAATCTCAAACGCGTCCTGCACATGGATGAAAGTGCGTGTAAACTCTTCTACTCGCTCTTCCTACGCGCTCGCGGAATGAACAAGCGCGTCGTCTTCACCCACTCCGGCGACCACCGCATCCTGCGCCGCTGCTTCAGGCATCACCTGAACGAGAAAGACAAAAATATCCCGTCACAGCTCTTTATCGAAGATGCCGCCAGCGCATTAGAATATTGCGAGAACAACCTGCTGTTAGGACATTCCGGATCATACGGTGGCGCCCGCTCCAGTAATATCAACCAGCATGAATTCTTCGAGAACCTCAAACCGGATGAAATCAAACGAATCCAACCACTGCTCAAACCCATGAGCTTTGAAGCGGACGCCCTGATCGTCCAAGCTGGATCGGAAGCGGACGAAATTTTCCTACTCAACAAAGGCACCGTTAGCGTATCAGTTTCCCTGCCCGACGGGCGCCAGCAACGACTGGCCACCTTCTCACCCGGTGTTTCCTTTGGAGAGCTGGCACTAGGCGGCAGCCGCTCCCGCTCAGCCAACATCTATGCCGATGAAAGCGTCGAATGCTGCAGCATCGCACTGGAAGACTTTCATGAGTTCTGCCTGACCCACACCGAAATCGGTATTAAACTGATGCAGAACGTCCTGCGTCTCACTGCCTCCCGTCTCGACTCCGCCAACAAAGCCATCTCCGCTTTGGCATAACTACCGGTCATTGCTTCTAACCCTGTCAGCGATTGACGCTCGCTGAAGATGCCCTAAGGATAAATGAATGCCCGTTATCCCGTCCGTTACCGTCGCCGAAGCCGCCGCTGTGCTGAACTCTCCCAGCACAGCGCTCATTGATGTTCGCACACCCGGCGAGTTTCGTGGAGAACATGCTGAAGGTGCCATTAATCTCCCGCTGGATTCTATTTCTGCTGAGGAAGTGCAACGAGCAACGGATGGAGCGTCACACGTTTATGTAATCTGTCAGAGCGGCAAACGTTCGCTGTCCGCCTGTGAAAAGCTGGCGGCGGCTGGGATGGCTCATCTCACTAATGTGCAGGGTGGCACCAACGCCTGGACGGATGCCCAACTTCCGGTGAAGAAGGGTCAAGGTGTCATCTCCATCGAACGCCAAGTGCGTATCGGTGCAGGACTGCTGGTATTCACTGGGGTGTTACTGGGATTTTATGTGCATCCGCTCTGGCTGATCCTTCCCGGTTTCGCCGGGGCAGGTCTCACTTTTGCTGGGATCACGGACTTCTGCGGCATGGGACTGATATTAGCCAAGATGCCATGGAACCGCTAAAGTCAGAACATAAAGGCAAGGAAGAGTCAAAAACTCTTTCTTCGCGTTTCCACAGCTTCCGCCAAGTTCTCCAGCACGGGGATCGTGCTGTCGAATGAGATGCAGGCATCCGTAATGCTTTGGCCGTACTTCGCCTGGCCCGCCGCATATTTCTGATTGCCCTCATGCAGGTGACTTTCCAGCATTACCCCGGCAATGTTCTTGTTGCCGTCACGGATTTGTGTGGCAATATTCTTGGCCACCACAGGCTGGCGCGTGTAGTCTTTATTGCTGTTACCATGGCTGCAATCAATCATCAACCGCGTGTTTGCTCCGGATTCCTTTAACATCGCAACCGCTGCAGCTACGTGGGCAGTCTCATAGTTTGGGCCGGTGCGGGAGCCGCCGCGGAGGATGAGGTGGCAATCCGGATTACCATTAGTCTGAAAGATGGCAGCCACCCCTTGCTTGGTGACTGAATCAAACCAGTGTCCATTATTAGCGGAACAAATCGCATCGACAGCAATCTTCACACTCCCGCCCGTGCCATTCTTGAAACCCACTGGCATCGACAGCCCGGATGCCAGCTCCCGATGAATCTGACTTTCCGTGGTGCGCGCCCCAATCGCGCCCCAGGCAACTGCATCGGCAATAAACTGCGGGATAATGGTGTCGAGAAATTCCGTGGCGCATGGCAGTCCCAGCGCATTGACTTCCAGCAACAAGGCCCGTGCCATACGCAAACCTTGGTTGATCTGGAAACTGTTATCGAGAAAGGGGTCGTTGATCAGACCTTTCCAGCCAACCACAGTGCGCGGTTTCTCGAAATACACCCGCATCACCAGCAGCAATTCCTGTTTCAGTGACTCTGCCAGAGGTTTCAGTTTTTCTACATATTCAATGGCAGCCTCTGGATCGTGAATCGAACATGGTCCGACTACAACGACCAACCGTTCATCTCTGCCCTGGAAGACATCACTGATTTCCTGCCGCGAGTTCCTTACAACGCCTGCCGCTTTTTCACTCAAAGGCAGGTCTTCCAATAGAATGGCGGGCGGGACTAGCGGGCGCAGCGCTGCGATACGGATGTCATCAATGGGGGTGCTCATGCCGGAAGATTATGTTACTAGATAATTGGGTCATGATTTAAAATAACAAAAATGGGCGGAGATCAGCCTGTCAAGAGTGCTGTTTCCACCTCATCGTGCAACCGGGAAAAGCGCCGATCATCCAATACCGGTTTTCCGGTCAGGGAAAATGGTGCGGGCGGCAGAGCAACCATGCTACGACATCCTCCCAGCGACTCCTCGTCTGCCAGCTGCCAGGGATTAGGCAATTGATAGACCCGTAGCAAGATCAGCCAAAGCGCCGGGGGATGATTCTGTTCAAAGCGTTTCTGCACCAGTTCCGGCTGGTAAATATGAAAAGGCTCCAGTCGCTGCAGCATTTCGGGTTTGTTGATACACATTACCTTAACCATTTCTGCCCATGAACGGATCTGCCACCGTATCACAGGTTGATCTGCACCTTCCGGTAACCGTCGCACCTGGTGGAGCGCTTCATGATAATCGTTGGGCATCAGGAAAAATCTTTCTGGCAGGTCGTTGTACCACTTGGTGACGTCGTGGATACCTCCCGCCCGCAATAGCAATGACTGCCACCCGCATTCCAGTGCCCGGCAGATCACATCCCATTCTTTGAAACCATGCATACTTCCAGTTTAATGGATGCTGATCCGGTAACAATCGCAAATCGAATCCTGAATATCTATTTGAGATTGTCACACCCGGGGGATTCGGGAAAATGCTGCCATGACTTTTTCGTCCTATATGGAGATCAATATCCTGATCGACATGTTTCTTATCCTTATTCTGACCGCCGTAGTGCTGCCGCGCGCACCCAAGCTTTATGTAGCAATGCTGCTGCTTAATCTGGCGCAGTATGCTGTCATCATCCCTCATATCTCGGGCGATGACGCACCGATCCGCTTCGGCTGGTCAGACGGACAGAATGATTCTCCCACTGGCAGGCACAGCCTGCCTGCCAGCAATCCGCTGGAACTGATGGGACGAGCCCAGACAGCTTTTTCCACCGTATCAGGTGCCATGAGCGGCGGCGGCGGTATCAAGACCCGGGACGAAAACGCGGGAAAAAGCGTGCTACGCAAGCTTGAAACCGCTCCCGTCCCTGCACGTGGCGAACCTGCCTCCGGCCGATCTCATCGCGTCACATTGGCATGGCAGGAGGTTATGCAGGCAGCCATCCATGATCCGCACGCCATGTGGCTCGGCATGCGTGTCTTCTGGCTGGCTGCCGCATTCATGCTTTTTATCCAGCGTCCACTCTTCGGTATGGCAGCTGCATGCTCGAATTTGATTCCTGTGCCATTTCTGGTGACAGCCGGCCCTTATCTATATCATCAATTCAACCGTCAGGAAGCAGTTCAACGCGCCAACGCAGCCGTTGAGGATTCTGAAACGCTGAAGGAATATCTGATAGAGTTTGCCACATCGAATGGTTTGGCCGTGCTGCTGTTGGCTATTATGATCCTGGGCGGAATAGCTCTGCTGCAGCGCCGCCATCGCCTCCGGGCGCTGAAGCAGCTCAAACAGCTGGAGCGTTTTCTTGACAGTTCCCGCTACCGGGCCGAACTCAACGGCACGGAATATGATTTCTGTATGGATCACAATATTCTCATGATCAATGGGCTCCGCTTTAATGTCGATGCGATGAGACCGGACTTAGAAATCTCCAACAAATGGTTCATTAAACCCCACAATGTTCTGGTTTTTATTCCCAGGGAAGATCCCACCGCCGTCGACGGAAGACTCAATAAACCGCGCTACAGCTACCAGCGCAAAAACTGAATCAAACCTGATTTTTCATCTCAGCCTTGACTCCTGAGACAGAACCGCCAAAACGTACCGTTTAATGGCAGCCCCTAAACGCACTCCTTCTCGCAGATCGAAATCCAAGTCTCCCCAAAAATATAAGCGTATTGTGCTTAAACTAAGCGGAGAAGTTCTCTCTGATGGTACGGAGTCTATCTCTGCGACTCATGCGCGCGGCATTGCCCGGCAGGTAAAAGAAATTCATGATCTCGGTGTTCAGGTAGCACTGGTTATTGGAGGCGGCAATATTTGGAGAGGACTGACCAAGCAGCATGCGGGCATGGATCGCACTACGGCTGACTACATGGGAATGATGGCTACCGTTATTAACGGACTGGCCTTACAGGATGCACTGGAAAGCGAAGGCGTGCTCACGCGTGTTCAAACCGCCATTGAAATGAAAAACGTGGCTGAACCATTTATCCGCCGCCGGGCCGTCCGTCACTTTGAAAAAGGGCGCGTCGTCATCTTCGTCGCCGGCACGGGCAACCCCTATTTTTCGACAGACTCAGCAGCTGCTCTTCGCGCGAGTGAAGTTGGCGCCGATGTCATCCTTAAAGCGACCAAGGTTGATGGTGTTTACGATGCGGACCCCCAAAAAAATCCGAATGCCAAACGCTTCACGGTTATTGACTACTCCGAAGCACTGCAGCGTCGCCTGAAAGTGATGGACTCCGCGGCTTTTAGCATCTGCATGGACAATCATGTACCGATCATTGTTTTCGATTTCTTTAAGAAAGGAAACTTGAAGAAGGTGGTGCAGGGCGGCAAGGTAGGCACGCTGGTGACGGATACATCCCGGTAGTCATCTGCTTTTACACTGGGAAATTTTAAATTATTTGAAGAAGGAGAACCTCATGCCTGTAGATGACATCTTACTGGAAGCGGAAGAAAAGATGGAAAAAAGTGTAACCAAGGTGCAGGAGGACTTTCACGGTGTCCGCACCGGTAAAGCCTCACCTCAACTCGTTGAAAACATCCGGGTAGACTGCTACGGCACCAAAATGACGATGAAGGAAGTTGCAGGTATTACTTGCCCGGAACCACGAATGATTCTGATCCAGCCCTGGGACGCGGCTTCGGTTGATCCCATCCGCAAGGCGATCGAAGAATCCAATCTGGGTATTACTCCTATGGTCGACGGGAAACTGATTCGTCTTCCCATCCCGGAACTCTCCGAAGAACGCCGCCGCGACCTAACCAAGATTGTGAAGAAAATTTCAGAAGACGGCCGAATCTCCGTGCGCCACAACCGTCGCGAGGCCATGGACTCCCTGAAGAAAGAGCAGAAGACCGGTGAAATCACTGAAGATGATCAGTCTTTAGGTGAAAAAGAAGTTCAGAAACTGACCGACACTTATGTCGGAAAGATTGATGAACTCTTTGAGAAAAAAGAAAAAGACCTGATGACGGTATAACGGTTATCCCAGGCTGCATTGCAGCCTGGAAAAACTGTTGCCTCTGCGTCGGCTCTACATTGACGCCCATCCAGAGTCCCTGCATGCTGCCTGTACCAGTATGTTACCGGGATGAAAATTCTCTTCACATTGATCTTGTTACTGTTCAAATCCTCATGGGTTTTAACAGCTCAGACCTATTCGGAACAACTGCCCATCCGAATCTATACACCGACCGGTTGGATGCTGGAAGTGCGCCCGAACGGATCCGGCACTTTAATCTGGCAGCAGGAACCCTTTCCCTCTGCAACCGCCAGACCCTATACTTTTAATTATCTAATGCTGATTGAGGAGTTGAAGTCGCGCCCTGAAGGCGACTCCCGGTATCACTACGCCATTGGCACCGCCCAGTCTGTCAACAAAATCACCGCACCGAAGGATTCCCCTTTTCTGTTCAAGGCACTATTCAAGGCAGCACGTATTCTGTACTCTGAGAACACTGAAGGCTTCTATCGGGCTCGTATCACGAACCCGATTTTCACCGACCAGCAGCGAACAGATCGTAAACCGTAACCGAAGAGCTGACATCCTGCCTGCTGGCCTGCGACAGAACGTTCCGTGCCGCACGGAAGCCCCGTTGCCTGACATCTCCACTTTGGATTTGCTGCCACGGATTGATCTCAAAAAACTATTCGCTACAGCTGTCAGTTTGTATTGATTCCGGGACAACCGAATACTATGTTGCTCTGGAGGGAATACGCTATGCCTATCACGACAAATCTTGTGCGAATCGATGATCAATACATCAACATGGATTGCGTCAAATTCGTAGCTGTGCGAGCGGAAGAAATCGATTTTTTTTTCACCGACGGCACGACCCAGACTTTCAGTGGTGATTCGATCCATCATCATGCAATCGCCAGCTGGCTAGAAAGCATCAGTGCCAATATAGGTCGACGCATAGGTGAATCCGGTCGAATCCCCCGCGGAAATTAGCTCCCGTCACTCTGCTTTCAGACCTTTTTTTAGTACACAAAGCGCGCTTTTTACGTTAAGTACCGTAAAATATGCATCTGAGAGAATTCGGAATGGCAGACGCCAAGGCAATTGAGGAAGCCAGGGGCGTCTCCGGTCGGCATACCTCTTTATGTCATCAGGACTGGGCGGAATACTTCTCCCGATCAGGTAATCGCGGTTGGGGTGGCTATCTGGATCAGCAGCTGATGGGTACAATTTTTTTGCAGGCGGATCCGCAACATCCGACTCATGTGCTGATACGTGGCTTGTGGGTAGGCGAAGCTCATCGAGGTAACGGTTATGGCCGTGCACTGGTCTCCTTTGCCTTAGATTTTGCAGACGCGGAGTGTTACCGGGTAGTCAAGCTGTGGGTGTCAGAGTTCAATACCCCGGCTGCCATGCTGTATCGAGGAATGGATTTTGTGCCAACCGGACGGCTGCGCGCGTCCGCACACGACCCGTTTCATCACTTGCAGCAATTTATGCTGAATCTGAGGCATCCGTCCATGCTTCACGCCTGATCCTTGATTTCCGGCGCATCTGCAACGTCAGATGATTTCCGAGAAGTTTCTTTTGCCTGATCTGCCCGTTTTTCGTCTTGCGACTCCAGATGCTCAATATCCATAGGCCATTGGGAAAGTAAAACGGCCACCCACCTCAAGTCGGCAGTATTTTCCAGCATAATTTTGACAACCATTGTCAAGGGCACGGAGAGCAACATTCCGATCGGCCCCCAGACCCAACCCCAGAAAATCAGCGATAGTACGATGACCACCGTAGAAAGACCCAGCCGACGTCCCATCAGCATCGGCTCCACAAAATTCCCGAAAATCACATTAGCCGCTACGTACAGACAGGCCACCGAGATAACCCTGCCCCAGTCAATCAGTAAGCCGGCATCCGTTGCGGTCGTAAGCAGCATATCGCTACCCGGCTGGATCACAGCCAGCATCAGTGCCGGCACCGATGCAATCACCGAACCAATGGTGGGTACATAGTTCAGAGCAAAAGCGACGAGCCCCCACAGCACCGGGAAATCCAAGCCGATAAAATACGTTCCCAGCCCGATCACAACACCCGTGCCCAGACTAACCAGAGTTTTAATACCAAGATACTGAACAATTTCCCGCGTTATCTTCTGAAAACGTCCCGGGTCCGAATCGTTACCTTTTTGTCCCATAATAAACCGGAACTTCTCCGGAATAGTAGTCGCTTCACCCAGGACAAAAATCATGATCAGCACAACCAGAAATCCACTGGAAAGAACCGACATCACCTGCCCGAGTGTATCCTGCGCAATCGTTAATAATGCTGCCGGATTGATCAGATCGACCGTGATGTATTCTGCTCCAGGCAGTGTGCCCTCCTGCAATTGCCTTTGCACCGAATTTACCAGCAACTCAAATTTCTTCACATATTTGGGTGCATGCTCCCGGAAATCAGAGACGGACTGGATTGCCAGCAGCACGATCGCAGTCACTACAGCAAGGTTAACCAGCACTGCACCGAGAATCGAGAGCCACGTTGGAACGCCTTTTCCTTTCAACCAGAATAGAACTGGGAAACTCAGCACTGCCAAGAACAACGCCAGAAAGAACGGCACCATGATAGAGGCGGAGAGTTTTAAACCGGCCACCACCACTACCAGTGCGGCGGCGGTAAAAAGCATCTTGGCACCCTTTTGTTCATCTGCGGAATTTGCCGTTGAGGGAGATGTCATATATCTTTGGGGTCTTGATACTCCCATCACACATTGCCCGCAAACGTATCATTGACAAGGACAGATCTCTTTCAGAGACTGCTCGCTTGTTACGATATTATTTTTCTATTATATTATTGTTAGTATTTCTGCTCATTCCCGCTAGTTACGCCCAGATGTCGCGAGAACAAGCCATGCAGCTGGAACAACTCATTATCGATGGAAAACTCGATCAGGCGGAGTTGGCTTATCAGGCTGTGCTGGAAGAACACCCCGGCTCGCTGCTCGCACTTTCTAATCTGGGAGTGGTCTATTACCAGAAGAATGAAATCTTTGAAGCCATCCGCGTACTGAGCAGGGCCGTTAAAATTGCCCCTAAAGACGGTTTTTCTCACCGCACCCTCGGCATGTGTTACCTGAAAGTGGATGAATTGGATTTGGCGATTACTTCGCTCGAAATGGCCATAAAGCTGAATGCTACAGACTATCGCGCGCATAATTTCATGGGGATCGTCGCCACCAAAAAGGGGTGGTGGAAAACTGCCGAGGCAGAATGCCGCCGTGCTATTGAACTTAATAAGGATTATGCCGATGCTTATTTTAATCTGGCGGTAGTATATAGCCTACAGGACCCACCTCGTAAAGTTCTGGGCGCCAGGGCTTACCGCGAAGCAATTGCTCTCGGCGCCGAGCGAGCGGACAAGCTGGAAAAGAAACTCGGGGTGGAATTTTAAAAAAATAACATTTAATTTGAACGGCAGCGTCACAATCCGGTCTAATTTGATATACATAGATTTATTTTTGTTTTTCTCCTCTTAAAAAACCCGGAAGTATAAATTCCGGGTTTTTTGTGTCATCAGATCGGCGTGAATTCCCCTTGCCCGCAGACTCAAAGCCGCTTTTAATCACTATATTATGCAGCAATCGAGTTTTTTTATTCTCCTGGTTTTTGGCTGGGCACTCACCGCCCTGCTCAATGCCACAGATTCAGGTGCATCGACTGCTGCACAGATCACCGCATCCATTCCGGATGGTTACGTGCTCTACGTGACTCAGCCCAATGGCTGGGGAGATACTAAAGAGGCTGCCATCCGGGATTTGAGAAAACGCATCCTGCCCTGGTATCAGAAAACCTTCGGAAACCGTCCTGGATTTTACGTCGATTGGTCTTGGTATGCACTGGTCGAAGTGGCCGATGGACGGGAGTGGCAGGCCGATGGACGGGTCGGCTGGTATGTTCCTAAAGCAGTCGCCGCCAGCCCGAAACCCAAAAGGTCCAAGTTCAGTCATCTTCGCACTAAGTAGAACGCGATTTCACTCTTTACCCTGCTCTCGGTAGCTTTCAAGATCCCCTCGTGGCCCGCAATATTGTTTATTTTGATCTGGAAACTCAGCTCAGCGCGCAGGAAGTCGGCGGCTGGGGCAATATTGCCGATATGCGTATGTCTATCGGTGTTACCTTCAGCACCGCGCGTGGCAGCTATCAGATCTACAGCGAGGAACAGGTTGGCGCTCTGATCACCGAACTACAGCGAGCGGATCTTGTAGTCGGATTCAATCTGCTGCGTTTCGATTATACGGTGCTTGAGCCCTATGCCTGCTTCGATTTCTCTCAGGTACCTACTTGTGATATGATGATTGATCTGCAGCAGAGCATTGGAACGCGTCTTAAACTGGACTCCGTCGCGGAAGCATCACTTGGCGTGAATAAGACGGCTGAGGGAACGGAAGCGCTCAAGTGGTGGAAAGAGGGCAAAATCCGTGAGATCGCCGAATATTGCTGCTTCGATGTTAAAGTAACCAAAATGGTCTATGAGTTCGGTGCCGAAAACGGTCACGTTCTGTTTAAAAGCCGTAAGACACAGCTGAAGCAGGAAATCCCCGTAAAGTGGGCCATGTAACAGCCATCTTTTCCCATCATTTTCAGCAGAGTCCTGCCCGAATCCGTTGAACTGCGGTGGCCTAGCGAGTCGTTTTGTCTTGTCAAGCATCAGTATATCCCTATCGTCTCGCATCTTATGACTACTGATTCACGTCTCGCAAGACAAACGGCAGAACGCCTTATTGGCTCCCGTGCTCAACTGCTCAAATACAAAGGTCTGGTCGGCTTCGACGGCTTTGTGGATACAATCGCGCAGGTGGTCGACCAGCGTCAAAGTGTCACCAAATATACTCCCCACAAAACTATCAAAGCGTTTTCCAAGAAAGTCGCTGAAGCAGCCGGTGTGAGTGGAAACTTTGAAATCGTAGCGCAGACAGAGAAAATGGGCGGAAACGGCCCGATTATGGCCTTTGCACTGAGCACACTGGGTGCTCCGGTCGAGTATCTCGGTATGGTTGGTAACAAAAATGATGCCCCGCCCGTATTCGCCGAATTTGCCAAACGAGCCAAGATCCATGGTATTGCAGACCCGGGTCAGACCCTGGCACTGGAGTTTGGTGACGGCAAATTGATGCTCGGTCAACATGCTACGGTCCACGAGGTCAGTTGGGATAATATCAAAAAGCGTTTCGGAGATAAGAAATTTAAAGCCCTGTGGAAGCAATCTGACTTTGTTTCTATGGTTAACTGGACCATGTTGCCGCACATGTCGACCATATGGAAAAAAATGCAGAGCGAATTCAAGCCGGCTAAAGATGAAAAGCGCAAGCTGTTGTTCTTCGACCTGGCTGACCCTGCCAAGCGCACAGATGCTGACCTGAATGCCGCACTCAAAATTATTGGCGATTTCCAGACCAATCATGATGTCATTCTGGGATTGAATGAGAGCGAAGCCCTACACGTTGCCAAAGTGCTGCGTCTTAAGAAATTCCCGAAGACTCCTAAAGGTTACTCGGGGATGTCCGGAGCAATCCGGGAGAAACTTAGTCTGCATACTGTCGTCGTGCACCCGACCCAGTATGCTGTTGGCTCCGATGAAGAAGACGGTGAAGTGCAAGTCGCTGGTCCCTTCACTGCTAAGCCGAAGATTAGCACTGGTGCGGGAGACCACTTCAACGCCGGTTTCCTGATTGGACGCCTGCTAGGTCTAAGTCTGCGTCACTCCCTGCAACTCGCCGTTGCCAGTTCAGGCTTCTATGTGCGCCATGCCAGCAGCCCGAACCGAGAACAACTGGTTCGTTTCCTGCAGACACTATAATCCGATGGGCTGCTCGAAGTTCCAAAATTCGATTTCAAACGGCCATTTTATGGCATCAAAAAAGCCCGCTAAAGTAGGCGGGCTTTTTTAAGTCTGGATCTATGACAACAGAATTTACTCACTTGAGCCTGCGCCTTCACCATCTTTGACCGTGAACGCCTTACCTTTCTTTTTACCGGGCTTGAGACCTGCATGCCGCTGGGCCTGCTGCCTGAAATTCTCGTCCAGCACCGTAAATCCTTCAAGTTCCAGATAATAGCCGCAACCGATACCTCTTTTTCTTTCCCGATCAAGTTCCTTGATCTTACCGCTGAGTTGGACTAATGCACCGTTACGCAGCGTTTCCAGAACCGGTTTCATGTCATCCAACTCCCCGACGACGGGCAATTGCAGACTGCCTGCTCTGATCAGAACGTCTTTACCTTCCCGAAAGCGAGCGTTATTTTCAAAATACTCAGGCGCATTTTTTGCAAAGCCGCCATACACCGCTTTGTAGGTCACCCGGTCATTTTTATAATCCTCAATATTTAAGAGAATGGATTTTAGATTAGGATCTGAATACGTGCTGTCTGGCGCACTGATGGTCTCAGCTTGGATGGATATCGCTACGGAAAGAGCGAGGACGATGATGAATGAATATGTGGCTTTCATATCAAAGTAAACTGACAGAATCACAGAAAGTTGCAGAAAGAATCAGAGGCCATCAGAAGAGGCAACCCCCGATTTTGCATAAGTTATTGCTTCTGTGGACTATACCATCCCCCGGTAAGCACTGATAAATCCATCCGCATTCAGTCCATGTTTATCGTAAAGGTGGTCCGCTTTATAAGCGGACTGTCCAAATTCTCCGTCGATACCTAGCGTCTTGCCCTTGAAAGCAATACCGGCATTTACCAAGGCACTGATCACCTGGGAACCCATGCCACAAATGGTCTGATGATCTTCCATGGTAACCAGATGTCCGGTTTTGCTGACGGCAGCGCCAATAGTATCAAGATCCGGCTGATTCACGAATGAATTGTTGATCACGGTGGCGGACTTGCCTTCGGCCATCAACGTATCTGCTGCCTCCAGTGCCTTACCCACTAACGATCCATGCGTCAGGAAGGTGACATCCTCACCTTCGCGCAGCACCTGTGCTTTACCCCACTCATACGTCGCGCTCTCCAGATAGTAAACCGGATAGTTTTCACGTCCCAGGAAGAACAAAACCGAATCTGCCACCTTGCCGGCCAGCCGGGTATCGTGAATGCGTTTGATGGCCTGATACATCAGGGCTTCGGCTTCGTCCGCACAGGACAATGCCACAACTTGAGTATGCGGAATCGGGCTGGTTGCTGCAAAATAGGTAGTTGCCTGGTGCGACGCACCATCAGCAGCATCCTGAAAACCGATATGTGAAAATACACCAATGATGGGCGACTGCGAAAGTGCCGCCATGGTCAGCGGTAGATTACCCTTAGTCACACCAAACTGAGCAAAGGTATCCACAATCGGAATAAAGCCTGCGTTAGACAGCCCGGAGCCGGCGTTGATCATGTTTGACTCAGCAATTCCTACATCAATGCTGCGATCCGGTAACGACTTGGAGAATGGTGCCATTCCGGTCGATCCTGCCAGGTCAGCCTGCACCGACATGACGGGCATGCCCTCCTGGGCCGCTTGGATTGCTCCCTTGGAAAGTCCGGCTTGAATCTTGGTCTTCTTCACGAGCGGGGTTTCAGATACAGGAGCCTCCGCCTTAGCTTTCTGCGCCGCTTCCCAGATGTCATAAATTTCATCACCCCAGGCTTTGAATTCGGTCGGAACGTTGCCGCTGAAAATTTCATCCAGCCAATCCTTGATCTTCTCACCGTTCGGCAAGGGGAAACCGTGACCGCCGGATGCATTTTCCTCGGTGGCTTTAATACCGTAACCTTTGATGGTCTTGAGCCAGACGAAGACTGGTCGGGTCGGATCCGCTTTTGCTGCTGCGATGGCTTCTTCCATCTTCAGATACACGTCCTGCAGGTCGTGACCGTTCTCGACTTTGATCACTTTCCAGCCATTGGTTTCGATGGCCGCCAGACTGTCCTGCATCGAGAAAGCATCCGTGCAACGACCCGACAGCTTGGTATTATTATCAGAAACCACCATCACAAACGGGTTGACCATACCCTGCTTGGCAAAGCCCGGAATCGCGGCGACCGCTTCTTTAGCTTCCCCTTCGTACAGTGCCCCGTCAGAAATCACACACAGTGTCACGCGATTGCGCCCGGCGTATTTATCCCCCAGTGCCAGCCCCTGTGCTTGCGGCAGTCCGGATCCCAGCGGACCGTTACTGACCAGCACACCTTCCGGATTCAAGTGAGCTTCCCCATGGCCGGTAAGCTTGGATTCAATACTGCGGAATTTTTTAAGATCGTCGAAAGTCAGACCGTCGAAACCAAGGATGGCACGCAAGGCATAGACTCCATTTTCAGTATGCCCGGCGTCGTTAACGTAATTGAATGCTTCATGCCATGGTCGACCAGTGGTTGCAAACATCAGCGCGTGGATGGCAGCGTTGACCTCTGCCAGTGCGGCAGGGCCGCCCCAGTGACATGCAGCTCCCCCGTTGACCGCATGCACGTTCATGCAGGCGACGGCCCCCCGGGTGGCACGCGGATCAGCAACCTTCACGGTCTCACCAGCAGCGTTTTTAATTTCCATCAGATATTTCGGATCACTGGACGGGGTGTCAGCTAGGCGTGATTTCAGTTTAAGTGGTGTCAACGCCGGCGCTTCGACGGCTTGAACGGGTGTAGTATCAGCTCCCATTTTCTTATCTTTCTTAGGTTTACGTTAATTTGAGGCACCCTTTCTAGGCACGACCCGTCCGTGTTGCAAGCAGAGGATTACTTCGTCACCCGCATGTCACCTGATGCTTAAACGATTTGAACGGCCAATGAAGTGTATGGTCGCTCATATGCTGGTGTGAAATCTTTTGCCTGGAACTTGTTATTTTCTATGGCTGAGACAACTCTATTCCATAGAGATCCAGTAGAATTCGTGCAAAAACAGCATCAACCTTATCCAGCAAGTGCCTTGACCTGATCATTGCCTCATGTGAACCTAATGACATTATGACACCACTCCCTGAAATTGGATTTGCTGCTGCGCTAACTGAAAATGCCCGTAACTACCTGACCACCTTCGGTGAATATTGTGACTACCCGGAAAACACGATTATTATTAAGCAAGGGGAAGCGGATGCTTACATGTATCTCGTACTGGAAGGAGACTGCGATGTCTACTACCGCGGCTTCAAAGGGGATGTGAGCGTTGGGACCATCAAGCCTGGATCCAGCTTCGGGGAATTTTCCATGCTTTTTAAGCAAGCCGCTAATGCTAATATTCGCAGCACCTCACCAGTGAAAGTCTGGAAAATCAAAGACGAGCGCTTTAATGTCTTTGAACGCGAAGTGCCTGGAGCATCCAATACGATCATGCGAGAACTCCTGCAACTCATGGGCCGCCGCCTGAAAAATGCCGGACAGATTGTGGTGGGTAATACCATTACTGGAGAAGCGGAGAAATAGGCCAGTATACTTCTGTCTATTCCGGGCGCCTATATTGAAGCCTGGCAAGAAATTCCTCCCGACCACACAAAATGTCGGGAGGAATATTCTCACGCTAAACCCGAAATTATAGGATAAGGATGTCCGATGTAGCCGGACTTCTTGTCATCGCATCACCCGCAACATTCTACCTGGTCAACACGTTCTGCTCGCGAATTTCGGTGACCTGTTGTTTGTGGCAGAGCAAAAAGCGAGGTTTTTCGAAGTAATCTGTTAGCGGCTCTTCCGGCCACCAAAGGCCTCCGGTATAGGCACCGTAGGCGGGACAAAGCACTTGCTGCTTCGTAACCAGAAAACACTTCCCGGAAAGACGCCGTCCGCGCAGCTGTATCCGAGCTTTGGGGTGGAAGTGTCCGAAGATGTTAAATCCGCTGTTCCTTACCGGCTCATGAGTGTAAAGGATGCCGGATTGCTCCAACTTGGGACAGACCATGCCGGGAATTTCCTTTTTACTCATGTTGAAGGAATCTGCGTCATGGTTGCCGGTCACCCAAACCCACTCGCGCCCGGACGCCAGTGGCTGCAACTGTTCCCATACCTCACCGTCCACCCACTCCGGGCTATCGCTGCAGTGAAATGAATCTCCGAGTAACCATACCCTCTGTGGCTGCCAGTTTGCGATATCCGCTGTGAGCTGCTGTAAGGTCGCACGATCATCATACGGCGGCAACAGATTTCCCTGAGTGGCAAAACTCTGCCCCTTGCCCAGATGCAGATCGGCAACGATCAGAGTCTTTGACCCTGTCAGCCACAACCCGCCGGAAGGCAATGCTAAAAACTGCTGATCTGCAAATTGAAATTCCGACATGGTGATCAGGAAATGAACCACAGAAGATACGGAGAACACAGGTTTTTTAGCAGCAAATAGCCCAGCTCTGTAACATCTATGGCACTCTGATTGTTCATTATTCCATACCTGCTTCCCTGACCAGTTGATCGGATTCAAGTTCCAGTAACGCCGCCACGCCGCCCCCATCAATTGTTTCTTTACCCACTTCCAGAATGACCGGAATCGCAAAGGGAGAGATACGTTCGAGTCGCACGAAATGATGATGTCCCTGTGCTTCACTCAGCACGGCGTGCAAACGATCGCTGTTTACCATACCACGCGCTGCTTCAACGCGGGTAGCCTCCAGCAGCACGTGATCGGGCTCATATTGATGCAGCACATCGTAAATTAAATCGGAGGAAAAGGTCACCTGGCGACCCGACTTGCGTTTGCCGGGCAGTTGCCGGTCGATGAGCCCCGCGACCACCGCCGTTTCCCGGAATGTGCGTTTCATCCAGAAGGACTGATCCAGCCAGGTGCCCAGTTCCTGCTGAATGATTTCAGGATCCAGCAACGCTGCTGCCGTTGCGGCATCAGCGACCGGTTTGAGTGACCACACTGCCAGGGAGTAATCCGTAGTGACAAACCCCATAGGCTGCAGTCCGCATTTCTCCATCCGCTGAGTCATCAGCATACCTAAAGTATGATGAGCCGCCTTTCCTGCAAATGGATGCATCACCAGAAACTGCATTTCCTGGCGTGAAAAAGACTCAACCAGAAGTTCATTCCTCTGCGGAATATGTGAGCGCCGGTCCTGCCAGGCCAGCCACTGCTGCACCGGCCCCGGAAAATCCGGCCAGTGGTTCCGGTCCGCAATGCGATCCCTCACTCGTTGTGCCAGTGGACCGGAGAGTGGTAATCTTCCTCCGGCAAAAGCAGGAATCTTAGGCGTATCCCCTTTGGCAGGTTCGGTTATTACCATCATTTCACGCACACTTTTAAACTCCAGCAAGCGGCCCGAAAACAAAAACGTATCGCCTGGTTGTAGTCCCTGAATAAACCGCTCTTCCACCTCACCCAGATGCATCCGCTTCCCCATCCGGATTTTAAGATGGGTATAACCGACGATGGTGCCAATATTCATCCGGTAATTGCGCGCGATGCGCTGGCTAGCTATCTGCAGTCTGCCATCCGGCAATGTCTTAAGCTTGCGGAACTGTTCATACGCTTTCAATGCATAGCCGCCGGTTGCCGCAAAATTTAACGCCCGGTCAAACAGCTCGCGCGACAATGCGCGATAAGGTCCGGCTGCTTTCACCTCGGCAAATAGCTGGTCGGTCCAAGCCGGGCTTGAACAACATCTTCCTGTAAGATGCTGGATCAGCACGTCCATGCTGCCGGTGCGTCGGTAATGATTGTCCAGATCATTGACGGTAATGGCATCAATCGCAGCCAGTGCTTCTATGGTTTCCATCCGGTTCGTCGGAACCAGCACTGCTTTACTTGCCTTGTCCAGTTGGTGATTGGATCGCCCGATGCGCTGCATCAGTCGAGCCACCCCTTTTGGCGGTCCGATCTGCACCACCAGATCCACGCTGCCCCAGTCGATCCCCAGATCCAGTGACGAAGTGGCCACTACGGCTCGGTATTCTCCATTCGCCAAATCCTGCTCCAGCTCCAGCCGGTGTTCGCGATCCAGACTACCATGGTGTAGCGCTATGGGCAGGTCCTCATGATTCATCTCCTGCAGGGCCTGATAGGTGAGCTCCGCTTGTGCCCGGGTATTGACGAATACTATGCTGGTCTGATGCTGGAGGATCATCTGTATTATTTCCGGAATGGCATAGCGTCCGCTGTGCCCCGACCACGGCAAGCGATCCGTAGCCTCCAATAAAGTGATGTCAGGCACAGCTTTGGTAACCATCTGCTGCTGGTAGGCATTAATGACCCTTACCTGCTCCGGATTCCGGGCATTCAGATATCCAGCCAGCTCTTCCGGTTCCGCGACTGTGGCAGAGAGCGCAATCAGTTTCAGCTTCGGATTTGCTTGCCGCAGCCGCGCCAGGTTCAGAGCTAACAGATCGCCCCGCTTGTTGTCCGCCAGCGCGTGCAGTTCATCCAGAATCACATAATCCAGATGTTTAAAATACGCCTCGGCATCCGCGTAGGAATGGATCAGCGCCAACGACTCCGGCGTCGTCAGCAGCATGTCCGGCGGGTCGGTCATCTGCTTTTTGCGCTGGTAGCTGTTGGTATCGCCGGTGCGGACTTCGCACCGCAGTCCCAGTTTCATTTCCAGCAGCGGCACCTGCAGGTTGCGGTGAATGTCTGTAGCCAATGCCTTGAGTGGGGAAAGATAAAGCATCCGCAGTTTGGATTTAGAAGCAGAAGCTGCCGCCGCATCGATCAGCCCGGGTAGAAAACCCGACAATGTCTTTCCGCCACCAGTTGGAGCAATCAGCAGCACCGTATCTGCCGAGTGACTCGCCTCAATGACATCCAGCTGGTGCGGATACGGCGCCCAACCACGCGACTCGAACCAATATTGAAAGCGCTCAGGAAGTTTTGTCATTTTCATCCGCAGATGACGCAGATTTTCGCAGATTAAATACCAATCTTTTATATTGGAGGCTCGGGGCACCAAAATTAATTAGCAGCCCTCGGTTTAGGCCTGTGGCTTTGAGATAATTGATTACTTGAGATTCTTCTACGCCGGTTAGTTTTTGCAGAGCTTTCAATTCTACAATGACCATACCATAACAAATAAAATCTGCCTGATATTCTGCGATGACCTCACCCCGATACGATACCGGCAAGCGAACCTCTCGTTCATACGGAATGCCTTGTGCCAGGAAATCCTTTTCGAGCGCCGTCTGATAAACTGCCTCTAAAAAACCATGCCCTAATTCACGATGGACGGTCATGGCTACACCAATAATGTCATAAGTTTCTTTATCTTTGTTTTTAGAATCTGCGTCCATCTGCGAAATCTGCGGATTTTGTTTCTTGTAATGTGCGTTAAGATAAATTGATGAGTCAACCGGAAAGCATCGACTGGATTTACCCGACCGAACGCGGTCTCTATGTCGAGCCGGGGAATTTCTACATCGATCCGGTTCGTACGGTAGAACGAGCGATCATCAGTCACGGTCACGCCGATCATGCCCGCCCGGGAAATCAGCAAGTCTGGGCCACTCCGCAGACCATCGGTATCATGCAGGTGCGTTACCGGAAAGCAGCGGGGGATGAATTACTGGCTCAGGATTATGGCGAGTCTTTCGAAATCGGTCCGGTAAAACTCTCCTTCGCCCCCGCTGGTCATGTGCTGGGCAGTGCTCAAGTGGTATTAGATTATAATGGCACCCGCGTGGTCTATTCCGGCGACTACAAACGCAAACCGGATCCTACCTGCCAACCGTTTGAGGTGGTGCCTTGCAATATCTTCATTACCGAAGCGACCTTCGGCCTACCGATTTTCCACAATCCGGATCCCGCAGAAGAAATCGAACGACTGATGGGGTCGATGCGACGCCTGCCGGAACGCACACATGTCGTTGGCGTCTATTCGCTGGGAAAAGCCCAACGCGTCATCGCCCTCGTACGGGAAGCGGGTTATCAGAGACCGATTTATCTGCACGGTGCTTTACAATCGTTATGCGACTATTATATGTCCGAAGGTATCGAGCTGGGCCAACTGAAACCCGCAACCGTTGCACAGAAAGAAAGCCTCAAAGGAGCGTTGGTGCTGGCTCCCCCGTCCGCCATTCGTGAAACCTGGTCGCGCCGGCTGCATCAACCGGTTACCTGCTTTGCCTCCGGTTGGATGACGGTGCGGCAGCGGGTCAAGCAACGTAATGCCGAGCTACCACTGAGAATATCCGATCACGCCGACTGGCCGGATCTGATGGATACGATTGAAGCCACCGGCTGCAGCGAAGTCTGGGTAACACACGGACAGGAAGACGCGCTGGTGCATGTCTGTCGTGAGCGCGGCCTGCACGCCAAGCCTTTGTCCTTGGTCGGCTTTAGCGAGGAAAGTGACGAATGAACCCCGGGTTCCATCAGCTGGCACAACTCATCGAACAGTTGCTGTTTTCGCCCTCGCGTAATGCCAAGCTGGCTTTGCTGGCGGAGTATTTTCATACCGCGCCGGCGCAGGATCGCGGTTACGGGTTGGCACTGCTGACCGGAGAACTGCCATTGGATTGTGTGCGCGCCTCGCAACTGCGCAAACTGGTTACCACCAAGGTCGATGAAGAACTGTTCCGCCTCTCCTACGCTTACGTCGGGGATTTAGGCGAAACGATTGCCCTGATCTGGCCACCTGCAGAGCGGACCTCCAATGCAGGCACAACCGACTTTGCAGAGCTGATCCAGCGGATCCAGTCGCTCACCCCACTGGAGCGTTTTCCGTTTATTGATCACACGCTGGATGAACTCTCCGAAACCGAGCGCTGGGTATTTATCAAACTGCTGACCGGATCCTCCTTGCGCATCGGGGTTTCCGCCCGACTGGCCAAGCAGGGACTGGCACAGGCGTTTGAGAAGAATGTCGATGACATCGAACGCATCTGGAGCGCCTTCGAACCGCCGTATCCCGCGCTGTTTGACTGGCTGGAAGGTCGAACCGATGAACCCGAATTACCCGACGAGGTCTTCTTCCATCCACCGATGCTGGCGCCACCACTGGATGAAGCGGAGTTAGAACAGATGGCTCCGAGCGACTACGCCGCCGAATGGAAATGGGATGGTATCCGGGTGCAACTGACTGGTGATGGCGATGGCAAAGTGCGCCTCTTCTCCCGCTCCGGTGATGACATCTCTGAAGCTTTTCCGGAGATCACAGGATCATTTACCACTCGCGCGGTGGTGGATGCCGAATTACTGATCCGCCATGAATCACTCCAGGCCATGGCATCAGAGTTGCCCGGAGTCTTGCCTGACGTTGCCAGCTTTAACCAGCTGCAACAGCGGTTAAATCGCAAGCAGATCAGTGCTCAACTGCTGGTGGATTCACCAGCTATGTTATGCTGTTACGACTTACTCTTTCAGGAAGGAGAGGACTTACGGGAATGGCGCTGGGTTGATCGCAGAACCCGGCTTGAAAGCTGGTATCAGAAAGCCAGGCTGAACCCGTTAATCTATCGGATTTCCAGTTTGTTGCCAGTTGACGGATGGAATGCACTGAACAATTTACGCCAGCAGTCCCGGGCTGCCGAAATGGAAGGGGTGATGCTCAAGCGCAAAGACAGCCGTTATCTGCCAGGCCGGCCGAAAGGGCACTGGTTCAAATGGAAGCGCGATCCTTTAAATATCGATACAGTCATGTTATACGCGCAACGTGGTCATGGCAAACGTTCGTCATATTATTCGGATTACACGTTTGGAGTATGGTGTCACACCGGAGACGCGGCACCGGAACTGGTGCCCGTAGGCAAAGCCTATTCCGGGTTTACCGATGAGGAGCTGGTCCGGCTGGACCAGTGGATCCGCCAGCATACCACCGAACGTTACGGTGCCTCGGTCCGGGCAGTGGAACCGGAACTGGTGCTGGAAGTCATTTTCGATGATCTCCGGGTCTCCGGGCGACACCGCTCCGGAGTCGCCATGCGTTTTCCCCGGATCCACCGTATTCGATGGGACAAGCCTGCTGCCGAAGCGGGTACACTGGCCGAGCTGCGCCAACTGGGCGGAATAAAATAAAATTTTCAAATGGTTGATCCCTGAGGGATTCACCGTATGGTTCCGTGATGAGTGAACAACCCCATGTGGTCATTTTAGGTGGTGGATTTGGTGGACTGGAGGCAGCCAAAAAACTGGAGGACGCTGATTGCACCATAACCCTGGTTGATCGCAATAATCACCATCTTTTCCAACCTCTGCTCTACCAGGTCGCTACCGCTGGTCTATCCCAGCCTGAGATTGCCAGCCCAATCCGTTCTGAACTGAGAACAGGCCATAATACCAGCATCCGGATGGATGAAGTAACCGCAGTGGATTTACCCAACCGCACCGTTAAGCTGAAGAAAGGTGATATTTCCTATGATTTTCTAGTTATCGCGCTGGGTGCTGAAAACGGATACTTTGGAAACGACCACTGGGCAGATTACACGCTGGGTTTAAAATCGCTGGATCAGGCTATCGCCATTCGCCGCAATGTGCTTTACGCCTATGAAAAAGCGGAAATGTGTGCAGACCCCGAAGAACAAAAACGTCTGATGACTACTGTGGTGGTAGGCGGTGGTCCAACGGGAGTAGAGATGGCAGGAGCTCTGATCGAACTGGCCCGTCATGTCATTAACCGGGACTTCCGCAACATCGATCCACTGGAAACCCGGGTCATCCTGATTGAAGCCAGTCCTAAAATTTTAGGCCAGTTTTCCGATCCACTTCCGGAAAAGGCAAAAAAAGCGCTCGAAGAAATGGGGGTAGAAGTTCGCGTCAACACCCCCGTCAAAGACATTCGGGAAGGTGAAGTAATTCTGGAAAATGAAACTATACAGGCTACGAGCATTATCTGGGGGGCGGGTGTCCAGGCGCCCAAGTTGACCCGAGACATGGATGTTCCTTTAGACCGTGGTGGTCGAATCCTGATTGAACCGGACTGCTCGCTGCCCAGTCATCCAAATGTTTTTGCAATCGGTGACATTGTCTCACTAACGGATGCACGGGGTAAAAGAGTGCCAGGCGTTTCTCCGGCGGCGATTCAGATGGGAGATTATGTTGCGGAGATTATCCGCAGGGAAGTCGCCAGCGGTGAAAAATCACGTCGCACGCCATTTGTTTATTTCGATAAGGGCAGCATGGCCACCATCGGTCGCTCGCAGGCCATTGCCGAACTAGGTCCCATGAAAATGACCGGCTTCCTGGCATGGCTGATGTGGTTGGCGGTTCACCTGCTGTTTCTGATCGGCTTTCGTAATAAAGTTGCCGTGCTGGTGCAGTGGTTCTATGCCTACATCCGGTATAAGCACGGTGCCCGGATCATTACCGGATTGCAGACAGATCCGGCTTGATCTTAAGCCTGAATTCAATACTCCATAACGACGTCATATCGGTATGACGCTAAAAAATGGATTATTCTTTCTGTCCTGGTTTGGAAGTGTGGCGGTTTTTTCCGGCTGCTATGCACACTCATCCCACTATTCGGCTGCCTATGGTTATTACGAACCTGCCTACGTCGAAGAAGTTTATGTAGTCAAACCGGTCGCTCACTACCGCGGCTACGGTCATCACCGGTATGGCAGACATTGTTATTAACGCTGAGGCGGCAGGATGCTGAGTATTAATATTTCAGAACTTGCGGCTGCTCAATGAGCTTTAAACGTCTGCATTAAAATGATTTGCACAATGCTTTAGCGGTTTCGAAGGCGGCAGGGATACCGGATGGGTTCGTGCCTCCGCCCTGAGCCATTTCGGGACGTCCTCCACCCTTGCCGCCGACATACGGCCCCATAGCTTTGATCACATCACCGGCTTTCACCGTTTTCACATAGTCAGGTGATACCGATACGGCCAGTGCTACCCGCTCATTCGCATCACCTGCCAGAACGGCCACACCGTTAAAGTGTTTTTTCAACTCACCTAATACCACTTGCAGGAACTTGCCATCACCCCCTGCAATGTGCTGAATCAGCACTGGAATGCTGCCGGAATAATCCGCTTGCCGGGCCCATTCCGGCGCTAACGTTGCCGCCTGGCTCAACAACTCCGACTGTTTGGCTTTGGCCTGGTCTTTTTCCCATTGCTTGATTTCCTCGCGCAGCTGTTCAATGACATCACGGTTTCCGCTCAGCGCATCCCACCCCACTTGCACCATTTCTTCATCCCAGCGGGTCAGAGACAGTTTAGTGTCCGACTTTTTGGATTTGAGTTGTTCGTACACGGCGGCCACCTTTTCCTGCTCGTTGAGCAGGTAAGGTCGTAAGGCGTCCCCACAAATCGCTTCGATACGGCGGACGCCAGCGGCGATGGCTCCTTCATGCACCAATCGGAACGGGCCGATACCCAGTGTACTATCGACATGCGTGCCACCGCACAGTTCCCTGGAAAAGCCGCCGATATCGACTACCCGAACCGTCTCCCCGTATTTGTCACCGAAGAACTGGATAATATCAGGATCATGCTTTACCTCCGCATAGGGACGATTATACCACTGAATGCCGGCATCGTGCAGGATACGGTCATTCACCAGCTCCCCGACCTTGTCTATCTCATCCGGCTTCATGGCTTCGATGTGTGAAAAGTCAAAACGCAGACGGTCCGAACCGACGTAGGAACCTTTCTGTTGGACCGTGTTTCCCAAAACTTCACGCAACGCCCAGCCCAGCAGGTGAGTGGCGGAATGGTGCGATTCAATCAGGTGCCGGCGCCCGGCATCCACACTGGCTTTCAACGGGAAGGAGATATCCTCCAGCATACCGACATCCTCAGTGATGGCGGCGATAGATTCATCGGTGGATTTCTGCGTGTCGATGATTTCGATCTTCTGACCACCGAACTCAAGCCATCCCGTGTCGCCCAGCTGACCACCCATTTCCCCGTAGAACGGAGTCGGTGAGAGATAGAGTCGCGCGGTGACCGTGCCGCCCTCTTCAGCCGGCATATCCAGAATGAAGTTGCATACCTCGACATTTACATCAGCTTTGTTTTCAAAACCGACGAACTCGGTCGGAATCAGGTTTTCCTCCGTTTTATCTTTGACTGAAATCACTGATTTTTTCTGTGCTGCCTTGGATCGTTCACGCTGTTCGGTCATGCACTGTTCAAAACCGGCGACGTCTACAGCGATACCACGCTCACGCGCCATCAGCTCGGTCAGATCTAGCGGGAATCCGTAGGTATCGAAGAGTTTGAAGGCATCTTCACCTGAAACTATAGGCTTCTGGCTCGTGTATTTTTTCCAGGCGCCATTGCGTAATTCATCGAATGTATATTTAGCTATAAACTCGGATTTTCCATCATCCGTTTGTTTGTGAATACGCATACTGTTGTACTCAACCTCTTCCGGAATCTCTTCGTCCTCCCCAAGCCATACCGCATTACTACCATGAGACTGTAGAAAACCATCTTTATGCAACTGTGTGACAATTGCATTCGAGAATATTTTATTATCAAACAGGCTAATTCCTTTATCCAATGTCTTGGAAAAGCTCTGTTCCTCAGCCTTGATAACTTTTTCAACCGTGGCCTGATTGCTACGCAGCTCCGGGAACACATCCCCCATTTCATCGGCGATGGTGCCGACGAGTTGGTAGAAGAAGAGATCATGGAATCCGAGCTGGCGACCATAACGCACAGCCCGACGCAGAATGCGGCGCAGCACATACCCGCGCCCTTCATTGGAGGGCAGGATGCCGTCGGCGATGGAACAGCTCAACGTGCGAATGTGGTCGGCAATGACTCGCATCGCTATATCAATTTCGAATTTCGAATTTCGAATTTCGAAATCAGGCCCTTCAGCTTCAATATCTTCCAGCAAAGTGGATGAGTAGGTTTTCCCGGATAATTCCTCGATCTTACTGAAGATCGGGGCGAACACATCGGTATCGTAATTGGAGACCTGCTTGGAGAAATCAGTGAAATTCTT
Organism: Verrucomicrobiota bacterium; assembly: GCA_038748025.1. Taxonomy (GTDB): domain Bacteria; phylum Verrucomicrobiota; class Verrucomicrobiia; order Methylacidiphilales; family JBCBYL01; genus JBCDJI01. The sequence goes on from JBCDJI010000010.1 coordinate 104,373, forward strand.
AGTGCCCTGCATAATCGAGCACACACGCTCAAAACCCATTCCGGTGTCGACGTGGCAGGCAGGCAGGTTTTTGAAGCTGCCATCCGGATGGGCATTGAACTGGATGAAGACCAGATTCCAGATCTCGATGCAGCGGGCATCGTCGGCATTCACCAGTGAGCCTTTGGTGTCGCCGTCCGGCGTCAGATCCATGTGCACTTCCGAGCAGGGACCGCAGGGGCCGGTGTCTCCCATCATCCAGAAGTTGTCCTTCTTGTTGCCATAGACGATGTGCACAGCCGGATCCAGTCCAGCATCCTCGAGGATCTTTTTCCAGATGTCGTAAGCTTCCTGGTCGAAATCTGCCGGATCCCCTTCGCCCGGTTTATAGACCGTGGCGTAGAGCCGCTCTTTCGGCAGTTTCCAGCGTTCGGTCAGCAGTTCCCACGCCCATTCGATGGCTTCCTGTTTGAAATAATCGCCGAATGACCAGTTGCCCAGCATTTCAAAGAAGGTATGGTGATAGGTATCCATCCCGACATCTTCGAGGTCGTTGTGTTTGCCTCCGGCGCGGATACATTTCTGGGTATCGGCAGCGCGGGGGGGATCATAAGGGCAGGGCTGTTCGTTGAGAAAGATCGGCACGAACTGGTTCATTCCGGCGTTGGTGAAGAGCAGGCCGGGAGAATCCGGCATCAATGATGCGGAGGCCACCATGGTGTGCTGCTTTTCTTGGAAGAAATCCAGAAAGCTCTGTCGAATATCTGCCGAAGTCATAGATTACCTGTTCTTTTTACGGACCATAAAAGATGGAACAGTAATGAATAATTCGGAGGTGACAACCCTGTTCCGCTATCTGGTCATCTGGGTTTGAACGAGACTTTCAATATGATTGCGTAAGACACTTAACTTACAGGGCTTGTGTAGGATCAGGTCTACATTTTGTCTTTCGAGAGTCCTTTTTTTAGATTCGTCCAGATATCCGGTCATCATGATAATCGGAATTTTTTGGGAATACTTACGAATACAACCAATAAATTTTTCCCCGTTCATCTTCGGCATAGAAAAATCCGTGATTACCACATCATACTTTTCTTTAGCGAACTTAGTGATTCCCTCCACTCCATCACCTGCAAAATCAAAATTCATGCCCACTGCGTTCAGATATATCTGCATGGCCGTTCTGATTTTTTTTTCGTCTTCTACCAATAGCACCCGTATCGGACGACCCCTGGCAACCTCGGATCTCGCATCATCCGAAGACCAGCTGTCTGCGCATAACTCTTTTGCGGTAAGAGGAAAGTCGATACGGAATACCGTGCCCAGATCGATTTTGGATCGCACGCTGATTTCCGCTTTGTGCCGTTCCACAATTCCATATACGGATGACAGCCCCAACCCGCAGCCCCCCGTCATATCGCTACTCATTTTTTTGGTGCTAAAAAACGGCTCAAAACATTTTTGAGCTTCTCGTGCAGTCATTCCTATTCCATCATCTGAAACTTCCAGGATGACCCTGTCATTTTTCACTGTAGTTGAGACGTTAATGGTTCCACTTCTATGGATAGCATCTGTCGCATTGAAGAGTAAATTGGTGATCATCTCGCGGATTTCAGATTTAGATCCGAGGATTCTGGCTGCTGGATCCAGATTGAGCGTGACACTTATCTTTCGCCCTTCAGCCAGCGACTGATCCTTCCATCTCGGGCGTGTCACCTGAAACACTTCCTGGATGCTTTCATTTATATCGATAGGTATATGTGAATCATCTGATTTCTTATCATCACTGAAACGCGACAACCTCTTTGCCACCTCAGATGCATCGGAGGTCATCATCAGAACATTCTTAAGCATTTTGCCGGTGTCCTCTTCAGACAGTTTCAACTTCTGCGAATCCAGCAGAAGCTCCACGTTGGCCTGTATCGCTGCCAGGGCATTGTTGAAGTCATGTGCGATTCCGCTCGCCATCTGCCCGACCGCCTCGAGTCTTTCTTTTTGTACCAGCCGGTCCTGGGCACCCTTCAGTTTTTGCATGGCTTCATTGAGTTCTGCATTCGACTCCACCAACTCTCTTTCTTTGATCATGCGTTTATTCGCATAGAGAATGGACCTTTTAAGCATGTCAATCGTCAGTGTTCCTTTGATCAGATAGTCATGTGCACCCAGTTCAAGCGCACTTTGGCTCACTTCCTCACTGTTATCTCCGGTGAGCACAATGAGTATGGTATTGGATCCTCGGATTTTTTTTCTGAGCCTTGCAACAGACTGCGTTCCCGCGCTGTCCGGCAAGCCTAAATCCAGCAAGATAAGCTCATAACAGCCTTCTTCCAACAGCTGTTCCGCTTCCGACAAGGAAGTAGCCCGGCCCTTAACCTGATAATCCAAATCAATGCAATCAATCAGACGACTAACAATTTTTGCATCAATGGCAATATCTTCAATAACCAGGACATTCATATACCGCCTTCCAAGAAGGAATTTTAATTCTCAATTAAATTATCTACTTGTCAATTATTAGGTAATTTTTTCTGAATCTTATAGAGCATTTTCTCTAGTAAATAGTTGAAGGATATTAGATTGAATTATATTTAAGCGCTCTAACTCCGGAGGTATGCCTACCATTTACCTGATACTCCTTATATTTAGGCTTGTCGGGTGTTCGGATCCGGTTTTGTTATCTAACAAATAAAATTACTCTTTATATTGGCCTGCATGCACCCGGTCATCTGTCCTAAGTCATGGAGAAGCGGATTACAGGTAGTGTTCATCACCCTTTACCCCTGTATTGGAGTAAAATCAGCCACCTATGATAATACCACGCTCCATAGTGGTCATGGACTGAAAAAGAGCAGATTTACACTGCTCAAATATGTAAAAAAGCTATCGGTAATCCCCGAATATGAGGCACCTCCGCAACGCTATGCTGTGAATTTTGGAAAATACTATTGTCAGCATAATGCTATTGAAGGCAGAAAGCCGCATTCTACGATCATTTAGCCCGCCATGGCACAAGCCCCAGTGGGCTTCAGATATTGCTACCTGTGGAAGCTGCATATTTCCAGGCTGACCCCTCCTGTGACATCATGGTAATAACCACAACCAGGCGGGTGTGCCCTCTCAAAAGTATCGATATCAGAGCACCTCAGAATATCTCTGCAGTATAATGAAAAAACGATTCAGGAGTGATGCTCCGGATGTTCCAGAACGCCCTGGACTTTGGCTAACATCTCTTGAGGAGGAACCGATTTACTCACAAAGCCCTGCGCTCCATGCCGTCGTGCCTCTTCCATCAGCTTATCGTCATATCCCATGGCCGTTAACATAACCACAGGAACTCCGGGCCATACCGCTTTCAGCTCCGGTAATAGTTTGATTCCGTCTCCATCTCCCAGATTAATGTCGAGTATAATACTTATCGGGGCCTGGCCAGACAACCTTTGTGTCAGCTGATGCGCCGAGTTGATTCCTTCTGATTCATATCCGCTATGATTAAAATACTTTTCTAATGCATCTGTGAGAGAGCGGTTATCGTCAACGACCAGTATTTTAGATTTTACCGTATCGGAATTATCCATACCTCAATGCTAAATTATTTTTTTTGATATTCAAGAATGAAGCGTGTTTGCACTTATTGGTGGATAGTCTGTAATGCCGGGAAAACCTCATTCTCAGTCTCTCCGAGAAACTATCCAGGCATAATTCTCATGCTTTTTCCGGTCTGGTCTGCTTCTGCTCATTGTTGCTAAAATGAATCAGTCTGGAGCAAGCATTTTTACTAAAATAGCCTGCCTTTGCATTCCGTCTTCGTGTCTTTTAAACCAACCGAAGTCTGATACGGCATTTTCTCCGTTAACTGCTGGATTGCTACACAGAAGAAGCGGAGTCTTTTCACTTAGAGTAAGGAGACGTTATCCGGGCGGGGCGCAGGCTATTGATTCACTTGCCGGATGATTTCCAATGTGGCCCGTAAGTGTTTTTCCCAGGTGCAGCTCTGTGCTGTTTGCCGGGCACGAGCTCCTATGGCTGCACCCCAACCGGTCTCTTTCAAGTCGCGCAGATAGTTCACCATTTCATCAATGGAATTGGCATCTTCCACCAGCAGGCCGTTCTTTCCATCCTCAATGACCTGCCGGGCACCATTCGCCTTGGTAGTGACAACCGGTAAACCTGCGGCCATGGCTTCCAGTGTTACATTCGCAAACGGATCATATACGGTTGGTAACACAAAAACATCGGCAGCAGCGTAGACATCCGGCATCACACATGACGGAGGTGAATCAATAATCGCTAGCCGGTAATCTTGGCCGGCGCGTTCCACCACCTGCCTGGCCTGCTCATGTCCCTTACGCAGTGCCCCCCTGCCCACCAGCAGGCAGATAAATTCATGATCACCCCAGCCCAAAGCCGCCCGTCCCGCTGCACGCGATCCGGACCCGAAATAATCGGCATCTACGCCATTAGGAATAACCGCAATGCGTTCCTCCGGAAACGGGGTGGCTGCCAGAATCTCCTGCTTGACCATCTCAGAGTTGGCAATAACCGTGCCGGTTACCAGTGGATGGAAGGTCTGCTTTTCCATGGCATGCAATACATGATTCTTCAGGCTCATGCCATTCCGCAACTTGCGCCAGAAACGATCCTGCGCTCTGCGGTGCAACCACTGGCGGTGAACACCGTCGCCTGCACGGTAGATCGGAGCAGTGATCCCGCGTTCCAGTGAAAAAACAACTCCCAGCTCACGGCGCGGGATACGATTCACCCCATTGGCAAAATTTTCCGGTGCCGTGTGGCGAAATCCGCTGACTTTGATTTGGCGAATCTGATTAAACGGTGAATCAGGCTGCTCCCAGGATTCACATAACAGGTTACACTGATAATCCATTTCACGCAGACGGGTGACCAGCCGCGAGAGATAGTGCTCCGCTCCGCCAGCTTCATTCCAGCGGCGACGAACAAAAGTAATCAATGGTGCGGGCATTGGTGATGCTTCCTAGATAGACCGTTCCATTCCAGTGTTAACCTTGGAGTTATTCATGCTTTTTCAGCCAGCTCACCGGCATGCACTGAATCCCAGATCGCTTCAATGGTGCCAGTGCTCTGAGCCTGACACAGACCGGCATAGAGACCGTCCTGTTCCAGTAATTGCTGGTGGGTGCCGCGCTCGATAATTTCACCCTGTCTGAGCACCAGGATCTGATCGGCATCCACGATAGTAGAGAGCCGGTGCGCGATGACGAAGGAGGTGCGGTTTTTGAGCAGATGATCCAGGGCCTGCTGGATCAGTTTCTCCGTAGCAGTATCCACACTGGCAGTGGCTTCATCCAGAATGAGAATCGGCGGATTTTTCAGTAGCGCCCTCGCAATGGAGACTCGCTGTTTTTCTCCGACACTGAGTTTGATCCCGCGCTCCCCGACCACGGTATCGAGCTGATCCGGCAGGGCTTCCACAAATTCACGGGCATGGGCGGCCTCCAGCACTTCCCAGCACTCGTTATCCGCGGCATCCGGTTTTCCGAACAGCAGATTCCGGCGCAGCGTGTCATTGAACAGAAACGCCTCCTGCGAAACAACACCGATGAGAGAACGTAATTCACGGAGTGATAACTTCCGGTTGTCGATTCCATCAATAGTGATCGTTCCCTCATATTTACCGTAAAACCGGGGGATCAGTCCCACCAGTGTGGACTTACCCGCACCAGTCGGCCCGACCAGTGCGATCGTTTGGCCTGGCTTGGCATCCAGCTGAATATGATTCAGCACAAGAAGATCTTTGTCATAAGTGAACTGCACATCTGAAAATTCCACGGCACATGCCTGGGCGGCAGGGGCGAGCGACTCAGAGGGAACCGGATCCCCTTCCGGCTGCGTGTCCAGAATCCCGAAGACTCGTTCAGAAGCCGCGCGGCCGGACTGGAAGAGCTGGTTGAGCTGGTGCAGGCGGCTGATCGGTTCGTAGAGAAACCCCACGGCCACCATGAATGAAACCAGTTCCGCGTATTGCAAGCCGGACTCAGGCTGGACAGGGTTCGGATTTAATACCATCTGCCCTCCGAAAAATAAAACCAGCACCGTTCCCAGTGAGGCAAAAAAAGTCATGGAAGGACTGTAAATTGCCCAGGCTTTCATGACCCGCAGACTGGATGACATCACCTGGGATGACTTCTCGCGGAAGTGCTGCAGCTCTGACGACTCCCGCACAAAGGATTTGATCTGTGCCACGCCCTGGAGGTTATCCATCAACAGGGCATTCAGATTGGATGTTGCGATCCGCACCAGCCGATAGCGTTTATGTGCTGTGGTCGTATACCACAGCGCCCCCACCAGCATCAGCGGAATCGGTATCAGCGTCCACAAGGTCAACTGCCAGTTGACGAACGCCATATAGCCGAGAATCCCGCAGATCTGCAGCAGCGCAACGCTGCCCTGTTCGATCCCGTCAATGAGCACGCGCTCCATGTTGGTCACATCCTCACTGACCCGCGTCATAATGTCACCGGACGCCTTGTCGTCAAACCAGCTCAGGGGTAATCGCTGAATGTGCTCATACAGATCACTGCGAATATCAAAGATCACCCGCTGCTCGAACATATTGTTAAAATAAATGCGTGCCGCATTCAACAGATCGCGACCGAGGAAGGCCCCTGCTGCCAGCAAACCCAGCAACAACAGCACCATATTCGGTTCAGTGATTTCCCGACTTCTGATCAACGTTCCCACCAACCCGCTGATCTCGTCACCCGCTATCAACTCAAAGATCAATTTAGTAAGATAGGGCACCAGCAACAAACTCAGAGTTGAAAGCACCGCACAAGTAAAGGTTCCACCAGCATACCATTTGTAGCGGGCGCAGTAGGCAAAGACTCGTTTCAGTTCAGACATGGAAATCGTAGAACTTACGGTGATCTGTAGAAAAAACAATCCCGCACGCACGAGGCGTCGGGATTGCCGGATTTAAAAAAACGCGATCTTAAAGATCGACGCGGACTCCACCTGTCGCAGAATTCACGATATAGCCTTCCTGTCCGATCTGCAGCTGCCAACCGAGAGTGAAATGAATGTTGTCTGCCTCGGTTAAGGAGGCATTGAACCCGGCCCCGATGACTGCAAAATCTGCGTCTGCCTCGCGAGTTGAAACGGTGAAGCTGGCAAGTGCCGGATCGATAAAGGTGGTGGTTACATCTCTCGAATTATCCAGGAACTCGTGGTGCCAGGCAGCGCTGACATATGGAGCACACCAGCCCCAGTCACCCTCGAACGTCTTGGCCAGTTCAAAGCCAAGTTTCGTGCGTAAGGAATGTGCCGTCTGATCATCAAAACTGAGGCCCGCTCCGCCCAGTCCGGATTCCTGAAAGTCTTCCACATGCAGTAGAGAATACTGGAGACCCACCATCGGGGTTACGCGAATACTTCTATCCGCTCCAAAGTGAATGTCTCTGGAAAGTTCGAGCGCGGAGATGAACTGGTGCGCATCTGCATCACTCTCTCCGGTTCCAGTGAACGTTGGTGATACAATATTACGTTCGTTTTCATAAGCAGTATAACTGTATCCGAGGATGCCGCTGGCAAGCCAGTCACCCCACTGATAACGCGCATAGCCACCGACCTGCGCACCATTACCCTCCATGTTTGAACCAAAGGCATCCACATCTGAATCGACACTCTGATATCCAATGTAGCCGCCTGCATTCAGTGCCTCAGAAAGGTTCTTGCCTGCCCCGATGATTACGGAAGTGCTGACGGTCTCACTTTCTGCCAGACCAGAAATGTCATCCTGTTGCGCGTAGGATCCGGAACCGATGACAAATGCCTGCCAGTCGTAAAAAGGATCAAAACCGGAGGCTGCGGCAGTAGCCAGAGTCGCCGCTTCAAGCGAGCCCGTGTCCACCGAGACCAGGCCGGGATTGCTCATCGCCAGTAAGTTCTGGTCCATGTTGACCAGCATGGGATCCAGATCCCGGGTATTCCACTGGAAGGCCGTGAGATCTGCCCCCATGGCTGCGTTACGTCCCTGATGGCGCAGCTGACTGAAAAAATCCCCGGTCATGCGGGTCGCATTATTGAACGCGACACTAGAAAATGCATTTTGATAGACCTGCCCACTGACTGTCTGGGCCAACTCATTAAGATCGGAAAGCGCGACGCTGTTCAACGCAATGAAGATGTCAATGAATTCAGTACCCGGAGCCGTCGTAACATTGTCCAGACTGCTGGCAAATCCACTGAGCCCGGGAGCTGTTAGCAGGCTGGAAAACGTCTGGAAACCGGTTACGTTGACGGTAGCAAAACTGTTTAGCGTTAGCGGACTACCCAGGATTGTAACTGTGCCTGAGCCTCCGGTCGCAATAAGCGCATTGGCGGTGGCCTGCGAAAACCCGCGCCAATTGTTGAAATTGATCGTGTCGGCTCCACCACCGCCATTGACTGTACCAGTCAGCAGCGAGTATCCATTCAGATTCACCGTATCGGCTCCACCACCACCATTGATCGAGTTACCGCCGCCGTTGGCTACGATGCGACTCGCAGTAAGGTTTAGGGTGTCATCATTACCAGCTAAACTTAATGCATTACCTCCACCCGATGTTGTAATCGTCGAGTTTATAATCGTTACGACGTCGTTCCCGCCAGCGGTATGAATCCCCCGGCCGCCACCGGTTGTGGTAAAGGTGGTATCCGAAATATTTATAACGTCATTCCCTCCTCCGGCACTGATCCCATCTCCACCGCCCGCAACGGAGATTGTACCACCCGTAATGTTAAAAGTCTCTACATTGCCTGACCCGTTAAAGGCATCTCCACCACCAAAATTCACAGTAATGTTCCCTGAGCTCCAAACGGTAGCACCTCCCGTAATTGAAATCGCATGATCGCCCGTGCCGGAACCATTCAGAATGATATTGCCCATGTGATTCACCGTACCTGAGCTGATACGCACTGCATCCTGTCCGGTAGTAGTAATTGTAGCTCCGCTGTTAATGGTAATGGTGCTGCCGCCATTGTTGGCATCAATACCCCGAGTTCCGGTCGTAGTAATACTTCCGCCAACCGTTATGGTATCACCGGCCGCCAGATTGGCAGGCGCTCCTGTCAGGTCACCGGCATTGGTGGTCGTCGACGAAGTTCCTGCATCCTGAGTAAAATCGACAGCTTGCCCGCTGCTAATGCAGGCAAATATTAGCGCAATAGTAATGGCGTTGTAGCATTTCATCATTTTCTCTCCGATACGGTTTTGCACCATTCCGTTCAACGAAGCAAGTACCATTCCAAAGACTTTGGTTTATCATATTAAATATCTATTATATTGTTAGGTGTGTGATCTGATAGCATTGACATTATCTGTCTTTCTGGCAATCGGTACCCATGCCCATAGAGGAATCACAGAAGCCACGCCCCTGCTGGTGGCGCCTGCCTTGGGATCTGTTGCTAGCTCATTTTTCCGAATGGGCACGTTTCCGGAAACCGACGACGCTTCTCCTGCTAGCCGTCAGTCTGGTCTCCTTAATACTCTACCTCCAGGATGCGGAGCTGGCTGCCCGGGTCAGTCCCGAACATCGTGCAGGATGGGTCAATGAGCTGGCGCGAGGATTGAGCTACTGGGGTGATTTTCTGACCTTCTGTATTCCCGTGGGCGTATTATTCTGGCTTGGCGGCGCGTTGCTGAAACGAATTCCCTGGCAACGTGCTGGCGTTGCCTGCCTGCTCGGAGCATGCCTGGCCGGCCTGACCGCTGATTTGATCCAGTTCTCCGTCGGCCGCGCCCGGCCTCGCCATGATACAGAGATACAATTTGCTCCCTTTAATACTAAAACGGAACAGCACTCCTTCCCTTCCGGACATTCCGCCACCGCCTTCGGCAGCGCAACTGCTCTGGCTGTATGCTATCCCCCCGTCTCGGTTCCCCTGCTGCTGGGTGCCAGCGGTGTGGCGTGGTCACGCGTCTATCTGGGTGCGCACTACCCTTCCGACATCGTGATGGGCAGCGGTATTGGATTGGTTTTTGGCTTCCTGCTTGGAAAGACCGCCCGAAAAACTAGAACCACTAATGAACACTAATTATCTGGAAAACCAGCACTCTTGATATATGAAAAAAGAAATTAGTGAAAATTAGTGTCCATTAGTGGTTAAATAGCATCCCATGTTTATCGATCCCAAACCATATGATGTGCTGGTCGTAGGTGCCGGCCATGCCGGTGTCGAAGCTGCACTGGCTGCGGCCCGGATGGGATGCCAGACACTATTGGTGACCATGAATCTGGACACTATTGCGCAAATGAGCTGCAACCCCGCCATTGGCGGTCTGGCCAAAGGTCATCTGGTGCGGGAGATGGATGCACTGGGAGGCGAGATGGGCATGAATACGGATGCCACCGGGATCCAGTTCCGGATGCTCAATACCAAGAAGGGTGCCAGTGTGCGAGCACCCCGGGCACAATGTGATAAGAAGGCTTACCAATTTCGGATGAAGTATGTGCTGGAATCACAGCTGAATCTGGACATCCGGCAGGGCAGTATCGCGGACCTGGTAATTAAGAACGATCGGGTCACCGGGATCCAGACCAGCCTGGGCGTTCAGTATCAAGCCAAGACCGTGGTCATCACCACCGGTACCTTCCTTAAAGCGCTCATGCACGTTGGTCTACAGCATGCCAAAGGTGGACGCATGGGGGACGGCGTCAGTGGGTTTTCCGACTGTCTGATGCGGCTCGGTTTCGAGGTTGCGCGACTCAAAACCGGCACGCCCCCCCGTCTGAATGGTCGCAGTATCGACTTCTCCAAGATGTCCCGACAGGAAGGGGACACTCCCCCGCCCCACTTTAGTTATCTGCATGAGGATCTAAATCCCGGCAAAGAGGAACTATTTACCCTGAATCGGTTTGTTGACGGAATGTTCCACGTGGAACAATTGCCCTGCTGGATCTCGTATACCAACTCTAAGACGGCAGACATCATCCGGGATAACCTGGATCAATCACCACTCTACTGCGGCATCATCGAGGGCACCGGACCGCGCTATTGCCCTTCCATCGAGGACAAGATCGTGCGTTTTGCAGACAAGGATCGCCATCAGGTTTTCCTCGAGCCGGAGGGTCGCCACACTTTGGAATACTACATCAACGGCTGCTCTACCAGTCTGCCGATCGAAGCACAGTATCAATTCATTCAAAGCATCGAAGGGCTGGAGCATGCCGAGATCATCCGGGCCGGTTATGCGGTGGAATATGATTTCTGTCCCCCGACTCAACTCTACGGACACCTCGAAACCAAACGGGTGGAAGGCTTGTTCTTTGCCGGTCAGCTGAACGGAACCTCGGGTTATGAAGAAGCCGGCGCTCAGGGCCTGATGGCAGGCGCCAATGCCGCTCTGAAAGTGCAGGGCAAGAATCCGCTGATTATCGGCCGCCATGAAGGCTACATCGGCGTGCTGATCGACGACCTCGTCACCAAAGGAACACAGGAACCCTACCGGATGTTTACCTCCCGTGCTGAATACCGTTTACTATTACGGCAGGATAATGCCGATCTCCGACTCACTGAGCAGGGCGGGGAGGCGGGTCTGGTCTCGGAAAAGCGACTCAAAAAAGTTCAAGCCAAGCGTGAGCAGATCAAGAAGATCCAGCGGGAATTAGAGAACACCTGGCATGAGGGTAAGACCTGGGCCAAGTGGCTAAGGATGCCAGAAAACGATTGGCGCTTTCTGCCGGAGTCCTACCAGAGAACCGATCCCGAAATAGCTACCGAGGTGCTCAATGCAATCAAATACTCCGGTTACATTGAACGCGAGCTCGTCCAAATCCAAAAGCAGAAAGAACTGGAAGACAAGGCCATTCCCGAATGGGTGAACTATGATGAGGTAACAGGTCTCAAGACTGAAGCCCGTCACAAACTTCAATCCGTTGCCCCGCGTTCCTTCGGTCAAGCTGCGCGCATCTCCGGCATCAATCCTTCGGACATTTCGTTACTTGCGGTGCATGTCAAGCGGGGAAGAGCTCAAGACGCGACTCTGACCAAAGAAGCCTGACCGTAAACCGCAGGCGCACTGAAAAAATATCTTTGCTCCGGCAGTTCTGCGATATCAGATAAAACAGCTTCCTGTTTTTAGATGCTACTATTCTGTTAGTTCAGATTTGATAGCGGAGTAGACAATCGCCTGTTCTGCGTATCGGATCCACGGCCCATATGGAACTTCATCGGCTTCGACAAAACGCCAGTTGGTCTGGTTGAGACCGGTCAGCCCAAGGTAATCACGCACTGCCGGCGATACATCCAGTCCTGCTTTACTATGGATTTGGGGACGTTCATTTCCAAAAATATATCTGGCATGGTCATAACGAAACGGACCGACATCTTCCCACTGGGCGAAACAGACTTTTCCCTGATACTCGATCATAATCCAGCGTCCCTTACACTGAGATCTATAGGGTTCCTTGCGCCATGCCTCATGATCCCACCAGGGGACATACTTTTGAGACATCTTCGGATATTTGATGTCATTGTAGGGTAGGGCGACATAGAACGGGTTGAGCGTCGGAGCAAAGGTGTCTGGCAGACTGATAGCGCCCATATATTGATCCGTAAGACGATTTTTAGGACAGTCTTCGCCTCCGTAGTTTTTGGTCCAGGATCCGTCCCAGGCACTCTTGTAATTAGTCATGCTATTGTAGCCGGAAGAACCCTGCCCGATCCAGAAATAAGTGGTGACGATGTTCTTCTTCCACGGATAATCCGAATGCAGTTCCACATCCTGAACTTTCATGGGGGCCACTTTCAGCGGCACTTCTTCGGCACGCAGCGGGCTGACCAGAAAAAAAACCACTACCAGCGCAAAATAACTCCTACTTAATTTCCGCATACATCTGTCATACCACAGCTAACGGTACACCGAGTCAAGGCTTTTTAAGTATATATGCATAGAAAGTGTTCTATTTTTCATGCATGGAATCGTTTAAGAAAAGTAAATTTGCTTCACGCTTATGTTTGTTTTAGCAGACTGGATTTTTTGTACTTGGCGGGCTATCAGATTTCACTAGTATTTTGCGCTTCTGCACCCTGCAGGGACAGAAACAAACGTTCGCACTGCGGATACAATAACAACAACCCTATTCCCTAGAAAGGGAAGTTCCGGCTCATTGAGCTATCGGAATCATAAAACAAAGGAAAGACGACCATGGGCAAAATTGATGCCAAAACATTGTTGGAAGCCGGCGTCCACTTCGGACACCGAACAGATAAGTGGAACCCGAAAATGGCCCCATACATCTATGAAGCACGTAACGGGATTCACATCATTGATCTGAACAAAACGGTTGAACAGATTCATCGGGCAGAAGAATTTTTAAAAGGCGTTGCTGAAAAAGGTGGTCATGTTCTCTTTGTGGGAACCAAAAAGGCCGCCCAGGAAACGGTCAAAGAACTTGCCACCCGTTGCCAGTCCTACTACGTTTCCGAACGCTGGCTGGGAGGGATGCTCACCAACCTGAATACCATCCGCAAGAGTGTAAAGCGCATGCAGGAGATTGACGAGATGGAAGCAAGCGGTGCATTCAAAGGTATGCCCAAGCAGGAAGTATCCGCCCTGCGCCGTGAATCTGCCAAGATCCACCGTAACCTCGATGGAATCAAAGACATGCAAAAACAGCCGGATGCGGTTGTCATTGTAGATGTTCCGCGCGAAGATATCGCCCTGACTGAAGCCAGCAAGCTCAAGATTCCTGTCGTTGCCCTGACGGATACTAATGCAAAACCGGACGGTATCCAGATTCCGATTCCAGCCAATGACGACGCCATTCGTTCTGTCAGCACTATCCTCGATGTGCTCAGTGCTGCCGTTGCCGAAGGTAACGTGGTCGGTAGTAAAAAGCGTGCGGAAGAGCAGGCCAAATCAAAGAAGGCTAAAGCGAAAGCGGCTGCTGACCCGGAGCCCGCCCCGGATGCTCCGAAAGCCAAAGCCAAGCCCAGGGCTGCTACTCCAAAAGCGGCTGACAAGCCCGCCGCTAATGCTTCCGCTTGATCCGGATCAAGCTATACCCCCTTTATTAATAAACTTATTTACAGGAAAAGATACCCCATGAGTGTTGATGCAAAACTCGTAAAAGAACTCCGCGATAAAACCAACGCGGGAATGATGGACTGCAAAAAGGCTTTATCAGAAGCCAAAGGTGACCTGGAAGCCGCAGAAATGATTCTGCGAAAAAAGCTCGGTCTGAGCGCCTCCAAAAAAGCCGGTCGTGACGCTAAGGAGGGAATCATCTCCAGCTATATTCATATGGGCGGAAAGGTCGGCGTGCTGCTGGAAGTGAATTGTGAAACCGATTTCGTGGCAAAGAACGAAAACTTCCGCGATTTTGTAAAAGACATTACCCTGCAAATTGCTGCGGCTAATCCGTTATATGTCCGCCGAGATGAAGTTCCTGAAGAAATGATTGCCAGGGAGCGCGAAGTGGCCGCTGACCAGGTCAAAGATAAACCCGAAAACGTCATCGAAAAAATCGTCGCAGGCAAAGTCGACAAATTCCTGGCAGGTATCTGTCTGTTGGAGCAGGGATACATCAAGGACCAGAACATGACCATGGAAGATGTGATTAAGGAAAAAATCGGCGAGCTGGGTGAAAATATCGTCATCCGCCGATTTACCCGCTATTCCGTGGGCGAATAAGTTGGCTCATTGCTATTGGCTTATGGCTGATAGCTAAAAACTTTGAAACCCTTTTCTGATTTTTCAGGAAAGGGGTTTTCGTGTCCCATGAACTACGAGCCATGAGCCATTAGCTAATTCCGCAGTGCGGAATTAATAGCTCCTGCCGCTGGAGTCTGACTCTTCGTAGTAATTGATGAAAGCCTTGTTCAAAACCCGGTAACCGCCGGGAGTCGGATAATTTCCGGTGAAAAACCAGTCGCCCTCGTGCTCGGGCAGCGCTTCGTGCAGCGCATCGATGGTCTGGTAAATGACCTGCACCTGGCCCTTCCAGCGATTGTTCTCGGGGGTGACCAGTTTGGCAATGCGATCAGAAAGCTCCTCCTGTGAAAATCGCTCATAGATCCGGCGCACATGATTCTTGAGCTCCGTGTCCGGCCTGTCTTCCTGCTGAATGCAGTCCTGATAGACCTCACGGATCAACTCATGCTGACCACGTTCTTGGAGTAGATCGATCGCTGCCTGGAATGCAATGAATTTTCCTAATTGCGACATATCAATGCCATAGCAGTCTGGATAACGGATCTGTGGCGCCGTCGAGGCGATGACAATTTTCCGGGGGTTCAGGCGGGAAAGAATATTGATGACAGATCGCTTCAGCGTTGTTCCGCGCACGATCGAATCATCTACGCATACCAGGTGATCTTCCGCGGTAATGACACCGTAAGTAATATCATAGACGTGAGAAGCCATCTGATTGCGGTCTGACTCCTGGCTGATAAATGTACGGAGTTTAATGTCCTTATGCGCCACCTTTTCAGCCCGCGGCCACCCTTTGATAATGAGACTATCGAGTAATTCATCAGATAGCTCACCTTTATCCCGGGCATCTCTGATGATATCCCGCACCTGTAACCTGCGATTCAGACGCAATGCCTCGAGCATCCCGAAATATGCTGTTTCGGCAGTGTTGGGAATAAAACTGAAAACGGTGTGATCCAGATCGTGGTTAACGGCCTCCATGACAGCAGGGCCCAGCAGAGCACCCAGGCGTTTGCGGTCTTTATAAATGTCACTGTCATTACCACGTGAGAAATATATCCGTTCGAAGGAACAGGATTTACGCGCCTGATGCGGCTTGAAGTCCTCATGGATCAATTCACCATTCTTTTTCACTACCATCACGGTGCCGGGCTCAACCTCCTGCACATCTCCCCGCTCCAGGTCGAATACCGTCCTGAGCGGCGCACGCTCACTGGCAAAGGCGATGACCTCATCATTCATAAAATAGTGGAATGGTCGTATCGCCAGGGGATCACGAAAAGCAAAGGCATCACCATTTCCTACCGCTCCCGCAATGGCATAGCCGCCGTCCCATCCGACCGAAGCATCCCGGATAATCTTTACCAGGTCGATATTGTCACTGATCTTTTCTGCAATCTGAGCTCCGGAAAGGTCTGAGCCTTTGACATCACGGTAGATGCGATCATGTTCCTGATCCAAATGGTAACCAATACCTTCCAGTAACGTCTGCGTATCCGTATCAAAGATCGGATGCTGCCCATGATCAATCAGGTCCTGATTGAGTTCCGAATTATTGGTGATGTTAAAGTTTCCGGCCAGAATCAAGTTTTTCGTGGGCCAGTTGCTGCGGCGAAAATAAGGATGGCAGGCACTGATATTGTATCCACCCGACGTTCCGTAGCGTAAATGACCAAGTAAAATTTCAGCAGCAAAATCAAAATTTTCCTTAAGCGTCTGAGTGAACTCAGGATGGATAATTCCTTTTTTTACCTTCTTGTTGTACTCTTTAAACAACGTGCTGAAGATCCTATCCAGCGGATTACGCTTCATGTTCCGCTCACGGAAAATATAGGGGTGTCCGGCAGGAACATGGAGTTTGATGGAGGCCACTCCTGCACCATCCTGACCACGATTATGCTGCTTCTCCATCAATAAATACAGCTTGAAGAACCCCCACAAGGGCGAGTCGTATTTTTCGTAGTAATACGACAGCGGCTTTAGCAGGCGAACCATAGCCACGCCGCACTCGTGCTTCAGCGGATCACTCATGTAGTGGGAAAAACATAGTTACGTTTTTGCCGCATACAATCCCCGAATAAAAGAATCTATGTGCTGAGCAAATGATCTTCCCACTGGTGCTGCAGCCGGAATACTTTTTGCATAAAGTCCTGTTCCGTTGAAGGTAACAACGGGTCGTTTGCGTCCAGCGGTAACCGAATGGTCATCTTCTTCATATCCGTCTCACATTTTTCGAGATCAATGACGCCACCGTGATGATAAATCAGGAAGAACGCTCCCAGCAAGTGAACCCCGGGTTCAGAAGGTTTTTCGTTGTTAATATGAAACGGATCAAAAAGCGGAATAATGTCATTTACTCCTGTCGTTGCAGACAGCCCATTCAGACTAATTGTCAGACAGTCGGCCTGTCTGGCCATTTCAAGCTGAAGCTTTTTACCCGTAGGCATAAAACAGACAGCATCTTTGAAAAGCATTTCAAACGCCTGATGTAACAATTTTTTATTTCCGGTCATCTGTAAATTCTCTTCCAGATCAGACAGGCTCAGATCAATGCCGGCTGCTTTCAGTTCTGAGGCTTTATTTTCAAGCGCAACCTTCAGCGCATCTGCCACATCAATGTTATCAGAAAATTTTGTTTCCGTGATCGTGCTGTAACACTCTACTCCTTTGAGCATCTCTACAATCTGGCTCACCTGACTCTGGGCAGCCTCGTACAAGTCATGCCAGAATGCCGGATCATTAATTTGAGCAGGGTTGCCTTCTGACTTAAGCTTTTCGGGAGCGAGATCTAAGAAGGCTCGCACGGCTGTCAGCGAATTGCGCACATGATGACTGATCCCTGCGGATAAAACTCCCATACTCAAAACACGCTCGGTCAACACCGAACGGTGCATTGCTCCAATTTTTTCTCGCAGCAGGGCATTACGCTCTTTCTGGATAATATAAAATTCCAGTGCGCGCTTTACGGTAATTTCCAGATCCAGGTCTTCATATGGTTTGGAAAGATACTTATAAACTGCTCCATTGTTAATGGCGGCTATGGTTGCATCCATATCCGCGTAAGCCGTAATTAAAATACGGATACAGTCCGGATAATTTTTGCGCACCGATTCCAGGAACTCTGTTCCGGATATTTCCGGCATTCTCTGATCCGAGAGAATCACACCGATACGATCACCTTGCTCGGACAGAATCTTTTGTGCATCGGAAGCGCTGCTGGCGGTCAAGACGTCAAACGTGGATTTAAAGTTTCTCTCAAAATACTTGAGTGTTAGTTCTTCATCATCTACCAGAAGCACTGCATATTCTTTATAATTGTAGAGAGCCTGCATAACTAATCTCTAACCATGCACGACTATTTGGGAAATTCCATAATGAAAAGACATTTTTCTCCCGGAACGGATTCTACACGGATCGTTCCCGCGTGATTCAGAACAATACGATGACAAATACTCAGACCTAAACCTACCCCATGACCAACGGGTTTGGTCGTGAAAAAGGGGTCTAGCACCTGATCAACCTTTTCCGGCTCGATTCCTAACCCATTATCCTCCAAGAGGATCGTGATAGAATCGGCTTTTTCGCAGGAAGCAGCCACGCATATCCTGCCTTGCCAGTCAGATCCCTGTTGTGGCTGTTTATCTTTTAGACTGTCGATAGAGTTCTGCAGCATATTCAGTATCAGGTGAACCAACTGGTTGCGATTGGCTTTCAATTCAACCTGCCCAACAGCACTGTAATCAAACTCAATCTTGTGCCCGACCAAATCGTGATTTACGAATCGTTCGCACTCGGCACAGATATCACCCAACAATAATGTTTCTATACTCTCCTGGTCGGGATGTGCAAAACGCTTGAGTCCGAACAAAATCGTTTTGGCCCGGTTTAACCCGATCGAAAGATCCTGTATAATTTCGGTGTAATCCTCACTGTTCCTTTCCGTGGGCGTCAGGTTGTTCAGCGCTTTTACGGCACCCAGGCAAAAAGTGATCGGATTGTTCACTTCATGTAGCAAGCCGGCACTCAACTGCCCCAACGAACTGACTTTTGCCGACTGCACCAGTTGGGATTCCATCACTTTCAATTCCTCCAGGGCACGCTCTGCCTCTTCCTGTTTTTCCGCAGCAACCATCTGTGCCTGGCGTAAGTGAATTAAATTAGCACAGCGGTTATGCAGCTCTTCAAAACCAAACGGCTTTGTCAGAAAATCAGTTGCTCCCGCAGAGAGTGCCTGAATTCGAGTTTTATGGTCGGCCCGCGCTGTCACCAGAATAATGGGGATGACTGCCGTGTGCAGATTATCTTTGAGTGACTGACATACTTCCACTCCGTCCAAATCCGGCATCATGTAGTCCAGCAGAATCAACTCGGGCAGGTGTTGTATCGCAAGCCTTACTGCTTCAGATCCTGTTTGTGCTTTAATGATATGATATCGTTTTCCTAACTGATCCGCCAGATACTCCCGCATTTCCGGCTCATCATCTGCGACCAGAACCGTCGGTGCTTCGGATGCAACCTGCGCCTGCTCACGGACCACAGGCTGATCCCATTCTACCGGCAGCGGCTCCGAATAATTCGGAGCTGGTGTTCTATATTCAGGCGGTTTTTTTGAATATCCTGTCTGAGTCTGCAGATCGGCTGCTGTCGGCAGGGGAAAGCGAACGCTGAAACAACTGCCTTGTCCCAGCGTGCTGCTGACACTTACGTCACCTCCATGTGCTGTTACCCACTGTTTGACCAAAGCCAACCCCAGACCCGCACCCTGATGCTTACGAGTAGCTCCTCCGTCTCCCTGCCAGAACGGATCAAAAATGTGCGGCAGCTGTTCACCGGAAATACCTGGACCATCGTCTTCCACACAAAACAGAATATGAGAGTCATCCTGTTCCACACTCAACTTCAGCGTTCCACCAATATCCATGAATTTCAAAGCATTGAAAATCAAGTTCAGGAGCACTTTTTCACATTTTGCAATATCTGCCAGAAACCAGATAGGCTCTGACGACAGACTGAGATCTATGGTGATCTTTTTCTTATCTGCGAACGATTTCACAGAACTCGCCAAGCCCTGCAGCAATAAGTTTCCATCTACACGGGTAGGAATAATCAGTGTCTGGTCTGCCTGTGATTTTGCCAGAGCTAACAGCTCATCAATCAGTTTTAGCAATCTGTCAGCATTGCGGTACATCACCTGAAAAATTTCAATTTCTGCTGCGGGTGTCGATTTGGCCTTTGCCTCCGCCAGCAACTGCTCGATCGGCGCCATAATCAACGTTAGTGGTGTCCTTAATTCGTGACTGATGTTAGCAAAAAACTGACTTCTGGCCCGGTCCATTTCATTAAGCTGGTAGTTCTTCTCTTCCAGCTGCCTGCGACTGGCATCCAGGGCCACTCGGTTTGTGTATTCCCGTTGCCGCAAGCGGTTCAGCACGTAATTCCCGGTGACGGTTGTGATACCGGTCAGTACGATAAAATAGGTGTTATTAAAAAACAGAGCGTGATCTATTTTCCCATGTGCCAGGCAGGCCGCCAGATACATACTGGTTGTTGTGGCAAAAGCGATCATGCTCTCCCGGAAAGTTACTTGAGCCACCCAACAGACCGTCACCAGCACCAGGTTCAATCCTGCATAATAAGGAGATGCTGCACCTTCCGATAAATAGATCATGAGTGAGATAAATGCAGTGGGAATGCAAAACCAGGCAAAGCTCAAATAACGGTAATATCGGCGACTGACCCTGGGGAACCAAAGCAGGCCCAGGCAACAGGCCGCCAGTAGACTGCTGATCAGGCGCAAAGATAAGAAAAGCCAAAAAAATTCCGGATAAACAAAGTAGTCTAATGATGCACCAGCCGGCATGAGCACCATTACTAATACAGAGGCAATCCGGGAATTGGATATCTGGTCGCGGCGATGGTATGCCAGAAATCGGAGGCGTGTTCGAAGTGTCAACTCAGGCGACTCACCGATTAATTTTTGTTTCAGTGCCTCCCACATAACACGAGAGCATCAAATCAAGGCCGGCGCACTTCCAGAAAAATATTGAATCCGGTATCATCGGCAATGATCTTGCAGTTTTCTGCTTTGGCATCGTCCGGTTTGAGTCTCATCAGGCCCTTTGAGTCGCGATAGATCAGATGCCATTCCATCATATATTCCATCATTTTGATGGATGGATTTGATGATTCCACGTTAGTAACCACCAGTAGTCCGCCAGGTGCAACCATACTGTATAAAATTTCGGTCAGCCTTTTCGCAACCCGGTCTGAAAGATAATCAAACAACCCTGCACAGTAAACGAAGTCAAATTTCTCGTCTGTTTTAGTTCCTGATTTATCTTTCAAAATCTGATGCACGGAACGCTGCATCGTGCGGATGGTGGTTTTCCGGGCATAACGCACTTTGAGTTCCTGCACAATCTCTGTCGTTGCATCGATCGTTTCCTTGTTAAAATCCAATAAAGTCAATTCGGCACGCTCACACAGATCGTCCTGTGAGAGAAATCTTTGCACTTCCTGGGCCGGTCCACAGCCTAAATTGAACATCCGAACCGGACGGTGGAGTTTCATCATTCTGCGGGTTTCCTGATTCAAATAATCCGCGAGCATCGAGACGCGGTTGCGGTGTGCCTGCCCAGCTGGTAGTGCGAGAAAATTTAAATTCAATAATTTGGCAAACAAAGATGGCCCTTCAACCGGATCCCGCAGAAGCATGTTGACCATTTCGTAGTCACCTGCATATCCCAGTGGTTTGGTATAGGTTCTCCATAAAAATGGTGAGCATAAGACTAGCGGATGCAATAGCCGCCGAACATAAACACGATGTGCCGGTTCTATATCTTTTTCAACTCCGCCAGCCACTGACTCAAATCGGTCGAACAATTCCTGCACGGTTGGAACAATCAAGTCTGATAATTCTCGTATTACCTCCACTTCCCGGTTTTGAGTTTGCTGCTTATCCCGTTGCCGAAGTGAAAATTCCACCTGCTCCATCCACCGGTGCAGGTCTGTCAAAAATGTGTGCATATCCGCCACCAGTAACTTGAACTCCGGCACCACAATCTGCACTTTTTTCCATTCCTGAAAAAAATCCAGATATTCACTTTTAATTTGTAAAGGGCCGGAACTGGTTTCGAGTAGATCAATATCCAGCCAGTCTTCTTCCAGCGTAGCTTCACAAACCAACACGGTTCCCGTGTTGACCATAGCACTTACCACAGCCCGGCCGGAATATGAGGCACGACTACGGATAAAGATCTGGAAATCAGCCAGCACCTCCGAGATCTGTAAGATGCTGAAGGGATTATATACTTCAAAGGAAACAACGTAGCGCGTCATTCTTAGACAAACACCGCGAACTGGAGAACCCTGGCTGTTTTTGCAGACGATAAAGCTTTCGTTGGTAATATCTTTATCTGCCATACACCTTGATCATGATTACAAAGAGGAATCTACGCTAAATCATTCCAACGGCAAATTTACGACAAACGTCGTGCCTTGGCCTTCCGTCGAAGTAAAACATACCGTACCGTCATGTGTTTTAACCAACCGCTCCAGCAGCAGCAGCCCCATACCATGATGCCTTTTTTCCTGTTTGGTCGTCCAGTGTTTGCAAAAAAGCTTTTTCATGTTCTCCGGAGATATCCCCTTGCCGTTATCAGATACCAGTATCAGACATCTCTGCTGTTTTATTCTGAACTGAATACTCAGTCTCCTTTTTCCTGCCATTTCATCCATGGCGGCGGCTGCATTTTCCAGTAAATTGGTTAATATCCTGCCAAACGGTATAACCGGTATCCCCACGATGACATCATCATCCACCGCGCGATGATTCCAGACAATTTCTATTCCATCCCGATGATGGAGCAAGGCCACGGTTTCTTTAGCCGCATGAACCAGCTCTTTCAGTGGGGCAGGGTCATCACCTAGCGCTTTGTCAATCTCACGGTCTCGCCAGTGTTCCAGCAGACGGTTAATGTATTCAACCTGCCCCAGTAGCGTTGCTAGAAATATATCCGGCTTATCAGCAACATTCTGCTGAATCTGGCTGTAGACGGAAAATTCCAAAGTGGTTAATCCATTACTCAAATCATGGATCAGATCGATCGTTTCAGAATCACTTTGCTGCTTCGCGTCTGTTTGTGCACTGTATCCGTTGGTGGGGCGGCGGCTTTTCCGGATCGCTTTAGAAACACAATCCAGCAGATATTTGGGACGGATCGGCTTTTCCAGATAATTTAGGGCCCCGCGACGCAGCGCTTGTACGGCGTCATCATAATTAGGATACCCGGTAAGCACCAGCACCGGAATCTCAGCATCATAATCATGAATTTGTTTTAACCCGGAAAGTCCCACCTGATCCGGAAGGCACATATCCAATATTACAAGATGCGGCTTGGACTGATAAATGTGCAGCAGTCCATCCCGCAGTGTATTAGCGATACTGACATGATAAGTTCCCGAGAGTGCAAAACTAAAGACACGACTCACTTTTACATCATCGTCAATGATCAAAATGGAATTTCGATCTTTTATATGATTAGTGTCCAGTGCTTCCATAAATCAGGTTATCTATAGAGATACTAACAGACTCGCAAAATGTCACGACATTCCACGCCGTATATTTTAAAAGCCGCACCTCAGGCAGAGAACTAATTTACACAGCCATGCACCTGGAAATCGCCCCACGATAACTGTCCTGGAGGTGGGATAAGCGAAATTCCAGTGTGCCAGATTTTAATATGACTCGCGATAACTTGTGCTCAGCAGTAACACCAATCTTTTGTGCATTCACCTTTAATCCACTAAACTGAGCAAGCAAGGCTTCTGTTTGGGTAGCCTCCGTGGTCAAGATGGCGCGGCCTTGTGTTTCGTTGAAAAGCAAGATATCAGGTCGCAAACAAGAAGTAGCAAAATCCACTTCATACCCGATACCACTGTTCACCGCTGATTCTGTCAGCGCCAGTGCCAGCCCGCCGTCACTGATATCGTGCGCACTTTGGACCATACCCTGATGAATGACAGCACGCACCGCATTCTGAAATCTAACCTCTGCTTCCAGATTCATTTCCGGCGGCATTCCTTTTTTAATTCCGTGGATTTCATATAAGAAAGCAGAAGCTCCCATCTCACTGCCTTCGCCGCCGACCAGCACGATGTCGTGACCGGTCGACTGGAAATCCGAAGGAGTAATATGTTCGCGTTCTTCGATCAATCCTACCATAGCCATGACCGGAGTCGGATCGATGGAACATTTCGGGTTCTTATTATAAAGACTGACATTTCCACCGGTGACAGGCGTTGCAAACGCACGGCAAGCTTCAGAGAGTCCTTCCACTGATTCACGGAATTGCCAGAAAACTTCCGGATCATGTGGATTTCCAAAATTCAGATTATCGGTGCAGCCGATCGGCAGGGCACCCGACATGGTGCAGTTCCGGGCCGATTCCGCGACAGCAATCATTGCCCCTCGGCGTGGATTCAGCGAACAATAGCGCCCATTACAATCCGCGGCCATGGCAATAAAGCGTTCGCCTCCGCTCTCGGTTTCAATGCGGATTACGGCAGCATCACCGCCCGGCACCAATACCGTATTCTTCTGCACCTGATGATCATACTGGCGGTAAACCCATTCTTTCGAAGCGAGGCTGGGAGAATTCATGAGCGTGACCCAGTGCTGGGCCAGTTCCTCGGGCGCAGGCGAAGAGGGGAACTCTGCTTCGTAAGAGAAGGACTGAAGTGTCTTGAGGCCAGACGGCTCACGAACTTCACGATGATAGAGTGGTGCATCATCGGCCAACTCACGTGAGGGCACATCAGCTACCACATCATCGCCAACCTTGATTACCGTCCGGCCGGTGTCCGTTACGTAGCCGATCTCAGCAGCATCCAGATCCCATTTGGCAAAGATGCGGCGCACCTCATCTTCAAAGCCTTTCTTTACGATGATCAGCATCCTTTCCTGCGATTCAGAGAGCATGATTTCATACGGCGTCATCCCGGTTTCACGCTGCGGCACCAGATTGAGGTCTACTTCAATGCCGGAACCTCCACGGCTGGCAGTTTCAATCGTCGAACAGGTCAGTCCGGCAGCACCCATGTCCTGCACGCCGACGACGGCCTCCGGATGTTGAAATAACTCCAGGCACGCCTCCAGCAACAGCTTCTCCATGAATGGATCCCCCACCTGAACTGCCGGACGATCTTCTTTGGATTCTTCTGTCAGGTCGCGTGAGGCGAAGGCGGCACCGGCCAGACCGTCCCGTCCGGTTTTGGCACCGACATAGAACACCGGATTGCCTACCCCGGATGCCGCTCCACGGCGGATCTGATCATGCCGCAGGATGCCGAGATTGAAGGCATTTACCAACGGATTTCCATTGTAAGAGGGATCAAAGACGACTTCTCCCCCAACAGTCGGAACACCAATACAGTTGCCGTAGTGGGCAATACCTTCCACTACTCCGGCCAGCAGCACGCGGTTGCGTTTGGCCTCCGCCGAGTCGCCACAGATCGGACCGAAGCGCAGTGAGTTCAAATTAGCGACCGGGCGTGCCCCCATGGTAAAGATATCGCGCAGGATACCGCCGACGCCGGTCGCCGCTCCTTGAAACGGCTCTACTGCACTCGGGTGGTTGTGGGATTCAATTTTAAAGCAGACGGCCATATTGCCGCCAATGTCGAGCACCCCGGCGTTTTCCTCTCCAGCTTTTACCAGAATCTTATCTCCTTCGGTCGGGAATTTTTTCAGTTCGGCACGTGAATTTTTATACGAGCAGTGCTCACTCCACATGACCGAAAAGATTCCGAGCTCGGTAAAGTTAGGCTCACGTCCGAGAATCTCGAGGATGTGTTCATACTCCTCCGGTGTAATGCCGTGTTTATCGATCAGTTCAGGGGTAATTGCGGGATCTTTCATTTTTAACCACTAATGGACACTAATTTTCACTAATTAACGAACCACTCTCTTCCATTCTAGTTGGGGGTGGCTGGCAAAATTAATCAGGTAGCCAACTTTCATGCCTGCTGCTTTGAGGTAATTAAATAACGGAGCAAAATGCTCCGGTGCCAGTTTTTGAACAGCCTTTAGTTCTACTGTAATTTTTTCACTTACGATCAAATCCGGTTCGTAAGTCTGATTTAAAGAGCGCCCTTTATAATAAAGTTTTAACTTCGGCTTGGATTTGAAGGAGATATTCTGAATATCCAGCTCGTGTTCCAGGCATTCCTGATAAACAGCTTTCAGAAAACCACTTCCTTTTTCATTATAGACTTCAAAAGCGGCAGCCATTAGTTCGTAGCCTTCCTGGTTGTATAAATTTTCCCCGTCATTAGTGGCCATTAGTGTTAATCAGTGGTTTGATAACAGTGAATCGAAGAGTTTCTTGCCGTTGTCAGATCCAAGCAGGATTTCAGCGGCACGCTCCGGGTGGGGCATCATGCCGAAGACGTTGCCTTCACGGTTGCAGACGCCGGCAATGTTGGATACCGAGCCGTTGGGATTTGCTGCTTCGATCGCTTCCCCGTTTTCATCCACGTAACGGAAAATGACCTGCCCATAAGATTCCATTTCTTTGAGCGTATCCTGATCGACAGTATAGTTGCCCTCTCCGTGGGCGATGGGGATCTGAAGCAGCTCCCCATCGTGCATGTGGGCAGTGATTTTAGTCCGGCTGTTGTCTACCCGCAGCGTCACTGTTTCACAGATGAAGTGCATATCGCGGTTTCGCACCAACGCTCCCGGCAGCAGTCCCGCTTCACATAAGATTTGAAACCCGTTACATATCCCGATGATGGTTTGTCCATTGGCGGCCGCTTTTTTGACTGCATGCATAATTGGAGAAAAGCGGGCAATGGCACCGCATCGCAGATAATCCCCATAGGAAAATCCACCCGGGACGATGATGGTTTCATCGGGCTCCAGCGTTTCTTCTTTGTGCCAGACCATACGTGCCGGCTGGCCCATGACATCCCGGACGGCCCGCAGGCAATCCTGGTCACAATTGGAACCGGGAAATTGGAGAACAGCAAATTTCATAGTGATGTCTTAAAACTAACCACAGAGGACACGGAGGCCACAGAGCAGGAACATTTAATAAATCCGTTTTTAAAAGCTCTGTGTTTCCTGTGTCCTCTGTGATTTAAAAATTAGGGGGTTATTTCAATCCGGTAGTCTTCGATGACCGGGTTGGAGAGCAGGTCATGCGCAACCTCTTCCAGCCTGGCGCGCGTTTTTTCAACATCGCTTCCCTCGATCTCCATTTCAATGTATTTGCCGATCCGGGTGGTACCGACGCATTCCATTCCGAGATTATGGACGGCTTTACGCACCGCTTCCCCCTGAGGGTCGAGAACCGTTGTCTTCGGGGTAACAATCACTACTGCTTTCATGAAGACTCCTTACTAGCGGGGAGACCCAGAAGTACACGCAGAAAATGACCGAAAGGTAAAATAATCTGCTGTATCAGATACTAGAACTTATATCCCACGCTCGCCGTCAGGGTATGAAAGGTATATTCATAATCTCCATCCACAGACTGGCCTGCTGCACTGGGAGTGCTGCCGGAGACGGTTGTATCACCATTGATAAACTGATACGACAATGCATAGGTCCAATTCTTTCGTTCATAAGACCCGCCGATACTAAATGCATGCAGCGGAGTATCTGGAACCGCCGGGTTGTAGTTGATATCCTTGACGTTGTTTTCCGTATAAAAATAGCCCCCACTCAGCGTAAATCCGTTATCAAAATAGTAACTGAGTCCAAATTTATACATAAATCCGGATTTGTAATCAAAAGGGACGATTAGATTGGCGTTCCCAGGCGTCGGACGCTCCAGGATGACATCTCCAATTTCATCCCAATTGGTGTATTCCAGATTGAATTCGACATTCCATTTAGGCGTCGGCCGGTAGGAAACACCGAAGGCAAAGGTGCTGGGAAAACGCACTTCGGCTTCAGAGTCCTCGACAGGGGAGATCGGACGAAGCATCAGATCTCCTTCATGGTCCACTTTCGTGGCACTGCGATAATTAAAGCCAAACGACCATTCAGGAACAGGTTGCCAAAGCACCCCGGCACTGAATCCGAAGTCGAAGCCGTTTCCATCAAAACTGAGCTCGTCGGCAGAACTGGTTCCTCCGGGAAATAGGCCATTCTTTAACTGGATCTGGCTGTAGTTGATGGTGGGCCCCATGGCAATCGACAACCCCTCAGTAACTTCCCAGGCAACAACCGGATTAACACTGGTATACTGTAATGAAGCTTTGGTCACAAAAGTGCGAAAACCGGTGTCCTCCGGCCAGCTGAGTTTGAGACCGTAGCTATTGTTAATACCGAGGCCAAAAGCTAGCGGTAAGCTTTCGGGGTTATAGGTATAATAGAAATGAGGCACCGGCACAATGCGAAGATCGGTTTCCGGACTGGCTCCGGTCGGGCTGGTATACTGTGAATTAAGATAAACATTATAACTCCCGAAGGAAAGCTGGTGGCCTTCCAGTTGCGTAATACCAGCAGGATTGTAATAGACTGCAGAGGGATTGTCAGCCGTCGCGACGAATGCATTCCCGCGAGCGATGGCTTCAGCATCCTGATTGGGAACTCGGTATCCCAGTGACCAGGCGCTGTGCTGTAGACTGACAGTGCCGGCAAAAGTGATGAAAAAACAAACCCACGATATAAAATGCTTACGGATACTCATATAAACAAGTTAGTGAAATCATATCCCATGGCGATCACAATATTTGCTGTTCAAACTTGGAAGTTTTCAGGAAACCGTTAATATATATTTAATTCAGCCGGAAAATCTCATGAAAATGTCGCAGCCGTTTAAAGATAAAGTCGTCGTCGTTACTGGAGGAAGTTCAGGAATTGGATATGCTACGGCCATCGCTTTAGCTGAACAAGGTGCCCAGACAGCTGTGATTGCTGACATTAATCAAAGTGGTCTCGAGTCCGCAGTCGCCTATGGCAACCAGCATGAACTTTCTATCGAAAGTATGCAGTTAGACGTTTCCAGTGCAGAAAATGTAGAACGGATGATTAAAACGGTGCTGGATAAACATGGACGCCTGGATTGTGCTGTAAATAACGCCGGGATTGAAGGCGAAATGAAGCCGACTCATGAATGTTCCGAGGAGAATTGGGACCGGGTCATGGGAGTCAATCTGAAAGGAATATGGCTGAGTATGAAATACGAATTGCAGGCCATGCTGGCTCAGGGTTCAGGCAGCATTGTTAATGTTTCATCAACGGCAGGTGTCGGTGGCCTGCCACAATGGAGTGCTTACTCTGCATCCAAACATGGGGTGCTGGGACTAACCAAGACCGCAGCCTTGGAATACGCCAAAACAGGTGTTCGCATTAATGCAGTATGCCCGGGTGCCATTGAAACTGCCATGACAGACCGCATCATTGAACGCGAGCCCTCCATGAAGGAAATGTATGTCCAGTTGGAACCTGTCGGCAGGATGGGACAGCCGGCCGAAGTGGCCCAAGCCATCCTCTGGCTTCTTTCTGAAGAAGCATCCTTTGTGACCGGACATGCCATGCACGTAGACGGTGGATTTTTATCATTCTAGCTGACCATCAGCAATAAACGGATTTACGCAGAGATCTCCGCTACTGTCAGATCTCAACTCAGTCTGAGATCTGCTCTAAAAACCAGTCGTAAGCACTGCGGATTCCGTCTTCAAGTGAAATTTGTGGTTTCCATCCCAGTGATTTCAAGCGACTGACATTTAGTAATTTACGCGGCGTGCCATCCGGTTTGTCCGAATCCCATTGGATCTCACCTGCATAGCCGACGACAGACTGAACCAGATCCGCCAGCTCTTTGATAGTCACATCTTCGCCAGTGCCAATGTTGATAATCTCTTCAGAATCATAATCATCCACCAACAGGCGGCAGGCCGTTGCCAGATCATCCACATGTAGAAACTCACGGCGCGGCGAACCAGAGCCCCAAACCTTCACACTGTCGGTCTGGCCCGTCTTGGCCAGGTGAAATTTGTGAATCAGCGCAGGCAGGACGTGAGAGTTACTGAGATCAAAGTTGTCCCCCGGCCCGTAAAGATTGGTCGGCATTCCCGAGATGAAGTTGGCTCCGTATTGTTTGCGGTAGGCCTGGCAGAGCTTAATGCCCGCAATCTTCGCAACCGCATAGGCTTCATTGGTGGGCTCTAGGTAGCCATTGAGCAACTCATCTTCGGTAATGGGCTGTTTCGCCAGCTTGGGATAGATGCAGGAACTGCCAAGAAAGAGCAGCTTGTTCACACCGGCTTGATATGCTCCGGAGATCAGGCTGTTCTGGATCTGCAGGTTCTGCAACAGAAACTCAACCGGGTATTCGTTATTGGCGTGGATGCCACCCACCCTGGCTGCCGCGTCAATCACCACATCCGGCTTTTCCGCTTTCAGAAATTCCAACGTTGCATTTGCATCGGAAAGATCCACTTCCTGGCGAGTTCGGACAACCGTTTCCCAATCCTCCAGTGAGTCATAAAGTCGCTTCAGACTGCTACCCACCAATCCGCGATGCCCGGCAATAAAGATCTTCTTCACGTCAGAAGGTTTCGAATTTTGATATTCGCTTTTCAGATTTTTGAACCTACATGCGAATACTCTTACCGCTCATTTCTTTCTCAAGCTGCTCCACGTCGGCATCCACCATAATCTTCACTAATTGCTTGAACTTTGTTTTGGGCTCCCAGTTGAGCTGCTTTTTAGCTTTGGAAGCATCGCCAATCAGTAATTCCACTTCCGCCGGACGGAGGTAGCGGGCATCAAATTCTACATACTTTTCCCAGTCCAGATCAGCGTGCTGGAATGCCTGTTCAAGAAACTCTCGCACCGTATGGGTCTCACCCGTTGCAATCACATAATCATCCGGATTATCCTGTTGCAGCATCAGCCACATTGCTTCCACATACTCCTTAGCGTAACCCCAGTCGCGTTTGGCATCCAGATTACCAAGGTAGAGCTTTTCCTGAATACCCGCTTTAATACGTGCCACCGCACGAGTAATTTTGCGGGTTACGAACGTTTCCCCGCGTCGCGGTGATTCATGATTAAAAAGAATACCGCTACAGGCATACATATCATAACTTTCGCGGTAATTTACCGTAATCCAGTGACCATACACTTTAGCTGCTGCATAAGGGCTGCGCGGATAAAATGGGGTCGCTTCACTCTGCGGTACTTCCTGCACCAGACCAAACATCTCACTGCTGGATGCCTGATAAAAACGTGATTTCAAACCCGTTTTACGGATGCCCTCCAGAATGCGCAATGCCCCCAGTCCAACTACATCGCCTGAGAACTCAGGTATATCAAAACTGACTCGCACATGACTCTGAGCTCCCAGATTATATACCTCATCCGGCTCGATATCCTGCAGCAGCGACATCACTGAAACCGAGTCACTCAGGTCACCGTAATGGAGACGAAATTTACTGGTATCATGCGGATCCTGATAAATATGATCGATACGGTCCGTATTGATTGAGCTGGAACGCCGAACGACACCATGAACTTCATATCCCTTTTTCAGTAGCAAATCAGCCAGATAAGATCCATCCTGTCCGGTAATCCCGGTAATCAAAGCTTTAGGCATAAGGGTGAATACTATTTAACCCACTAATGATGAAAAGAAGAATATAGCTGGGTTACTTAATCAGACCGCACTTTTTAAACGTCTGGTCGATGTATCGAAAGTGCCGCTCCAGTGAACAAATCTGCTTAAGATCGCCGGGTGGGATTATCTTTTTGAGTGCCTCATCCTGAAGTAAGTACTCCAAGAAGCTGCCTTGGTCGCCGTTCCAGCAAGCCATGGCATTTTTCTGCACCATTTCATACGCCTCACGACGAGGCAAACCACGGTCCGTCAATTCCAGCAAGACACTTTGTGAGAAATAGAGCCCTTTGGTCAAATCCAGGTTTTTCTGCATGTTCTTCGGATAAACCAACTGCCTATCCACCATATCTCTGAGTTTAACCAGCATATAATCGAGCAGGCCGGTAGAATCCGGCAAAACCACTCGCTCGACCGAAGAATGTGAGATATCCCGCTCATGCCAGAGCGCGACATTTTCCATCCCCGCAGTCGCATTGCCACGCAAAACACGCGCCAAGCCGCTCAACCGCTCACCGATAATCGGATTTCGTTTATGCGGCATAGCACTGCTGCCTTTCTGGCCCTTGGCAAAAAACTCTTCCACTTCCAGCACTTCCGTTCGCTGTAAATGACGGAACTCCGTGGCCCAGCGATCCACGCTGGAGGCAATCAGTGCCAGCGTATTCAAATACTCGGCATGGCGATCGCGCTGAACAATTTGAGTAGCGAGATTAGCTGGTCTGATTTTCAAGCGACGACACACATAGCTTTCAACCCGCGGATCCAAATGGGCATGGGTTCCTACGGCACCCGAAATCTTGCCGACAGCGATGCGTTCGCGAGCTTGCTTGAGCCTCTCTTCAGCCCGGCCAAACTCTTCATACATTAAAGCCATCTTCAGGCCGTAGGTGATCGGTTCCGCATGGATCCCGTGGGAGCGGCCAATCATGGCAGTCCGTTTGTATTTGCGTGCTTTCCTCGCGATAACCTTGCGGAGTTGCTTGAGATCATCTAACAAGATATCTGCCGCCTGACAGCATTGAACGGCAATAGTCGTATCCAGCAAGTCTGATGAAGTCAAACCTTGGTGGATCCAGCGTCCCGGCTTACCAACATATGTTGCGACATCTTCCAGAAATGCCAGCACATCATGGTGGGTTCGCTGCTCATTTTTTCGGACTTTTTTAATATCATACCTGGCATTTTTTCGAATCGAGACGGCATCTTTCTTCGGAATGACGCCGATTTTGGCCATGCCTTCGCAGGCTGAAATTTCAATCTCCAACCAGATATTCAGTTTATGTTCCTCTGTCCAGATAGAGGCCATTTCAGGGCGTGAGTAGCGTTCGATCATAAGATCTGGAAAAGTAACCACGAATAAACAGGAATGAACACGAATTTTTTACATCTTATCGCAAAAACCTTTTTATACGCTTTGTATGGACATGGCGGTCTGCATGGCTTTTACCCGAACCAGGAAAAGTTAAGACGTGGCAAGAACGGTCTTCTTATTTGAAACAGGAATTTTTAAGTGTCTTGATGCGCACAACTTTCGCAGCCGGTTATATTCCTGACCCGTCCTGACCCGAACCTACGTTCCAGCGATCAACACAAACAAATCATTGCCTGCTGCAGCTAATGCGTTGCAGACTGTGTAAAGTAGTCGCCGGATGAACGAGATCCTTCAACCATGATCAGTTTCAAAGATCCGGATTTCAAGCCCGCAAGTTGATAATGTCGGGAGATGCCGGTGTTTTGGAATAGTTGAGCCAAATCCGACCTTAGATTCATCCATAGCATGCTTTTCAATCTGGCCGGCAATGGCAGATTGCCCAGGTAAACATCTACGCCCTGAAAGGTTAAAATATTATCCTGAATTTCATGTGTCAGCTCATAGCGTATTAAGAAAGATCTGCCAAATAATCGGATCTGCTCGTAAAAAATCACGTTTCTGCTGGTTAGCTCCAGGAAAATATCTTCACGCTCAGCGACAAATATCCCCCCATTGCCACTCGACACCAATTGGACTTTATCCTGCAGTAACCCGTTGATTTCGAGATCACTCAGCTGAACTTCAATATCGGAAGCATCCAAAACCAGCGCTTCAGGTTCACTGGAGACAAATAGTGTTCGCCGCAGTTTGGGCTGTTCCGGCGATACCAGCTTCTCCTGATCCGTGTCCAGATATGCTGCTATGGTTGCCGGATCGGTTACACACCGAAAACCTACGTAACCATAGAGCAGAAGAACTCCTGCCAGCACGGTCAGCAAACAGAATTGGATCACAGACAGCGATTCTCCCCGAGCACGCGAAATAATCATTTGCCCGCACATCACAAAAGATACCAAGAAACCGAATATTACTACACCAGTCATCATCCAGACCGTGCTTGGACTGAAAACCAGCGCACTCATTTTTAATTCCAGTTCCGACAAGAAGGCGTTCTGGGCGGCTTGTTCTTCTTCGTATTCGATTTGCTTCAGATCGGCAGAACTTATCCAACGCCCCTCATGTATTACGTTGCCAGCTTGTAGATTCTCTAAATGACTTTTCCATAAATGAAGTTTCCGTTGTATGGTTTCAGAGCGATCTGGCAGATGCGGCACTATTTCTGAGCCCTGCTGTATCACATCCTTCAAGTCCTGTATGGAGTATGTTTGTGTGATCTCGTAAGGCCGCGCGAGAAATGCGTCTGCTTTTACGTTCCATAACTTGAGTTGAATCGCCCGCTCCGCAGCTTCTCTGGCTGCTTGTTCTGTTGCTTCCCGGTTCAAGTCATCCAATACCTGCTTCCATGCTTGTAAATGAGCGTCCAGCTTAGGCTTGGCGTCTGGCCTGATTTCCAGGATCTGTTGATAGCGGTTGATGGCTGATTTTACTGAATCCACATCCAGACCCGAACGGTTCTCAGGCAAGGCTGGCAAGGATGCCAAAATAAAATCAAGCTGCCAGGCACGTCGGTTACCGGAAAGGTCGGTCGCAATAGCAACTGTTTCATCCGTCTCTATTTTAGCTACTTTGACAACATCCAGCGGCTTCCCGGGCACCTCCACAACAAGTACCTGGTCGTGTTCTGATTGATCAGCCCAGACCGAATTCCCTGCGACTATGCTGCATAATAAAAGCACCCGTCCGGCAGTTAATTTTTTAAATAATTTAAAAATATTCATTTGCGTCAGCGGTGACACCACACTCCATTATAACTACGGCTAGCAAATCTCATACCAACGTCAGCTGGCAACCAACATAACCGTATTACCGTGTCCATGCAGATTTGCTTAACAAGCGATTATAGTAAAATATTAAGCTCTCGTCGTTCTCTTGCTGTAGGTGATTATGTAAGCTGTCCCTTCATTCAAGGCCAACCTCACAGATAAACAAAAAACCCTCCCGGTAAGGGAGGGTTTTTCTGAGTAAACCTATCGTCTTCGAATGCTTGTCAGCTTACGGCTTAGGCACTTCGTCGATAGTCTTGAGAATACGGCTGGCAATCGCATAAGGATCACCCTGTGAGTTCGGGCGCCGGTCTTCTAAATAGCCTTTGTAAGCATCATCCTTGACAAAGCTGTGCGGCACGCGGATGGAAGCCCCACGGTCAGCCACACCATAGCTGAACTTGTCAATGCTCTGGGTTTCATGCAGACCGGTCAGACGCATATGGTTGTCCGGGCCGTAGACGGCAATGTGTTCGTCCAGGTTCTTTTCGAACTGTGCCATCAGTGCTTCAAAGTAGGCTTTTCCGCCTTTTTCACGCAGATATTTAGTAGAGAAGTTGGCGTGCATTCCTGACCCGTTCCAGTCCCCCTGGAAAGGTTTGCAGTGGAAATCTACATCAACACCGTATTTCTCACAAACACGTAACAGCAAGTAGCGCGCGACCCACATCTGGTCGGCACAGGTCTTGGAGCCTTTGCCGAAAATCTGGAACTCCCATTGACCTTTGGCTACTTCAGCATTGATCCCTTCATGATTGATTCCGGCATCAAGACACAGATCAAGATGTTCTTCAACGATCTGGCGTGCGATTGAACCGACATTTTTAAAGCCCACCCCGGTGTAATAAGGTCCCTGAGGTCCCGGATATCCTTCTGAAGGCCAACCCAAAGGAATGCCATCTTCCATCAGAAAGTATTCTTGCTCAAAGCCGAACCAGGCATCCGGATCGTCTAAAATGGTGGCACGAGTATTGGACT
The DNA here is from genome assembly GCA_038748025.1 of Verrucomicrobiota bacterium. GTDB lineage: Bacteria > Verrucomicrobiota > Verrucomicrobiia > Methylacidiphilales > JBCBYL01 > JBCDJI01. The sequence continues at coordinate 139,830 of JBCDJI010000010.1, forward strand.
CGTGAGGGGTTCCATCAGGATTCATGACTTCGCACATGACCAGTACCCCATCTTTGCGGGTGGAATCCGGGAAGACTGCTACCGGCTTGAGCATGCAGTCTGAACTGCCGCCTTCTGCCTGCTCCGTTGAGCTACCGTCGAAGCCCCACATCGGCAGCTCTTCCAGTTTCGGGAAGCTGTCGAATTCTTTAATTTGAGTTTTGCCGCGAAGGTTAGCCACCGGGGTGTAACCATCGAGCCAGATGTATTCGAGTTTATATTTTGCCATAATTAGTAGATATCTAAGAATTTAAGTTTGTTTTCCTCTCTCTAGCCCGCTTAACCAACCAGCGCTGCAACGTTGTTTAGCGGGATCGCAATATGAGCAGAATCAATGCCAAAAGCCTACTTTTTTGTTTGGACATTTACCTCGCCTGGCTAAAGCTTAAGCGGTGTTGGAAGTGAAAAACACCCGCCGGGCAACGGTTCATATTCGTTACGACGGTCGGGTTTGCAAAACGTTCAAAGGGCATCAGGCCAAAGAACGTTTTGAGAACGAAGTTCTCGTGCTTCAGTATCTTGAACAGCGAGAGTGCCCGTTTGTTCCGCGTCTGCTGGAACAGCAGCCGCAAGACCTCTATCTGGTTACTACGAACTGCGGCAGGATCGTGCAACAACTGACCGAAAAAAAGCGACGGGCACTGTTTGAGGAACTGGAAAGTTATGGGGTCCGACATGAGGACGCAGACCCACGTAATGTCACCTATGACAACAAAGCGGGACGCTTTTGTATCATCGATTTTGAATTTGCCACCATCCTGGACCACCCGGATCAAAAATCACCCGTGGCCTGGCCCCACCACAAAACGGTGGAAGATGCCTCATGAAACAACCATCTCGTGTCATCTGGTCGGGTAAAACACACCCGGGCCACATTAGAAAAAAAAATGAGGATACCTTCCTTGCATTAACCTTTAATGATAAAGATTTTCACTATCTGGGCCATAAAGGCCATTCAGATCTAAATAGTGCCGATTATGTTTTTGCGGTCAGTGATGGTATGGGAGGAGCCAATGCGGGAGAATATGCCAGCAAAGTCGCAGTAGAAAAAATTACCCGCTGGCTGCCCAGAGGATTCCGGCTACGCGCTTCAGGTATGGAACCCGGCATTTCTGATTTGTTTGGAGAACTCTACGAAGACATTCACCAGGCCTTGAGCTATCTGGGACAAAGCTACGATGAGTGTGCCGGCATGGGATCTACATTGAGCCTGATCTGGCTGACCCCGGAATGGATGTATTTTGCTCATATTGGCGACAGTCGCATTTACTATCTGCCGGCGACTGGACCACTCAGGCAGCTCTCCGAAGACCACAGCCATGTCGGCTGGCTGCAACGCCAGGGAAAAATTTCAGAACGGGAGGCCCGCACCCATCCGCGTCGTCATGCCATCCAAAAGGCGCTAGGCGCCGGGCACCAGTATGTCGAACCACAGGCAGGTGCGGTTAGCCTGTTGCCGGGCGACCAATTTCTGATCTGCAGTGACGGGGTGACAGATGGATTATGGAATCGGAACATTGAGCACTTACTGCACTGGCCCGATGCACAGGAACGAAAATTCGATCCTGCGGATCGGCTTATTCAAAAATCCCTCCGCATTTCCGGTCAGGATAACCTGACCGCACTGGTGGTTGAGGTGTGTTAGGTATCCTGTAAAATTCCGGAGCCGGCTTTACGCATGGGCAGTTTATTTTTCCGCAGAGTTCCATTGCCGGGCCCTGGCGGATAGTATAACAGGTATAACCATCTATAAACCTAACTTATCCATACGAGAACGCAGCGTGGAACGGGTAATGCCCAGCAGCTTGGATGCCTTCACTTGATTGCCCTCCACCTTATCGAGAGCTTTACGGATAAACACCTCTTCCAGCCAGGGAAGTAATGCACGGGTATCGTCCAGTTCAGCCTCAGCGAAAACTTTGTCTATCGCAGCGTCAATAGAGCCGCCTGGAGCAAGACTGTCATCCTGCGCTGTCTCTGGAAACATCTCCTTGACTCCTGTGCCTTGCAGAATCTCCGGGGATAAATCACTGGGCGTTACCGTGTCACCGGATGCCAGCACCATGGCACGCTGCATCGTGTTTTCCAGCTCACGAACATTTCCGGGCCACTCATAAGCACACAGCGCTTCCATCGTTTCTGCTGCCAGTTTTTCCGGGGCATCCGGATTCCGCTTGCGCCATTTTTCCATGAAGAAGCTCACCATTCGGGGGATATCTGTAAGTCGCTCCCGTAACGGCGGCAACCGGATGCTGAACACATTGAGCCGATAATATAAATCTTCCCGGAATATCTTTTCCCTGCAGGCTTCCAGTAGGTTACGGTTGGTCGCGGCAATTAAGCGCACATCCGCATAAAGTGCTTTGTTACCGCCTACGCGGTTAAACTCACCTTCCTGTATCAACCTCAGTAACTTGGACTGAATCGGTAACGGCATTTCCCCAATCTCATCCAGGAACAGGGTGCCCCCGTCACACTGTTCGAATTTTCCAATTCGTTGAGCACTGGCACCGGTAAAAGATCCCTTTTCGTGCCCGAACAATTCACTTTCCAGCAGATTCTCAGGGATAGCAGCGCAATTGATGGTGATAAACGGCTGTCTGGCGCGTTTGCTGTTTTCAACAATTGCACGGGCGATCAGTTCCTTGCCCGTTCCACTCTCTCCCGTAACCAATACGGTCGCTTCTGTAGGAGCCACCTGCCCTACCAGTTTGTAAACCGCCTGCATGGCAGCGCTTTGACCGATAATACCGGCTTCATCCACATCATCCGGTGTTGTGGCTTCCACCGATACACCACTTTCGTTCATGATACGCGCTGCTTCCAGCGCCCGTTGAATCAGTGCCTTGAGTTCCGGAATGTCAAAAGGTTTGAGCACATAGTCGTACGCCCCCAGCTTCATCGCCTCGATAGCGGTTTGTGAGGTTCCGTAAGCTGTCATCATGATCACCAGCTGCCGCGGATCATATTCCTTGATCTTTTGCAGCGTTTCCAGCCCGTTTGCTTTGCCCATGCGGATATCCATCACCACCAGATCCGGTTCTTCTTCTTCCAGCAGGGTTAACCCTTCTTTGGGATTGTCGGCAGAAACAATATCCAGCTTTTCTTTCTTCAACAGGCGTTCAAAAGAATAATGAACATCTTTTTCATCATCGATGATAAGTAATTTTGCGTTTTTAGCTG
>JBCDJI010000011.1:0-98797 GCA_038748025.1 Verrucomicrobiota bacterium
GTCGCTGTAGGCCAGCCGCAGGAAGAACCTGTCACTGGTGCTGGTAAAGCCCCATTCCCGGACCGCATCCCCGCCGGACTCCACCAGCGGCACCCACGACCAGTCACTGCGCAGATCGTTGGTGTGCTGGATGAAATAGGTCCGTCCCAGCTTGCCCCACCATTTGAGTTGCCAGTCTCCACTGACGGCATCCTGCTCCACCTGCACCCCTTCATTGGGTTCGTCAGCCGTCTGCGAGATCAGCACGGACCCCCCGACCAGGAACAACAGGCATAAGGTAAGCAGCAGTGACTTGAACATGGCTCCCAGTCTATTAACCACCTTTGATATGGTGGTCAATATTTATGTGGAAAATTGTTAGCACGCGCAGCGCAACGATGAAGGCATATTGGCGGAAATTAAGGATGAATCGGGTGCAGCAGGCGACGGCTGCGGCTGGAGTTCAGGCCTGGCCACCCGCCGGTAGGTGACTGAACTGCCATCCGCTCTGACATCCCGCCACTCGCCCAGTGCCGGCACCGACAGAATCGCAGCACGTTGAGCCTCCCGCTTGCGCGGCTCGGCCAGTTTTTCAATGGCCAGCTGGGCTGCAGCTTCAGAACGGGATGAAAGAGAAACGGCATTTTCAGACGCAACCAGCTGCCCGGCACGTGTAACTACACAAACGAAAATCAACAGCGGCTGAATATGCATGGAACGCATGAAAGTGTTGTTAGCGGTTATTCATTTGAAAATCAAATATTAAAAAGCGACCATTAGACCGCTCTCCGGGCTGATGAGATTGTACATAATCTGATGTGGTCAATCAGTCGAAATGGAACGATGTAGATCCCAGGTCAGTTTTGGGAAAGAATGTCCACCGGATTCGTAATCAGAAAGGACTGACCCAGGAAAAACTGGCGGAACGTGCTGAAATTGACCGCCGCTACCTGCAGCGTATTGAAGCAGGCTCCGCCAATCCGGGCATCAAGGTTATCGCACGTTTTCCGGCTGCATTGAACTGCCGGTGGTCAGATCTGCTTAAAGGATTATAGCCGCGATCCGTCTTAGCAGCTGTGGATACCAGAGACCATGCTGTGGACTCAGATTCGGGCTGTAACAGAACAATCCTTGCAATATTTGGCTTGAAAACTATCAAGTAGGTCATGAATAAGATAAGCAACAGCGTGGCAATGCTGCGAGGTTCGGGCGTCCCGGACTGGCTCATCTTCGGTTCCAGCGGCTTACAGAAACGGTTGATCGACCGGACGGTGAAAGCATAAACGTCTGTTTTATGCCTGTCCCGGATCATGCCCAGATCATCGAAGCGGTCATTCATCGGCGTATGACCGAGAAGGTCATGTGTGAACTGACCGCCCGGAATCCCGTTCCTGCTGCGGTGGAAGCGGTCTACCAGCCGCTGGTGCGCACTGCCCTGACTGCTGCCGGATGGGCACCGTTCCACTACCCGCGATCCATCGACGGTATGGCAGAACCGTGGCGTGCCCATATCCTGTGGAACCGGCAGGCCGGACAACTGGCCCGCTACCTGAGCGAAACCTTGCAGGTCACTACCAAAGAGCCTCAACTGGCCGCTGCGTGTAGTGCCCTGGTCCTGGTCACCTGGCTGCCGGAATCTCCCCCATCTCCTGCCACCGATACCCGTCCGAGCGAACGCAATGAGGAACATCTGGCTGCCACTTCGGCCATGGTGTAGAATTTTCTGCTGCTGCTGACAGCCCATGGTATGGACAATTACTGGTCCAGCGGCGGCAGATTGCGCAGCCGGGAGATTTTTGAATATCTGAACATTCCGCTGCACGAGCGGCTGCTAGCCGCGGTATTTGTGGAATATCCGCCGCTGAACGATGCGGACCAGGATTTGGTTACCCGCAAGCCGGGGGCACTGAGAAACCGGAGAAGTGACCAGTGGATCCGCACCGTGGACCTGGACTGCTGAGAAGCCTCTAGACCGGACTGCAGCGGATGCTGCTGTGTTTTCACCAGCGCTGCGCCGGCACGGGATCAGCCTGTGCGTTTTTCCACATCCTGCCGGGTAAATGACCAGAGGTCTTCCAGCAGTTGTTGGACCTGTGTTTTCGTCTCCGCCAGTCCATCCGCTCCGCTGACCGGTTTGCTGGCAAAAAAGTAGTATTTGATCTTCGGTTCCGTGCCGGAACCCCGCACGGCGACCCGCGCTCCACCTGCCAGGTGGAAAATCAGCATTTTCTGTTTGGGAATTGCCTTGCCGTCACAGTCAAAGACATCATCGGTCTCAAAGTTCTGAATCTTTTCGACAGGCTTGCTGCCGTAGTGTTCCGGCGCTGCTGCCACGTAACTGGCCAGCAGGCGCTGAATCTTGGCGGCTCCTTCGGCACCTTCAAAGGTCAGCGTTCCCAGTTTTTCCAGATAAAATCCGTATTTCAGATAAAGCGAATCCAGGTAGTCCAGCACGGTCTGACCGTTCGACTTACACCAGGCCGCCACTTCGGAAAACATCAGAACCGCTGCATTTGCATCCTTATCACGCACGGCATCCGCCGCGGAATAGCCGTAACTCTCTTCTCCTCCGAAAACAAAGTAGGTGCTTTTCTCCAACAGCAGGTCGCGCCAGGCGGCCGCATCCGCATCCGCGGGACGACCACCTGCGGCCTGTTCATAGTCGTGCAGTTTTTCCCCGATGAATTTGAATCCGGTCAGTGTTTCGACACATTTGACGCCGTAGGCTTCCGCGATGGCTTTTTGCAGGTCCGTGGTTACCAGTGTCTTGATCAATGCAGCGTTGCGGGCGTTCCCGCTGGTCAACACTCCCGCATGGAAGAGCCGCTCCAACCGATAGGCGGCTATCACGGATCCGATCTGATTTCCCGTCAGCAGCTGGTAATTCCCATGTCCATCCCGCACGGCCACCCCCATCCGATCCGCATCCGGGTCCGTTGCTGCCAGGAAGTCAGCATCCACAAACTTTGCTTTTTCAATGGCCAGTTCCAGCGCTTCACTGTTTTCCGGGTTGGGGGAAACCACTGTCGGGAAACCTCCATCGGGGGCCGCCTGATCTTCCACCACCGCATAATCGAATCCAAAGCGATCCAGCAGTTTGGGCACGGTCTGGATGCCGGTGCCATGGATAGGAGTGAACACCACTTTAAGCGAATCCGCCTGTTCCTGAATCACCTCCGGTTCCAGCACCAGCCTGGCCAGTGCGTCCAGGTAGGCGGCATCCAGTTCCTCCGCCACAGTAATGATCTGCCCTGCACGCTCGGTTTCCACCCGTAAGGAGTTAATTTTCATCACTTCCCCGATCACGCCTGCATCATGAGGTGCCACCAGCTGTCCGCCGTCTGCAAAGTAAGCCTTGAAGCCGTTATCATGCGGCGGGTTGTGACTGGCGGTCAGCATCACCCCGGCATGTGCACCGAAATGGCGCACCGCAAACGAGAGTTCCGGGGTGGAGCGTTCCTCGCGCACCAGATACACCGTGCCACCACGCTTTTTCACAATCGCAGCAGCCAGCTCTGCAAACGACCGGGAAAAGTAACGCGTGTCGTGGGAAATAACCATCCGCGGGGGCTCTGCCGGAAAGTTCTTTTGGATGTAATTGACCAGCCCGAGTGTCGCGCGGGTCAGATTGAAGACGTTCATCATATTGGTGCCGACCGCCGGATGCTCCGGCGGCATGTTTTCACCCTGCGATCCTTTTTCCGCTTCCGTGATGACCTTGCCGATAGTGCGCCCCCGTAGTCCACCTGTTCCGAACTGAAGTGTCTGGTAGAACCGGTCGTTGAGCTCGGTCCACTGCCCGTCGTTGATGAGCTGCTGCACACTGTCCGACTGCCAGGCCTCACATTCGGTTTCTTCCAGCAGAAAAAGGATGTTATCCCGGGCCGGTTCCAGTAACCGGCCGGCGTCGACGGCACCCTGTAATGGATCACGAAGTTCACTCATAGGTGGTGTATTCAACCAAAGCCGCTGGTAAATTCCAACCTCTGAATCATGCCTAGCGGGGAATGACCATGAAGCCCGTATTCAGATCGCCCAGCACTTCGGTCATTTTCCCCTGGGCATACCAGTGGTCATAGGCCACTAAAGCACACATCAGGGCATCCGTCTGGTCTTCAATCGGCTTGGACCAGGGCTGATGCAACAGGGCAATGATTTCCACCTGATCGGCCAGCCGCGGCAGGCGATTGCGCAATAACGAACGCAGTGCCCGCTGCAGGGCGGCAAACTCCTGACGTTGCAGCCCGACCGGTCCCTTCTTGTATTTAAAAATCATATCGCGATCAAACCACCGTAACGTGCACGGATGTGGAAACGTCTCGATGATCTGACGCCGGTGCCATGGAGCCTCCAGACCCACGGTGAAATTCTCAGCTTTCAGTCGCTCCACCACACGCAAAGGACGCGCACAGCGTTTTTGATTGGAGGGATGAGCTCCACCGTGCTCCGCGTGAAAGAGTTTATGGGTCAGCCGGTCGACCGGTCGGGATCCGTCCGGATTGGGACAGACCACCGGAGCATCAATCGCTAACAGAACCCCCGTCGTCGGCGCAACACCGGAAAATAACTGAACAATCTGATCGTCACCATGCACCAGCCCCAGAAAACGGCAGCGCACCTGGTCCGGATGCCCCTCCAGCAGGCACACCCCGTCCGGATTTTTTTCACCCCATGCCAGATCCAGTCCTCCCAGAATCATTCGGGTGTCATCACCTCCGCACCGAAATACGAGTGTAATACCTCCGGTAAGACCACCGAGCCGTCCGCCTGCTGACCACTTTCGATCAAGGCGACAAACAATCGCGGCAGCGCCGTGCCGGATCCGTTCAGGGTATGACAGAAACGGTTCTTCCGGTTTTCGTCCTTGTAGCGCAGCTGAATCCGACGCGCCTGAAAATCCGTAAAGTTACTGCACGAGCTGACTTCCAGATACATCTCGCTGCCCGGGGCCCACACTTCAATGTCGTAACACTTGGCGGCTCCAAAACCGAGATCGCCGGTGCAAAGTTCAATCGTCCGGTAATGTAATCCCAGTTTTTCCAGCACGGTTTCCGCCTCACGCCGCAGTTCTTCCAGCGCCTCAAAGGAGGTATCCGGGTGCACCACCCGCACCAGTTCCACCTTGTCGAACTGATGCATTCGGATCAGTCCCTTCGTCTCCTTACCCGCACTGCCTGCCTCACGCCGGAAACACGGGGTATAGGCCACCCGCTTCTGGGGTAATTCAGCTTCCGGCAGTATCTGTTCCCGGAACAGATTAGTCACCGGCACCTCCGCGGTGGGAGCCAGGAACAGTCCTTCCTGTTCGAAGCCATACATGTCCTCGCGAAACTTCGGCAACTGACCGGTGCCATACATCGCCTCCTCCCGGATCAGAAAGGGGGGAGAGACTTCACGATATCCGTGTTCGCGGCTGTGCAGATCCAGCATGAACTGGATTAATGCGCGTTCCAGCCGTGCACCCTGACCGTTGAAGACCACGTATCCGCTGCCGGAAATGTCCGCCGCCCGGGTAAAGTCCAACCAGCCTGCCGGCTCTGCCAGCTCGACATGATTTCGGGGGTTGAAATCAAAGCCCGGTTTTTCACCGAAACAACCCACCTCAGGGTTGTCCGCCTCCGCCGTGCCGACCGGGCATGCCGGATAGGGTAAGTTCGGCAACTGCAGCAGCTCCCGGCGCTGCCGGGCATCTACCTCGGATGTCCGGGTATCCAGTTCAGCAATCCGGTCCGATTTGTCTTTCATGCCGGAGAGCAGCTCGTCAGCAGATTCCCCGTTCTGTTTGCGAATCCCGATCTGTTTACTGATGGCATTGCGTTCCTGCTTGAGTTGTTCCACCTGCGTGATCAGTCGCCGGCGTTCCGCATCGGTTTCCAGCATGCGGTCAATCACCGCACCGTCCTCGCCACGAGTAGCCAGACGTGCTTTAACGGCATCAGGGGTTTCCCGGATCAATCTGATATCAAGCATGAGCGCCCCATCATCCCGAGAAGCTCTCCAAAATCAAGCCCGGAACCTGTGCTGCCTGAAAGTCACGGCCCGACCCGTGTTTCTCCTTGTACGTTTCGATCCCCTTGGCAGCCTATGGAGGTGAACTGGCGGATTAAAATCCTGACCCTGGCCCTGCTCGGACTCTTCGTGCTGGGTTGCCTGATCTATGTGCGTTTCTACGTCGCCCCGAAAGCTCACGGTATCGTGCTCTTCATCGCACCCTCCACCGACCTGAGCCAGCTGGCAGGCCTGGAAGATTCCGTGCTGGCATATCAGCCCTCCGCTGCTGCCCTGGTCCAGGACCGGTTTACGGACCCGGCAGCTCACTTCTCGACGCTGAGCACTGCCGTGGCCGGTCCCGACAGGCAGGTCGGACTGGATGCAGCAGCTGCCGCACTGGACCATCTTTTTTATCAGGCACAGCGATCCTCCCGCCGCATTGGCATGGTCACCACTACCTGCTTCACCCATCCGGCTGCTGCCGCATTTTACAGTCACTCCCCGGCGGGAACGGATCCAGCCGGGATTGCCCCGCAGCTCTTTGATTCCACCACGATTAATGTGATACTGGGCGGCAATCCGGCGGTCATGACCCGGGATCCCAACCGGAATCTGATCCGTGAAGCCGAAGCGCGCGGATATGCAGTGATTCATTCCCCGCAGGCGATCCCCGATATCCCCCGCTGGCGCACCCGCCTGCTGCTGGGGGTGTTTGATTATCCGGACGACCTGTTTGATCCCGAAAGCCATGCCACCAGCCCTTCGCTGGAAGCCATGACGATACTGGCCATTCAGTGCCTGCAGTTTCATATCGGAGGATATTTCATGGTGGTGATTCATCCTGATCCTTCCGAAATCGAATACGCCGGAGCATTACCCGATGAATTCAGACGCGCGCATACCTTCCAGCTGAATGCTGCGCTGAGTTCAGCCTGCGATTACACGGGCGAAAACAGCATGGTGCTGGTCTATGCACCGCAACCGGATAGCGGCGGCTGGCTGATCCAGCTGAAGGGCACTCCCCGACCCGATGGAGTGCTGACCCTGCAGACACTGCATCACTACATTCAGCAGCAATTTTAACCTGGCGATCGAACCACAGCATATCCGAGTGTCACTTTCTCCATCCCCTGAGCATACCCGGCATGACCCGCACTGAAGTTATCCAAGCCCTCCAGCAGGCAGGCCTGCGACCGCTCAAGTCGCTGGGACAGAACTTTCTGATTGAGCCGGGATTGTGCGCATACATCGTCAGACAGATCACGGCCGCACCGGACGAACACTGGCTGGAAATCGGACCGGGCCTGGGTGCCCTGACGCGTGAACTGCTCAAGACCGGAGCCCATGTCACCGCCATCGAGCTGGATGGTGGACTGGCCCGGTGGCTCCGGGATCATCTGGGAACTCAAAAAAAATGGACGCTGATCGAAGCGGATGCCGTCAGACACCTGGCACAGATAGAGACTGTTTCCGTCGCAACCGGCAACCTGCCCTACTATGCCTCCACGCCGATTCTGGTCGAGCTGCTTCAGCGCGATCCACTCCCGCGGGAGATGGTTTTTACGCTGCAGCTGGAGACGGGCGAACGCTTTTGCGCCAGCGATTCCACCAAAGCTTACGGAGCCATCACGGTGCTGCTCCAGTCCTGCTACCACGTCGAGTGCCGCCGCGTGATTGCCGGTGATGTTTTTTATCCTCAACCCCGTGTCGACTCCGTCGTTTTTTATGCCCGACGCAAAGAATCCGTGCTGCCCATGGAGCAGCGTGGCCCGTTTTACCGACTGCTGCGCCAGGCCTTTGCTCAACGCCGCAAAAAACTCCGCAACACCATCGGCTTCGATTCGGATCAGCGTCCGGAACACTTGACGGTTCAACAGTGGATCCAGGTATTCAAAGATTTGATGATTAAGTGATTGAGCGACAGCGCGGTTTCCATTTCAATACCTGCGGGTCACCGCCATGGAAGATATTTTCGACATTGTAGACGAGCACGATCAGGTTATCGGCAGCGCGCCCCGCAGCGAGGTGCACGCTCGTGGTGCACGCCATCGTGCCGTGCATATTTTTGTATTCAACTCGCAAGGAGAAATCCTGCTGCAACTGCGCTCCGCGGCCAAAGACAAGCACCCCCGCACCTGGGACACCTCCTGCTGCGGGCATGTGGACTCCGGTGAGACCTACGACATTGCAGCGGCCCGGGAGCTTCAGGAGGAGCTCGGACCGGAAATGCTGCCGGAGTTGCAGGCTGTCGCCAAATGTGATGCCTGCACCGAGACCGGACAGGAATTTGTCACCGTTTACCGGACGACCTGTGAAGGTCCTTTTCACGCCTGTTCCCGGGAAATCGATCAGCTCCGCTGGGTGACGGCTGCAGAAATGGAAAGGGAATTTAAAACCACACCGGAAAGCTACGCACCGGCTCTGCCTTACCTGTGGAAGAAATACCACCACCACTTTCGGGCACTGTTAGAGCCTTTTTAGAGCACATGGTATTGATTCGGGCACACCGAGTAGTGCGATGACAAGATGAATCCACCAAGGGCGGCGACCACCCCGCAAAGCGGGGCACATTTCATCCTACGGTTTCCCGTTTAGAGTGAGCATCCCCGAATACTTTCGCACATACATGAACATAAGCAGATGACATTTCCGGGTGTAGGATGAGATTCTTCCGCCGAAGCCTTGGCGATGGCGGACGATCTCGTCAGGACGGATCCTACCGTTAGCGCGTGACGAGATCATCCGCTCAGGCGGAGGTATCTCATCATCGCGGTATCAATGGTTGATACTGCATGCCAGAACCTGCCAGGATCCATTCCGCATTCGCGGAGTGGAATCCCAGCCTACAGATAAGAATTTGTAGGATGAGAATGTCGCAGACTTCTCGTCACCGTCCCGTCCATGGGTGCCACACCCGTCTCCACCATGCCGAGATCCTTCCTGCAGCAGGAATTTCTTTAATTTACTGATAAACAATCCGTTGCATTTTTTATCCCCATTATTTAGTTTCAATAATACTAATTGCAGTTAAAGAGTGATTGACTTGCTTCACTTTTGCGAATATCCTGATAAAAGTAATTATTATGTTAATACATTATAAAGACATTAAATACCGGAAACCTGATCAGCCGATGCGCTCTCCGCATCGCAACCAGGCCGGATTCTCCTTAATTGAACTGCTGGTCGTGATTTCAATCATTGCGATTCTTTCCACTGCCTCGGTGCTGGGAATACGATCCGTCATGGGAAGCCGGACCGTGCTCGACACCGCTACCGGCATTGCAGAAACCGTTGAACTGGCCCGCAGCATTGCCATGTCGCAAAATACCTATGTCTGGCTGGGTGTAGAGCAGGACAGCAACGATGTGGTGATCAGTCTGGTAAACTCCGAGGATGGCACGTCAGACTCCACCTCCGCCAACCTGGTTCCGGTGAATAAGCTGAAACGCTACAGCAACGTCCAGTTGGCGGACTTTTCCGGGATAACTGCCTCCGATGGTCCCATGTCTGCACGATCGCTGGTGGCTGCCACCCACAATTTGAGCACCGCCGGCAGCACCACCGTCTTCAGCTGGCCGCCCAGCGGAGTGAACACGACCCATGATTTTACCCATGTCATGCGCTTCAATCCAAACGGTTCCGTCGTCCTGTCCGGCCTGGACGCATACGCCATGATTGAAGTCGGTTTTCAGGAAGCCAACACACCGGTCACCACCAATGTCAGCGAAGGCAACATAGCTGCCGTTCAGATTGACGGCGTGACGGGCCGAAGCCGCATCTTCAGACCATGAAACATCATACCACCTCCGCTGCATTTTCACTGGTCGAAGTCATCATGGCGTTAGGCATCTGCACGTTTTGTCTTTCCGTGCTGCTGGCCCTGCTGCCTACCGGTCTCCAGGCCCAGAAGGAGTCGGTCGAGCTCACCTACGCTTCCAGCCTGGCAGCCGAGATTGTGGCCGACCTGGAAGCAGAGCGTAACCAGCAGCGGCTCAACCCGACCGGTCAGTCCGTTTCCCGCTTCAACTTCGCGCTGCCGACTGGTTCGACCGGATCATCCATGGCATCGGGCAGCAATCCGGACAGCACGTTTTTCATTGCCCCCAACGGAGAATATCAGGCATCGCTGGTCACCTCACCCGTGCTGTCTGCATCCAAATACCGGGTGGATGTAGGCTTTGACCTGCAGGCCGCCAACAACAACAGCCTGAATGCAACGGCTGTCCGCGTGGTCATCAGCTGGCCGGCACAGGCGCCCGGCCCGGCAGCCGGCTGGCCTGATACCCTGGATAACTCGTTTGAACTGATCACCTATATGGATTTCTCGTTATGACGATGACAGCCCGCCAATTCCAGCGCCAGCGCGGTTTCTCACTGGTTGAAATGCTGGCTGCCGCCACGGTATTCACCATCATTTCCCTGATGGTAGTCAGCATGACTGACGGGATCACCAGCGCGGTCACCTCCTCCAACCAGAACCTGGACCTGGACAGTGAGGCCCGGTTGATCTTCGGACTGCTGGAACGTGATCTGGATCAGGTGGTCAGCAATGGAGCGGCTGACCTGCAGATGATTGAGGATGATAATGGAACGCTCAATGACGCCCTCTATTTCTTCACGGAGTCGCCCGCCTTCAGCGATTTCGATACCGTGGATACGGGCAGATACTCCCTGGTCGGCTACCGCACCGCGACCAAAAAGAATGACGCCCTCGCGCTGCAGTTTGAACGTCTCGGAGTCGGACTGGCCTGGGATACCAATACCTCCGGAAGCCCGGCCCAGAGTGATGCCGCCATCGATCAGATGGTCTTTGTCAGTTATGATACCCTCAATGGCGCGGTGCGCTCACAAGGTCAGATCGACAACCGCTGGAGCACCCTGATCAATACCAGCACCGTCGCTGAAGATTCTCCGTTCTACTCCGTGGTTGGACCGCAGATCATCCGCTTTGAACACTGCTTTCTGCTGAAGGACGGCACCTATTCCAATTATCCGGTGATTCCGGACACGCTGACACCCAGCACCACCGCACCCGGCCAGCAGAGCGGCCAGGTCGGAGATCGCTGGTTTAATGAGACAACCGGCCGGGCTTTTATCTGCCAGGCGATCAGCCCGCCCAATGATCCCAACGGTAACCGTGTCTGGTTGACCCACGGACTGGAAGATGTGGCGGCCGTCGTATTTACCGTGGTCCTGCTGGATGAACGCTCACGCCTCATCGCCGGCGATACGAACAATCTGATCGCACTATTTCCCGATCCAACCTCAACCGAGCTGCAAACGGTTCCGGCTGAACTGCCATTGCAAAGTTGGACCGATGTGGTCAACGATCCCGACTTTGCCGTCAACGCGGGTATTCCGTTTGCTGCTGCGCAGAATATCAAAGTATACCAACGCTTCATCTACCTGGATTAATGCCATGAAAACAACCGTTACCATTCCCCACCGACACACGGGCCGCCGGGGAGCCGCACTGATCATCGTTCTGGCCATGGTCGTGCTGCTGTCCGGACTCATCCTGGCCTTCTTTTCCCGCAGCCAGCTGCAGGTGAAGATCTCATCCAGCAATTCCAACCAGGTGAAGGTGGATCAGATGACGCAGGGAGCGATGCAGCAGGTCATGGGTGATCTTCAGCAGGAAATCATCAGTGGATCGCGCACCCCCTATGCTGCTCCCAACGGCGGTCGCAGCGTTTATATTCCCAGTACTCCTGCGGATGCCATTCCTCAGGTGGCTGTTCCCGGACTGGATACCGTCAGCATCGTCGGCACCGGGATGGAAAACCTGATCAAGGTCAGCAGCAGCGACGCCAGCACCCCGTTCTATACATTCAGTGGTAATACCTTGAACCGCGCCTCCACCGCCTCGACTGAAACTGCCTCGCTGAATGGCCGCCTGATGACTCCGGAACGATGGAATAAGCCGCTGCTGATGCAGGCAAACTCCCTGGCCGACCCGACGCCGCCCAGTAATTTTCCGGCCCCGGACTGGATTCTGATGGCACGCGATGGCAGCAATCCCAGCGGAGCTAACATAGCCGATATCCAATGGACCACGGACGGCGACGGCAGCCAGACCGTTGTCGGACGTTATGCTTTTACCATCTACAATCAAGGAGGATTGCTGGATGCCAATGTGGCAGGATACAGCAGCAACGCCGTTGCCGCCCTCTCCGGCACGAATATCAGTAATCCGGTGAGTGTCAAACCAGGCACCGCCTATGCGGACCTGACCCAGATCGGACTCACCCAGAACACTCACGTGGATCGGCTGGTCCAGTGGCGGAATGAAGCCACCATTTCCGCCACCAATCCTACTGCCAGCTTCTTTGAATGGGCTACCCGGAATGCCTACGGCTTTCTGAGGCCGGCCAATCAGTTGCTGGCCGGAACCCAGAGTGACCGCCAGTTTGTCAGTCGCCAGCAGCTGATTGAATTCTTTGACGACGACTTGAATGCCGGCGGTAACAATGCTGTCCTCGACGCACTGCAGTATCTGGGCACCTTCAACCGCACCCGCAATCAGCCCTCCTTTTACCGGATGCAGGGAGAAGATAATTCATTGCCTAATTATGATTCAGGCGTCAACACTGTTGAGACTTTTCAAACAGGAACCAGTAGCGAACTGTCAAGTAACATTGGCAATTCCGGCCATAACGCAGAAACACTGATCAATCCCATCCTCGCGTCGATCACGGTGCCGGATCCCAGTTCATTTCCTGTCAGCTCGGACGGCAGGCGTTTCGACGGTGCACCATTCGAAGCAGGAGAGCCTTTACTCAAAAAACGGTTTCCGCTGAGTCGACTGGCCTGGGTAACGTATAAAGGGCCCAGTGCCAATGTATCTACTTCCGACCCGTTGATTCTGGAGTTGCTGGATGAGGGATTTACTCAGGAATATCTCAACCTCGGAACTGCTGAAAATATTCGCAAAGCCTTTGGCTTGACCTGGTCTCCGGGGTCCGGGCCCGGTGGACTTGGTGGCTTCTGGACCTATGACCGGGTTGCTGCTCACAATGCACCATCCGCTTCGAATGCCATCAACAACCTCTATGATGATCAGAACGCCGGCTTGGGCGTGGCCAACCAGGGCCGGGAACCTGATTTCTTTGAATTGATCAAAGCCACCGTGCATACCGGTGCCATAGGCCGATCCTTACGACCAAGCCAATTTTTGAACGGTTGGGAATCTATGTTGAATTTCTCTTCTGACATTCATCGCCGGATTAACAATCACATCATCCAAATTGGTGCCAACATCATCGATCAGGCAGACCCGGATAACTACCCCACCCAGATTGTTTTTCAGGATGATGCCTTTGCGAGCCAGAATCGGTTTATGTCATTCTGGGGTGTTGAAGACCTGCCATACTGGTATGGGATGACGATCATGAACGTCATTCTGGATGAGCCTCAAAACCCACGTCCTGAAATGGGCAATGGCAAAGCTGCCATGCCAGATCGCACCCTGATTGGTGGTCTGCTGCAAGACCCACTCACCGCCGAGCAGGAAGGGCAGGGTGTAGCGATGCAAGTGCCTTATGTCTGGAATCCCCACAAGGAACCCAGTGCTACACTGGACCCAAACCTCAGCCCGGAATACCTGAGAATCACTGTTACCACTGCAACGCCGGATGCATGGGGATCCGTGGGACAACGCGACGGATTTACCGTTATGCTGGAAAGTGTTGGATCCGGATTTAACTCCATGCAGAAAGACAGCTCAGGAAATGACATCGAGCTAGAAACTTACTGGGACCAGGATGAGAACGGCATTCCACTGGTTCAGCGTAATGATGTGACAGGTACCATTGATTTTTCCGGTGAACCTGCGACAGCACTTTACTTTAATCGGACCAACTCCAACGTACCAGACCTGCACCGCCAGCCTACGCCTCTGATGATACCAGACCCCAGCCCTGATCGCACACCGGGAAACGGTCGGCAGCACACCGGTCTTTTTATTAATAATACTAACCTGTTAGTTACTGCTGGAGGCCTCAATAGGGATATTGGAGCGGTCGAAGACGTTACAGGAAACAGTTTTGTCGGATTTTATATGGGAGGTCCTTACAAACTGAGATGGTTAGATAGTGATAGCAGTAGTACTTATGCTCATACCGCAAATCGGTTAAGTGACCCAGGTAGTGCATGGAACGGTAGAGGATTTACTTATACCTTACAATATTCAACCAATCCGGGAAGTTTCAGTAACAATGACTGGGTTACTTACAAACAAATTTTCATCCCTTATAACGCTGTGCAGGCAGATGGGACAGGCGATCCTGGCATGCCAGTGGGCCATGCCGTCATTCCCGGTGAAAACCATCCACTACAAGCGCCCTTGCTTGACCCGGCAAATCCCAGTTTCACCTTTGCCGGGAATAAGAATAATAAGCGAGTGGGATCCATCGCCGTCGATCCACGGACAAATAGATTTGTTCCGGGCCACAGAGCCATGCTGCCTGGTTTCCTTAATGCCGGAAGCAGGCCAGACTACCCCTTATTGACAGACAGACCCGGCTCAGGATTAGATCAAACTCATACTAACAAAGGTGAGTACAAAGGAGCGGTATCTAAAAATAATGGTATGGGAAGCGGCAGCAGCAACGTAATCGTCGACAGCGATGGGGTTTTGCGGCGGACTATGGGCGGCTATGTTCCTGATCTTAAGGCAACTTTTGCAGATACTACGGTTGGTATACCAACTGTAACGCTGAATCCAAGCAACCTCAACGAGCAATACAACCGTCCGGTGATGTTGAATCGTCCTTTTCGAACAGTCGGTGAACTGGGACATGTCTTCACGGACATTCCCTGGAAAAATATCGACTTCTTTTCACCTGAGAGCGGCTGGACCGGATTTTTGGATGTTTTCTGTATCAACGAAGATCTGAATAATAATCCGGTCATTGCAGGGAAAGTGGATCTGAATACGCGGCAGGCACCCGTGCTGGCTGCCATTCTGAATGGTGCCTACCGGGCAGATGAAAACGGGCTGGCACCAAGTGTTCCAGGCGATCCGATTTCATCAACCGACGCAACTGCCCTGGCTGATGCTCTCGTCAACCGTACTACTGACCTGACAACCGCCGGTAAAGGCCCACTGCTTAACCTGGCCGATCTGGTTGGTCGTTATTCACCGGGAGCCAGCAACAATTTATTTGATGCTGCTCCCTATGACGGGTTCAGCATTGATCTGGCTGTCTCAGGAAGTGCCACCGGAGCCAATCCTGATCCCAGGAACATTGTTCAGCGCTTACGGGAAGCGCCGATCCGTGCGCTGGCCGCAGCGGGACAGGCGGGCACCTGGAATCTCATGATCGACCTGGTGACCCAGACCGGCAAATATCCGGTTACCGCGACGGATGTGAACGATTTTCTGGTTGAAGCCGAAAAGCGGATCTGGTTGCATGTAGCGATTGATCGCCTGACGGGTGAAGTCATTGATCAGGAAATCGAAGTGGTGACCGAATGAATTATCTTAAAATCATACTTGCAGGAGGATTGCTCCTGCTGAACGTATCGCAGCAACGTATTGCTGCAGAAGATGAAGTTCCCATGTCCAAACCTCCTTTACCCAATGGTAAGCTGGTGCGTGAACTGGCCCCACCAGAAGCATGGGAACTGACGGTCAGGTCTACCGTGAGCGTGCTTGAACCGGCACCGGACGGTAAAAGCCAGATGAAAAAAACCCGGGAGCGTATTTCCAAGGCTGTCTTTACCCAAACGGAAAAGATGCAACATGCCCGCATTTCGGATGAAAAAGGTGTTTATGAATTTTGGTCAGATGGTCTGGATGTAATCTACAAAGATGCTTCCGATCAAGCCAAACTGGGAGGTTCGTTTTCGGCAGATGAGGAGGAAGAGCTGGATGAAGCCGAGGCGGAGGCCGAAAGCGGTTACACGGGGCTTTCCTCCATCAGTGAGGAAGTCTTCAGCGGTATGGCTGAAAATAAGTTCCCCTTTTTCCGGTGGATCAAACCGAAACACTACATCGGAGTCGAACAGCTCTTCGAGCGGGATTGCCTGGTCTTCAACTCCGGCAACACCCGGGCGTGGGTAGATCTTGCCAACCGGCAGCCAGTGCAATGGATCAAGGGAAAACAAAAAGTGCTGTTCCAAAAAGTGCAAACGCCACAACAGATGCAGTTTCCCACGGACGTAGCTGCCATTCTGGAAAGTCGCAAACAAGACCGTGCCGTGATCCTGGCACCTCCCAAAAGGGGCGGTTAACTATAGTGTTTCCGAATCAAGTTTTAACATCGTTGTACGTAGGGTCGTCGACTACCGCATTGAAAGGTTAAAAGGTTAATCGTTCATTCGGAAACGCTCTAACTGAAAATCCTCACTAGCGCACCTTGTGATTCATCTGGCCCATTACGGATCCAGCCTGGCAAGAACCCCGCAAGTATTCGCATACACGTTAACATAAGGATTGAGGCTGCTGGTGAAATGTAGGATGAGATACCTCCGCCTCAGCGGATGATCTCGTCACGCCATAACGGTAGGATCCGTCCTGACGAGATCGTCCGCCATCGCCAAGGCTTTGGCGGAAGAATCTCATCCTACACCCGGAAATGTCATCTGCTTATGTTAATGTATGTGCGAAAGTATTCGGGGATGCTCATCCTACACGGGAAACTGTTGGATGAGACGTGCCCCGCTTTGCGGGGTGGTCGCCGCCCTTGGTGGATTCATCTTGTCATCGCACCACTCGGTGCGCCCGAATCAATACCATGTGCGCTAATAACCGCTACCGGGGCGGCGTTCGGCATCCAGTCTGTCAGGCCCAGTTGCGGGGAGTGCGCTGATACAGGATGGAAGCTTCGTTGGCCTCCGGTTCCGTTGTAAACCGCTCGCTGTGCGGATCCCAGCCGATTTTCCGGCCTTCCCGCAACGCCAGGTGACCCAGATGCAACGCGGTGCAGAGCCGATGCCCGGCCTCCGGGTGGTAAGCGGGTTTGCGACGGTTCACCACTGCGTCGATAAAGTCCGCATGCTCTACCTGGGGCAGCTCCCAGTAGTTCGCGTCCGGTCCGAAAGTGCGGGTTTGCAGGATGGATGGATCACTGGCCTCCAGTTTTCCATTCCACCCCTTACACCGCACCCATCCATCCGTTCCCTCGAATTCCAACAGGAGTTCCTTGTAGGTGGAATTGTCGGCCACATGCAGTTCGGCACCACTGGCGTATTTTAAAGTCAGCTTGAAGTCGACGGGCGTGTCACTGTTGTATGCGGATGGATCCAGTTCCCGGCAGGTTCCCCAGGCTTCCACCGGGCCGGCGGCGTCCTCTCCCAGACCGACCTGGGCGGTATCACACAGGTGGGTGCCCCAATCCGAGAGCATGCCTCCTCCGTAGTCACTGTTCAGCCGCCAGTGAAACATATCCAGGGCACTGGGGGTGTAGTCGACCAGCGGAGCCGGGCCGAGCCACAGATTCCAGTCCAGCTCATCCGGCACCGCCACCGGCTCTTCTCTTTTAAAGGGCTCCTGATAGGGCAGCGTGCAGGTGACTTTTTCCACCTTACCGATGAGTCCGCTGCGCGCCCATCCCGCCAGCAGGTGATATTTGGTCAGCGTCCGGTCTTCAATGCCCCACTGGAAGACACGATCCGATGCCTCCGCAGCTTCCACCAGCTGGCGCCCTTCGACAATGGTTAAACTCGGCTTCTCACAGAATACATCCTTCCCGGCTTGCATGGCCATGACCGACATCGGGACATGCCACTGATCCGGGGTGGAAATGACCACCACATCAATGTCATCCCGCGCGATCACCTCGCGAAAATCCTGGTAGACGGCGCAGTCCTTGTTCTGGTACTTCTTGTCGACCATTTTTTTGGCCTTCCGCGCCCGCCCCAGGTGACAGTCGCAGACTGCCACTACCCTGACATTTTTAAGGGCAAAGAACCCTTTCAGGTTTCTGCCCGTGCCCTGGCCTCCCATGCCGATAAAACCTGCGGTGATCTGATGGGAGGGAGCATCCGCATGCAGCATGCGCCCGGGAAGCATGAGCGGGGAAGCAGCAAGCACGGATGTTTTGAGGAACTGGCGACGTTTGATCTTCATAAAGCTTTTAAGATTTCTGGATTTCTGAGTTGGATATTATTGGGCGGTGATGGTGTTCCAGGCCTGAGCGGAACGTGGTAAATGATCTTCTGCCCCGACTCCCAGTCCGAAACACTGCAGGGTAACCGCACCCGGATAGCCGATGGCATCCAGCGTGTCCAGCACCCGCTGCATATCGAAATCGCCCTGATCCAGCGGCATGATCAGGCGGGTCCAGTCCCCGGTGGATTTGCCATGGGTATCCGCACCGTTGACCTGCACTGCCATCAGGTGCGGTGCGGCAGTCCGTAAGGCACTTTCCAGCTGATCCGGATTCTCCTGCTTGAGGTAGTGACAGAGTGTGAAGGCCACGCCCAGGTCTTTGCGATTGGCGCTCCCGGCCAGTCTTAAAACGGTCTCCATGGTATCGGTATGAAAACTGTAGTGCGGGTAGATCACGGTTTTCAGGCCGCTGGCTTTGGCCGCATCCGCCACGGTTACAATAGCTTCCAGCACGGCGGACTCATCCGCCTCGAATTTCTTATGTTTGGCGACGGTCACCCAGATCTGGGTGTCGGTGCCTGCAAACAGGGCAATGTGATCCAGGAAGGCTGCAGGAACCGGAATTCCTTTTTTACCCGGCTTGAGAACCAGATAGGTCGCATAGATGTCCAGGCCCTCCTCTTTCAAAGCACGGCCCCATTCCTCGGTGTAGGTCTTCTGTTCGGTCACAATGCCCGGATAACCCAGGCTTTTCAGCAGTGCCACCCGCTCACTGATGCTGGTGGAATCCTCCCGGAACGCGTTATCCAGCGGATAAAGGTCACGTGCGTGCGCGGCCGTGGCGACCAGCAACAGGATCGTGAAGCAATACAGGATGGTTTTCATGGGTCAGGCAGGTGCGTTGCAGTCAGACGATACGATTACGGTTTCTTTCTCTTTCCTCTGATGGGTTGGGTGTTTTCCTCGGTGACCCCATACTTGCCACGAAGATCAACCAGCAGCGTTTTCATCTCGGCCAGCTTGGAGGCATACTCCGGATTGGAATAGACACTCATTAATTCAGACGGGTCGCGTTCCAGATCAAACAATTCCCATTCTTCACCATCGACCACGTCCTTGCCGTAATAGCGAATCAGCTTGTAGCGTTTGTTAAAGACCCCTTCGTGGCGGCGCACACTGTGATGGCCGGGGTATTCGTAATAGTGGTAGTAAAGCGAATCCCGCCAGTCTGCCGGAGTTTCACCCTTGAGTAACGGCAGGATACTGATCCCCTGCAGATCTTCGGGCACGGGTGCACCGGCCAGTTCCAGGAAGGTGCTGGCCATGTCGATGTTCTGAACCAGATCGGTATTGACCGACCCGGCCGGGATCTGACCAGGCCAACGGGCGATCAGCGGTGTCCGGAAGGATTCTTCGTACATGAAGCGCTTGTCAAACCACCCGTGCTCCCCCATGTAAAAGCCCTGATCGGAGCTGTAGAAAACGATGGTATTCTCTGCCAGACCGGCTTCCTCCAGCCATGCCATGACGGCACCAATGGAATCATCCACGGATTTCGTGCAGCGCAGGTAGTCCTTCAGGTAGCGCTGGTATTTCCAGCGCACCAGTTCCTCACCCTCCAGGTTGGCTGCCAGGAAAGCATCGTTTTTCGGCTGGTAGGCCGCATTCCAGGCCTGGATCTGATCCGGTTGCATGCGCTTCAGCACGCGCCGGCTGAACGCATCCTTTTCATCGCGTTCCTGAATCTTGAGGTCCTTGCCGTAGGTCATGCTTTTGGCGATCGACATGTCCTGATTCCGCGCGGGAGAGGCCCGGTTGTTGTAATCATCGAAGAGTGTGTCCGGCTCAGGCATGGTGACATCATCATAAAGCGTCAAATATTTCGGAGCAGGCGACCATTCCCGGTGCGGCGCCTTGTGCTGCATCATCAGCATAAACGGTTTGGACGTGTCACGCTGATTCAGCCATTCAATCGACTTCTCGGTAATGATCTCGGATACGTATCCGGTGAGACGATATTTTCCGTCCGCGTTAATGAAGTCGGGATTGTAGTAATGCCCCTGATCCGGAAGAATATCCCAGTGGTCGAAACCGATGGGCTTACTTTCCAGGTGCCATTTTCCAATCAGAGCCGTGAGATAGCCCGCCTGCTGCAGCAGCTTGGGAAAGGTCTGCTGTGTACCATCAAAGCGGGAAAAATTGTCCATAAACCCGTTCATGTGGCTGTGCTTTCCGGTCAGGATGGTTGCCCGGGCGGGACCGCAAATCGAGTTGCTGACGTAGGAGCGGTCAAAACGCATTCCCTGCTGCGCCAGGCGGTCGATATGGGGCGAGGGATCCAGCGAGGCAAAGCGGCCGTTGTAGGCGCCAATCGTCTGATAGGCGTGGTCATCTGAAAAAATCCAGATAATATTAGGCCGCGCGTGGGCGACCGTGCCGCACGCGATCGTGATCAGGCAGATGAATATTGATTTCCATAACTTGCATTGATGCATATTTTTTCTCCTCATTGGGTCGTTAAAGTAAGGCTTGAGCAGTTCACCGGTCCAGGACAGTAACAGTATAATCAAATACTTATGGTTGTGAAGTCTCCGGAAGGGATGCCAGATCGTTTTCCAGCATGATGAACGGGTCGGCAGCAAATCGCTGGAAGTCTTCTTCGTTGGCATGACCCTCATAAGGAACCCAATATCGTTCCTTGTGCGCATTGCGCCAGGTCATCATGTAGGCAATACCGCCTGATCCGGGAGTCTGCTTAAACCCGCGCAGAACATTCATGAACCACTCGGGATCATTACAATTGATCAATCCTTTGGAAATACCGAATTCACAGATCGCCGCCACCTTGCCGTGAGTGCGGGCGATTTCAGCGACAATGGCAGAGCGATGGGACAGGCGTTCCGGAATCTTGCTGTAGGTGTCAAAACCGACGATATCCATAAATTCCAATCCCGGGAAACGAAGGGTCAGGTAATCATCGACCGACTCGAACTTGGCCTGAATGGGTGAATAGGCATAAAGCAGGTTGCGCAGCTGCTTTTCATCCCGCAGATATTCCACGGTCCAGCGCCAGAGCCGGATGAACTCCGCATCCGAACCGCCATTAGGCCCCCACCAGAACCAGCCGCCGGTGTGTTCATGCCAGGGGCGGAAGATAATCGGGACCAGTCTGCCGTCATGATCCCTGATAGAGCTCACAAATGCCGCGAAATGATCCAGCCTGGCCTTGAGTTTGTCATGCGCCTCACCACCAGGCAGGTGGGCTGCCAGCACCCCCTCGCCCCCACTCCAGGAAGTCTGGCCGGTATAGAGGTTTTTCATGTGCCAGCTGATCGTGTTGATGCCTCCCCGTTCGTGAGCTTCAATCATCAGCTGGCGGTCATCCGAGCTGCCGGAATGACCCATGTCCCATCCATAGACTGCCGGATGGGATCCTGTGAGGGTTTTGACGTCCGACCGTGTCCCGTCCGTATTTTTCCAGCCGATACCGTAACAAGTAGCGTGCTGCTGGCCAAACAGAATACGATCTGCGGGAACCGCCCTGAGGCGTTCAAACAGCCGGACCGTCTCCGGGGTGGCATCGGGATCCACCAGCCCGGCCGATAAGGGAAGAGTGGTTGTGATGATCACTGTTAAGGACCATCCTAGGTATTTTAAGCTGTATTTCTTCATCTTTCTTTTCCTGGTTCACGCCTTAATTCCAGCGACTGCATGGATTTCGGCTGTTCGAGTGATGTCAGCAGTTTGACGGACAACTGATTCCGGCCGGCAGCTGCGCTCAGGCGTTCCTGTGAAATCATCAGGCCGGAAGATTCTCCATCGGCTGCCGTGCAGACCGTCTGCCGGCCGGCCAGTGCGACCTCCACCTGCATGTCCGCAGGAATCATTTCCCCGAATTCAATTCCGACTGCATAGGAACCCGCTGTTTTCACATCGAGATGATATACCGCCGTATCTCCTGCTTGGTTCCAGTTGTTGAGACTGTGGGATCCATTCTTCAAGCCGCCACGCGTTTCAGCCACACAATAGGCCGGTATATGCGTTGTGGCTTTCCCGTCCAACCCGACCCACATCACCGGACGGCTGAACGAGCCGGGTGCTGCAAGCGTTTCCTCAAACCAGTGGTCCAGCAAGGCACGACGTTGCCGGGCCAGCTCCAAATTTCCGGCGATCCGGTTGTTCTGCTCCCGCACATCACTGCTGATGTGATAGAGCTCCGCGTGTTCGCCCTTTTTGATGAATTTTTCTTCCTGGGATCTGAGCATCAGCAACTGATCATGCGCCCGCATCCGGGCCTTCTCCAGCGGCACCTGCTGCTTGCTCATCCCCTGCGGCAGCTTCGGAACGGCAGAAGTAAACACCAGCTTTCGGTCCGGCCAGTCCGCTGCCGGGGTTCGAAGCAGACGGGCGAAGCTGGTCCCATCCAGATCAGCCGGTGCTGTCGTTCCGGCCAGTTCTGCCAGCGTCGGCAAAATATCCATCACACACAGCAGCTGCGGATTCACCCCCGACTTCAACCGATCGCCCCAACGGATGAAAAGAGGAGAGCGGATGCCATTCTCATGGATGGAAGATTTGTGCCCCCGCAGCTCCAGTGGCCGGACACGCTCTAACCATTCCTCATCCGTGACGGGCTGTCCTTTGACACGACGGGACGGTCCGTTGTCACTCATGAAGATCACCAGGGTGGACTTCCGCAAACCGAGCTCATCCACTGCCTGCAGCAGCCGGCCGATATGGTGGTCGAGGTGAGTGATCATTCCATAGAGGGTGGAAGGATGTTCACCGAATCCATCCTGGCGATACGGGGCCACGTATTCCGCTGGCGCCGTCCATGGTCCGTGCGGTGAAAGGTAAGACACATAGGCGAAAAAGGGCTGGTCCGAGGTGCGTTGCATGAAGTCGACCGCTAAATCGGTCAGGACCGCGGGCGTCCATCCTTTTACCGGTGCAGGCTGGCCGTTGAGCAGGCCGGGATTGTCCTGGTAAACGTAAAGCCTGGCCATGTAGGCCTCTTCAAAACCGCGATCCCAGGGGAAATAGCCGTCGGTCTTTCCACTGTGCCATTTCCCCCACATGCCCGTGCGATATCCGGCTGCCGCCAACACTTCCGCCAGCGTCTTATGCTCCAGGTTCATGAAGTCCGTCCCACCGTGGACACCGTGCACTCCCACACGCCAGAAGTGCCTGCCCGTGAGCAGGGATGCGCGAGTCGGCGCGCACAGCGGATGCACATAGTAATGTTCAAACCGCATCGATTCCTCCCCCAACTGATCCAGGTGCGGGGTGCGAATGATCGTGCTGCCGTGAATTCCCAGATCGCTGTATCCAAGATCGTCCGCCTGGATCAGGAGAATGTTGGGTGACGGCGAATCATCGGCACCGGCATGCATACTTACGGCGAGCGGTAATAACAGGAGCGTGAGCAGTCTGACTGGCAACTTACCGTTCATCGTATTCTGCTTCGTATCTGATTCGCTTTCATGCTGACTTTCCTGTTTTCCATGCGGGAGCTTTCCAAGAGAAATTAAATCACAATAGTAATTATTACCATCTAAACCTACCATCCACCTTTTTCGAGCATTAACCAGGATCCAGGGTGGTCACCGTTCCAGGCACCACCGGCTGGCCGGTATTGGCACTGTTTACTGCTGCAAAACAGTATTCCAGGCTTCGCAGGTTGTGTGCTGCTGAATTGGAAGGTTCCCGATTCTCTTCGATGGCACAGAGTAATTCCCCCATCGTGCCGGCGAAGCCGTCGTTGAACCAGTTCCCGGTCAGCTGGACGTCCGCCTCACCCGCCTCGGTGGTCAAGCGGATTTGATCATTGGCACAGACGGGCCCGGAACTCCGGAAAGTGCCCCGGGTACCAGTGACAATGGTGGACTCTGCCGGAGCAAAGCGGGTATGTGCATGAAAGACCAGCGAGGCCTGACCACCGTCAAATTGCATGACACTGTGGGCACTCAGTGGCGGCGCCAGCTCCTGGCCACGGGACGGTTCAATTTGAGCGAAGATTTGTTTCCCCTCACGCTCGCCAAAAACACAGCGGACCATATCGAACCAGTGAATGGCAAAATCATAGAGCACAATATGGTGTATTTCCTCGAAACGGGTGCCTTTGATCCAGCTATGGTCCCAGGCAATATGAATATCACAACTGACAATCTCCCCGAGTAGACCCGCCGCCACCACCTCCCGCAGGTAGGCATAATAAGGCGCCCAGCGGCCATTCTGATTCACGGCCAGCTTCAATCCCCGGTCTTTTGCCAGTTGGACCAGTTCGCGTCCTGCATCCAGGTCGGTGACGAACGGCTTCTGGCTCAGGACGTGCTTGTCATGCCGGAGCGCTTTGTGAATGTGCTCCTGCCGGTGGTCCGGGTGGGTCGCCAGGTCGAGCACCCTGATATCCTCGCGCGTGAAAACAGCATCCACATCCGAAGTGACTTCCGCTTCCGGGAAAAACTCATCACGAAGTTTTTGCGCCGACTCCAGATGAATGTCGCAAAGCACTGCAACCGGATAGGACCTGGCGCGATAGGCATCCAGGTGATTCCGGGCAATGCCGCCGCATCCGATCAAACCGATCTTCGGGACCGGCTGTTGCGGCACCGGCGGTTGGTAGCTCAACTGCGGGGCAGCAACCTCGGCTGCCCGGACCGCCTTGAGTTCTCTGGCATCGTCCGGCTGACTCATACCGCCTCCTGTTCCAGTGTTACGGTTTTTCCTGTTTCGCTGCTGCGGATAGCACCATCGACAATCTGCTGACCTATTCTAGCCAGCTTCGGACTCAGCGGTCCCTCAACGGGCAGACCTGCTGCAATGCGCTTCAGGCTGTATTCAATCCCGTTACGCTCTCCCTGCGGAAGTGCATCCACCGCCTGTTCATAGCCTGCCGGATGGGAGCGTGTCTGAATCAAGATCGTCGGTTCATAATCGTAGCTGCTGATTGTTCCCTCCGTTCCTCGGATGACAAAGCCGCACTTAGGCTGGGGCTGGTGCGTCCAGGGATCGGTAAACGTGCCCCAGCGTGTTTCAAACTTGGAGAGATGATCACCATAACGGGCGATCGTCACACTGTGCTCATCCACTTCGAGGCCATGGGTGCCGGAGACCATGGCCGTGACTTCCTCCGGCTCTTTTCCACCGTTGAACCACGTGGCCAGAGTCACTCCGTAGCCCAGATAATCACGCAGTGACCCGCCATCGGATTCCTTTTGATACCACCAGCTTTGCTGCTTGGACTCGGCAGCGGGCTCCAATTCGAGCTTATCCGCTCCGTGATAAAGCGGGCCACGGTTGCCATCATAGTAATGCACCTCGATCACGTCCCCGATCAGGCCCTCTGTGATCAGGCGGTGCGTGGTATAATGACTTTCCACCCACCGCAAGGGCCAGTTGATGATGAGTTCCCGGCCGGTCGCCTGCTGGGCCTGGATCATACGGTCCGCATCGGCCAACGAACCGGCAAACGGTTTTTCGACCAGCATATGAACATCGAACGGTGCGACCCGTTCCACCCAGTTCGCGTGCTCGGCCGTTGGCGGGCACAGGATCACAAAATCCGGTCTGGTTTCCTCCAGGCATTTTCTGTAGTCCGTAAAGACTTGCGCATCCTCTAATTTAAAATTCCTGCGCGCTTCCTGCATGCGCTCAAGCCGCGGATCACAGATTCCGGCGATTTCAGCATGAGGATGTTCGTCAACACAGCGAAGCAGATCTCCCATGTGCATGTGGGAGAACTCGATTCCAGCAATTTTCCATATTTTATTCATGAGGCATTCAAGGGTTGGTGAAAAACGTTTTGATGAACAAGACTCAGGAAAACTTTCGGTCCGGCAAGGCACGACGAAGGTACATATTCACATGAATACGTTACTGAGGAGCAACACCACAGGACGGAAATCGGTGTAGAATATTGGTGATCAAGGACTTGGTTCATCGCTGCTGAGGTTTGAAGTGATAGGTTCGGGCAGGGGTTGAGACGAAAATGCGTTGCCAGTCTTGCTCTGTCAGGCCACGTTCGCGCATCCGGGCAGAAAATTCATTCAGCAGGAAGCTGAGTCCGGGTTCACCACCGTATTGACGCCAGTAAGCGGGGCGGGCGGCATCCATCCCCAGCATGATCTGGTCAGGGAATTCACCGATCAACTGAACCACCAGTTCAAGTGTCGGGTTATCATCCGTTTTCCAGCGGAAGGCGCTGTCGTACTCCACTTGGACTCCGCTTTGGAGCACCTCCCGGTGGTAGTCGAGTTCCGGATGACGGTCGGTGTGGGAAAGCACCACGTGATTCAGGTCCACTCCGCACCCGGCCAGTTTTTCCACCTGCTGGAGCGCCCCTATCCCGTTCTCAACATGGGTCAGAATCGGTGTGCCCAGTTTCCGGTGGGCGTGGGCTGCCGCTTCAAATATCTTTTCGTCACGTGCCGAGAAGGACTCACCTTCCGTGGCAATCTTAATCAGCCCGGCCCGGTGTGGAGTCCGGTCCACGAACGGACCTGAATAATCAAACCGGTCAATGCCCACTGCAATATCTGAAAGAAACAGGTCGGTGATCTGATCCACACTATAGTGATGACTCCAGTGGCCATCGTCGTAGTACTTTGCCAGATGCAGGCCGGTAGGACAGAGAATGTGCACACCGGATTGCCTGGATACTTCGGCCAGTTTGAGCACATTGCGGCCGGCATCACAGGGCATCGAGTCCACCATACTGCGCCCCCCGTCCGCATGAAACTGGCTCAGTTCCCGGGTAGCCTTGCTGACCGATTCGAGCTTGAACTCCGGAAATCGCAGCGTGGAAACCGCATGGTCGATAATGATATGTTCATGGGCATAGCAGACACCCAGTTCATCCGGATGAATGTCACCCAGCACCGTACGGATCATGCTTTCCCCGCCCTGGTCCAGGCGTTCCAGCCGCTGGCAGGCTTTTCCGGCCCGGGCACTGATTTCCGCCCAGTCGTTATTCTGAATCAACCGGGTGGGCGCAACCCAGGTCCCACCCACGGCAAAGACTTCGGGCAGCTCGAGGTATGCGGTGAAATTTTCCAGGTCGAGTCCACCCGTGGGGCAGAACCGTAGCCGGCGGGACCCAAACGGGGCAGAAACCGCCTTCAGGGCGCGGATCCCTCCCAATTGCCGGGCGGGAAAGAATTTCAAGTAGGTGCAACCCATATCCAGCGCCCGGGAGATTTCGGTCGGAGTGGCGACGCCGGGAACGAAGGGAACCCGGGCGGCTTGAAAGCGTTGAATCACCCCGGCATCCAGGCCCGGAGAGAGCCCGAAATGAGCCCCCGCATCCAGGGCCTGTTGCGCCTGTTCCAGTGTGAGCACCGTTCCGGCAGCCACTGTCATCTGAGGCAGCTCTTTTCGTATCAACCGAATCGCCCGGGCAGCATTTTCCGTCCGAAATGTCACTTCGATGGCGGAGATCCCTCCTGCCAGCAGGGCCTCTGCCAGGGGCACCGCATCATCCGGGTTTTCAATCTGAACCACCGGTAAAATTTTGTTTGATTCCAGCAGGCTGTTCATTGCGCTTGTGCTTGTTGTTCCATCCTGCAACCGGAATGGCGTTGCTTCAGGAAAATGCCTTCTCTCATCGTACGGATCATGCGGTGCCCTCTGCGGGCGGTAGCGTTAATTTTTCCCCTGCTTTCAGCACCCTGAAATCCTGGCCGATCTCACGGCAGGTACGGGAGAACAGTTCGGGGGTAGCCGTATTAAATTCAAACATCTCAAAGTGACAGGGGATCACGATTTTCGCGCCGATTTGTTGCGCTAAGGCAGCGGCCTCCGCGCCGTCCAGGTTGCCGGCCACGCGGCGTTCCGGCTGATTGCCGTTAATGGGCAGAATAGCCAGATCCACCGGTCCATCGATCCAATCTGCCATTCCGTCGTAGCGCAGCGTATCCCCACTGTGGAAGATTTTCCATCCCCCCAGCTCCACCAGGTAACCGAGAAAGTGATGGTTGCCCTGCTCATCAGTCTGGAGCGTGTTGTGCGCGGCAGGAATGGCCGAAATCCGAATGCTCCCGATGTCGATACTTTCTCCTGCATTCATCCACAGGTAGTTGTCACCCCAGTCGCCCAGGCGCTCCAGCGCCGTTTCCCTGATAGCCCGGGGGAGCACTAACTGAAGAGCTGGACTGACCTGACGCAGCGGCAGCAGGGTTCCGTGATCCAAGTGATCAGTGTGCACATGCGTTGAGGTCGCCACCGAGACGAAATGGAGTTGCCCGGGATCGATCACCCGTTCCGTCATACGCACGTGCGGCTTATCCGTTGCCGCGTACTTTTCGGTCAGTGTATCGGAAAGATACGGGTCGAACAGGAAGTGAATGTCCTGATGCCTGATCAGGAAACCACTTTGTCCCAGCCACCACACGCTCAGATCGCTGGGGCGGGAAGAGGCGATATCTGCTAAAAGAGCCTCATTCTGCTGGACCGGTGTGATCATTCAGATGCCCAGTTCCTTGCGAACCTGATGTACCCCACGCACCATATGGTTGATTTTCTTTCTGGCCGCCCAGCGTGCGGTCTGGCTTAAGCCGCAATCCGGCGCAAAAACCAATTTATCGGCCGGGGCATGTTCCAGGCATCGCTTCACCCGTTCCGCAATGTCCTCCGGCGTCTCAATATAATAACTTTTTACGTCCACAATGCCCACTGCCACATCGGTCCGCTCGGCAATGCGGGCGATGACCTCAATTTCGGCAAATTCCCGACTGGCCATCTCGACATGCATCTCATCACAGTGGAGATCCAGAAAATCAGGGAACATAGGCGCTATTCGGCGCAAGCCGACCGCATGGCCCTTGAAGTTACCGAAGCACAGGTGAACACAAATCCGGGCTTTGCCGCGGATGCCCTCGACCGTGCGGTTGAAAATATCCACAAAACGGGCCGTGTCCTCCTTGTATGCATAACAGCTCATGGAGGGTTCATCCACGCAGATCTCAGTGCAACCCGCCGCAACCAGATTCTCGAGTTCGGTTCGCAAGAGGGGTAAAAGTGCTTCAGTGATGGCCCAGCGGTCCGGATACTGGTCATTGGGCAGGAGTCTTCCACTCATGGTGTAGGGCCCCGGCAGGGAGGCTTTCAGCGTGCTTGGGGTGTCACCGGCCAGTCGCTGTAGCCGTTGAAATTCCTCGACCGCTCCAAATCCCTGCGGAGCATCCAGGGTGCCGTTGATTGCATGCTTGCCCCGCTGATCGTGCGCGGGCGGGCCGTAGAGACGCGGGCTTTTAGATTCCAGCTGAATACCGCTCAGATAGCCATAGAAGGAAAGATTAAAATCGAAGCGTGTCTGTTCCCCGTCGGTGATCACATCCAGGCCTGCTGTCTGCTGATCATGGATCGCTGCGACGACCGAATCTTCCCGTAATTCTTCCAGGTCTGCTGAACCGAACTGATCCAGATTTGCGCTGGCAAAGTTCAACCAGGACGGCATGGGATAACTGCCAATGACTGAGGTACGAAGTGGATTTTCTTTCATAATTTACTGAGGGTTATCTTACATTCATTGCTGCGCGACGGTTCCTTGACCATCCATCTGCGGAAATGTCAGCGGTTACTGCAGGTAGTTCCAAAACAGCGCCCTGGATGCGCAGATTTTCCTGCACATCGCTGGCGGCCAGGTCTTCAGGAGAAATACCTTTTCGGACGCTCATAGCTGATGCAACGCCGCAGGCATGCCCCATGGCCATGGTCTGCCCCATGGATCGGCACGAGGCATGGGCATCATGGGTGGCA
Organism: Verrucomicrobiota bacterium; assembly: GCA_038748025.1. Taxonomy (GTDB): domain Bacteria; phylum Verrucomicrobiota; class Verrucomicrobiia; order Methylacidiphilales; family JBCBYL01; genus JBCDJI01. Next base: position 29,783 of record JBCDJI010000011.1, read on the forward strand.
CTGAAACAGCGGCCGCAGACCAGAGTCTGATGATTGCCTTCCGGTAAGAAGCAGCGCAATGGAACTTCATAGACTCCTCCGTCCGGAACGTAGGCCCAGTGGGTTTCCTCCGCACCGTCGGCCGATTGCCGGTGGTCCTCAATCGGAGCACCGCAAATGAGCACCTTGTCGTGGAAAGTCTGACGCGAAAGGCAGTCTTCACGTGTGAGGCGATAGTGTCCGTAAACACGCCGACTCTCACGGACTCCGATACTGGAAGACATTCCAATGATGTGGGAATTTTCAAAACCCGGAACACAATCACGCAGAAAATCTTCATAGATGAACGACTGGCGACGCCCTTCCTGTTCCGCCAGGGTAAGCTCTGCCGCGTCCAGTCCGGAAAACCCGGCCACCCGGACAGCCACGGTGGAAATACACTTTTCAGCATTCATCGGATGAATACTGCCAGCTTTACGGGGCAGAGCATGAGACCGCCGCTCGACTGCTTCAGCCATTTTCTGCATCAGCATTTTCTTGCCACCTGCCTGCTCATATAATTCCAGGTCCACGTTGGACATTCGGAATGTCGTGGTCATGGTCTGAACCGGGCTATCTTCCCCTGCTGTTTCGTAGGGTATTCCGGCTAAATGGCAGAAGTCCGCATCACCGGTGGCATCGATGTAAATCTTTGCTTGGATACGTGCAAACCCCTGCTTACCAAAGACCACGGCCGAAATCATTTTGTTACCGTCCTTTTCCACGGCAACGAGTTGCGTATGCAGCAGCAAATGGATGCCAGCGGCACCGAGCAGTTGATCCCATACCAGCTTCAGACGCTCGGGGTTATAATTGACCCCGGTTCCCGCACCATAGGTGTTGCCACGCAGAAATACCGCATTGACCTCATCCAGCGCATCGACCACCCGGTCTCCGATCCCGCCGGCTACTTTTTTAGGTTCATCGCCGGGCGTGAAAAATCCGTAAAAGGTATCCAGTGCCTGCGTCGAAATACCACCGGGAAAACTGCCCTTGTCAATCAGCGTCACCCGGACATTCCCGGTTTCCCGCGCCGCCAACGCAGCACTACAGCCTGCCGAGCCGGCGCCCATGACCAGGACATCGGTTTCCACCGCAACGGGGATTTGACTGGTATTAAGGATATCCATATCCGAATCAGTTGCCGACGTGGGCGTAGTAGCGTGAAATACGGTGGGCATGCTCGTCGTAAGCACTTTCGAAAAGCTGCTCGGCTCTCTCGGAGCCGACCACCGCACCGGCACTCAGCACCCGCGGAGGCTGGCCTGCCTCCGTCAGTCGTTGTGCGACTTCCGCTTTGATGGAGTTAATGATCAGACAGCCACCCACGGTGGAACCGGGAGCGACCGGAGTATCCAAGCCTTCAATCTGAACCATGGCATCACCAACCGGAGCTCCGGTATCCAATACCAGATCCGAAAAATCCTGCAGTTTTTTGGCATCAGGCCGCTTACTGGTGCTGGCTTCAGCGTGCTGCCTGCTGATCAGACCAACTACTTTCACCCCGCGCTGCTGAAAAAGTTCAGCCATCTCAATCGGCACAATGTTGCACCCGCTGGATGAAATAACCAGTGCCGCATCTTCTTCTGTCAGATCAAAATTACGTAGAATACGATCAGCCAGGCCGGAAACATTTTCCAGATACATGGCCTGGCGTTGTCCGTTCGCTCCGACCACCAGATTATGGAAAGAGAGGGACAGTTCGACAATCGGGTTAAATCCGGGGAAAGACCCGTAACGCGGCCACATCTCCTCGGTCATCATCCGGCTGTGTCCCGATCCAAATACATGTACCATTCTTCCTGCCAGAATGGTCGTGCTGAAGAGGTCGGCAACCTGCTGGATCACGCTCTGCTGCGCGGCCACCGACTGGATGATCTGCTTTGATTTATCAAGGTATTGTTCCGTAGGTGTCATCACGTTCCTGCTTTCAGTTGTTGAATAAAATGGGGAATGATTGAAATGGGGGGTGACTCCGAAGTGCGCACGTAATAGCCGGAAAAAAGCACCCCCAGTTTGAGTGATTCTTCAGGCGCAAAGCCCAGCATCAGGCCGAGGCAGAAACCCGCATTGAAATGGTCTCCAGCGCCGGTGGTGATTTGAGGCGTGAGCGTATGCGGTCCATCCACCACCACCTGCCCCTGCGGGCTGTCACAGACCGCAAATTCAGCCACATGCGTCAGGACGAGATGCAGATCCAGCCGGGCTCGAATCTGCCTGAGTGCACCACAGAGCGCATCGGGCCCGGCTGCAGGTGCATCGAGGCCCAAGGCACGGCAAACAAACTGCGTTTCATTTAAGTTCATCCCCAGAACGGCATGACCGTAGGATTCAAAGCGGCTGATCAGGCACAGGAATTTTTCCAATTCCGCGATGGGCCGCATGGAGGGGTCAGCCAGATCAAAAAAGAAGAACCGCGGTCGTGTATCCGCCACCTCCGGCAGAATCGTTTCCAGCAACCAGCTCAGAATAGACTCCAATCCCGGCAGGCAGCTCCAGTTCAGGAGACAGACCAGATCTGATTTCTCCACGGACTTTAAAATCGAATTCCTGCTGACAGCGGCTTCGATATTCTCCGGAGAAATCTCATCGTAAGTCATGAGCGTAGCCAGCATGACCTTGCCGTTGGTAAATTCCAGCGCCTGCGTGACCGCCGGATCACCAATCGAATGCACCTGAACCTTTTTTGCAAAAGAGTCGTAGACAGGAACCGGCTGGGGTCGGCCCAGCGGGCCGATGTAATCAACGCTTAATGCGGACTGTGCCAGGGCATTTGCCATAATGGGCCCGTTCCCTCCGATTTTTTCAAACTCTTTGACGATTTCAATCAGGGCACTTTTGCCATCAGCATCGACAATGCGCTGCCCGAAAGCCCGTATGCTGTCGAATGCCTGAAACTGCCTGCCACGGCCCTGGCGCTCTTCGACCGCCTTGCAGATGATATCGACCGTTCCGTCAAAACCCAGCGTGGCGTGCAGCGAAGACAACCGCCCGGTGGACTCGGGAATCAGGGAGAGTAAACTGTCGTAACGGTTCGACATTTGTCTAGAATTGACCTTCTGAAACGGTCCAGCCACCATCCACCGCAATCACCTGGCCGGTCACAAAACGGCTTGAAGAAGACAACAGATAAGTGGCTAGTTCGTCGAGATCTTCCGGATAACCAATGCGGCCTCCATCCAGCGGCTGCTTGGTCCTGATGAATTTCTGGATCGTGTCATCTTGCGCGGCTCTCTGAGCCATCGGCGTTTCGACTAGAGCTGGAGCGATGACGTTAAAACGAATATTTTCCCTGGCATAATAGGCAGCCACCGACTTGGTGAAGCCGATGATCGCAGATTTTGCTGCGGCATAGACATGCGTCGAAAAGTGCCCGGGTGACGGGGAGTAGCCTAAAACCGAACCCAAATTTAAAATGGCTCCTCCCTTTTTATGTTCGAGAAACGTGTTCACGGCGGCACGATTGCTGAGAAGCAGGGATTTCAAATTAAGATCCAGCGTCTGGTCAATACCCTCATCGGAAATCTCATGCAGCGGGCCATCACCAAAGCGACGTCCACTCCCTCCGGCCACATGGTACAGACCGTCAAAGCCCTTATAGTGATGCAAGCACCTTTCTATTGCCTGTGCTGCGGTCCGGGGATCAACAGCATCTCCCGCAAAGCCATGCGCCAGCCCCGGCGCGCCTTCAGCCAGCTGGGCCAGCGCTGCTTCAACGCTGTCCGGGTTACGTCCGACGATGACGATACGCGCTCCACTGCGGACAAAGGCATGGGCAGCAGATAATCCCAATCCCGTTGTCCCTCCAATAATGACAATCGATTTTTCCTTTAACATCAAAAGCGAGTCGTCAAGCATAGCAAAAGTTTCAGTTCTAATCTTGTAAATCTTGAGCAGATTCTTGTAATTTTTTATCATTCAGAGCTGCTCCCGTTATGCCATCAGCCAAGCCGGGATGCTTGGGCGTGCTGTGAAGTTTGGAGCATTCTGGATTTTGCAGCGCAAGTCAAATCCAGCAGCGTCGTGATGCCTTGCAGGTTAAATATCTGCCAGGGAGTATGAGTCCCAGACCAACGACCCTCTTCCTATAAAGTAAATAGCCAAGCTCGTCAGCATTGCCGGACATCCAGCAGCTGGCCGTTTGATGGAGCAAGAGACCGGAGTTCAATACCGATGCTTCCCGCATGACGGATTCAGGATGTCCGACAGGTAAACATGAAAGGCAGATTCTTGAGCCATCGGTTGGATGCTACCTCAGGCAGGCTGACAATCGTGATTTGAGGGCAGGTGTGATGACAGATTTCGGATAGCATGATCCGAACGACACGCTCCCAAAATTGAGTGCACCTGGAACAGATGGCTGCTGTTGGCAGGCGGAGGGCATTGGACCTTATGCTCCCATGCCGATTGGCAACGGGCTTAGAGCGCATCTTAATGGATTTGTCGCACTGGCAATAAATACCGATCGTGCGGGTGTCGGTATGGGCTTTGACTTGGCAAATGGTAGGATGAGAAAAGCATGCACGATGAGTGCATTCAGGATAGATTTCAAATTTCTGGAGTTTGATCTCGGTTTACCGAGTCAAAGAATGTCGCAGACTTCTCGTCATAGACCATTCCCCGTGCGTCCCGTTTAAGCTAAAAATGCCCAGGGTGATCGCGCCTGGCTATCAATGATCTTGCCCCGGTCATGGACATGCGTGTATTTTTTGCGCATGCCTGATACCTTTAATGTAGAACGTTTTCTGAGCCAAGTGGATTGGCGGTTACTGGCGCGTGAACTCAGTGATGCCCTGACAGATCAGGCCTTTTTCATGAAAGACCGCCAGGGTCGCTTTGTCATGCAGAACCGTCGTGCTCTGGAATATTGCCAGGCGGCCAACGAGCAGGAAACGACAGGGAAAACGGACGCTGATTTCTGGTCTCCGGAACGCGCCATAAGATACGTGGAAGGTGACCAGCTCGTCATGCGTTCCGGACGGGCCATCATCAATCAACTGGAGGCTGCCCCGGAAGAAGCGGGCTCGGACAACATGATCATTTACAGTAAGTTCCCGGTCTACGCTGAGGATGGTCAGATTATCGGCGTGGCCGGAGTGCACCAGGTTTTTGATACCCAGAAAGTGGAGGGAACATGTTTTGGTCCTCTCTTCAAGGCAATCCGACGCATCCAGGAGCAATTCGACACCCATCTTAAGATTTCCGATCTGGCAAAGTTGAGTGGTCTGTCACATAGCCAATTTGTGCGTCGATTTCACCAAATTTTAGGCATGAGCCCCAAGGATTATCTTCAGCGGGTTCGTGTCAGAAGAGCATGCCGGCTGCTGGAGACCAGCGATTCCACGGTAGCCAGCGTAGCTCATCAATGCGGGTTTTATGATCACAGCCATTTTTCACATGTTTTCCGCAGGCAGACAGGACTTAGCCCGAGCCGGTACCGTTCAGAACATGTACGCTGATTGGATGTTTGAATGGCAGTTGTCGAAACGCTGGTGTGCGCATCCCGACATCATGCGCTGAGCCGACTGATTCGGCAGGAAAAAACATCGGTAACAAAAAAATAGTCTCTTTTTATTTACCTAAAAGCAATCATTGCTATTATTGAAGCCGACGTAAAAATGAATATTACCCTACATCCGTATAAAAAAATCATGTTTCCATTCAATCTTATCCTCAAAATGCTCAGTGCCGTGGTACTAGCCGTTCTGCTATCTGCAACTCCAAACGCTCATGCAGGTGAAAAAAGTGGTTCCACCTATGAAATCGGGCTTTCCATGTATTCACTGCGTGATCTCTTCAGGAGCGGAGAGTTGCATGCACATGATTATCCGGATTACGCCAAGGAAACATTCGGTATTACCAAAATCGACGTCTGGGACGGCGGCTACCCCAAAGGATGGCAGGACGATCCGGATTTCCTGCCGGAACTCAAGCGTCGTGCAGATGCGGCAGGATCAGAAATCTTTCTGGTCATGGCAGGTATTGTCAATGCAACTCCTGAAGATGAAAAGACGCTCAAGAAGAACGGTCTGAAATACAAGTCGTATGTGGATCAGGCTGAAGCCCTGAGCGCCAAGTTTGTACGCGTTTTTGTAAAGATCGACAAAGCATTGCCGGATGAAGAGTCCATCCGCCGTGCATCCGTTGCATTGGTAGCTCTGGCAGACTATGCCCAGCCCAAGGGAGTCACGATTGCCATTGAACCGACGCCCAAGTCTACACCACTGGGTTCGTATCTGGTCCAGCTGGTGGAAACCGTCAATCGTCCCAACTGCAAGCTGATGCCGGATTTCGGCAAAATGAAAGGAACCGACTTCTATCAGGGAACTGCAGACATGATGCCGCAAACCGTAGTTGTTTCTGCCAAAGGGCATGATTTCAACGATGATGGAAGCCAGAAGGATTTCGATTATCCCCGACTCATGAAGATTATCCGTGATGCGGGCTATACCGACATCGTTGCCATTGAATATGAGGGAAAAAACTTAGGACCAGTCGAAGGGGTAAAAGCCATGCAGAAAATTCTGGAGGCAGGCCAGCAGTAGGCAAGTAACCCGTTTAAAAATCAGAACAGAAAAAATATTATGAAAATCAGCAGACGTAAATTTGTTAAAACTGTAACGACGGCAGCGATCGGATTTCCGGCTATTGTCCGGGGTCAAGGTTTGAATGAGAAGCTGCAGGTTGCCTTTATCGCAACCAGCGGCAGGGCTAACGCCCATACCAAAGAGTGCCTCAAACTGGGACTGCAATGCATTACCTTCGCTGATGTTGATAAACGTGCCTGGAATGGCGTATTAGGCAAAAAAGGATGGGAAGAGGCCGTTGGATATACCGACTGGCGGGAAATGTTCAACCAGCATGAGCAGGAGATTGATGTTGTTTTCATCACGACTCCGGACCATAACCACTTTGCTCCTGCCATGACAGCACTGGCAAAGGGCATCCACTGTTACACCGAGAAACCGCTTACCTGGTCCGTCCGCGAAGCTCAACTGCTGACACAGGCATATGAGAAAAAGAAGGATGTCGTGACCCAGATGGGCAACCAGGGCCATGCCATGCAAGGCTGGCGGATGGCTTACGAATTTATCAAGGGCGGGGCGATTGGCGACGTGCTGGAATTCCATACCTGGACCAACCGTCCCAAATGGCCACAGGGGGGAGACCGCCCTACCTACACCTCACCAGTTCCTGATTATCTGGACTGGGATGCATGGATTGGTTCAGCTCCCACACGTCCATTTGCCGGTCCGGCCGAGGATGCGGAAAAAGCCAAAGACGGACGGATGAGAGGACCATACCATCCTTTCAACTGGCGCGGTATAGTCGATTTCGGTGCAGGTGCCCTGGGCGATATGGCCTGCCATACTACCGACGGTATCTATGCCATCATGAACCCGGGCTACGCAGAAACTGCGGAACCGTTGGAAATGACTGGTGCGGTTGAAGATCAATACCCCGCTGGCATGGTCGTGAAAAGCACCTACCGCGCGACCGATGATCGCCCGGGCTTTGCCACGTTCTGGTATGAAGGACTGGATAAGAATGGAAAACCTTATGTGCCGGAAACTCCTGAAGAATTGAAAATGGATGGCAGCAAACTGCCCCGCACCGGTAATCTGGTCGTGGGCACGGAAGGCAAGCTGCTAGTCCAGGGCGATTACTGGAACAGCCCGCGCATTATCCCCAATGCCAAACGCAAGGAATTCGGACAACCTCAAAAACTGCTGGAGCGCTCTCCCGGTCACCACCAGGAATTCATTATGGCCTGTAAAGGCGAGAAGCCGCGTGAATTCAGCCAGTCTAATTTCTCCTACTCAGGACCGATGACCGCCAATATCCAGCTGGGAAACCTCTGTGCCCGGGCTGGCAAGAAACTGGTTCTCAATCCGGAGGGAGAGATCACCAGCGATCCTGCGATCAACCAACTGGCTTGGCGCGAACCGCGTTCCGGCTGGGGACCGTTAGCCAGCGTCTAGTGGGTTTGCAAAGCACTTCCCCGTGCATTTAAATGTCATGTGTTGAACACACCGGGCGTGTGGATTTAGAGCCTTTCCGAATGAACGATTAACCTTTTAATGCGGTAGCCGAGGTCGTCGACGACCCCGCATACAACTAGGTTAAAACATGATTCGGAAACGCTCAATGACTGGCAATCGCGTTGAAGCTGATAACCTGCTTAGCAGCTGGCTGTTTGATCCAGAAGACTCTGGTTCAGATTCATTCTTCTCCACATGCCTGCTGACCAGCGGACGGTTTGTCATTGCCTTTGGGACCGGGCTGAATTTCCCGAGCCATCCAAGCATACAGGCACAAGAGCCTATTTTTTACGTTAAAATGCAAATAAATGGACTTTCATTGACTTTATGATTGCTTTTGTTGGAATATGAACTTATTTTAATTCAGTTAAATCAATTTTTACGTTTGTTTTTGCGAAAACTGGAAAAAATGATGAATAAAACATCGACTGCAAGATACACCTTACCTGTGCTGGTATTGAGCTTATTTTTATCAGTAGCTGCAACCGGCTTTTCGGCGTTGACCATCACCGAAACGTTCGACAACACTTCCGGTAACATACAAGCCTTGGATGAAATCAGCACGCCTAACCTTTCCAGTGGTGGTTTTGACTATTTTTCATCATTCATGATGAGTAACGGGAATCGAGGTTTTGCCAATTCACGCGAACAAGCTGTTCGTTTAACTACTACCGGCGAGTTGGAATTTGTTTATGGCGGCGATATGAATAACAGCGGAAGCCGGACGTCCGTATGGCCCGGGATCATGTGGTTTGGTTTGACCAACACCAGCACCTTTTTTTCCAGTTCAGATGATCTGACCTTTTCGGTGGATGCCACATTGTCAACAAACTTGCAGTATCGACTTCTGATCGATGTTGACTTCGATGCAGACACCACTGATGGGTTAGGCACTCAAATTTATGTATCTGATACTGCATATACAAACAATCTTTCCAGCACTGTATTTGATCTTACTGATTCATCTCAGTGGTTTGAGATGACAGACTTTTCCCAGCTGGAGATTGACGATACAGCAAATCCTGTCAGCATGCAAAGTGGTAACGTTCACCGGGTGGGACTCTATATTGAAGGCACGGCAACTACAGGCAGCACAGCGGCTTTTGATAACTTCAGTTTTACAGCCGTTCCTGAACCTTCCAGTGTAGCCCTGCTACTTTGTGGTTTGGCGACCTTATTTGCTCGTTCCCGGCGTCGGTAGCAAATAGAATTGTTTGATTAAGCCTTGGTGGCGTGCCTCCAACTTATTTAGAACAGATTCTAATTTATATGCTTTTCTAATCACTGGTGATACGTGCTGACCTTACGGATGTCGGTATATTCTCACCCTACTATCGGGAACATGTCGCGGGCTTCTCGTCACCGCTCTGTCGATGGGTGTCGCACCTGTCTCCATCATGCCGAGATCCTTCCTGCAGCAGGAATTTCTTTAATCCGACACCGGCGTTGTCGGATTAAACTAAACACATGAGAAATCATCTTAACCGCTCCTTTGGGGACTAGAGCACCTTGTATTTATTCGGGCGCACCGAGTGGTGCGATGACAAGATGAATCCACCCATGGCGGCGACCACCCCGCAGAGCGGGGCACATCTCATCCAACAGTTTCCCGTGTAGCAAGGGTGAAATATAGGATGAGATTCCTCCGCCTCAGCGGATGATCTCGTCACGCCATAACTCTAGGATCCGTCCTGACAAGATCGTCCGCCTGCGCCAAGGCTTCGGCGGAAGAATCTCATCCTACACCCGGAAATGTCATCTGATTATGTTAATTTATATGCGAATACTTTCGGGGTTCTTGCCAAGCTGCATCCGTAATATGCCAGATGAATCACCAGGTGCTCTAAGTATTCAGCTTACAGATAAAATGGCAGGATGAGAAAACGTTGTCCCGACACCCTTCGTGGTCGGGACAGGTAAAACATCTTTCTAATATATTTAGAGCGTTTCCGAATCATGTTTTAACATAGTTGTGCGTGGGGTCGTCGAAGACTCGGCTACCGTATTAAAAGGTTAATCGTTCATTCGGAAACGCTCTAGGCATGGATATATCATCTGATCCTGAGTGAATCCGAATATTAAAAGCACGTTCATACCATCACTGCCGGTAAGCCGTTCCGGATCTTCTTAAAGTAAATCCGGCAGGCATTACTTTGCGACCGTAACACGCAGCTGATATTCGGCACGTATGGAATCCGCCTCTGCGGAAACATGGATGGTATACATGCCACTCTGGGTGAATGTCGCTTCCGTATCAGCGGCGTGAGGCTCAGAAAACCGGACCTCTCCCGGGCCAGTTACCTTGGACCACTGGAAATGCGTCCCGATATCCTTCATCTTGAGGTTGCGGATAATGGCCTGCAACTGATAACGGGACGGGTGCTTGGGATGAACGGTTGCCCAGGCAATTAAGGGCGGCCCGAACCGTCCCTCCCCCGCCCACTGGAACAACGAATCCCAGATTCTTCCCTGTGCCTGTGCCGGAAGAATCACATTTTTCACCGCCTCATTGCCCAATCGATCCCTGAGTTGGGCACAGTACAGTGAACGCGGAGCAACCGGCACCTGATGAGAATCCCAGATGCCGAACGGACTTTCCAGCACCTTGCCTTCGATCTTCGCGCTGTAGCAACCCACGCTCCAGTTCATCGCACCGATTGGGGCGTCGCACATCATGACGGTGGATTCACAGTTCCAGAATAAATGCTGAGCCCCGGACCAGCCATGTCCGGTTCCGGTAGCGTGGCGATTGGGAACCTGGATGCGCTGCCCCTTCACATTGTCCCAGAGAAACCCCATCGACCAGCGGCCATGGGGCCCGATGTCTGAAACCGCCTTTTCCGACCCGCAATCGAGAAAAACGTTAGGCCCCGGGCACCTTGAATTTACAATGAAGTCATGGCGTCCATGGCGGGCATAACATCGCTGAAACAGGATGTAGTTGGCGTCATCAATACAGAAGCCGTAGCGGCCTCCACCCCGGACGATGCCGCGATAGTCCAACATGGCACAATCTTCCACCGTTCCAAAGTGAACGCCTTGGCCGATATCCACCAGACTTTTACCGATATATTGTCCGGTGACCTGACGTATCCAGAAATTTTCACAGTTGCGAACCACCACACCGATCCATGGAATCTCGTCCCGGAGTGGATAGGAATAAGCGGCCTCGATACGCAAGTTTTCAATACCAGTGTTCTCAAGGCGTCTTTCATGGGTGTATTTCACGATTTCACCCCCCCCGAACGGTTCTTCAATGGGATTACAGATCGGTGCATCAATAAAAATACGTGCCCCTTTGATATCCGTTATGCAGCGCGGGTTTCGGATGCGCGCATACCCTTTTACCGTCCACCCGTATTGCGCCATTTCCAGCACATCAATCCAATGCTGATTGTAGCGATTGTAGATGAGGATACGATCCCCGATCCGGTAACTGGAAGCATCTGCCACTTCAAATGAGTCGGCCCCGACAGGAACCATGACATCTTTGATCCGGGTCTGGGAGTCTCTGTCTTCACGATAATCCCCCTGGCCTTCCATACGAATGCAGTCCATCTGCCGGTCTGAGGAAAAGAGCAAGGTTGTCCCATTTTGCTTACCAGCCCCCTCTCCTCTCAGCACGATTCCGGAGGAGTCAAAGTGGATAGTATCTTGAAGATGATAGGTTCCACTCCGCAGTAACAGAGCACCCCGGAAACCACTTTTGCTGAGCGGCATCCTGCCGATTTTTTTCAGAGCCTGCTGAATACTCTGCGTGTCATCACCCCCACTGGGCTGCAAGGTGATGACCGCAGGAACAAAGGGGATGGCAACACCTCCACCCCGATATCCAGCCCGTGAAAAATCCGGAAGCTGGTGAACTTTTTCCTGCTGCCCTTCATTGGCATATTTTCCATAATGCAGCCGACCCTGTTCCCGGTAAGCCAGTTGACTTCTACCGGGATCGATCGCGCGGGGAACCGGATCCAAATCGGCGATTTCAAAATGATCGAATACGTAACAGACTCCTTTTTCATTCTTTCCGGTCATGATTCCTGCCCGACCGAAGTTATCGATGGAGCCTTCGGTTTTCGCCGGAAACAGCGAGTTGCTGCCGACCAGCTTTCCATCCAGATACCAGTCCGCTGAATTTGCCTTCAACCTGGCAGACCTTCCACCAGGACAGGTATACGAAAAAGACTGCTCCAGATCGTTGACATACATCTCAAGCCGGTGTCTACCCTGGGAAATGTCCCGGCGTATTTCCCGGTCACCGTCGGTGAGCACAAATTCACCTTCCGCAGTCAAGGCTGCCGAGGCAAATCTCCGGTCTTTTCCATTAAAGGTGCTTCCGTGCTCGCCTGCCGCGACCTTGACTTCGGCACCACCCGTAACTCCCTCGATCCAGGCAAAGTCAAAACGGAAACGAAAAGTGGAAACTTGGAACTGTTTATTTTCAGTAAAATCGTAGGCAAAGCGGGCTTGCGTCGTATCAAAATCGCTCAGCATCAGTCCTTTTCCTGTTCCAGCACTGTTTTGGGCTGCCTCTACGATAACCAGGTGCGTTTTTTCGGTCTGATCCTCTTCCAGCGGATGATAAGCCGTCACCGACCAGGCGGGTGCATGCCCTGCATCATGACCATGCTCAAAGTCCTCGGAGACATAGACCCGTTCTGAAGCGGTCACGACACTTATCCCGAAATGTGCCAGAAGGTTTAGATAAAGCAGGAGGACGCGCATGCTCAGGTTGAAACAAAGAACTATCAACACTAAAGGATTTTGATCAGCTTGTGAATCGATTAATAAGTTTTCAGCCCGTTTCTTTTATGCCCGGGTATACGCAAAACAGTCATTTTGTCTGGCAGCCGGGAAAATGCATTCATTGTGCAACGTAATATGTCCACAGCGCACTCCCGACAGCTTTTTTAGCTCTACTGGAACGCTGAATGAAGCAGAAACTAGGATTGAATTTTCAGCACGCCCAGGCATACTATTCAGATGAATCGACGAAAATTCTTATCTGTTTTGTCGGGAACGGCAGCAACGGCTCCCTGGTTTGCTTCCTCAGCACAAAGTCTCAAATCCTCCGTTCCTCCGGCACCTGATACCACACTGGGCAGTACCGGGATCGTGACCTCACGCCTGGCGCTCGGCACGGGAACACGGGGCTCCAAAATGGCATCCAATCACACGCGTGCGGGATTTGAATCACTAGTTCATCTATTCCGTTACGCTTACGACCGCGGCATTCGTTTTTTCGACCTGGCCGACCAGTACGGATCACACATTTATTTTCGTGAAGCATTACGGCATATCCCCAGAGAAGACGTTACCATCCTGACCAAATATCAGTATCGCTTCGATGGCAATGGGGCATTGAAAATGGATCAGGAAGATCAGAAACGCGCGGTCTTAAAAGCGATCGACCGTTTTCGTTTTGAGCTGAAAGTCGATGTCATTGATATCCTGCTGATGCATAACGTGGTCACACCACAATGGGACAAAGACTGCGCAGGATACATTGAAGGTCTTTTTGAGGCGAAGCAGCAGGGGCACGTTAAAGCCCTGGGTATGTCATGCCATACCCTGGAGGCTCTTAAGCGGGCTGCAGAGCTGGACTGGGTTGAGCTCGCATTGACGCGCATTAACCCCTATGGAGTCATCATGGATGGCAAACCTGAAGAGGTTATGCCGGTGCAAAGGAAATTTAAAGCTCGTGGAGCCAGTGTGATGGGCATGAAAATCTTTGGCAACGGCAAGCTGGTTAAAAAACGCGATGAATGTATGCGTTTTGCACAAGGTCTGGGTTACCTGGATTCCATGACGATCGGCCTGGAATCCACCAAGCATATCGACAATACGCTCGAGCTCATGCACAAATATCCCGCTCAGGCCTAGTGTGGTGTCAGCGAAATACCTTAGCATTTGCTGCGAGGAATTTGGGGGTGTTCCCAGGCAGGAATGCAGACAGGTATCCTGAAGGATACCTGTCAAAAGAGTAATGCCGGAAAGCCTTCAATGCACCGCAGCCCTGTGGGTTGGGTTCAAGACAGATTCTGCCCGCGTTACTCGTCAGTCACAGCCCTATGGAGGGGATGTTCCTCCTCGCGCCTTGGCAGTATCCGTTTTGAACCCAGCAAATGCCAAGATATTTCGCTGACACCACACTAGAAGTAGCTTCAAACAACAGTTTTGAAATTCTACTTTTTGTATGGATTGGGAAAATCACCCTCGAAAAGAACCCAGGGGTCTTCGCGAAATTTGACAAAGTCCGGATAAACGTGCTTTGAAGTGGGTTCGTCATCGTATGCACTCCAGTTTGTCGTTTCCTCCACCCCCTCGGGCTCCCTGCCGAACCAGGTGAGTGCGTAGGCAACCTGAGAAGCCAGTGGATCCTGCTTGATATTTTCCAAGAACATTTCGGTAAAAAATTCAGCGCTGGTTTGCTGGGAAAATCCCTTCTTGTAGCCGAACTCGGTAATCGCTGCGATTTTATCGTTTTCCTGTGCCAGCTGAGCCACGACCCGGGAACAGTCCAATAGAATTTGAGGTCCGTTTTCCAGCTCATAGCTGTCAAAGCCAAAGACATCGACATAGTCCATTCCGGGGAAACGGCTCATGTATTTTTCCCGCGTCGTCGGTTTACTGGGAGAAATTACCAAAATCAGGTTGTGCAGCTCCATGTCTTCCCGAAAAAAATCAATCGTCATCCTCCACAGTTCGTTGAATTGTTCAGGTGTAGCCGTCTTGTTGCCCCACCAGAACCAACCACCGGTGTGTTCATGATACAAACGTAGCAGAATCGGGATGGGGCGACCCTGATCATCCTTCAGGCTTTCTATGAATTCTCCATAGACACGGAGCTGTTTCATCCACCCTTGATGGTCCTTACTGCTACGATCCAGCACTTTGGTAACGGGATCCCCCTCGTTGCTTTTATGTGAATTATTGTGCGGCACCTCCAGGTCGGGGTTACGCGGGTGCGAACTCAGGCTGATAATGACTCCACGACGATGTAATTCAGGAATGAGTTTCTGCCAGTAGGCATAGCGCTCCTCTTTATGGATGCCGAATTCAGCAACGGCGGGGTGTGCACCGACCAACGCCATCGCATCGGTTTGATCAAAGCGGGGTTTAGTTCTTCGCGCTTCTTCCGACTGTGTATGCTTGCCCCGCGTATAAGGCGTGCACTGGCCGTAAAGCAGGTGCTCTTTGGCAATTTTTTTAAGATTCTCGTACAGAATGACCGTTTCCCGGGTTGCTTGCGGGTCTGAAAGCGATGCGATCCCCTCCAGAGGCAAGAGAAAAACAAAATGGGTTGCTAACCAAAGTGCTGCATATCGAGTTTTCTGTAACGGGAGCATAGTCATAGGTTCCTGCTTTCTGATGGCCTGCCTTGATATTAATTATAGGTTCAAACTCCACAGAAGCTTGGCCAGGCGTTTTACTTCTTGGGAATATTCAGGGTCGTTAATGACATTGATACGTTCTTCAGGATGTCTGGCATAGTCATACAGCTCCGCCTCGATCAATTCGCTGCTTTCATTCCAGCCTTTGCGCCATTCCACATAACGAAACTGTTCATCACGCACAGCCCGGCCCACGGATTTTCCTCCCCGGCGGACCACATGGAAAGCGGCCTCATTCCAGTCCTTGCTGTTGGGATCGACCAAAAGCGGTCGCAGGGTAACACCGTCCGTCACAGGCAGCGGAGGCAATCCGCAAAGATCCAGCAGGGTGGGAAACAAGTCGACCGTTTCCACCGGTTTTTCTGATATCTGGCCCTGGGCAAATCCCGGCACCGAGAGAATCAGCGGAGAGCCGGCCGTCATTTCAAGATTGGTCAGCTTGGTCCAGCTGCCCAGATGGCCGAGCTGGTATCCGTGATCGCTCCAGAACACGATGATGGTCTCCTCACGAAGATTCATCTTATTCAAAGCTGCCATGATCTTACCTATCTGGGCATCGACATAACTGATGCATGCAGCATAGGCATGGCGTAAGCGTGCAGCAGCTTCCCCACGGGGTGGTTGGTTCAGGCTGAAGCCTTCCGAATATCTCCAGAGCTCATGGTTGGTGCGGCGCTGGAATTTGGAAGCACCTTCCGGCAGATCTTCCAGTGTGGGTGTCCCTGGAAGATCTGCGGGATCGTACAGATCCCAGTATTTCTTGGGCGCATTAAAAGGAAGATGCGGCTTCTGAAAGCCGACCATGAACATGAACGGCTTGCCGGAGTCCACCGCCTGCTGCATCAGCTTGATCACCTCGGGAACCATCAGTCCATCCCCGTAGGCTTCATCAGGCACATCAAATGGACCTTCAGCTGCAGGCAGCTGGGCCTTGATTTCTCTCGTCCGTGCCTTGTCACCATAATCGAGTTCTTCCCGCAGTTTCGAGAGTTTGGGATCCGTGTAGATATCACCATCGGCCCGCTTCCAGATGACGTCAAACTGATCGGCTTTTTCTTCCGGTAGCGTGCCTACTGTATGCCAGATCTTGCCCAGTGAGGCCGTCATGTACCCTGCATTCCCAAAGGTGCGCCCGATGGTTGAAACGCCATCAAGCTCGATCCATTTGGCAGGCCCGTACGCTTGCTCGGTTCGCTCACAGCGAATGCTGGTCAAAAGCGCGGCCCGGGAAGGAATACAGATGGGATTGGAAACATAGTGTTTTTTGAAGAGAACGCCGTCTGCTGCCAATGAATCAATATGCGGTGTGACCATCTTCTCGTCGCCGTAGCAATGGAGTTGTGTCCTCAAGTCATCAACGGCGATGAACAGCACATTAGGACGTTTCTTCTCGGCCTGGGCCTGGTGGGGAAACAGGTTCCCGAACCAGGCCATCAGACAAAAGAGAGGTAAGGTATAACTGAGTCGGTAGTTCATGTTCCTGTTATTCTATATGGCTAGGTTTGTCGGATAAAATGAATTATCCTGAGTGAGTCAAACGGTTTTGATTTTTTCCCGAGCTCTACCGTCAGATCCTGCTGACCTTCCTTGAGCTCAATGATGCCCAGTTCCCAATAGTTTCCATTCGGTTTGAGCGAACCCTCCAAGCTCGCATCACCTGCCGTTATCTTGAGTTCGGTGAACTTGCCGGCGCCGGTGGCTTCAACCAGCACTTCATACCTGCCCGCAGTTACCACGTCCACCGGGATGGTTTGCGAATCACCCGGCTTATCCCAGTTTAACGAGCTGTGATTATCCGCTCTGACCCCGCCTGTCATCCGGATTCCTCCGCCACAGGGAATTTGTGAACCGCTCAGGTTACCACCTACCCGATCATACGTGTCATATACCGGATGACCAATATGAAACCGCGGATGGACAAAACTCCGCGGTTCGCTCACGACAGTCCTGAACGCTGCCTCCAGTTTATCTTTCAGTTCCTGAGCCAATTCAGGCTGATCTTCAATAATATTATCCCGTTCACGAGGATCCGTGGTGAGCTGGTGGAGAAAATGACCTTTATTTATTTTTACGAATTTATAGTCACCGCTCCGCCACGCACCAATTTGCGACTCATAATTCAGATCGTTTTTGGAGACCATCACGTTGTTCTTATGCATGTAACCGTTCAATGAGATATTCCAATGGGGGCGGTGAAACTCACGTGTGCGGGGCCAGGTTTTTTGCCGACCTGCCAGAAAGGGAGCGAGTGACCGTCCGTCAATCTCATCTGCATCTTCCGGAAGCTTGGCTCCGGCTAAATCAAGCAGTGTCGGGAAAAGATCGGTTACGTCTGTAAAGGCCTCTATGCGGGTGGGCTCAAACTTACCGGGCCAGCTGATGAAGCACGGAACCCGTAGCGCGTTCTGCCAGATGTTCCCTTTGACACCCTTGTATCGTTGCGGGCAGCGTAGTGCGATCTCTTCCGAAGTGAGTCGCTGATTGCCGGACTTGGTCTTGTGGATCGGACCATTATCACTGATGAAAACCACCACCGTATTTTTTCGAAGTCCCGATCTATCCAGAAACTCAAACAACCTTCCGATGTGAAAATCCAAGTGATCGATCATCCCGTTCAACGTCGAAAAATATTCGGAATGTCCCTGATCCCGATACTTACGGATAAACGCTTCAGGTGCTTCGAGTGGCGTGTGAACCGTCATGTAGTTGAGCATGAGGAAAAAGGGCTGATCCTGTTCCCGCATATAGTTCATCGCCAGATTGGTAAAGGATTCATCAGCCCATCCTGCGGCCTGCATCGCTTTTCCATTGTGACTGATGGGGGTATTGTGATGTTTGTAGAGATCGGCTACCCAGGCTTGATCAAAGCCCCGGTTCCACGGCATCCATGCCGGTGCCCGCCCGCAATGCCACTTACCGATGAATCCGGTTGCATACCCGGCCTGTTTCAGCCTGTCCGCCAGTGTCCTTTCTTCCAGGTGCAGGTAATCACGTGAAATATGCACTCCCCAGACTCCCACCCTGAGATGATTCTTGCCGGTCAGTAGAGAAGCCCGGGTAGTCGCACAGACAGGAGTGGTGTGAAAATGGTCAAACCGAACTGATTCCTTGCCCAATTGATCGAGATGAGGTGTCTGCAGCACAGTATTCCCGTGCAGCGAAAGGTCCCCATAGCCCTGATCATCGGTAACGATCAATAAGATGTTGGGTTGCTCCGCCCTTAGGGAAAAGGATAAAAGCAATAGTGCCACGGTTACGATGTGGCCATGAGCAACGCGCATATTTCTTTAAATAAATGGAATTATTAGCATTACAATTTAAAAATATTTTAACCATGGTGAATGGCAGCGCAGTTCAGCAGAACAGGAACCTGTTCAACCATTTTACGTTATGGAACCAATCTGGGTAAAAAGTTCGTACGCCACTGCCTACCCCGAGCTGGAAGGCTTTCAAGATAATCCCAAAAGAGTTGCTTGCGTACTGCGTCTTGTCAGCCCGAATCAGACCGCAGAGAAGCTATCGCAGCATCGGCAGCACATCCCGGGTAAAATAGGGTTCCTCGTTCTGCCAGAAGAGATATCGTACTTTTAGAAAATCCTTGGCAAAGGCATGGAGCATCGGGACCTGGCTGGAGCCTGGTGACGAATCCTGGGGCATCTGCCTGCCTGGATCCAGATCAGCGCCGGTCATTCCAATATAGTTGCCTCGCTGCACCGCAATCGCCAGCGGGACCGTAAAGGTATTTTCATGCATTAATGCCAGAGCGTGGTTCAACTGGGCTTTTCTGCGCACCATCAGGTCCGGCCCGCCCAAGCCGACTCCGATTTCCTGTCCATAGGCAAAGATAGACCGCAAGTATCCCCGATCATTCCAGGGAAGCCACTCGCCGGGCATGAAATTGGCGTATTGCACGGTGACTGATCGCGGAAATGCCTGTTTCATCGCAGCCATGTTGGCCTGGATGGCTTGTGCATAAAGCTCGGGTGAAAAAGAAGGGTCTTGATGGTGATCTAACCCCTCCACTGCCGTTTCCGGCAGATTGATTCCTTCAATCCTGCCATCAAATTCTTTTCCCAGCGCTTCCAGCAGCAGGGCAAAGCGATCTCGAACTTTCGGATTCCAGCGCTGCGCCACCCAGCCTGAGGGTATTCCGTTCTCATTTTGTTTTGCAAAATCTCCGCCATTGAATTCCGGTGTGCGCAGGTAATCAGGGACCGCCGGCTGCTGAGGATTAAAGGTGGTGTCCTGCAACTGGATAAAAAGCTGCTTGCCGTGATTTTCCAGATAATCTAGGTCATCATGTATCTTCGAAAAATCATAGACCCCGCGGGACTTTTCCAGAGTTCTCCACGGATACAGTATCTGTGCTCCGGACAGACGCTCACACTTTAACCAGAGATGATTCCGGAGTTCATCCCGGGAGATGAAAACGAAATGCCGGATATCATCTGCCTGCAGCGGTGAAGCAGATGCCAGATACTGCTGATAGACTTCCGCATAGCGGTTGGCATCCATCTTTTGGGAGTGGACATCCGAGACCAGCCCGATGAATGATCCAACCAGCAGCACAGACCAGAGAATCTTCCTTAGCTCTCGATCATGCACGAGACGATTGATGATCCAGGAGCGCATTTTGTCATCCTCAGAAAGAGGGAAACCGCATCTCCTGCCTTTTTGTTTGATGATAATATTTAGAGGCTCATCAATTCGCGCCATAACCTGACATTATTGGGGGAAAAAATCCTGAAAAGGATATAAAAAGATTTTTTAAAGAATCGTACTCGAAAAGTAACTAATTTTTGGTAAGATGTCCATTAACATACATTTATCAAAAAAACATAAAGAAAATTATTGATTTTTTGGCTAATTTTATAGATACTTTAAACATGAAAGCAAATATCATAACACTACTCGCCAGCATTTTGTTTTTAATAACCTTGCTACCTGTCAATGCCCAGGTAGTGCTCAGCCATTCCAATAACGGAGATGATGTAACTCGAAGTGTTGACATCACTCGGGATACAGGTGGTGTTGGCATTGAAAATTCCGGAGATTTCGCTACGTCCGGATCCTTCACGGGCGGGGTGGATGGTGATTCCTTTAATCTTTTCTTCGAAACCGCCAGTAACTGGAGTTTTGATGCGGGAACGACGCCAACGGATTTTATTAATTATATCAATTCGGGTATCGTCGCTGCGGTTGAAATTGATAATACTTCCAATTCGATGGGAGTAAACAGTGGGACTCTTATTGAAGCAGGTGGTGATCCGCAAGAGCCTCGATTTAACCTGCCCGGTGAAGCAATTATCATGACTGTTGACACCACTGGTCTGAATGCAAATACGCAGTTGGTATTTAATTCTTTCGTAACTGAGTTGCTCTCTGGTGATGTGGCTGACCATGTCGTTTATGACATCAGTGAGAATGTATTTTTGAATAACGTGTGGGACGTGACAGCTGGGGGATTAAACCAATCAGCGCACAACCTATCAGACGGGGATATCGTCGTATGGGCTAATGGAAACACGGCGGGAGCAGGTTGGAGACTTGAAAATTTAGAATTTGACCTGGTCACAATCCCGGAACCATCCACTGTCGGATTATTAGGACTGGGACTTTTGGCTATTTTATTCAAGCGGACTCGCCGCTTGCATGCATAAAATCTTTGATACCTTCCAGGCTGTTAACTATCTGAGATTCCTATCCGGAATTCAATGAGTCGAACTGCCTGTTATATCGAGTCATTGGTCATTGCTCCTGAATTATTAAAAAAATCAGCATTAAGAGAAAAACACTCTTATTTGCGAACTGATAAATTTCATTAGCTACTAATAGCCAAGTCGTTTCGACCGTATGGAATACAAATGTATTTTTTTGATCAACCTGGCCACAAAAGGAACGGCGTAAGTATGACTCTCCAGTCTTATCAATTCAGTTACTATTGAATCGAAAAACGAAATTGGTTTTCCTGTCCGAACTGGCAAAGCTTACAGAAGAGTAATTCCAGCTCTGGCTGATATAAAGACAACCCGGCAAGTTTGCTGTCGGAAAAGCACGGCCGGATGAATGGTCTTATTCTCATCTGCAGTGAGAGCGGCATCATCATTCGCCTGGTTTATTTTGTCTTACTTTGCCCTCATGCTGTGTTTAAAATAAGACAATGAGAACCGTAGTTTACGGTATTATTTTCGTATCCAGTACGATGCTGCTGAATGGGACGGCTGCCGAGACCAGGGATTCGGCCAAACCGATGAATATTCTGTTTCTCATTATTGACGACCTGAATACCTGGCTGCTTTCCCGCGAAGGCCGGTATCAGGGCCAGGTGGTGGCTCCGAACATCCGCAAACTGGCTGCTAGCGGTGTCAGTTTCACTCATGCCTACTGCGCCAGCCCCAAGTGTTCTCCCTCCCGGACTTCCTTTCTGAGCGGAGTTGCCCCCTGGAAATCAGGCCATACCAACAATGGACTGAACATTAAAAACAACAAACTGCTGGCACAGGCTACCGCTTTTCCCAAGCTATTGCAAAAAAATGGCTATCTGATCGGAAGCGCCGGAAAAGTCGGCCACGGATATGATTTTGACTACCAGCCCGATATTCCGCGCGGTGAAGGTGCCGGAGGTCGTCGCCCTCCATTTCCACCCAACGCGCCCCTGAAAGGATTTGGCAAAGTCAATGAGTGGGATTGGGGCCCCATCCATATCCCGGAACGTGAAATGGGCGACACCAAGGTTGCCGATTTTGCCATTGATGCCTTGCAGATGGATCACGAGCAGCCTTTTTTTATAGCCGCCGGTCTCTTCTGCCCGCATATGCCCTGGTATGTGCCGCAAAAGTATTTTGATCTGAATCCCCTGGAAAGCGTTGATCTTCCTGCCATCAAGGTGGGGGATAGCGATGATCTTCCTCCTCCCGGCAAAAGCCTGATCCAGGGTATCTACCAGCAAACAGTGGCTGAAGGTAAATATCGTGAAGGGGTTCAGGGATACCTGGCGGGAACTTCCTATGCAGATGCTCAAATGGGCCGTATCCTGGACGCCCTGGAGCGAAGCCGGTACCGTGACGACACAATAGTGATTCTCTTCAGTGATCACGGCTTTCATGTCGGCGAAAAAGGCCACTGGCAGAAAGGCACCCTATGGGAGGATGGCTCGAACACACTGCTGATGATCCGGGTGCCCGGCATGACTGAGGCAGGGACCGTGTGTGAGCGCCCTGTCTCTTTACTCGATCTCTACCCGACCATCATGGAGCTGGCGGGAATAGAAGCACCTGCTTATCTGGACGGCCATTCACTGGTGCCCCTGCTCAAGGACGTCCACGCTCCTTGGGAATATCCCGCATTCACTGTTTACGACACGCATATGGCCGTGCGCACCCGGCAATACCGCCTGATCCGCTATGGAGATGGCAGCATGGAACTCTATGATCATGCGAAGGATGGCAATGAGTGGAACAATCTCGCGGATGACCCCGAATACGCCGACATCCGCAACCGGCTAGCTGCACGGTTACCAGCACCGGAAGATATGGCTCCCATGGCACCGGCAAAAGTTCGCGGCAAGGGAAAGCATTAGAGCGTTTCCAAATGAACGATTAACCTTTTAATACGGTAGCCGAGGACGTCGAAGACTCGCGATTGATCGGAGTTGACCTCGGAGGTGTCTAAGGGGAGCAAGGTCACCGGCCTCATCTACCAATGTTAACACATGATTCGAAAATGCTCTCGATATCCGGACCCGCCTTGAAAGAGCTACGATACCAGATTCAAACCGTTACCGGCAGGGACCACGTTTAGGCTAACGAACTACGTTCAGTCGGAAAAAGCCCACATTTTCATTATCGGGAATTGGTAACAGAATATCGTCTACTTCATCCGGAGAGGAATCCGTTTGCATATCATCATCCACGGTGTCCCAGCTTCCCGGGCTCAGATTGAGGGATTTCTCAACGGTGTAGATCAGGCTGGAATCATCATTACGTTTGGGAAAACGGTAAAAAAGCTGACCATTGACACTGGTAATTGCCGGGGCCCGACCTTTTGCATCCGGGTTCGTCGGATCTCCACCCAGGGCATACTCCAGGATATTTGAAATACCATCACCATCAAAATCGTCTGCATCTGTGCCGATCGTAGCCCCCCAGGAATTCATCCAATAGTCTGCAAAGGTCTGGGGTCCGCCTTCATCACCTGCCGTTCCCCGTGTCCCAATGAACGGCCCCTGTCCTACCCGGGAATTGTATTCACTGGCACTTTCATAAATCGCAGCATCATAATTAGGGTTGGGCACTTGCGGAATACGGGCACCTACCAGGTTGAGATAGTTCATCAGATCCGCGTACAGCTCATCTCCAAGTGCCGTGTTGTCTGCGTAGATATTATTATATTCCCCGGCATCCTGACGAAGATCAAAGAGCATGATGGGGTCCCAATCCGGAAAACGAACTGGAGTTTCGTAAAAATAGATGGCTTTATGCCCTCCTTTGACAATGGCTGAGTGCGGCATCGTGTTTCTGTAATGAGGGTAATGAAAGTAAAGCGAACGGTTGCGGAAAGCCATTGTTGGTTCCTCTCCCCGCATCAATCCGGCTAAGCTGACTCCATCCAAATTCGGGATGCTTGCCGGATTACCTCCTGCCCATTCGACAAAGGTGGGCAGAAAATCATAGTTGGTCACATTGTCGACACAATACGACTGCGGCAAAATATCAGGACCTTCCGCAATCATCGGAACCCGGATTCCACCCTGCCAGGCCCACCATTTACGGGAATGAAGCGGCTGTTTATTTCCCGACAGTTCATCGTAAAAGCTGTGTCGATAGCCGTTGTCACCGGCCACAATGAGGTAAGTATTATTTTGGATACCGAGCTGAACTAGTTTTTGCCGGATCTGACCGATCTTCTGGTCCAGTTCGTAAATCATTCCCAGCCAGACAGCGGGATCACTTTTCCGGTTAATGTTGTCAGGGTTGGTTTTGCCATTATTGAAGGCAACCACTTCCGGCAAGTTTTGGTAACGCGCACGAGACTCAGGAGTGCATTCACTTCCGCCGTGAACTGCGTAGTGCGAAAGTTGCAGGAAGAACGGATTTCCAGCGGTAACCTGCTCCTCCATGAACGTCATACCTGTGTCGGTGATATGAGTCAT
The DNA here is from genome assembly GCA_038748025.1 of Verrucomicrobiota bacterium. Taxonomy (GTDB): domain Bacteria; phylum Verrucomicrobiota; class Verrucomicrobiia; order Methylacidiphilales; family JBCBYL01; genus JBCDJI01. The sequence goes on from JBCDJI010000011.1 coordinate 54,385, forward strand.
CAGTTTGGGATCCGTCAACGCCTCCAGCCCGCCTGCGTTGGTATAATTGTTGCCTTCGCTGTTTGTTGTCGCACCATCGTGCAGAACGTATCCTTCATCAGCCGGACTTCCCCTCAGATGCCATTTTCCAATATGTGCAGACACGTAACCAAATGGAGCCAGTGCTTCCGGAATCGTTGTTGCATCAGAACGCAGCGTGTTGTCCGCTCCATTCGCAATCACCGGAAAGTGGTAATATTTTTTACCTGCTGTGATTGAATCGTTATCATAATAGCCGGAATTACTCATGAAGACAGTTATCCCGTTGCGTGCATTGGACTGTCCTGTCTGGATGGCCGCCCGGGCCGGAGTACATTGCGGGGAACCATAGGCATTTCGGAAAACCATGCCGTTGGCAGCAATGGCATTCAGATTCGGCATTTCAATAATCGAAGGAAAGAAGGAGTTGGGCATGCGATTATCCATTGGCACCGAGGTCCCGTTCCATGCCCAGTCATCGATGTAGATGAGCACAATGTTGGGAGGACCAGTGGGTGCAGGCGGGGGAGTCAATGATCCCCAGAGGAATTCGGTAACGCTGCCGGAACCGGAGTTATTGGCCCGGACGATCTGCGCACTGCCGTTCGGGCTCAGGTTGTTGGCATCATCATTATCCCCCACACTGGTCAACCGGACTTTTCCTTCCGGAAGGTCAGTCCAGATGAAGTGCGTGATCGGATCATTACCATCCAATGAATCTGCAATCAGCTTATCGACATTGCCGGTATTGACTCGGATGTAATTGCCGTTGAGGACCGATTTAAAGCGGATGTATCCCGACCCGGCGTCCTCCACAATGAGCTCACTGGGAGAATTGATTTCTGCAGTTCCTGTTGCGGTGACCTGGAAGGAATTCCCTGCGTCCACCGCAAGGTAAGAACCATTGTCAACATGGTAAAGCCAAATCGTTTGACCTACGGGAGGAGCCGCCTGGACAGGACTCGTAACACATCCAAGGCAGAGAAAAGTAAATACTATCATTACCTTCGCCTCCTTCGGGTCGAGCAATCCGTGGATAAACTCATTCATCAAAGCAACTGATTTTCTTACTTTCATCGTCTTTAAATGTTGAAAATGTTCTGATTTTCCAAACTTTGTTTGGTTTAAAACTATTTACACACAAGCATAGATCTCTCGTGGATTATATCAATAAAAATTACACATTCAGATACCGGGCGGACGTGGCATGGATGGCAGTCTGGAACCTGATACGACCGGAATATAAAAATTCCGCCTGAAATTCATTTGTTCCATTGACGATATATAGGGTATCTTATACGTTGTCATTTTAGTATGTCGGGCTTTTCTCAAAAACATGATGTATCCGTTGTTGTGCCGGCAGAAATGCCTGGAGATCAGCTCAGCCTTGCTTTATCATCCGTGCTTACCTCGTTTTTTCGGGCTAAATCAAGCATGCAAAATCATTAGCCCCGCCAGAATCAATCCATCAATGAAACAATTCAGCGCCACTATTATTTTATTCTTAGGGTCGATGCTGCTGTCTGGAATGACAGCACTCGGCAGTAAACCCAATATTGTCATGATTTATGTGGATGACTGGGCCTGGGGAGGCTCATCCGTGCGCATGCAGGATGACATGAGTAATTCCGCCACTGAACTTTTGAGCCTGCCCCATATCGAGAAAATGGCGGCCTCCGGCATGAAATTCAGTCGCGCCTATGGATCCCATCAATGTGCGCCGGCCCGCGCTGCAGTCCAAACCGGCCAATCCAACCCGCGCAATGGCTTCACCCTGGTGCTGGGTAAGACCAAGGGAGACTACTATGACCTGCGCTTCGAGAAGCGCGGCTTTCCTATGATCCCCAACATTTCGGACCCCTCGCTGGATGCAGATGCGGTTACCATTCCTGAAGCTCTCAAGCCCTATGGATATGTTTCTGCTCACCTGGGAAAATGGCATTTGTATTCGGATCCGGGAGCGGAAGGTTACATTCTCCACAGCGGAGATACGACCAATAATGAAGGTAACACCATTGGAAAAGGCAATGACCTCAGCAAAGATCTGACCGATCCCAAACTCATGTTCTCCCTCACCGAGCAGGCAATCGGATTCATGGCAGAACAGGTGGCCGCCCGTAATCCTTTCTATGTGCAGATTTCCCATTATGCCGTGCATAACGGTTCAGAGTGCCTTTACTCCACGCTGGAGGAATTTGACGCCCATCCGATGATCACCTCCCACTACGAGGAGAAAGGTAAGATACCCAAAATGGCCCGGGGCCGGCCATCTGCTTACTTCGGGATGACGAAGGACCTGGACACCACCATCGGTCTGCTGCTCGAAAAAATCGAAAGCCTCGGAATTGAGGATAACACATACGTCATTTTAGTTTCTGACAACGGCTATCGACGCAAAGACCTGATGGTAGACCCGAATTTCTCCCAACCCCTGCATGCCCATAAATGGTGGGCCTGGGAAGCGGGCATCCGTGTTCCCATGATTGTGATGGGACCCGGGATCAAAGGCGGTTCTGTGTTCCAAGGAAACGTAGTCAACTACGACTTTCTGCCCACTTTCGTCGAGTGGGCGGGGGGTGATCCGGCTTCCCTGGAAAACATCGATGGAGTGAGTCTGGCCCCTTACATGGCCGGAGCAGCTCCCACAGCAGATTTCCTGAATCGACCCATTTACTTCCACGTCCCGCATTACCGCGGCCAGACCCCCCATTCAGCGGTCATTTCCGGCGACTACAAGCTGATGCATTTTTACCAGACTCCGGAAATCCCCATGCTGTTTGATTTAAAGAAAGATCCGGGTGAGCGCAATAACATCGCAACATTCATGCCTGAAAAGCACAGCCAGCTGCTGGACCAGATGAATGCCTATTTCAAGTATGTCGATGCCAAGATACCGAAGACCAATCCCAACTATGATCCTGATGTCTTTGCCCAGGCTCCGGATTACCAGATGTTCCAGCAATGGAGTGCGTTTGAGGGAACTCGCCCGCTGGGTGGCGATGAGAAGTAAAGACTCATGGCAGCGTCACGGTTATTACTGATCGGCATCGCAGCCTGTTTAAGTCTTACCAGCCTGAGTCCGGGTTCCGACCGTCCGCCCAACATCATTTTGTTCTTTGCCGATGACCTGGGGTTCGGGGATCTGGGCTGCTATGGTCATCCTTACGCCATAACGCCCGCACTCGATCAACTGGCCCGCGAAGGCAGCCGATTTGAACAGCACTATGTGACGGGTGTGACCTGCAACCCAAGCCGGACCGGTCTGATGACGGGTCGCTTCCCGGCAACTTTTGAGAAGAATACTGCAAAGTTCGGATTTCAGGGCCGAACGACGATTTCTGAACTGCTTCAGCACGAGGGATATCGCACCGGACTTTTCGGAAAATGGCACATCGGACCGCAGGAAATGGCCGTGGATGGCACCTACGGATTCGATGTTGTTCAAGTGATCGGAGACAGCAGGGAAGCTACCGCAGGACGGGATGATGACCTCACCGATGCTGCGATTGCCTTCATGCGGGAAACCCAAAATGAACAGCCTTTTTATATCAATATCATGGGACACAGCACCCACTTTCCGGTCAACCCCCCGGAGCATCTGGTTGCGAAGTTCAGACACCTCGACATTGACCGCTCCCGGTTTTCTGATCGAATGCAGCAGCGTATTGATCGTGCCATTGAAGTGGGCGGTGACTTCAATTCCTCGATGCAGCATTATCTGGCCGATGTGTATTCCATTGATTTAAATGTCAGGCGGGTGCTGGAGGCCATCGATGAACTGGGTATACGCGATCAGACCATCTTCGTTTTTTCCAGCGATCAGGGACCTGCTCCGGTGGTTTATGAACCCAAAGGCATACGTCCTTACTCGGAGAACATGATCGGCTATGCCGGCATCTACCGAGGTGAAAAACATACCCAGTGGGAAGGTGGAGTGCGCGTACCTTTTATCATCCGCTGGCCCGGGAAAGTTCCTGCGGGTCGCGTCGACTCGGAGCATGTCACTTCATTTATCGACTGGCTGCCGACGATTGCATCCATTGCAGGCATTAAGACACTTCCGGAAAATCTGGAGGGGGAGGATATTTCCTCCGTATGGTTGGGCCAGGATCACCAGCGTACCAAACCCTTATTCTGGAACAATGGCTCACCCGCCGGAACCATTGCCCTGCGCGAGAAAAACTGGAAATACTACAGCAGTCCGAACAGCCCCTCGGAACTCTACGATTTGAGCCAGGATCCTGAGGAAAAGAGCGATCTCTCCGCCTCGAATCCTGAGCTCGTATCAGAACTTGAAGCCATCGTGCAGCAGTGGCGGCGGCAACTGCCTAATGATTAGCCTTCGACCTGTTGGAATCCAGAGATTAAATGCCTGAAATCATTCAAGTTCCTGCTGATTTCATCATGCCATAGCATTGTCACATTCGCCCTACAGTCTGATACCATCGTCTATCTTTCCGATGATCTAGGATTTACTGCCCATCTGGAATAACCTCAAAGCTCTGGCCACATTCTTTAAAGCTTGACTTTTTGAGCAATCGCAAACATGCTTACAGCAGTTAAAGAGAGGTTTCTTATGCTAAAAAATAATTTCGCCAGAATAGTGCTGATTACAATTTTGTTTTCTGCAGTTCCTGCTGCCAAAAGCCAGATATTTGTAGATTTCAGAACTGGTAATCAAACAAATGTAGCTGCATTGACGTTAACTTTCGATATTTTCAGCGATTCATTAACTTCAGGTTTCAATGTCACAGACCCGACACTAACCGGAACTTTTGGTACCTCAAGCACCGGAACCTTCTCGATTACCCTCACTGCTCTTGGCGAAGGCGCCGGCAGTTCGATTGATGCGGCTAACTGGATGTTCGCTGCAGCGGCAGGCTCAGCCCTGGATCAATCCGGTGGTGCAAATAATGGTTTCGGAATAGTTTCTACCGACAATACGGGAGCTAATTTTAACAATCCAGAGGGTGTTCTGATAGATATCGATACCAGCGGCTTAACGCTTGCACCTGGCGAATTTCTGCAACTGGACAGCATCAACGTTCGGGATGCGAACAATAATCTTCAATTGTGGAAACAAACTGGTGCAACATCAGGCGTTAACACTTTTTCAGACGGTGGAGGAACAGAGCTGGAGACCTGGGTGATTGGCGGTGCTTTCAATCAGATTTCAGATGGCGATTCCTTCGTGCTTTTCGATTCGGGATCCGGACAAAAACGCTTCCAGGGAATGACCTTTAGTGTCGTTCCGGAGCCTTCTACCGCATTACTGCTGCTAACCGCTTCGGTCGGACTGTTGTTTCAGCGGCGAGTTCGTTCCAAATAGCTGATCTGCTCTGTTCATTTGAACCATCAGGTAATGAGTTTTGATTTGATAAGATTCATTACTGAAAAATTCAGCTATGATGGAACATGCTGGATAAACACATGCCATCTTCAGTTGTTTTCAAGGTGAATAAACCGTTGCCAGCGCTCAGAAAATCTTCTTTTTTTCTGAGTGAAGAGAGTTCTAAAGCACCCTGAGTAGAAGAACGGCATCCACGTTTTTTTATATGGGCAGGCCTGGTAAAAAAATATGCCGGATGAATTCAACCCGGAGCATATGACTTCATGGATTGACGGGTTCTCAACCATTGCATAGATTGCAATGATTAGGAATCACTCAGGACATTTTGTTGAAAGGACGTCTTGCCCGGCATGGCTTGGTCAGGATCATATCTGCACCATGGTATTCTGGCGAAACAGTGGGCTCGCCTGGCCGGAACAAAAGTGATACTTGAGAAAGTTTAGCAGGGTGAAAACATCCAGAAATCTACATTTTGGTTAACAGATCCTCAGCAATGAAAGATAACAAAAAGCGAAGTCATAGGAATCAATCCCATACCAGGCATCCGGATACTTTATGAAAAAACCAGGCCTTTATCACTACCTGTGCTCTGCACTCCTGATTGCACTTTTGTATTCAACGCAAGCTTACGCCAGGCAACCCAATATCATTCTCTACCTGTGTGATGATTTGGCTTATGCGGATGTCGCTTTTATGGGACACCCCTACGCCAAAACCCCCCACATTGACAAACTCGCCAGCCAGGGTGCGGTCTTCATGCAACACTATGTCACCGGTGTAACCTGCGCACCCAGCCGCGCCGGACTGATGACCGGGGTTTATTCAGCCCGCTACCCTTACTATCCCGGACACTACGGCACGGGTGACCAGCAAACCATCACCTCTCTCCTGAAACAGCACGGCTACACTACCGGACACTTTGGGAAATGGCATATGGGACCCGATGAATCCCCGGGAACCTATGGCTACGACGAGGTATTTAGCGAGACTAATAATCAAAATGCTTTCAATACTGCCTCGCGGGACGAACCTCTTACGGATAAGGCCATCGAATTCATAGAGCGCATGGCTGAACAGGGTAAGCCCTTTTATGCCAACGTTTGGGGACATAGCACCCACTATCCGGTCAAGACCTATCCGGAACTGGTCAATGAGATTGGTTCGATTCCCTTTAACCGGGCAGATTTTACGGAGCCTATCCAGGAACGGTTTGACCGTAGTGAGTCATGGAAACCGGATCTCAAGGATTCCATGACGCAATACGTTGCTGACGTCTACGGAATTGACAAGAACGTAGGCCGTATCATGGAAACGCTGGATCGCCTGGGAATTGCAGACCACACGATTTTGGTCTTTTCCAGTGACCACGGACCGCAAAATGAACCTCGCCAGAGAAATTATGCGGAACATATGCTGGGTTACGCCGGACCGCTACGAGGACACAAGGGCCAGCAACTGGAGGGTGGTGTCCGGGTACCTTTTGTGATTCGCTGGCCCGAAAAGATTCAAGCCGGGCGGGTAGACGAGGAGAGTGTGACCTCCTTCATCGACTGGTTGCCCACTTTATGCAGCATCGCAGGCATTACAGACCTGCCAGCGCAGCTGGATGGCGAGGATATTTCCGATATCTGGTTAAAGGGATCACGAGCACGGACCACCGACCTCTATTGGAGAGTCTCGTCTGCTAATGGTTCGATCTCCATCCGGCAAGGCAAATGGAAGTTTCACGAAAGCAAAAAGGGACTCGAACTTTACGATCTATCTGAGGATGTCGCCGAGTCCAGGAATCTCGTGTCAGAACATCCCGAGCTGGTGGAAAGTTTTGTAAACAAGGCCGGAGAATGGCGCAAGACCCTGCCCACGGAGTACAAAAAGGATAAACGCTTTGGGAAAGGCAAACAGCCACCAGAACCCATCCAATTACCTGCTCCGCTGTTCTAAGGAACAGTTTCTCTGCTTATCACTCAGATCCGGGTATTCTATAGTCAAAAAAAGTTATTCTTCCTGACTGCCATGCTAAACACTTGTTTCTTCACTGGAGATCGCGAGAGAATGGCTTGGTCTCCTGCATCCATCGAAAGATGAAATAAATCAGCAGTCTATTCAGAGATCCATTAAAGCTGCACCCGTTTACCGTCATGACTTTAAATAGATTATCTGATTTCATGATTTTATAATCAGTGAAAATACAGGTAACCCTGCAGCATTCCAAATATGACCACATCTCCCATCCTCATGTTCATCGGTCTTGCTGCGTTGGTGATTGGTTGCGGAGTTTGGGTTTGGCTGGCAGAAAAGAAACGCAGAGCAGCACTGGCCGAACTCGCCCGCACCTTAGGGCTCAGCTTCTCAGCAGAGAAAGATCGTGCACTGGCCCGGCAATTGAATTTTCTGGACAAAACCCGCTCGGGTTCCAACCGCTACTGCACAAACGTGATGCGTGGCCGCTATCAGTCACACGACATTCTTGCCTTCGACTATCATTATGAAACCCATTCCACCAACTCCAAAGGGCAACGCCGGACACATCATCACTGGCTCTCTTTTGTCACGCTGTTACTTCCCAAATCCTTTCCGGAACTGACTGTTGCGCCGGAAGGGTTTTTTTCAAAAATCGCGCAGGCTGTCGGATACGATGACATCGACTTTGAGTCTACCGAGTTTTCCCGTAAATACGTGGTGCGCTCGAAAGACCGAAAGTTCGCTTACGACTTCCTGCACGCCCGTGCCATCGAGTTCATCCTGCAACACCCGCTCCAGCACCTGGAGGTTGAATACGACCGCCTGGCCATTGCCAAAACCAAACGCTTCAAACCGGAAAACCTGCAACCTCGACTGGAGGAATTGATAGAAATACGTAACCTGGTGCCGGACTATTTATTGGATCAACCCTCATGATCGCTGCCATTATCATCATCGTCATCCTGCTGATCATTCCGGCAGGCTATGTTATCGGGCAATACAACGGTCTGATCGCCCTGCGGAACCATATTCGGGAATCCTGGGCGGATATCGATACCGAACTCAAGCGCCGCTATGATCTCATCCCAAATCTGGTGGAGACCGTTAAAGGTTACGCCGCCCACGAACAGGCCACACTACAGTCCGTAATCGAACTGCGTAATCAGGCGGCCGCCAATAACGGCACGGTCGCCGAACAATCCTCCAGCGAACGTGCTCTGGTCGCCGGCATGCAGAAACTGATGGCTGTGATGGAAGCCTATCCCGACCTCAAAGCCAGCGAAAACTTTCTGAAACTCCAGCGCGAGCTAACCAACACCGAAGACCGCATCCAGGCCTCCCGCCGCTTCTACAACGCCAACGTCCGCGACTACACCATCAAACGCGAAACCTTCCCCAGTAATCTCGTCGCCTCCATGTTCCACTTCCAACCGGCAGATTACTTCGAAGTGGAAGAAGCGGTGCGTGAAAATCCTAAAGTGGAGCTCTAAGAACAGAAAATTTATCCACAAAACACAGCACGTAAGTGCGGCCAAAATATATTTTATTACTGGTTTAGTTTACCAAGGGTAAAGAAATAAACATTAATTTTCACTAATGCTGCAGGAAAACCATTTGTGTTCATTGGCGTCCATTTACGGTACTGGTTCCATTTATCCAGCGCCACAAAAAGCCAGCAAATAACCGGCGGCTCTTGAGATTACAGCTTATGAATCGTGCTTAGGCTGACTTTTCACTAAATTGAGCCGATTAAATACCCTATTCGGCTCATATTTTTATATATTTTGAGCCGTTTAAGTGATATATTCAGCTCATGACCTACAACTGGGAACAACCGGACTGGCCTCAGTTTCGATATGATCTCGGCAAGGTCCAGGATCTGCTCTTCAGCTACTTGGAGCGGATCGGGCGTATGACCGGCCAGTTGGAAGCCCTGCCGGATTCGCTTCAATTGGAAGCGTTGATTCATACCATCGTGACCGAAGCCATAAAAACCTCTGAAATCGAAGGCGAATACCTGAGCCGGGAAGATGTCATGTCCTCGGTCTGCAATCAACTGGGTCTCAACCCCGAAACCATTTCTGTGCCAGACCAGCGCGCTCAGGGAATCTCACAGCTCATGCTGGCGGTGCGTAAAGACGATACCCGAAAACTGTCTCAGGACGTGCTGTTCAGCTGGCACCAGATGGTCATGCAGGGAACCCCGAACATCCAGGCCGGAGCGTGGAGAACAGGCTCGAATCCCATGCAAGTGGTTTCCGGAGCCGTTGGCAAAGAGAAGATTCATTTTGAAGCCCCGCCTGCCGATCGGCTTCCGACCGAAATGAACCAGTTCATCCGTTGGTTTAACGATACACACCCCGACGGAAAGACTCCTATCAAACCGGGACTGATACGCTCCGCGATTGCTCACCTCTATTTTGAAAGCATACATCCCTTCGAAGACGGGAATGGCAGAATCGGGCGTGCCCTTTCTGAACTGGCACTCTCACAGGAAATCCATCGCCCCATGCCGCTCAGTCTGTCCCGCAGCATCGAGAAAAACAGAAATGACTACTATGACGCGCTGAAAAAAGCTCAGCGATCCAACGAGATCTCTGAATGGCTCCACTATTTCGTAGCGATGGTGCTGGATGCACAAACCGAATCCGAACGGCAAGTGGATTTCATTCTGAAAAAGGCAAAGTTCTTTGATCGGGTGAAAAACCAGCTCAATCCGCGACAGCTAAAAGTCGTTCAACGTATGCTCGACGCCGGCCCGGAAGGCTTCGAGGGAGGCATGAGTGCCAAAAAATATATCTCCATCACCAAAACCACCAAAGCCACTGCCACCCGGGATTTACAGGATTTAGCTAAAAGGGGAATGATTCGATCTACAGGAGCAGGCCGAAGCACTCGCTACCAGCTGAATCTATAGAAAACACAAATCGATTTTAAGACAAGGCAGTGTATGACCATGAATCCCGGAATTTGCATTCAACGCTCTCTATATTGAGAGTTAAGCTGCAACTGGATCCGCTGCATAAAGCGGCTTGAGATTGGCGTATTTCTCGCCTTGCTCGTCGGCATGGTAGGAGCTGCGCACCATGGCACCGCTTTCCACTACTCCGAAGCCGACGGATAAGGCGAAGTCTTTCCAGTAGTCGAACTCTTCCGGAGTCACCCAGCGGTCGACCGGCAGGTATTGTTCGGCCGGACGCAGATACTGTCCGAGGGTCAGGATATCGACTTTCAGCTCAGCCAGCTTGAGGATCATTTCTTCGATCTCGTCGGGCTGTTCTCCAATGCCCAGCATGATGCCGGTCTTGGTCACGAACCCGTGTGACTTGGCATGACTCAAAACCGTGCCGGAATCCTTAAAGTTCGCACGGCCACGCACCTTCTTCTGCAAGCGCAGCACGGTTTCCATGTTGTGGTTGAGGATATCCGGACGGGCATCCAGAATCGTATCGATATCCTTGGTTTTTCCCTTCATGTCGGGAATCAGCACTTCGATCTTGGTTTCCGGATTCACATAGCGGGTCGCCCGAATGGTGCGCGCCCACATCTCAGCACCGCCATCAGGCAGTTCATCCCGCGCCACCGAAGTGATGACCGCATAACGCAGTTTCATCTGCTGAATCGCTTCCGCCACCCGCGCAGGTTCTCCAAAATCCAACTCTGGTGGCTTACCGGTATCGATGGCGCAGAAATTACAGGCACGGGTGCAGACCTCACCCAGAATCATCACCGTCGCAGTGCCACGACTCCAGCACTCACCCAGATTAGGGCATTGGGCTGAGGAACAAACGGTATGCAATGCCTGATCCTTGATCAGTTCCTGCACTCCCTGATACTGCGGACCACCGGGAATTTTAGCACGCAACCACTTCGGCTTCCGGTTCAACGGATGCTGTCGTGACAGTTCTAAAAAATCCGGCCTGACTGCGTTCACGATATTTTTTCTCGTTTTAGTGCTTTGTTTCGTATTTCGAAATTTAGCATTGGTAATTCCCGCTGCAAGCCAGCGGGTTACATATGAATGGGGTTTCCCTGCGCCATCATGGAGGCCTCGGCGATCATTTCACTCAAAGTCGGGTGCGCGTGCACGGTGGAAATGATATCTTCCAGCGTCGCTTCAGTTTTCATCGCCAGGCCCATCTCGGCGATCAGTTCGGTGGCATCCGCTCCGATGATGTGTGCCCCGAGGATCTCACCGTATTTCTCTTCAAAAAGAATTTTGACAAACCCTTCCGGATGTCCGGCTGCAACGGCTTTACCGCTGGCACGATACGGGAACTTGCCAACCTTGAATTTCAGCCCTTTTTCTTTGGCCTTCTTCTCAGTCAGCCCCACGCTGGCCACCTGCGGCTGGCAGTAGGTGCAACCCGGGAAGAGATCCACTTTATGCGGTTTCTTACCTTTTACAAACATCCCCTCCACGGCTTCGATCGCCTCATGCGAGGCCACGTGCGCCAGCCATGGCGGCCCGATAATATCACCTGCAGCGTAAACACCTTTCACAGAAGTCTCATAGCGATCACTGGTCTTGAGATACCCCCGATCCATCGCCGGTATCACGCTATCCTCAAAGACACCCTGAGTCAGAGCTTCCACCCCGATAGCCACTAACAGGCACTCGGCCTCAATCGTTTCCGAAGCCTTGCCGGAAACGGTAACCTTAACGCCTTTCTTGCCTACCTCGGTTTTATCCACTTTGGTTTCGGTCAGCACCTTAATACCGTCTTTCTTAAAGGACTTAGCCAGATGATCGGCCACTTCATGATCTTCCACCGGCAACAGCTGTGGCAACATTTCGATCAGCGTCACATCCGTTCCGAAAGCATTGTAGAAATAGGCAAACTCCACACCAATCGCTCCGGCTCCGATAATCACCACCGATTTCGGCTGCTGGCGTGGTTCCAGCGCTTCACGACTGGTCATCACCGTCTTTCCATCGACTTCAACATCTGGCAGGCGGCGGGGAGTAGTTCCGGTGCAGACCAGAATATTTTTAGCTTCGAGCACCTGCTCTTTCCCATCAGCCGCCTTGACTGCTACATTTTTATCCCTGGTCACCCGGCCCTCACCCACAACGTAATCCACTTTCTTGGACTTGAACAGAAACTCGATCCCCTTGGCCATGGTGTCCGAAACCCCACGGCTGCGCTGCATGATTTTTTCAAAATCGTATTTTACCTTCCCGACTTCGAATCCGAATTCTTCCGCATGTTGGAAATGCTGGAAGGTCTCCGCACTTTTCAATAAAGCCTTGGTCGGGATACATCCCCAGTTCAGACAAGTACCCCCGGCACGTTCTTTTTCCACGCATGCCACTTTTTTGCCAAGCTGTGCACCACGGATAGCTCCGACGTAACCTGCCGGGCCTCCACCAATTACCACTAAATCATATGCTGCCATAAATAAATCTCTTCTGTCTTAAAGTAACAACAACGCCGGAGTTTCGATATATTTCCTGATCGCCTTCAGATACAACGCTGCAACGGCTCCATCAATCACACGGTGATCCGCAGACAAGGTCAATGACATCCGCTGCCCGACCTCAATTTCGTCATGCGCGTTGACCACTGGTTTCCTGACGATGTTACCGACAGCGAGAATGGCCGCCTGGGGCGGATTGATGATCGCGGAAAAGCGGTCGACCCCAAACGGTCCACCCAGGTTGGAGATGGTCAGTGTGCCCCCGGTGTATTCTGCCGGAGTCAGCTTTCCCTCCTTGGCTTTCTTGATCAGCTGATTGGCTTCCTGACTGATCGCACGCAGCGTCTTATTCTGCGCTTCCGGTATTACCGGCGTAATCAAACCATCGGGAATGGCTACCCCAAACGCTAATTGTACGTTCCCATACTGCACAATCGTATCCCCCTGGAAGGAAGCGTTCACGGCAGGCACATCGCGCACCGCATTGGCAGCTGCCTTCATCACAAAATCATTAAAGCTGAACTTAATGCCATGGGACTCACCAAATTCAGCATTCAGTGATCCACGCAACTCAACCATGGGAGCGGCATCGACTTCTACTTCCACGTAGAAATGCGGGTTTTCCTGCTTGCTTTGCACCAGACGCTTGGCAATCGTCTTACGCATATTCGACAACTTGACCGCACCTTCAGCGGCAACCGGTGCAGCCGGGTAGACCCCCCAAGATGAACTGCCTCCGCCCGCGCCTGCTCCAGCAGCCAGCACATCTTTCTTCACAATGCGTCCGCCCGGCCCTGATCCGGTAATGCCGGATAAAACAATACCCTGGTCTGCAGCAATCTTCTTTGCCAGCGGCGACGCCTTAACACGACCCCCTGTCGTGGTCGGTACAGGAGCTAACTCTTCCACTGCAGGTTGTTCCTCTACTTCTTCAGGGCTTTCTGCGGCTGCAGGTGCCGTCACAGTGGAAGTTTTCAGCGCAGCTGCATCCACTTCTTCACCTTCCTCACCGATAACCGCTACGGCGGCACCGGTAGGAACCGTATCCCCTTCCTGCACGGCACACTTCAAGAGGATCCCCGTCTCGAAGACTTCCAGGTCCATGGTTGCCTTGTCGGTCTCTACCCGGGCAATAATATCACCGCTCTCGATCGTATCTCCTTCATTCTTGAGCCACTCACCGAGCGTTCCTTCCGTCATGGTATCGCTCAACTTGGGCATCTCGATAATTTCAGCCATAAATATTCTTTCTACGTTAGGTAAGAGGATGATGACCGGCTTTAACCGATGGACAAAGCACCCTGAATGATCCGGTCCACATTCGGAATCTGATGTTTTTCCAGCGGTGGTGAATAGATCGCCGGTGCATCGACGGCTGAAATTCGCTTAACAGGTGCATCCAGATCATCAAAAGCTTTTTCCTGAATCATATGAGACAGCTGGGCGCCCACACCACAGAACGGTTTATTCTCTTCCACCAGCAAAACACGGTTTGTCTTACGCACCGACTCCAACACCGTGTCTTCATCCAGCGGGCGAATGGATCGCAGGTCGACGACTTCAGCGCTGACATCGTGTTCCGCTTCCAAGATCTCTGCCGCTTTCAATGCCATGATCACACAGCGGCCGTGGGAAACAATTGTCAGATCCTCCCCGGGCCGTTTCACATCCGCGATGCCAAAAGGAATCGTATACTCCTCTTCAGGCACTTCACCGGTTTCCCCATAGAGCAGCGTGTTCTCCAGCACAAAGACAGGATCATTGTCGCGAATGGCAGTCTTCATCAACCCTTTGGCATCATATGGAGTCGCTGGTACCACGACTTTCAGTCCAGGCACGTTACCAAACATGTTTTCCGGGGTGTGTGAGTGGGTTGCGCCCACGCCAGTGCCGCCATTGGCCGGACCACGCACCACAATCGGGCAGTTGATTTTACCCCCCGACATGTAGCGAACCGTTGCCGCATTATTCACCATCTGATCCCAGGCGACGTAGGAAAAACTGAAAAACATCAATTCCATCACCGGACGAATGCCCAGCATAGAAGCGCCTACTCCCATACCGATGAAGCCTGCTTCGCTGATGGGCGCATCCATCAGACGTTTGTCGCCGTATTTTTCCCACATGCCCTCAGTGACCTTGTAGGCTCCATTGTACTGGGCGACTTCCTCACCGATGATCACGACATTTTCATCACGCTCAATTTCCTCACTTAAGCCCTCACGCAGGGCTTCCCGATAGGTAATAGTTCTCATGGAATCTGTATTCTCTGCTGAATCAATTAATCTTCGTCGTTGAAGAAAATCCGCCCTTGCGAGATCTTATGGTCTGGATTGTCCTCTTCCCAATAAACGTCCTGTTTAATCGAGGATATTTCCGGGAACGGGCTTTCTTCAGCAAACTGAACTGAATGCTTTGCTTCCTCCTGTGCCGCTTTATCAATCTCCTTAGCCGCTTCATCCGTCAATATACCTTCTGAAATCAACTGATGCTGGAAAAGATTGATCGGATCCTTAGTCTTCATGTAGTTTTCGATCTCTTCTTTGCTCCGATATTTTTCTGCATTAGCGTCTGCAACAGAATGGCCGCGATAGCGGTAGGTGTCGATTTCCAGCAGTGTCGGTTGGGAGGTATCGTAAGCACGTTGAACCGCTTTCATCGTTTTGGCTCTCACCTCGTACACGTCGTGCCCGAAAAAGCGGTCCCATGCCATATCATATCCCTCGGCACGTTTAGCCAGGCAATCGGTAAAGGCAGAGGATCGCTTCTGACTGGTTCCCATAGAGTACCCGTTGTTTTCAATGATGTAGATAACCGGAATTTCCCACAGAGCCGCCAGATTGAACGATTCATGCACCGCTCCCTGATTCACAGCGCCATCGCCCATGTAACAAAGTGCACAACCTTTGATCCCCTTGTATTTTAATGCAAATGCTAATCCTGCACCCAGGGGTGCTTGACCACCGACAATTCCGTGACCACCCCAATAGTTTTTATCCGGTGCAAAAAAGTGCATGGACCCGCCCTTGCCTTTCGAGCAGCCCGTCGCTTTTCCATAAAGCTCAGCCATACACTCATCCATGCTCATTCCCGCTTGCAGCGCATGTCCGTGATCCCGGTAAGCCGTGATGAAGTGATCATTTTCCTGGCTGCATACGGACATGCTGCCAACAGCAACTGCTTCCTGTCCTATATAAAGGTGCAGGAAACCTGCAATTTTGTCCTTATAGTAGGCAGGCAAGGATCTTTCTTCGAAACGACGAATCCTCACCATCGTGCGGAAGAGTTCAATCTTATCTTCCTCAGGCAGGTTTTTATTCACCGAATCATCCGCAAACTTGCTCAGGACGACTCCGTCTTTGTCTTTTATTTCAGTAGTTGCCATACGTTAAATATTTCTGCTGTGATCCTATTCTTTGTGCCAACCGGATCTGGTATTTGAAACAAAACATTGCCTAAGAAACAGGACCTGTGGCCCCTATTTCTCAAGACTGTCTAGATTGCCTAAAAAATTGAGGTACTCAAAGGGAAAAATACCGTATCCCGGACATTTATCAGACATAAATCTAATCATTCCTGCTTATCATATCAAAATAATTCGGTATCATCTACATATTCAACCGGACAATCAGGTAGTTTAGCGATAAAGTACTTTCCGTATGACTTTGACATTAATCGGGAATCCAATAAAACGACCTGGCCCTGATCAGACCCGGTTCGTATCAATCGTCCCACACCCTGGCGAAATCTAAGGATGGCTTCCGGCAGCGAATACTCCCGAAACGGATCACCATTGCGCTCACGAATAAGATCCATCTTGGCTTCCGTTAACGGATGATCCGGCACTGCAAACGGCAGTTTGGTAATGATCACGTTACGCAATGCCTGACCGGGCACATCCACCCCCTGCCAAAAACTGTCCGTGCCGAACAGAACCGCATTACCGGATTTCTTAAATTCGTTCAACAACCGCACCCGGGATGAGCCTCCGCCCTGCATCAGCAGCGGCCAGCCATGATCCTCGAAACTTTTCTGCAACTGTTCTGCCAGACGTCGCATGGCTCCGTAACTGGTAAACAATACGAAGGCTCCTCCCTGGGATGCGCGCACAAAATAATCCACCCACCGGGCCAGCACTTCTTCATAATTCTCGGAGCGCGGATCCGGCATCGCCCTGGGAATATACACTTTCATCTGCTGTGCATAATCAAACGGGGAATCCAGCTCCAGAATCTCGGCCGCTTCCGCGCCCAGCTGTTTCTGGACATACTTCAACCCGCTCCCGGCCGAAAGTGTCGCACTGGTCAAAACCGCAGACCGCCCCGGACGAAACAGTGTCTGACGTAGCACCTCGGCCAGATCAATCGGCGCCGCCTGCAGTTGCAGATTCGTAAAATCGCGACCGACCCGTTCCACCCAATACACATAGCCCTCTTCCTCCTGCGCCAGAAACGTTTTCAGCGCTCCACGGTATTCTCCCAGCCGGCGCCCCATGTCCCGCAACTCCAGTTGCGTGGTTTCATCATCCGTCTCCGATGCGGTATCCATCAGTCCCTGCCGCAATTTCATCAATGGCAGACCCATGGTGTCCTCCACCAGTTCCGGTTCCCGCACCCGTACTTCCTGGCCCTGGCCGAACTTGCAGGCTTCCCGCACCTGTCCGAAAAAGGAATCCATCTCATCCAGCAGATGCACCACCTCAGTCTGGAGCTCTCCCTGCCGCAGCGCACTGAGTAACCCCTTACGCGTGGTCGGATGATAGAGTCGCTGCAATTGATAACGCAAAGCTGACGAACTCACGGAAAGTCCGATGTGCCGCGCCGCAACATTCTCCAGCCGGTGCGCTTCATCGAAGATCACGAAATCTTCCGGAAACAGAAACCCGTCCTGCACTTCCATCTCCTCATCCACCCCGCCCATATAACTGAAAAACAAGGTGTGATTCATTACCACCAGATTGGCTTCAATCAGTTTCTTGCGGGCCTGCTGATAAAAACACTTAGGATCATGACCACAGGATTTGGAGGTGCAGACATGCGGCTCACTGCAGACTTGCGACCATACTTTACGATCCGGCATCTCATCAAAATCACTTAGGGTGCCGTCTTCGGTCGTCTGTAACCATTCCCAGACACGCTCCAGCTCCACCATTTCCGAACTGACAAACAGATCTCCAGCCTGTGCCCGCGCACGCTTCAGACGTGACGGGCAGATATAGTTTTGACGACCTTTCAATAGCACCGCATTAAACTCAAACGGTAGCGTCTTGGCCGCTAGCGGAATGTCTTTGTAAAACAACTGCTCCTGCAGATTGATGGTGTATGTGGAGACCAATGCCTTTTTGCCGGATTCCTCCGCGTGGCACAGCGCCGGTAGCAGATACGCCAGACTTTTACCCACTCCTGTTCCCGCCTCTACCAGCAGATGCTGCTCCGCTGCCAGACAGTGTGCCACCTGCGCAGCCATCTCGACCTGCTGCGGCCGATGCTCATAATTCTTCGCTCGCGCCAGCGGCCCGCTCTCAGCAAACAACGCCCGCACGCGAGCTTCCAGAGGGTTCAACGGGGCAATCATCTGTGACCGTAATGTACTCGTTCGATCCGCTCAGACAACTCTCATCTCATCTCAGCCTCACTTACTGCGGGCAACTGGAGCAGAATGGTGAATCCGGTTTAAAATCCCGCACCATGTCCAGAATGACGGATACCATTTCCGCCTGATTGCCGATGGATCGTGCATACCACAAGCTTTTACCGCGTAAGGATGTCGGGCAGGGAAAGTCATCCGCATCTTCAGATTTGGTAAGCCCCATCAGTTCCGGAATATCTTCATATGAGTGCAGGCCATCTGCGATGAAAAACGGGACTACGACCACCTGATCCGAATCGGTTAATTGTTCCCATTGACTGATCAATGGAGCTTCCTCCATATAGGCATCTGTGCACTGCCGGAACAACTTCATCTTGGCGATTCGCTCCACCTGTCGCTTGATGGCTTCCGTGCTTTTTTTATTTTTCAGCGTGCCGTGCCCCACCAGGACTAAATCCACAGCTGACGGTTCAATCCTGCTGGCTGCTAACACTTCGCGGGCCTGGCTTAGCAGTGCCTGAGTCATGGCAGGATGCCCTCCCACCGGATTACAGTAATATAAGCTTTTCCCTTCAGTATGACTTAAGCGTCCGGTCATCCTAAATTCACGCGGGATGATTCCCTTGGTGTAATATCCCTCGCTGATAAAGTTAGGCACTACATAGACGTGCTCTGCATTAATCTGATGCAGCACTTCTGAAAAAAAAGGCGCTTCTTTCCAGAAAGCGGTCGCCACTTCCGAAAATAGTTCCCGGCGGCGAATCGTTGCCGCATGACGCAGAGTAGGTTGACTGGAGTCGGGATTGGTGGTGGATCCGTGGCCCAGCAAGAGCAAAGCCGCATCTTGCCAGTCCGGTAATAAAAACTCTGCTTTGTTTTCCTCTGCCATATCCGCTTCAAATTACCGCGTAAACTGGTATTTGGCGAACTTATGTGGCGTTGGAAAGGTTCTCTTCCACATAGTATTTGAAACGAGCCAGATCATCTTTGATCTGACGCTCGGGATCTTCCAGCAGGAGCGCCACCAGTGCCATCCCGATCTGACCACCCGGCGGATCATACTTTGCCGTTATTTTTACTTCGGTTTGCTGGTCGGTTAAACTGGTAAAAGTCACCGCACCGGCACTGCTGACTTGAGAGTTTTCCAGGCTTTGCCAGGCAATCAGTTCACCAGCTCGCTCATTAACAATCTCTGCATCCCAGCTTATGTTCATTCCCAGGGGACCATCCACATGCCAGCGGGTGATGCCCTGCTCCAGAATTTCGACCGATTTCAAGATCGTCATGAATTTAGGCAGGTTGGTAAAGTCACGCCAGAAGGCAAACAGCGTGTCAGCAGATTTGTCTACAATGATCGCCTCTTCAAAATGGATTCCGTCTTTTTCGGGAAAACCGGTGTCTTGCTGATCTTTCATAGATAAAGATATCACAACTGGGATCGACTTCTAGTTGCCTCCGATAAAAAATGCTGACATATTAATAATCAATGGATCGTCAGACTTGTCTTATACTGCTAGCACTCGGCATGGTTGGTGGCTGCACGGCCTTCAGCCTGAAACGAACTCAAGAGTTGAAAAAAGCTCGTGCGGTTCGCGAGAGTCTGCGCCCGCGCTACAAATCCGGTTGCTTTCTGGTCAAGATCACGGAAGGCCCGACCTGGGCGGTCGGTGAATTCGGCACCTATGATGCGGAAGATAATTCACTCGTCATTGAGGGAGATGAATATCCGGCAGATGAATTTCAGTTTATTTTAGCATAAATCCGACTGGATCATTCAGATTTTCTTGCAAATCTTCTCCGGCGATTACTGCGGTTGCCTCGTTTTTGCTGCTTACTCTTTACGATGGACTTCGTCAGCCTTGCCACCTCGTTTAATCCCATTTCAGTTGCAAGCACATGTAATTCCTTCGCGGCTACGGGAATGTATGGTAGAAATTCCTCTTTTCCGAGTTCTTTACCCAGATAGCCGTAAGCTCCCAGCGCCTGCATCAGCCTTTGCACGGCAGCTGTGCTTAAAATAACATCAAACTCATCATCACTACCTGGCCAGTCCATCATCTCCGTGGCAAAGCCCACCAATTCGTCCCGACGATTCTCTGTCAGACTCATATAGGGATCGTAAAGCAAAGATGCTAAATCATAAAACCAGGTGCCCGTGCGCAATCCTTGGAAATCTACAAAGGCCGGGCCGTCTTCGCCGATCATAATATTGTGCGACTGGAAATCGCGATGTACCAAGCTCACTTCCTGCTTTAGTAGCAGTTCCTGTAACACCCGGCATTCCTGATGCATCTTATCCCGACTTTCCGGAGTGACCTCCGCAACGAACCGGGAGACACACTGGTCGTAAAAATAATCTCGTTCCCACTGATACAAGCGCGCATCAAAACCCTCCATCATTTCAAGCGCGTTTCGCGATTGAACCTCCTGTTGCCCTGCTCGCCATAGGGGGGAAATCGCCCGGAGCACCTCAATATACTGTCTTTTCAGTTCAGACCACGGTGCATCTTTTAAAGCGAACAGGTCCTGAGATCCCATATCCTGCAGAACCGCCAGACCAATTTCTGCCTCATGGTGTATGATCCCGGGAGCAGGAACGCCCAGTTCTGAAAGAAAGCGGGAAATCCCGGCATAGAAAGTGTTTTCTTTTTTCTCAGAACTATATTCCATCAGCACACCCAGCGACTGTTCTTCGTCATCAACCAAGCGGTAGAACCGTCTTACGGATCCTCCCTTAACCATTGTTTCCAGCCTGACCGCCTGTTGTTCCCCTGTCTCAGGTTCAGAGTTATACCACTCCAGCAGCTCTTCTTCTGTTCTGAATGATCCCATCGTTGTCATTGTCCTGATAAGTCTGTAAAACTGTGCACACATTGAAAAAAGTCACGACTGCATTTGTCCTGGGTGCTGGTTTAGGAACCCGGCTGCGCCCATACACAGAAAGCATACCCAAGCCGCTGTTACCGCTACGGGGCAAACCCCTTATTTGCCATGCCTTTGACCAGCTACTCAGTGCCGGTATCCAGCGGTTCATTGTAAATACTCACCATTGCGCAGAACGATACGATGAAGCCTTTCCCGACAGTCATTACCGAGATATTCCCATCATCTTCCGCTTCGAGCCGGTATTACTGGAAACTGCCGGTGGCCTTAAAAATATTGAAGACCTGCTGGATCCGGAAGAACCTCTATTGGTCTACAATGGTGACATTCTTTCCGACCTGCCACTCCAGTCGTTACTGGAGCAACATCATACCCAGGCATCGGAAGTCACCCTTGCGCTTAGAACCGGTGGAGAACCGCGCAATGTTACTCTGGGCAAGGACGGCACCATCCGCGATTTCCGGCAAACCTTGCTGCCGGACCAGCCCGGCAATACCTTGTATACCGGGATTGGCATCTTCGAGTATGCACATTTCAAACGTCTCACAGCTGGAAAGAAAGAATCACTTGTTCCTGTCTGGATTGAGATGATTCGCCAAGGTTGCCCGCCCTGTGGAGTTATTATTGATCAGGGAACCTGGAACGACATCGGAACCGTAGACATTTATGAAAAACTTAATTGCACTGATTCTTAATATCCTGTTGCTGGGTTCACTGGCCGCCGCATCCGTGCCGGAACTCTCAGAAGCCGATGCCCAGCGCATCGGTAAACTGATCTGGCAGAACGAATGTGCCGGCACCGTCATTGGACTGACCATGTGGAATAAAGGCGAAGAGTTCCCTTCCATGGGTATCGGGCACTTCATCTGGTACCCCACCGGCACCACCGGCCCTTATCAGGAAAGCTTCCCGGACATGATCCGCTACCTGCGCGCCAATGGTGCGGAAAAATACATCCCCAAGTGGCTGGATGAAAATGCCGGCTGTCCGTGGCCAACGCGCGACTCCTTTCAGAAAGACTTAAAAGGCCCCGAACTGACCAGCCTGCGTGATCTGCTGAAGTCCACGGTCGCGCTGCAGGCCCGCTTCGCCGCACAACGCTTCCGCAATTCCCTGCCTAATCTACTGGAACATGTTCCCGCCGAACAGCGCCCGGACATCGAAGCTAAATTCAATCTCATCGCCTCCCATCCGCAAGGTCTCTACGCCCTGATGGACTATGTAAATTTCAAAGGTGAAGGCACCAACCCGAAGGAACGTTACGGCGATGTCGGCTGGGGTATGCTGCAGGTGCTGCAGAACATGCAACCTGCCAGCACTTCTGAACAAGCCGTCAATCAGTTTGCCGATGCAGCCATCCGCGTGTTGAGTCGCCGCATAGAGGTTTCTCCACCCCATCGCAACGAAGGCCGCTGGCGGGCGGGCTGGACTAACCGCTGTAACACCTACCGACCATGAAGAATTATTTTATCACCGGCACCGGCACAGACGTCGGCAAGACCTGGGTCACCGCCTCGCTGATCCGACATCTGCGTTCACATAACACGACGGCACTCGGATTGAAACCTATCTGCTGCGGGGAACGCACCGATGTGGAAATCCTTGCTCAGGCCAACGAAAAAATCTTAAGCCTGAACGAAATCAACCCGATCGCGGTTCCCGTGCCCGTGGCCCCTTATGCCTGCTCAGTGATGGAAGATTACATCTACAACATGGAACCCTTCTGGAAAACGTGGCAGGACTTACAGCATAATCATTCCGGGCCGTTTCTAATCGAAGGGGCTGGAGGTTGGCTGGTGCCCATTTCGCGCGACTACTGGGTCAGGGAGTTCGCCCAGGAACTGAAACTCCCTGTAATCATCGTCGCTCACGCCTCACTCGGCACCCTGAACCACACGCTACTTACTGTGGAAAGTATCCGGGCGGCACAGTTAGAAGTCGCCGGAATTTTCCTGAACTATCACGAGTGCCCGGATGATCTGGCGACCCAGACCAACTATCCCATTCTGGAAGAACTGGCCGGATGTCCGGTCACCAAGATTGAGTCATGTGAAGAAATCACGGAGACTCCTAAGTGGTTGAATTAAATGCAGGGTGAGATTGCACTCGGTGAAGCCGAGTTCATCTTGCCATCTCGAAGATGACAGGCTCTGCTGCGCAGAATCCCGTCCTGCAACGCAAAACGTTATCCGATACCGCTCCCGCTCACAGCGAAAGATTAGGATCAATATCTTCCTGTACTGAAAGCAAAACTCCATCCTGCTGACGCAACGCAGCCGCGTAGGTAATCATCGCTGCATTGTCGGTGCTGAATTTGGGATTAGAGGGCAGAAAGTCCACCCCGATCTCATCACACATCTTCTGCAAAGCTGTAACCAGCATCTGATTACAACTCACTCCACCGCTGACTGTCAAAAGTTTCAGATCAAATTCCTCCAGCGCTTTCTTCGATTTTCCACACAGCACATCAATCACCGCCTGCTGGAATCCGGCACACATATCAGCACGATCCTGATCGGTTACCGCACCCGGCAGTTTTTCCAGCGTGTAACGCACCGCTGTCTTGAGTCCGCTGAAGCTGAACGCATAATCGCCGGAGTGCAGCATGCTGCGTGGGAAGTCAAACCGCTCTGCATCACCTTCACATGCACGCTTTTCCACTTCCGGTCCGCCCGGATACTCCATACCCAGCAGCTTAGCTACTTTATCAAAAGCTTCCCCCGCCGCATCATCACGGGTCTTACCGATAATCTCATAACTCCATGCTGCTTTCACATGCACCAGCATGGTGTGTCCGCCACTCACGATCAGTGCCAGATGAGGATACACCGGTTCCCGTTCCGCACTGAGAAAGGGAGAAAACAGATGACCTTCCATATGATTAATACCTGCGACAGGAACAGCGCATCCGGCCCCCAGTCCCTGCGCATAGGTATATCCGATCATTAAGGAAGAGGCTAACCCGGGACCACGAGTCGCTGCAATCAGTCCCAGATCCGAAAGAGAAACGCCAGCCTGGACCAGAACGGATTCCACCATTGGATCCAGTTGCTGCATATGCTGGCGTGTCGCGACTTCCGGCACAACTCCTCCAAAAGGTTTGTGGTGTTCCAGTTGAGAAGCGATCTGATGCGCCAGCAATCTGGGTATCCCTTCCTCAAGCTGCATAACCGCGACCGAAGTTTCATCACATGACGATTCAATACCTAATATCGGTTTCATCAGGACATCCATTATCCATTATGCATCACATCACAAGGATAGAAGCTGTGCTAACCATTTTTCTCCATCCACCTATTTCTCAAATCTCTATTCCAGATATGAGCCTCCACATAACAGCCTGCCCATCCATCTGCATTTCTATGCCGCTCAATCATGTCTGAAATCCCCATGGTTTCGAGAGCTTTGAGCAGCTCACTGTAGGTAAACAGCTTTCCAAAATATTCCTTTTGCTCCCAATTCTTTGGAAGGTTATAAAAAAGTGAAGGGGCATCAGATTCATAATATCCAATCAGATGTGCATGATCAGGATACATAAAGGTAAGTTCAGATTCCTCGAAGTCCGAAACAGGCAATTCAATTTTCTCGGGGTTTCTATACAAACCGCATGTTTTATCAAATGTGCCAAGCAGTGAGAAAAAAGGTCGTCCCGCAGGGGCGAAGCCAAACTTTTTTATGTATGACCGAATAAGCAAATCATCTGCCTCTTTTCGCCAGCGAATAAAATCTTCTCCAATATCGAATCGATTGTAACCAACAGCAGTACCCTTTTCTCTATCAGCAAGTTCCTGGATTTCAGAAGCACTAAGATCACACATATTCAGATACGGACCATAGTCGCGCTCGAAGTAATGCGTAATGTAGTCCAGAGCACCCATTGCTTGGAAGCCATCTGCATTTAACGGGCCGCCAGCTTTAGCTGATTCTCATGATAAATCATTAGCCCCTGTAAAATCCGCACGGCACGATCCAGTTGACGGTCCTCTACCTGCGCCAGTCGGGCTTGCTCGCCGGGTGACAATACATAGCGATTCTGTTTTTTCAGAATCAGTGCCTCTTCGTCCTGAGTTACCGGCACCTCGATCTGCGGACTCACTCCAACCTCATGAATCACCTGGCGACTCGGCGTGTAGTATTTAGCCGTAGTTAAACGGATTCCGACCGGCTTGCCGATACCACGGTCAATCGGCTGGATTGTTTGAACGGAACCTTTACCATATGTGGTTTCACCTACCAGAACTGCACGGCCAAGATCTTTAAGCGCCCCTGCGACAATCTCAGCACCGCTGGCGCTGTGTCGATTGATTAATAGAACTAACGGTGTCTTTAGATCGTGAACCTGCCCCTTAGCACGATAATAATTCCGGCCTTCCCCATCCTCTCGTCCTTCCGTATAAGCGATCACACGGTTCTTCTTCACAAACCTGCCAGCCACCTGCACCGCAGATTCCAGGATTCCACCCGGATTATTTCGCAGATCTATGACCAGCCCGTTCGCTCCCTGACGCTGCAGTTCAGCCATCGCGTCTTGCAGTTCTTCCAGCGTGTGTTCACCAAACTGCAAAATTCTCAGATAACCGACCTTCACCCGACCTTCATTAAAGACGCTTAACACTTGTGCATCGCGCACTGTCGGGACATTGATGACCTGACGTGCTATGGAAAGTTCCATCCGCTTTTTAGCCTGTGGTCGGAAGACTACCAGCGAGACCACCGAACCCGGACGTCCCCGCATCACCCGCACCGCTTCGGTCAGGCTCATGCCTTTGGTGTTCAATCCCGCAATCTCCATAATCTGGTCCCCGGGAAGCAGGCCTGCATTAAATGCAGGGCCTCCGGGAACCGGCATATTCACCACCAAATTCCGGTCTTTTTGCAGGCCCACATAAACTC
This sequence comes from Verrucomicrobiota bacterium, assembly GCA_038748025.1. Classification (GTDB taxonomy): domain Bacteria; phylum Verrucomicrobiota; class Verrucomicrobiia; order Methylacidiphilales; family JBCBYL01; genus JBCDJI01. The sequence goes on from JBCDJI010000011.1 coordinate 80,501, forward strand.
CAATCCCGCCGAACACGCCCTGCGCCTCTGATTTAATTTCTGCGTATTGCGCTACATCGAGAAATTCACAATACGGGTCGAGTGAGGAAAGCATGCCATCAAGCGCTGAAAAAGTGAGCTGATCATAATCTATGCCGGATGGATCAACGTAATCATCACGAACCATCTCCATGACGCGCGCAAATAACAGAGAACTCCGATAGCGTTCATCCATTCGCGGCTGCTCTTGCGCAAGCAATGCCGCAGTCATCGTGAGAAACAACAGTGATTTCAGAAAATTTCTCACACCTGAAGGATAAAGGGTCAGATCTTGATTCTAAAATACTCGATGGTGGCACGCAGTCCTTCATCCAGCGAAACTTGGGGCTCCCAGTCGAGCAACTTCTTCGCCAGCGAGATATCCGGCTGGCGCTGTTTCGGATCGTCCACCGGCAGATCCTGATAGTCAATCGGGGAATCCGATTCCATAATCTCTTGGATCTTTTCAGCAAACTCTTTGATCGTCATTTCACCCGGATTACCGATATTAACTGGCTCGTGGTAATCGGACTGGGACAACCGGAAAATACCTTCAATAAGATCCGAAACGTAACAGAAACTGCGGGTCTGCGAACCGTCACCAAAGATACTCAATGGCTGGCCCTGCAGCGCCTGTCCGATAAATGCCGGAACCACCCGCCCGTCCCGTAGCCGCATCCGCGGACCATAAGTGTTAAAAATACGTACAATATGCGTGTTAACCCCGTGATAACGGTGATACGCCATGGTTAATGCTTCTGCAAACCGTTTGGCTTCATCGTAAACACCACGCGGCCCGATAGGGTTCACGTTACCCCAGTAATCTTCTTGCTGGGGATGGACTTCAGGATCTCCGTAACACTCAGAAGTCGACGCCAGCAGAAAGGCCGCTCCTTTCTCACGGGCTAGCCCGAGTGTTTTGTGGGTGCCTAATGACCCGACCTTCATCGTCTGGATCGGTTTTTCCAGATAATCAATCGGGCTGGCGGGTGAAGCAAAGTGAAAAATATAATCCAGATTCCCCTGAACATAAATGTATTCCGTTACATCCTGCTTAACAAAATTGAAGCGCTCTTTCCCAGCCAGGTGATCGAGATTGTCCATGTTCCCGGTAAGCAGATTATCCATTCCAATCACTTCGTGACCGGCAGCTAAGCATTTATCGACCAGATGGGAGCCTAAAAATCCGGCAGCGCCGGTTACTAATGTGCGAGGCATAAACAAGGTCTAGGGAATTATTTCAAACTTTCAAATTTAAAGCGTTGGAAGCACGGGTTCCTTGAGAGATCAACCTGACAGTGATAGCCGTCACTGCTGCATCTGCTCCTGCTGAGTCAGTTGTAACTCAATTTCCTCTTCCAACTCACTTGCCGGAACCGCATTGTAGGATTCATAGAACTTTTCACCGATCTCATTCAACTGCAGCTGTAAGGTGTCGAGATACTGATGCAGCCCGATCTTATAAATATCATCCATGGTGCTGTAATTGATTTCGGAGAGCAGTCTGCCCGTCAGTTTTTCAGCCTCATTGGTAAAATGTCCCACGGGGCTCTTGGAGATGCGGCGCAATGATGAATCCAGTGTTCGGAGACAGAAGCGGATCGAGCGCGGAAATTTTTCTGCAAAGATCAGATATTCCGCCACCTGCCATGGCTTAATATCAAAACCGTATCGTTCCTGGTAGCCTTCAAAAGCTGAACAACACCGTAAGATAGCCGCCCATTGTACCGAATCAATCGTTCCCCCGACTTCATCACCTGCGGGCAGGAGAATGTGATATTTCACATCCAGCAATCGGGTGGTTTTGTCCGCACGCTCCATAAAGCGCCCCACCTGCGTAAAATCGCGCCCTTCATCGTGCACCAATGTGGCATTGATCAATCCCTGAAAGAGATAAGAACACTGCTTCATCTCCTTATAGAACACTGTGGGTGTCTTTTCCCAGACTTCCCGACCTTCCGAGGTATGCATGAATAAATACAGACGATTAATTTCCTCCCACATTTCATCAGAAATTTGGTCGCGGATGCTGCGAGCATTCTCACGTGCAGCATCCATGCAGTTCAGAATCGAATTCGGGTTCCGTTCATCAAACGTCAGAAATTCCGTAACAGTTGCACTATCAGCATGGTCATAGAGCTCGTTAAAGAGTTCTTCCTCACCCAGACTCAGCACCAGCGGCTCCCAGTGCTGTTCCAACTGATAATCATCCAACCGCTGATAATCCAGCAGCATCTGGAGATTCACATCCACAATACGAGCGATGTTTTCCGCCCGTTCCACATAACGGCTCATCCAGAGCAGAGAATCAGCATTTCGACTTAACATGGGTTAACTCTCAATCTTCAAGGTTCAATTTCCAAACAAATTCCAAAATCTAAAATTTAATTTTCACGTTTCGCTATCATTGCTGAAAAAATCAACAGAGCTCATGCGCTTCCTGCCTTAAGGCTTCTAAATTTTCAACCGCTTGAACTGGTCTCTGGTCTAAAATAAGTTGAAGCCATAACTTAGATTCTTTCGCCTCCTTGCGACAAATTCGCAAGCGATGTGTCGAATCCTTCTTACTTAGTGCTTCGACCGACTCGATATAGTTTGCAGCTACCGATCCAGAGGACTTTTGAAGCTGAATGCGATCGCTTTCAGTTATTTCGTTAAACTTAATCTGTTTCAAATACAAGCGAACATCCCTTGCAAATTCGTAAGTGCGTTGTTCTAAATCAAATGATTTAGTGTTCACTTTTTGCTCCTTGGAAGTTGTTTGATCCTTGACCATTGAATGTTGAAATTTAAGCGTAGCGTTACTCATCTCCATACAGAACCCAGGTATCTTTACTTCCCCCACCCTGCGATGAGTTGACGACCAGCGACCCTTTTTTGAGCGCCACCCGAGTCAATCCACCCGGCATAATCCGGATCTTATCTCCGTATAGTATGTATGGCCTCAAATCAATATGTCGCCCCTCAAACTGCTCACCGCAAAATGTAGGATGCCGCGACAATGAAATCGTCGGCTGCGCAATAAAGTTTCGCGGATCTTCCTTGATCTTCGCCCGGAAATTTTTCACTTCTTTTTTGTTAGCTTGCGGACCAATCAGCATTCCATAACCACCCGCTTCGTTGGCCGCCTTGACCACCAGTTCCGGCAAATGATCCATGATGTACTTGAAATCCTCCTCCTCCGATGCGAGATACGTATCCACGTTTGGCAGAATCGGATCCTGATCCAGATAATACTTAATCATCCGCGGCACAAAGTAATACATCACTTTATCATCCGCGATGCCAGTTCCAATCGAGTTTGCCAGGCTCACATTCCCGGCGCGATAGGCATTTACCAGCCCCGGCACACCTAAGAGGGAATCCCGCCGGAAGGTGACCGGATCGATAAAGTCATCATCAATCCGACGGTAGATCACGTCCACTTGCTCCAAACCTTCAGTTGTGCGCATGAAGACTTTATGATCACGCACCAACAGGTCACGGCCTTCGACGATCTCTACTCCCATTTCCTTAGCGAGAAAACAGTGCTCAAAATAAGCACTGTTATAAATCCCCGGCGTCAGCACCGCAACGCGCGGATTGTCTTTTCCCTGCGGCGAAATGTAGCGAAGCGTCTGTAGCAGATCCTGTGCATAGGTATCAATCGGACGCACACCCATCTGCTTGAAGAAATGCGGAAAGGCACGTTTCAGAGCATGCCGGTTCTCCAGTACATACGAGACCCCGGACGGGCAGCGTGCGTTATCTTCCAGCACCAGATACCGGCCATCATTATCACGGATCAGATCCGTCCCGCAAATATGGATGTAGATGTTTTTGGGCACATTGATTCCCATGAATTCCGGGCGGAAGTGCTTGCCCGAATGAATGTAATGCGCGGGAATCACCCCGTCTTTGAGAATCTTTTGATCGTGATAGAGGTCATTCAAAAACAGATTGAGCGCGGTGATCCGCTGCTCCAAACCTTTTTCAATCGTCTGCCACTCGCGGTTGGGAATAATCCGCGGTACCAGATCAAAAGGAAAAATGCGTTCGGTACCTTTTTCATCCCCGTAAACCGTAAAGGTGATCCCCATACGCAGAAATGACAGGTCGACCGCGTTGCGCTTGTCGTGAAATTCACGTTCGCTTAGCTCCTGAAATCGCTCCAGTAAATGACGGTAGTGCGGACGCACCTGATCCGTTGTTTCAAACATCTCATCGAAAAACGTTTCCAACTGATACCCGGTAAATTCCATAGTCCCTTTAAATCCTTGCGAATATGATTATGGCGCAAGAAATATGCCACTCACGTGATCAGTCGATCTTTAGCGCATCAATCCAATTCCGCAACTGTTTCGCATCTTCCAGCATCTGCTCCGGGTCATCGTTGGGCACAAACTCCAATTGTGCAAATACCGGGTTCTCCCGATCACGGGCAATTTCCAGATAATTCATCCAGTCTTCCGCTCCCCATTCCAGTGGAAAGCGCTCTGCCGCACTAAGCCCCCAGTGGAAAACATGCAACCCATAGAGCTCTGGCAGCACGGAGCGCAACCCTTCCATGGATTGAATCACATCCTGCCCTGGATGCGGCTGCCAGGTAATGGAGCAATTGGCATGTGCTACTTCGTCCAAAAGCCGGCGGGACGAGCTGTAGGTATCTGTCAGGGTGTTACGATGGCATTCCAGCGCAATTCGCATCTTCGCATTCCCGGCCAAGGTTGCAATCCGCTGCAACTCTTCTACTACCCATTTCCGGTAAGCGCTACCCGAATCAGCGGAACCACGATTGCCAGACCACACTCGGATGGTTGATGCGCCCAGCACCTGAGCTGTCTCAAGCACGGTCTCGAAAGTCAACCCATCATATTCACTGACCCCAGCACGATAATAGGATCCATAAGCCGAAATTGCGAGGCCGGCATCGGCAGTCATCTGTGCCACATGCTTTGCTGCTACCAGATCACCGTGCGGCACATGCACATCGCCACCCCACTCAATCGTCTGAAGTTCTGCCTGCAGACAGAGATCGATAATTTCCGGCGGAGTCAGTTTCCGAAAAGTGATGGAAACCAGTCCGGGAATAATCTCAGCCATAATGAAGCGGGAGAATTACTGCTCATCTATGACGCGTAATACGGCGTCCACATCTGCCTTAACCGGAGTCAAATCCTGACTCGCTTGCGACATCGCCGTATCCGGATCCTTGATGCCGTGCCCGGTCATCGTCGCAGTGATCACCGAACCATCTGGAATCAGGCCACGCTCCAGTGCTTTCTTGAGGCCGGCTAGCGGTGCTGCACATGCCGGTTCCACAAAGATTCCCTCTTCTCGCGCTACCATCCGGTAAGCTTCCAGAATTTCTTCATCGGTGACCTTGTCAATCAATCCGCCGGATTCCTCTGCGGCGGCTTCTGCCTGCTTCCAGCTCGCAGGATTACCAATCCGGATAGCCGTCGCCACCGTATCCGGTTTTTCAATCGGATGGCCATCCACAATGGGGGCCGATCCGGCTGCCTGCCAACCCATCATTCTAGGCAGTGATCCGATCTCACCCTTCTCGTGATATTCCTTGAAGCCTTTCCAGTATGCGGTGATATTCCCCGCATTACCGACGGGGATAAAATGAAAATCCGGAGCCCGGCCCAGCACATCTGCGATCTCAAAGGATGCCGTTTTCTGACCTTCAATCCGATACGGGTTGATGGAATTGACGACCTCCACACCCTCTTTTTCGCCCAGCGCGCGCACCAGATCCAACGCCTCATCAAAGTTTCCGTCGATCGCAATGATGTTCGCTCCGTAAGTCAGGGCCTGAGCCAGCTTCCCCATGGCAATCTTGCCGTGAGGCAGGATCACCACCGCCTTCATGCCTCCACGTGTCGCATAGGCGGCGGCTGAGGCTGAGGTATTACCGGTGCTGGCACACACGACAACACGGGCACCCCGTTCTTTCGCCTTGGTCATCGCCATGGTCATGCCACGATCTTTAAACGAGCAGGTCGGGTTCAGAGCCTCATATTTTAAGTAGAGTTCAAACCCGCCTCCCAGTGCATCCGCAAGTTGCGGCACCGGAATGAGCGGAGTGTGTCCTTCCAACAGCGTCACGACCGGTGTCGATTCCGTCACCGGTAGAAATTCACGATAGCGTTCGACGACGCCGGGCCATCCTCCTAATCCACAACTCATGATAGTTCCTCAACGCGGATGAGTTGGCAGGGGCTGCCAACCACATCCAATTCTTTGATTTCTCGTAGTGCCGACTGCATATCGGCTTCCTTGGCTTTGTCTAACAGTAATACCAATGGTACATCCGGATCGACGTGATCTTCCGGCTGGAACACTGATGAAATTCCGATTTCATGCTTACCGAAGATCGCTGACACCTGCGCCAGCACACCTGGTGTGTTGCGAACGGTCAGGCGGACATAATAGGGAACGGACACTTCATCCATCGGCAGCACCGCAGCCGCACCCGATTTAAGCACTGGAGCGGTCCGGCAGCTGCCACCCGCCAACCCCAGTGCCGCTTCAATCGTATCTGCCAGCACTGCGCTAGCCGTGGGATCCGAACCCGCACCGCGCCCGTAAAAGAGCGTTTCACCCACCACGTCACCCGTTACCTGGACCGCATTAAAGACCCCGTTGATGCTGGCCAACACGTGCGAGCGAGATACCAAGGCAGGATTGACGCGAACCTCAATCCGACTGTCAGCATGCGGCCGGATCGTCGCTAATAATTTAATCGTGTATCCCATCTTTTGGGCAAATTCCATGTCCAGCGGAGAAATATCGCGGATCCCTTCGACATAAACTTCATCAAACGGAACGATGAACCCATAAGCCAGACCCGCCAGAATTGCCGCTTTATGTGCGGCATCAAAGCCGTCCACGTCCAGACTCTCATCCGCTTCGGCATACCCCAGATCCTTGGCTTCTTGGAGAATCGTCTGGAAATCCAGCTTCTCTGCTTCCATCCGAGTCAGAATGTAGTTACAGGTACCATTAATAATGCCGTGCAATTCTTCGATCTGATTGGCACGCAAACCTTCGCTCAGAGCCTTCACGATCGGAATCCCACCTGCCACACTGGCTTCGAAGAAGACCGGAACCTGAGCTGATGCTGCTTTGTCAAAAATAATTTCGCCCCGCTCGGCCAGTAGCGCTTTGTTTGCGGTGACTACAGGCTTGCCTGCCTCTATAGCAGCAAGCATGACTTGCAGCGGCTGATCGATCCCTCCCATCAGTTCCACAACAATATCCACCTCCGGATCGGCGACGACTGCCTGCCAGGAATCCGTGAGCAATCCTGTCTTGACCGGTCGGGACTTGGCAAGATCACGCACCGCTATTTTGCGCACCTCCATACTCATTCCAGTGCGAGAGGTAATCAAGTCGGCGTTTTTCTTCAGGTTCTGCACTACACCGCCCCCGACGACACCGCAACCTATCATTCCTATTCCGAGTGTTTTCACAAGCCGTATACCAAACCGCAGAACCACTGCATACGCAAGCGCGAAGCAGGAAAAGAGAGGAAAATTTCACCATAAAGATACCGGGCAGAAACCGTTTTCTTATTTTAAGGGACCGGAATAAACCTCTATGTTCCCTGTCTTCTCTATGGTAAAAAAATCTGCTTGAGCCGCTTTCTCACATTTCTGGCTAATGCATTTCCTGTCTGGGTAACGCTGGGAGCTGTTCTGGCCCTGATCTATCCGCCCCTGTTCACCTGGTTTATTCCCTATATTATTCCCGGCTTAGCCATCATCATGCTGGGTATGGGAGTAACCCTCAGCCTGGAGGATTTCAAGCAGGCCATCAAACTGCCCAAAGCTGCACTGGCTGGAGTGGTCGCCCAGTTCTTCATCATGCCTCTGCTCGGTTGGGGTATCGCCCGCATGCTCGAATTGCCGACCGCCTTTGCCGTTGGGCTCATCCTTACTGCCTGTTGCCCGGGCGGCACTGCTTCAAACGTCGTCACATTCATCGCTAAAGCCCATGTCGCCCTCTCGGTTGTCATGACCAGCGTTTCAACCCTGGCAGCGGTCGCACTCACCCCGATTCTGACCAAAGTGTTAGCCGGCCATTACGTTGAGGTGGATGCCATGAAGATGTTTCTGAACATGGTCAAAATCGTCTTACTGCCGGTGGGTGCCGGTATTGCACTGCACCATTTTTTTCCGGATAAGATCAAACACATCAGCTCGGCCGCACCGCTGGTAGCGGTCATCGCGATCACCTTGATCTGCGCAGCCATCATAGGTGCCAACGCGGATGCTGTTCTGCATTCCGGCGTTCAAATGCTTTGGGGAGTTTTCCTGCTGCACAGCTGTGCTTTCGCGCTGGGCTACGGATTTGCCAGACTGCTTGGATTCCCAGTCCAGATCCGCCGCACCATCAGCATTGAGGTAGGCATGCAGAACTCCGGACTCGCTTCCGGTCTGGCCCGACTCAATTTCCCAAACGAACCCCTGACGCTGGTTCCCTGCGCGATCTCTGCTACTTTCCATTCCATCATCGGCAGTTTTCTGGCAGGCTACTGGAGACTGAAAGACTACCGCGAGAGCAAAACCTCATGAAACTCATTATCCTCACCTTCACAACACTGCTTACCTTTACCGGATGCTTTGATGCCGAGCAGAAACCTGCCGCATTGGAAATTAAGAAAATTGCAACCGGATTCAAATTCACTGAAGGCCCTGCTTACGGATCAGATGGTAAACTGTATTTCAGTGACATTCCCAAAAACCGCATCCACACCTGGTCACCGGAGGAAGGTACTAAAGTGTTTCTTGAACCGTCCGGCAAATCCAATGGACTCTATTTCGACTCGGCCGGACGCCTGCTCCTCTGCCAGACCGGAGAACGCCAATTATCCCGCCTGGAGAAGGACGGAAGCCTCACCGTCCTGGCAGATCAATATGAGGGGAACAGATTCAACAAAACCAATGACTTGTGGATTCACCCCAACGGCATGATTTATTTTACCGACCCCTGTTACGGAAAGCGCGACCAGATGGAAATGGAGATTGAAGGCGTGTATCTGCTGAATCCTGCAACCAAAAAGGTTAGCCGACTGATTGACGATATGGTGAGACCCAACGGAATTATCGGCACCCGGGACGGCAAATACCTGTATGTCGCCGACCACGGAGGCCATAAAACCTGTAAGTTCCCCATCCTGCAGGACGGGAACATCGGTCCTGCCATCTGGACTATTGAACGAGGCTCCGACGGTATGACGCTGGATGAATACGGTAACCTGTATCTGACTGACGGCACGGTCGCCATCTACAGTTCAGAGGGCGAGCTGATTAGCGAAATCAAGCTGGAAGAAAAGCCTGCCAATGTCGTGTTCGGCGGCCCGGAAAACAGAACTCTATGGGTAACCGCACGCACCAGTATCTATGCATTGAAAATGAATGTCGCCGGTATGTATAAGCCTTGAGCTTGTCATTCCAGGGCAAATTCCATTAGCCTGTAATCATGCCACTGGTTAAATCAAAAGATAGAATGCTTGGCGGGGTCTGCGGTGGACTGGCAGAATTCCTCGGTTGGGACGCCAACCTGGTACGGATACTGTTCGTGCTGATCAGCTTTTTCAGCGCAGCATTTCCGGGTATTATCGTCTATCTGGCACTCTGGATCATTATGCCCTCAAAATAATTTCCCCCATTCATCATGACTCAACTGACTCTGATTTTACTCATCATTACCACGATCACGCTCTGGGGATGCTGATTGGAATATGTAGCCTTTTACAATGACAGGAAAGTCTTCCAGACCATCTTACCCTGGCGTGAAGCCCGCTGCAGCATGAGAATCCTCCTGTGAGAGCAGGATGTGATCATTGCCCATATTCATCCCGGAGTTTTCACAACCATCAAAAGCCGCACACTCCATCTTGCCCTGCTTGCCGTTTCTTGGCTGGCTTATCTAGCCAACCGCTACCAGCGCCCGTCCGGAGGTGAAAACTGGATCAGAGACTCACTACCGAGCCTGCTTTTTCCACTGGCTTGTTTTTCACTGGTAGCGGTCCTGCCTGCATGTCTCGGCGGCAACAACGGACAACCTGTCTGTCGTAAAAATATCCTGATCGGCACCCTGCTGGCCTGTTTTATTTTTGAAGGAATCGCTCCCTGGCTCGGATGGGGAAGCGCCGACTGGAATGATGTCCTCGCCCTGCTGTCAGGCGGCCTGCTTTACACTGCATTCTCAGTCTTGGCGAAGTGATAGAAATCGTTATGATGTGCGCCATGGTAGCGCAACCCTATGATCAGACCGAACAGATCGACATCGCTTTTATCGATGGACTGAAAATTCAGCACCCGCATGACATTGCCCGTCAGATCGAACATTTTGAACCGCTGACCATTCGTAAGGTTTTTCAGGGGCTGCCGGATGAATTGACGGCTGAGGTGCTGACCGAGTTGCCGGAAGAAATTCAGGTCGAGCTGTTTGATTCCATGCGTGTCCAGCGTCTCTCCGGAATTATCACCGAGATGTTCAGTGATGATGCTGCTGACGTCCTTGGTCAGTTATCCACCGAGCGCTTGCGCGAGATCATGACCGCACTGCCTAAGGAAGAAGCCACTAACCTGACCGACCTCCTGAAATACCGGGAAGATACCGCGGGTGGCATCATGCAAAGTGAGTTCCTCTCGGTGCGTGAGACGCAGACTCTGCGTGAAGCCCGTGAGGAAATCCGCAAAGATGAGGAATCCGAGACCGAAGGCATCCTCTACGTTTACGTCACTGATGAAAGAGGTCGCCTGTGCGGTATCCTGCGGATCCGGGATCTGCTCTTCCGCGATCCCAATCGTCTGGTCAAGGACGTTATGATCAAGGAAGTCCGCTGCGTCTCGGTGCACGCCGATCAGGAGGAGATTGCAGAGCTGGTGCAGAATTACCACTACCTGGCCATGCCGGTCATCGACGATTTCGGCCGCCTTGCTGGAATCGTCACCCATGATGACGTGATTGGAGTCATTCAGGAAGAAGCGACCGAGGATATGCAGCGCATGGTCGGCCTGAGTGGCGAGGAAATGATTGAAAGCTCGTGGAAAACCTCGGTGGCTAACCGCACCCCCTGGCTCTTCGTTAATCTCTTCACCGCCTTTCTGGCTGCTGCGGTAGTCTCATTATTTGAGGAAACCATCGCCAGCTACGCCATTCTCGCTGTTTTCCTGCCGATTGTGGCAGGTCAGGGCGGCAATGCGGGCTCCCAGACACTGACCATTGTAGTTCGTGCATTAGCTCTGGGTGAGATCGAACTCATGGACCGCAACCGCGTTCTATTCAAAGAAATGCTGGTCAGTCTCTGCACCGGTTTGGCAACCGGTGTTGTGGTCGGGCTCATCTGCTGGTTATGGAAGGGAAATTACATTATCGGAGTGGTGATCTGCCTGGCCATGGTGCTGAACATGATTGCCGCTGCCATCGCTGGGGTGCTGGTTCCGCTGGGGCTCAAAGCGCTCAAAGTCGACCCTGCACTGGCCTCCGGTATCATGGTTACCACCGTCACCGATGTTGTCGGCTTCTTCCTTTTTCTCAGCATGGCTGCCGCCGCTATCGCCATGTTTCCGGGCATGATGTAACCACTTTCATGCTGCCTTTTGAATTTTGCATTTTGAAATTTAAGTCTCATACTTCGCCATCATGAGCATTTTATGTGATGAGCAGATCACTGAACTGGCGCGAAGCGGGATGATTGAACCCTTTGAAGCCGGGCAGATTCGCCAGAATGATACTGGCAACCGGGTGATCTCCTACGGCACCAGTTCCTACGGTTACGATCTACGTGTCAGTAACGAGTTCAAAATTTTTACCAACGTCAACAACAGCATCGTAGACCCGAAACAGTTCTGCGAAGACTCGTTCGTGGACATGACCACTGATATGTGCATTGTCCCGCCCAACAGCTTTGCGCTGGCTCGCAGCGTCGAATACTTTCGTATCCCGCGCGATGTGCTGACCGTATGTCTCGGCAAAAGCACCTACGCCCGCTGCGGCATCATTGTCAACGTCACCCCGTTTGAACCGGAATGGGAGGGCCACGTTACGCTGGAAATCAGCAACACCACTCCACTGCCTGCCAAAGTATATGCCAACGAAGGTCTGGCACAGGTGCTCTTTTTCAAGGCCGACCAGGCCTGTCAGACCAGTTACAAAGACCGCGGCGGAAAATATCAGGGCCAGACCGGTATCACCATCCCGAAGATGTAAGCCCATTTCGGATTTCGAAATTATTCATTCGGATTTCCGCAAGTTTCTACTCGCGGTGATAGGGTTGTCCGGCACGGATCGTCTGAGCACGGTAGAGTTGCTCCATCATGACTAGCAGTGCCACTTCGTGCTGGAGGGTCAGCGGACTGAGTGACCAATGCCAGTCTGCAGCAGCCTTTACTTCATCCGAATGACCGTCCGCTCCACCGATCAAAAAATGAATCTCACGAAATGCTGCAAATTCCCAGCCGGTTATCCTCTTAGCCAGTTCCTGACTGCGAATCATCTTGCCACGCTCATCCAATACCACCCGGATTCCGGACGTGGATGCTTTTAAGAGCAATTTCCCTTCCGACTGAGGGCTGCCGGATTTCACCGTAATCCATTCACTCTCCCCGTATGCAGCCAGTCGTTTCAGATAGAGATCCACTCCTGGCGAGATAAACTTCAGTTTCGGCTTGCCGACGGTAATGATATGCAGCTTCATGACTGCTCCGCTTTTTCGATAATCGTTTCCACCTTGGGCAGAACCATTGCTGACATTTTTCGCAACAGTTTTTCCGGAGCGGCATCCCATACCAGATATCGTTCCAGAGCCTGATGCATAAAACCTTCGGATTCCGCGTGATTTAAAAAATAGAGCAGCTCATCAAAGTAACCATTCACGTTCAGCAAGCCGCAGGGCTTGCGATGTAATCCCAGATATCCCCAGGTGATGATCTCAAACAGCTCTTCCAGGGTCCCGATGCCACCCGGCATCGCAATAAAACCGTCCGCACGTTCCGCCATCATCCTCTTGCGCTCATGCATGGAATCGACAATCACCAGTTCTGTAACCTCCTTTAATCCCAGTTCCTGATGCATCAGCACCTTGGGAATGATGCCGGTGACAACACCACCTGCATCCATGACTGCGTGCGCAATGGTTCCCATCAGGCCGACATCACCCCCGCCATAAACCAGACCACATCCGCTTTGGACCAGTGTGTGACCTAGCGCACGCGCTTCCCGCTGATAGGCAGAGTTCGCTCCCATCCGCGAACCACAGTAAACACAAACCGTTTTCATGCTGCGATCCTGAACATGTCTATCTCAAAAGCCAATCCGCTAAAAACTAAAACTCCCAGTGAGAACGACACATGATGGATCCGCTAGCTATCTTTGCCGGAATAACAACCTGCTGACTGGCCCGGAAAATGGAACTGATTTTTCCCCTTGCCAGAAGGGTCCGGCTCCACCATATTCTTACTTCGCACAGATGCGGGTGTAACTCAGTGGTAGAGTGCAACCTTGCCAAGGTTGATGTCGCGAGTTCGAATCTCGTCACCCGCTGGCTTCAAGTCATCCAAGCTGGAAAGCCAATCCTCAACAGGCGCGTCAACACTCAGACCAAGCAATCGCAAGGCGTGCCCCTCCAAGACTTGGAGCGGCACGACTATGGATCTTGAAGGGCGGGTCACAAAACACTCTTTGGGAGATCAAAATGCTGTTAAAAGCTTAAACCAAAAAATTGAGTTTCCTGCAGCATGCGCTGAAAAGGAAAAAACTGCTTTTAAGGAATATGCCGGGCCGGCTTAGGTGCCATTTTCACTGACCTCCATCTGCTATGATTATATTCCGCAAACTCTGTCGTATTTCCTCTTGCAGCAGATACAGATTGATTCTCTAATGCCCCATGCTGGTCTCCCTGAACGACTATTCCGCTGCGGTCTTTGATCTGGATGGAACGTTGCTCAATACGCTGCGTGATATCTCCGAAGCAGCCAACCGGTCATTACAGCGACACGGTTACCCCAGCCATCCTGCCAATGCATTTTGTGCTTTCATTGGTGATGGACCGGATGTGCTTTTCCAGCGGGCCACTCAGGCCGGGAAAGACAGCAGCCCGTGTATCACGGAACTGGTCGAAACCTATCGTGAAGAGTGTATCAGACAGCAGGATCGATACACCACACTTTACCCGGGCCTGACGGAATTCATGCCGCACTTACAAACCGCAGGACTGCAGTTAACGATTTTAACCAACAAACGGCAACTGCATGCCGAGCGTTGTGTCGAACGGTTTTTAGATCGGTGGGAATGGCAGGTTGTCTTAGGCAGCGGTGATCATATTCCCAGAAAGCCAGACCCTGCAGGAGCACTGAAGATCGCCAGCGACCTAAACACTGCACCCGAAAAATGTCTGTATTTTGGTGATACCGACGTCGATATGTGGACGGCCAAACGAGCAGGCATGACCGCTGTTGGAGTGCTGTGGGGATTTCGTAATCAGCAGGAACTGGAATCTGCAGGAGCCGATGTCATCATCCGACACCCGAAGGACCTGATAGAGCAGGAAGGGTGATTACTCCGGGCTTTCAGCTGCCTGCCCGGCCTCTTCCTTCTTTTTCCCCCCTCCAAACAACCCGCCGAAGATACCACCGACCCCTTTGACTGTATTTACCGGATTTACTAACGCCTTACTAACCACAGATCCGGCGTTTACTGCCGGGACGCTGGTGGTGCCTGTGAAGTTGAATGGAATGCTGGTCCAGCCATCATCGTTCTTCTGGAAGACATCCTTTGCTACACTCGGAATACCTGCAGCCAGCGCAGGTGATACGAGAGCAGTCTGTTTTCCATCGATTGATTTATTGTAACGAATATTCAGGTCTCCGCTGATTTTCACTTTATCATTGGAAATCGCCAGGGAGCTGACTGTAATTTGATCTCCTTTTAATTCAAACGGAACTTCTCCATTCAGATTCGAGATCTTCTTTAACTCATTAAAAATACCGCTGCCGTCGAAACCGGGATAACTCGGAAGTTTCACCGTGGCGGAAATGCCACTCAGCCGGGCACTGCCGCTGCCTGAGATGTTTTTTAAATCCGGACGGAAGATGCCTGAAAAAGCGGCCTCCACATCCGCGCTGCCACTGAATCGCTCGGAATACCCCAGAGCAGCAAGCAGGGTTTGCACATTTCGGGTATTAACGGTCAGACTGGCATCTTGCACGGGTGCCCCGTCCTCATTTAATGCAATCCGTCCTTCCAGTGTCAGCGCACTTTCTCCGGGCATGGTGGCCTGAAATGAAGTTACCTTCAACCCCGGTGCTCCAAATTCAAAGGATCCTGAAATTCCGGTCAGATCAATGATTCCCACCTTGCCGCTGGTTGCTGTAAACTCCCCTTTTTTTCCTTGCTCAGTACGGATCACCGTCAACTGGCACCCCTCCAGCAAACACTCAAATCCTTGCAGGTTTTGAATCACCAGCCGCCCGTCTTTCATGACTAACTTTTCTGCGGTTAGCGGCAGACGCACCTGTTCGTAGTCTCCTCCGGTCAACTTCAAAACCACCTCCCCGCCGATTGCGTTCAATTCTTTCAAATCTATCTTCATCCAAGCAACCGGAAATAACTCAAACGTTGCGGATAAATCATCAAACTGAGCCTGCACCACATGGGATTGACCTGCTGACAGATCCAGCTGCGCACCGGAAAGCTGTGCCTCGAATGCATTCCCCCGGATGGATTCAAAAGAAAAGATCCCGCCACTTTGCTTGCCAATCTGTCCCGCTACCCAGGACTGAAACGGTGGTAATATGTATAACAGGCGTGGCACCACCAACAAGCCTGCCGCCACTAAAACCACCACCGCCGCCAGACCAATAACCACCCGAATGAGAGATTTCATGTTATTACCCATATCGGATCCACGCCATCCGTCAATATAGACATCAACCACTGCAGGATTAACTTTTACCCTTCACTTTAAAACCTGCTACCTTACAGCAGGTGCGAAAAATCATTCACATCGATATGGACTGCTTTTACGCAGCGGTTGAAATCCGTGAACAGCCTCACTTGGCAGAAAAACCCGTGGCGGTTGGAGGTGGCTCACGGCGCGGGGTAATCACCACCTGCAACTATGTTGCGCGACAATACGGCATCCATTCCGCCATGCCGGGCTTCAAGGCCCGAGAAAGATGCCCCCAGTTGGTCTTTCTGCCCGTTCGGTTCGATCTCTACCGGGCCGAATCCGCCAGAATCCGCTCGATCTTTTCGGAATACACCTCATTGATCGAGCCACTCTCACTGGATGAGGCATATATCGATGTAACGCATCACGACCGTTATGCCTGGACCATTGCCAGGGAAATCAGACAGAGAATTTTTAAGACCACGCGGTTGACCGCTTCTGCCGGTATCGCTCCAAATAAAATGCTGGCCAAAATCGCCAGCGACTGGAAAAAGCCCAATGGCCAGTTTGCCGTTACTCCGGATGAAATCGAAACCTTCATGGCTCAGCTGCCCGTGAAAAAAATATGGGGTGTCGGCCCTAAAAGTGCCGCAAAATTCAAATCACTCGGCATCGAAACGTGTGGACAGCTGCAAACGATGACTCAGACAGAGCTGGCTTCTCACTTCGGACGATGGGGACAGGACCTGTATGGTCTCTGTCGCGGTCAGGATGATCGGCCGGTTGTAGCCAACCGTCCACGCAAATCATTAAGCAATGAGCGCACCTATAGCAACCTGCTGCAATCCTACCCGGAGTGTCGCCATGCCCTGCAGTCCTTAATTCAGGAACTCTACTCTGATCTGAAGTCTAAAGCAGCTGAGCGCCCGATCCGCAAAGTTTTTGTTAAAGTAAAGTTTTCTGATTTCTCCCAAACCACCCGGGAGTGTGTCTACCCGCGACCTACTCCTGAGATTTTCAACGAACTGTTAAAGGAAGCCTGCCGACGTAAAGAGCTGCCGGTGCGTCTGCTGGGAGCAGGTGTCCGTTTCACAGAGCGGAAAGAATCCCAACAGCAACAGCTGGATTTTTAGGGAGAAATTCCGTCCCGGTACATCGGAACCCATGTGGTCAATCTGCCACACTCAACATGGCCTCATAGCCCTCCCGAAAACTGGGATACTGAGGTTGCCAACCAGTGTTGCGCAGTTTCTGGTTGGATACCCGCTTATTAGTAATCCCCCGCTTCCCGAAATAATCCGGTGTTCCGATGTCAGGCAGCGGCAGCTGCAGCCGATCACATAACCACTGGAAAATCTCTCGGTACGACGCTGGTTCATTATCTGTCACATTATACACGCTGCCGGATTTCAGCTTACCCGTCAGCGCATGCCGGATTACGCTGACTATATCGGTGAGATAGATCAGATTCAACCATTTGGGATCCTGCTGTGGAATCAACGCCCCCCCTGCCCGCAGTCGCTTCAACAGCACTCCACGCTCAGGCCCGTAAATGCCGGCCAGGCGCAAAACCGTTTGTCCGGCATCACATACCCGGTGCTCTGCTTTGACCAGTTCCTGAGCTGACGGTGAAGCAGGTTCAGTTACAGAGTCTTCATCCACGACCTCTCCGTCAGACTGCCCATAAACCGAAGTTGAGGAAGTATACAGCAATCGGGCACCAGCCGGAAGCCAATTGAGAACATTCATCAAACCGATCTCGTGAATTTGCCGATACGCCTCTACACCACCGCCACCGGTTGAAGGACAATAAATCACATGCTTCCATACCGGATCAGGCTGCTGCCAAAATAAGGGGTCTGCCACATCACCTTGAAATACTTCGTAAGACTGATCTGCCAAAGCTGCGGAGGATATTTCACTTTTTACCACCGCACCCACACGCCATCCCTCGGACAAGAGCGCTTCTGCCAGTGGCTTCCCGACGTAACCACAGCCAACAATCAGACAACTTTTTTCCTGCCCGGCATTCATGCGGGAACTATAACGCGCTTTGCTCATCCGCCAAGCGGACTCCATACACGAGGGACACGACGATAACCCCGAATGGTTTCGACGCTCATTCTTACACGTCACTCATTTCCTACTTGCTCAACGATTGGCACACCCTATTCTTTGACTCGGACAGGTGGCAGAGTGGTCGATTGCGACAGTCTTGAAAACTGTTGAGCCGCAAGGTTCCGTGGGTTCGAATCCCACCCTGTCCGAATTTATTCGAACTGGGCGGGTGCCGCACCCACCTTGAACCGCAGGTTCAAAAGGTTTGGCGGTCTTCGTAAAACGAAACTCTAAATTGCGAAGCTATAATCCCCGCAATGATTCCGAAAGGA
>JBCDJI010000012.1:0-98223 GCA_038748025.1 Verrucomicrobiota bacterium
ACCAGACGTAATTCACTGATGATGAAGCAGAAAGGCAAAGTGGTGGAACTGGAACAGGAAAACATAAGAGCAAAAAAGTTGGAACTCTTGGCCGACTACGCTGAGTGGATCAAACAGCAGGGATTTACTAAGGGCAGCATCAAGGATCATCTGGATAAACTCTACCTGTTCTGGAAGTTTGCCGAGGCTCAAGGCGTTCTGGTCGACGGTCAGATGGACTTGGCAGCTATCGACCGCGATATGATGGCGGAGTATCAGGGTTTCGTTTTCGATTACGTCAGCCCGAAAACTCACCAGAAACTCAAGTGTAATACCCAAATCAATTACCTGTCCTATGTGATCTGTTTCTTCCGTTTTCTGGAAAAGAGCAAACGGATCAATACCAATCCAGCCAACATTATCAAACTGCCTCGTTCGCCGTATCTGCTGCCAGCCGTGATGCTCAAATCCAGCGAAGTGTTGAAGCTGTTGAAAGCTCCCGATACTGGAAAAGCCCTTGGCTTTCGGGATCGCGTGATTTTGGAAATTCTCTGGTCGAGTGCGCCACGACTCAGTGAACTACTGGATTTGGAAGTGGAAGACGTGAATCTGGAAACGCGCCTGCTGCGTATCCGAGAAGGTAAAGGACAGAAGGAACGTATCATTCCTTTAGGTAAAGGTGCCTGTGCGTGGCTAGCCGAATATATCCCGAATGTCTGGCCGTTGCTGGCGAAGGATAAAACCAAGCTGCTTTTGCCTAGTCGGTTCAGCAAACGCATGGATAAAGCCGGATGGAAACGGAAGTTAGAAATATATCTGGATGTCGCAGGCATCGAAAAGCCATTCACCACGCATGGCTTCCGTCACATGCTGGCGACCGAAATGCTCAAGAACGGAGCCGACTTGCGCCATATCCAGCAAATGCTGGGGCATGACAGTTTGAAAACGACACAGCGGTATCTGCATATCGTCAAAGCGGAGTTGAAGAAGGTTCATAAAAAGAGTCATCCACGGGAGCAGTCGCCGTTAGCCCCGATCCGTTACCAAGGCAGTGTATGAAGGCATGGACGGACACCTATCTGGATCATCTGGAGCAACAGCACCAGTCCCAAAGCACCTTACGCAGTAAAAGGCTTTGGCTGGATAGCTTCTGCCAGTGGTTGGCGGACAGTCAGCATATCGACGACCTGCGAGCCGTGACCTTCGATCATATCCGCCAGTATCAAACGCATCTAAGTCAGGTTAAGCGATCCAACGGCAAGCCCACCACAACGGCCTACCAGCACCGCCAAATCTGGATGCTGGCCGACTTCTTCAAATACCTTCTGTTACGAGAGAAGGTTTTAATCAATCCGTGTGACGACTTGCCCCAGCTACATAAACCCAAGCAGTTACCTAAAGGTGTGATGACTGCCGATCAGGTCATGAAACTGATGCGCCAGCCGAATCTGAAAGACCCTTGGGGATTTCGTGACCGGACGGTGATGGAAGTTCTGTACTCCAGCGGTTTGCGTGGGGGAGAGATTGGAAGACTGACTATCTACGATGTCGACTTTCAGGAAAAAGTGCTGCGGGTCGTTCAGGGAAAAGGCCGGAAAGATCGGGTCGTGCCGGTGGGGCAAGCTGCCTTGAAATACCTGGACGAATACATGAACCGCGTCCGTCCGGTTCTGATGCAACACCCCCAAAGCAATCGAGTAATGCATCTATTGTTCTTCACGCGCAGACATCACCCGTTTACCAGCAGTCAACTATACAACGTGATTAAGGCACATCGAAACAAGGCTGGATTACCGGAAACCGTCACCACTCATAGCCTGAGACATGCCTGCGCCACAGAAATGCTCAAAGGTGGAGCCAGTGTCAGACACATTCAGGAACTTCTAGGCCACAACAGTATTCGGACGACGGAAATCTATACCCACGTCATCCCGCACGATCTCCAACGCATCCACGCTCAAACCGCGCCTAGTGAGCGACGAAAAAAGATAAATGTTCATCAATCGAGTGGACTATAGTTTAACTAAAATAATTCCAGCGCATTCTTTTGGGAATGGGCACTCACTCACATTACAATTACGTAAAATTTAGCCATTTCTCTAGTATTTGTTATAGAATCTTCTCCTGTTATGTACTAACATATCACACCAATACTGGGTATGGGTGAAACGATAAACATAGGAGCGATGGCAGAATTGCTGTCTACAGAGCTTTTTTCATTTTTTGGTTGGGATGAAAGTGGACTTACCAACGAAAATTTTAAGTGCTTGGATGTAGAAGCTCATGGAAGGAAGCAATCAGGCACTCATCCTGCTGATACGGTTTTGGGCTATTTAGATCCTTGGACAGATGAGTATCTTTTTTTGCATGTTGATCTTAAGAGCTACAAAGCGGAATCAATTTCTAAAAGTTCTATAGTAACTAGCCTTCGGCATCTAAGCAATGCGACCGAGTGTGCCAATGCTTCTGAAGAATGGGCTGAAATGTTTGCAATGCAAAAGTCGGAATACTCAGTAAAAGGACTTTTGTTTATATTCAACCATGATGGAGAATACGACAGAGACTTTGAGAAGATGTTATCTAGCTCTTCTGCATCCGCGATACCGATTAAAAGAGGTCAAGGTGTTTATATATTAAGCCCACAGCGTATCGCATATCTTTCAACGATTGTGCATGATGCTAAAGAGACGTTTTACGACTGCGGACTTAGCAAAGATTCTGCTGAATATAAATTTTTGTTGCCAGATACAACCTTGTTTCGCTTCCAGCAAGAAAAGGCTGATATGGCACCAATTGAGCTAATGCTAGGCCCTTGGATTATAATGTATTTCGAATATGAAGATGATGGCAAAAATCAGAAAAAGTATGTGATTTACTATTATGAAAGCGGAGAAGATAAGCACGAGTTTGTATATCTGATTGATTATGTATTCAGGGCGCACCTACTAAGGGATGCTGACCAAGTTGTTGTAAAAGCCGTATTTCCGCATGAAAAAGCAGCAATCAATTTTAATAGTGCAAAACAGTTTTATTCCTCCGCTTATTCAAAAGATTTGCACGTTCAGCAAAAGCATCTAGGAGGCAGACTCGATAAGATTTCTTTTGATTCTATTAAAGCCGTCAAATATCAATACAGCAAATACGAGATTGGAATGAAAAATCGTTAGGTTATGGCCGAAGTAAGTTACAACTCTAAATTCTATGCTGATGATAAAGATATCTATGATCTAATATCATTTGGACACTTTCCGACGCGATATATTAATAAATGGTTAGCTTCGAAGGGGATTATTATTTCGAAAGAATTAACAGACCAAGAGTTGGCCGAAGAAATTTGTAAATACTGCTTGTCTTGGAATGATTTTAAGTACCTGCTTCAACGTGTAGACGCACCTAATAAACTGAAAAAAAGAAAGGTGGTAAAAGCCAATTCACTTATCACTAAGACTGACTTTACTGAAAAGCTGGAAGAGTTGGCTAGGGATTATTCTGGATCAGATAAGTTGTCGATCATAAGAGATCCTGAAGGTAATTTTAAGATCTTTTATAAATATACAGTCATTAATAATAAGCTATCCAGATCTATACAATCTTACGAAGAAGAGACACGGCTAGACATTCAATTTGATGGGGATACTTTTGATTTCACCTACGATGACAACCATAAAGCCGAGGTTCTAGTCACTCAGATTTTACAATACGCAATACCTGGGGACGACATAGACGAAAATGTCCAAAAAGTGGATATTTCTGGTATTGATACACACACTGGGCGAACAAAATTCTTTTTGGAATTGATGCAACAGATCGATGACTTTGAGTTGAGGGATGTTACTGACTTAAAGTTTGACCGATTTAGTCCTGAAGACTCAGGTGATGATGACGAAATGGGTGAAGAGTCAGAAGAATTAGAGTCCATGGTCAAGAAGGCCGCATTGAGCGGTACTAATCTTTTAACCGCAGAGCTATATTCCAAACTAAAGGAGACAGGTTTTTTTATTTCTAAATCAACTTGGCGTTCCACTTACGAAGTTGATAGAAGCAGTATAGCCGAGTTTCGTGCTGAGTTTGGTGACGGTGTTGCTGGAACCGATTTTAAATATTGCGTTAACAGAGTGTGGGATCGTGACGAAAATGGTCTACCTATGAAAACCGGACGTAAGCCTACAAATGAGGAATTGGCTACTTTTGGTGGTAAGCTATATTCTGCCGCATACAGTGCTTCGTTGGTTGTAAAGAGCAAGGAGCAAGACTAAATCTGGTAACAAGAAATGAGACTAAATTTTTATCAAATTTCGGGCTTACAGGATGATAACTTCAAGAAAATCTATCATTTCTTGAAAGAAAAACAGTTTAATAGATCGAATACTTCTGGATTCATAATCGATAGCTATCGACCTCAAAATCGAATTGTCTGCCGATATGTTGAAGAAATTAATTTGAAGCGCTCTGTCACAGATCCATTCGGAGAGACAAAGGACTACACAATTACGGTTTTTCCTGAAATTAAGTTTCAAATTGAATTGTGTGATAAGGGACAACTTGTGGTTTTTGATGCCTCCAAATCACTTAACCAGCTGATGACCGCTTTAGGTTCAGCGGTTGATTTTGAAATTAGCATCAAACCATGTGAATTTAAATTGAGCAGATTAAACTTTTTGAACAAAGTTTTTAAGCCAAGCTCTCACCGGAAAAACGAGGTGATTTTAGACAAGATTCAATTTTCGGAAGAAACATTTGGTGTATTGAAAGTGGCGTCATTCCAAAACCCTGTTCACGACATTAAAAAATTAATCGGCACTAAAAATTTTGAAGTTAAGAAAATTAAACTTAGGTCTGCTTACGAGGGTGAAGAATTTTCGTTTGAAATATTTTCAACAGGCAGATGTTTGGTGAACACTGAATCTCAAGATATAGCTCTTTCTTTTGCCAGAGAATTTATAGAAACACATAAACTTGTAAGTTGAGTGTGGGATTCCAATCGGTATTTACATGTCCTCCTCCTGCCGGTTGAGATAATGTGGGAAGCGGTAAGTGGTTCAGACAATCTCGACGAC
The DNA here is from genome assembly GCA_038748025.1 of Verrucomicrobiota bacterium. Lineage (GTDB taxonomy): Bacteria > Verrucomicrobiota > Verrucomicrobiia > Methylacidiphilales > JBCBYL01 > JBCDJI01. The sequence goes on from JBCDJI010000012.1 coordinate 5,037, forward strand.
AATCCAGACCCGTTCAATAACGAAGAAATCTTGGGCAAGAGAATCTTCCCCGGAGCAGAGAATCCGGGTGGTGCTGCCAGAGATAAAGTGAAGTTGAAAATTACCGGAGGCCTGCCTAATGCGGTGATGCATCTCAAAGCCTTCGATGTGGATGATCCGGTTCCGGCAGCATTCGACAACGAAAGAAAGCTCGATGAAAACGATCTGGCAAACGTAGCACCAACTGGCGTTACTCCGGGGCAGGACAACCGAGGCTCAGTGAATGGTTCGAGTGCGGGAGTCTTTGTAACGACTAATCAGCCAACCGCTCAAGTGACCTTGGATGCCAACGGCGAAGGAGAAATTGAGTTCAAAGTAACGATGCAGCCGGGAGATAACTTCCGCGTAGTAGGACAAATCCTTTCGGATTCGGAGCTAGGCAGTGTTCAGGAAACAGATGCTTCTGCAACTAAATACGTTAGTGCCGATGATGAACCAGTTGAAGGATTTGGCTCTGGTGCGGCCTCGCCTTTGCTCACCGTCTGGCGGAAGCTGCATATTGAAAATGACTCAATGTCTATGCCAGTCACTAAACCATCGCCTGATAGACAAACCGGAACTGGCTCGAATTGGGGGACAGTTACCTCTGGCGGAGGTAACATAAGAACGACTCTTGTTGTGAGTCTGTCTGAGTCAGTGCCTACGGACTTTTATGCATCTGGAAAAATCGTTAGTGGAAGCCAAACTCATAATCTTTATGCGATCAATACTCATGGCGCGGGATCGTCAATAACGGTGACTTTTGCCACAGAGCTAACGCAAGCAGAGCGTGACGGTTTCAATTTAAGCTCGATAGAAATATTCGATGATGATGACCAAGCTCTACCGAGTGGATGGAGTGCTGCCTTGCCTCGCATGGATCTCATTAACGAAACCGTGAAAAGCAAGTTTAAGCTATGTCATATCGACCTAGTCGAAGCTCCTGCAAGCTACAATAACTCAGATGTTCCGTTTGAGCTGAATATCCCAAGTAATCTACTCAATCCGGGTGGTTACGTGCCCAATAGCGTCAAAAATAAAGCGACGCTTCCTGATTCAGACGAATACTGGGCGATGACAGTCACAGCGACATATCAGGATATTGAAGATGACGACCTTGATCCCAATGGTGATGTAGGAGCTTTTGGTGGGACAGATGACGGCTTGGGTATTGCGATGATTTATATTGAAAATCAAATAGATGATTCGACGATATTTGGCACTCAAACACCAACCATTAACGAATCAAAACTGCTTAAATTGCTGGATGATGTTGTAGCTCACGAAATCGGTCATGTGCCAGGATCGAAAAACGAAGCCGAAGAACATGCAGAGGGCGGCTTGATGGACAATCAGATCTTAGGAGGCGGTCAAACACTGGAATTTACTCCACTTACAATTGATCGTCTCAGAAGCCCTGATTCATGGAGGACAGATTAAAATGAAGATCTCTTGTTTGATTTTAAGTATCATTGTCTTTGATTTGACTCTCGCAAATCTCTGTATTGCACATGGTAAAGTAACCCATGAATCAAGAGAGCTTTCAAATTTATCGTGGTTAGTATCTGACTATTCTGCAAAGAACGACGGTAAGCTTCCATTAAACTGGAATGATATATGGGATGAAGATGAGATAGTATCCAATGTGATCAAATCGTCGAGTAGTTCGCCTATACATGAACGGTATTGGTTTGTTAAAGACAAATATCCGATGCCTTCTCCTTATCAAGGTAGTTTGGTCGAAGGTGAAATTATTGTACTAAAAAAAGAACCTATAGAGCACGACGATCACAAACACTGGAGCTTTTTGTGGGTATCAGATAAAGGTATTGGTATAGGCTACTTGAACGAATCAGAATTAGAAATAGGCGATGGAGAAAACCAAATCCGACTAGTTGAGCCAGACGTTTCAGAATCAAAACTAGCTAGCCTTCAAAATAGATTAGCTGATCTCAGGCCAATGAGTCAAAGCTCGCTAATACAGAACAGCGAAACTACTGTTAATAGCGAGGGTGAAAGGATAATTCCTAGCCCATCACCTGAAACAACGGTAAGCAAACCATCAACCGTTCAAGAGACAATCACCGAAGCCGAACAAGAATCAGCATCTTTTCCTTGGTTCTGGGTTGGTATTGCCGTTATTACCCTAGGGTTAATGGTTTTCTTCCTAGTTAAACTTCCAAAGAGCTAATCACTTTATGAAATGGCTGCGTCGTATTGGAATTACTTTCGGTGCAATTATTTTATTATTTTTCTTAAGCTTAGGATTTAGCACTTATAGTTACAGCTGGACATGCATAAAGTGCTATGACCGATATCAGGTCGTGGAAAGGCAGTTTCTTGGGATTACGCTCTGGAAAAGTAAAAATCGCTATTCAGGTCATAAAGATATTTATCCCAGCCTTTATAAAGAAATTACTGGAAAAGCCTGTAATCCCTCTTTTAAAACTGGAGGCTTTGGCAAGTCCTTTGGAGGGCTATTAGGCGGAGGTCATGGCGATGGCATGACAGCAGAAGGAATGGTTTTTTCTGAAAGAAAAGCCACGGTAAAAAGCATTCTGGATTTGTATCAAGCATTCAGAAATCGGGAATTGGCAATACAAAGTTTGGAATATGTTGACCAGTTAATCCCGAGTGACCTTGAGGTAACTGAGTTTTATCAGAATCCGGAAATATACAGTGGCAACAAAGTAAAACTTTATTATTACGGCCATGCTTTGAAGTTGGTAGAGCGTGAAGAAGAATGGAGAGAACTAAATCTAGAGACTCAACAAGACATCGAAACATTTACGCTTCTCGGCAAGGAAGCCGTCAGCTCCAAACTTAAATCAAAAGATTGGGAGATCAGAAGGCAGGCAAAGTATTGGGTGGATGTATATAAGCGACAAGCAAGTGCTGGTGAGTAAGTTCCTGCTGCGTTGTCCCGATCCCTTTGAGGATCGGGATCACTTCAGCTGCTCACCTAGACTTCGCACAAAAACGGTATGTGACGTCCGGCTTTTTCCTTTGGCTCCTCCTCTGGAAGAGGACTCCTCCACGGAGCCGGTCTAAGACATACCGCTGCATTGTGCGTTCAGGACTCCCGTCCTAAGTGTAGGCGAACCCAGCACCTGGCGTGCCAGCAGTCATTCCCCGCCACCGAGGGTGGCGGCCACCCCATAGTTTGCCTCAGCGGTCATGCCGCAGTCGGATGGGGTTTTGACTATCGGCGGTGCAGCTCGCCTAAAAAGATATTTGCACAGGCCGGTGACATCGCAGGCTCGCCGCGTAACCGATAGTCGGCCTGGTGAGAGTTGGGAGCAGCCACGCCGCTCAACATCGCCCGATGCCGCTAGGATGTGCCGCGTGCTGGCGTCTGCTATGCCCGCTCGTAACGACATGGGTCGGGCAACCCCACCCACGAGCGGGCATTGAGGCGTTGCCTCCAGCTTGGGTCATTGGCGCGACAGAGCAGCCTAGTTATTGAAGCGATACCAATCAGTCGCGCCCTTTAATCTGCTCTGCCAAGAAGATAGTCAGTGGTCACATCCAGCGCATCAGCTAGTGAGACAAGTTTATCGCTTTTAATGGCAACTCCGTAACGCTCCCAATGAGAAATGACACGTTGTGTCACACCAATCATTTCAGCCAGTTGTGCTTGGGTAAGCTCTTTCTCTTCTCTAGCCGCAGTAAGGCGTTCTCCCAAAATTGGTCTGTCAGATTGATCCGTCATTTAGGCAAATCGTAGTCAAAAAAACACAGCATGAATATACAAAAATTTTCTATCGACATTATACAAAATATGTATATACAGATTTTGTATATGAAACCACTTACACGTAAAGAAGCCGTTAAAGAAATAGATGCCTGTGGTGAACAACTCGCTGATTGGGCTGTCGATCTGGAAAACACCATAGATGACCGGATGGATAAACTTCAAAAGATCATGATGCGGATGGACAAGTTCCAGAAGCATCTCGAAAAGGGCAAGGATGCCGGACAGTGAGCTTTGGCAGGCGGTAGCGGATCACTACCACGCTTCATTACTGAAAAGCAAACAGGCGACTAGACAGCTACAAAAGCACCGCTTCTCTGATCCTTCGCTTGTCCGTCATTTCAAACTAGGATATGCGGACGGTTCGCTTCTCTCTAAACTTTCCGCCACACAAAAGAAGCAGCTAAAAGACTTCTACTTACTGGACGGTCAAATCGTCGCTCCCTGCCTCGACCTAGAGGGGAGAGTATCCGCTTTCGCTTCTTTGACTGAACCTCAAACGATTATTGGTTCAGTCTCCGTTTTCAATGCCCCTTCAATTCCAGTTTATCGAGATAGCCTGATCGTTACAGACTCGATACACAATGCCTTGCGCCTCTGGCATCCCAAATACGGTAACTGCCAAAATGTCATTGCCGCCTTGGATGCCGAAAGTTTACCCGAAACCCTCAAAGCCCAGAATGTCCGTAAAGTTACTCTGACGTTTGACCATGTCGAGCTGGCCGAGGCATTAACGCAGGACGGCACCAAAGTTCATCGCATCAAATGGCCTAAAGATTGCCACGGAGTGGCAGAATATTTCCAATACGATTCCGGCTCTGACTTTCGCGGTAACGCCGAAACTTTATCCACGCTACTAAACTCTGCTCCGCAGATCGGTTTCAAACGGGATAGCAAAGCATCTCTGGTTCTGGCCGAACGCTCCGAAGGCGGAGCCATCTTTAATCACGATAAGCTCTCGTATTCCGTTCGCGGTATCAAACACGTTGATGATCTCAAAGTGCTTCTAACGGTCGAGGCCGAAGGTCGACGTTTTACAGATCGCGTAGATCTACACGCCCATAAATCCCGCAAGAGCTTTTCGGTGTCTTGCGCCGAACGCTTACAACTCAAGGGTGAAGGCATACAGGACGATTTACTAGAACTCCTGAACCAATTGGAACAACGCTTAGAAGCCGAAGCCCAGGAAAGTAATCAGCAAGCCAGAGTCGAACCGATGAGCGAGAGCGACGAAAAAGCCGCACTCACTTATCTCAAGTCCTCCAAACTATTGAACCAGATTGTCTCCGACCTCGAAGCCATCGGACACATTGGCGAAAAAGAAAATAAACAGCTCGTTTACATTGTCGCCACCAGCCGAAGACTTCCTAAACCGCTTTCCGCGATTGTCCGCAGTCAAAGCGGAGCGGGTAAAAGCTATCTGATGGAATGCGTGGCTGATCTGATGCCGCCGGAGGATGTACAGTTTTTCAGCCGTCTAACTCCGCAGGCGTTGTATTATCTCGAAGCCGATGCCCTCAAACACAAGTTACTCATTGTGGATGAGCGCAACGGCTCGGAAGACTCCGAATATCCCATCCGCACGTTACAGACCAAGCGGCAGCTTCGTCTGGCCGTTCCCCTCAAAGACCCCAGTAGCGGCAAAACCAAGACCGAGACGTTGCAGATCAACGGCCCGATTGCCTTCATGGAATCGACCACCAGCCAGAAGATTAACCCTGAAAATGAAAACCGTTGTTTTGAAATCTATCTGGACGAGTCCGACCAGCAGACCGAACGGATTTTTGAAGCCCAACGCAAAGCCCGAACGATTACCGGACGAAACATTGAAACCCAAAAGAAGAAGACACTACGTGTCCATCATCACGCACAGCGGTTGTTACGTCCGTTAAAGGTCACCATTCCCTATGTGGAACAGATCGAGTTTCCCCGCGACTGGTTACGAGCCAGACGTGACCATGACCGCTTTCTGTCGCTGATTGAAGGCGTGGCTTTCCTGCATCAATACCAGAGAAATCTCGTTGAGGCGGACGGACAAGTATATAAAGGGACACAAGTATATAAAGGGACACAAGTATATAAAGGGACACAAGTATATAAAGGGACACAAGTATATAAAGGGACATATATAAAGGGACACACATATATAAAGGGACACATATATAAAGGGACAGACCTATTATATAAAGGGACATATTATATAAAGGGACAGACCTATTATTATATAAAGGGACAGACCTATTATATAAATTAGAAAGCTATCAACGCTGGCTCTACCGCTATCGCAAGAAGAACGGCCAGCCCTTGTATTATATAAAGGTATATAAAGGGACAGACCTATTATATAAAAAGGCTTGCTGTTCCCTTCTGCTTGGTTTAGAAATGATAAGGTTATGAGACAGAAGCGGATGCGCGCGCCGGAGCAGTGGAGTTCGGCTTATTATCACTGTATTTCCCGAGTAGTAGGACGGCAGTTTCTGCTGGGAGATGTTGAGAAAGAGCATTTTGTGAAGCTGATGCGTAAGCATGAACGCTTTTGTCGGCTCAAAGTGGTTTCTTACTGTGTGATGGATAATCACTTTCATTTGCTGGTCGAGGAGCCTCAAGGGGAAATGGAGCTCTCAGATGCGGAATTCCTGGCTCATCTGAAGTCGTGTGTCTCAAAATTCGAATACGCGGATACGCGCCAGAAGTTGCTGGCGTGGCGCAAATATGAATACCAGGCACCTGTGGATGAACTTAAGACTTCTTACCTCAAGCGAATGGGGAATGTGAGTTTCTTTATGAAGGGGCTTAAACAGGAGTTTACCCAGTGGTTTAATCGCACTCATAAACGATCTGGAACCCTGTGGGAATCACGTTTCAAGAGTGTGCTGATCAACGGGATGGATGCTGAAGCCTTGACGGTGATGTCAGCTTATATTGATTTGAATCCGGTGCGTGCTGGGATAGTCGATGATCCGAAAGATTACCGCTGGTCGAGTTATGGAGCTGCGTGTGCAGGTATCGGTGCAGCTAAGCAGGGACTAAAACAAGTGCTCAATATATCACAGCTAAACCGAGGGAAACAGCCTCTTGGTGATAAGCGTTCGCTGCATCAGTATCGCTCCGAACTGATGATTCGCGGTCAAAGTGAGGGTGTGTCTGCCACTGGCAATCCGCTGCGCAAAGGAATTTCTGAGGAACGTATTCGGGCCGTATTGGATCGAAGGTCAAAGTTGACTAAACAGGAAGCTTTGTTGTGCAGAGTAAGGTACTTCTGTGACGGGGCTGTCATTGGAAGTCAACGCAGTGTGAATGAAGTTTTTGAAGCTCAAAGCTGGCGCTTTGGCTCAAAACGATCCTCCGGAGCTCGTAAATTAAAATATCTGAACATTCCACAAATAAATACTTTAAGAGATCTTCAGGTGGATGTGATCGGATAATTCTTTTCTTTTAGCCCGTTTTGCTGGCAGGTGCGGGGACCTGGAAAATCCCCGTAAAATAACGCTTTGCTGAATGAATTCTGGAAGTAGTCTTTCGCTTTTGGAAATTTATTCATATTGATTTATGCGCGTATTATCGGGAATACAGCCTTCGGGAGCGCCACACTTGGGCAATTATTTTGGCATGATGCAGCCGGCTATTGCACTGCAGGACCAGGGCGATGAATGCTATTACTTCATCGCTGATTATCATGCGCAAACTACGGTGCAGGATGCCAACCTGCTGCGAGCTCATGTGCAGCGGACAGCCACGGATTTTCTGGCCTGCGGACTGGACGGCCGGAAGTCAGTCTTCTTCCGCCAGAGTGCAGTGCCCGAGGTGCACGAGCTGGCCTGGTATCTCTCCACACTCTGCCCGATGGGTCTGCTGGAGCGATGCCACAGTTACAAAGACAAGGTCGCTAAAGGGGTTAAACCCAGCCATGGGCTCTTCGCCTATCCAGTGCTGATGGCAGCCGATATTTTGCTCTATCGATCGCAGCAGGTGCCGGTGGGGAAGGATCAGAAACAGCATGTGGAAGTTGCGCGTGATCTTGCTCTGAAGTTTAATGATCGTTTTGGGGATGTGCTAACGGTGCCGGAGCCGGCGATTCGAGAAGACACGGCGACGTTGCCCGGTCTCGATGGCCAGAAGATGTCGAAGTCTTATAATAATACGGTGGAAATCTTTCTGCCAGAGCAGAAGTTTCGAAAACGGATCATGTCGCTCAAAACAGATTCTACTCCGGTCGAGGATCCTAAGCCGACTGAGGGGTCGCTGCTGCTGGCGCTGGCGGCTGCCACCGGTATGCGTGAGAGCACGGCTCAGATCCAGCGCAAAATGGAATCCGGTGGTTATGGTTACGGTGAGCTCAAGCTGATGTTGTTTGAGATGCTGTGGGATTACTTTGCTCCCATGCGGGAACGGCGCGAGGCACTGGAGAACGACCCAGCTGTAGTAGACCGGATCCTGACCTCGGGTGAAGAGCAGGCCCGTGCCGTTGCGCAGGAAACGTTGACGGCCGTGCGGAAAGCGGTAGGAGTGCGCTGATGTCAGTTCTGGAACCGGATACTGATCCCTGGCGCGTAGACCTGCCTGTTTTTGAGGGACCGTTGGACCTCCTGCTGTATTTGATTAAGCGCGAAGAGGTGGATATCTATGAGGTTGAGATTGGCCAGATCACCAACCAGTATCTCTCGTATTTGAGTGAACTGGAAAAACTAGATCTGGAGATTGCCGGGGAATTTTTAGTGGTCGCCGCGAATCTCATTTATATTAAAAGTCGCACCCTGTTACCGGTCGACCAGCAACCGCCGGAAGAGGATGTGGAAGAAGAAGATCCGCGCTGGGAGCTAATCCGCCAGCTGGTGGAGTACAAGAAATTTAAAGAAGCGGCGGAGTCGCTGGAATCCCATGCGTTGGAGCAGGAAAAAATCTTCTACCGGCAGGGAGCTCAGCAGCGTCTGAAGCCGAAAGCCCAGTCCGGCCTGGGAAAAGTAGAGGTGCTGGATCTGGTGCGGGCGTTTCAGCAGATCCTGCAGGCGGCACAGGAACGACACGGCTTTCGGGAAATTTATGAGGACAAATTTACTGTCAGTGAAAAGATCGAGTATGTGTTGGATCGTCTTTCCAGAGAGAAGCAGGTGAAGTTCTCCTCGTTATTTCATCAGACGAGCACGCGTGGTGAAATAGTGGTTACGTTTCTGGCCGTGTTGGAGCTGATTCGTCTCAAGCAATTGCAGTTTGAGCAGAGCAACGTATTTGGAGAGATTGAAATCATACAAGCAAAGCCGATAGTGGAAGACATGGAAATCAAAGGTGCCTTTGAAGATGAGTGATTTATCAGCCCAGTTACCGGAAATCGTGGAATCTTTGCTCTTTACAGCCAACCGTGCACTGGAGGCCGAGGAAATGGCTAGACTCATAACGAAAGGTGCCCATGCTGCAGCAGATGCGGATAATTGTGTATCCCCGGCTAAAGTGACCACTGAAGAAATTGAGCAGGCGGTGACGACCTTGCAGCAGCGTCTGGCGGGCACTGCCATCATGGTGCAGACCATCAGTCGCGGTTATCGGATGGCAACGCGGCCGGATTATGAATATTGGGCGGCATTGCCCTATGAGAATCACGCCAGGCCTGCCCGCCTCAGCCAGCCCGCGCTGGAGACGCTGGCCGTGATTGCCTATCGGCAGCCGATTTCACGGGCTGAAATCGAAGCGGTGCGGGGTGTGGCGGTAGGCAGTGTTTTGGAGACACTGGTGGATAGAGGAGTGGTGCGAGTAGCGGGTCGTGCGGATGTGCCAGGTCGGCCGTTACTTTATGAAACCACGCCCTACTTTTTGGAGCATTTCGGGTTAAAAGAAGTAGCCGATCTACCGAACTCAGACGAGCTGAAGCGGGTTCCTCTACCGCAGCCGGAAAATCCGGATGCAGCTAGTCAGCAGGAACTGATTGATACCGAAGCAACATCCGATGAGACACTGCAGCTGGACTCGCCAGTCATGCAAAACCCTGTCGACGCGGACCATGATAATGAAAAAAAAGAACATGAGCCTTCAGAAAATACGCAGGGAAATTGATCAGCTCGACGCTCAGCTGATTGATTTGCTCTTACGCCGCAGTGCGTTAAGTGAGGAAGTCGGCAGGATCAAGCGTCTGGCCGGCAAAGCGGTTTTTGCACCGGACCGGGAAGAGGTGCTACTCAAGAATCTGGAAAAAAAAGCGGATGGCAGCCTGACTGCCCGAGCAATTCGTTCGATCTATCGCGAGATCCTCTCAGCCTCCAGGCTTAAGCAGAAGCAGCTTAATATTGCTTACCTGGGGCCGGAAGCGAGTCACAGTCATCAGGCGGCACTGGAACGTTTCGGGAAATGCGATCAGTATCAGCCCTGTCAGAGCATTCAGGAGATTTTCCAGATTGTTGCCAGTGAAGAAGCGGATTGCGGGCTGGTGCCGATAGGTAATACGATTGAGGGTGGGGTGAATGCCTCTTTGGACGCTCTCATACAGAGCGATCTGATTATTTGCGGCGAAGTTTATGTGAAGGTTTCACACGCATTGATGTCGGCCAGGCGAACCTCAAAAATTGAGCGTATTTTTTCGCATCCGCAGGCGTTCGGACAATGCCGCCAGTGGCTGGCCAGACACTATCCCGGGGTGGAGTGCATCGAGGTCTCCAGCACCTCGGAAGGGGCAAGACGTTGCAAGTCAGAGGCCCGATCGGCAGCCATTGCCGGCAAGTTTGCCGCTGATTACTACGGCTTGAAAGTCTGGAAGCGCAATATACAGGATATGCAGAAAAATATGACCCGCTTTCTGATGATGAGTCGTGAGTTGCCGGTAGCGACGAAAGAGGACAAGACGAGTATGATCTTTGCAGTATCGCATAAAGTAGGGGCGCTGAATGATGTCTTGCAGTTGTTTGCCAAATATAAGCTGAACCTTGAAAAGATTGAATCGCGCCCAGTTGCACATAAACCCTGGGAATATCTCTTTTTTGTGGACGTGAAGGGCCATTGTCAGCAGGATCCCTTAAAAGAGGCTTTGCGGAAAATCCAGCAAAACACATTGTGGCTCAAGGTTTTGGGGTCATATCCGCAAGGTTACTGTGATTAGCGAATCCTTTCAGGTAATGAGATAAGTTGTAACTGATTCACTGATGGCTGACGAAAAACCAACATCTGAAGAAAAGCCGGAACCCGGATCCGCAAAGGCACAGGCGCCCAAACCGCTGCCAGGATCCAAATTGGGAAGTTTCTTTTCGCGCAAGTCCAAAGCTAGAGAGAAAAAACCGGCTCCGAAAAAAGGGCAGTCATCGTTTCTGAAAAATTTTAACGTCAGGGACGTTGGAGAAGAGTCAGGATCACCTAAAAAAGCGGCAGAGCCAACATTCCAGCCCGCTTCAAAGCCCGCTGAAAACTGGACCAGCATGGTTGGCGCGAAGCAACTGCCGGAAGGGAAAAAAAAGCCCACTAGAACTCCTGTAAAGCTGCCCGAGTTCAAGCCTTCCACGGAACTGCGCCAGGAGCCCCAGAAAGAGAAAGCGCCAACCAGGCCTCCAGTGGCACTGCCCAAAATTTCTGCACCGAAGCATGCGCCGGAACCGGCTTCTCCGGTTTCTGTATCTCGACAAAAATCCGAGCCGAAGCTGGCACCGCCTCCGTTTACGGTGCAGCGCAAAGCAGCTGCTAATGCGCAGCATTTGCCTGCCCAGCCAAATCAGCAGAAACCTGCAACTCCGGTGGTTTCAGAATCCCAAGCTCCCAAGCTACTGCCGGGACAGAAAAAGGGAGAGCAGGTGGGAGCCGCTTCTTCCGATTCAGGCCTTATTTTCAGGGATAAGGATGCCAGGAAGCGTCCTGCCGCCAAAGGTCTGCCTTCGCTGGCAGCTCATGCAGAGGTCCCCGCGGTCAGTAATATACCTGCTGCCAAACCGCCCGTAGCCCTGAAGCCGGCCTCGCAGGCACCCAAGCCGGCAGCGGTGAGTTTACCAAAGGCGCCAGGTCTGCCGAAGCCACCTCGTGAGGAGTCGACTACCAGTATTCTCAAAAAAGAAAGTATCGGACCTAGAAAGCTGACTAAACCCGTCCAGGTGGAACCTCAAGATAAGCCTGCTCCAAAAGTACGGGAGAGCAGCTCGTCGCTGGAATCGATAGAACCGGAGTTTACACAACCGGCCATACCGCTGGGTAAAGCTCAGAAAAAGACCGGCTTGTTGAAACCGGAAAAGCAGACTCAGAGCGGCGGAAGCCAGGCTCCGGAGGGCAGTGCCGGGTCGACCTTACCGGCGGATAACAGGACCTCACCGGAAAACGAACAGAAAACGTCTGCCAAGAGTCCGGCTCAGGTCAAAAAATCCGATCCATCGGCTCAGACGGGTGCGAAGCCGATACACAAAAAATCTCCTAAAGTGGTGTTGCCGCCTGTACGCGAATCTTCCGGTAGTAACAAGATGGTCATTTTGATTCCGCTGATTGTTCTACTGATTGCCGGACTGGCATTCTTTGTTTACTGGATTCAGCGCGAAACATCGGTGGAAGTTACCGTGAATGCAGGTGAGTTGACGACACGTGGTGATGCACTGGTCGTGCTGAATTTTGCCGGGAAACTGGAGATGCTGCGTAATGACTATATTCGCCGACGTACTCCGGTAGAGGAAGAGATTGGCCATATCAAAGCCAACCTCTCGGCTGCCCAGGGTGATCTGGCCGGACGTAATCAGCGTAAGAAATTACTCGAGGATGCGCTTAAGCAGTATCAGTCGGAAATCCCTGAATATCTTAACGAAAGTCAGGAAGCCTTGGAACGCCTCTGGAATGAAGAGAGTGCGGCATTGACCAAGAATTACGACGATTTCAAGGAATCGCTACATCAGCAGATTGAGCAGCGGGCAGAGGAGTTAGGTGTTGAATACACGCGCAATGATGAGATTGACGCGATCGCAGTTGCCGTGAATGCCTATCGCCTGGCTCTGTATGGAGTGGCACAACAGGTGAATGTCGGAGAGCAGCGATCTTGGGCTGAAGACTTGCTGCAGGAGTGGAATTCGTTTGAAAAGTCCTGGCGTGAAAAACAGTCGGAAATCAAACAGAAAGCTCTGGAAATCAAGAGGGACCCGATCCCGAAAATCTCAGAAACACGCAAACAGATTGATAATCTCGAGCGTGAAATCGATGCACTGGATACGGATCTCAACAGTCTGAAAGCAGAAGTGGCACGTTATGAAAGTAATTTGGTCGAAGCCAACTCACGATTACAGGCCATTGATGAACCGTTCTATGCTGAGCTGCGTGCTATTCCCGAGCAATTCAAAGTATCTGCCTTCCCGGTTGACGAGCTAGGCAAAGTCATTTTACCGGATCTGCAGGAAAGCGCAGATCTCAGCGGAGGCACTCATTTCCTGCTGGTTGCAGCTGTCAAGGGTGATCAGGAATACTGGGCCATTCAGGAATTTGAGGTGCTGCCCTATCAGACGATAAGCGTGATCATCGACCCTACGCGGTTTCTGAACTTAAAAACGATCCTTGAAAAAGGGACGTTTATGAAACCCTAGCCGGGCAAACTTTTATCCGGCGGTGCCTGTTGCTGAAAGAACCATCCTCTGGCGTCGTCTGGTCCCCGTTGCTTCGCTGGATCCGTGGCTGGAACGACTGACCTGGGTCGGCTTAGAGCGAGTAGTGACCCGGGAACTGCCAGGCAGAAAGCGGGCTTGTCTTGAGGTCTACTGCCAGAACCGTTCCGACGCTGGCAAGCTAATGAACCATTACGGTGGCGAGATCCGGACAATTTCTGCAAAGATCTGGTTAGATACCCAGCAACGTGCCTTTCTGCTGCCAATCGCACCGCATTGTTGTATCATTTCGCCCGGTGCTGACATTCCGAAGCGATATCAATCCCTGCCGCAGATTGAACTTCCGGCTGCTATGGCTTTCGGTACCGGTGAGCACCCCACCACCGCAATGTGCCTGAGGCAGCTGCTCAAGCGTGCCGGCAGAACTCCCATACGGATTCTGGATGCTGGTTGCGGCAGCGGTATTCTGGCACTGGCAGCCGCACTGAAAGGACATCAGGTCACCGGAATCGATTTTGATCCGGTCAGTATTAAGGAATCCATGCGCAATCAAAAACGCAATCCGCACATCCCTGCGGTAGAATGGAAGCTCGCGAAAGTAGAATCCATTCCGCTCCGCAGTCGTTATAGCCTGATTGTGGCTAATCTTTTTTTGAATATCCTTGATACGGCGGTGCCACGTTTTCATCAGATGCTACCGTCGGAAGGTTCGTTGATACTTTCGGGAATCCTGCGCCACCAGGAAGAAGATGCATTGCGGCTGCTGCAGCAAAGCGGCTTTGAACTGGAACAGCGGCTGCGCAAAGGGAAATGGCTCTGCCTGGTAGCTCTGAAAGCCCGGTAGGCATAACTCAGCCGGGGTCTATCCGCTCAAGTTTTAACGGATTTACCATTGCAATATTACGCGGCTGGTTCAGTTTGCTTGAGTGATACGAACAACACTCATATTGATAGCGATCGCAGGTCTGATTTCCTGCAGCCCCAAAGATCCGACGGATCCGAAATTTATTGTAGCCAAAGTAGATGGTGATAAAATTTTACGTGCAGAACTTGATGAAAGTATCGATCTGTTTCTGAAATCGCAGGGTGGCAGCCGCGAGCAGATTCCCGAGCAAATGCTACCGCACCTGGAATATCAGATGATCAACCAGATTATCGATGGCACCCTGGTCATCAACTCGCTGGAAGGTGAAGATGCCGCCAAGCTAGGTGAAGAGGCTGAAAAGGAATTTGCTGCCTTCAAAGAGCGATTTGACAACGACACCCAATATCAGGAAATGCTGGATAAGCTCGGATTGAATGAAGAGATGCTGCAAAAACAGATCCGGGAAGGGGTGGCCCAGCGGATCATGATCGAGGAAGCCCGCGCTAACGCCAAAGTGGTTACAGATGAGGCGGCCCAGACCTTTTATGACGAAAACCCGCAATACTGGGAGCGCCCTGAAACAGTCAATGCCCGTCACATTCTGATCAAGGCGGATAAGAACGCATCCGATACGGATAAAGCGGTCGCCAAGCAGAAAGCTGATGCCGCACGCAAGCGCGTGACCGATGGTGAAGATTTTGCAGCGGTTGCCAGCGAAGTTTCTGATGATCCCGGCAGTAAAGCCCGCGGTGGCATGCTGCCGCCATTTGGCAAAGGTCAGATGGTGCCGGAGTTTGAAAATATGGCATTCAGCTCCAAGCAGGGAACCATCAGTCCCGTATTCCAGTCTGATTTTGGATACCACTTTCTGGAAGTAATGAGCAAGCAGGAGGCGGGAACTGCCAGCTTTGAAGAAGTGGTGTCACGCATTAAGGAGAATCTGCAGTCCAGTGATGTGCGCAAGGAGTTGCAGCACAAGCTGGACACCCTGCGCGATCAGGCAGAGGTTGAAATCATGATTCCGGAACCGGATACGACTGTGGATGCGCCGGGAATGCCCACGCAGCCTGCTCCCGCACCGTAAGCGGCAGGGCGAAGTTCCATCCGGACATGGTGTTAAAAGCCTTTGCAGCGGATGCATGAGCTGTAGATTGGTTTTACAGCCGACCGCAGGCGGTCACTCATTCCTTCATTAAAAGGTGGCGTACGACAGCGGGGCCGCGGTACACAAAGCCGGTGTAGGTCTGCACTAGCGAGGCACCTGCATCTAATTTTTCCTGGTAATCGTCGGCTCTCATGACACCGCCTACCCCGATGATCGGTAGATCACCGTTAGTCACACGCGAAATGTGGCGAATCATCTCCGTGCTCTTATCTCGCATCGGTGTGCCACTGAGTCCGCCACTCTGGTTACTCTCGGGGCCATCCACGCCGACACGGTCGATCGTGGTATTGGTAGCCACAATGCCGTGCAGCGACAGGTCCTGAATGGTCTGCAGGATTTCATCGAGATCCGGAGCCGCCAGATCCGGAGCGATTTTCAGCAGCAGCGGCTTGTTCTGGCGATGCCGATTTTCCAAAATCAGCGGTTCGAGTATTTTCTTCAACTGTCCGGGGCTTTGCAGTTTCCGCAGATTGGGTGTGTTTGGTGAGCTGACATTGACCACAAAGAAGTCGCCGTAAGGCTCCAGCAGCCTGAAAGCCGTCAGATAATCTTCAGCAGCATCCTCCAGCTCGACCGTTTTGTTTTTTCCCAGATTAATGCCAAGCGGGAACTGATGGAATGCATGGGAAGCTTTGAGGCGTTTGAGCCGTTTAGCAATCTCGTCTGCTCCGCGGTTGGGAAATCCCAGCCGATTGATCAGCCCACCGTATTTCGGGAGCCGGTAAACGCGAGGACGATCATTGCCGGGCTGTGGCCGGGGTGTCACTGTGCCGATCTCGGTAAAGCCGAATCCAAGATGATAGGTTGCCGGAATGATCTCGGCATTCTTGTCAAATCCGGCAGCCAGTCCCAGCTGATTGCGGAAAGTAAGGCCCCATAGCTTGATCGGATGTCCCTGTGGGCCGACTGTGTTCCCGATCAGTTTAGCCAGTAACTCCACCTTTAGCAGGTTCATGCCGGCACCGTGAATCCATTCTGGATCGGTTCGGAAAAGCAGAGGTCGAACCAGTTTTTCGTAAAGCATGAGGGTAACCTATCGGCAATCTGTCATTTACCAATGCAGAAATTCTGAAACAGGCGATCCAGGATGTCTTCGTTGGATGTTTCACCCACAATTTCTGCCAGCGAAAAAAGTGCCGCCCGCAGATCTGAACTACAGATTTCCGGTACTTCATCCGCCTGCAGATTTTCCAACGCCCGTTCCATATGTTGCTGTGCCTGCTGCAGGTGAAAGGTATGCCGGGCATTGATGGCAAGGGAGTCGCTCATATCGGTCTGATCGTTCAACTTCAGCACATTCAGAATCTCGCATTTGAGTGCTTCCAAGCCGCTGCCTTCCGTGCTGGAAACGGGCAGACCATCCAGCCCGGGGCACAATTTCAGATCAGATTTAGTAATGATGCGGATGACCGGGATCTCAGTCTCAGGAAAATGCATGACCTGATCCGGGTTTGCCTGTGAGCCGTCGATAAGATGGAGAATAACGTCTGCCTGGCGAAGCGACTGACGTGTGCGCTCGATCCCCATCTGTTCAATAGTTTCATGAGATTCGCGCAGTCCTGCGGTATCCGTCAGAAAGCAGGGGAAACCGCCGATCTGGAATTCCGCATCTACGGTATCGCGGGTGGTTCCGGGCTGATCGCTGACCAGCACGCGCTCTTCCTCCAGCAAGGCATTCATCAGCGAGGATTTACCGGCATTGGGCACGCCTGCCAGCACAATAGTAGCACCATTGCGGAGAAATTTTCCAGTCTGAGCGCTTTTGAGATAAGCCACAAGCTGCTCCTGGACCGCCTGTGCTTGATTCAGCATCTGCTGTCCGGTTTCCGGGCTGATATCCTCATCCGGAAAGTCAATATACGCTTCGAGGTGTGAGAGGATCTGCAATAGAGATTCGCGCAATCTGCCCAGCCTGGTGCCGAAGGCACCTTGCTGAAAGTGGCGCACGGCTTTCAGAGCCCGTTCACTGCGTGCATGGATGAGTTCACTGATTGCCTCCGCCTGTGTCAGATCCATTTTTCCGTTCAGATAGGCACGGCGGGTGAATTCCCCGGGAGCAGCCGGTTCTGCTCCTGCCGCGCAGCAGGCAGCAATGATCCGGTCGACGATCAGCATGTTGCCATGACAGGAAAATTCCACCATGTCCTCACCTGTGTAGGAAGCGGGGGCTTTCCAGACTGATACCACCACATCATCTAACACTTCACCTTCATGTTTCAGCACCCGGTATGCGATCTGACCCGGCGCAATGCGATCGCCGCTTAACTGCAGACAAACCTGGTGCGAGAGCGAGCCAGTCATACGAATGACCGCCAGGGCAGAAGGCACAGGCGGAGTCGCTAAGGCTATGACGGTACTTGGCATGGAAAATAAGACGGTAGCCGAGACGGGCGGCTAAAATCAATACCGCTCAAATAAATCCTCGTAACTTTCTGCCATCTCCATATAATAAAACGCTTATGAGCGAGTACTTTATCGGGGTAGACAGCGGCACGCAAGGAACCAAGACAGTCCTGATTAACGGAAAGAGCGGCAAAGTCATGGCCTCGGCTTCAACCTCTTACGGTTTCATTAAAGACCTGCCGGAAGGAGCCCGGGAGCAGGAGCCTAAAACCTGGGTATCCGCGCTGGAGCGCACAATCAAGCAAGTGGTGAAGCAGGCCGGTGTTCGGGCGATCCAGATCAAAGCCATCGGTATCTCCGGTCAGCAGCACGGGCTGGTCACACTGGATGAGTTTGATAAAGTCATTCGTCCTTCCAAGCTGTGGTGCGACACCAGCACGGCTGCACAAGCCGACTCTCTGGTCAAGAAACTCGGTGGTCTCAAGAAAGTAATTTCACTGAGCGGTAATGGCATTCCCGCAGGTTTTACTGCCTCCAAGATTCTGTGGATGAAACAGAACGAGCCTAAAAATTATCAGCGGATCAAAACAATCCTACTGCCGCATGATTACCTCAACTTTCACCTGACCGGCCGCGCCGTGATGGAAGCCGGGGATGCCTCCGGCACCGGATTATTTGACACCAAAACACGTAACTGGCATCCACGGCTGATCAGCGCGATTGATCCGCAGCTGGAAGACAAACTACCGCTGATCCAGGACTCTTCAGATCCTGTCGGAACGGTGCTGCCGCAGGTTGCCAAACGGCTGGGACTTGATCCGGCTACGATTGTCTCCGCCGGGGGAGGTGACAACATGATGGGTGCCATCGGCACTGGCAATACCAAGCCGGGCATGGTAACCACCAGTCTCGGAACTTCAGGCACCGTGTATGCCTTTTCCTCCCGTCCGGTGGTCGACCCGGATGGTGAAATTGCGGCTTTCTGTGACAGCACGGGCGGCTGGCTGCCACTGGCCTGCACCATGAATGTCACTGTAGCGACTGAACTGGTGAAGAAAGCCTTTTCCATGGACAACAGCAAGCTCAGTAAAGCCGTTAGTAGTGTTCCGGTCGGCAGTGATGGCTTGATACATCTTCCATACTTTCAAGGCGAACGCATGCCAAACCTGCCGACTGCTTCCGGTGTCTTTTTCGGCATGACGACAGAAAACTTTAGCCAGTCGCATATTGCCCGTTCGGTCATGGAAGGGGTTTCGCTGGGATTGAACTACGGGCTGAACCGTATGAAAGATCTGGGAATCCGGCCTAAGCAGATCCGAGTTACCGGCGGGGGATCCAACAATCCGGAATGGCGCCAGATTCTGGCGGATGTTTTCGAAGCCGAAGTGGTGGGACTGGAAAATACCG
The DNA here is from genome assembly GCA_038748025.1 of Verrucomicrobiota bacterium. GTDB lineage: Bacteria > Verrucomicrobiota > Verrucomicrobiia > Methylacidiphilales > JBCBYL01 > JBCDJI01. The sequence continues at coordinate 24,125 of JBCDJI010000012.1, forward strand.
AAGGTGCTGCGTTCGGGGCGGCACTGCAGTCGATGTGGTGTTTCTTCCTCCAGCGGGGCGATCGCGTCCGCATGACCCACATTACGGATGATCTGGTCAAGATTGACAAAAAATCAGTGGCCAAGCCCATCAAAGCCAACATTAAAGTCTACCGCCAGTTGCAGGACATTCACAATCATCTCTCCGCCGCCTGTCAGCCGGTTTTTGATCTGAGTAAGTCACTGCTCTGAGAAGGGGGCTTGACAGGGAACCTGCTGGATCGTCTGATCCTGCCGGGCAAAACGGCAGGATAGAAGTTTCCGAAATTCATGGAGCTGTTTGCCATCTGTCGGGCACGGCCATTTTTACCTGTTTACACACCCCGTATTGCCTATAGTTTACCGTTTGAAATCCACATTTTTAGGCCGTAATGACAGACATTGTTCAACCACAGCCCTGGCACGTCGGGAACAAGGAATTCCAGTCCCGACTCTTTCTTGGCACCGGTAAGTTTCCCTCACTCGCCAGCATGAAATCCACACTCGAGAGCTGTGGCACCGAACTGGTGACAGTCGCGCTGCGTCGTGCTGATCTGTCCGGAGGTGAGGACAGTGATCCCTCGGCCGATATCATGGACTTTATTGATTCCAGCCAATTCCAACTGGTGCCTAATACCAGCGGTGCCATGAATGCGGAAGAGGCCGTACGAATTGCCAGGCTGGCCGCCCAGGTTGGAATGCCCAAATGGGTAAAGCTGGAAATCCATCCAGACCCGCGTTATCTGCTGCCAGACCCCATTGAAACGCTCAAAGCCACGGAAATACTGGTAAAAGAAGATTTTACGGTACTTCCGTATATAAATGCAGATCCTGTTTTGGCCAAAAGACTTGAAGAGGCTGGTGCAGCTACTGTCATGCCCTTGGGGGCCCCGATTGGCAGCAATCGAGGTATCGAGACCCGGGCACAAATCGAAATCATTATCGAGCAGGCTACCGTGCCGGTGGTCGTGGATGCCGGAATCGGTGCACCCTCGCATGCGGCAGAAGCAATGGAAATGGGTGCGGATGCCGTGCTGGTGAATACTGCGATTGCGATTGCGCGTAATCCGGTCGCCATGGCCCGGGCCTTTGCCCAGGCTGTAGAGGCCGGACGTATTGCCTATGAGGCGGGGCTGCCTGCTCAATCGGTTACTGCTGAACCCACCAGCCCGCTCACCACTTTTTTAGATAGTTGAATGCTGAGATTTTCTTTTCCTGCTTTGCCCTGTATCTTGTAATAAAACTTTGCTTGTCTGATACATGCAGGCATTGGAACCAACTGATTTGAAATCATGTCCTTCGTAGAAATGTTTAACCGTCTGCCGGCAGAAAAGAGCCCGCTCCTGGGCCGGTTTGAGCGTATGCTGGAAAGCGATGTTCCGCTGGAAATACTGGCGGCCGATTCCCAGCGGTTGACCCGTCAGCATTTTGGTAAGACGATGCGACTCTTTGCACCGCTCTATGTCTCCAACGAGTGTGTTAATGTCTGCAAATACTGCGGCTTCTCCCGCAATAACCCGATTTTCCGGGTGACGCTTTCACTCAACGAGGTAGAACGCGAAGCACGGCATTTGGTTACCGAAGGCTTCCGCAATATCCTGATTGTGGCTGGCGAGCATCCCAAATTTGTATCCAACCACTACCTGCGCGACTGCACGGCACGCCTGCGGGATCTGGTGCCATCCATATCACTGGAAGTCGGACCGATGGAAACCGAGGAATATCTGCCGATTGTGGAAGCCGGTGCGGAAGGACTGGTGGTGTATCAGGAAACATATCATCGCGCTACCTATGCGGAGATGCATGCATCGGGACCGAAAAGGAACTTCGACTGGCGGCTGGAATGTCCGGAGCGGGCCTATACTGCCGGATTCCGGCGTATTGGTATTGGTGCACTGTTTGGCCTGTGGGACTGGAAAAGCGAGGCACTGGCACTGGCCGCACATACCGAATACCTGCTCAAGCACTGCTGGAAAGCCAGCCTGACCCTGTCTTTTCCACGCCTGAAACCTGCAGCTGGAGATTTCGATCCGAAGTATCCGATCTCTGACCCGGATTTTGTGCGCATGCTGTGTGCCTTCCGGATCTGCTTCCCACAGGTCGGGCTGGTACTGTCCACTCGTGAACCCCAGCACCTGCGTGACGGCCTGTTCCCGCTGGGTGTGACGCTGATCAGTGCTGGTGCACATACCGAGCCGGGCGGCTATACCGGAGCTGGCAGCGAGCGCGTGCAGCAGAGTAAGGGGAGAAAAGCTGGAAGTCACGCCAATGGGACAGGTGGCTCCGAAGCCGCCACCGAACAGTTTACTATCAGCGATCACCGGTCTGCCCAGGAGATTGCCGCCCACCTCAAATCCGTCGGACTGGATCCGGTCTGGAAAGACTGGGATGCGGAGCTTTGCCGTCATGAGTAAAGAAAGTCAAATCACCGTAAAATTGAATGGTGAAACTAAAAGCTTTGAGCATTCGACAACACTGATGGATCTGGTGGAAGCGCATGGACTGAAAGTAAATTCCATCCTGATCGAGTTAAACGGGGAGGCTGTGCTGCGCAGTAAGTGGCGCACCCGGGTGATCAAGCAGGGTGACCAGCTGGAATTTTTACGTGTCGTGGCGGGCGGCTAGCTGTTGAAAAGGGGCAAGGTGTCCTGTCTTACGGGGCATACAGCAGATCAGGTTCTGCTGATTTTTTACCTGCCAGACGAACCGCCTTGTAGACATACCAGGCCCTGAATGCTGACATTCCGTCTTTAATACAAATTTCTCGCAGGATGTCGTCCGCCCGCTTCCGGTAGCTGAGGTCCAGAACCTTTTCCCTGATGAGCTGATACAGAGCATCGTGCACCAGAGACCCCCGCATGAAGGTTTGGGTGTCGATAGTGGGTCCACTGGGACCATCCCAGGAATAGCCTTTCCGTATGAAAAGGGTTCCTGTGCCGGTAATTTCAAGTAATCCCAGGTCTTGGGGAGTATCCACTTGCATACCCGTCTGATATTCCAAGTCCGAGTGCAGGTTATATTTGTATCTCCTTCTTTTTTTATAGCTGATCATCTGAATGAACCTTTCGAGTGTCTGTATTTCCGGTAAACAACGGGTATCTAGTTGGTATTACTCTGATTTCCATAGAAAACCGATAACAATCTTACGTGCCAAAAGCAGCATCCACCGGATTCAGGGATCCGGCAAGCGGATTGACATCCAACAAGGGACGCCGTACTGCATTGCAGGCCGCTTGTGCGGTCAGGCTTCCGACGGGATATATCCTGCCGCCGGTCGAAATACCTGACTGAACATCTCTTGACATTTGGAACGCGATTCTGTTTTAAATCTGTCAGCCAAAGGAATCAGGAAAAGACGTTTCAGGAGAATTTTCCCGCGTTTCTTTCCCTGCAAGGTGCAATGAACAGTTCAACGAATTGGACAATGTGGGCCAGGCGGATTGCGATGGCGGATGTCGTCGTTATCATCACTGCCATCACGCTCGACCTGGGATGGGGAACGGACCAGTTCGGTGAGATGGGAATCGTAACGCTGTTGTCCGTAACGCTGCTGCTGTTATGCAGCTGGATGGCTTACCGAGTATTCAAGATCCGGTTCAACGGGGGAAACTCCTGGCAGGTTTCCGCCACCCTATGGGGATTTATTGCACTGGGATGTATCTTCCTGGCAGCAGACGAGTTTTTCCGGATCCATGAAAGCTTTGATGAATGGATCCATCTGAAATTCGGCATGCAGGAAACGGCGGTTTCTGATCGGCTGGATGATGTGCTGATCCTGCTCTACATGCTGGGGGCACTGGGTATCATGGCCTTTTACCGCAACGAGCTGCGCCGTTTCCAGCGACTCTGGCCCTGGCTGGTCACGGGCTTCTCCTGTGCCACCGTGATGGGTGCTGCTGGACGCGCTGACCAACCGCGAGGATATCCTGCCCCTGTTCCTGGCGCAGCCATGGGCAAGGATCGTCCATCTGATCATCTGCGGCACCGAAGACATCCTGAAAATCATCGCAATCAGCACTTTTGCTGTAATGTTCATTCGTGCCCGCGAAATGGCGCAGGAGTTTCTGAAGTAGAGGATGATAAGCAAGTCGCCAACCGCATCCGACCGATTGACTGCTTTAAGCGGTCGACTGCCCGTAAGTGCCGCGGATCGGATAATCATTTTCCTGAATCCAGATTACCGTGTCCAGCAGTTCCGTAAGATCGGAACGATTGAAGGGCGTGTTGGACTGGTCGATAAGCTGAATTTTCCCATCGGGATTGATTGCAAACAGGGCCGGCTCGGGAAAAGGCTGATCTGTTTCGTCAGCAGAGCGCGGTTCGGAAATCCACAATCCCAGCGACTGCATTTGCTCGATACTCAAGCCATAAGCCACCTGGAGGGTGAGTTCTTCTTGCTGCACCATCGCCTCCGCCTTTTCTTTCGGATCGGCTGAAGCCACGATGATTTCCGCCTTCGCCTGGAGGAAGTCTTCCTGCAGGAAATCAAGTTTTTTGAGGTATTGGTGACAGATCGGGCAATGCAGTCCGCGGTAGATAAAGACCAGTCGCCAATGTGAGGTATTTTCAGGTTTACCCAGCATAACTTCGGGGCCATCTGTGGTAGGCAGAGTGATTTCGGGCAGTATTCCTCCAGAATCGAGTTTGTATGTCGGCATGATGAAAATATAGATTGCGTTGGAATAGTCGTCAACGGGCCGAAATCCAAGAGCTTGAGCGATGAATGTGAACGATGTGGACTTTGATAGAAGTGTGGTGAGCGTAGAACAGGGAAAAGGTCACAAAGACCGATATACTCCGATTGGTGAACGGACATTGAAATGGCTGGAAAAAATACATCACCAAAGCAAGGCCAGTCCTGAAACCGATAGTAGGCTTTTTCGATTACTCTTACGACGCTCTTTGATAGTTACGATGTAGGGAATTAGGACTCTTCTTAACCCGCGATTTCTTCGCTTATTTACCAGCCGAGTCGAATACTTCTCTGAGTCGTGCCACCAAATCTTCGGTGCCACCGCGGTAATTTCTTTTAATTGATGCCTTATATTCGTCACAGCGCTGATCAAATTCTTCAAATAAATCGACAGTCGGGGATTTACTATACGTGTAGTCGCCGTATGTCAGTTCGCGCATGAAGTGGACGTTGATGTATTGCTCGACGGCGCCGGAAATGGGGAAGCACAGGGCCGGTTTGCCGAAGTGCAGGGCTTCGCTGAGCAGGTTATGGCCGCCGTTTACCACTGCATAGCGGCAGGAGGCAAGTTCCTCCAGGATTCTGGTTTTACTGAAGCCACGAAAGGTAATGTTACCTTCCACGCACTCACGTCCGTAGCCATAAAAAATCACCGGTCGTGAACACTGCTGCAGCGCTTCGATGAGTTCGGGGAAGTCAGGAACGGTCAGGTAGACAAAGATATGCTCGCCCTCGGAGGCTTTTACGCTGTCGAGCTCAGGTCGCACCACGCCGCCAAAGACTTCTTCCCTGAATCCCGGTCGCTTGATCTGCGGTGGTTGAAAGAAGGAAACGATGAAGTTTTCCGGGGTAAAGTCGAACAGCAGTTTGTCGTGAAACATGGTCAGGGCATAGATCTTTTGCATCTCCTCGGGCACCGGAAAGTCGCAGATTTTCAGGATATGCGTGTGATCCACGGAGTAGCATTTGCGACCTGTCAGTCTGGCATAGATGGGTGTGAAGAATTCGCGATCAGATATGAGCACATCCGGTTTGAATTCCTTTACCCGCTGATGGATTTTCCAGCAGATGAACGGGACCTGCAGGATGCGCAGGGCGATCTGCCCAATCGTACCCCACAGGTCAAGCCGCTGGTTTTTGTAGCGGGAATGCAGTACGGGCACCTGCAGCAGCGGGTAGCGACCAGTATTGACGTCGATCACGCGGCCGCCTGCGACGAGATGGAACTCGTGTTCAGGAATGCGGGTGATAAGGGATAACGTGCGCATGATGTGGCCGTTGGTATTGCCCATCACGCCGTAAAGTACTTTTGCCATGCGGGGAGAGAGCGTAGGTGCTGTGCTGCCGATAGTGAAGAACAGAGTTCGGTAAAAGGTTGAATCGTCACTGAAGGCAGTTTCACGCCAAATTCAAAAATCTGTATCGGTATCTGTCAGTGTCCGTTAACGGTTCTAAAAAAGGCACCGAGGAGCGGTAACGACTGCAGTGAGCTTAGTGTGAGGGCAGGTCGCCGGGCGGTGGCGGGGAAGAGGAGCATCAGCAGGAGCAGCAGAAAGCAATTCTGGGGGAACCAGATGGTCATGGTGAAATAGGAAGCCGCATGAAAGATCAGCAGTCCGCCGACGAACCAGATACGGGTGGCCGGACGGAACAGGGCGTAAAGGGCAAACAGTTCCAGGTATAACGTGATCCACATGCCAGGCAGCACCAGCCACGCATTTTCAATCACCCAGGGCCCCAGCAGGGTCTCGGAGCCGGTCTGCAGGAGCCGATCTGCGACATGCCGGGGCAGGCCTTCCGGACCGAACACCGAAGCCTGACCGACAGCCAGCTGATAGATGCCACAACCGACTTTAACCATGCCTGCCATGCTGTAGGCGATCAGTGGAACCGCCTGCGCCGACCAGTAGGTGAAAAGAGTGTGCTGGCGGGTGGTGCGATTGCTGGCTTTCAGGTGCCATCCGGTTGGCAGGAAGATGAGGACAAAGCTGATGAAGAGCAGGACATGCAGGCTGTGACCGATCTTGCCGTAAGAGTTATTCCATGCCACGAACTGCAGCAGCCCGAAGAAAGCAGCGATACGGCCGATGCGATACCGGCCCAGCACTGCACCCAGCAGGGATCCAGTAAGAAACAGCATCAGCACAGCATAAATAGCTGTTTCGTAGGGCAACGCGTTCATCCATGCGACGGGCCACAGCGGCAACAGGCCCTCGCGCGAGGCCATACCCGACCATTGCGGGATCGTTTTGAGTGCCAGATACAACTGGAAAGCGTAGATGACGATGACTCCCCAGCGAGCTTGCTGGAAGATGCGGACATGTGAACTCCAGAGTAAGGTATCTGACGGGGTGCTGCCGAAAACTTGACGCAGTCGTTTCAGCAAACCAGGTGTATTGACAGCATTCACGGCAACTTTTCTCCAGTTACGAAGGTGCCGATCATTTCCGCTTCATCTGCCATCCCGGACTTGCGCCAGGCAGTCAGCGGGTCTTCACGTGTCTGATAGATCTGGTAGATGGTTCCGGACTGGAGATACGAGTCTTCGAAAGCCCGGCGCAGTGTGCTCAGTTGCCTGCTGTCCTGATTGGCTATGGACAAGCCCATCTGCTGGACCAGGTGATAGGCAGCCAGCGAACCAGGTTCATTGACCAGACCGGCTGCATCGCGAAAATCAACCGGATGCCCGCAGCTGTCAAGAACCGCCAGCCGATAGATCGTTTCCTGCTGCGGAACCAGCCCGAACATGGACCAGGAATAGAAGGGGAACCACTCATAGTTACCTCTGGGATTAGTAAGGGCCGCCATGCCCACCAGGAACATCGCTATCAGAAAAACGGTCAGGATAGTTTGAGTGCGGCGATATGTTGGGAGACAAGACATTTGGGTTGGCAGTTTACCTGAAGTTGAATGAGAGCCATAACATAACGCGTTGGCAAGAAGTCTTCGACATGCCCACCCTAGATTTTTTGCCATCCTAATGCCGCACACGCTTAGATGGAAAATCATGCAATCCAAATATTTATATTTATCCGCGTAAAAAGATAAGGCATATTGAACAGCATGGGATCTGTTCCGGCATGGTGTTACCGACTTGCTAAACCGTTTTCAACGGGTGGCCATTCTGCCTTGCTTGAGGCCAGGTCTTTAGCGGCAGAAGGGGTGGAATCCCAGCGGCGTGAGCATCTCTTCTGCCAGGGATCCAGTAAAAAGCGACACATTGCGATTACGTTCAATGACGGACCCCATCCGGAGGTAACACCTGATTTGCTGGAACTGCTCCAGCAGTATCAGATGCCCGCCACGTTCTTCATGATTGGTCGCGAAGCCTTGAGTCATGTGGAACTGGCGAAACAGCTGACCAGAAACGGTCATGAAGTGGGGAATCACACCATGAATCACGTCAGGTGTTCCGAGGAGTCCGAGCGGGAGCTGTTCCGGCAGATCCAGGATGCACAGGATGCCATCCGTTTTGCTTCCGGTGAGGAAGCGCGGTGGTTTCGACCACCCTTCGGGGATTTTGACGAGGCACAACTGCATCTGCCATTTCGTAGCAGGCTGTCGACCGTTTACTGGACAACCAAAGTCAAAGACTGGGAAGAGGATGATGCGGGTGCGATCGTCAGACAGGTGAAGCAGGGCCTAGCTCCCGGTGCTATCATATCGCTACATGAAAAAAACAGTTGCGTGGTTGATGCGATGAAACAGATCTTGGAAGACATCCAGGCCGCAGACCTGAAACCGGTTACGCTGAGTGAAATGTTTGCGAGTGAACAGCCGAAGTTTCGCTAAGATCTAAAACAAGGTTTTAAATCTTAGCGGGTCGTGCGACTGCAACAGGGTGGTCCCGACCATACCAGATAACGGGAGACAGAATCCTGCCCGATACAGGAACCGTTAAATGCGTTTTTAACCGTAGCTCTTGAAGAATTTCTTTTTGTCTTCGCCGTCGTCCTGCCTGCCGCCAGAGTCGGATGGCGTTTCATTGGGTTCCGGCTGAGGTTCAGGTGCTTTTCCGGCCGCGGGCTCCGGTTTTGGCGGAGCGGCTACTGGTTGTTCCTGCTCCAGTTCTTCCAGATCAATTTTTGGGCTGCGATCCGGCATCATACTGGCAGGTGTGCCGCCGCTGGCCTCGACGAAAGCTATTTTCAATTCGGACAGCGTGTCTTTGAGAATCTTTTCCTCCTGTTCGATCAGGTTGCCCTTGGTCTTGCCTTGGATCATGTCGAGTTGATCAATCAGCATTTTAGCGGCTTCCAGATTCGGCTGCGGTGCGGTGCCGTCCGGACCGGGAATTTTACCCAGCACGTAGAGTACATTCTGGGCCTGTATCATGACAAACTGCACAAAACGTTGTGCCAGTTCCTGTGAATCACTGGAAGTTTCTGAGGGGTCAGGTTGCTCGGACATAGTGGTAGCTATCTGGTTAAGTCTTTGGTTATTCAGATGTATCTTGATCCGGCTGCACAATAACACAAACGTAATTTTCCTGACCAAAAATCTTTTGCGCCACCCTATTAGCGTCTTCCAGTGTCAGTGCGGCCAGTTCAGCCTGATAGCGGCTTTCGTAGTCAATACCCAGGCCATACAGCACGTTCAAGGAGGCAATTGCAGCCTGCTGGGCTGAGCTCTGGTTCTGCAGCAGCCGCTTCCCGTTCAGTTTGGCCTTTGCGCGTTTGAATTCGCTGGGTTCAAGGCCGTCCTGTACCAGCAGCCTGATCTCGTCCAGGATCTCATCACGGACCCGCAGGGACGTTTCCGGGCGGGTGCCGGCATAAAACATGAAGTACCCGGGATCGACGCCGGTCAGTTGTGCGGCGCCGACAAAGTAAGCCAGTGACTGCCGCTCGCGGATGCGCAGGAATAGACGGGAAGCCAGGTCTGACAGCGCCTGGTCGATCAGATCGAGTGCAACACGATCTTCTGAATGGATGGAAATCCCGGGAAAGCCGATCTGCACGATGGCCTGTACCTTGTCGTTGTTCAATTCCAGTGTCTGACCGGTGCCGCCGAAAGCGGCTGCATGTTTCTCCGGTCCGGTGGCCGGTTGGTCGAACTCCGAGGCAGGGAAATACCGGGCAAAGAGGGATGTTGCCTGTTCCGTGTCATAATGGCCGGCGATGGAAAAGACTAACGAGTTTTTAGCGATCCGTGCCCGATGAAAATCCATGATATCATCCTGTGTCAGGTTTTCTATGGCTGCCGGATCTCCCAGCACATTACGGGAGTAGGGGTGCGACTGGAACAGGGTTTCCCGCAGCTGGTTGCGGGCCACACGCATCGGCTGATCCAGTTCCAGCTTCAGGTCAGAGAGCTGTTTACGCCTTTCTTTTTCCAGCTCTTCACTGGAGAAGGCAGGACGCAGTACGACGTCAGCGAGCAGCGAGATGGCAGTTTCCAGGTCACTTTCCAGCACACTGACGGATGCGGTGATGGAATTATTACCGGACTGGACAGTAAGCGAACCCCCCAGGCTTTCAATCTGATCCGCAATTTCCGCAGCGGATAGGTTCAGTGTGCCCTTTTTCATCAGCTGAGCAGTCAGGTAGGAGATACCGTTCCGGTCAGCGGGTTCGGTCAACAGACCTCCCTTCATGGAAACCGATACCGTAACTAGCGGCAGGCTGGGATCCGAAATTTCAACCAGCGGCAACCCACCGGAAAAGCTGCTCAGACTGGCCTGAGCTGTTCGGGCAACTTCAGCCTGCCCGGTCTCAGCAGCCTGCGCCTTACCTGCCGGATTGATACTGACAACCGTCATGTTGTTTTTCTGCAGATAGTCACGTGCCACACGTCGCACATCTGCAGGTGAGACGTCAGTGATTCCCTGCAGATAGTTGGAACCGAAGTCAAGATCCCGCGCAATGAACCAGCTGTTACCAATGGAGGCTGCTTTACCGGAAACGGTGACCATGCTGTCGACGTGGTCTGAAATGACCATACGTTTGGCCTTGTCCAGTTCCTGCTGGTCAGGAATGCGCTGCTGGAACTGCTGCAGCTCATCCAGAATGGCAGAAACAATTTCATCACGAGTGAAGCTGGAATCGGGGTGCATGGTTCCGGCAACTGCCCAGAGTCCGGACTGGGCGGGCGTATAGGAGAACGCACCGACATTGCGCAGCTTCTGCTTTTCCTCCACCAATGACTGATGCAGACGCGAACTGCGTCCCTGACCGGCAAGAATTGCCAGCACATCCAGGGCATACAGGTCTTGGTGGGTGATCCCCGGAATGTGGAAGGCCAGGTAGAGGCGGGTTGCATCAGTCGGAAATTCTATATGCTGTTCACGCAGACCGAGCTGGCGCGGTTCATCAGGTATATAAATATCCGGAATCATCTGACGTTCCACGGAAGCGGTCATTTTACTCAAGGCATCACGCACTTCTTCCGCATGGACAGCACCCGTCACAATGAAGGTCAGGTTATTCGGCACATAATAACGCTGGTAGTAGTCCTGCACATCTGCGCGGGTCAGTCGGTTAAAGTTTTCCAGATAACCGATGACGGGATACTGATACGGGTGTTCACAGAATGCCGTGTCAAAGAGCAGCTTCTGCAGCACGCGATTCGGGTCATCGAAGCCCATGGCAAATTCACGCCGCACCACTTCCATTTCCTTGATGTATTCATCTTCCGGCAGGGTGGAATGGAAAATGGCATCTGCCAGCACGTCCAGCGCGGTCCGCCAGCCGGCACTAGGGGCATCAATAAAGTAAACAGTGCGATCAAAGGAAGTATAGGCATTGGTATAACCGCCGATAGACTGGATGGTGGTGGCAATTTCAGAATTACCGCGTCGCTCGGTGCCTTTGAACAGCATGTGCTCAAGGATGTGGGAAATCCCTGAACCCAGGTAGGGACCTTCTGTAATACTGCCGGCACGACACCAGGCCTGCACCGACACGACCGGAGAGCGGTGATCCTCTTCCACGATTAGCGTCAGCCCGTTATCCAGTTGAAAATGCTGGTAGTCCGACGCGGGAAGATCGATGTTCAGAGAAGCGGAAGGTAAGGATGTTTTTTGACAATTCATAAGCAAACAAACTGTTGCCAACAGCGGCAACACGATCAAATAACGGATGCGATGCATGGCTAAGCAAGTTAGCACAAATTCAGCGGCGGCAACGGTTTTTTTGAAACCTCCAGAATCAGGATTCCAGATCGTTCTGTTCCGGTGCGACAGGCGGTTGTGAATCCGATGGCCCCAGTCGCCGGGAGGCGGTGGAACGGTACGCGCGTTTTTTAGCCGTATCTGCTTTCGCTGCCTTGGGACGGAAAGGCATTTCAAATGCTTCCTCAAACGTGTACATTTCCTTGAAGTCCTCAATGCTATCCGAGTCACTGCGACCTAGCACGTTATGGGTAACAAGATTAAATACGATCTGCCCGAAGTCACGACACTTGTGCAGCCCCCATTCATTCAGGACCAGTCGGCCCATCGGGCCGAATTCTTCCAGTGTAAAGCGGCGCAGACCTTCCAGCAGCTCGGGGCCGGAGACGTGTTTGTCCGGGCCGACACCGCCATTCCGTTTGAGGTTTTTGAGTGTCTGATCCAGCCCTTCGCGCACAAAACTGTAAGCATCCGGATCATAGCGGGAATCTTCCGCGCAAATCGTTTCGACCACCTGTTCGAAATTGGTTTTCTGCATAAAGCCTAATGTACTAAGGGAAGGATCCGGATTTGTCGATAGGATTAAGGAGAGCGGATGCAGGAAGCACTGGTTTTTTGAATGAAAACGTCAGCCTTTGCAGCCTTGAGTATTTGTTGTGGCTCTTATTTTCAGTTGGCTACGATGTTGACCAGTTTCTGCGGTACCGCGATCATTTTGCGCACCGTTTTACCGTCGATCCACTCCTGGAATTTGTCGTGTTCGCGCACCCGGGATTCATAGTCCTCGCGGGGCAGGTCAGCAGGAATAGACATACGACCTTTCAGCTTGCCGTTAACCTGAATGATGATTTCCGCCTCATCTTCCACCAGTGCCGACAGATCGGCTTCCGGCCATGGATGGGCGGATAGCGAATCGGTGTGACCCAGCTTTTCCCACAGTTCTTCCGCCAGATGCGGTGCAAACGGAGCCAACAGCAGTATTAATGTTTCAACGGCTGCCTTGGGTTTGCTCTCGGCTTTCGTCAGTTCATTGGTCAGCACCATCAGTTGCGAGATGGCCGTATTAAACGACATGGCATCCAAATCTTCCGTGACTTTCACGATCGACTGCTGCACTACTTTATTCGTTGAAGCGGGAGTAGCGGTATCGGACAGCGCCGGATTCATTTCCCAGTCACCCTCCTGATTTTCGATCATGACCACACGCCAGACACGACCGAGAAAACGGTAGACGCCTTCAACACCTTTCATGCTCCACGGTTTGACCTGTTCCAACGGTCCCATGAACATCTCAAACAGGCGCAGCGAGTCGGCACCATATTCATCAACGACGTCGTCCGGGTTGACCACATTGCCACGCGATTTGGACATTTTCTGCCCGTCTTCACCCAAAATCAGCCCCTGATTGACCAGTTTGTAGAACGGTTCGTGAGTGGAAACGACTCCGATATCAAACAACACTTTATGCCAGAAGCGGGCATACAGCAGGTGGAGCACGGCATGCTCCGCTCCACCGACATACAGGTCGACGCCGTTTGGGCCCATCCAGTACTGCTCCGCTTCTTTACCGACGGGTGCGGAATCATTGTCCGGATCCATATAACGCAGATAATACCAGCAGGAGCCGGCCCATTGCGGCATCGTATTGGTTTCACGCCGCGAGCCATCCGGCAGATTCAGCCACTGCTCAGCCTTAGCCAACGGGGCCATGCCGTCGCCACCCGGACGGTAGTCATCCATTTCAGGCAGGGTGAGGGGGAGATCATTTTCATCCATCAGCGAATGTTCACCATCTTTCCACACCACCGGAAAAGGTTCACCCCAGTAACGCTGACGCGAGAACAACCAGTCGCGCAGCTTGAACTGCACTTTGCCCGTGCCGATGCCTTTTTCTTCCAGCCAGGTAATCATTTTGGATTTGGCTGCCGCAGTCGGCAGGCCATCCATGAAACCGGAATTCACAGCGGTGCCGTAACCGGTAAAACAGCCTTCCGCAGTTTCTCCGTCGGGAGCCTGGACCACTTCAATAATCGGTAAATCAAACTTCCGCGCGAACTCGTAGTCGCGATCATCATGTGCCGGTACCGACATGATCGCCCCGGTGCCGTATGACATCAGCACGTAATCGGCAATCCAGATGGGGATTTTCTGGTCGTTGACTGGATTGATGGCATAGGCCCCGGTAAAGCAGCCGGTCTTTACCTTGGCCAGATCAGTGCGTTCCAAGTCCGTTTTAGCGGAAATCTTTGCCTGATAGGCTTCCATCGCTGAGCGCTGTTGGTCGGACACCATTGATGCCAGCAAGGGATGTTCCGGTGCCAGTACCATATAAGTGGCTCCAAACAAGGTATCAGGTCGTGTGGTGAAAACAGTAATGGCTTCATCGCTGCCGTCCACATTGAAGGTAACCTCTGCGCCTTCAGAACGCCCGATCCAGTTGCGCTGCATTTCCTTCAACGACTCCGGCCAGTCCAGATCGTCCAGATCATGCAGCAGACGTTCGGCATAGGCGGTGATCTTTAGCATCCACTGGCGCAACGGACGACGCTCGACCGGATGGTTACCGCGTTCGGAGCGGGGACCTTCTTCGGTATTGAGCACTTCTTCATTAGCCAGGACGGTACCCAATTCCGGGCAGTACCAGACCGGCGCTTCGGAGACGTAGGCCAGATCCTTTTTATAGAGCTGCATGAAGATCCACTGGGTCCATTTGAAGTAATCCGGATCCGTGGTGTCGACTTCGCGCGACCAGTCGTAGGAGAAGCCCAGGGATTGGATCTGGCGTTTGAAGGTGGCGATGTTTTTCTCGGTAGTAACGCGCGGGTGGGTGCCGGTCTGAATGGCATATTGTTCGGCCGGCAAACCGTATGCGTCCCAGCCCATCGGGTGTAACACGTTGAAACCGCACATGCGTTTGTAGCGGGCCAGGATATCGGTAGCGGTATAGCCTTCGGGGTGGCCGACATGCAGCCCTGCACCCGAAGGGTAAGGGAACATGTCCAGGATATAATATTTTGGTTTCTCGCTACCGGATTCACCCGGATTGGCGGACTTGAATATCTGGTGTGCTTCCCAGAACGACTGCCACTTCGGTTCAATCTCGTGAAACGGAAACTGTCTGCGCATTGCGGGTGCCTTGCTCATAGTATCAAAAGCAAAGCATTCTGCGAATCGCTGTTGATCAGGCAATGATTTTATAGGGGTTGAGCAAGATTGTTTTGTAGCTGTATCCATGTAGTCTGTTCGGATGTGTTCCAGTGCAAGCGAGCAGATGCTCACCATTGCGACCGGAAATGCCGGCAAAGCAAAAGAATTTGGCGATATGCTCGGTCACCAATGGGTGATTAAAACTCTGCTGGATTATCCTGAGATTCCCGATGTTATCGAAGACGGAGACAGCTTTGAAGCCAATGCCTGCAAGAAAGCAGTGGAGATCAGCCGTGTGATTGCCGGTCCGGTGCTGGCGGACGACTCCGGATTGGAAGTGGACAGCTTAAATGGAGACCCGGGCATCTTTTCCGCCCGCTATGCGGGAGAGCACAAGGATGATGCTGCCAATAATGCCAAACTGATGCGGGAAATGGATGCGGTGCCGGAAGGACAGCGTGGTGCGCAGTTTCACTGTGCGTTGGCTATTGCTGAAAATGGTGCGGTTCTGGCTACTTTTGACGGGATTATCCGCGGTCAGATCCTGCGTGAACCGCGTGGTTCCAACGGTTTTGGTTACGATCCTTATTTCCAGCCGGACGGTTATCCGATAACGACAGCTCAAATGGAGCCCCGAGATAAGCATGTCATCAGCCATCGCGGCAAGGCAGGTCGAGACGCTGCCGCTTATTTAAAACAGCATTTTGACTGCCTGTAAGCGACCCGGTTTATTAACAGATCAGAAATAAGATTTGAAATACATACCTGAAGCTGGATATAATTCGTTTTAAGGTGCTTGCAGTGGTTTTTCCAGATATAATAGTAAATTAAGGACAGAGATACCAGATGACAACAACAGGCTCAAGCATCTACCATGTCATTATGCAGCTGCTGCCAGTATACGGGTCAAGCTGTTCCGATTTTTCCAGCCGGGCGCGGATGCTCAGATTTTTCTTTAGTGTTGCCTTTTGGGAAGAATTGCCTATCTGCATGTACAACAGTGTTAAAGCTTTCTATGACCGGTGTAGATTTTAAGGAAATGCAGGAAAATACTGAAAAAGAGGGGATTTACCTTCAGGAAATGTCTTTAATTGACATATGCCTGGCTGCGTTGAAAGATGCGGTTTCAAAAAAAAGTGGACTTGTTATACAGCCGGCAGTTGTGGGCGGACTGGTTGGATTTGCGTTGGATGGTGTTGCAATTCATTCTGATAAAGCGGATAGTGTGTTATATTCGGGTGTTAAGTTATGAGTACCAAACTGGATCGAATTCTAAAGGACGTTGACGCACAGATTGCGAGATCCAAACAGAAGCATTCCATTGAGAACCTGAAATCCATGATCAAGGATGCTCCACGTGTCAGATCGTTTAAGCATGCCCTGGAATCTGAAGGATTTGGGATTATTGCGGAAATTAAGGAAAAATCTCCCAGTGGTTCTGCCATGCGTAAAAAGAATGTGACCGAGTGTCTTTCTGCATATGAAGATTCAACCATTGTCAAAGCTGTTTCTGTGCTCACAGAAGAGAAAAACTTTGGAATGTCGGTAGACCGGATCAGAATAGCCAGGGAAGTCGTTTCCAAGCCTTTGTTGCGCAAAGACTTTATTAAGGATGTGTATCAAGTCTATGAAGCACGGGCATATCATGCGGATGCCATTCTTTTAATGGCCAATGTTATTCCGGATCAGGACACGATGAGAAAGCTGGCAGAGCAAGCTCTGGATTTGGGAATGGATGTTCTCTTTGAATCTCATACGAAAGAGGAAATAGAGAAGATTCCTGCGGATATCGCGTCCATCTATGGCATCAACTGCCGGATGATGGATAGCGGCACAAAAGCATACTTCGGCTTATTCAGCCGTTATCTTAGGGCAAGGGTAGATGCTCAGTTCCAGAAGTTAGCAGGGAAAAGCGAAGTCACTGACAAGGTCAGTACCGACTTCGAGCGGTTCAGAAATCTGGTTCACGCTTTACCGGAGAAATCCATTAAGGTTGCAGAAAGTGGAATTTCTCCATCCAGAATAAAAGAAGTTCAGGAACTGGGTTTCAATTCTGCGTTGATCGGGACTTCCTTATTGCTTGCAAAGAACAGTGTCCGTCAAGAACTGTCAAAATTTGAAGCAAGACTGAATGCTGCGCAGGTATCCAAAGGCAACGCAGGAGATGCGCTTCAATCTCCCGTCTATACGCATTAGGAATCAAAGCTAGGCCGGATTCGTTCGGTGCAACTTTCCAGGAAGTCATGGCGACGGCCATTTGTCTGTTTTTGCATCAGCAAAGAGGGAACAACTCAATCAATACAGAGATCCCAATCAGCTCACTCTCATTTTTATTTACACAACATATATTGTGCGAAATAAAATACAGGGTAGCCAACCAAGCATAAAGGGTTAAACCATTTCCGGAACGAGTGATTCGTCGATTTTGAGAGTGAACTGAATATCTCCGATAGCCAGCACGTCACCGTCGTCAGCGACACCGATGTGAACTTCCTTTTTGTTGAGGAAGGTCCCATTGGAAGAATTAAGGTCTTTGATGTGGATTAACGTGCCGTCAAAATAAAGTTCGCAGTGGTTGCGGGATGCACCTGAATCTTTGACCACCAGATCACAGTCTTCAGCCCGCCCGGCTATTCGGCGATCTTTCTTACCTTTAGTAAAGACAATCATGTTGCCTTCGGGTTTATCGATCAACACAGACTCTTTGACCTTGTTGGACTTATTGGACGGCGCTACTGCTGCCTGCCTGGGTTTGGCTGCTGTCATATCCACTGGAGGTGCCGGAGGCGGAGGTCCGGGTGACGGCACTGGTGCGGTTTCAGCTTCCAAATGATCACTTAATCGAATGGTCTGCTCCATATTAGGCTGGGGTGAAGCGGTTTTTGACTTAACCTGCTTAGTATCCGAATTTGCTGAAAACTGATTTTTTTCGACAACCACCTCACGGACCGCCGGAGCAGTCTGCTTTTTGACTACTTTAGTGTCCTTTGCGGGATCATGTAATTTGTTGATCAACTCATAAAGCTTTATCGGCTGGTGCGATGCCTTGAATTCAGTGGAATGAAATGATCGCATCCAGACACTGGCTGTTTCAGCGGCTAAGAGTTGACCCGGTTCAGCCGACGGCTCACTTTCCCAATGCACCAATCTGCCAGAATCAATCCAGAGTTCATACTGGATATTCGGGCCTGAACCAGTTAGGCGAGCGGAAGAATTGCTCCTTTCAAGCGCCTCGATAAGAGGCAAAATGGATAATGAATCACTCATAGTGTTCCGCTACAATAATATTATTATACTACTCTTAACAGGTTTACACTCAAGCATAAGCGTATTCCATCTTGCAGTTACTGCAGCTTATTGAATAAAGCCCCAACGCTTAGTAAAAGGCCAATATACAAAAAAGCCTGTTCCTACCAAGTTCTTACGTGGCACGGTTCCCCATGCCCGACTGTCCAGGCTATGGGCACTATTGTCCCCCATTGCCCAGTATTGATCAGCTCGTACCGGCAATATGGCACCGGGTTCTGTCAGGAAAGTCTGACCGTAGGCGTAACCACTATAACCATTCTGCCGGGAGTAGATTTTTTCAAAAACCGGACGATTATCCAGTAGGTCACCATTACTGAATAAATACGGTTCCTCGAGGCTTAATTCCACTCCGGGGACTCCAGTACAGCGTTTGATATAGAACTGTCCCCCCCGTATCCCTTTTCTACGGTTGTTGGATTCAATTCCCCAGATGCAATTAGTGGTAAAGACAAAGACTTCTCCCTGACTGGGTTTGCGAAAGTGATAGGTCATTTTATTAACAAACAGGTTATCGCCTGTTTCCGTCACAAAATTTGCGATCACCTGTCCTGCTTTCACATGTGTTTTCAGGGGCACAACAGAGTGGCTGGTTCCAGTATCAAAGTGCCCTTTTGCGGTATGCACGGTATATGTTCTGTCCCCGACCCGAATGCGGGTTACATCGAAAAAAGGTAGCGGTAAGCCTAGCCATTTCCCCTGCTCCACAGAACGCACCAGGCCATCTTCTTTTGCTACGACCCGGTGATGAGACTTACCCAAGACAACCGTATCCCAGATTCGCAGCGGCAGTACCTTTGGCAACTGATCCTCAGGTAAAGATGTTGGCACCACCCCGTAGAGCGTTGGAAACATACTATTAGTCGGAATCTTAAACGGTTGGAAAAAGAAGGTCTTAAACGAAATCGCAATCACTGCCGCCACCAGGAACACCTCCACCCACTCGCGCATCGAATCCCGAGGGTCCGGGCGAAAAACTTTCAGGGCAGCCAGCTCCAGCTCTGAAAGCTCTTTTTGCAGCATATCGGCGGATTTCTGCCTGTCCTTGATCAGGTCTGTGGCGGATTGTATCATATCCTCCACGGCTGTCAGATCCCTGTCCGACAAGAGATCCTTCGAGTATGCGAGTTTTTTTGATAAAAAATGTAAAAAGTTGGATGCACTTTTTTTAGTTTTGCGTGTTTTATTGAATAAAATCATGTATCTGAATATCTTATGAAGATTTTAATACCTGCATAAATGCCTCTTGCGGAATATTTACCTTACCAAATTGCTTCATTCGTTTCTTTCCTTCCTTCTGTTTCTCAAGCAGCTTGCGCTTGCGGCTGACATCTCCCCCGTAGCATTTGGCTGTAACGTTCTTGCCAACGGTTTTGACATCCTCACGAGCGATAATTTTACCTCCAATCGCGGCCTGGAGCGCTACCTTGAAAAGCTGTGGCGGAATGACTTCCTTTAGCTTGGCGGTAAGCTGACGACCACGGAATTCAGCTTTTTCACGGTGCACAATGGTGGAAAAGGCATCCATGGGTTCCCCGTTAATGAGAATATCCATCTTGGCCAGCTTATCTTCGCGATAAGGACCATATTCATAATCCATCGAGCCATAACCGCGCGTGATGGTCTTAATTTTGTCCACAAAGTCAACCAGGATTTCATTCAATGGAATCTCGATGGTCAGCATGACACGGTGGCTGTCAAGCGATTCGGTATGGACACACTCTCCCCTGCGATCTCGCACCAGTTTAAGCACGTCTCCAATAGTTTCGGTCTGGCACAACAGGAAACCTTTAACGGTTGGCTCCTCAATCCGGTCAACAATTGACATGTCAGGCAGATGGGTCGGATTGTCAATCTCAAGCATTTCACCGTTTGTTTTATACACATGGTAAACCACACTGGGATAGGAAGAAATCAGATCCATGTTATACTCACGCCGCAGGCGTTCCTGCACGATTTCCATGTGCAACAAGCCTAGAAACCCGCAGCGGAAGCCGAAACCCAGTGCCACCGAACTCTCCTGCTGATAGACCAGTGCGGGGTCATTGAGTTGGAGTTTGCTCAAAGCGGTCCGCAATGACTCGAAATCAGCATTATTCAGCGGATAGATACCGGAATAAACCATTGGCTGAACTTCTTTGAAACCGGGTAATGGCTCATCTGCCGGTGTAATGGTAGAAGTTATAGTTTCGCCTATCTTGAGATCCGCAGTGGATTTGATGTTGGCTATGATATAGCCGGTATCGCCCACTCCGATTTCCTGAGTTTTGAGCATCGAGGGAGTGAAAATCCCCACTTCTTTGACTTCGTATTTCCGGTTAGACTGCATCAACGTGATCGCATCTCCTGCTTTGATTGATCCTGTGAAGTTGCGGACATAAGCGATCACTCCACGATAGGCATCAAATACGCTGTCAAAGACCAGTAGGCGTAACTTATCATCCTCCGGCGGCATTGGAGGCGGGACACGTTCGACAATGGCCTCCAGAATTTCCTCAATGCCAATACCGGTTTTAGCGCTGGCACAGACGGCTTCTTCTGCCGGAATGGCTAAGATATCCTCCAACTGCTGCTTGGCACTATCCACATCCGCGTTGGGCAGGTCGATTTTGTTGATGACCGGAATAATAGTCAGCCCCTGTTTCATCGCGAGATGAGCGTTGGCCACGGTCTGAGCTTCCACGCCCTGTGCGGCATCGATCATCAGGATGGCACCCTCACAAGCAGAAAGAGAACGAGAGACTTCGTAGGCAAAATCGACATGTCCCGGGGTATCAATCAGGCTGAGGCGATAAGATTTGCCGTTTTTTGCATCGTATTTCATCGTTACCGGATGTGATTTGATAGTGATACCACGCTCCCGCTCGAGCTCCATTGAATCCAGATGCTGATCCTGAATCACCCGTTCCTCAATGGTGCCGGTACGTTGCAGCAATCGATCCGACAAGGTGGTTTTGCCATGGTCGATGTGTGCAATAATCGAAAAATTGCGAGTTAGAATTTCACTCATGAAAGCCAATCAGTAATATGCCGGAACCAGGTAACCTAGCCACCCGACAAAGCATTCATGGCACGCGACCGCATTTCCTGAACCGCTGCTTCCATATCCGGTGCCTGATACAGGGAGGTTCCAGCTACCAGCACATTCGCACCTGACTGTACCGCCTGGGCTCCAGTCTGTGCATTGATGCCACCATCGACTTCGATGTGCAGATCCAATCGATGTTTGCGAACATGATCACGTGCCACACGAATTTTCTCCAGGACTTCTGAGATAAAAGACTGCCCGCCGAAGCCGGGATTCACCGTCATACAGAGCAGCAGGTCCACTTCACCCAGCAGCGGAAGCACATGCTTCATTTGCGTGAGCGGATTAATGGCCAGACCGTTTCTGCAGCCTTTATCGCGAATATGACGCAAAGTCTTCAACACATCACCAGCAGCTTCCAGGTGGATGGTCAGCAAATCAGCACCTGCATCTATGAAAGCATCTGCATAGCGATTGGGTTGCTCTATCATCAGATGCACATCCAGAAACGCATCTCCAGTTTCGCGACGGATCATTTTCACCACATCCGGACCAAAGCTAATGTTAGGTACAAAATGACCATCCATAATATCCAGGTGCAGCCAGTCTGCACCAGACTCCAGAGCCCGACGGGATTCTGCGCCAAAGCGCGCAAAATCACAGGCCAGCACCGAGGGAGCAATAAGGATTTCGGGTGTCACGTGCAGGTTCGCCAGTATTCAGCTTTTTTGTATCAGTTCGATCTCATAGCCTTCCGGTGCATCGATAAAGGCAATGATACTGCCGGAACTGGTTGGAGTGGGACCATCACTAAGCGGATAGCCTTTAGCGGCCGCATGTTCGGCAAATGCGTCCATGTCATCTACCGAAAACGCCAGATGCGTCAGGTCTTCCTGAACCTGAACTCCACCTGAGGAAGGGTAGTAGCAAATTTCAATTTCCTCTTCACTTTCAGGAGCCTTGAAGAATACCAGTTCCGAGCCGCGTGGTGACTTGCTGCGACGCGTTTCTTCCAACCCCAAAACGTCTTTGTAGAAATTAACCGTTTTATCCAGATCGCTGACACGATAGCGAGTATGAAGCAATTTCCTTATCATAAGGGATCCACTCTATCCGCTTTGCCCCGAGGGGAAAGCAAGAATATGCATGGATGAACAAAAACCAGGTTACTCCTGCCCGACCTCGCGCAGTAACAGATCTTCCACACTTCGGCGCGGCAATTTGCTTTCGTAGAGGACCGAATAGACCTCAGAAATAATCGGGGCCTGAATCTTCTGTTTGACCACCCAGTCATGAATGGCGCGGGCTGTCGGCACGCCTTCCGCTGTGCCGCGAAGCTTCTGCATGATATGCCTGATTTCACCGCCTTTCCCAAGCGCCTCGCCCACTTGATGATTGCGACTGGCACCGCTGAAGGAAGTCAGCATCAGATCACCGATACCACTCAAGCCAAATAAAGTCTCCTGACGTGCGCCCAGACTGAGGGCAATACGTGACATCTCGGCTAAACTGCGCGTCATTAGAGCTGCCATGGCGTTATCTCCCATCCCCAGCCCCTGGCACATGCCACCTGCGATCGCATACACATTTTTTAAAGCACCCCCAAGTTCCACTCCTGCCAGATCCTGACTGGTGTAGAGGCGAAATGTTTTATCGTGAACCACTTGCTGAATTTTCTCTGCCAGTTTCATGGATTCCGCAGCCACGACAGCAGCGGTGGGCATGCTCATGGACACCTCATGAGCAAAACTGGGGCCAGAAATGGTTGCAAAAGGAGAATCCGGCCAGATGCTTTTAACAATACTGGAGACACGATCAAAATTTTCCACTTCGATTCCTTTGATTAGACTCACCACCGGTGCTCCCGAGTCTGGTGTCTTCAAGGTCTGAAGCCTGTTACGCAAGACCTGACAGGGAACCGCCAGAAAAATCATCTGCCCGTGATTATCATTGATCCAGCTTGGATCTCCACGTTCCAGATATTGGACCTGGTGCTGATTGCGTTCCAGCACGCTACCTACCGCACTGCCCCAGGCGCCATTACCAATCATTGTAACATTCATGGGTTCGTTCCTTCTGAAGTGCCCGGTGTTGCAGGTGTGTCCGCCCTGGGCTTACCGAAACGGTGTTCGGTTCCAGCCCGCAATTTCCGGATATTGCTGCGATGCCGCCAGACCCCCATAGTCCCGAGAAACAGTGCTGCTGCCAGTAGCCACGGTTGTGACGGGTAAAAAATCCATGTGCCGACAGGTAAAGCAATGCTGGCAATGATCGACGCAAGTGAAACATAGCGTGTGCTTAGAAAGACCCCCAACCATGCGGAAAAACAGACCAGTAGCGACCAGGGAATCAAGCCGGCCAGGAAGCCGGCAGAGGTGGCCATGCCTTTGCCACCTTTAAATCCCAGATAAGGTGAGTAATTGTGGCCGAAAACTGACAACACGCCCGATATAAGCAGGAACAAATCGACATCGACCGGCATGCCAGCGAGCTCTGAAACATGGTAGCGATAAAGGCTCAGCGGAAGAAAGGCTTTCAAAAAATCCAAAATCAGCACTAACAGCCCCCACCCCTTCCCCACCACCCGAAATACATTGGTGGCACCAATATTACCGCTACCTTGATGCCGCACATCGATTCCATTGAATTTCCCGATCAGGAACCCGAAAGGAATGCCCCCAATCAGAAAAGCCAGCATCCAGAGTGCCAGCACTTCCCAGATCGAAATGTTGCCGGCAGAATTTAAAAGCGCGATGGTGCCGAATCCTCCAAACATGCACTTAGCCAACACCATTCCAGGTGCAAAGCGAGATGAATTTCTTGACGCTTTGACATTGCGTATATCTGTTCAAGTTACTATTTTCACACCATATGTCAGAAACGATCAGCACAAGCCAGAAGCAGTTGCTGCAAAAAGCCAAAGAAGCCACCGACCGTCAGAATTACGATTACGCGATCCAGTTGCTCAAGCAGTTGACCATACAGCTTCCGAATGATTTAGATATCCGGCGCAGACTCCGGGCGAATGAGCTCATAAAATTCAAAAATTCCTCCGGCATGGCCCGCAAAATGGCCGGGCTCAAAGTGGCTCCGATGGTAATGAAGGGCAAAGGTGCAATCAAAAAGAATCCCGATGAAGCGATTAAGATTGCGGAAGATATCCTTGAAATCGATCCCACCAGTGATGGAGGCAATGAAATTCTGGCAGAATCGGCAGAAGCTCTGCAACTGCCGCAGGTCGCTATCCTGGCGTATGAAACTTTGCGTGATTCCGACCCTAAAAATGTTAATACACTGAAACATCTGGGAGCGCTATATCTGGCTAACAGTGAACATGAAAAGGCACAAAGCACCTATGATGCTGCGATCAAGCTGGCTCCTACGGACGGTGAGGCACTGAAAGGAATGAAAGATGCCAGTGCCATGCACGCATCCCAGTCGGGCTCCTGGGAGGAAGGTGGTGATTACCGCGAGTCCCTCAAAAATGTGGATGAAGCGGAGGCGCTGGAAAAAGAAAATCGTGTTGTCAAATCTGCAGCAGCCATTGATGAAGAACTGAACCGCCTGTATGCGCTTTATAACGAAAACCAGACAAATCTGGCTACGGTTAAGAAGATTGCCGAGTTACTTGAGCGTAAGGAAGATATTGAGAATGCGGTGACCTGGTATCAGTATGCCTTTCAGCTTTCCAACAATGCAGATCCGGAAATTGAAAAAAGAATTTACCAGATATCACTCAATAAAGTGGAAGTAGGTATTCAGCAGAAGCGTGCCGAGCTCCAGCAAGCGGACGATGTCAAGCGGGCACAAGTGGAATCCGAACTGCAGGCGCTGCTGCAGGAAAAGGCTGAATATGAGTTACAGGCTGCGAAGGAACGCGTTCAAAAATACCCGAATGACAAAGGGTTACGTTATGAACTTGGGAATGCCCTGTTTCTTACTGGTAACTACAAGGAAGCCGTGCCGGAGCTACAGCAGTCCATCAACCAGCCGAATGTCCGTATCAAAGCATTGCACACGCTCGGGCTCTGTTACCAGAAGCGGAATATTTTAGATCTGGCGATTAAGCAGTTTGAAACTGCCAAAAGTGAATGCCTGACTATGGATAACCTTAAAAAAGAGGTTACCTACAATCTCGGACTGGCACTGGACCAAGCAGAGCGAAAAGATGAGGCCCTCGAGCAATTCAAGGAAATCTACGAAGTCGACTACCATTACAAGGATGTGGCAGAGCGCGTGGAATCTGCGTACGGTGGATAGTTGAATGCAAAGAGGGAGCGCCCGTGTAGCGAGCGCTCCCCCGTCCGTGTGAGGCGATAAGCCGGATTCTGTTCCCCCCTGCTGTTGACCGGCAGAGGTTCGATGACCATTTATCTGACGCGACCTACCTGAGAGGCGAAGGCGGGTCACCTGTGCTCTCTGTTTGGTCTTGCACCACCCGGGGTTTGTCTGGCTCCTTCAATTACTCTCAGGACGGTGGGCTCTTACCCCGCCATTTCACCCTCACCCCAAGACAAGCTCGGGGCAGTATATTTTCTGTGACACTATCCGTTACCGACCGATTTACCGGTCGATACCCTCGTTTTCACGAGGCGGGCCACCCTATGATGTCCGGACTTTCCTCCCCTGCTCAAAACGTGCAGAGGCGGTCATCTGCCTCATTGACTAATATCTCCGGATCAATGGCCGGGAACAAGCCAAACTTTTTTTGAATCGGTTATCACAGGTGACCGTCGTAACCGCATGAAACTATTCATTTTTTCTGTAGTGAGTCTTGGATTTTTGGCTGTTCCGGTAATGGCCGGGGAAACGCTGTTTGGTCGCGAAGGCAGCGGGCGACCGACCAATACGGTGGTGGGTGCACTCTTTGGTGCTGCAACAGGTGCCGCCATTGGCCAGGCAACGGGAGGTAAAGATGGCTGGTGGATTGGGAGTCTGGTCGGCACAGCAGTAGGCGGATCTGCAGGAAATCTCTTACCGACTGATAGTTACTCACACCGGCGCTCCAGTGGCTACTCCAGCTATTCTACCGGTTATAAGCCGCGATTTACCCGGTCTTACGACTATTGTGAACCGGTCATCTACCAGCCCGAACCTGTCGTTGTCAAACGTGCGGTCGTGGTAGAATCAGCTCCAGCGGTAACAACACCTGTATCCATTCCGTATGGATTCCTGAAAGGCGGGAATATCAAGTCACCCTGGTCCGAATTTTCTATGAGTGTAGGCGGACTGTCTGCGGGGCAAACGGTTTATGATGGACTGACAGGGAAAGCGTTCCGCGTTCCATAACAAAAAATTTCGAGTAAATGATCATGGGCCTGATGGCAGTACATGCAACTCTGCTGCCATATCTTTGACTTGCTGCTGACTGATCAAAAGATCGTCTTCCCCTGGCCGCCAAAGACTTTCCATTTTTCCGTCTTCACGAAAAAATAACAAATTCAAAGTTGAGAGTCTTTTAACTTCCCCAACCCCCGCATGTTGGAGCTGTTTGAGGCGTGAGGAATGGACTTTCTCTATCATTCCGAAGCGGTCAGCCACCAGCAGTGCCGGATCGGATGCCACTACAAATGGAATGTCATGTTCATCAAGCAACTCCTTGATTTTTACAGGTGAATCCGCTGTGACAGCGATGACCTGGACATCCATTGCTGCCAGTTCTGCTTCCACGTTACGCAGAACTTTAAGCGCATGAATCGAATAAGGATCCCAGGCACCAGGAAAAATCAACAAGGCTGCCTTTCTGCGCTTTAAGGCACGACTGATATGATAGTCCTGGTAGGTAGATGTTTTCAGGACTGCCGAATCAAGCATGTCAACCCTGAAAGACTGTTGTTTTTCCGAGGCAGACACAGCCCAGGTGCTGATCGTCAGTATGCCAAAGAAGAGCAAAATTCCCCCTGGATTCTGTGCCTTTCCAGGCGAATCAGGGTTCCTGCGGAAATAACCTGAGCAATCTGGATGGCTCGGCGCGTTCATCCTGTAATTCATCCTCGTAGTAGATTCGAATCAGATAACCGAAATAACGTTTATTCTCCTCATCAATCGTGGATTTCAGATAAGATGCTTCCAGCACCTCGCCCAAATCCTCATCTGACCAGTCGGGTGGATTGGACTGGAAGCGTGCGGAGATTTGTGCCGGAATCAGGCGGTTTGCATCAGTCCGTTCGTAAAAATACAGCTGGATTCTCACTTTACTGGCTGAAAGCTTGCCAGCATCCGGCTTTTTGATGATACGGAACAGCTTGGTAAGTTCCAGTGGATTGTCCGGCAAGGGATCCGGTTCCGAGGTAACTCGATCCACCTGCAGCAATCGACGGGAACCTGCCAGTGCATCACGGCGTCCTTCATTTTCCTCCTCCAGCCTGAAGCGTTGCGCGATCAGTCTGGCACGTTCCCGTGCCAGACTGATAGTGGTAGCCGCGCCACTTTCTGTATCGGCTCCTGCGCGAATGACATTTCGCCATGCCTGTAATGCCAGCGCGGTATCCCCCTTGGCCTCTTCCAGCATCGCCTGGTTAGTCAACGTAAGAATATTGTTCGGATCAATCTCCAATGCCTGCTTGAGTGCCGCTTCAGCCATGTGAAAGTCACCCTGCCTTCTAAAATTCCTTGCATCTTCATTCAGACGTGCAATGTCGAGTTGGGGTATGTTCTTGAGATCCAGGTCCAGCCTGGCCTCAATTTCAGGTTTCGGTAAATTCGGTAAAGCAATTTCCGGTGCCTGCCCGGCATCGGTCAACTCCAAGAACTGAGTTGAATCATCCTCCGCCATCAGAGTCGGTGCATCCGTATCCAAAATGACCTCCTGCCGGTACCAGAAAATAAACATGAGTGCCACCATCTCCAGCAGAATAAAAATGCCGACGACATAGAGACCAATGGAATAGGTCTTAGGACGGAGCCGTTTCCGGACGGCTTGGGGAGGAATATCAGTCATGTGTGACGAAATTAACAGAGAATAGGTTCGGTGGAAGAAGGAAGTGAACCGGAATCTGATTTATTCAGATGCCCGGCTGCTATGCGCCAGCGGAAAGACGGCCAGCAGTTGATAGTCCTGCTCATTGACAAAATAGCCTTCCGGATCACCATTGAGCACGATCACACAGAAACGATTATCAGGTTGAGACAACTGCAATTCGAACTCCTGATCATCTGCGATAATGTTCAGAACCAGTCCATCCGTAACAGAAGCCGGGTCCACTTCAACCCGCTCTATGATCTCCAGTTTTCCCAGCAAATCGATCTGACGCTTGAGAAAAGACTGATCTATTTCTCTACCGTTCCATTTGTTCTGCCATTGTCCGCTTCCAGTCCGCGCAATTTTTAACGTTGCCTCTCCCACATCCCAGGCAATGGATTGCCAGGTATCCGCCCGGGGCAGTTCCAGCTTACGTACTGACCATGAAAGACGGCTTGGCGGAAATAGTGGAAAGCTGTCTGCAGGCACCTTGATCAGAAACTCAGAATAATCTGACTCCACATAGCGAAAACCATCCTGTGCGACAGAAATCCGTATTTCCCTGTTTTTTTTCTCTTCAGAATCGTTGACTTCATTCGTCACCGCTGTGAAAAGCATACTCCATTCCGGTGAGTTCAGCTTGAATTCATCACGGTTTTGATCAGATTTTTCAAAAAAATCGACACCCTTCACCTCACTCAAAGCAGTATAAAACGTCTGAATAGTCTCTGATTCAGCCTGTTTATTATCGCTGGCAAAGTGCCAGTTTTCCGCGTGTTTGGCCACTGACCACCCGCTGCCATTATTTTGAATTTCCAAACTGCTGATTTCATTCATTTCCTGGGTCAGGATCCTTTTTTCACGTACCCGCTGTAATAATCCTTTCACCTGATCAACTAATTCACTCCTAAGCTGGAATACCGCATTTTTTGAACTGACCTGTGCATAAAACAAATTATTCTGACTTTCCAGTGCATTGCCTATGTTCAAAGTCTCGGACTGATCGCCGATAACGATTTCCAGAGACACCTGCGGTGTATTCAGTCCGTATTCCGGCAATTGCACACTGCCACCTGGTGCAAATGAATCAATCCGGGCAGCGAGCATTCCGCCCAGGTATGAAATAACGGTGGTTGGTTCGGTGGTTCCGGAATACGGACGGGCAATCATCCACTGGTTCTCTTCATTGATGAGTTCCACATCCGCTCCACCATTCTTCAGTCGCACCGCAGTTACCGAGGTCGTGTCAAAATCAAATATCCGTTTACTACGCCAGCTGTCCATTTCCGTATCAATCAGACTCTTGATCTCCTGACTGACCACAATTACTTCGGATTTTGCGGTAGCCTTAATCTGAGCATAATAGTTTCCTTTCCGGGCTGTCTCGTTACCGATTTTCAGATGATAGGCATGTTCATCATCGCGAAATTTCAATTCGACACGTGGTTCAGCCAGACCGAATTGTCTAAGCGTCTCCTGCGGGTTCTCAAATTGTTCCAGCTCAATAGTTGCAACACGCCGGGCGAATTCCAGTTCGGTCAGCACTCGGTCAATACGAGCACGATCTGCAGGATATTGCTCCGGCTTTTCCATGCTCCATTGCGACTGATCTCCACGTTCCAGCAAAACGGTTTCTTCAATCCCGCTCACTTCCATGTGGTTAATGAGATCCGCATTGAATACAAACAGCTGCTGCCTCATCTCCTGAAGCTGTTTAGAACCCGGCTTATCCAGACCAGAGAAAGCCAAATATAATACTAAGGTCAGTGCAATTACTGAAAGTATGAGTAACGATCGTGTATTCATAGACGAAATGCACGGGAGATTATTTTTTTCGGCGTAACCAGACCAGAAAGCCCGTCAGTAAACCCGAGAATGGAATCAGCAGAACCATCACACTACTGAGAATCTGTCTTTGCCTGTCATCCAGCGTAAGATTGAACTCCTCTGGGATCTTGGGGGCAATCCCCAAGCTGTCCTCATTGTCCAGCATCCAGTTGGTCAAGTTCAGGAAAAGGTCCAACTGGTTTCCCTGCAGCGACTGATTGGTCAAAAACTCAGCGCTGCCCATTGCAACAATCCGGTCTGACTGCAGGTTGACCTGACCACCCGATAGACTGCCCTCATCAATAATCACAGCGACAGTCAACGGACCGCGGGCATCTAACCCATCATCCGGCTGAACTTCTTCCTGATCTGGCGCTGTTTCTCCCCAATACGATTCCGGCGTCATCAACAGCGGCAGGGCGGCAGTTTGAGTGCTCTCATCGCCGGGAAGAGCAATTTGCAAAGTACGACTTCTGCCGATGCCCATATTAAGCTGTCGTCCCTGCATCCACTCTGTAACCGGATGATTCGCGACCTGGGTGATGATAGCGTCTTCCATGGTACGCACCTGACCCAGGATCATCACACGGGTTAGCGCCAGATCATCTCTGAAAGTAACCCCCCGATTCAGTAGCAGATTTTCCAGTCCTGTCTGCGAGCGAGGGTCCAGCATTAGGAGTAATCGGCCAGCGCGATTATCATCACGCTGGATATAGGACTTTAACATTTCGATTTCCTGTTGTAAGTATGGAGCTCTCGGACCGGCAATGACTAGCATGTCAGCGTCATCTGGAATCTGGCCTGTTTCAACCAGATTGAGTGTGCGAATTTCAATATTTTGACGCTCAATGTAGGTAACCAGCTTAGACAGCCCCAGCTTATCGCCAAAATCCGCCGTGGTGTCATACTCACCGTGTCCAGTGATAAAGTACATGATAGATTTTTCGGGATCACTCAGTGACTGAATTGCAGCAGTAATCTGCTCTTCCGCCTTGAAAGCCAGCACCCGCGGCGGTGCTGGCGAGTAAATATTTCCGCCTTCTGAAATATCGGCCAGATCCCGATAACTCAAAACGCTATTCTGGTCTCCTTTTTTGACAATGACGACGCTCTCTTGCAGGGCAACCTTGAACTCGTCGGCTATCTCGCGAGCTGCATCGTAATGCAGGTATGGATCGATTTCACGCACATTGAGCATATCGCCACCATGATACTCATATTCATTCAGCAGGCGATTCACATCATCGATGATCAGGGCAGAAACAGGATCATCCTGTGGTGAGGTATAATTAATGATCTCAACCGGTTCTTTCAATGACTGGATGAGATTAATGCTGAGTTCAGAGACTTTAGCATAATTCGACGTGGCCAGATTTTCGCGCAGATAACGTTTTCCCCCAATGTAATTGACGGCAATGAAGATCAGAAAGATCAGCCCCAATCCGACGTAGTGGTTAATTTTCCACTGTAATCGGGAGGTTTCAGTTTTTTTTATCTTAGATTGATCCATGGTTGAAACGCATTGTTGGTATTTAAGACTTTAATTTCTTCACCGCCATCAAACGCTGTGTCAGCGCCAGAAATAACAATGTGCCTGACAGATAAAAAATTACCGGGCGGGAATCAAAAATACCTTCCAGGTAGTTCCGCATATGCTGGTAACAGCTAATGTATTCCATGAAGGCGGTAAACTTTGACTCTTCCATATTCAATCCGAGCAGACCAAGGAAGAATAAGCCCAGCAACAAGGCAAAGGTTGTAAACGCTGCCAGTGCCTGATTCCGGGTCAGTGATGATGCAAACAGGCCGACAGAGACAAAAAAAGCACCTACCAGTACAACCAGCAGATAACACAGCAAAGTATTAGGTATTTTGACCGGAATCTCCCCTCCTGTGACCCACTGAAAGACCAGCAGGTAGACTACGGTAGGTGCCCACAGCGTCAGATAAAAAAGAAATGCCGAGAAGAACTTGGATAACACGATATCCCAATCGCTGACGGGTGCAGTCAACAGTAATTCAATCGTTCCCGTTTTATACTCCTCTGAAAATAAGCGCATGGTTAGCAGTGGGATCATGATGAGCAGGCACATCCAGAACCAGACACCCAGAAAAAACATCTGCATCACGGAAATCCTCGCACCCATCTCAAGAAATTGCAGATTATTGTAAAAAATGGATCCTGCAATAAAGGTAAAGAAGAAGAAAATCACGTAAGCCATGGGAGAGTTGTAAATCGCTCCCAGCTCACGTCGTAGTTGAATGAAAAAGGCAGAGGTCATACTGTTATTCCTGCGTCAGTTCGACAAAGACATCCTCCAGTCTCGCTTGGTTATGGTGGAATTCACGTAAAGGCCAATTTTGGGTTTTGATGAGATTGTCAACCGCTTCACGAGGATCACTGCCCGGCTTGGAAAGACACTCCAGCATGACCCACCCGTCCTTATCCGATTTGAGACGCACTGATGATAAGACATCCAACTGCTTTAATTTTTCCGTAGCGTTCTGCGCACTCGCTTTAATTTCTATATTTAGCGAGCCTGACTGAACCTTGCGGGACAAATTTTCCAGCGTATCTGATGCTTCTATCCGTCCGCGATTAATAATGATGGCGCGGTCACAGACCATTTCCACTTCGGGGAGTATATGCGTCGAAAGCAGAATGGTATGCTTCTCGCCAAGTTCTTTGATCAAGTCTCGGACAGATCGGATTTGATTGGGATCCAGTCCTGCAGTCGGCTCATCCAGAATCAATAAATCCGGGTCATGCACCAGCGCATCAGCCAGACCCACACGTTGACGATAGCCTCGGGAAAGGTTTCCAATCATTTTCATTCGCATGTCGGCAAGTCCGCACTTTTCCAGGCTGTCATCAACGCGTTGCTTGATGTCTTTGGATTTGACTCCCTTCAATGCGGCACGGTAACGCAGGAACTGACCCACATACATATCCGTATACAGCGGCACATTTTCCGCCATATAGCCTACTTTTTTACGGACTTCCAGTGAGTGGTTGAGCACGTCCAGTCCGGCGATTTGAATTTCTCCTGCAGAAGGTGGCAGGTAACCGGTGAGCATTCGCATGGTGCTGCTTTTGCCTGCGCCGTTGGGGCCCAGAAAGCCGACAATTTCCCCCTGATCGACCTCAAAAGAGATGCCTGCCACCGCTTCAAGTCCAGAATACTTTTTATGCAGTCCAGTAACTTTGATCATACTCATTCGAAATGAAAAAAATATCTAGCCCTTACTGGTTGTCAATGCCCCAAATATGTCGCGGCGGGCTTGCATGAAGTCTGCTGATTTCACGGATGATTTACAGCCTCGACAATACTTTGGATTTACTCTTTTCTGTGTGCTTTGTGAGTCAGGTTATTGCTATCACCAATCAAAAAGGAGGCGTAGGTAAAACTACTACTTCCGTTAATCTTGCCGCGACCCTGGCAGAAAAAGGTCACCCGACTCTGCTTATTGACATGGATCCGCAGGCTAACGCAGCCAGCGGCTTGGGCCTTCAGCCCGCAGTTGGCAGCAGCCTCTACCCTGTCATGATCGGACAGCGGCACATTCAGGAACAGATTCAGCATACCAATTACGAAAATCTCTACCACATCCCCGCCGAGGTAGATATGGCGGGCTGTGAAATCGAAATTGCTCAGGAAGCGGATCCGATCCGCAAACTGCAACACGTGCTCGAACCTCTGCGTAATCAGCAGGAGTTGGAATATATCATCCTCGATTGCCCGCCTTCGGTCGGCATTCTGATGACCAACAGTCTGGCAGCAGCCGATGGCCTCATCATTCCGGTGCAGTGTGAGTTTTATGCACTGGAAGGGATTTCAAAAATTCTCGACCTTATCCAGAAAATGAAAGATCAGGGAATCAATCCGGACCTGCGTATTGTTGGCGTCCTGATGACCATGTTTGATTCCCGCACCCGGCTAAGCCAGCAGGTATTACAGGAATTACAGCAGCACCTGCCAGATCAGGTTTTCAAGACTATCATCCCGCGCAGCATCCGCCTCAGCGAGGCACCCAGCTTCGGGAAGCCTATCACCGACTACGATCCGAATGGTGTTGGCGCTGCGGCTTACCGGCAATTGACAGAGGAATTCCTGCAGCGAGTCTCAGGCGGCGCCTGATCCGTCGTCTCGTAACAACCCAAATCCTGTTTTCATTCAGCATGCTTGAAAGTGTGAAGTTATTGAGCGGGTTAAATCGGAATATAAAAGCTTGCCGCATCATTTGTTTACCTCACGCACTACCTGATTCAGTTCACGCTTAACCGCTGGCAAGAGCCGTTTCCAGTGAAAAGACCTGGTATCCTCACCCTGGTGTTTATACGTATGAATATGAGCGAGAGGCATATCACGATGAGAGCTTTCTGTGGTTGCAACCAGCAGTTCCCACTGCAGTAAAGCCCGCTTCAGCGCTGCCACTGCTATTTCACCTTGTTCCGCTTCCTGATGTTTGCGGTAACGATGCAGCGCAACAGCAGAGCGCAGCTTCTCTGCAAAATAGATACTCAGATGTGCCCACGCTTTGGCATCCACTAACTCAAGTGCCAATGGATCCTTGATGGCAGGATCTCTCAGCACGGGCTCCAGCATCGAAAGTGCCCTGCTTCCGTCTGTAAAGCTTGCTTCTGCGAGACGAAGCGGATCCATCCGACCTTCCGGGACAGGCTTTCCTGCCGACTGCAGGTCCACAAACTCTTTGATTGAGAGATAGTCAGGTTCCAGCGGAGTCTTTTTAATCAGCTCATTGACTGTGATCAACCGCTCTGGATTACTCTTTGCCTGATTCGACATGAACCCTTCACAGTAGAGCGTAAAGTCCCAAGTTGCGTTAAAAAACGAAGCCAGGCGTAATGGCATTTTACTGCCATGAGTCAATGCCGTGAAAAGTGTTTCTCCATGTGCCCCAAAGCGTTCCTGACAGGCACGAATGAACACATCATCCGTCAACTCAGAATCATAGAGTAACCGCCCCCAAACCATATAAAAAAGCCACTGCCGTTCGAACGCGTATCCGGTCCGGCGTTCCGGAACGGTAATGTAATCCGCCGCTGGAATATAACACTCCGATCCAATGTAATAACCTCCGACATAATCAGCGCCATTAAGTTGGATATGTTTGCGGATGAAATCCGGTTCGCACCAGCGCAAGGCAAAGAAGTCCTCGTTACGTATCATCCAGTGAATGGCGTAATTCTCTGGTGGAGGGTTCCAATACGTATCTCCCAGTTTGCCACCGTGCACTTTGATCAACTTCGGTGTTGAGTGCCCATGCGACCAGTTGAACTTTGCCTCCGTGATAATCGGTCCCGGCAGATCGATCGATTCAATCGCCTGACGCGTCATCTGCTCGGTGCTGACACTACTGGAACCACCGCTTCCTTTATCCGCAGAGAACGGCAGCCGATGAATAAAGCGGGCCGGCCGGCTGGCGGCCTGTATGCCATCCACAAATACATCCAGCACCCATTGCTCCCGTTCTTTCGGAGTCATTCCTCCCATACGCTCGCCGAGGCTGACGCCCAGTCCGGTTAAATTCGGGTAGGTGTCGAGTAACTGCGTGACGGTAGTGCGCATGTAGTCTCCGATAATTTCTGAACGGTCGCCCTCTCCGATATAACTCCAATCGATACTGTATTCAGCCACCTTATGATGTCTTGCAAAAGCTGGACTGACGATAATGTTCCAGTTAACCACATACGTATCAATGCCCCGCTCCTGTGCCATAGCGAACAGTGAGCGCCAGAACATCTGCCATTCTGCCAGCTCGGCATCCGTAAGCTCACAGGCTTCCGGATACTTTTCATTGCGAATCATCAAGTGGAACGGGTGCAAGCTCCAAAGTGTCAATGAATTGAATCGATTGTCAGCCATCATATCCAGGTAGGCCTCCCAAAACTTCAGGTCACGACAGGTTGCTTCGTGCAGGGCGAGGGCATTGCCTCTTCGGTAAGACATAAACGGCAAGTTGAACTTGATGGCACGAAACGGAAAACGGGCAGACTTTTTGACCGTCTGAACCGTATCAGGATTGAGCTTCAACTGCTCTATCAAGTCCAGTGCTCCATAGAGTAATCCTGTGCTGCAACCGCTGCTGATGACAATCTCGAGGCCTTCATTCCGCTGGATACGAGTCTGATAACTTTCTTCAGTCAGTTCTGCATGTATTTCAAACCGAATACGCGTATCCGGCCAGCCGGAGTGGCGCAGAAAACTCTGCTGCAACCGCTTTACCGCATAAGCCTGGACAGGATTATCGGGTTCACTATCCAGTTTAAGCTCAGCGATCAGGCCACCAGGACCGATCCACGACATGAAAATAAACAGAAAGGCTTTTCGCATATATGCAGGTGAGCGCTGTTGATTTGAATTTAGGCCTTTACCAGCAAAGTTGAGTACTACGGCCGGTCTTCCTCCGTCGAAACCTTAAGAATAAATCCATAGCAACCCTGGTCCTAGACTAACATAAAAACTGATCTATTTCGGACGGCTGACAAACCTCAAGCAGTGCAAACCACCCGGCATTTGGAATTTCGTGCTAATTTTTCTTCTGCTGTTGGTTGTTTTTCTCTAACTTTTCTCGCACATCTTCAGGAACATCTGTAATTTTTCCGATAGGTCGGTGATTTTTGCTGTATTCTGTCATGAAGGCATTCATCAGTTTGGTTAACTCCTCAACTTTTTCAGGGTGAGCAGCAGCCACATCCATTGTTTCTCCGATGTCGCGCTCAAGATTAAATAACTCACCAGCTTTGGCCCCCACCCGACCAGTTTTACCTCGAGTCGATGCATTACTGCCGCCCGGCTTCATATCCTTAGTCAGCAGCTTCCAGGCCCCATGCCGAATTGTCATTCCAGGAACAATAAATGTGCTGCGAATCGGCTGGTTAACTTCCGCACTTTGAAGATAAGGCAGAATACTCAGCCCGTCGATTACCCGGTCTTGCGGCACTTCTACATCCGCAATTTCACAAAAAGTAGGCAACATGTCCATAATTGAAACAATCTGATCATTGACCGAGCCGGCCGGGATGACTGCAGGCCAGCGCATAACCGTCGGCACCCGGATACCTCCCTCAAAGTTACTCCATTTCCCGTCACGCAGAGGACCCGCACTTCCATAGCCGTCCACGTTCAGTTGAGGTCCGTTATCCGAAGTGAAAATCACCAGCGTGTTTTCAGTCAGACCAAGTTCCTCCAGTGTGTCCATCAGCCCTCCCACTTGCCAGTCGATCTCCTGGATCACATCCCCGTAGGCGCCATGCTCAGACGATCCGGCAAATTGTTCATGTGGCAACCATTTTACGTGCGGCAAGGGTGAAGCATAGTAGAGGAAGAATGGCCTGTCCTTATTCTGACGAATGAAGTCCTGACCTGCCTTGAGCAGCCTCGGAGAGTAAACCCCGCTTGTTTTTCCGACTGACTTTTCGACAAATTCGGTATTGTGAAAAACAGCTGGCCATCCCTGATCTTTGCCTGATTCTCCACCGCACTGAAGAAAACCATAAAAGAAATCAAAGCCGTGATTTACCGGATTGAACTCCTGAAACTCTCCCAGATGCCACTTGCCTACCACACCCGTAGTATAACCTGCCTGCTGCAACAATTCGGCAATGGTGATCTCATCCGGATTGATCCCGACAAGACTATGACGATAAATCACTTTTCCCCATCCCGCACGATCGGGATAGGATCCGGTCATGAAAGCCATGCGGGTGGGCGAGCAGCGATTGGTTACATAGAAACTAGTGAATTTCATTCCCTCTTGACTCAAACAATCCACATTAGGAGTGGCAATTTCAGTTGCTCCAAAACAGCCTAAATCTCCATATCCCTGATCATCAGTAAGAATAAAGACAATATTGGGCAGGTCTTCTGAAGCCGTTCCAAAATTCGTGAGAAAAACGCATAAAAATAGCGCAAGCGTTGTAAATCGTTTCACACAAGATACATAACACTACATATCATTACAATTCACGCATATTTTTTGCAGAATCGCATATAATGACTCCCGACAGGGAAAAGGACCATTTATTCGACATAAGCGCTAAGTCCAATACTCAAAGTATCCCCTTCCATGCTGATCATTTGAAATTGTTCAATTGAGTGGATGTATTCACCATACAAGCAGCAGCAAATCCAGTTAAGCCACCCATTACATGATTGAGGCATTATTAACGTTGAAGCGGTGTATCAGCATCCAAGACAGTATGCGTGAAAAAGGATCCGTAAATTCCGGGCACCAGCGCCGCAGTGCCAGCACGGAAATCCCGTCTGGTCTGCAAATACTCAAACTGCCGCTTTGCGATTCCCTGCCTTTGCTGCTAGTAATAAATTGATGAAACGTGCGATTTATCCAGGCAGTTTTGATCCAGTTACCAATGGTCACCTGGATGTGGCAGAGCGTGCTCTCAAGATGTTTGACGAAGTCGTCATCGCAGTTGCTCAGAATAACAACAAAACTCCCTTCTTCAGTATTGATGAACGCGTCGAACTGTTGGAAAAGTCCATAAACACACTCCAGGATTATGATCGCTTGAAGATTGATCGTTTTGAGGGCCTGCTGGTGAATTTTGCAGCGCAAAAAGAATCGGTGGCGATCATTCGCGGTCTGCGGGCGGTGTCCGACTTTGAATTCGAGTTTCAGCTGGCGCTGATGAACCGTAAGCTGAATAATCAGGTTGAAACGATCTTTCTGATGCCCAAAGAGACCTGCACCTACCTCAGCTCCCGCATGATTTTAGAAATTTCCCGTTTGCAGGGAGATATATCAGACTTTGTTCCACAGGCGGTAGACGCCGCACTGAGAAACAAAAGGAGCACGGACTAAGCTGATGAGTGCTCCGCTGGAAATACAGATGTCCAAACTCATCGAGGGAGAAGCACTTGAGATGAAAGGCAGGATTTCGGACATCGCTGCTTTGCTGGATCTGCCTTATCCTGAAAACTGGTCTTCGCTGGATTATCATCTGACTGCACTGCGTTCCGGTAAGGAGTGCCTGGTTCGCGGGAAGGCCGATACTATACTGACTCGTCCCTGTGAACGCTGCCTGGAGGATCTGCCCAAGCCGATTGAGGTGGATTTTGCGCACTCATACGAGTGCAAGGAAATTGTGGCAATCGACTTGACGCCCGATATGCGTGACGATATTTTGCTCGGCTTGCCAATCGTCTTCCGCTGTAAATTGGACGAGAATGAGCACTGTCTGGAGTCCGGAAAAAATTACCGGGAAGGACTGGAGTCGCTCGATGATGTATGGAAGGCAGGCACTTGGCAGGCATTAGATCAATTAGAGGAGAAATAAAATGGCAGTTCCAAAAAGAAAAGTATCAAAAGCAAAATCTCGCGCCCGTAAAGCATCCCACCGCACTGAACCTCTCAAGCTGCGTAGGGATAAGAAAACTGGCAATCTGCACCGCAGCCACTGCATCGATCCGAAAACGGGTATGTATCGTGGCCAACAGGTAGTCAGTGTGACTGCTGAGGAATAATTGTCGTTCGAGGATCTACCCCTCGCTGCCTAGTAACGATGAAAATAGCCCTCGACGCGATGGGAGGCGATTTTGCGCCGGCACGTCCGGTGGCAGCTGCAGTCAATGCACTGGAACGCTTTCCCGGCATAACTGAGCTCTATCTGGTGGGCCACCAGGACCGGATTAACGAGGAACTGGCCCGCGTCGGCGTCAAATCAGACGACCGGCTTAAAGTTTACCACTGCACGCAGGTTATTGAAATGGACGAAGGTGCGGTAGACAGTGTGCGCCGCAAGCGCGACAGCTCCATCAACCGCTCGATTGAACTGGTTAAGGAAGGCAAGGCCGATGCTGTCATCTCTGCTGGACATACGGGTGCCATGGTCGCCTCCTCTTCCATCAAACTTCGCACTTTGCCAGGCATTGGCCGGGCCGGGATTGCTGCGATTATGCCGACCGAATTTAATCGTTTTGTCCTGATGGATGCCGGAGCCAACATCGATGCTGAGCCCGACAACCTGGTTGAATACGGTATTATGGGAAGTATTTTTTCCAGCCATGTGCTGGGATTTGAAGATCCCAAAGTCGGCCTCATGAGTGTCGGCACCGAGGAATCCAAGGGAAACGAAGTGACTAAAAAAGCCTACAAACTGCTGAGTGATGCTCCGGTAAACTTTGTGGGCAATGTGGAAGGTCACGATCTTTATGAACGTCCTGTGGAGGTTGTGGTCTGCGAAGGATTTGTCGGCAACGTTATACTCAAAACCAGCGAAAGTCTGGCTAACGCAATTTTTGCGTGGCTGAAAAGGGAAATTAAATCCAATCCGCTGCGAAGGATCGGAGCCGTTCTGGCAAAGGGTGCTTTTGCTTCGATCAAGAAGCGCACCAGCTATGAAGAGATAGGCGGCTGCCTGCTGTTGGGAGTGAACGGTATTGTCGTGATTTCGCATGGGTCTTCCACGGTCAAGGCGATTGCCAATGCTATCGGTGCTGGTGTCAATGCAGTGGATACCAACTTAAATGACGATATTCTGGCTGCGATGGACAAATGGAACCAAACGCTGGAAGAGAAAAAATCATGAAAGTCGTCGGAACCGGTAAATACCTGCCTGAACGCATCATGACTAATGCGGAGCTTGAGAAGATGGTTGATACCAGCGATGAATGGATCGTGTCTCGAACCGGCATTGAGGAACGCCGGATCGCTGCCGAGAATGAAAGCAGCTCATCCATGGGAACGGAAGCCGCTCGTCAGGCACTGCAGGAAGCCGGTTTGGAGCCTACAGAACTGGATCTCATTCTGCTCGCTACGGTAACACCGGATGCCGTCTTCCCTTCCACAGCCTGTTACATCCAGAATGAACTTGGTGCAAGGAACGCGGCCGCTTTCGATATTCAGGCCGCGTGCTCCGGATTCCTGTTCTCACTGGTTACCGCTGAGCAGTATCTGCAAAGTGGCAAATATAAAAACATCTTGGTTGTGGGGTCCGAGAAACTTTCCTCGGTAGTCGACTGGACAGATCGCAATACCTGTGTGCTTTTTGGAGACGGAGCAGGAGCAGTTGTCGTGCAACCCAGCCAGGGCCAGTCAAAACTTCGTGCTTACAATCTTGGAGCATCAGGTGCCCAGCACAGC
This sequence comes from Verrucomicrobiota bacterium, assembly GCA_038748025.1. GTDB lineage: Bacteria > Verrucomicrobiota > Verrucomicrobiia > Methylacidiphilales > JBCBYL01 > JBCDJI01. The sequence goes on from JBCDJI010000012.1 coordinate 65,339, forward strand.
ATTCTCTACCTGCTCAATGGCAACACTTCAGGTCCCCGGCTTGCAGACAAGGCAGGTCCGCATTTCATGGTTATGGAAGGGCAGGATGTTTTCAAAAAGGCGGTCACCGCCATGTGTCGTTCGGCGATGAAAGTCATGAAAGAGGCTGGTATTACCGCCGACGACTTGACCTGTGTCATACCACATCAGGCGAATATTCGAATCATTGACGCCATTGCAGATCGTTTAGGCGTGCCGGCGGAGAAGCGCTTTATTAACGTTCAAAAATATGGCAACATTTCATCAGCATGTATTCCGGTAGCACTTTCTGAAGCACGCGATTACTATGGCCTGAAGTCTGGAGACAAGATTCTGCTGGTTGCGTTTGGAGGCGGATTGACCTGGGCTGCAGCTGTTCTGGAATGGTAGAAACATATCCTGCCAGATCAATAGAGAGTATACTGCTTTCGATGCGGATAGCCGCGGATTATTGATCCTCTAACTCGACTCGTCAGAAAAATCTTCAGCATCATCCGAATCTCCCATTTTTTCTTTCATTTCCTGCAGCACTTGAGAAATATCCGTTACTTTTTCCCAAACTGCAGCTGAGACAAAAATGGGTTCTTCTTCTTCCAGTGCTATCGCCAGACAATCACTGGGACGCGCATCAATTTCAGTAATCTTTTTGTGAATCTCATTTTCCGCTTTGAGCGTGAGTCGGGCAAAGTAGGTATCGTTGCGCAAATCATTGATTACAATTTTCTGGACTGAGATGTTAAAGGACTTAAAAATCAGGTCGATAAGATCATGTGTGAGCGGGCGTTCCCGCTTATGACCACGTAGTAACATAGCTATGCTGGCACCCACTCCATGATCTACATGAATACTAAAGGCCTTATCCTCATTACCCAAAAAAACAGCTACCCCGGAGTTGGATGGAAATAATCCAAGAATGCTGATTTCAACCAGGTCTTCTGCCATAAGTTCAGCATAACGATACACGTGCAGACCGCAAGTGCACTCCGTGTTCATGCAGGTGATTCCGAGTTGCCAAGTGATCTCACACTCATATTTTTGGGCTATGCCGAGTCCGAATAATCACTGGAAAATCCAGGATGCTTATGACACGTATCTGATTGACCGCTGGGGTGAAGGATATTTTATCGTAGATGACTCAGGCTTGCTGGCAGCCAAACCTCAAAAAGAAAATGGAGCATCTATACCACTGCTGGATATCATAACAGCAGCAGCTCAACGCGGCGTCAAAGCTCCCTTTGTTATTCGCTTTCATGATATCCTGCGTCACAGTGTTATTTCGATCAATGAATGCTTCCGTGCCGTCATTAAGGAACACCATTACCAGGGTCAATACCGTGGTGTTTTTCCCATGAAGGTGAATCACATGCGTGAAGTGGTGGAAGAGATCATGGATGCCGGATCCGACTATCATTTCGGTCTGGAAGTAGGCAGTAAGCCCGAACTCATCGCAGCACTCGCCGTGCACGAAGATACCCGGAGCCTGCTGATTTGTAATGGCTATAAAGATGAAGAATTTATCAGGTTAGCATTAAATGGCAGTCAACTTGGCAAAAGAGTCATTCTGGTAGTTGAAAAACTGGAGGAATTGAGACAGATCCTGAGTATTTCTGAGCACCATAGTATTCAGCCCTGCATCGGGATCCGCATCCGGCTCAATACCAAGGGCGAAGGCAAGTGGTCCCAGTCCGGCGGTGATGATTCCAAGTTCGGACTGAACACAGCTGAGTTGCTGGAAGCAACCAAATTGCTCAGAAAGCACAGTCTGGAAGACTCCCTGCAGCTGCTGCATTTTCACGTCGGCTCACAAATTTCCAATATCTCCAAAGTAGGTAAAGCGGTCAGGGAGATTTCGCGATACTACTGCAAACTCTGTCATCTGGATTTCAATGTGCGGTATATTGATGTCGGAGGCGGCCTTGCTGTCGACTATGATGGGTCTCGCTCTGCTACTGAAAGCTCCATGAACTATACCGTGCGTGAATATGCCAGCACCGTAGTGAACGCCATACAGGAAGTATGTGACGAAGAATCCGTCCCACATCCGGATATTGTCAGCGAAAGCGGCCGGGCCATCGTAGCCCATCATTCAGTGTTGATCGTTGAATCCTTCGATTCTGTATCTAAAAACTGCCATGGCACTGTTCCTTTGCAAAAGGCAGATCACAAACTGGTGCATGATATTGCAGGCGTCGCCCGAAATTTGACTGATAGCAGCTGTCGTGAAACGCTTCATGAAGCGAACCGGATCAAGGCCGAAGCTGAATCCAGGTTCAATCTCGGGCTGCTGAATCTGGATGATAAAGCCAAAGTCGAGACGTGGTATTGGTCGATTGCAGAAAAAGTATGTTCCTTATCTGAGGATGAAGCAGATCTGTCTGAACTAGCAGAACTGAGCAATCAACTTGGCGACCAATATTTGTGTAACTTCTCTATTTTTCAGTCGTTGATCGACCATTGGGCTGTAGACCAACTGTTCCCGATTGTTCCACTACAGCGTCTGAATGAGAAGCCAGACAATAATGCCTCATTGGTGGATATCACCTGTGATTCCGATGGCAAAATCAATCGCTTTGTCCGTGAGGGAACGAGGAGCAGCACACTGCCTGTGCATCAGCTCAATGATTCCCCCTATTTTCTGGGTGTTTTTTTGGTAGGCGCCTACCAGGACGTAATGGGAGATATCCACAACCTGTTCGGACCTCTTCCGGAAACACATATATTTCTGGATGAGAATGAAGCCTGCGGCTTCTACATCGAGGAAGTTGTCGCTGGCCAGACAATCGATGAAGTGCTCTCAGATGTTCAGTATGAACCGCAACAGCTCACACGGTTACTTAAAAAGCAAATCGACGGGGCCATCAAAAATGGTCGAGTAAAAGCTAATCAAGGCATGGAAATTCTGTTCAAGTATCAGGAGATTATGAAACAACCGACCTATCTCAAACTTAAGTAGCTCGAAGCCCGGATTTGCACGCATTAGCTAAATTTGAATTTACATTTTTTTAGGTTGGCAAAGGTAGGCCGTTGGTCTAGAACATACGGCTCTCATGCCTAAGAAAAAGACAGCTAAGAAGGTGCGTGCTAAAAAAGCAGCGACACCTAAGAAGCCCCTTTCGAAGAAAAAAACGGTCAAAAAAGTGGTGAAAAAGGTTTCATCCGCCAGAAAAAAACCCACAGCCAAAAAAACCGTTGCAAAGAAAGCTTCTAAAAAAGCGGCAAAGAAGAGTGCGCCAAAGACCACCAAACCGGCCACCAAAAAGACAGCACGAATCGCTAAGCCGAAACCCGGTCCTCGCTTCCCTATTGTTGGCAAAAAAGTTTCTTTTATTGAAATAGAGCAGAAGAACAACTCCAAGCCGAAAAAACTGAGCAAATCCTTTCTGAGCAAACAGGAGTCCAAACTGCTTGAACTGCAGGATCATATCATGACGCAGATGCATGGAGTCGCGCAAGACAGCCTGCGCTCTAAAAATGATGATGCCGGTTCAGCATTCGGAATGCATCAGGCAGATGCCGGCAGTGACGCTTATGAAAAAGATTTTGCTTTGAGCCTGCTTTCACAGGAGCAGGATGCTCTCTACGAAATTGAACAGGCGCTCAAACGCATTGAAACCGGTACCTACGGTGTCTGTGAAATGTCTGGCGAGCAAATTCCTGCTGCACGACTCGAAGCTATCCCCTACGCTCGCTTCACGGCCAGCTGTCAGGAGAATATGGAAAAGGAAATGAAAAACAAAGGACGCTGGGAATCAGGAGCTCAATTTATGAGCGGATCAGATAAAATCTTTGAAGATTCCGATCATGCGGACAATGATTCAACTACGAAGGACTAAAATGGGAAAACAAATCAAGAAAAACGCACGTCCTCGCAGGCGCAATCGAACGGCTTCCCGCCGCCGCATTGATGTCAGCGCCGAGGCACTGGATTTACATAACCCGGACATGCTTAAAAAATTTATCACGGAAAAGGGAAAAATTATTCCACGCCGTGTGACTGGCATGCCCGCCAAAATGCATCGGAAGCTTACTCGCGAAATCAAACGCGCGCGTAATGTTCTCCTCATCAAATAAGGATCATTACCATGGCACGAACCTGCGACATCTCTAAAGCAAAGCCTACTCGCGGCCGCCGTATCAATCGAAGCGGTAAAGCCAAGAAGTTAGGAGGAATTGGTATGCATGTGACTTCCAACACGCCACGAATCATCCAGCCTAATCTTAGAACCAAAAAAATATGGGTGCCTGAACTGGATCGTCACGTAAACGTCAAAGTGACCGCTCGCGTTCTCAAGACTATCGACAAGAACGGAGCATACGCCACCTTGAAAAAAGCCGGGCTGGTCTGAAAACTAAAACTTCGCAATAAGGATGCTTCATCCTTCAGCTGATTCTAGCGAACGCTCCTGCTGGTTTTACCGTCGGGGGCGATTTTTTTGCTCCAGGCCAGGAGGAATGGAGGTTCATGCCTCACAGTGCCGTTTTCGTAACTGATGGCCGAATTCTCGTCTGAATACCCTTCTGCGTTTATCCTGCATCAGCATGCATTGGATCAGTTGGAACTGTGGCTGGACCTGCAATCTGCCATACCAGAGGATCAGACGGCCTATACCTATTTCCTGCACGATAGCGTGCTCCTACTGGATTCATTGTACGAACGCGGATTCCAGCGACCACTTCAGTCCCACATAATGGCATGCAGCCTGGCCTTGCGGGAGCATGCCGTAACGCCACAAGACTATGTTTTACCTTCCGGTCTGCCAAGTTTAGGCCGGATGGTGGATTCCTGTTCACCGGTTCACCATTTTTCCTCACACTACCCGCAATTGATTTCAGAATCCCTGGCTGCTCCCGAAGCAGACAACATTTCTCACCGTCTGCATCTCCAGGTGCATTCTTCCACTCGTGGTGTCCTTGTTCTGACAGAAGCTGTGCGAATTGTTTATGGTATCACACAGCAAACCGAAATTTTAATGACGCTGGGAATGAATGAGGGTCAGAAAACCGTTATGCTGGAAGACCCGCTATGCAGTAAGCGCTTAGAGGAGCTTGTCAGGATGGAGCGATTCTGTTCCAATCCTCCAGCACACACACAACTGATTCTTTTTTAAAAGCCCCTTTGTTCATGAAACCTTCTCTATTTGAATCGTTAAATCATATTCACTTTATTGGCATATGCGGCACAGCTATGGGTTCTGTAGCTGCCATGCTGAAAAATCAGGGTTTCCATGTGACCGGATCGGATCAGTCGGTCTATCCTCCCATGTCGTCCTACCTGCATCAGAAGGGTATTCCCATCATGCAAGGCTTCTCACCGGAACATCTGGAACCGGCTCCAGATCTGGTAGTTATCGGGAATGCCGTTTCACGTGGCAACGAAGAACTGGAAGCCGTCATGGATCGCCGTCTGTTTTATCTCAGCCTGCCCGAGACGCTAAAATTTTTTTTTCTGAGAGATACTCATAATCTGGTGGTATCCGGCACTCATGGTAAGACGACCACGACTTCCCTGCTGGCATGGATATTTGAAGCTGCAGGAAAAAACCCGAGTTATATGATTGGTGGCATTCCAGGCAACTTTACCGAAGGCTGTCGACATACGGGAGGTGACTACTGGATATTGGAGGGAGATGAGTATGACACAGCGTTTTTCGATAAACGCAGTAAATTTCTGCATTACCTGCCGGAGCTACTGATCATCAATAATCTGGAATTTGACCATGCTGATATCTTCGGCTCGCTGGAAGAAGTCATGCTCTCATTTTCACGACTGGCGAGAATTGTTCCTCGTTCGGGTATGATTCTGGTCAATGCAGATGAACCGGAAGCCCTGAAAGTGACTCGGCACGCACAAAGCCCTATTCTGGAAATCGGGTTCTCCGAAAATGCCGGCATACGTATTACGGATCTGGAGACAACAGTAGCAGGAACCTCTTTTACTTTGATTGGTCATCGCTTTCATTTGCCAATGTTCGGCAAACACAATGTGCATAATGCAGCCATGGTCATAGTGGCCGCCCACAATTATCACATTACACTGCCCGAAATCGAACAGGCTTTGAGCCAGTTCAAGGGTATCAAACGGCGCATGGAAGTGCGCGCAGAAATCAATGATATCACAGTCATTGATGATTTTGCTCATCATCCGACAGCCATCCGGGAAACCATTACCGCATTGAAGACACGTTATGCTGGACGCCGGCTCTGGATTCTGTTTGAGCCGCGATCCAATACCACTCGCCGCAATGTGTTCCAGCACACCTTGCCAGAAGCCTTTAAAGGTGCAGATCGGGTAGTTTTGACCCAGATTGCGCGGGCAGAACAACTTCAGCCGGAAGAACGTCTGGACATTGCCCAGGTGCTCAAAGACATCCAAGGTGGTGGCACTGAAGCTCAGCTGGTTGAAGAACCCTTAAACATTCCAGATGCCATTCGGGACGAGCTTAAAGCAGGAGATGTCGTTGCTTTTTTCAGTAACGGTAGCTTTGGGGGTGCTATTGACGCGTTGATCGAGAATTTACAAAAGTAAGCGAACAGTCAACTCATTCAGCCAGCTGATGCCCGGTGTCTAACGAAACTTTTCTGGCAGCACATCAATCACGTTAATACCGCGAAATTCGAACAGGCGTGTAATAGTTTCCTCGATTAGATTGTTAGGGCAGCTTGCACCGGCCGTAATGCCGACCGTGATATTCCCGCCAGGTAGCCAGTTCTCAGTCTGTTCTTCCTGATTGATATGCTGGTTGAAGTGGTGGATCAGTTGCGGGCTTTCCATCTTGGCTCCGTTTTTTATAAAGAAGGTCGGTAATACCTGTTCTCCCATTTCGGCTAAATGCTGCGTATTACTACTGTTATAACCACCAACCACAATCAGCAGATCCATCGGCTCATTAAGCATTTTTTCGAGGGCATCCTGTCGCTCTTGTGTAGCACCGCAAATCGTATCAAAGAAGCGGAAATGATTTTCAAGCTTACTTTCGCCATATCGATCTTGTATGGCCTGCTTGACACGACGCTGAACTTCCTCGGTCTCGTTACGCATCATGGTCGTCTGATTGGCGACACCGATTGCCTGCAGGTGTAAATCCGGATCAAACCCCGGGGAGGTTGCCCCTGCAAACTTCTCCAGAAATTCCTGTTTGTTTCCACCATTACGAATGTAGTCGCAAACATAATCGACATCTTCCAGGGTCAGCACGACCAGATAATGCCCATCCTTTTCAGCACCAAGTGCACGGCTACTGGTTGCCTGGGTTTCCTCGTGACTGGCTTTTCCATGAATAATTGAGGTAACACTTTCTTTGCGATACTGGCGGATCCGCTTCCAGACACTCATCACGTCACCGCAGGTAGTGTCCACAATGTAGCAACCGACTTCATTGAGCTTATCCATCACATCTACCGGACTGCCAAATGCTGGAACAATCACAACATCTTCTTCGGTTACTGCAGAGACGTCCCAACCGTTTTCGCCTTCCATTAAAGAAGTGATATTCAAATCACGTAACTGATCATTGACTTCCGGATTGTGAATAATCTCACCCAGCAAAAATATGTTACGTCCTCCGAAATGTTTTGCAGATGCATAAGCCAGATCAATCGCACGCTCCACGCCATAACAGAACCCGAAAGCTTTGGCCAGTTTCACCGTCAATCCTTCCGCTTGAATATGATTTCCAGAATGACGGATATAATCCACCACTTTGCTGCGATAGTGGCCTTCTACTTGCGACTGAACTACTTCCATGACCTCAGGTGTCCTGAGATTCACACGTTTTCCTTTTTTCTTTTTGGGTCTGGTAGTTATGTCTGACATGTTTGTGTCATTATTAAGGTAGATGCTCGTTCGTCCAGCGTAATTTATTTCGAATAGAGGTAGATTTGCTAAAATCAAATAGATTTTACCAGAAAATCCATAACGGCTTTTTGCACATGCAAGCGATTTTCGGCCTGGCTGAAAATATCATCGGCACATTCTTCCAGCATTTCCTCGGATATCTCTTTTCCACGGTAGGCGGGTAAACAGTGCAATACCAACGCGTCCGGCTTAGCATTCGCCTTCAACTCATGGTTGATCTGATAACCAGTAAACTGCTGCATACGCTGCTCCGCTTCTTCTTCCTTGCCCATGGAAACCCAGACATCTGTGTAGAGCAGATCCGCGTCATGAGCTGCTTCAGCCGGATCTGAGGTTACTGACACATTTGAGTTCAAAATACGAGTCTGGTAACCTTCCGGTGCCGCACATACTAACTGAAAGTCGAGTAGCTCAGCTGCATACACATAGGAAAGTGCCACGTTGCAGGCGGCATCCCCGATAAAAGCAACTTTCTTTCCCTGAATACTGCCTCTCCGTTCTTCATAGGTGAGCACATCTGCCAGAATCTGGCAGGGATGCTCCTCATCCGTCAGTGCATTGATAGTGGGAATTCCGGAATATTCAGCCAGTTCCAACAGATCCGACTGATCATAAGTTCGGCAGATGATACCATGCACCATCCGGCCCAAAACACGCGCCGTGTCTTTGACAGGCTCACCTCGCCCCAACTGAATTTCACGTGCACTCAGGAACATGGGGCGACCGCCCATTTCGAAAATACCAGTTTCAAAAGAAACTCGGGTCCGAGTAGAACTTTTGGAAAAAATCAAAGCCCAGGTCTGTTCTGCCAGCGGTTTCGGGTGCTGAGCTTTTCCACGGCTGGACTTATAATATGCCGCGAGCTTAAGCACATCGGCAATCTCAGCAGCGGTAAAATCCCTGATATTCAGAAAATGTCTCATAACTGCTGCTCCAAAATATCCAGTCCTTGCTGGATTTCCTGCCGAGTCACATTAAGGGGAGGCAGCCAACGCAGGGTCTGATGAGCAGACGGAACCAGCAGCAGCCCGGTCTCCATCAAACGTGTGCGCAAGTCCGGCAGATCCACGTCCGGCTCCATTTCCATGCCTACCAGTCCCCCGCAGCCACGTGCTTCTTTGATCGTTCCTTTTCCTGCCTTGCGGTTAAGTTGTTCAAGCAGGTAATCACCCTGTAGCGTGATGTTTTCACAAAGATTCCGGGACTCTACCTCTTGAATGACTGCCATGGCTACCGCACAAGCCATGGGGTTGCCTCCGAAGGTAGATCCGTGACTACCTGGCGTCAGCACATCGACAAAGTCTTCTGAAATCCACATGGCACCCATAGGAAAGCCACCCGCCAATGACTTAGCCATGGCAATGGCATCCGGCAGAAATCCTGCTGCGCCTGAAACACCATCCAACAACGTTGTATAACTCTGAAAAGCACCACATCTGAACGCTCCGCACTGCACTCCATCCCATAGCAACAAACAATTCTTATCCTGTGTCAACCTCCTGAGTCCTAGCAAATATTCCGGACTGGCAGGAATGATACCACCTTCTCCTTGAATTCCCTCAATGAGCACGGCAATCGTTTTATCATTCATTGCTGCCTCAATGCTGGCGAGGTCATTAAACGGAACATGGATAAATCCAGGGACCAGCGGTTCAAAGCCACTCTTCACTTTTTCCTGTCCTGTTGCTGAAATACCGGCATAAGTGCGACCGTGAAACGAATTGGTGGTCGTAATAATTTCAAACCTGCCGTCCAAGGAGCCCGCTTTCCGTGCCAATTTAATTAATGCCTCATTGGCCTCCGTGCCGCTGTTGCAGAAGAAAACGGACCCCGGTCCGATCAACTCTACCAGTTTGTTCGCCAATTGGCACTGAGGTTGGTTATAAAAAAGATTGGAAACGTGCATCAACTCTGCTGCCTGCCTGGTAAGAGCCTGCTGAATCGCCGGATGACAGTGGCCCAGCGAGTTGACGGCAATGCCACCGGTAAAGTCCAGATATTCCCTTCCAATGTCATCCCAGACCCGGGAGCCTTCGCCTTTAACCAATGTCAAAGAACGAGGACTGTACGTGGCAGCGATCTTTGTCACACCTAGCGCACTGTGGTCAATGGTTTCTGTCATAAGAAAAGCAAATATGATTGCGCAGCTGCCTGATCATGAAAGGAAAAAATGAAAACTCCATCCGATTATGACACTTGGGGGTTTTAATCGATTGCAGTATTGCTGTCCGCGGTCCTTACGCTAGCTTCTTTAAAGTGGAAATACATGCAACGCTGACAAAAGAGTGGAAAAGGAGATGGCTCATCCTGACGGGTTTCATTTTCGCCGGTGCGCTTTGGTTTTACTATGATGGCTTTATTGGCTACCCCAAAATGGCAGAGCGTTATGAAAAGTATGAGCAGCTCACCGAGGAACTCATTTCCAGTGGCAAAGCAGTCGACAAGCGTGATCAGATTGTCATCGAAAGCTGGCGCGAATATGCCACTGAGCAAGGCTGGGAACGCGATATTCCAAAGAACAAAGATGAAAAAGATTTCTCCAATCAAAAAAAATACGGCAGTGTGCTGGTTGTTGCCAGTTTGGTTCTGCTGGGGTGGTATTACAAGTCTACCAGGCTCTCGGTTCACTTTGACGGCACAACCATTACCGGAACTGACGGAAATCAGGTTAAAGCGGTGGATGTCACTAGCATTGATAAACGCAAATGGGAAAATAAAGGTATTGTCTATGCACATTACTCAAAAGATGACCATGCACAGAAAATGACTCTGGATGCGTATAAATTCGACGGAGTCGAAAAGATTGTTGATCTTCTGGATAAACGGTTAAACCCGGAAGAAATTGCTCAAACGAAAAACAAAGCGTCATGAAAATGCTTGCATTCAGGATATGACCATCTCTGTACCGATTCCCTGGTCAGTCAGCAGTTCAAGCAGTAAAGCGTGTGGTATACGACCATCGATCAAATGCACCTTCCCGACGCCCTGGGTGAGCGCCTTGAGACACGACTCCACCTTTGGCAACATTCCGCCGGAAATAACCCCCTCTTTGCTTAGGAATGCAACGTCCTGACTGGTGACTGTTGGAATTCTCGTTGATGGATCTCCGGGATCCCGTAAAATGCCATTCACATCGGACAAGTAGATGATTTTCGAAGCTTCCAATCCTGCCCCGATCTCTGCCGCTGCCGTGTCCGCATTCACGTTGAGGACATTATCAAACTCGTCACAGCCCAGCGGCGAGATTACCGGTACGGTCTCCTCATGAATACAATCCACTAACCTTAGAACACGACACCCGGTCACATCTCCTACAAATCCCAGATCTTCCTGTTTTCCGTTTACTTCAACCGGCGCCTTCTTGCGTGCCTGAATGAGATCCTGTCCCTTAAAGGATTCAGCCCGACCACCATGCGCGCGAATCTTCTCCACAATACCCGGATTGACCGTTTTATTAAGTGTCTCGCTGACAATCGAGATGGATTCCTCATCGGTGACCCGCAGGCCTCCCACAAACCTCGCTTCCAGTCCGGCTGCTTTCATCTTGCTGCTGATAGCTTTGCCACCGCCATGCACCACAACCGGATTAATCCCGACATTCTCCAGAAAAACAATGTCTCGCAACACTGCGTCCACCAGCTCCGGATCATCCATAGCGCTGCCGCCATACTTGACGACCATAGTCTTCCCTCGAAATTCCTGCAGATAGGGTAACGCCTCTACCAGCACCTCGGCACGATCAATCAGCTTATCAAAGTTCTCACCCATGCGCCACTTACTCACCCATATTGAATTTCACATAACCCACCGTCAAATCGTTGACCCACAACCTGGCTGAACCATCGTTCATATGCAGATCAATCGTAATGCAGTAATTGCGCTTGCTGGCTACTCGTCTAAGGCGCGACGGTGGCACATTATTGTTCGTTCCCCCTTTGACAGCACAGATGCCATTGTAATAAATGTCTATGAGCTCTTCCCGCACACGCGCCCCTGAATAACCGATGACATCCATCAGGCGTCCCCAGTTTGCATCACCACCTGCCCAGGAACTTTTCACCAATGGAGAGTGCGCTATCGCATCCGCAACCTTGCGGGCATCCTGGTTACTGGCTGCACCTTGCACATTTAACTGCACCACATGCGTAATGGATTCCCCATCTTCAATGATCATCCGTGCCAAATCCGTCATGACGGCCTTAAATGCTTCCCTGACCGCCTGATAATCCGATGAATTTTTCTGCAAAGTTATGTTTTCTGCCAGACCATTAGCCAGAACCAGAACGGTATCGTTAGTGCTCGTGTCACCATCGACAGAAATGCAGTTAAATGTTTCCTGCACTAGCTCACTGGTTAATTCTTGCAGCAATACCCGGTCGATAGCCAGATCCGAGGTGATAAATGACAGCATGGTCGCCATATTGGGATGAATCATTCCGGCTCCTTTAGCCATCCCGCCTACCGTAACCGTTTTGCCGCCTACGGTCAGTTCGACCGCAACCTGCTTAGTATACGTATCCGTCGTTCGTATGGCTTTAGCCGCAGATTCAGCACCCAGGAGGCTGAGTTTGGGAAATATCTTTTCAATACCTTCTAAAACGGAGTCGACTGGAAAGACTTTGCCAATAGGTCCAGTGGAACAGACCAGAATACGATTTCGTTTACAATTTAATAAGCCGGCTACTTTATCCGCCATGGCCTTGGCATCGCGGATCCCGAATACGCCGGTGCAGGCATTGGCATTACCGCTGTTGGCAACAATGGCACGCACCGCTCCCCGCCGGGCATGCTGCATACTAAGTTTGACCGGTGCCGCTTTAATACGGTTTGTCGTAAAAGTGGCTCCGACGTGAGCTTCCACTTCCGAAACGATTAAAGCGAGGTCCTTCTTTTTCTTGGCTTTTACTCCACAGTGGATTCCGGCAGCCGAATATCCGTGCGGTGAAGTCACCCCTCCATCCTTAATCCATTTCATCGTTTTATTTATCTAAATCTTCTCGATTTCAGATTTCACAACCCCGTGCTTTCATCCAGCCCGGAAATCGCATTGAATACCTGAACTGCCTGGCCCGATGCTCCTTTAAGCAGATTGTCGATAACACTGACCACCTGCAATCTGCCCGCCCGCGTATCCACTCGCACCGCAATAAGACACTGATTACTTCCCACTACATGCTTGATTTCCGGAGTTTCATCCGCAGGCAAAACCTGCACAAATGCTTCCTGTGCATAGGTGTTTTCGAGCAATTCCCGTGCCTTTTCCTCAGTAACATCCGCTTTCAACCGGGCTGAGATTGTCGAAAGCATTCCCCGCACCACTGGCAGCAAATGTGGTGTAAAAGTCAGCACCAGCATTTTCCCGGCGTGAACACTCAACTCCTGTTCCATTTCTGCCAGGTGCCTGTGCTTGGGCCAGCTGTAAGCAGCTGCATTATTGTCGCGCTCACAGAAGGAATACATCAGATCTGCCTGCTTACCAGCACCACTCACCCCTGATAGCGAGTTAATTACAATCCCTTCAGATTCAATGAACCCAGCCTGCAATAACGGTGCCAGCGGGAGGTTAATACTGGTAGGATAGCAGCCGGGGCAGGCAAACAGATCAAACTTGCTGAAGTCGTCACGATGTAATTCCGGCAACGCATAGACAGCTTGAGCCAGCATCTCCGGAGCAGGATGTTCCATGCCATAGAATTCCTGATAGACTGCAGCATCGTTGAGCCGGAAGTCTGCACTCAGGTCGATCACTTTTTTGCCAGCCTGCAATAAAGGCAATGCATACTCAGCAGCCACCCCGTGTGGCAGCGCCAAAAAGAAAACCTCAGCCCGCTGTGCGACTTCAGACGGACGTAGATCTTCAAATGTCATACCATGCAAGTGAGCACCTATCCCGGAAATCTTCCTGACATCCTGACCTGCTAGCTGTCTGGAAGTCATCGTAGTTACCTCAACCGCCGGATGCCTTGACAAGATGCGCAGCAGCTCTTCACCGGTATATCCGGATGCTCCTACTACTCCTACCTTGACTGTATCACTCATGACAGCGGGACAGACTGCTCCAACGTATTCAGACATTCAAGTGGATAACCTTGTTCATGTGAATAAATCATAAAAAAACCGCCCGGGAGGAACCGGGCGGTCTAAGTAAATAGAAATTTAGTCACGCATTAACGTTTCGAGAACTGGAAACGCTTACGAGCTCCCGGCTGCCCCGGTTTTTTACGCTCTTTCTTACGAGGGTCACGAGTAAGCAGCCCCTGCTCTTTTAATGACCCACGCAGTTCAGAATCAAACAGGATAAGTGCACGTGCAATAGCCAGGCTAGTCGCTCCTGCCTGACCGGCCAAGCCCCCGCCTTCTGTGCGAACCAGCAGATCAAACTTTTTCTGGTTCTCAGTGACCAGTAGCGGCCGCAATGCTTCCGTGCGCTGATCATTGGTAACAAAGTGTTCATCAATAGGATTGCCATTCACCGTAATGTTGCCACTGCCGGGACGGAGATTAACGCGCGCAGTGGCCGTCTTACGGCGTCCGGTTGCGCAAAAGAGTTCAGGTGCTTTAGCCATGTGTTGTATTCCTGTTCAGATTAAAGGGAAATTGCAGCCGGATTTTGAGCTTCATGCGGATGTTCGGTTCCGGTGTAAATGTGCAGTTTTTTGAAAATAGCAGTTCCTAGCTTGTTATGCGGGATCATGCCACGCACAGCACGTTCCAAGATCAGTTCCGGGCGGCGCTCACGCAGACGCTTCGGATTTTCGGTTTTCTGTCCACCTACGTAACCGGAGTAGGAAGTATACACTTTATCGTCTTCTTTTTTACCGGTGAAACGGGCTTTTTCGGCATTAATGATGACCACATGGTCACCACAATCCACATGGGAAGTGAAAATCGCCTTATCTTTTCCACGCAGGAGGCGTGCCGCACGTTCTGCCACGTGTCCCACGACCTGTCCGTCAGCGTCGATCACAAACCAGGAACGATCCATTTCTTCTGCTTTTGCTGAAAATGTCTTCATAAAGAGCGAGGAATCTAAGGAAGTGCCATGGGAGTGTCAACGGTTTTTAAAATAATTATTCAGTCGGTGATGCTTCCTCTGGCTTGAGATATCATCTCATTCACTGGTCAGCAGAGCAATGAAATCAGCGCCAGAAAACGGTATAAACTCATTGCGTCCTCTAAACCTCCCTGCTAGATTTATTATTTTCAAATCATGAAAAAGACATCGACCCGTAAAAACAACCGCCAGAAGAAAACGAAGCCGTCTGCCAAACAGCATATGCAGGGTGCGGATATTCTGGTCAGGAGCCTGGAGCGTGAGGGAGTAGATACCATCTTCGCCTATCCGGGCGGTGCCAGCATGATGATGCATCAGGCATTGACCCGTTCAAAATCGATTCGCACGATTCTACCCCGCCATGAACAGGGCGGAGCTTTCATGGCAGAAGGTTACGCGCGTGCAACGGGTCAAGTCGGGGTTTGCATGGCCACTTCCGGTCCGGGCGCCACCAATTTAATTACCGGAATAGCGGATGCATTCATGGATTCTATTCCTATGGTGGCCATTACCGGTCAGGTAAAACGCGACATGATCGGCAAAGGGGCTTTCCAGGAAACCGATGTTTTCGGAATGAGCGTTCCCTGTGTCAAGCACAACTACCTGGTGATGGATGTCAATGATATCCCGCGTGTCATCAAGGAGGCCTTTTACATTGCCCGGAGCGGACGCCCTGGTCCGGTTCTTATCGATATCCCAAAAGATGTTCAGGGAGACAAGACCATTCCGGTATTTCCGGATAAGGTGAATCTGCCGGGTCTGCCCAAGATACCAAAAGCAGATGATGTGGCGCTCAATGAAATCCTGGGATTAATCGAAAAATCTGAAAAGCCGCTACTCTATGTTGGTGGTGGTATCATTTCCTCAGGTGCAGCCAAGGAACTGAAGAAATTTGCCGATACCACGGATATTCCGGTTACCAGCACCTTGATGGGTATCGGGGCCTATCCTGAGACTGATCCAAAATCCCTGAAATGGCTGGGCATGCATGGCACCGTTGCAGCCAACTATGCCGCTCGTGATGCTGACCTGCTACTGGCTCTGGGCGTTCGTTTTGATGACCGTGTTACCGGTAAAGTTGAGGAATTCGCCAAGCATGCCACGATCGTTCATATCGAAATTGATAATTCTGAGATCCATAAAAACAAACATGTTCATCTTCCAGTCCAGAGTGACGTGCGCTATGCGCTCAAACGACTGAATCAGATGCTGGCCCGCAACAAAGCCAGAAAAAAAACCTTCCCTGCCTGGCATAAGCAGCTCAATGCATGGAAGAAAGAATACCCGCTGCACTGGAACCGTATAGGTGACAGTATAATGCCGCAAGAGATTGTGGAAGAGCTCTTCCGGCAGACCAAGGGAGGAGCCATCCTGACTACTGGTGTGGGACAACACCAGATGTGGGCCGGACAGTTTTACGACTTCAAGCATCCGCGCAGTTTCCTGACCTCTGCCGGTCTGGGCTCAATGGGCTACGGTTATCCCGCAGCTGTAGGCGCTAAAGTGGCCAGCCCGAACCGTCATGTCATTGATATTGACGGTGATGGCAGCTTCGTCATGAACATTCAGGAGCTTGCCTGTGCTGCTGCTGAGGATATTGCTGCTAAGGCGATTATCATCAACAATCAGCATCTGGGTATGGTCGTTCAGTGGGAAGACCGGTTCTTCAAGAGTAACCGCGGGCACACCTTCCTGGGTAAACTTGATAAGCCGGAAGAAACTTATCCGAACTTCAAACAGATCTGTGAGGGTTTCGGTGTTCCGTGTGAGCTGATTACCAAACGCGAAGATCTGGCCCCTGCGATCAAACGACTATTGGCGGCAAAGACTGCCTATGTGCTGGATGTCATGGTTCCTTACACCGAACACGTATTACCAATGATTCCTGCCGGTCAGACTGCCGATGATATCATTATCGAGCCGATGGTGCCAGGCACCCAGATCCACGGCGATATCCCGGGCTAGTCTCCGGCCAGGTCTTTTCGCAGTGCAGCTACGGCCTGACCAATCAGGCCGGCACCGTCGACGTATGATTTGGTGTGTGGGAACTGAAACCACGGCGTAGTCCCCAGTATGTCGGTGATGACTTGTATCTGTCCGGTGGTCTGTGATCCGGAAGCAATCCCGATGGTCGGAATGGAAATCGTTTCCGTTACCTTCGCCGCCACGTCACTGGTCACCGCTTCCAGTACGATCGAAAACGCTCCTTCGCTCTCCAGCAGGCAGGCATCGGCCATAATTTTATCCGCTTCGGCCTTGGTCTTACCCTTCTTACGGTAGCCACCCTCTTCGCGAATCCGCTGTGGTAGCATTCCCAGATGTCCCTGGACCGGAATACCAGTTTCAATTACTGCCCTAACCTGCTGTAGAATGCTGGCTCCCCCCTCCATCTTCACCGCATCTGCTCCGGCATCTATCAATGCCTGTGAATGCTTAACGGCGTCCTCCACTGTTTCATAAGATCGATATGGCAAATCAGCTGTCAACAGTGCCCGCTCGGTTGCCCGTGCCGCAGCTACGGTCGCATGCAGCATATCTGCCATCGTGACCTCCGTCGTATCGCCAAAACCAAGTGCAACCATCCCCAGCGAATCACCAACATGCACAATTTCCACACCGCATTCATCCAGATGACGTGCGGTCGGATAATCATACGCAGTCACCGCCAGCATGGGCTGGCCCGCAGGCCAGAACTGGATGGTATCCACCGTGATTTTTAAATCGGGCATGCGTCAGTTCTATCCTGTCTGCTTGAGTTCTTCAACACGTTCCGCAATCGAAGGCTGATTGGGATACGGCCGATAATCCGGCAACAGTTCCGCCAGGGGCTCCAATACGAACAATCGATCCATCATGCGGGGATGCGGCAAGACCAGCTGGTGGTGATTGAGCTGCTGCTGTCCGTAAAAGAGAATATCCAGATCCAGCGGTCGTGGCGCATTACGGATCTGCTCTGTCTTGTCACGACGCCCTGCCTGTTCTTCCAGTCCCTGAGTTTTGAGCAAGAGGTCATACAGGTCCCCCTGATACTCCATCACCAGCACCGTATTGAGAAACTTCGGTGAGCCAGCCGGGCAATCCACAGGATCCGTCTCATAGGAAGTAGCCACCCGCACCTGACTGCCGATTCGAGATAATTCCGAAATCGCCTGCTGTAGATGATCCGCCCGATCACCTAAATTCGAGCCTAATCCGATACCAATGAGCATTACTCTTTCCACGAGCTTACCTTAAGCCCATCCACCCTTGAAAATTCACGAACATTGCCTGTCACCAATTTCAGTCCACGTTCCAATGCAGTTGCAGCAATCAAAATATCCATAGCACCGATCGGTTTTCCAGCTCTCTCCAATTCGGAACGGATATCAGCAGCAAATACTGAAGTTTGGCGTGTGAATGGCAGGTCACCTAGCATCTCCAGCAACATTTCCACTTTCTTCGTCTCTCGCTTTCTGCGCGCTGCAGCACAACGCATGACACCATAACGAAGTTCGTAACTGGTTATTGCAGAGACTGACAGTTCCGCTGGAGATTGAGCCTCAGCCCAGCTGACTACTTGCTCGTGGTGGCGCAGCATGTGGATACATACATCTGTATCGAGTAGATATTTCACAATTCCACCGAACGCACAGTTCCCTGATCCGGGCGCTCAAAAGCCGGATCTTCAATGCAGATTTTATCAAAAAAATCTGCAGGCCACTTCGTTTCCGGAACGGGTTTTACCAGCCAGCCGTCATCCCGTTTTTCAATCAGCATACTCCCTTCTGCCGCCCCCAGCGCACGCGGCAGACGCAACGCCATGGAGTTACCCGATTTAAATACTTTCGTAATCATGTATATACATGTACATACATATTTATGCTAAGTCAATAGCTACGTCTTGTATCCGAATACGAACCGTTCTCGCGCTTGGAAGTCTTTGAAAACTTCGATTCGGTCGTATCCAGCCTGCTGCATCAGATCGGCTACTGCTTCCGCCTGAAGTGGCCCCGCTTCCAGAAAGAGACGCGGACTCATTTCTACAGCTTGCGGAATCACCCGCCGAATAAATTCCAGTCCATCTTCCCCGCCATTCAGGGCACCATCCGGTTCCGCCGAATGCTCTCCTTCTTTGCGTTCCAGAAACTCACTCCGCACATAAGGCAGGTTGCCGACCACGCATTCCACCTGCTCATCGATTTGTGCCAACAGATCACTGACTTCCCAGGAGATCCGGTCACTGGCTTCCGGCAGATATTTTTGGGTATTCTGATGAGCTACCATCAGGCAGCCCATGGTGATATCCGTTCCGATCACATGCCAGTTGGGTAACCCGTTAGCGATGGCCAAAGCAATGGCTCCTACTCCTGTTCCGACATCAACTAGCGTGCCACCCGGCTTGCCCTGCAGCTCACAGATCGTCAGGTCCACCAGAACTTCCGAATCCGAACGGGGGATACACGCCTTGGGCGAACAACTGACTTGAATCCCTCCAAAGTTCACTGGCTCCCGGAAATATTCCACTGGCTTTTTCTCTTGCCTGCTCGCTACCAGATCACGCACCCGTTTCACTTCATCCGCTTCCAGCTCCAGTTCCGTGTCTTCCGGCACCATACCCCCACGAGAACAGGACAGCACATGCACCAGACTCGACTCCGCTTGCAGAACTGGAGAATCAACATGGAACTCATGCAGCCGTTCCAATGACTCGTTCAATAATGCTTCCAGTTTCATTCGTTTGCAGTGTTTTCTGTCTGTTTCAGTGCGATACCGATAAAATTCTGAACACGTGCCGTTTTCTGATAAAAAAGAGTTTTCCCGGACTGCTCCAGATACATCCCGGAGGATGAGCCTCCGTCCAGATTTAAGGCATATTGCACCTGAATCAGCTCTTTCACCGGTGGAGAGAGTAAAACTTCAGCCAGATCAAACAAACAAATGCGAGAGCTCACCCCGATCATCCATCCTTCACTTGAACCTCGCACAATAAAAGAACGGCGTGCGCGTTGCCCGGGCAGCAGATACGAATCTATGGCTCCAGCTTCAATCAGGCACGGTCCACTTTGCAGTGCCTGCTCCGGCTTCACCTCCGGCAGCAAGACATCCATGTCATCCAGCTGCATTTTTCCATTCTCGACCATCACCAGCCCATGCATCCATGACTTATCTGGACGCTTGGACAACACCTCCCCATCCACGACCAAGTATCCAATCGGTGAAAAAGGATCGAGTTCAAAGAACCCTCCATTTATTCCTGCAAAGCATTCATTCGAGACAAGAGCTTCCTTGAGTGAAGCATACGCAGGTTGCTTGAAATCTCTTCCATTCGAAATCACTTTGAACTCTACCACAGCAGCATCAAATCGAACTAGCGACAACTCACAGGAACTACCATCTGCAGCGCGCACTTTGATTTGGTGAAATGAGAACGGGGCCTTGGTCTCAGCTGCATCCAATGAACTAACCGGCAGCAGTAACAGAAGATAAATCAGCAGTGCCCGGAACCTTGGCATAGGGTCTACTCCTCAGCCGCAGGCAGCATGGAAATTTCCGCCATATCGGACTTCAATCGAACTAGCCGCTCCGTAATTTCCAGAGCAAGTGAACCATCATCAGACCAGTGGCTGGATTCCGCATACAGAAAACGAGGGACAATCACACATCGGAAATCCAGCATCAGATGATTTGCCATTCCCATCACTGACATATAGCTGCCACTCCCACCGGCAGCACAGATAAAGCCGACCACCTTCTGCGTAAAGGACCGCCCGGTCAGCTCGATCACATTCTTGGCTGCCGAATTCACATCGTAGCAGTAGATCGGAACCGCAAAGACGATATGCGACGAGGCTTCGACTGACTTTTGCAAGGCAGCTACATCCGGTGGTGAACTCCAACCCTCGGCTGTGCCGGCAAATGGGATCTCCATTTGACGCAGGTCAAAGCGCTCCACCTTGACACCCACCTGCTGCAGTACCTCTTCAAACTTCCCTGCAAGTACCTGAGATTTCGAGTCGGCGTTCAGACTTGTACCAATGATGGTAACCCGTTGCATTATTCAATAATCCGGATGCAGGAACGGAATGCGATCCTTTTTATTTTTGCGGTATACCACAAAATCAGAATCGAGGGTAAGCACAACCGCTTGCCGATGAGTTTCACTCATCCGCACCAGACAGGCATCCGCCAGCGACATAGGCACGTCACGATATTTCTTCCAAAGTTCCCGTAGTGGATTCACCTCCTGATGTACGGAAAAAGAACACCGCAACGCCCCCTGCTCCAACCACTGCAAAATCATCTCCTGCCCTGACCGCAGTTGCCTTAGTAAAAAGAAAGCTTCTGCCAGCACGGGCTCGCATGTCATCAAGGGGCCTTCAAAAGATTTTGTTTGTTCCACTGCCCATGAGTGATGTTGATCACTGGAGTCCAGCAAAGCCACTAAGGGCCCGGTGTCCAGTATTCCCAATTTCGATCTACTCACGACCAAAGTTAGCTAAATATTTCGGGTTCGATGCCAGATCGCCTACACCGCTTTCCACCACACCGCATCCTTCCTGCATGAGATCAAACGCCGTCGGACGCGCTGATGGTTTTGGCGCAGGCTGAGCTAGCACTTGCTCAATACCCGATTGAACCAGCTCACGTAACTTCATCCCCCGCAAAGCTGCTTCCGCCTTCGCCTTACGCAACAACGGCTCCGGTAAATCTATCGTTGTTTTCATATAACCATATATATTGCTATATGGTTATATTGTCAAATTCCATTAATCAATTTAAACTCCTCCATCTCAGTAGCTTTGAGTAATTCAGTATTTTGAAATGTCGTGGAAAATTCTTAAACTAAAATATCTAATTACTCAAACATAGCCTGATTTCGCAAAAATACTTCCCGTATAGCTACTTCACAATTTGCCACTTTATCAGCCCAACGAATCGGCATCATAATATCAGCCTCTATGCCCTTTACTTCTCCGTCTTCCAATCCCATTCTAGAAGCACAGAGGTGTGACAACACATTGTTGTTCAGATTTCGATCAATCTGAGAAACTGCTAGACCAAAATGGCTTAACCCTATTGCATGCAGATTTTCAGGATCAAAACTAAATCCTAAAAAACATATTTGATCTGCATTATTGATACGATTTCGTATAATTTCAAGATTTGTCCCAACACTCTGTTCCGATACTATACGTATGTTTTGAGCCGCTTTTTCAATAATACTAGCTGGATAACCATTAGAAAAATCGGTAGATCCATACTTCATTAAACCTCCTAACTTCGAGTCACCATCTAATTGCCCGAAACTTCCGTGAACATGCCTAATTTCAGGATATTTAAAATCAACACCATCCCACGGTGTAAAATAATCATAACATTCAGCAAGTGAAGCACCATAAAGTGCCGAGAGTGAACTTGCCAAGTAGTGTTCAAGAGATCTGTCGTAGTTAAAAGAAACGATTGTGACCCGATTATTTTTAATGCCCGATAAAGCCCCCTGAGGCATAAGATAATTCAAAAGCGTTTTGTATAAATCCGGCATATCTAAGTCCTCCGAGTATATAGGCAACTCCTCGATCGGTAATAATTCTAAGGCTATAAGTATTTTACCTAGATGCCTGTCACTCTCAGACTGTTGTGCCAGAAAGCGGTCAATTGATATTACATTAGAACTCTCTAGTCTATCGCCAAACTGATAAAGTTGCTCCTGTCGATAGCCCATTTGATCAATCAACATTTGTTTTTTACGGCCATTGCTATGGAAATCATAACTACAAAGGTCGGTAATATTCTTAACCAGGGTCTTGCCAGTAGGAAACCCGTAGTGAGCACTTGCACCTGCTCCTAATACAAAAACTGTATCTTTGAATATCATAATTTTGCTACCGGAACGTAAAGATGGTCTCCAATTATGGGGCAATAAAATTACCCAATGAGTAGCCAGATAAAACTTTTACATAATAACTAAAGAAGCACGATTCGTAGCCTCTTCGATACGTAATTAAATAATACCAAGCACTTCAAACATGGAATAATGACCAGCTGGCTTACCCTGCAACCAAGCCGCCGCACGTAAGGCTCCGGATGCATAGGAATCGCGGGAGGAAGAGCGAATAGTGAGTTCTAGTCGCTCACCGGAACCAGCAAAAGTCACCGTATGCTCTCCAACTACATCGCCGCCACGAAGAGCATGCATGCCAATCTCACCTTGTGGGCGTTCGCCAGGTTCGCCGGAGCGACCATCGACCACCACATCGTCATACTGGACGCCGCGTGCGTCACAGACAGCCTCGCCTAAAGTGCGTGCAGTTCCACTCGGGGCATCTTTCTTATGCTTATGGTGCATTTCCACGATTTCAATATCGTAGTCCTCACCCATGATTTCAGTCGCTTTGCGCGTCAGGTGAAAAAGCGCATTCACACCCACAGCGTAGTTCGAGGCAAAAATGACCGGAATCCTGTCCGAAACGGCTAAGATTTTAGCTTTAGTATCTGCATCATGACCTGTCGTGCCGATCACCAGTGCTTTACCCGCAGCTGCGGTTTTTTGCGCCACTTCCAGTCCTACCGAATGATGGCTGAAATCAATCACCGCATCACAGGCATCCAACTGTGCATAGAGGTCATCCCCCACATCAACCTGTCCACTGACCTCAAAAGCCGCATCCTGCTCGGCCAGGTCGACAATGGTCTGCCCCATCCGTCCCTTGGCCCCTACCACATGTATATTAGTAGTCATGTCTAAAGTAAGAATTAAAAATGAAGAATTAAGAAGTTTAAAGGATTCCTGCAGCTTTCATGGTTTCGAACAGGATCGCCTGATTCGATTCCTTCATGTTCACCAGCGGTAAGCGCACATCTGCACTCATGAGACCTTTTTGAGCCAATGCAGCTTTGATCGGTGCCGGGTTCGGTTCCATGAATAACTGGGTAAAGGTGCGGTAATACTTTTTATGCATCGCTTCGGCTTGCGTGTAATCTCCAGCTGCTGCGACATCTACCAGCGCTTTGACTTCCGCCGGAATGATGTTAGAGGCTACACTGACCACACCACTGGCACCCACTGACATGAACGGGACGGTCAGGCTGTCATCACCGGACAGAATCACAAAGTCTGCCGGCAATACCTGGCGTAAGCGACTGACCCGATCTACCGATCCGCCCGCCTCCTTGAGGGCTACAATATTCGGCGCATCGGCTGACAGTCGTGCGACCGTATCTTCGTGAATTTCGATGACACAGCGTCCGGGAATCGAATACAGCACCAGCGGAATATCGACGCTGTTGGCGATGGCCATGAAATGCTGATACAGCCCCTCCTGGCTCGGCTTGTTGTAATACGGAGCAACCAGTAAAGCGGCATCCGCACCCAGTTCTTCAGCTCCCTGTGTCATTTCCACCGCTTCTGCAGTTGAATTCGATCCGGTTCCGGCAATGACTTGAGTCTTACCCTTACCGCGCTTCACGGCAATTTCGATCACCCGTAAATGTTCTTCATGATTCAGCGTGGGAGATTCTCCCGTGGTTCCCACCGGCACAATGCCTTCCACCCCTGCTGTGATCTGCGATTCGATCAGCTGGTTGTACGCATCGGTATCCACCAGTCCATCTTTGAACGGGGTGACCAGTGCGGTGTAGGTTCCTTTAATGATTAATTCAGACATCAATCTCTCCTTGATACACGAACGTCGCCGGACCATGCAACTGCAGATCCGTCACCTCTCCCTCATCGGTTACATTAAAATAGACTTTCAGCGTAGGCCCACCCTGAACCCGGACCGATACCGGGCTGGTAAATCCTTTCAGATGGTACGTCACCCAGGCAGAGGCAGCTACACCGGTCCCGCAGGCCAGTGTCTCATCTTCCACCCCTCGCTCATAGGTGCGCACCCGGATCGAATTCGGCTTGAGCACTTCAAAAAAGTTCACGTTGGCTCCACGCGGTGCGAACGCTTTGTGATTTCGCAGTTCACGCCCCAGGGCAAAGACATCTGTTTTCTCCGCATTCCTGACCGGCACGACGACATGCGGCACGCCCGTATCCGCGTAATGCACCGTCAGCTTGCCGAAGGAGCCTTGAACCGGAATCCGCAGCTTTCCCCCTTCCACCGGCGTCAGGTCCACCCGCACCTGCTCACCAAAGAACTGCGCCCCTACCACACCGGCCGGGGTCAAAAAAGTGATTTTCTTCTTACGGGTTCTGGTCGTTTTCTGAACAAATCGCGCAAAGCAACGGGCACCATTGCCGCACATCTCCGCCTCACCCCCATCCGCATTGTAGTAACGCATGATGTAGTCGACCGACTGCCCCTTTTTCGGAGTCTCGATCAGTAACAACCCGTCTGCACCGATGCCAAACTGACGATGGCACAGGTGTTCGCGCTGACGCCTGGTCAGCTTGATTTTTCCGAAGCGGTTATCGATGCAAACGAAGTCGTTGCCCGCACCACTCATTTTCCAAAACTTTATCCTCATATCTACTATCAGCTAACCACAGAGAACACAGGGGACACAGAGTTTTTTTAATTTAACAGAAATCTCTGTGGACTCTGTGGTGAAGACTTCCCTAATTCTTAATTTTTGCTTTAGCTAAGCGCTTCATCTACTTCAGATCTCAACACATCGTCCAAGGTTTCACGCCGGGATACGAGGCGGTAGTCCTCCCCGTCTTTCCAAACCTGGGGGGCACGTCCGATCGAATTGTAGTTACTGCTCATGACATAACCATAAGCACCGCCGTCATGAATACATAACAGGTCCCCCGGCTCTGGCCGCGGTAAGTTACGCGGCTCCAGCATTTCATCCGCACCACGGGTAAAGACATCTCCGCTTTCACAGATCGGACCGGCCACACTGTAGGAGACCTCCTCACCTTCACACCCCGGCAGGGAAATCCGATGATAACTGCCATACATAGCCGGACGAATCAGATCGATGAATCCGGCGTCCACCATGGCAAATTGATGCCCCTGCCCTTTTTCATTTTCCTGCGTCTGCTTGAAGTCAGTCACCCGCGAGACCAGCGTGCCGCTGGAGGCCACCAGATAGCGGCCCGGTTCGATTTCCAGTCGAATATCACGACCGACAATCTCGCTGAGTCGCGCTCGTCCGTCTACCAGGATCTTCCGCAAGGCATCAATTTCCAGCGCTTCCTCCTCACGATAATTCCACGGCAAGCCGCCACCGACACTGACACCAGTCAAATCCGGAAAGGCTCCTGCCCACTCGCTGAAAACATCGACGATCCGCTGCATGTTCTCGCGAAACTCCAGCTGTTGCGGTCCGCTGCCGACATGCGTATGCATCATTACCACCGGACAACCCGCAGCTTTCGCCTGCTCTCCGAATACTGCTGCATCTTCCCACCAGATCCCATGTTTGGAACTGGGGCCACCGGTATCACAGGAATTTACGTGACCATGTCCAAAACCGACATTGACCCGAATCGCAACGGCACCCTGGTATCCGGCATCTACCAGATCCCGCAGCATTCCCGGTGATCCTATATTCGGCAGTACGTTCTCATCAAAGACAGCATCCCGCCAGTTATCACGCAGCACATCCGTGGTATAGAGAATAACGGGCGGTTCCTGTCCACCATCAAATCCTGCAGCACGTGCGCGCAGGCACTCGTTGGCGCTGACCGCATCAATCCACAATCCGGCATCCCGCATCTCACGCATCACACTGTGTAGCGGGCACGACTTCATCGCAAAACGAGCCTGCAGCCCTTCACCATCGGTCAATGCCTTCACATCCGCAATACGGCGACGCAGTTCCTGAGCATCATACACCCAGAACGGCGTCCCCACCTGTTCGGCTAAACTATCTAATTTCTCTCGATCCATTTCTATTGCTCTAAATTCTAAATTTTACTGCCAATTGCTCACGGCTTACTGCTTACTCTAAACTATCCATCCAGCGCAGCAACTGCTGCCGCACCGGTTTTGTGCCGGGCGCGCCGGTAATGCTCCGTTTGGCCATGGCGGTCTTCAATTTGAAACACCCTTTGATCCGGGCATCCGCCACCGGATTGAGTTCCTGCCAATCCTTCACTGTCAACTCGTCCAGTCCGATCTTCCGCTGTTCTGCCAAGGCGACAGCCTTGCCTACCACTTCGTGCGCATGCCGGAAGGCGACGCCTTTATTGACGAAATAGTCTGCAATGTCGGTGGCAAACAACAATGGATCCGCTACGGCAGCGGCGCATTTATCCGCCTTCACCTGCGTCTGATCCAGCATCTCGGCCGTCAATACCAGCGCATCCGAAGTGTGATCCACTGCATCAAACAGCTGCTCCTTATCTTCCTGCAGGTCCCGGTTGTAGGTCATCGGCAACCCTTTAAGCAGCACCAGCAGCGACTGAACATCCCCGATCACCCGGGCGGATTTACCCCGCACCAGCTCTGCCACATCGGGGTTCTTCTTCTGCGGCATCAGGCTGGATCCCGTCGTATAGGCATCCCCAATCCGGATGTAGTCGAACTCACTGCTGGACCACAGAATCAGATCTTCCGCCAACCGCGAGAGATGCACCATGATCATCGAGCAGGCAAATGCCAGTTCGACCATGAAATCCCGGTCACTCACCGCATCCAGTGAGTTCTGCGAGATCGCAGCAAAGTCCAATTCATTCGCCGTAAACTTCCGATCCAGTTTAATCGTCGTTCCCGCCAGTGCGCCGGAGCCCAGCGGCATCACATCCGCCCGCTTATAGCAATCGGCCAGTCGTCCCTTATCCCGCTCGAGCATCTCGACATAGGCCAGGAGATGATGTGCCAGATAGACCGGCTGCGCCCGTTGCAGGTGGGTATAACCGGGAATACAGACATCCATGTTTTTGCTGCCCATCACCACCAGCGTCTTCTGCAACAGCTCGACATTGCCGGCCATCAGCCCGATCTGCTCTTTCACCCACAGCCGCATATCGGTCGCCACCTGATCATTCCGGCTCCGTGCGGTGTGCAGCTTCGCGCCCGCAGGTGTCAGCTTGGTCAGCGCCGATTCGATATTCATATGCACATCTTCCAGCGACTCGTCCCATTTGAACTTGCCGGCATCGATCTGCTTACCGATCTGCTTCAGACCGGACTCGATCGAACGCAGCTCACCCGCTGTCAGAACACCAATCTTCCGCAGCATGCGCGCATGGGCAATGCTGCCACGGATGTCCTGCCGGTAGAGTCTCCAGTCGAACTGCACCGAGCGACTGAATTTCTGCACCGCTGCATCCACTCCGGTGGAAAACCGTCCCGACCAGAGTGCTTTCTTTTTCTGAGCTGTCTTCTTCTTTGGCATAAAATGATCCCTACCTGTTTTTAGGTTCCTCCAATATTTTCTTCAAATCCTTATCCGTTAACCGCCGGAATGCCCCCGGCTTTAACTTCCCCAGATGCAATCCACCAATCTGGGTGCGCTTCAAATGCTTCACCTTGTAGCCCAGCTGGCTGAACATCAGCCGGATCTGCCGCTTCAATCCCTGCTTGAGCACCACCTTCACCAGAAAATCATGGATCTGGTGCACCTCTTCCGCTTTGGCAAAGCCCGGCTCGATATGCATTCCCTTCAAAAATTTCGGGATCGCCGCTTTATCGAACTTCGGCAGCACTCCCACTTCATACGTCTTCGGAACCTTCTTGCTGGGATGAGACAGTTGCTGGCACAGGTCGCCATCATTCGTCACAATCAACAACCCCTCACTCTCCTTATCCAGCCGCCCGACGTAAAACAACCGCGGCCCACTCTGCGGCAACAGGTCAAAGATCGTTCTGCGATTCTCCAGATCCTCCCGCGAGCAGATATACCCGGCCGGCTTATTCATCGCCAGTACCAGCCGTTCTTCGGTCGCAACCTCATCCCCGGCCACCGTCACCGTATCATCCGGAGTCACCCGGGTCGCCAGATCCGATACGGTTTTGCCGTTGATCTTGACCTGGCCTTCCAGCACCAGCTGCTCGCAGGCACGGCGGGACCCCAGACCGGCGGAGGCTAAATAACGGTTAATGCGCACTGGGGTGGAAGCAGAAAAACCGGTTCAGGCATGCGGAGCAGCCCGGACCGGTTCAACAACATACGTTGCCTGCAGGGCTACTTATTCGGCAGGTTTGGTTTTTTTCAGACCGACAGGGCTATCACCATCTTTCCACTCACCGCGCTCCTTGAGCAGTTCGACTCGCTCGAACCGCTTGAGCACGTTGCGTTTAATGATGATCTTGCTCGATCCACGTAAGCTTTGATGTTGTGACATAAGAGATGAAAGCTAGGCAGGCTGAATCCGAACGCAAGCCTCTTTTACTCATATTTTGTCTACCTGAAATACTTAAACGTTTACAAGCGCCGCGCCATCCCGTAGCGCTAGTAGCTGCCATGTTACGCAATCGTATCTTGTTGACGGTTCTGACGGCTGTTCTGAGCAGCAGTGGTTCCAGTTATGCACAGTCCTTCAGAATGGAAAAAGTCGACTCGTTCGAAGAGCTTTCGAATACTCAGATTACTCCTGACTGGGGCAAAGCAACACTGACCGAAAAATATTTTGATCCGCTCAAACACGTAGAGACGGAGCATTTTATCATTCATTACGAACGCAGCCCTTCCAAAATTGCGCGCAGAGCCGAAGGGATCTACGAGGAAATTATGGAATTTATGGGTAACCCCGAAGACAAAATGGGAGGTAAAAAATCACACATCTTTGTCATACCGAATTATGAAAGATGGAAGAAATGGTCAAATGCGGTCGCCGGACTGGACTGGATCGGGGGAGTCTGCAGAGGCAATGAATTTTATTTTCCTGCGGAAGATCACACCGGGAAATTTGATACAAAAGGAAAAGTATTAAATCATGAAATGACTCATCTGGTATTCAACCGCATTTTTCCCAAACACGTTCCGACTTGGTTAAATGAAGGTGTAGCCGAATATTTTGGTGCCCGGGAAAACATGAGCACCGTAGAATTCAGAGCAATTATGGGACGCAAGAAAGCCGACTGGAGTCTGGACCAGCTTACCAAAGTAGAACGGGGATATAATGGAATGACCGGTGCAACGCTTTCGTCATTCTATGGCGAAGCAGCCATGCTGGTTGACTTTCTCACGGATGAACATGAAAAGAAGCTGCTGGTGGATCTGATAACCTCCACCATGAATGGAGGTACCTTGCAGGAGGCTGCCGTCGAAATTTATGGTTATGAGAGCTATGCAGCACTCGAGGAAGACTACCGTAAGTATCGTAGGAAATTCAAATAAGCCGGGCTTGCACGGTCTGCTTGAGCGCCTAATGCTTAGTCTATGGCGAAATCAAAAAATTACTGGCTGGTCAAACAGGAACCGGAAAAATACCCGTGGGAACAATTCCTCAAGGATAAGAAAACGCTCTGGGATGGCGTCCGTAATTATCAGGCCCGTAATAATCTGCGCGCCATGAAAAAAGGCGATCTGGTCTTTTTCTACCGCAGTGTCACCGACCCGGCGGTGCAAGGGGTTTGCGAAGTGGTCAAAGAACACTACCCGGACCCGACGGCCAAGGAAGGCGACTGGTCAGTAGTCGATCTTAAAGCAGTCAAAACCCTCAAGCGCTGTGTTGGTTTGAAAGAAATTAAAACAGTCAAATCACTGTCTGAAATCGCCCTGATCAAACAGTCCCGCTTATCCGTCATGCCCTTACGAAAAAAGGAATACGACACCATCCTGAAACTCTCCGAAAAACCGGAGTGAACTTGTCCCCCAAAGTTAGATCCCATAATACCCACGGCTCTATGGACGGCTCTCGCCTGCGCGATGCTCTGAAAGTGCCTGTTGGGCTAATGCATCAAGGCGACCCGACTGAGCATCCTCCTCGAACTGTTGATCCCACTCATCGTCAAAACGCTGCCTCATCCAATCCCGCAAACGGAAAAATTCCGTACGGGAGAGAGAGTCGATTGCTTTTTCGATTTCCTCAACAGCACTCATGCTGACATGAATAGGCGCAACCTGAAATTTTTTCCAGCCTATTTCAGGTCATATCTCGTGACATGCCCGGCGAGATCGCGGGTAAGGAATACCCCTATTTCCCCAAAAGGCTTATGGGTTAACTGCGCCTTAAATTATCAAAGAACGCCGTGGGTGTTACCTACCAGATCTAATTCGTCGACTTATTCTTGGTGATATTTTACTTCACCAAAAAACTCAATTTGACTGTTAAGCCAAAACACATTGATAAGTTAGGCAAATGCTGCTAGTGAGGGATATGTGCGAAAATCGTGAGCCAGAAAAAGAAAAGCAACAAAAAGAGGCCGACCAACATTTAGCTAGGCGCCTCGGAGGAGGCATTTTTATTCTCTGGGCGTTTGGAGTTGCTATCCCTCATATTTTTTTCGAAAAACGTATTCCTGATGTAGGCACCTTGGGCGATAGCGCAGGGTTAATTAATTCCTTATTTACAGGGCTAGCTTTTGCCGGACTTATTTACACAATTTTACTGCAAATGCGTGAACTTAAGCACCAAAGAGAAGATTTAAAGCTACAACGTGAAGAGCTTAAAGAAACAAAAGATGTCTTCAAACAACAAAAAGACATCATGGATGAGCAACTAGCCACAATGAAAGCTGAAAATGATAGGGCTCAAAATCGATTTGATACCGAATTTACCCCAAGGATTCTATTCAAAGGAATGCAATTCGGTGACGGTAAAGTTTGGTTACAATTTATCAATGTTGGATGTGATATTCACGATCTTAGCCTTAGTGATTATACACCCTCTCTTAAGCCTCAATCTGTGGACATCTCAATTTCGAGCTTAATTCCTAAAGGAGAAAGCTTTCAAGTCAGGTTCTATTTATCCGCTCAAGATATTACCGAGCTTGCTGGGGCTTGCATGGAAGGAAAAGAACTTAAATTTTCTGTGGACCTGAAATGCAAAAACCCTTTAGGAAACGAAACCACAAAAACTTACTCAGATTCGCTGGGCGAATTTTGCCGAAATAAATTATTAGAAGCATACGGAGTTTAGATAAACTCACTATAGCGCAAGTTATTCTTTAACTTTAGCCGGATGACATTTGGCGTGGGCGGCTTGGACTTCGGTCAAGCTGACATGAAAATAGACTTGGGTCGTTTCTAGCTTCTCATGCCCCATCATAATTTGGATATGGCGGAAGACGTGACAACTACCCTGTTTCCCGATGTACACTTTTGGACTATAGATCCGCAATCAAACCGCACGAAACAGTCTTAACGCATCCAGGCGCAGCTGGCTGGACTGGATGGCCTTAACCAAGGTCCGGCTTTCTTTCTGCAGCACCATGATCTCCGCCTCGCTGACCAGACCATTACGATCACGTAACTCCTGCAAGCGCTCCTGCTCCCGTCCGTATAAGCCCTCTACCTGTTTAAGCGCTTTGGATTTTATCCGCTCAGCTTCTGTTTCAGCGGCTTGTTCCGATTCGGATTTGATGGGCTGCAGCAGTGCCTTAAGCACTTCGGTATTGGAGCTCAACACATGACTCGCGACATCCGTTTTCGCTGCCTGTTCCAGTCTGGAAACCTGATCTGACTGGAGCATTGCCCCATTTTGGTCACAGACCACCCGGATGGGAGTCATGGGGAGAAACCGTTGAATATCAAACTCCGGTGGACAACTCCCTTCCAGGATAAAGACCAGTTCTGCATATAATCCGCGTTCGAGTCCTTCAGGCGCAGTTACCTCGACGAAGGCCGTATTCCCCGTTTCGGAACCAAGCAGATAATCCAATATGGATGCCGTCAGCGGATGGTCCCATGTCAGAAACTCCACATCATCCCGTTCCAGCGCCTGGCGCCGATCCAACGTCACCGTCTTGCCCTCGTCCGGAATGACTGCCAGCTCATCCTGCAGCAAATGCCCTTTGGTCAGCAGCCAACGCTTCTCACTCAATTCCTCGATATGAATCCCATAATGATCTAAAGCCTCGGTCATCAGAGCCTCCAGCGCATCCACGCTTTCCCACTCCCGGATCGCGCTGA
>JBCDJI010000013.1:0-97834 GCA_038748025.1 Verrucomicrobiota bacterium
ATAAAAATATAAAATTACAATAACTACTATTATTTATAAAATATGATACGATATAAACATGATCATCAACTCATCACTTAATCCAAACCCGGAAAAACCATGACTGAACAAATACCTGCTCATTTCCCGGCTACCACACGTATCGACCCGCTCGGATCCATTTTTTCAATCGTATTAATACGAATCTGGTTAGGTATTCGCAGCCTTCAGGCCGGTATCGAAAAATTCAGCGGAACTCAAATCATCGCTGAACCGACCTCTATTGATGGAAAAGCCAATACCGACGACATGATTACGGAGACCGTAGAAAAATTTTATGCTTTTTCTAATTATCAGGGAGTGCCCCTGACACTTTACGATTCATTGAGCGAAGAACCCCTGATCCACTCCGCACTGCTGGAGGTGTTTAACAACATATTAGGTCCGGTTCTGCTGTTGCTCGGAATTACACTACTGCTGGGAATAGCAACACGTACTTCACTGCTGGCCATGGGTTTATTGTATACGAGTTTAACCTTTGGACTGATTTTACTGAACCAATCTTCCGGCATCGCATGGCTGGCAGCACATATCCTATTAATTGGAATGATGCTCATGTTCGCACACCGGAACCGACTTGAGTTGGGAAACCTGCTTGCACACCACACCCGTCTCAAGTTCATCCGAAACCTTTAACGTCAAATTTTCCAGTCGATATGAAAACAAAACGATTATTCACTCGCCGCGACATGATCAAACGCACCTCGACAGCAGGTTTGATCATGGGAGCACCTTCGATCCTGAAGGCAAACCCACTCCATGCATCTGCTGATGACATACGGGTCGGATTCATCGGTTGCGGCAAACAGCAAAAAGTTCTTTACGATGCCATGCTCAACATACCTGGTGTCCGGTTTGTCGCTGCTTGTGACATCAAGGATGTGGAAGGCGTTCGCTACACCAGGAATCTCATTTATAAATCATTGGGGTATTTGATTAATACCTACACAGATGCTGAGATGATGCTCAAAAAGGAAGCGGGGCATCTGGATGCGGTTTTTATCGCCACACCGGACTTTTGGCATGCACCTCATACCATCATGGCGCTGGAATCCGGGTGCCACGTCTATTGTGAGAAAATGATGTCGGATACGCTTGACGGCGCCCGCAGCATGGTGGCCGCTATGGATCGCACCGGTAAGTTGTGCCAGATCGGACATCAACGGCGCAGTAATCCGCGTTATCGCTTCACCCTCAATCAACTGATTCAAAAACATCGGATCTGCGGTCAGATTGTCGATGTCAATGGCCAATGGAACCGGTCCCTCCGTGCTTCCCGGGAACAAGCCCCCCCCGACAAGTTGTCGCTGATGCCCGATCCCAGGACGCTACGCAAATACGGCTTTGATCGTGGAGCTAATGGACGAATCGATGATGCGGAACTGCGTCGCCGTTATCTCAACTGGCGACTCTACAAAGGCCTATCCGGAGGCCCGATATCAGATCTGGGGGCACATCAGATTGATGTTTTTAACTGGTTTCTGGATGCACAGCCCAAATCTGTCACCGCATCCGGTGGACACAGTTTTTTCAAGGACCGCGAACATTTCGACAGCGTAATGTGCATTTTTGACTATGACACACCGCAGGGTAGTGTGCGGGCTTTTTATCAAGTGCTAACCACCACCAGTGCCGGTGGTGGCTACTACGAAGCCTTTATGGGAACAGCAGGGACGATAGAAATTTCAGAGCGTGAGGCCTATACCAATATCTACAAAGAAGCTGCGGTCCGTAACACTGGCTGGGATGATCTAGTCACTCGCGGCTATCTGAAAAAAGAATCTCCAGCAGCAACTGCCAGTGAATCCGATATGATTGCATCCTATGCTTCGGCCCCACCGGATAAGTATGCACTGCCAGGCGGACTGGGCATCGTTCCGTGCCAATCAGGCAAAAACCGCGCTAAACCGCCGCATCAGCCGCACATTGAGAACTTTTTCGACGCGATTCGCGGAAAAGCGAAACTCACCTGCGATGCACGTCATGCACTGGAATCAGAAGCGCCCATCTTCTGGGTCAATCCCGCCGCTGAAGAGAAAAAAGTCATCCATTTCACTGACTACCACCTGCATACCTGAAATTATGAAAAAATACACCCTGATCCCCCTCATAACGGTCGCTTTAGCCTGCTTCGGCTGCAGCGAAAAATCCACTCATCAGATCGACAAAACCGCAACCGGATCCTCGACTTTACCAGCAGGCAGCAGCCTGCTGGAAACTGAGTTTCCAGAACCTGTTATGATTGGCACCCCGCCGGATCCAATCAAAATTTCAAATCTGCAGGCAGCCCCGAAAACTCCTCCGGTCCTGCGGGTTCCCGCAGGCACGACCTTACTATCCAGCGGAAAGCCGGTCACAGCGAGCGATGATTTCCCTCTGATCGGAGACTTAAGCTATGTGACCGATGGAGACAAAGATGGAGGAGACGGATATTTCGTCGAGCTGTTTAATGGTCTGCAATGGATTCAAATCGATCTGGAACAGGAGGCCCTGCTAGCTGGAATCTGGGTATGGCATTATCATGGGTATCCTCGTGCTTACCATGATGTGATTATTCAGGTTTCCAATGACCCTGAGTTTGCAACCGGCGTCACGACACTTTTTAACAATGACTACGACAAATCTGCCGGGCTGGGTAAAGGCAGAAATAAACCCTATGTTGAGAGTATCTATGGCAAACTAGTGGATGCCCGAGGCACCTCTGCACGATATGTTCGGCTTTATAGTAACGGTAACACCGGTAATGAATTAAACCATTACATTGAAGTGGAAGTTTATGGCTCGGCCCGATAAACTGTACAGTCTGATCATGCCAACCGGAAATCCCGATGTGAAAATTGCATCGGGATTGATTAGCAAAAGTGCCTGCAACTATGCAAAAATCTCCACGTAATGTCTGGCAGATCCAAACTACACAAAAATTCAAACTGTTTATTCCTTGGTCTGTTGATACTGCAGATTGGGTCAGCCCGGGCACAACCTTTCAGTCAGTCTCAGATTATTCAATCCGAAATAAAGCAGCTTAGAACCGAACTTCAGCAGTTGCCTCAGACCAGCCTGAATTTGACCCCCTGGACACTTGGCTACCGTTCCGATCCATCCGACACCCCGGAGTCGGATATTGAAATTATTGTTCAGTTCCAGCAAAGCGCTCCGGTCGATTTGATTGTGCTCATGCCGTCCTCTTACACAGATGACGGTCAGGAGCTGAAAGTGTACTGTTTCCCTGAACGCTTCATGATTGAACGCCTGTATCCCGACGGTACCAGCGATATCGTGGTCGATTACCGTGATCAGGATTACCCGATCCGCGGCATTGAACCTCAATTATTTTCGATTCCTGAGCCCAAACCGACCAGCGGCTTGCGTCTTACCGTCACGCGCATGGCTGAAAATCCGACCTGGGTGCTGGGAGCGTATCGGACCAGTATCAGCGAGTTGTTTGCATTTGCAGGAAACTGGAACGTGGCATTGAACCAACAGGTTTCGAGTAACTCAACATCCACCTATTCCTACATTTGGACCCCTGCGGCATTAGTGGACGGCTTTTCCTTGTTTTCGCCGGTGAATCGTGACCCGAAAAATCCGAATCTCATTCCATTGCGTATCCGGAATGTAGATACTGTCGAGCTCACCTTTGATTTAGCACGGGAAAGCCCGATTGATGAGTATCGTTTCTGGCCCTTGCTGCATGACCTGCAGTTTAATTATCCTCCCACCAGCGGTATCGGCTTTCCCCGCGGTCTTAAAATAGAAGTCGCTGATCAAGCGGATTTCAATGATTCGCGCACGGTATTTGATAATGATATGATTTATCCGGCAACTGGATCCAACCCGCTGATGCTGTCCACCCAACCGGTCACAACCCGCTATGTAAAAGTAACCTTAAGCAACATAGTTCACGACTACCGCACCGGTATCACCGAATTAGCCATTGATGAAATCCAGTTTTTCAGTCGTGGCACATTGGTTTCTCAAAGCGTCATTCCAAGGATATCTGGCACTGCTGTTCCCGAAGCAGAGCTTAAAGCACTCACAGACGGACAAACCACCGAAGGTGAGATTCTAGCCTTCCGGCCATGGCTGATCGATCTGTCACGCCGTGCAGAAATTACCCGCAAACTGGATACACTGGAGCGAGAACTGGAGCTAACCCGGAGTGTGGAAAAAGAGCGGCTGAAATACCTGGCCATGCTTGCCATCGGACTGGCCATTATCCTGGGGCTGATGATCTGGTTGGCCATTCTGATGTCGGAAAGACGCTGGAATCGGATCCGTGAGCGGATTGCCTGCGATATCCATGATGATCTGGGAGCCAATATTATCAGCATTGCACACTCCATAGAACTGTTAGAACACTGCTTTAAAAATCCTTCAGCAAGGGAAAATCGAATACTGCAGAACGCCATGAAGACCGCACATCAAACTGCCCGGGATACACGTCAAATCGTTCACCTGCTGGAACGAAACGAAGATGGCATCCTTTGGACGGACCATTTGCACGGTATGATCGAGAATCTGGTCGGAGAAAAAACTTACGCGGTTCAATTGGACGAGAAGCAAGCCTTCAACCGCCTGAATTCTGCACATCGCTGGGACTTGCAGCTTTTCATCAAGGAAGCGATAAACAATGTGATCAAGCACGCGGAAGCCCGGCATGTCACAGTATTGCTGCAAAAGCGCAAGGGAGGCCTGCGCGTTATGATCGAAGATGATGGTCAGGGTATTCCTGAAACAAAACGGCCTGTGCGACATCTGCAGCGCCGCGCTGAAAATTTAAAGGGTAACTTACAGCTCAAGACAGCACCTGGCAGGGGAACACGCATTATTCTGGATTTTTAGTATGACGGCCGTGATGCCATAAAATATATTCTGATTATGTCTGATCTCATCAACGTTCTGATCGTCGAAGACAATAAATCCTACGCCTACACGCTGAGAGAAATGATACACGATGCTCAAGACATGGTTTGGGCAGGCACGTTTCCCCGCGGTGAAGATTGCGTGGAAACACTTAAAGCGGATTCCAAGCTGAATCCTCATGTGATTCTGCTGGACCTGCATTTACCGGGCAGAGATGGTTCTGCGTTCATTCCTGTATTTAAACAATTGCGTCCAGCTGCAGAGATCATCGTGGTGACCCAGGATGATAATTACCTCAATACACTGGAAGCAATCCGTTTGGGTGCCGCCGGTTATATTCTGAAAGACGTTTCTGTAACGGCTATCTGGAATGCGGTGCGGGAAGTTTATCAAGGGGGTCACATCATTGATCCTCATTTGTCCCGACTGGTGCTCCGGGCATTAACCGGTGATGAGACGCAGGTGGATAACCCCTTGAGTACCCGTGAACATCAGGTGCTTGAACAACTTGCCATGGGACACGTGAAAAAGGAAATCGCTTCAAACTTGAATCTAAGTCAGCACACGATCAACCGGTATACAGAAAACGTATACAAAAAGCTTCGGGTATCCAACGTTGCTGCCGCCGTGGCGACCGCGATCCGCAAAGGCCTGATCTGACGCGGTCTACAGCCCTTTCACAAATTCGGCCATATTTTCGGCTGCTGCCTCGATTTCTTCCATCGATGTGGCAAAGCTGCAACGGACAAACCCCTGGCCACTTGCTCCGAAAGCATCTCCCGGCACCACAGCCACTTTCTTTTCTTCCAGCAGTTTCAATGAAAAGTCGCGGCTACTCAAACCGGTTGCCTTGATAGAAGGAAAGAGGTAGAACGAACCGCGCGGCAATTGGCACTTCAAGCCTATCTGATTGAGTTTGGCAGCAAGATAATTGCGCCGTTGCTGATAGCTGTCGCGCATTTCCTTAACCGCAGGCCCACCGTTGCGCAAAGCTTCCGTGGCCGCTTCCTGACTGATAATAGAAGCGCACAGCATGGAATACTGATGGATACGCATCATGGCTTCGGTCAATTCAACCGGAGCACACGCATACCCCACCCGGAATCCAGTCATGGCAAACGCCTTACTGAATCCATGCAAGAAAATCGTCCGTTCCCGCATGCCTGGACGAGTGGCAATGGATTCATGCTGACCTTCATAGGTCAGTTCCGAGTAAATTTCATCCGTAATGACCAGAATGTCACGCTCCACGCAGAATTCGGCAATTTTATCCAAATCCTCAGGCGACATGGTTGCACCGGTTGGATTGGTCGGGAAATTAAGCATCAGCACTTTGGTCTTGTCGCTAACGTATGGTATTAGATCCTCCACTGTTAAAGAAAAATTCAGCTCGGCGCGCGTTGGCACACCGACAGCCACCCCGTGGGCCAGCAAAACACTGGGATGATAGGACACGTAGCAAGGCTCATGGAACAATACCTCGTCCCCCGGATTCAACACGGCCCGCAGCGCGATATCCAGTGCTTCGGAGACCCCCACACTTACCAGGATCTCACTCTTTGGATCGTAAGACATACCGAACTGTTTCCCGACATATTTGGATATTTCCCGCCGCAGTTGCGGGCTCCCCAGATTGGAGGTATACCCAGTCTTACCTTTTTCCAGCGCATAGATCGCCGCTTCGCGTATATGCCAGGGGGTAACAAAATCCGGTTCGCCAATCCCCAGTGAGATGACATCCTCCATCGATTGCACGATTTCAAAGAAATCACGAATACCGGAACGCGGAATATTGCGGATGTGCTCGGCAACGTAGCTGGTTTGCTGTTGAACAGACATAATAGTAATATTGATTTAACTGCCTAAGGCGCAACTTTCAACCGCTGATCGAACGCTTCCTGTTCGTAGAGCGTGCCCTGCGCCTTGTAGGTTTTCAGCATGAAATGCGTAGCGGTGGAAAGCACGCCGTCAATGGATGCCAGTTTCTCGGAGACAAATGAGGCAACCTGGCGCAAGGTCGACCCCTGCACCACCACCATCAGATCATAGGAACCGCTCATCAGGTAGCAGTCCTGCACCTGATCGTATTTCGCGATACGTGCAGCCAGCCGGTCGAAGCCACCATCACGCTCGGGAGAGATTTTTACTTCAATCACTGCTTTCACATAATCACGGCCAGCCTTATCATCATCGACCAGGGCCTTGTAGGCCAGGATAACTTTATCCTCTTCGAGCTGCTGGATCTGCCGTTTCACTTCGTCCTCACTGCAATTTAAACGCAGTGCCATGTCAGCAGGTAAGGCCTTCGCATTCTCTTCTAAAATTTTCAATAGTTCTTCCATGATCAGTTCTCCCAGAAAAATGAGATAGCAGACACTAATTCAGGGGCTGGTGCAGAGCGAACAAATAAATACCGGCTCCGGAAGATCCGGGACCGGCATGCAGTCATCTCAATCTGTCTTTTTTCAGGGAACGATGAAGATTTTACCGGTATAAGGGCATTTAACCTGAGTGCCTGCAGGAATACCTTTCACATCCACATCACCGGCGTAGGGCGCATAAGGGCTTTTAACCAGTCCCGGCTTACCGCTGACTTTGGTTCCGGAAGGATATCGCACGGTAGGTGCCTGCTGCTGTTCCGTAGAAGCCCACGGCTTGGGCTCACTTGAGACCGGACGGCGCTGGGTGTATGTAGCTGAATTAGAACCAGTTGAAACATCCTGATTTTCAATGGGCTGTCCGTCCGGACCCAGTGGTGCAGAATCTGAATAGTAGTAATTCGTATCGTCAGAGCTGGAGCAGGAAACCGTGATCAGCGCCAGCAACATCACTAGTGGCCATGAAAAAAGAGTGAGACTACGCATGCTCATAGAGTTAGCCAGATTTTATGCTTAATCAACTTTTTTATATGGAACATTCGGTGTCGAAAGACGGACTTCAAAGCTGGTGTCCTGACCCGGTGCTACCTCAAACGGCCATCCCGCCATTACCATATGTCCCTGAATCAAAGTGGGAGAATCCGGTTCCGCGGATTGCTGGGTTGCCATCGGCAAAGCCCACAGCAGGCAGGTGTCCGGAGAATCCATTACAATTTCAGGACATCCTGATGCCGTTGAAAATATAGCGTGATCTACTCCTTCGGCGTATACCCCTTCTTCCATGTCCTTTTTCGGCTTGTTTGCGATCGAAATGTAGCTTTCACCTTGTTCCGGACATAAAGACCAGTTGAACTCCAGAGCATAAACGCCATCCATTATCGTCTTACCTTCATTCGTTAGTGAGATACGGCAGCGAACACTTTTACCATCCGGGGTCATCCTGAAATGCTTACGCACCCGGGCAGCCTGATCCAGGCCACCCTGCTCAATGTATCCGGAACATTCCATCACAACCTCTGCCTGTCCATCCTTCACCTGACTGGAAACCAACTTATATGGAGCATGCGTAAAATTACCTCGCTCAAAGTAAATACCGGAAGATAGCTCTTCCACCGTGACCTTGCGCGAGATGATATGATCGTGAAAACACTGACGGTCATAGGCATCAATAGCCGGACCACTGGATTTCGGGGATATTTCGGAAAATTTTTTATCCTGCGGAGCCGTCTCATGACGGCGAGTCAAGGTGTTACAGTAATTATGCAGCGCCGGCAGCACACTCCACTCATACAAGGTACCACCCTTGGCAGGGGAAAAGGCAAACTCGGTATGCTCATTATAATAAAGCAGCTCATCCAATCCATCTCCACCTACATCACAGATTTCCTCCATCCATCCAATAGCGGACAGATTCAATCTGCGCTGCGCTGCCAGCAACCGCTCCCACACCGCCTGCCTCAGATGAGGGGAATAAATTCCACCGGAAGTCCCGTGCCAGTAAGCTGTATTACACTGAGTCTGCCACAGCCAGTCCTGTGCCACCGGATCCACCGGTTCTGACGCTAACATTTTTCTACGCAGCCACAGACCTTTCTTATTCATCAGATTGGCTTCTGAATAGCGTGCCTTAAAACTCTCCCAGCATCCGCACCGGAAAAAAGGTAAGAAGCGGGCAGCATCGTGGCGTGTTTCCAGGTCCTTGCGCGCCTCATAGAAACGTACCCGGGCCTCATCCGGTAGTGACCAGGCACCCAGATCAACATTGACCCCGCCAGGTAAATAACAATTCCCTTGCGGCCTTTTGCTTTCCAGCGTCTCAGAGAATAACTCGAATTTCACCCAGTCCTGGACATCTATAAAAAAATCGAGCCACGCCTGATAGCCACCCTGCTGATGAATTGCCTGATGCGTTCCCGGCCAGGCACCCCAACGTTCTGCCACATCCGCCAGGGTTAAAATCATTCCTGCACGGTTGGCCATCCGACGCAAAAACGGTTTCAGCTCCGAGGGCTCACCAAATGGCAGGTATTTCTGTAAATCGTCACTGTTCGGAAAGACCGCCAGCGTTTGCCCAATTTCTTCCGTGATATAATAACCTCGCAATGCTGCCGGCGAGATACCTGCCTGAATAAATCGCTCACTGCGAATAATCGTGTAACGGATATCTACTTCCCGGAAAGTGGATACCAGCGATTTATCCCAGACCGCCTCTGACAACCACGCCCCCTGTGGCTCCAGCCCAAAACGCTCCTGATACCAGCGCTTTGAAAGCCTCAGCTGGCCCTGGCGATCCACTTCCGGTAAATCTGCCAGCACCGGTTCATAGAATCCGGTCGCGAGTAATTCCACCCGCTCCTGTTCCAGCAGTTCCCGTAATATCTCCAGATACTCCGGATGGCACCTTTCAATAAAGCGTAACACCGGCGCAGAGTAAGATAAATTGACACGAATGCAGGCAGTAGCTGCGATGCCCTCAAGCAATGGCCGATAGCACTGCTGGTAGATATCTTCCAACACCGACTCCAGATTCCCCACCGGCTGATGGTGGTGAAACGCCAGATGCAAGGTCACACGCTTCACTGCCCTTCCTCCGTCTTGATCCCAGTCAGACACATAATCATTACATCAGATAAACCAATTCTGCAGCTGGAACGCCTCCGATGGCCCGGCAAACTCCAACAGCCCTCGTTCCGGGTAACGTTCTGTCTCCAACCCGTTCACCTGGACAGAAATCTCCATCGCCAGTTCTTCCACGGGCAGCTTCCAGCCGAGCGTGACAAACGGGACCGACCATTCCAGTCGCTTCTCCCAGGCGATCTCCGCTTCCTGACACCGAACAAGCTTTCCGGATTTTCCCCTGCCTAGCAGCAGCTCTGCACCTTCTGCGGCCCGCGACGCAACCACTTTCATCACCGCCGGCTTAATGAAAGTAAATTCGATCCGGTCTGGAAAATGACCTGAGAAGTCAGCACGCAGATACAGCTGTGTTGAACTGAAGCCGTAATAGAATCCCTGGGAAACGCGATCTGACTGAAACATCGCCGTCTGTTGTTGTGAAACATCAAAATATCCAGCTCCCATCCATTCGTAAAACCCTTCCTGCTCTCCACCGATTACCGGCACAATGAAGTCACGAGGCGGGATCATGGCGGTATGTGCTTCCTGATGCACTTGCTGGATCGGCACCTCCAGACTAGCGGGCGGATCCTGACCTAACAAAATATAGACTCTTTGCAGGTGCTTGCGAAACAGTAAATCAAAAAGCATGTCACAGTCCGTCTGAAAATCCGGGCCATACCACCAGAACCAGTCACTCCCTTCTGCCGCGTAAATCGCATCCCAGGCCTGTTCTTCGGTCTGGGAGTCCACCTCGTTCTGCTCCAGATACTGAACCAGAAACTCCCGCGTCTCACGGATACGTTCCCAGCCTTCGTTCTCTTCGGCATCACAGATCCAGATGTCGAAGTTGGCGGAAATCCAGGAACCGCTATGCAGCGTATTCACCCGGGCCAACTCGTCCGTATGCGTGTTATCAAAGATCTCACCCATCGTCGCGGTGGTCAGTTTATCACTGTTTTCAATGGACTGGTAGAGACGGTTTAAAAACTCCTCCCCACCATCCATAAATGCCTCCCAGGCATTCTCACCATCCAGCGCGAGGGTGGCAACCGGATCCGGCGTATCCGCGACATCCGCCAGATGCTCCAGGTGATGGAGCAGATATCCGGACGCGTCTTCTGCGGTATTGCGTGCCGCATTGAAGCCTATGAAATCCGACAGCGGGCGCTCACGGAACAGTGCTCCGACCCGGGCTTCAGCATGAATGCACTGCCACGGTTGAAACAGTTGCAGATGATCCACCTGCTGACCTTGCAGCGCCGGATCATCTGACAGGCTTCGAAACAGGTTATCCTCGTCCGTGCAGAAATACTCGATACCGGCTTCCTGGAATAAGGGGATCAGTTCCGGTGCAACCGATCCTTCTGAAGGCCAGAGCCCACGCGCCGGTCTGCCAAAAACCTCTGCGTGCTGTTGCTGCGCCAGTCGCAGGTGCGCCCGCACATCTTCCGGCGCAGTCATCCGTTGTGGAAATTCCCGATCCGGCATGGCCCGTTTTCCAAAATCCGTATCATACACCAGCGGCATGATCGGGTGGAAATAAGGAGTCGTGGTTATTTCCACCTGCCCGTCCGCCTGGGCGTCACGATAGAGATTGAGCACCAGTTGGATAATCTCGTAATGGATATCCATCACACGGTTTTTTTCCTGCTCGCTGAAGTTACTGCCTTTGGACTTTAAGTCTGACAACTCCGGAAACCGCTTCTCTGCACTGAATCCACACCATGCCAGGTTATACCAGGTCTGCAGATCGCGCATGTCCTGCTCAGAAAAAACGCTGATCGCGGCTTTAAGCTGGTGCAGTGATCCTTCGCGACCGCGTAATTCCAGCAGTTGCCGGTAGCGCGGAAACGGATCAATCAGGGTCTGATGGTTGATCTTGAAGAAATTTTCCAGAATGTGCCGGCGATCTTCCGTAGTGAGATCTGCCGCAGACTTGCGTGCCCATTCGCCCCACAGATCCCTGACACTGCCTTGCGCTAATTCCAGTAACTGACGGACCAGCACTGGCGTGAAGTTAAAGCTCATCTTGATATTCGGATGGGCCCGTGCTGCCTCGATCATGTCGAGATAGCCTTTCACCGCATGAATACGTACCCAGGGCATCAATGCCACCCGCTCGAGCGGATCCACATAATATGGCTGGTGCATATGCCATAAAAACACCA
The DNA here is from genome assembly GCA_038748025.1 of Verrucomicrobiota bacterium. Classification (GTDB taxonomy): domain Bacteria; phylum Verrucomicrobiota; class Verrucomicrobiia; order Methylacidiphilales; family JBCBYL01; genus JBCDJI01. Next base: position 12,068 of record JBCDJI010000013.1, read on the forward strand.
CCTTCAACGGAGTCTCATTACTCATGGCCGGTATCCTCGTCGATTGTTTCAATGGACTGCCGCAGGAAGCGTGCAGATTCCTCCGGATAGACGGAGTTCAAGGCACAGCCCGTGGATAGTTCGAATCCTGCCAGCCCGAAAATTCGCGGCACCAACTCCACATGCCAGCGATACGACTGCTCCATACCGGGCCATTTTCCATCCGGATGTTTATGCAATGGCGCAGTGTAAAACAGGAGGTTGTAGGCAGGCTGGTTGAGTCCTGCACGATAGGCTGTCAGCACTTTCTTCAGAACTTCCGCCAACTGCACCAGCGTGCGGTCCGTCGCTGAAAAAAAGTGGCAGCTTTGCAGCTTCGGCAGGATCCGGACCTCAAATGGAAAACGACTGGCATACGGGCAAAATGCCATAAAGTCCGAGTTCTGCCAGATGATGCGACAATCGTCACGGAGCTCCTGAGCCATCACATCCGAAAACAGACTGCGCTCTTTTTCATGGTAATGCTTCTCTCCCGCTTGAATACGCCGCTCCACTTCAGGCGGAACCAGCGGCATCGCTATGATCTGGGAATGCGCGTGCTGCTGCGACGCCCCCGCCAGCATACCCACATTTTTAAAAATTGAGATATAACGCAGGCGCTGATCCCGCATCAGATCCAACGTGCGTGCACGATAGGTTTCCAGCACATCACTGATTTGAGTGAGCGAGTGTTCTTCCAGCTCCCGATTCGCATACGGTGTCTCAATGACTACTTCATGTGCACCTACACCGCTGATCTGGTCATAGAATCCCACACCGCGGTGGTGCAATTCTCCTTCGACCCGCAAAGCAGGGTAGCGGTTAGGCACCACCCGAACCTTCCAACCCGGAGTGTCAGGTGCACTATCCTCCGGACGGATGGCAAATACTTCCGGCGGGGTGCAAGCCTCATTCCCCTCACAAAACGGATCTGCCGCGGGTGCCGCAACTCCGGCAACAGGCGTAAAATGCTGCGGCCGACGCAGACGTTCACTGCTGAAAGCCACCCATTGACCGCTTAACCAATCTTTACGTAGTTCTGGCATCTGTCTGTTCGATCCGTTGAATAGGAAGTAAGGCTGCTGGATATGCGGGATTCATTTATGCAAGCGCTCGTTTGTAGAGTTCCTGGTATTCAGACAGGACATTATCCCATGAAAAATCTTCATGCATCGCATTTTGCCGGATCTGCTTCCAGTGTGTTTTCACCGCACGCGTTCGTAGTGCGTAATCAATGGTGTCCATAAGATATCGGGAATCTGCGCCATAAAAAGCAAATCCTGTGCCCCAGCTGGCTGGCAAGCCCTTTTTCCGCTGCACCACTTCCCACGGCTTCACCGTGTCGCGCAGCCCTCCCACCGCATGCACGATGGGAATCGTGCCGTAGCGCTGGCTGTACATTTGATTCAGGCCGCAAGGTTCAAACCGGGACGGCATCAAAAAGAAATCCGCGCCTGCTTCAATCCGATGCGCCAGCCCCTCATCGAATCCGATATGAGCAAAAACCTGTTCCGGATATCGCCACGCCAGATCTTTGAAAGCATGTTCCAGCGCGGGATCGCCGGATCCCAGCAGGATAAATCGGCCCCCTTGCTCAATGAGCCGGGGCAGCACCTTCGCTACCATATCCAGCCCCTTCTGATCCGCCAACCGCGAGACCGAGCCGAATAAAGGCGATGAGACATCATGATCCCAACCACATTCTGCCTGCAGTGCCGCTTTGGCCTGATCTTTTTTCTTCAGGGATTTCCGGTCGTAATTCACTGCCAGATGAGGATCTGTTTTTGGATTCCAGATATCTGTATCAATCCCATTGACAATTCCGGTCAGCTTGTACTGGTTTTCCTGCAGCAACCCGTCCAATCCGCAACCAAATTCCCCGGTCTGGATATCCTGCGCATAGCTGGGACTCACCGTTGTAATCTGATCCGCCAGCGCCAGTGCACCTTTCATCATGTTGAACTGGCCGAAATGCTCATAGGCAACCGGGCTGCAATACGCCCCCGGCAGGTTACTGAGTGAAAAAGTCTGCAGCGGGAAAATACCCTGATAGGCAAGGTTATGGATCGTGAAAACCGTGCGGAACGGCAGCCCTTGAGCGCGCACCAGCCCGGGCACCATTCCTACCTGCCAGTCATTGGCGTGAATGATGTCCGGCAACGGATCCAGCCAGGAAGCCAGCTCCACCACCGCACGGGAAAAAAAGATAAAGCGGGCCCCGTTGTCGTAATAATCCTTTTCCTCGCCGTAGAGCGCCGGACGATTGAAATAATAATCATTTTCAATTGCAAAAATGGTCACCCCTTCACGACTCTTTCCCGCCATAACATCCGCGCGATGCAGTTCATTATCGAGATGGATGTCAAAATAGATACCGGTTGCCTGCAAATTCACCAGCTGCTGGCGCACCTGTTTGTAAAGCGGAATGGCCACAGAAACACTATGCCCCTGACGGCGCATCGCAGCCGGTAGTGCCTGCATGACATCACCCAGCCCTCCCGTTTTTGCCAGCGGTGACATCTCACTGGCCGTGTACAAAATATTCATGCGCTTTTTCTCTCCCTCAGGTACGGAACTCTCGTTACCACATCATCCGATCTAATGTAAAATGCAACCTCTATGTTTTGTGGTCTTTTAATCGCTGTCCGTGGAAATTTATTCAGCTTTTTACATCTAAAACTATAATTTTAAAACCGGCAGGCAGGTCGATTTTACATGGACAATTCAGGCCAGGGGGTCGATATTACAGTCAGGTCATGAAGATATTCCACGTTCATACCACCATGCCTAACACGCTTCGAATCAAAGCGGAACAGTTCCAGTTCACTTCCGATGCTCATGTGCTGTCCTTCTATGTTGAAGGACGCGAGATTGCCGCTTTCCCGTCCGAAAATGTAATCTGCGTGATTGAACATCCCTTCGGATGCATCACCATTTCCGAACCGGAGTTTCCGGACATTGACCTCGACGATCTTTGATCATCAAGAGCACCTTGTATTTATTCGGGCGCACCGAGTGGTGCGATGAGAAGATGAATCCGCCCATGGCGGCGACAACCCCGCAGAGCAGGGCACATCTCATCCTTGTCCTACATTTTCCCGTATAGCCAGGGTGAGCATCCCCGAATACTTTCGCACATACATTAACATCAGCAGATGACATTTCCGGGTGTAGGATGAGATTCTTCCGCCGAAGCCTTGGCCAAGGCGGACGATCTCGTCAGGACGGATCCTACCGTTATCGCGTGACGAGATCATCCGCTGAGCCGGAGGAATCTCATCCTACATTTCACCAGCAGCCTCAATCCTTATGTTAATGGGTGTGCGAATACTTTAGGGGTTCTTGCCAAGCTTCATCCGTAATGGGCCAGATGAATCACAAGGTGCTCTAGATCAATGAATCGACTATTTTCTATCGACGATTGACGATTATGCGGAGCGGTAGCGATGATTTATGATAAGTTCGAAGACCTTCCGTCGTGGTAGGCTGTCTCGAAACTGTATAACCGCGTCTTAGGTTTGATGGAGTCTGACGGGAAGCCATTTTCTCCGGGCTATCGTAATCCATTAGATCGCGCTGCTCTTTCGGTCTCCAAAACATTGCAGAAGGATTTGAGCGAACAACAACCAAAGAACTTCTTCATTTTATCGGTATCGCACGAGGATCTGCCGGTGAAGTACGTTCCATGACCGCTGTCATCAAGAATCGCCCTTAGTTCACATCATTGAAGCAAGATTTCGAAGAAATCGAGCGATTAGCCAACGACTGTGTCAAACAGCGGATGGGGTAGACAAAATATCTGGAAGCTGGCGATATCAAGGGCAAGCACCACCTCTCCCCAGAGCAACGCCAAATGCGCCAGCCCCAATAGTCAATTGTCGATGGTCAATCGTCAATGGTTCCACCGCCGTCAGGCGACCGGAACCTGCGGCAGCTTCCAGATATCCTGAGCATATTCGCGGATCGTGCGATCGCTGGAAAATTTGCCGACGCGGGCGGTATTTAAAATCGCTTTGTAAGCCCATTCTCCCTGGTTCTGGTAGCATGTACCCACCCGTTCCTGACAATCGCTGTAGGACTGGTAGTCCGCCAGCGCCAGATACGGGTCACCTCCATCCAGCAGGCTGTGCACCAGCGGCAGCAGGGTATCATGCGGTTCACCCGGAATAAAATGGCGGGACCCTAGCCAGTCGATAACCGCTTTAAGCTCTTCGTTTGCATTATAATAATCACGCGGATGGTAGCCTTGGGCAACCAGCGCCTGCACTTCGTCCACCGTCAGGCCGAAAATGAAGATGTTCTCATCGCCCACCTCTTCCCTGATCTCCACATTGGCACCATCCAGCGTTCCGATGGTCAATGCACCATTGAGAGCCAGTTTCATATTACCTGTTCCCGAAGCTTCCTTGCCGGCAGTGGAAATCTGTTCGGAGAGATCAGCAGCCGGTATGATTTTAGAAGCTAATGACACACGATAATTCGGCAGAAAAACCACTTTGAGTTTATCATTCACCCGCTCATCACAGTTGATGACAGCCGCCACTGAATTAATCGCCTTGATGATACACTTGGCGATCTGATAACCCGGAGCGGCCTTGGCTCCGAAGATAAAGACTCGCGGGGCGACGTCCATATCCGGATTTTGCAGCAGGCGACGGTAGAGTCCCATGATGTGCAATAAGTTCAAGTGCTGGCGCTTATATTCATGTAATCGCTTAATCTGCACATCGAACATGGCATCCGGATCTACCATGACACCACATTCCTGCTGAATGACCTGTGCCAGCGCCACTTTGTTATCGCGCTTGATCCGCATAAATTCATGCTGGAATCCGGCATCACCTGCATGCGCTTCAAGGCCGCGCAGCTGATCCAGCTCCGTAACCCAGTTTTCGTTCCCTAACGTCTCCGTAATCAGTCTGGTTAAACCGGTATTACAGGCCTGCAGCCAGCGTCGCGGGGTGATACCGTTGGTCTTGTTGTTAAATTTACCCGGATAAAGTTCATCAAATTCCGGGAACAGATCCTTCTTCAGGAGTTTGGTATGCAGCGCAGCCACACCGTTGACCGAATGACTGCCCACCACAGCCAAATGTGCCATGCGGATCATCTGCATATTGCCCTCTTCGATTAAGGACAAAGCAACTACTTTATCATGGTCACCCGGCCATTTTTCCTCGACCTGCTTGAGGAACCTCTTGTTGATTTCAAAAATAATCTGCAGATGCCGCGGCAGTACTTTCTGGAAAAGCGGCACACTCCACTTTTCCAGTGCTTCAGGCAGCAGCGTATGATTGGTATAGCCAAAAGTTCGGGTGGTCATATTCCAGGCGCTATCCCAATCCAGTCCATAATCATCATGCAGGAGTCGCATCAGTTCTGCTACCGCAATTGCCGGATGAGTATCGTTCAGCTGAATTGCCACCTGATCGGGGAAGTTTGACCAGTCGCTGCCCTGCTGGTCCTGACGCTGATAGCGGCGGATAATGTCCTGCAGTGAGCAGGAGACAAAGAAGTATTGCTGAATCAGCCTCAGCTCTTTGCCGTTTTCGGTAGCATCATTCGGATACAGCACTTTGTATATTGCCTCCCCGTAATCACGACTCGAAAGTGCTTCATCATAGTTCCCATCATTAAAGACATGCAGGTCGAACTGGGCGTCGGAGCGGGATTCCCACAGCCGCAGGAAATTGACCGTCTTGCCGCCATAGCCACAGATCGGGATATCATAGGGTATCCCCAGCACCGGCGTCGTATCCACCCACTGCGGACGATAGTTGCCGGTATCGTCGAAGATATTTTCCACACGACCGAAGATCTGAATACGCTGGGTATACTCCGGGCGCATGATTTCCCAGGCCTGTCCCTGTCGCTGCCACTCATCCGGGTGCTCCAGTTGATAGCCCTGTTCAAATTCCTGCCGGAACAAACCGAATTCGTAATGAATCCCGTATCCCACCGCCGGATAATCCTGAGTTGCCAGCGAGTCCAGAAAACAAGCTGCCAGCCGACCCAGGCCGCCGTTACCCAGTGCCATATCATATTCCTCATCCCGCAGCTCGGAGATTGAGTGACCCATTTCCTCCAAGGCGCTGCCAAAGTCTGCAAATACCTGCATATTTTCCATATTGTTGGTAAACAGGCGACCCATCAGATACTCGAGTGAGAGGTAATACATCCGGCGGGCTTTGACTTCAGCATGGGTGTCCTGTGTCTGTAACATGCGCTCCAGAATAAACTCATTGAGCGCCTTGACCGTGGCAATCCACCAATCGTGCTTGGTGGCCGTCTTTGGATCCCGTGCCAGACTATATCTGAGGTGACGCAGAATGGCGGATTTAATCTCTTCCCGGCGACTTTCTGTGCCAGGCTCCAAGGTAGCTAACGCAGCAGACATCATTATTCATTACTACGAAAGTTACGTTTTCTGCAAGCCGTATATTATTGCCAAGATACGCTTCATATTGCACACCCGCTGGTTTATCTGGCCATGGAGCAGATGGATGCCCCTTGCAAAGGATTCATTCTGATTTCTCTCGCCCAATGACTATAGAAAGGAGATACTGCAAATTATGCCGGAATCCGAGTCTTCGTCGTTGAGCCATGTCCGCAATGTTCTCGGCACCTCTCTAACCCTGTGCAGCGGTGATCCCATGACGGGATATATGCGAGATGGATATTGCCGCCGGATTCCCGGTGATCAGGGTGAACATGTGATCTGTGCCGTCATGACTGCGGAATTTCTCAAGTTCTCAGCATCACGCGGAAACGACCTCTCCACCCCGATGCCGGCCTATGAATTTCCCGGTCTCCGGCCAGGTGATCGCTGGTGTCTGTGCCTGCGACGCTGGATCGAGGCAATGGAAGCTGGTAAAGCACCACGCATCGACCTGGCCGCCACCCATGAAAATGTGCTGGAGTGGGTTGATCTGGCTACCCTCGAGAAATACAAGATTTAATCTCCGGATCTGACAAACGCTGATGCCCAAGAAATCTGACTACCATCGACTGCGCGAAAAACTGCTGAAGTACCTGCATCGCCCCCGCTACTCACCACTCAACCGCAAGCAACTGGCCAAAGCCCTTAAACTTGCCCCGAAAGAAACTTCTCTTTTGAAAGAAAGTCTGGCCGCGCTGGAGCAAGAAGGACGAGTCGCCCGTATCCGCAAGGATCACTGGATTCTACCAGACGAGGCTCAGCTCGTTACCGGAGTCATCGTCTTTAACCCGAAAGGTCATGCCGTGCTGATTCCCAACGAAGAAAGCGAAGAGAAGCTGCATATCGCCGCCGAAGACACCTGGCTGGCGCTGCACCAGGATCTTGTCGTGGTGCGCAAGCAGCCAATTCGCCCTGCGAGCAGCACCCGTCATCTGTTGCATGATAAACCTTCCGGGCGAGTCATCCGCATCCTGAAACGCCGCCGGGAAAACTATGTTGGCACGCTTCAGCGCAGTGGTCGCTTTTTCCATGTGGTGCCGGACGATCCACGCTATATCCAGAATTTCTACGTACCTTCCCCCAATGAATGCAGTTTGGATCCGGCACCCGAAATTGGGGATAAGGTGGTTGTTCGCCTGACCAACTGGGAAACCCGCCACATCAATCCGGAGGGGGAGATCATCGAACGCCTCGGACGACCAGGTGATCCCGGCGTCGATATCCTGGGTATTATTCGTAAACATAATCTCGCTACTGAATTTCCTGCGGACGCCCTGTCAGAGGTGGGTGACTTCGCACACCCGGAAGGCGATGCCCCGCAACCGGAGAACGATCCCAGGCGGCTGGACTTGCGCGATGAATTTATCATCACCATCGATCCGGAAACCGCCAAAGACTTTGATGATGCTATTCATGTCACCCCGCTGAAGGATGATCTCTGGGAGGTCGGTGTGCACATTGCTGACGTTTCATCTTACGTTCAAGTGGGAAGCGCACTGGACCGGGAAGCCCGCAAACGAGGTAACAGCACCTATCTGGTCAATCAGGTCATCCCGATGTTGCCGGAAGAACTTTCCAACGGACTGTGCTCACTCAACCCGCACGTCGACCGGTTGACATTTTCGGTGATTGCCCGGATCGATTCCCGAGGCCGGGTGATGTCTCACCGCATCACAACTTCACTGATCCATTCCAAGCACCGCCTGACTTATGAGCAGGCGATGGAACGCCTTGAGCGGAAACCGCAGGATGCCATTGATCACCTGATCCACCGCGCATGGCATGTAGCTGACCGATTACGCCAAAAGCGTTTCGCGGAAGGGGCGATTGATCTGGAAATGCCGGAAGTCAAGGTCATGCTTAATGCGCATGGGGAACCCATTGAGATTGTACGGCAGAACCATGACAAGTCGCACCAGTTAATTGAAGAGTTCATGCTGATGGCGAATGAAGTGGTTGCACTGGAACTGCGCAATCGCCATAAACCGGCAGTCTTCCGGGTGCACGAAGCACCCGATCCTGAAAAACTGCAAGAATATCGTGAAAATCTGGCAATCCACGGAATCAAAGTAGGGGATTTGACCCGGATGCAGGAAGTGCGCAAGGCACTGGCTGAGGTGGCCGGGCGACCGGATGGTCATGCGTTAAAAGTCGGTTTTCTGCGCTCGCTCAAAAAAGCGGATTATCGCCCGAAGCCGTTAGGCCATTACGGGCTGGCCAAAGCCAACTATACTCATTTTACATCACCGATCCGCCGATATGCCGATCTGATCGTGCATCGTGCGCTGAAATCCTGCAGACGGGTTATGTCGCCTGATCAGTTATTCAAGACAGCACTGCACATTTCTGAAACAGAACGCATCTCCTCAGACGCCGAGATCGAGTCGGTCAAGCTTAAGAAGCTGGAATATTTTGAGCGTCAGATGAATGCGGACCCGCCGGCACAGTTTACCGCACTGATCATGGATGTGACAAATTTCGGACTGTTTGTGGAGCTGCCCGATTCACTCATGTCGGGGTTGATCCACATCTCCAGTATGGAGGGGGATTTCTTTACTTTTGAGGAAACGGATCAGCGTCTGCGCGGGAAGCGGACGGGTGTTACCTATCAACTGGGTGATCTGGTAAACGTGGAGGTGGAGCGGGTAGACATCTTTAAACAGCAAATTGATTTTCGTATGGTATTGGATCCGGATCAAAAGACTCCAGCCAGGCACGCATCAAAGCCTGCCCGGAGCCGCAAAAAGATGCAGCGGGCAAAAAAGCGAGGCAACGTTTCCTCAGGTTCCGGAATTATCGCACGAGCCGGGAAAAAGCGGTCTGGCAGGAAAAAGTAGCAGCAGGTCTGCTGCATACCCGTCAGCCTGGAAATCCTGCCGGATTCCCTGGCTGACGGTCAGGTAACGTCTGCGGACCAGACATCTCAATACCCCTTTCGATACTATTGAGAACCGAGTCGTTTTTCCCATTTAATGCGATAATGTTCGGTCAGATCCATCCACTCCAGATCCGGCAGTCCCCAGAAATAATTGACCGCTTCCTGAAATTCCGGTATTTCTTCTTCCCACATGGGCGGTTCGATATTATCGGTCACGGCGGCACATGCCCAGATGATCCGGGTAGATTCCTCAATGGCTGCACAGCGGTCTTTCATAGAGAGGAGATTTTCCGGTCCGTGCGGGTTAACCGGACCAGCTGGTTTTTCAGGCTCTTCCACCTGATCCAGACGCAGTTCTACCATTCTATACGCCTGCTGCACCACTTCCTGCTCCGGATGAGCCGAGGCGAATTTTTCGAATTTTGATAAATTAGGTACTTCTGAGAACTTCATCTCGATCTATTCCATTTCCATATTGAGCAGGCTCTTGGATAAAAACAATAGAAATGGCAGGGTATTCCCGGCTGATCAGGTTCCTCTCACGAGCCGTTCACCCAACTTTGAGGGCAGTCCCGCCCGCAGGATTTTTGCTTTCGCGGATTCCACATCATATTGAACGCGTCGAAACTGCACCGTGCGCTGTTCAGGTTTAAACAGCACATAACTCGCTTTGGGATTACCGTCCCGCGGTTGACCAACCGATCCCACATTGATCAGCACTTTCTGCCGGTCCGGCAAACTGAATTTTCGTGCGGTAGGGATTTTTGAATAAATCCGACGTCCCTTGCGCCAGATCATCCCACTATGCGTATGGCCGCAAAAACAGGCCAGACTCTGCTGGCAATCAAAATGACGCTCCGCCTCATCACGACTCATGACATACTCCCAATTCATCGGTTCATCCAATGAAGCATGCACCAGTTCATAGCTGGATCCGCGGATGACGTGCGGCAAGCCGGACAGCCACGCCAGCTCCGCTGAACCGATTTGCTCTCTGGACCAGAGGATACCGGCCACGGCAGCATCATTGAAATATTCCAGCATTTCCGGGTAAATAAGTCCCTCTTCGTGATTACCGGTCAGCACGACCCAGTCGTTGTCTTTGATTTGCCTCACGCAGCGCTCGGGATCCGCGCCATACCCGACGATATCACCCAGACAGATTTTTTGCGTCACCCCATGGCTTTCCATGTCGTGAAGCACGGCCTGCAAAGCCTCCCAGTTGCCGTGAATATCACTGCAGATTCCAAAAATTCTGTCCATTGCACCAGACTATATCTTTTTATGTTACACCCTAAAAAAAGGCTGCACTAGAAATTTAGCAGGTTACAATAGTTTCGTGTTAAACAAAGCTTTATTACCTATCATTGTTGTTTTAGCTATGCAGCAGTCTGTTCTGCTGGCAGAGGAAACTGCCACTGCGGAGGCGGCTTCCTCACCTGCCAGTCCGAAATCAGCTGACTTTTACTTTGATTTCCTCGACTATCGCTATGCATTGCACAGCCGGGTTATTTCACGCTGGCAGAACCTGATCCGCGCCAACCGGGATAAAGTGGTCCCCGGCAAAGTGGTGGTAAAGTATTTCATCAACATCAATGGAGCAGTAGCGTCCATCGAGTCTTCTCAAACAGGTCGTTACTCCAGTGAAAAATCCAATGAGCGCAAACTGGCCGAATATGCTCTGGCGCTGGAAAACAAAGATCCTGTCCCCTTTCCGGAAACGGTGAGTCGCGAATTCCCCAACGGATTTTTCTATCAGATTCAGCTTTCCGTTCGTTAGTCTTCTCCCGGCTATTACACGATTTCCGTAACCGCATCATGACCGAGACTCAAAACAAGAAAAAGGCGGCCTACTTTTCCGCCTTTAATTTACTGGCGCCCATTATTGCCGTCGCCATCTTTATTTATCTCAGCGGGACCCCGTTCTTCGAGAAATTTGAAAACCTGACATTAGACCAGCGTATCAAGCTCCGGCATACCCACCAGGATTCGATTGATCCACGTATCTTCCTGATTGGAATCGATGAGCCCAGCCTGGAAAATATTGGCCAATGGCCGTTTGACCGTAAGGTCCATGCTCAAATGATGCAGATTCTGGCTGAAGGTGATCCGGCCGTATTTGCCTGGGATGTTATTTTTGATACGGAGCGACCTGGGGATGAAGCATTTACCGCATCCACTGCACAATTGGCGGAAATCTGCAGAATACTCGAAATCCCTGTTATCACAGCTGCTGCGACCATTTACACACAGACGAGAACCTCTGCGGACCAAATTGCGGATCTGGGTTGGGATCCAGGACCTGAAATTATTAATTCAGATATTTTCTATTCCCCGTATTTTATTGCCCCGCTGCCCGTGCTGGCAGCTCATAGCGAAATCGGTATCGTAACCGCAGAACGGCATGAGGACGGGGTAGTACGAAAAATTCCCTTTGTGGTGCGGGGCAATCTAAAAGTTTTCCCCAGTCTGGCATTAAGCTCGATCATCGAACTATGGGATCTGGATCCACAACGCGACATCCGGATTGTTCCCGGAGATGCGGTTTACATTGACAGTCCCCTGGTCCAACGCCGCATCCCGATTGACGAAGCAGGCTACTACACGCTGAATTACCGCTACGAACTTTCTGACATGTCAGATGCAAATACGGCAGCCTCTTATTTCATGATGATGTATGGCTACCATCAGAAATACTTCCAGAAAAAGGCAGATACCACGGTGCCTGATATCAAGGACAAGATTGTCATGGTCGGGCAGGTTGCTGCCGGTATGTCAGATATTGGTAAAAGCCCGCTGGAAGGCCTCAGCCCGCTGGTGCTGACACATATTAATGTCGTTGATAATATTCTGAAAGAAGACTATCTGATAGTTCCTCCCCGGTGGGCGGTCTGGGGCGTGCTGTTACTGGTCTGCTACCTCACTTTCATCCTCCCCATCCGGCTGGACTTCTGGATTAAAGTGCTGGTTCCAATTGCGGCCGTGCTGGTTTACATCATTACAGCGGTTGCCCTGTTTTCCTCCTCAAGTATCAATCTGCCGATTACTGGTCCGTGTCTGGCGTTTCTGATGCTCCACACCGCTGGAATCGGCCAGGAAGTCTTCTTTGAACGCCGGGCGCGGGAAGAGTTGCGCAGCACGTTCTCAGCCTACGTGGCACCGGGGATTTTGAATTCCATTTACAATAATCCGAATGCCCTGAAACTCGGTGGAGCCAAAAAAGATGTCGCCATTCTATTTACTGATATCCGGTCATTTACGTCCATGACCGAAGTCATGGATTCCGAGGTGCTGGTAACCCAGCTCAATGAATACTTTACCGAAATGGTGGAAGCGATTAACAACAATGGTGGCACCCTGCACAAATTTATCGGTGACGCCATCATGGCTGTCTGGGGCGATATTTCAAACAACAGTCCTACCATGGAAGCCGGTCGTGCACTACAGGCTGCCATTGACATGCGAAACGCACTGGACAGACTTAACAGCCGCTGGCTGACCCAGGACCGCCCGGAGTTTAACATGGGCATTGGCATCAACTTCGGCCAGGTGACAGCGGGCAATATTGGTGCCCCGCAACGTATGGAGTTTACGGTCATCGGTGATTCTGTGAATCTGGCTGCACGACTGGAATCACTGAACAAAAAGTTCGGCACTGAAATTCTCATCGGCCAATCAATGTATGAACTGACCATGGAACGCTTCCTGTTCCGGTCCATCGCCAAGGTCCAGGTTGTCGGTAAATCCGAGGGTGTTCAGATTTACGAAGCTTTGTGCGAAGTGGATAAGGAAAAAGACTCCCCTTATGATATGCAATGGATCAAGCTTTACGAGGAAGGTTATGCCCGTTTTATGGAAAGGCGCTTTGATGTAGCGGTGCGCCTGTTTGAGGCATGCCTGAATGAACGGCCGGATGATAAAACCACCAAACTACTGTTACAGACCAGCCGTGAATTTCAAAAATCCCCACCGGAAAAAGGCTGGAACGGAACGTTTGAAATGACTTCCAAATAGTCATTTGGTAGACATTTTAAAGAGCAGGTAAAATTATGGCTTCATTATTGATACTCGAAGACAGCCAGGTTCAGTTAACTCGTCTTAAAAACGACATCGGCACGAAGTATCCTGATCTGAACATCTATCCGTCCCGATCCATTGAAGAAGCTCAGCTGTTCCTTGAGGAATTTGATGACATCGAGATGTTCCTGTTGGATGTTTTTCTGCCCGATGGTAACGGCATCGATTTCCTGTGTGATGTCAAAACCATACTGCCGGAGGCGCAGGCTGTGGTCATGAGTGCCAGTCCAACCCGGGAGTCTAAAGAGCATGCAGAAAATCTGGGGGTGCTGAACTATTTCCAAAAGCCGATTGATATCAGTGTATTGCTGGATGAGCTGGCCAAGGTGCTGGGACCACCTGCCACTTCAGAAAAGTCTTCCAACGGGAAAAGTGACAGTTTTAAGGCCTCGCTCGGAGGTCTGTCCACAGTGGATATTATTCAACTCAAATGCCTTGCCAGAGCTACTCAGGTCATTGCTTTCGTGCGAGACAGCGGTGCTTTCGGAAAAATCCATTTTCAGCGCGGCGAGATTGTTCATGCCGAATGCAGCGACGGAAAATCAGGATTGGAGGCATTCAATGAAATCGTCAGCTGGAAAGGCGGACGGGTGGAAGAGTCTCAGGAAACGATTGCTGAACCGACGATTCATTCCGGCTGGGAGTCTTTGTTGATGGATGCTGTTCGAATGATTGATGAAGGAACGATTTAAGTAAAACCTACTACTGAACAAGAATGAAAATACTCGCCATTGATGACAGTCCCACGTTGCGGAAATTCATTTCGAAACATCTGACCGCCTACTCGGACTCATACGAGGTTCTACTGGCCGCCAGTGGTGAGGAAGGAGTCTCGTCCGCGGTCGAAAATATTCCTGATCTGATCCTGCTCGACTTTATTCTACCAGACTTTAACGGGGACGAAGTCTGCCGTCGTTTACTCGATAACGAGAAGACTAAATCTATCCCGGTCATTCTGATGAGCAGTAGTGCCCCAGACATCGAAAAAAACGAGGGTGAGTTTGACAACATTACCCGCTCCATGATTAAACCTTTCTCGCCACAGTTGCTTTGCGCCAGCGCAAGTTCCGTGCTCAAAAAGACCGCTGCTCAGCCTGCAACGACCAATGCGGCTCCAGCTGCATCTGAACCTGTCATCTCCTCAGCAGATACTGCGTCAACCCAGGCTGCCCCCGCAGCAAAAGAGCATATTTTACTTTGTGGCAAGGCCAGCTTTTTCCCCGTTTATGACGCTATCCTGGGAATTGAGCAAGAATCCGCTACCGGAATCCTGCATCTGGAGATTACCAGCGGTAAACGGGAGGTCTATTTCCGTGACGGGAACGCTGTGCTCTCCAGTACATTCCTGCCGGATCTCTATTTGAACTGCGGCAAGCTGGACATCCCGGAGGAGAGTAAAGAATACTTTGAAAGCGCCAAAAAAAATCAGCAGGAGACCGGCAAACCTGCATTCCTTCAGATGGTGGATGACGGCTATATGCCGCAAGAACAGGCCAAGTCTTTTACCGACCCCTTCGGTAATGTGCTGTTTGCTGAAATCTGGACCGCGCCGGAGAGTCACTTCAAGTTTGTAAAACTGGAAAAGCTGCCGGATTTTGTTCCCTCCGAACCCATCAAACCCAGTGCACTCCACTGGATTACCACGACGCTCCGCTGTGTGAATACGGACATTAACATCGTATCCTCCATCGCAACACCGCAGGATGTCCTGAGTTTTACAGCAGAAGGATATCAGAAAATCCAAACGATTTCGCTCACCGAGGAAGAAGTCGCCCTGATCACAAAAATGGGAGAAGGAAATGCTAACATTGGTCAGATTGCCCGGGACCTCGATCTGCAGTGGCATGAAATAAGCCGAATGCTCTTTCTACTCAAGAAAATCCACATCATTGATATCTGGCCTGCTGCCTGATGGCTTATGGATCTGTGCATACTAAACATTGACCAGCATGATATCGGCATCCCCATGGATGCCGTGCGTGAGGTCTTGATCCGTCCCGGCATCAGCCCCTTGCCGCTCAGTCCGGACTATATGGTCGGAGTAACCGGATTCCGGGGCACGTCACTGCCCGTTGTGGAGTTAATTCCGCTGCTGGAACTCGAAAGAACGTCAGAATCACCGCCTCGAAAAAATACAGGATCGCGCGATCGCGTGGTAGTCTGTCAGAGCAAACAGGGCATATTCGGCATCCGGGTTGACTTACTGGATCGCCGCAACCTTTCAGACTTCTCCGGCATTTCGGACTCCGGTGCCAAGCTGGTTCAATGGCTGGAAGTGCCTGAAGAGACGCCCCTATACCTGCTCAACCTCCCGAAACTCTTTAACCAGGCCCAGGAGCAAATGAAACCTTATCTGGAACATGTATCATGACAGACAGTAACACCCCTAAAAAACGTGGAATCAATATCACAGTTAAAATCGGAATGGCGTTTATCTTTATCGGTATCCTTTCGATCCTGATTACCGCACTGAGTTCCTACCTGCTTTATTCCAAAGTGCTGGAAAAATCCGCGTTGGGACGAATCGATTCCGTGCGGGTGATGCTGCAAAGCCAGGTGGATGACCAGCTGGAAAAATGGAGCACCGCATCTATTTCTCTGGCAGCACCTGCCACAGCAGCCATGCATGAATCCTCTTTACCTCCGGCAGCCAGTTCCTTCTTTGAGCAAAACGACGAAGGCTCATCGGTCAAAAACCTTCAGCATCTGGCTGAATCCGTTCAACGGCAGGGATTTTCCAGCGCCTACCTTTACAATAACCGTGGAATACTGGTCACCACTCTTCTCTCTGCAGATACCTCTCCCCCCGCTGCAATCACTGAAATAGTGGTTGCCCATCAAGATAATCCCAACCCGTCCGTCAAATTCAGATATGAAGGGGAGGAAGACCCTCAAAATCTGATTTTCGTTTATACCGTCCCCTTTTCTATTGATGGAAACAACATTACCGGATTCCTGGTTGTCGAGCGTGATCCGCTCTCTATTCACCGCATGCTGAATTTCGGTGGCAGACCTGCAGATGCCGGTCTGGGCAAGACCGGCCAAGCCTATCTGGTGGATCGTAATCTGACACCGAAATCTCCGGTCCGCCAGATTAGCGGTAACGCGCCTGTTCGTTCCGACGGCGTGCGCAGCGCCTTATCCGGCGCTGTCGGCTCCAGTGCCTATTCTGACTATCAGAACACCACTGTATTTGGCTCCTTCGGTAAACTGAGAACCGAAGGGCTGGACTGGGCGATCATTGTCGAACAGAGCAGTGCAGAAGCCCTCGAACCTGCACGCTCGGTAACCTTCTACGTTGCTATCATCGGTATTGGTCTGGTTGTTCTGGTGGGAGTGCTGGGTGTCGCCTTCGCCAAATCCTTTTCCAAGCCCATCCTCGAACTGGAAAACACGATGCGCAAAATAGGCTCTGGTGACGATTCCGCCCGCGCCCATGTGCTGACCAATGATGAAATGGGCAAACTGGCGGAAAGTTTCAATAAAATGGTCGATGAACGTATTGCAGAAAAAGACCGGGCCAACTCAGACAGTCGCCGACTGCAAAATAACATCCAGGATTTGCTGCTGGTGGTAGCAGATGCGTCCGAAGGCACTCTCTCGGTCCGCGCAAAAAAAACCGAGGGCGTACTTGGAAACATTGCCGACGCCCTCAATCAAATGCTTCAGAATGTCGGTAATCTGATCGGTGAGGCCAAGCGTGTCAGTGGCGAGGTCAGTCAGGCCTCCGCCGGAATCACTAGTGATGCCCAGGAACTGACTGAAGGAGCTACCTTACAGACCAGTCAGGTCAACACCACCATTCAGGATGTACAAAATCTGGCAGAGGAATCCCAGAATGTATCTGAAAACTCCAAAGACGCCGCCGCTTCCGCCACACGAACCCGCGAAGCAGCCGAAACCGGAGCAAATTCGATCCGTGATGCCATCAACTTCATGCAGCGCCTCAATGAAAGTGTCCAGCAAACCGCTAAGAAAATTGATTCTCTGGGCGAGCGCTCCAAGGAAATCTCCGGCATCGTGCAATCCATCAGCGAGATTAGCGCAGAGACCGATGTGCTGGCCATGAACGCCTCAATTGAAGCCGCTCGGGCGGGTGAGCATGGTAAAGGTTTCACCATAGTCGCAGATCAGGTGCGTGCACTAGCCGACCGCACCCAGTTGGCCACTGTGGAGATCGAAGCGCTGGTGCGCGACATCCAGACGGAGACCCAGGATGCGGTCAAGACGATGGAAAGCCAGACGCGCGAGGTAGAAAACGGAACCAAACAGGTCAGCAGTGCAGGGGACGCCCTGGGTAACATTGTCGATGTAAGTGTGGACTCCTCCACCCTGGCCGAGCAAATCAGCTCTTCAGCAGCGGAGCAGGAACGCCGGGCCGAAGCCGTGTTGGCCAGCGTGCGCTCTATCAATAAGATCGCTGAAGAGACTCGCGAAAAGACGGTTGATTTCCAGAAAACCAGTGATCAGTTGGCCCAGCTCGCCAATGAATTGAACGGCCAGTTGGCCAACTTTGAAATCGACCGCGATAATTAAGCTCTCCACCCCTTACCCTTTATGGATCCTGCAGCCAACGATCAACCCGTATCACCGGAAAATCCCGGTGCATCAGGTATGACCTTTGATGCCATGAATCCCCAGCCATTCAAACCGGGAGCTCCTAAACTGCCTCCCAAACTGAAGCCCGCCGTGCTGGTGGAGCAAGATGCTCCGCCCGCTTTCAAACTCTTTCCCAAGCCGGCACCCCGAATCGCTGCTGATGAGCAGGAACCTTCATTTCCCGCTTTACCCGCTAAACCTTTGATCAAACCAGCTCCTGCTCTGGTAGCTACCGAAAAACAAGCAGCGTCTGAACCTGCTGCCGCAGTTGAACAGGAGGAAGATCTTGATGAAATTTTCCGCGATGAAGTCGAGTCCTACCTTCCTGAAATCGTCACCGCATTGGATCAACTGGCTGAAGACCTGCAGCATGAAGTGTCCTGGAAACAACTTAAAGCGAAGTATCATGCATTGAAGGGAGCAGCTAACACTGTCGGCTTGCCAGAACTGGGAAAGCGTGCCGCTACTGCAGAAAAGCTTTCACTGGCAGCGATCCAAAGTCCGGATAGACGTTCCAGTGCATCACGCGATCAGCTGATTGAAACCCTGCAACAGATCACGGAACCACTCCATCTTTCTCTGCCACCGCTCAAATCCTGCACCCTGCCGGATACTTCCGTGGAGTCTGAAGATCCTATCACCAGATCCGCAGAACCTGAACCGGAAGCACAGGTGCTGACTACGCCGGAAATCGAACCCGTGCTGATCTCATTCTCAGCGTGGGCCGAATCTGGCAGTGATTCCGCCAAGGAACAGTTTCTGGCCGAAGCTTCGCGCTTTCAGGGTGAATTGGATCTTAACGTCTTTGACGGACTATACCGGAGCTTTTCCCAGCTGATCGACTTTTGTGGCAGACCGCTAGCCAGCTCCCCTCCTCCATCCATCTTTTGCTCGGTGATCACTCACACGCTTAATGATGCACGTATCTACCTGCAAGCCAAACGCTACAACCCGAAACTGAACTGGTCACGCAAATGGCACTTTTATTTCTCCAGTCTGCAGATCGCACTGGCCTCACATGCCGAAGTATCCGCCACTTCCGGTGAAACACTGGATCCCGAAATGGTGGCAGCCTTTCTGGAGGAAGCAGGTGACCATCTGCAACACATTGAACAGGCGCTCATCGCCTGGGAAAACAAAGACCAGCCGGAGGAACGCCGGCAAGAACTGCGACGTTACTACCACACCCTCAAAGGGGCAGCCAACAGTGTCGGCTTAACCAGGCTCGGAGCAGATTTTCACATTCTCGAAGACGCCATGGACAATGCGGATCCGAAAAGTGCTACCCGTGATTTTCTGCCGCATCTTTTTGACTGTCTGGATGAAACCCGTCGTTACATCGAATTACTTCAGGCAGATCCCCAATCTCCATGGCCCGGCGACTGGAAGGCACTGCTGCATCCCGAGCTGGCTCGGGCGCAAAAGGATTCTCCGTCGCCGGCAGAGATGGAAGCAGCCATCGACCCGGACATGCTGGAAGTCTTTGTCGAGGAATCTGAGAATCTGCTCGAGCCAATCGAGTCCGCTATCATGGCCCTGGAAGCGGACGACCAGACCGAAAAGCAACAGGGAATGCTACGCCGCCATTTTCACACGCTGAAGGGTGCTGCGAACAGTATCGGACTCGCGACGGTTGGTGCAGAATTCCATGCACTCGAAGACTTCATGGAGGGGGAACTGGCATCTGCCGATTCTTCCCAGCTCACGTCTTTCCTGCTGCTGTGTCTGGATCAGTTCCGCGCCTACATCATCGATCTGCAGAGCAATCCCAAAACGGCCTGGCCCTGTCAGTGGACCGCTGCAATAGAAGCACTAAAAAAAGGCGAGACTCCAGACCAATCCGCACCCGCAGACGCGGGATCCGGAGTGACCGCATCGAAAGCTCCTGCTGCAGAAAAACAAATGCTGCGGGTAGAGGCCGGACAGCTGCAGGAGCTGATGCACATGATTTCCGAGCTGCTGGCGGAACAAAACAAGATGCAGCATTACGTTTCCGGTCTGCGCTTACTGCACAGCAATCTGCAAAAGCTCTATACCGACAGCACACTAAATACGGACAATCGCTATATCATCAAAAATCTTGCTGACGATACCAACCGGATCAAGGAAGCACTCGATAATGACGATCAGCTTTTCCGGCGTTATTCCAAGCGGATTCAATCAGACCTGCTGGAACTGAATATGGGGCCGGTTGGCAGTTTGTTCCACCGCCTTTCCCGCTCATTCCGTGATGCGTGTAAGGAAGAAAAGAAAGAAGCCGTGTGGCTGCCGGAAGGCGGTGATGTACAACTGGATCGCTCCGTAGTCGATCAGCTCTACGGACCCTTATTACATGTGGTCCGCAATGCTGTGGCTCATGGCATAGAATCGCCGGAGAAACGCCGGGAAGCAGGTAAAGATCCCAGCGGCAAGGTCAGAATTAGGGCGGTTTCCAAGTCGGACCACGTCATCATTGAAATCTCTGATGATGGAGCGGGGATCCGCACCGATGCCGTCCGTCGCAAGGCTGTAGAGAAAGGCCTGCTTGATGATTCGGTTCCATCCATCAGCTCAGAACAGGCGGTTGAGCTCCTGTTCTCTCCGGGGTTCAGCACTAAAGATGCCGTTTCCAACGTCGCAGGCCGTGGAGTTGGACTTGATGTGGTCAAAGGCGATATCGAGGCACTGAATGGATCGGTTGGAGTAAATAACGTGGAGGGACAAGGCACGACCTGGATTATCCGGGTGCCGCTTACCCTGTCGGCTTCCGAAGCCCTTTTGGTGCACGCCGGGGATTTCAAGATTGCATTGCCATTAAGTATGGTAGATCGCTGCACCGGACTCTCCTCCGGACACATCGGCGCTGATACCATACTCGGAAAGATTTCGGTGGATAACGAGCCCATCCCGTTGCTTAATTTATCCTGTTTCCTGGGATCCGGATCCCGGGATGCCCTGACCCATGCGGTAGTCATTGATTCCGGCCTGGAGCGGGCTGCGGTAGCCGTCACTGCTCTGGACACACGGCGGGAAATTGTGATGAAAGACCTGGGCCCGCTGCTGGCACCGCTTACCTTTTACAGTGGTGTCACCTCGGATGTGGATGGCAGCCTGCTTCCCGTGCTGCAAATTCCTAATCTGCTCAAATGGATTTCAAAACAGGAGCATCCTGCCGGACCGCCCGCACCTGAAACGGATCCTTTGAAACATCTCGAAAATGATAGCCCGGAAGGTGCTGTCGTATTACTGGCCGACGATTCCCCCAGTGTCCGTAAAGTCCAGGAAAAGCAACTGACGCAGTTGGGCTTCAGCGTGTTACTGGCTAAGGACGGGCAGGAAGCCATGGATATACTCAAAATCAACACAGTTGATCTACTTATCACCGATTGGGAAATGCCTCGGATGGATGGAGCCCAGCTGATTCGGGCAACCCGCGAAAACACCGCCACGCACGAGCTCCCTATCATCGTCATCAGTTCCAAAGTGAATGACGACTTTGAAAAAGAAGCCATCCAGCTGGGTGCAACAGCCTGTCTGGCCAAACCTTTCAAGGCAGATCAATTTTTTGAAAAACTGAATGCAAATGATGCACTTTCATTAATGCTCAGCAAACTGGATATCCATACTGAGCATTAAACCAACCTGGATGAACTTTTTTTATGACCGCACTTGAAGCACTTAAGCAGCAGCCTCTGTTTTCCTGGATTAACAATGCTCCATTGGAATATCTGGTGGAGCAAGGAGAAACGCGCGCACTACTGAATGGTGACCATATATATCAAGCCGGCTCACCGGGCGATGCAATTTTCCTGATTTTGGAAGGTGACGTTGAATTTACATCAGACTCTGGAAGCGGAAAAACGCTAAGCAAGGGATCCATCTTCGGAGAATGCTCCATCATTGAACTCAAAGAGCGTACCTGCACGGCGAAAGCCAAGGGAAATACCTCCTTGCTGGTTCTTAACCATGAAGTGCTCTACAAATTTTCTGCGGAATTCCCGGACCCCTACTCAATCGTGGTCACTAACCTGGCACGCTGCCTGGCTGCACAGATTCGGAATCTCAATGAGAAAAAAGCCACCACTCAGATCAGCAACAATAAGGAAGAGGCCTCAGCATGAATAACGCAACCGATATATCTCACGATAAACTGCTGCAACATTTCCGGGATGTGCCGCTATTTCACGGGCTATCGGATGATGCCTTGCTAGTGATCTTCGTGGCAGCAGAGGAACATATTTTCCGTAATGGAGAAGTGGTAGTCAAAGAGGGCGAAGAGGGAGAGGAATTGTTTCTGATTGGACGCGGAACAGTTGAAGTAGCCATCAACTTTGGCAGCACTCAGCAGACTACTGTGGGTCAATTGGGAGCAAAAGACTTCTTTGGTGAAATGTGCCTCATTGAACCGACCAGCAGGTCGGCGACCGTATTTGCCACCGAAACCACCTTTCTTTACAGTATTAAAAGCAGCACTTTAAACAAGATCTACCAGATTTGGCCGGAACACCAGACCACCATCATGTCGAACCTTTCCCGTGGATTGGCGGAGCGTGTTATTAACGGTGATCCGGAATATGAACTTACCGCTTACTAACCAAGAACCTCTTTATGAAAGACCTAACTGTAGTCGTTATCCTGACCACCCTGCTGATCACTAGTTTACCTGCCCAGACGGAGCGGGACGCTGGTGTTTATGCAGAGATTAAAACCAGCAAGGGCGTCATCGTCTGCCAGCTGGAATATCAGAAAACACCTGTTACGGTCGGCAATTTTGTCGGTCTGGCGGAAGGCACCTTACAGCATAGCCGTCAACAGAGGCATTACTACGACGGTTTGATGTTCCATCGCGTGATAGCCGATTTTATGATTCAGGGAGGCTGTCCGCTCGGCACCGGCACGGGAGATCCGGGCTATAAATTCGGTGATGAATTCCACCCTGATCTCAAACATGATCGGCCCGGCATTCTTTCAATGGCCAACGCCGGGCCCGCTACCAACGGCAGTCAGTTCTTTATCACTCACGTTGCCACTCCTCATCTGGACAATCGCCATACCGTTTTCGGCCATGTTGTGGAGGGAATGGATGTTGTAAATTCCATCCAGCGCGGGGATATCATTGAGTCAATAACTATCAAACGTATTGGTAAAGACGCCGCACTCTTCCGTGTAGAGCAGAAATCGTGGTCGGATCAGGCGGCCGCGCTCCAGAGCGCATCCTGATTTATCTGCCGCACTGGCCAGAAATACCGACCACACCGGGTGTCGGTATATACGTTGACGCGATACACCAAGATCAAACTGAAGCAATTTGCAATCTGACTGAGCCGCACGGACGTACCACTTTTTCTCACCCTGCCACCGGGAAGATGTAGGATGAGCATGTCGGTGACTTCTCTTCCAATGCCATTGCATTGACTATCAGCAGTATTCGTAGTATTTGTACCTTATGAAATATTTGCTCAGTTTAGCGTGCATTTGCATATTCCCAGTGATGACGATTCAGGCACAAGATGCTCCGGATTTACCGGATTTACCTGAAATTGAGCCCACCACCGAAGCGCCAAAGACCAGTGCGCCGATGGACACTCGCAACCTGCCAGAGACCAGTCCAGTCCAACCACGTATGCCCCGGATCACGCAGGAACAGATGGATCGGGCCAACAAAGAAAAAAACTGGCTGACCGAAGGACTAAAAGAAAAGGAAATGCAGGCGGAAGCGTTACGCGAGGCGGAAGCTCACACGCAGAAATCCATCATTGACGAAATTCTGGAAAGAAACCAGCAACAGGTTTCCGGTGTCAACACACCTCATACATCCCCGTTAAGTGATTCACAACCATCCGGCAGTATGAAGGCTGCCATCAGCACGACTGCCTGGGAGCCTCTGGAGCCCATGCAAGGTTCTTCTTATGATCAAGCCATGGGAACAGACGCTGTCACATCAAATTCATCAAAGAACTATAAAAAGATCGATGAAAAGACAGGAATTTCCAATGTCTTCTTCAATCCTGTAACCGGCGGCTTTGAAACTCAACCTGTAGAATTCAATTCCAATAACCCGATGAACCGACCGGAATTGCAAAAGTCATGGATGCAGCCGGCAAACCAGATGGCAGATGCTGCTGAAAGGAAACAAGTGGAGGCTTTTGAGGCCCGAATGCTGCAACAGGCACGCGCAGAAAACAGACTCCCGCAAAACTATTCGAATCCCAATCTGAACTTGAGCGATTCCTCTTCCCCTTTGCTGGCCGGCAACACGGCACCTGCCAACCCTAATACGGTCAATTCAAACCTGGCAGGTGATCCATTCAGTGCCCAGACAGACGCCCAGTCCAATAACAGCTATGCAGCATCTGCGGCTAAACTCAGAATGATGGAAGAGGAGCGCCAACGGAAACTGAAACAGGACACCCGTCCCAAGACTATCGATATTCATTCGCCCAACCAGGGCAGGAAATTTGAAATCAATCCCCGATTTTAGCGAGCGTCAAAGCAGTTCTCCGGTTTCAGCGATCCGCCTGCAGGATCTGTTGAGATAAAGATTGCATGATGCCGGTATATGGCTGTGTGGTTCTCATTTCCTCGATCGTAGCCGGCATACGCTGCGACCAGTTAGAATCTGCCACTGGTCCCGGCACATTAAACCGCAGTGTCTGGCCGAAAATGTCTGTAATCATCAGTATAGCCAGCCAGGATGGAGTTTCCAACAGTTTGGAAATCCACGCGTCACGCAGCAAAGGCTCAAAATTGCGAATCATGGTTTGATTGGGCAATCCCAGAAAACGTTGTGTCCGGTAAATTTCCCAACTGGCCTGGTCTCCTTGCTGGCGTTCTGCACTTCCTTCCTGATGGGCCCGGGTGTTGTCAAAAGTCTGCCACCAGTCCTCCCACAAAGCGCGCATTGGCAGATGATCATGGGTAGCCAGAGTCGCTACCGTCAGCTGCGAGTATTCCTCCGCGGATGAAAATTCCTGCGTTGCTTCATTGCGCTCAAAAACCGGAATCTTAAATCCGCTGATACCCAGCTTCTCCAGTGAAGGCCTGACATAGTCAGGCACCACACCGAGGTCCTCGCCCACCACAATACACTCTCCGGCAGTTTCCAGAATCATGCTCAATAATTTTTCACCCTGGACCTGGTTGAGTGCAGCACCCTCACTGGTATCATCCGAGGCCGGCAGAAAGCGGGGCAGATGACCGACTTGCTGTAATACCTGTTCTTTCGTCAAATCGACATAGTCAGCATTCTTTTCAGGAATCCAGGGGAAACTGTATAAACGATAGAATCCCAGAACATGATCAATCCGGAAAAGATCAAAATATCTGGCCACATGTTTTATCCGGCGCCTCCACCATTGATAATCAGATGCTTCCATACGGTCCCAGTGATAGGGAGGAATCCCCCAGTTCTGGCCCCACAGCTGAATGAATTTATCATCCTGGAATTGAGGCTCAGGTGGAGCCCCGCCGCTCCAGTCCAGATTGAACTCATCTGGAGATGCCCAGACATCTGCACTATGACGGCTGACCCCGAACGGGATATCCCCCATAATTGCCACACCTTTCTCAGACGCATACCGGCTCACTTCCGACCATTGCAGGTCTAATACCCATTGTATGAATGAGTAATACCGGATCAACCGATCTATTTCCTTTCGCCGCACAGCAGCCAGCTCCGCATACCACTGTGAGGCCTGGCGTGGTGATTGATGTTCATCCGGCCACTGTGTCCAAACCGGGGATCCGCCATGTTGCTCCATCAGGGTCCGAAACATGGTATAATCCGACAACCAGCTCTCATTCTCGTGAATAAATTTTCTAAACGTGCTTTCTTCCTCCGCAGACAGCATGTCGATTGCATGGAATCCCATATCACGTATGAACCGCCGTACGGCATGATAGGTTACCGTGTCAGAATCAGGTCCCTTGAGATCATGCCTTCCCCGCAGCTCCTCATACAACGCCTGCGACAATCCGGGAACCTCTGCCGGACGAACCGATAATGTGGTCGGCTCCAATGCGACAGAACTGACCGCATTGTACGGACTGTTATCTCCACTGGTCTCATTGATCGGAAGAATCTGTAAAACGGATAACCGGTTTTCACAACACCAGTCCACCATTTCCTTCATCGCGCGGGTATCACCGATTCCCTGGTCTTCTTTTCCTTTTAATGCAAATAAAGGAACAAAAATACCCGCCTGCCGCTTGGGAGTTTTCATCATGACTACCAGATATATCCGCACAGTTTCGTGCTACCAACTTTTTTCGCTCCGATATGTCACTCTGTGATATGAAACAAAAAAACGGCCCGCAGGCCGCTTTTATTGCTTATTTTGCTAAAATCGGAAATTAGTAACGATAGTGCTCCGGTTTATAAGGACCTTCCACTGGAACTCCCAGGTAATCCGCTTGTTCCGCAGTCAACTTCGTTAATTTCAGGCCCAGCCGCTCAAGATGCAAGCGTGCAACCTCTTCATCCAAATGTTTAGGCAGACAGAACACACTTGGCTGGTAAGTCTCGCGATTTTCCCATAGATCCAGCTGAGCCAATACCTGATTGGTGAATGAATTCGACATCACAAAACTCGGATGTCCGGTAGCACAACCCAGATTTACCAGCCGCCCCTCAGCCAGCATATAGATGGACTTACCGTTTCCCAGTTCGTATTTGTCGTATTGCGGCTTGATGTTGACACGTTTGACCCCCGGATGATTGTTCAGCTGACTGACTTGGATTTCATTATCGAAGTGCCCGATGTTACACACAACAGCCTGATCTTTCATATTTAGCATATGATCCAGCGTAATGACATCACAGTTGCCTGTCGTCGTTATGTAAAGATCTCCCTGTGGCAGGATATCTTCAATGGTAGTTACCTCAAATCCTTCCATAGCTGCCTGCAGGGCATTGATCGGATCAATCTCCGTGACAATCACACGAGCCCCGAATCCGCGCAGTGACTGGGCACAGCCTTTACCGACATCGCCATAGCCAACCACAACGGCCACTTTACCGGCGATCATGACATCGGTCGCCCGCTTGATACCGTCTGCCAATGACTCACGGCAGCCGTAGAGATTATCAAACTTGGACTTCGTCACCGAGTCATTCACATTCACCGCAGGCACTAATAATTCGCCTTTCTCCATCATCTTGTACAAACGATGCACTCCGGTCGTTGTCTCTTCTGAAACCCCTTTCCACTCCTTAACGACGCCATGCCAATAATCCTTTGAATCTGCGTGAATGCTTTTGAGCAGATTTTTGATGACCTGTTCTTCCTCGCTGGAAGAGTCACTTTCAACCCAGTCAGCTCCATTTTCGAGCTCAAAACCCTTGTGGATCAGTAAGGTTGCATCACCGCCATCATCCACGATCAGTTGCGGTCCTTTCCCGCCCGGGAACGACAGTGCCTGGTGGGTACACCACCAGTATTCTTCCAGTGACTCTCCCTTCCAGGCAAAGACGGGAATACCACGTGCTGCAATAGCTGCTGCTGCGTGGTCCTGGGTGGAGAAGATGTTGCAGCTGGCCCATCGCACATCGGCACCAAGATCCACCAGCGTTTCGATCAGAATCGCTGTCTGAATGGTCATGTGCAGCGATCCGGTAATACGAACTCCCTCGAGTGGTTTCTCTTTTCCGTATTTTTCGCGGATGGACATGAGTCCGGGCATTTCATGTTCTGAAATGGAAATGTCTTTCCGACCATATTCAGACAAGGACATATCCTTGACTTTGTAATCACCATCATCCAGCACGCGCTGGCTTACAATATCTGTATTCATAATCCGTTATTCTTTAATGTTTGGGATGGAAGTTATTTGCAGAGTTTGACCAGTGCAGCGGCTTTGTCGGTCTTCTCCCATGGTACATCGTTGGACTGACCGCGCCGGCCGAAGTGCCCGTAATTATTGGATTTTCCGTAAATGGGACGCAACAGATCCATTTGCCGGACGATATCTGCAGGTTTAAAGCTGAAAACCTGCTGAACCGCACGTTCAATCTTACGCTCGGGAATCGTGCAGGTGCCGAAAGTGTCTACCATGAATGAAACCGGCTTGGGATGGCCAATGGCATAGGCGAACTGGACTTCCGCGCGTTCTGCCAGACCGGCAGCTACAATATTCTTGGCCACATAACGTCCCATATAGGCTGCGCTACGATCCACTTTGGAAGGATCTTTACCACTGAAAGCTCCACCTCCATGGCGGCCCATACCTCCATACGTATCCACGATAATCTTGCGACCCGTCAGACCGCAGTCTCCCTGAGGACCGCCAACCACAAAATTACCTGTTGGATTGACCAGTATCTCTGTTCTTTTATCCATCATCTTTTTCGGCAGGAATTTCAGGATCAAATCGTTTTTAATGAAGGTCTCTATCGTCCGGTGATCCACACCTGCCGCATGCTGGGTGGAAACCACGACTGCTGTAATCCGGGTAGGTCTGCCGTCTATGTATTCCACCGATACCTGGGACTTGGCATCCGGGCGCAACCACGGGGCTTTGCCCGACTTGCGAATCCTGGACAGCTCGCGACCCAGTTTGTGTGAATACATCACCGGTGCCGGCATCAGCTCCGGTGTTTCCTTACATGCATATCCAAACATCAGGCCCTGGTCACCGGCCCCTTGTTCAGCAGTCTTCTTTCCCTTGGCCTTGCGATCATCCACCCCCTGGGCGATGTCAGGACTCTGAGCTGTCAGCGCATTCGAAATGAAGACCTTATCGGCATGGAAGATATCATCATCGTGGATGTAGCCAATTTTACGGATTGCATCACGCACCACTTTCTCGTAATCAAATTTTGCTTTCGTGGTGATTTCCCCTGCCAGCACGACCAGGTTACTCTTGACCAGCGTTTCGCAAGCTACACGGCTCTTTTTATCCTGCGCCAGGCAGGCATCCAGTACTGCATCTGAAATTGCATCTGCTACCTTGTCCGGATGACCTTCGCCAACCGACTCCGATGAAAATATCCATTTCTTCGCCATAAGATATGCAAATTAGAGACCGCTGGCTACCATGACAATACTAATATTATTATATTAAGATATGATGATATGTCATGGTTGAATGCAGGAATCCAGCTCAACTCACTCCATAACTGCTTTTAAACGACAGAATGACTGTTCGGGTTCGTCTTAACGCGAATCCCAGTTGGTTACCCAACGCAGGTAGAGATACTCGGTGGTAGCGTCTATACTGGGTGTGGCATTGCCCGCTGTAGACCAGATATCCGGTGTGACCTGATTATAATATGATTTGGGAGAAACCGTAGCGTGGTAAACATATCCATAGGCAGATCCATATGGATCAATCAGATAAGACGCTGTCGTGCTGGACATAGTCTGACCTTCCTTGACTTCCAGATACTGGGTTTTGTCAGCATCAACCGCCTCACTGAAAAGATCACGTCCGGCTAATGCCAGAAACAAAGTTTCGCCACCCGCCGTGTAATTGGTCGGATCCCCATTGTAATACGCATTCGCACCGGCGGGAATACTGATATCCGTAACATTCGGATAGTCGCCATTATCGATTTTGTAGCGCTCCAGCGCCAATTCGATCGCGGCAATTTCAGTCTGGGCACGGGCAGCCGCGGCTTTCTGGCGCAGATTCCCGCCGACCCCGATGACAATCCCCACCAGTATGCCGATGATGACAATGACGACCAGCAACTCAACCAGTGTAAAGCCACGACTCGTCCGGATCAGCGTTTGAGAAGACTTCATAAAAAAGTATCCGCTATATTTAATTACCAACTCTTAGGATCTTTCTGGGGATCGAATGTGCCGTCTTTACCCAGCGACCAGATCAGGATTGATGCATTAATCGCTCCGGTCGAACCGGATGAGGGATCGGCAATTTCATTGTCATAGTTCGTATCCAGTGCCATCTGATACTCCTGATGCCAGGGATCCACAAACGTATCAGCAGTGGCTGGATCTGCCGGCACTTTGTTGCTGGAACTGGCGGGAGCAACCCTGAGTGATTTGGAATTAAATTCCATAAAGACAATCCTGCGCGGGTTCTCAGCAACGCCCGCTTCGCCCTGCAGCAGATCAAACAACAGACCTGCATCAAATCCTGTTTCATTGACCCCGGTGATATTTGGCCATACTCCATATTCAGTCTGATAACTCGTCATCGCAATCTTCAGCTGATTGACCATGGTATTTGCCTCCGCTTTTTTAGCGGCGTTCAACGCAACTGTTATGGCCGGGAAAGAGAGTCCGGCTAAAATTCCGATAATGGTAATGACCACTAATAACTCAATAAGCGTGAATCCAGAATTTCGTCTCATGTGGATAATCGTAGCGATTAAGCTAATTGTTCGCAACGCAAAACCGAATTACCGGGTCTTTTTACCCTCCAGTTCTTTTTCCAGTCGTTCAGCCACCCATTGCTTCAGCATACTCTGGTAGTTGAGGTAGCGATGCCCTGCCAGTCGCTTCAGGCGTGCCAGCATGCGGGGATCCATCCTCAGCGTGATCGTGGTCGATTCGTTGCTGGGATTCTTGATACAGGCTGCCTGCAGCAAGACCGGGTCAATATGATGTTTTGACCAGTAGTCCTGTTCCTCTCCGATGTTTGCAAACGAGGGGACCTGATTCCATGAAGAGATTTTGTTCATATGAGTTCCTCTAAAGCGCCTCTTTGGATTTGCGGTTGTAGAAGAATTCTTCGTCATCTGCCATCCCACGGGCCACCAGCACACTGACCATTTTTCCGGTAGACTTGTAAACCGAAAACACCCCTTTGCCGGAAAGCGCTTTACCCAGACAAAAAAAGCGGCTGCGCTCCGCAATTTCACCATCATCAGGCAGGAATCTGAGTGAAAACGGATCCTCAAAGCTCTCGGCTACCTCATCACGGGTGACATCAAAGGCTTTATATGAATCCCAGTTAAATTCCATCAGTGGCTAAGTCTCTTGTCTTTAATTTACCAAGCAGGGCAGCTGCCCATCGGTCGGCTCCCAGGGACAGAAAAGCAGTGTAGCCAAAACCAAAGCAGAATAACACAAAAAACGGCAAGGAATACCATAACTGCAAATCCAATGCGGCATGCGCATACAGCGCGAAGTGTACAAACATTGCCAGCTCCACTATGACCAGCCATGACCGGGGTGAAAAATAAACCTTCAGCACCCGCTGGTTCCTGGTTTTTCCGATACCATACTTAGGCGTGCGGGTAAACTCGGAGGTCTGGTTAAACAATGCTTCCAGCACTGCTTTGGCATTATTCAGCGACAAACCAATCCCCAGCGAGATCAGCAGCGGCAGGTAAATGATCCAGTGAGTCCAGCGGATACCAGCCTCACGTAGAACCAGTGCGTAGAACATCAATACGGATAAAGTAGCCAGCGTGAAAACCGGTAGATGTAAGGCCAGCAAGGTTGGCAGATCCGGATGCCCTGCAGGGTCCGGCACAATCAGAAACGCCATCAGGGCCAGCAACAGATATGCAAAGTTTGACGTCAGGTGAAACACCGCTTCCACTTTGATGAATAACGGCAGGCGAGAGGTTAGAATGCGCGGCAGCAGTTTCTTGCATGTCTGAACCGCCCCCTTGGCCCAACGATGCTGCTGGGTCTTGAACCCATTCATCTCGACAGGTAACTCCGCGGGCGTAATCACCCCGGGCAAGAAGACAAAATTCCAGCCTGCCATCTGAGCCCGGTAGCTCAGATCCAGATCCTCCGTCAACGTATCATGCTCCCAGCCACCAGCATCCTCGATGCACTTTTTGCGCCAGATTCCTGCCGTTCCGTTAAAATTAAAAAAACGACCTGTGCGATTACGCACGGTCTGCTCGACGATCAGGTGCCCATCCAGCAACACGGCCTGGATGCGCGTGAGCAGATTGAAATTACGATTGATATGTCCCCAGCGTGTCTGGATCAAGCCCACCTTTTCATCGGTAAAGTAATGAATCGTTTCCCGAAGAATGTTGGCGGGCGGGATAAAATCAGCATCAAAAATTGCGATGAACTCCGAGTCCATCTGCTCCATTCCGTAACGCAGCGCACCTGCCTTGAATCCCTCGCGCGATCCACGCCGGATGTGCTGAATATGGACCCCGTGCAATTTGAGTGCTTCCAGCTCGTCGGCAATAATCTCTGACGTGTCATCATTGGAGTCGTCAAGCACTTGGACTTGCAACAGATCCTTCGGATAATCCAATTGAACGACTGCCTGGAGCAGACGCTTTACCACGAAACGCTCATTGTAGAGCGGTAGTTGCACCGTTACTTTCGGTAACGGGTCAAAATACTGCCCGGGCTGCCGGAAGCGGGATTTGACACGGAGAAAAGTCCACACCATCCACATGCGGTGTGCTCCGTAGATCGAGAGGCCGATCACGACCAGTCCGTATAGCACATACCAGAGTATTCCAAGCATAACCGTTTAATTAGAAGTGGTTTCGGCAGTATTATTCTGATGATACTGTTGAGTCGATCGAACCTTACTTCAGGATGTTGCGACACTTCGCAAACCGGTCAAGGCTAAACCAAAAGACAGAATCTGGCTGCGGACTCACCTTTTACATTGTCAAAATCACTCTGCCGTTTCAGCGTCATGCAATGAGCGAAGTGATTCCATTTTCCGAGATTCTCCGCTGGCGCGAAACGCTGACTGCACAGGACAGTCCGCTAGTAGTCACCAATGGGTGCTTTGACCTGCTGCATGCGGGACATGTGCAGTATCTGCAACAAGCCGCATCCCTGGGAGCCAGCCTGCTGGTGGGCATCAATGATGACGTCGGGGTCCGGGAACTTAAAGGAGTCTCCCGCCCTCTTAATTCAGATACGGATCGCGCGCTGGTGCTCTCCGCATTGAGATGTGTTCGCGCGGTATGCATCTTCCCGGGATCGCGTGCTGTGGATTTTCTGGATCTGGTAAGACCTGAAATTTATGTGAAAGGCGGCGACTATACGCTGGATGATCTCTACCAACCGGAACGTCGGGTACTGGAAGCTGCTGGCAGTCGAATTAAACTGCTTCCGCTGGTGCCGGGGAAATCCACATCGGGACTGGTCGAGCGAATCTCTGAATCCTCATGAATGCAACCCTGCCCCTTAAGATTGCGGTGCTTGGATCCGGTAAGGGTTCCAATTTTATCGCGCTGCACCGGAGCATCAGGGATCAATCCCTTCCGGTAGAAGTGGTGCTGGTCGCCTCTGATTTCGAAGATGCCGGTATCATTGAATATGCCCGTTCAGAGGATTTTCCCGTTTATACCTGCCGCTCCAGCCGTTTCAAAACCAGGCTGGAAACGGAGATTGAAGTGGAACTGGTTGAGGCACTACAGGTATCAGGCGCTGAGTTGATCGTGCTGGCTGGTTTTATGCGCGTCATCAAAACGCCGCTGCTGGAATCATTTGCCGGACGTGTGATCAACATCCATCCTTCCCTGCTCCCACAGTTCAAAGGACTGAAAGCCTGGGAGCAGGCCCTGGCTGCCGGAGTATCCGAAACCGGATGCAGCGTGCACTGGGTGGATGCGTCACTGGATGGAGGCGCCGTCATTGCACAGAAAACCGTGCCGGTTTTACCACAGGATACAGCAGACAGCCTCTACCAGAGAATTCAAGTTCAGGAGCACATTCTACTGCCGGAAGTCATCGGCCAACTGGCTGCCGAGCGCCCGTTTGACTCCTGATATGCCAGCGGAATCAACGCTGGATTTTTTGGTCATCAGGCATTAATATTTAGATTGATGGATATGCCGAAGTCGGTACTGTCACAGGCGGATTGCCCGATGGTGTAATGGTAGCACAGCAGTTTTTGGTACTGCTTGTCAAGGTTCGAGTCCTTGTCGGGTAACCATCCTTCCCGTCACCATTCCTGTTGCAGTTTTTCCCGCAGCGCTTTCATTTCGATTTCATGACGTGCCTTGGCTTCAGATCGAATATCTTTTTCCAGCCGCATTCGAGCTGTCCAGTAATTCTGAAAATATTCGACTTTTCTGTCCTCGGGAATATTCAATCCCAGCTGTTGCGCTTCTTCCATGGCCTGTTCACGCAATTTCTGCCGGAATAGGGTGACACGCCGGATAAACCTGCGTTTATCCATTTCGGACATCTGTTGCAGCTGCGGCCACTCTTTAATCGCTGAGTTGAATTCATCCATGTCAACCAGTGCCAGTTTAAGCATCTGTTCGAATCGCGGGTCTCCTGCCATCAGAAATGGCGCAGGACGGTTATCACCCCGTTCTCCGCTCATCGGCATCTTGTCGCGGGTAAACTTCTGCAGCCCTTTCCGGTCGGGATCCCTGTTTTCAGGGCCCTTCTTCTTTTCCCGCTCAGATGGCTGGGCCTGGATGCTGGCCGGAGTCACCGCGGAAAATAAGGCAGCCGTTACGATAAGTGCAATGAGACAGATTTTCATCAAAAGGAATCTTCTCCCCAGGAACTGACTTCTTCATTGCTAAAGGAGGCAAAGCTCTCAAGTGCCTCATCCAATGAGACGATTTCCGGTGAGAAGTTCTCCGGTTGATCCCAGACCGAAATGGTGAGCAGACCTGCCAGCAGGATGACCGCCGTTGCCATCGCCCACCGGAGCAGGGTGTGATTGCTCCACCATAGTGTCCACCTATTCTGCTGCCGAGAATCCGTTTCCTCCCGCACTGCCGCCATGACTTTGGTTTTAAGCCACGGAGGAGTGTCCGGTGTTTTCCACTGGTTGAGCAGCCTGTCTAGTTCCTGATCATTCATGAATTTTTTCCTGTATGTGATTTAACTTAGTTTACATCAGGTAGTTGCACTTAAAATTAGTTTTTTTTATGCGCTTTGACGGCGCTGCGCAGGGTGTCGCGCGCCCTGAAAATGAGGGATTTCACTGAAGCAACAGATGTTTTGAGTGTTCGGGCAATCTGTTCGTAGTCCATCTGCTCATATTGACGCAGAATCAGTGCCATCCGCTGCTGTTCCGGCAGTTGCTCAATAGCCCGCTGTAGCACCTGCATCAGTTCCTTTTCCTGCAGGTTTTCAGTGGCTGTGGTAATCGAATCATCCAGATAATCCACTTCCTGATCGGTTTCCTCGTCGACCACCGGATAAACACGTTTTTCATGCATTCGCTTCATTTTCTTGAGATGGGTAAATACACAATTGCGCGTAATGGTCATCAGCCAGGTCTTGTATTGCGCGGCCGGGCGGTAACTGCCCGCCGCCTTGTAAACACGGACAAATACCATTTGTGCCACATCCTGTGCCTCAGCATGGTAGCTGCCCAGCATCCGGTAACAGGTGCCATACACGATACCCTGATACCGTTCTACCAGCACTTCGAAAGCAGAGTCATCCCCAGCCGCTGTTTGCGACATCAACTCGGCATCGTTGATAGCAGAACCTTCCGTCATCTATCCTGTGTTATCATGCCCAACTTTACGTAAGTCACCAGCTTTCTCATCATCCACGTTGACAAGCTTCGAGCAGACCGTCAAATTTTAGCCATGGCTGGTCACAGCAAATGGTCGCAGATCAAACGCAAAAAAGGCGCGCTCGACGTCAAACGCGGACAACTCTTCAGTAAACTCGGAAAAGAGATACAAGTTGCGGCAAAACTTGGCGGTGGCGATCCCGAACTCAATCCCCGCCTGCGCACCGCCATCACTGCGGCCAAAGCCGAGAGTATGCCCAATGATAATATCGACCGTGCCATCCTTAAAGGCACCGGCCAGCTGGAAGGTGGAAACAATTACGAGGAAATGGTTTATGAGGGCTACGGCCCGGACGGCATCGCCATTCTGGCCGAGGTGATGACCGATAACAAAAACCGTTCCGCCGCCGAAATCCGCAGTATTTTCAATAAGGGCAACGGCAGCCTGGGCGCTCCCGGCAGCGTGGCCTGGATGTTCGAACACAAGGGCTTTTTCTACATCAAAAACGGGGATGAAGAACAGCTCTTCGAGCTGACGGTCGAAGCAGGAGCCGATGACATCAAATCCGATGAAGCCGACTCCGTAGAAATTTACTGCCCGCTGGACTGCTTCGATAAAGTGGATAAAGCACTCTCAGGCGCCGGGGTCACTCCGGAAACCACCAAACTGGCCTACTTCCCGAAAGACGAAACGGAATTAGCCGGAGATGCCGCCCTCAGCGTGATGAAGTTGATTGATACGCTCGACGATCACGATGATGTGCAGAACGTCTACACCAACTTGAGCATTTCAGATCAGTTACTGGATCAGTTAAATCAGTGAATCCTCACTAACCGGATCTGGCTCTGCGTTCACCTGCTTAGAGCAACTTTAAATTAAGTTTTAACATTCTAAATTTTGTTGTTTCCGTGCCGGATATCCTGGGCGGTGTAGAGGAAGACGACATCTTCCGCGATATTCTTGGCGTAATCCGCAGAACGTTCCAGGCTGCGGCAGATCAGCATGGTATGGGTGCAGGCTTCTACCAGTTCCGGCTTCTCCTGCATGATCTCGTTGAGCTTCTGCTCGTAGGCATGGTTGAGTTTATCCACCTCTTTGTCCCGCTTTTTGATCTCAAGCGCCTTTTCCGGATCCACTTCCACAAAGGCGGAAATACTGTCACGGATCATGGCCAGCGTCAGCTGGGCCATTTTAGGAATATCCGCACCGGCCTCTACTTCAGGCAGACGCGCCAGATGGCGGGAACGGCGGGCAATGGTAACCGACTGGTCTGCAATATTTTCCAGTGCTTCAGAAATTTTGGAAGCCGAAAGTGCCACCCGACAGGCCGTTGCCATGGGTCCATGTGTCGAAACATAGGTCACCACCATGTCATCCACTTCAATTTCCAGCTTGTCGATCACTGCATCCTCCGCTTCGACCAGTGCCGCTTTCTCTTCATTGCGTTCCGTGTAGGAAGTCACCGCCAGCGTCATATTCCGGTCGGTCAGACTCGCCATCATGAGTAAGGTATCCTTCAGCTTCAGCAAAGGACCTGTAAACACTCCCCGCAGAAAATCTTCCCTCTCCTGATTCATTGTCATAGCAATAAAAAGTACAACGGTTATCCGAAACGTCCAGTAATGTAATCTTCAGTCTGTTGTCGGGAGGGATTGGTAAAGATTTTTTCAGTGCGGTCGAATTCAATCAGTTTACCCAGATAGAAGAAGGCGGTGTGATCGGAGCAGCGTCCCGCCTGCTGCATGTTATGCGTTACAATGACGATGGTATACTGACTCTTTAATTCAGCGATCAGTTCCTCCACTTTCGACGTGGCAATCGGGTCTAAAGCCGAACACGGCTCGTCCATCAGAATGATTTCCGGCTCCACCGCGATGGCCCGGGCAATACACAGCCGTTGCATTTGCCCTCCGGAAAGTCCGGTTGCCGGGGCGTTCAGACGGTCTTTGACCTCATTCCACAGGGCGGCACCTTTCAGACTTTTTTCCACAATTTCATCCAGCCGGCTTTTATTCGTTTCGCCCTGAATCCGCAGACCGTAAACGATATTTTCATAAATGGATTTAGGAAAGGGGTTCGACTTTTGGAACACCATGCCGACACGCTTGCGCAGCTCAATGGTATCCACATCCGGGCCATTGATATCGACTCCATCGATCCTGATGGAACCGTTGCTGACAATCGCTCCATCGACCAGATCGTTCATACGGTTGACACAGCGGAGCAGCGTGGACTTGCCACATCCCGATGGGCCGATGAAAGCCGTTACTTCCTTTTCAGGAATCCTGATGTTGATTCCGTAGAGTGCCTGACTGTCCCCGTATTTGAAATCAAGATTTTCGATGTCGATCAAAGTCCGTCCTGAAGTGTGATCCGGCACCTGTCCGGATACGGGTTGCGACGGTGAAGTCTCAGTCTCGGTTGATTTTGTTTTCTTATCCATAATGTGGAGGTCTTCGTTCAGGATGTTCATTGTTTTACCATTTGATTTTTTCTCGCACTTTCATGCGCAGTAGAATGGATGCCAGTGCGATCATGAAAACAATGATCATGAAGACAAAGCAGGTCGCATACTGCACACTGGAGGTGTATTCATTTTGTGGAACCTTGGCAGCGACCACGTAAATATGATACGGCAGTGCCATGACTCCCTGGAAAAAGAAATCCGTAAATCTGCTTACTTCCCACGGTAATTCATCCCGAACCACATAAGCTGCTGTAAACATAATCGGTGCAGTCTCACCGGCTACCCGGGTAATTCCCAGCACGGATGATGTCAGTATACCGGGAAGAGCATAAGGCAGCACATTCGTGCGGATGGTCTGCCACTGGGTGGCGCCCAGGGCCAGTGAGCCCTCGCGGAACCCATGCGGAACCGCTCGCAGCGATTCTTCAGATGCGGTAATCACAATCGGTAAAACCATAATCGCCAGCGTAAACCATCCGGCCATCAGGGAGACATTCCATCCGAAAAAGTTTACAAAACAGGCAAAACCAAAAACCCCAAAGACAATGGAAGGCACTCCGGCCAGATTGATAATGGCCAGGCGAATCATCTGGATAAAGCTTCCCCGCTTACTGTACTCACTCAGGTAGATGGCGGAAGTGACACCGAAAAAGAGCGCGATGATAATGGACCCGGTAACCAGCAAAACCGTCCCGACGATGGCAGGGAATATTCCCCCGGATGAGTAAACATAGCTTTTTTCATTGGTAATCAGCGCGGGATCATTCGTTTCTTTAAACGCCATATACTCCGCAGAACCGATTTTGTATTCCTCACCTTGATACTCAAAGATATGCAGTGTTTCAGGAGCCTCTGTCAGGAACTCAACATTTAAAAACGGAAAGGTCGCCTTGAATACTTCCTTGCCCCCATGATAGCCAATGTCGATAAAAATGCACGCTGCACACAACAGCACAAAGTAGGTGATGAGTCTAAAAGTCCAGGACAGGGCCCACTGCCAGATCGAGGCTGAGCTGGCTTTCTTTCTGAACGGGTTATGCTGAACAGACATAGTTTAAAACTTCCAGGCTTTGCTGCTTATTCACTGATACGAAACCTTTTGATGATGAACTGCGAACAGAAGTTTAAAAGCAGTGAGATGAAAAATAATACCAGACCTACCATGAAAAGTGCCCGATAGTGAAGGGTTCCGGAAGCCACTTCCCCCAGTTCCTGCGCAATGATGCCGGTCATGGTGTGGGCCGGCTGGAACCATGCTCCGATTCCCTGAGTAAAATCCGGTATCGCAATCATGCCCCCGGCACATAAGAGAACCACCATCGTCTCGCCAATGACACGGCCCAGACCCAGCAGCACCGCAGCCACAATTCCCGATAAAGCCGCGGGAACCATGATTTTAAAGATGGTCTGCATTTTATTGGCCCCCAGGGCATAGGATGCTTCGACATAATGTCGTGGCACGTTATTGAGAGAATCTTCCACCAGCGTAAAGATGGTAGGCACTGCCATCAGTGCCAGCAGAACTCCAGCTGTGGCAATGGTCAACCGCTCACTCATGGGAAATCCCGGAAACCACGCCAGCCATTCGACCTGCGAAACTTCCCGCAGAAAACTTCCAAATACCACTATGCCAAAGAAACCCAGCACAATCGACGGCAGTGCTTCGATAAATTCGATGTACGGTTTGATCAGTTTCAGCTCGGTCGAGGTCGCGATCTGGTTCACATAGATGGCCGCAGACACCGATAAGGGCACTGCAATCGCCAGCGCCAGCGAAGAAATCATCAATGACCCGACAAATAACGGGATGATCCCGTAAAAATCCTGCCAGAAGCTGTTGGTGAGCCACTCCTTACCCAGAATAAAGGCGCTAAAACCCCGATACAGCGGCACCTGCTTGTCGGGATCCCACTCAAAGGCACGCTTACTGTATGCATCAAACTTCGCCTGATAGGTGGCGATATCCTCTTTAAGTTCTGCGTATTGAGCCTCCGCTTCAGGTGTCGGAAGCTGGATTGGCAACTCCATAAATCCGCTGATTCGGGTGTGCAAAATCTCATTTTCTTCAAGGTAACGGGTCGTCATCACCGCACATAGGTCGTGTGCACGCTGGAAGTCGACCGGCTGGATGGCTTCCTCACTCATTCTGGCGGTCTCCTCGTCTCCCTGAGACCTGAACAGGAGCACCGCCTGCCGCAGATTGTCATTATTGACTTTCTGATTACGAACTTCAATGACCACCTGCTCCAGTTCTTCCGCCAGAGCCTGATGGTTGGCAATCAAGGCACCGAATTCATCCTTGCGTGACTGGATATTCGCGGTTCGGGCACGGGCTGCTTCACGACTCATTCCCTGGGATTCATAGTGCGCACTGACGGTGTTCTGCACCAGATTGAACTTCTGGCTGAAGAAGCGGTGCTCTTCGATCTGACCGCGGATAATGTCCGCATATTCCAGTCCGGCGCTGCGATAGAGCTCCAACGAGTTTTTATACATGGGGACAAATCCGGCACCTTCCTTGAACAGGAATACCATGATCAGAACCAGCACCAGAATCGCAATACCGGCATTCCCTGAGAAGAAATACTTGATATATTCATCTAGGGTCAGGCCCAGGAAGCGACCCCGCTTTTTGGTCGAAAGCGCATCTCCTATTTTGAGTTGCTCAGCTTTCTTTTTTACTTCACTGCTGGAAATCATATGGCGTCGCTTTTGAGAAATTCTCGTGAGGGTGATGGTCAGCACTCTCAGGAGAATCTCCAAGCAGCTGCCGGTCTTGCAACCGGCAGCTGTTGAAGTATTTGCTATCGTCTTATTTAGTAGGAACGAATCCGACCTGGCGAACAATTTTTGCCCCTTCAGGTCCGGTGGCAAAGTCGATGAACTTCTTCGTCAGTCCTTCCGGATCACCATTCGTGTAGTAGAAGGTCGGACGCGCAATGGGGTATTTCATGGCCTGCACGGATGCTTCGGAAGGCTGGGCACCATCTACAGCAACCGTTTTGATGCCTGAAGCATTGATGTAAGCCAGACCGACATAGCCGATACCATTCGGGTTTTTGCCTACTTCAGATGCAATCTGCTCGTTACCCGCCATCTTCTGGGTAGCAGAGCCATAATCATTGGAACTCATCGCAATCTTCTTGAAGTCAGAGTAGGTTCCAGAAGCGGTGTTACGGGTATAGACAGAGATTTCACCTGCTTTTCCACCCAGTTCGCTCCAGTTGGTCACATTTCCCGTGAAAATTGCTTCCACCTGATCCAGAGTCAGTGCACCCACCGGGTTGTTCTTGTTCACGATGACACCAATACCGTCGAGGGCAGCGATGGTCGGTTTCATCTTAACGCCTTTTGCCAGTGCTTCCGTCACTTCTGTCGACTTGGCACGACGGCTGGACATTCCGATACTGGCGGTGCCGTCGATAACCGCAGCGATACCGGTCGAAGATCCTTCCGCAGCGATTTCAAACGTCGTGCCCGGGTTTTTAGCTTTGAAAGCTTCTGCGATCTGAGGAACCAGCTTGGCTCCCAGGGTGTCAGAACCTTTGATAACGAGTTTTTCAGCCTGAACGGACCCTACAGCCAGAACGGTGACCAATGCAGCAATAATGCCTTTTTTCATAATATATATCTTGTTTGTGTTTGTCTTAACCTAGACCCATCGCGAGTCGATGTAATCTGTGCTAAAGTGTTATTGTAACGATTGTGTGACACTGCGGTCACATTCGGGAAATTCGTTTTTACGTTTTTCCAAAGTAAAAAAAAAGGCCGCCCCGGAGGGCGGCCCTTGTTTAAATTAAAACTTCCAGTTGATATCGAATTGAGCAAGTTGCTCTTCAGCTACAGTTGCAGCACTGCTTTGGTTATTTATATCAAAGGAGTGATAGTAACTCCCACCAACAATAATATTGTCAGTCACCGCATACTTAGCACCTAACTTGTAACCGTAGGCACCATTTCCATTGGCAGTTCTGTCATGGAAATCTGAATCAGTGATATTAGCATCCCATGCCTGATTTTCGATGTAACGAAAATCAGCGCCGATTTCCCATGTGCCTTTTTTC
The DNA here is from genome assembly GCA_038748025.1 of Verrucomicrobiota bacterium. Lineage (GTDB taxonomy): Bacteria > Verrucomicrobiota > Verrucomicrobiia > Methylacidiphilales > JBCBYL01 > JBCDJI01. The sequence continues at coordinate 53,987 of JBCDJI010000013.1, forward strand.
TTGGCGGAACCCAGCTTATAACCGAACTGAAAAAGCTGGTTTGCTTCACTTTCAGCAACATTAACACCATACGTAGCTTTCAAGCCATGACTGTAACCGAAAGCTTTGAATTTGTAGGACGCAGGAATCATAATAGCGGCAAAGCTGTTAAAGTTTGTTCCACCATTATCAAACGATGCTTGATTTTGCGCATGCTCGGTAGAAATCCAAAATGATGGAGCAACTGTAAAGTTGCTGTATTTGAATTTTACTTCCTGAGCAAACAGGAAATCCATGCTTCCATTTTGGGTAGTGGCAGCACCTTCCAGTTCCGCACCATTCGTTACAAACTGACCAGCGGTGAATTGAACATCTAATCCATCCACAAACAGGTCATCCCATCCAACACTCTGATAGAAACCTTCCGGATTGATATCACCATCCCAAAATGCTTTATCAATCATAAAGGGTTGCTTGAATTTACCCAGACCGAACTGAACGTTATCCACTAATCCGGATCCGAACATATCGTCATTCTCATAGATCAAATACCAGAGATCCATCTTCAACTGGTCGTTGTTACCAATTCCTCCGCCGCCGAAACCGGCTAGCGTCACATTGGTTGAAGTTTCCGAAGCTGCCGTGGAAGCTCTTACTCCGGCACGGAAATTATCAGTAAACTGATAATCTGCTCCCAACCGTACGCGATAGCGCAACTGCTGGCGTTCAGATGTGGCACGTTTTGAACTTTCCCACTGATAACGGAACCGAACATCACCATACAGTTTAACCCCTTTAACCGCGCTGTTGCCCCAGTTGAGCATGCCACCGGAAGTGCCCATGTAGGCTTCCTGCATTTCCATACGGATCTCTTCGCCCTCCTGAGCGGAAAGAACGCCTTTCTTGACCAATGCATCGACCAGCGGTCCACCATCGCTCGCGAAAGTGGATCCGATGCTGATTGCACCAGCTGCTATCAGGGCTAAGCCCCATCGCATCATTTTCATTTTTGTTTTTCTCCTAGATTTATATTTGTTTGTTTTTCAGCAAACTCCCCTGCAACACCGGATTCTCCCCGGACCTCAGGCATGTTTGATAACGGAAAGCTGTACGGCTCTTGTTACAGTTTTATGACGTTTGGAAGAAGATTTACGGAACTGATTTTTTTTTCGGATCTTTCAGGAGTATCACTTCCATCGGACCTATGGAAGTCTCCCAACCTCTACTTTCGGCGGCCCAATCCGCTAATCCGGAACTCAGTGGAGATCTCCGGGGTAAATCATGGCCCGCCTGTCCTGCCAGCACGACGACCTGCAGATGTTCCGCTTTGCTACCGGCTTGCAAATAAGTGCCTAGCGGAAAATCCTGCGGAGCTTCATCGTAAGCACCTGCAAAGTATCCTGTCATCTCCCGCTGCTTGAAGCGTATCGGGAACAGATCATACTCCGCCTGGAAATGCGTGGAAACACCGATGTCATCCTGCAGCATCGCTGCTTTCTGGTAGCAGTGAGTGAAAAGTTGATTGCGTGGAGCCACCACGGGCGCTCCCTCGCGTTCACCATTCAAATTAAACCCGAACAGCATGGCTTCCGAATGAGGCGGAATGGACTCAAATGCCGGAACACATTCCGCATACGTGTCACTGACGATCTTCATATGATGTGCCATATGGATCGGTTGGCAGACTCCCACCAGCACTACGGTGCTGACCAGTAAGTACCAGTAGCGGGGCGCCAGTGCTTTCACACCAGTCAGCGCAAACCATACTGAAACCGCCATCCAGAAAAAAAGAGTCAGTCGGTAGGAAATCAGGCTGCCTCCCCGCGGTCCCTCGGGAATGATTACTTTCAGGACCAGAACAAGGACCGCTAGCGCCAGCCAGATCTCGTCCGTCTGCCAGCCCTTTCTTTTAAATTTCTGCCACAGCATCCAGCTTCCCAACAGCGTCATCACCACCAGCCACAGCATCATCCAGGGTAACGGACTGTTGGTAAAAGGTGTTACCCAGCTCATAGACACCAGCCCGTGCAGGTATTCACGCACATTCAAATTCCACGCGACCGGTTCGCCACTTCCACCGGATAAGAACCAAACCGCCAGCAGAAATGAAGGAACACCAGTCCCTATAACTTTAACGGTATCTTCCAGCCACTGCCTGCGGGATATCTTACCGGCCAGGACTTCAGCGGCGGGAACCAGCAGCAGCAGGATTCCAGTGATCGCTGCCGGTATCAGATGGCAGAAGTAATTGCATGTAACCAGGACACTGCACCAGACCAACTTCCATCCCCGCAGCATTTCACGTGAACGGAAGTAATAGCCTGCCACAAAAAGCGAACATCCAACCCCCAGTAGAAATGGATATAAACCCATCACCAGATAGTGACTGAGTAAAAAGGGAAAAATCAGAAACCTCGCAGACAACACCTGACACCCCCAACCCGACAAGAGGTATCGATATCCACCAGCCATGGATACCATGATCAGCGTCACCACCAGTTTTTCGGCCAGCAAGGGACCTGTCAAGGCTTGTGCGGCTATGAACAGAATCGGCCCGATCCAGTTCGGGCTGGCGTGCAGCGAAAATTCAAAAAGATGTGCAATAACTGGAGACTCCCCCCTCCATAATTCCAGAAAAACATGTGCCGAATAGAAATGCAGCGGGCCGTCCTGGGTCAGCAGATGCTCCACCGACCAGACCGGGTAGAGCTGTAGTAACAGCAGCCCCCACCAGAGAACTTCACTGATCCTGTTCCGGTTCTCCGCCATGGCTCGCTTAAGTATTATTCGGGTCGTGCAATGGCTAACAGGCTCTGCCCCAGCGGAGGCCGGATGATGTTACTTTCTATATAATGAATGACCGGCAGACAGAAACGGTCGAAAGCTTTTACATTCTTAATACTGAACTTTCTCGTTTTCATGGCCTTGAAATTCAACCACCACAGAAAATACCCGGGAAAATTAAAATAATGCATCCGCTCTGCTGCCAGACCTGCAGCCGCCAGAGCCTGCAGCATGCTGGTTTTGGAATACCTGCGGAAATGTCCGAAATCACGATCCAGCGGTGCGTACAACTCCTGGCGGGCGGGAACAAACAGGCATAACGCTCCGTTCCGTTCCTGCAAAATCCGCCGGTATCTGGATAGCTCTCCGATATGATCTTCAATATGTTCCAGCACATTGACATTGATCACCGTGTCCGCCTGGAAATCACCTGCTAACATGGAAGTTTCTCCATGCAGAACCGTGCACTTGCTCTTCAGGGCGGATAACTGTGCAAAAAAATCCCCGTCCGGCTCTAAAGCCGTCAGTTCCGCCTGAGGCCGGTTCTTTAGCAGCACACGGGAAAACTGACCGATTCCTGCACCTACTTCCAGAATACGCGGCCCCAGATAAGGCTGCATTTCCTGAAAAATCGCCTCGCGATAATTCACCGCAACCTGCAATGCTTCAAACTCAAAGGATTCAGACGGGGCGGCTTCTGTATTCATTTACTGAAAATCCTGTTCCTGCGAAAAATGATCTGTTTCATCCGCTGCTTTGAAATATACCACGTTGACATCATCTTCATGAACCTTCTTCCACTCCGGACTGAGCAGCAGTGCTGCCTGCAATGCATTGTCTACCGGCAGGATCAGGCTGTCCACATCATACTCTGCCAGCACATCATCCCACCCTTCCAATCCAAACCTGACCTTGAAATACTTCTCGGATATAAATTCCTGCCAGTAAAAATCTGCCCGGTCATCCGCAAAGACTTTGATATCAGGCCCGAAGTAATAGATCAACGCGCCACCTATGTTATCCGTATTAAAGGGTCGCTGAAACTTCTCCGGCTGCTCACGAATCAACTCGGCCGTTTTTCGGCTGAGGTGTATGTCGTAAAAATGATCCTGGAAAAAAGCGCTCGAAGTGAGACTCAATGCCAGATACCCCGCAACGATCAGAGGAAAATAGATCCTGCCGCCGCGCATCTGGAGCTGCTCCTGAGTCAGTTCAAATCCCCGCCGGACGATAAACCAGCTTTCCCTGCTTTTGAGCAGGCCACTCAGACCGCGCGCAATGACCGGCGTTGCCACCAGGGTAAACAGTATGATATGACGCCCGGACTGGAGCGCAAAATGCAGAAAGGTCAGACACAACACCAGATCCAGCACATGCATCCGGCTGGGGAATTTACCTTTCAGGAAAAATACAATACACAATCCCAGTATCAGAAACTCAAAGCCCCTGATGTTGCCGCTGGGCGTATAAAAATCCGGTGATGCGAATTCCTGCCAGTTTGCCAGCACTTTAAGCTCCAGAAAACTGAGCACATGCAGATGTAAACCGATTCCGTAGGGATTAATCAAACTGGCCAGACCACAGCAGAATCCGGTGAAAAAGAGATTTTTCACTATTGCCAGATTCGCTGCGTTCCGGTTGCAGCCGTAGCGACACCCCGCAGTCAGAAAAACCACTCCAATGGTAAACAGTCCTACGCTGAACCCGCCGTGCAGGTTGGTCCACAAAGTCAGCATCGGAATCAGCCACCAGCTTTTCTTGAGATCGGTCTCCCCTTCGAACATACGGTAGAGCCGCTCAACCAGGATCGAGAAAAAAAGATAGGTAAATACATGCGGTCGGTCCAGCGAGTGCATCGTCAGGATAAACCAGGCCAGACAGGCCAGAAGCAGTGCAATAATCGCGTTGGCACCCTCCCGCAGCATGCGCTGCAGCAGCAGCACGGGCAAAAACGCATAAACGGTCATCAGCACTGCCGTGGTGAAGGGGATTCCACCAATCCATTGAGTTACCCCGATGATAGCCTGAAATAACCACTGATAGTTGATCCATTCCGCACCATACATGGTATGTGAAAAAAAATCCTGACCGGGGATACTCATCGTCTCTAACAGCACTTGCCCCCATTTGAAATGCCAGGGCACGCCAGGGTCTCCCAAAGGATACTCCGGCCGGACCATCATCAGCACCATGTGACCCAGCAACAGAAAACATGCATAAGGCGGTAACACGTAGCGAAACAGAAAGGATGGTTTTTCACTCATACTAATCCAGCCAGTATTCCGGGCTGAGATCCTCTCACTATCCCGTCCGCTTCTTTATTTCACAAATCAAAAGTACTTACTTTTTGCTTTTCCAATAATGAGACCCTCACAGAATACCCACCAGAGCCAGCTGCCGTTACCACTTCATACTCATGCGAATCCACTTTACCATACCAGCGTATCAAGAGTCGAAACGACTGCCTCGCTACCTGCTGACTCTGCTCACTGAAATCCAGAAATGTGTGTGGGACGTGACCGTGCAAGTTGTTGACGACGGTTCCGGACCGCAGGAAACCGAGAGGCTCCTCTCCGAGCTCTCTCCCTTGCATAAGCAGTTCCCGCAGCTGCTTCCCACCATTATTCTGGAGAAAAACCTGGGGAAGGGAGGTGCCGTCTACACGGGTTGGCATCAGGCCCCTGAATGTGACCTGCTGGGATTTGTCGATGCCGATGGAAGTATTCCCGCCGGGGAATTAGTCCGACTATGCCAGTTGGCCGGTCAATGTTCGGACACGGCGATCTTCGGGTCACGTATCCTCATGCTGGGTCGGACGGTGAAACGCTCCGCATTCCGCCATTACGTCGGCAGAGTTTTTGCCACCATCACCAGCACACTGCTCGAAATTCCGGTTTATGATTCACAGTGCGGTATCAAGATCATACCTGCCGGCACGTTTCGGGCCTTTGCCTCAGATTGCCGGGAATTCGGATTTGCCTTCGACACCGAGCTACTCCTGCTTTTGAAACGGGAACGGTGCGCTATTCGCGAGGAAGCGATCGACTGGCATGATACCCCCGGCAGCAAAGTCAATGTCGTGCGTGACGGTATGCGAATGATCGGCACCTTGTTGCGCTTAAGAAACAGATTCATTACTCGCCGCTGATCTCATGCCAGACATTTATCCATCCGTCCCGGATTACCAGGTTGAATTTTTCACAGATCAACCTCCACATCAGGATCTTGTTTTCATTTTTGTATTTAACGAGTCCGATAAGCTCAGGAAACAGTTGGAACGCTTTCCCCCGCCTGAGGAACGCACTTATGACATCATGATCGGGGATGATGGCTCAACCGACGGATCATCCGATCCTGATATCCTGAAGGCATATGGTGTCCGGGGAACGGTTACACTGGAACATAATTCCGGCCTCAGCACCAACATCCGCGCCGGATTGCACTGGTTCACCCAGGATACCGCTTATGCGTCCGTCATCATGATGAACGGCAATAATAAGGACGACCCCGGAGCCATCCCGCGCTTTCAGGAAAAACTGCATTCCGGTCTGGACTACGTTCAAGGCTCCCGTTTCATGCCGGGAGGCAGCATGCGGAACACTCCTATGCTAAGGCACTACGCGATCCGCCTGATGCATGCCCCCTTATTTTCGCTTGCTGCAGGTAGTTGGATGACGGATACCACCAATGGATATCGAGCTTTCAGCCGGACTTTCCTGACCTCCGATCAGGTGTTTCCATTCCAATCGTGCTTCCGGGCTTATGAAATCGAGCAATATCTGGCATGGAAAGCAATTCGGCTTAACTATCGTCACGATGAGATCAATGTCGCCCGCGACTATCCGACACCTGCTGCACGCGGCAAAGGCGCTTCCATCAGTAAAATCAAACCGGGAACGGGCTATTGGCTCATGCTCAAGCCACTGATAGCCCTCTTATTGCGATGGTACAAATAAAGCTCCATGGCCTGAACTCCTGGCCTGCGTTGATGCTGTTCCTTGCTGCAATGGCATTGGCATATGGGGCATTCTTTCACTTGACCGGAATCTTTGTTCCCGCAGGTTCACAGGCAAGAATCATGGATGCAGGTGGCCGTGACCTGCCTATCTACTGGTGTGCGTGGCAAATCCACACTCAAAACGGCAATTTATATTCTCTCCCGGAAACCCAAAAACACCGGTCTGATCCCATTGATTCAAAGGATGTCATTCACAATCCTCCATGGTCGCTCTGGCTTTTTGCTCCGGTAGTATGGCTACCATACGAATCGGCACATATCGCCTGGATCATCATTAACTTTTTACTGATTCCCCTGAATGTCTTCCTTTCCTTGCGTCTTTTTCGCATTTCCGCTCCTCAACCGTTTCTTCTTTTATTCATGTGTATCTTTGCTCCGGCTTTCCTGTGCTGGTATTACGGCCAGGTCTCACTGGCCTTGACCGCCATGACACTGCTGATGCTCTACTGGCACCGGTTGCGGTGGGACTGGTTAGTAGGGGCCTGCCTTGCCTGCATGACCATCAAACCTCACATTTACTACCTCTTGGCATTTCTGATCGGATTAAATGCACTGATTCATTTCCGTTGGCGCATCTTTGCCGGGTTTACGGTAACGCTGGGCGTGCTTCTGTTACCCTTCTGGATGACTGGCTCGGCTATCAGCGATTGGCTTCACTGGATACAGGGAGGACAAGCCACCATCTACATGACAACAAACATCAGCACCTGGATCCGCATCTTCATTGCTGCTGACAATGGAATTCCCCCTGTGTGGCCCATGTATCTCATACCCGCCATATCCCTGACGGCAGGCAGCTGCTGGTTGCTATCCCGAAAAAAAACTTCACTCATCTGGGAAGAACTCAGTATTCCCTTAATGGCCGTTTCGCTACTGACCGCGCCTTATTCCTGGGCATATGATTTCTGCCTGCTGATGGGCTGGCATGTCGTTCTGGTGAGCAGCTGGAATCAGGGCAGGCGAGTGTTGCCCGCAGTAACCTGCCTATGTACCTTCTTCTTCATGGCACAAACGACATTCCTCCAGAGAGATATGCATTTTTTGGTTTGGTTCCCGGTCGCGGTCATCATTCTCTGGGCTTGCCGAAACCAAACTGGGGTGGTTACTCCGGAAAAGGATTTCCGACCTTGAAGCCCCGGTTCAGAATACACTGCTCAACGATCCTGCTTTCTTACATATAAAAAAGGCTGCGAGTGTATCGCAGCCTTTTTTAAGGTGTAACTTTAAAAACAGATTAGTTGCTCGCACTTTCCATTTCGGAAGTCACTTTCGAAAAGGTATTGCTGATACCGCTCTTGGCAACTAACAGGGTGCCTATCAGCACTGCTGAAACTAGGGCGATGATGAGTCCATACTCCACCAGAGTCTGGCCTGCCTTTTTTTTGCTTTTACTCATGAACTTGCCTCCTACTCAACAAGCTGGTTCATTTGACCGGTTGGGATCAGAATGACCACCAAAGATGCTGTTTTCAGCACTGAATCAGTCTTTAAACTTGTTAACGAGCTTGAATTCCCCTTTTAAAAAAAGGGCTGCAGTTACCTGCAGCCCTTTTCACTTTCAGCATAAAACTGAATTAGTTACTGGCGCTGTTCAGCTCAGAAGTCACCTTGGAGAAGGTGTTACTGATGGAGTTCTTCATCAGAGTCAGTGCAGCGATGAGAACGACCGCAACGAGTGCCAGAATCAGGCCATACTCAACGAGAGTCTGTCCTTTTTTAGATGATGTTTTCAGCATTTTTTGAATTTTAATCAGCATTGTATTTTCCTTGTTTAGTTTAGTTGATGGAAATGTTTTTCCGTTACATTAATATACCCTGCTTGATCTGTGCCAATCCATAGAAATCCGCACCACCGGATATTCGCCATCCCTTTATACATACTTTTATTTATATAAATATATGGTAATGTGAGTTTTACAGTTTTTTTCCGGTGCTGAAAATATCATCAGTCATTCAAAAAGCCACCGAAATACAACCTAAAAAGTAGGCAATTTTTACCTATTAAGCACTTATTTTGCCTAATTCATGCTGATATATCACCAGGATTCCCAGACACAAACCGATGATTCCCCCCAATACCGAGAACAACATCCAGGTAGAGCCGGCGATCATGATGACGGATAAAATCATCGTGCTCAGAGAGGCCAGCCGGCCGGGCCAGAGAAAAACCGTCGCCCACAGTGACTCAGTAATAACCAGCACCCTGGAAAACCAGCAGGCGATGAAATGCAGCATTTCCTGATCGAGTCGCTCTCTCATCCATGAGTACACCAACAGATCCTTCTGCATGAAGTAGAGTTGGTATACTGCTTCACCACTCCAGTAGCTATCAGTCCACTTGCCTGCTGCTCCCCCGAGAAACATCAAGCCTACAATACCCAGACCCAGCCTTACCGCCCATAGCGCATGCTCCCTGCCCTGGCATGGAATAGTGATGGCCCACCACAGTAACCAGGCAGAAATCCAGAAGATCACCACAAAGGTCGCATCATTGTAGCTGTGGATATTCCACAACATGAGCAGGGAGCTGGTCATCAACACCACCGAGGCCAGGATAAACCATTTTCTTCTGGGATACACTAAAGCGATGACCCCCAGCAATGGCGTCATATAGGTCAGTAAAGATACATGCGGTGAAAGCATCCAACCACTTAACAATTCATGCTGTTTGAATGGCAGACCAATGTGGCCGTTATAGGCATACACCAGTGTGGTGAACTTGATATACCAGGCGGTGAGCGTGACCAGAAACACCAGCTGCCATACCCGCGCTCGAGAGTATGTCATTGAGGATATCCAGCTCATCTGGAATTAAACTCCGCCAGTTGCTCTTGCAGGATCAGTTGCCCGCCGCCGGCACGCAGCTTGACAATGGTTCTCAGCTCAGCCCCCCGGTAGCGGCTCCTTAATTCTGCTGTCAGATCGGTGTGCTCATGCATCGGGTAAAAGGTCAGCAACCGCATCGGGTAGTGATTCACCCAGAATGTCTCCCCTTCGATATTCTCTGTCAAGGTGATGTGTGTCGTGTTGGAAAAATTGTACATGGAAGGCAGCAACTGTAAAACACACCACTCCCAGCGTGAACTGCTGTTCAGATGAAATTTGCGCATCATTTTCTCCTGCACCGTCACACTGAAGGGCAGAGCGCACAAAAATACGTAACCCAGAGCTAACGGAAGGAGTAAATACAAAACACCGGATTTTCTCATGCTTTCATGCTACATGATACGAATCACCTTTGGAAGGCCCCACATGATTTCAAAAAGAAATACTGTCAAGAATGGCTTTAAATGGAGTATCCCCTGATGTAATTAAAGGAAGCTAACTGATTATTCATGCGGGCCATGATGGTAAAGTGAAATATGCTTCCATATTGTTTTTAGGTAGTTTAGCAGCATTCATCCACGTGCTGTTGTATTACATGGGAATGACGACCGAAGTCGGCACCATTGTGGATCCGGATGGATACATGCGCTTGCTCCGGGTCGAACAGCTTGTTGAAAATGGCGACTGGTATGATCAGAACATCCATATCGCCAATGCTCCACATGGTCATCCGTTACCGTGGTCCCGCCTCATTGACGTGGTGATCATTTTAATGATGTTTACCGCCGACATTTTTGTCAGCTCTTCGGAGGCTTTATTCGTTGCCGGAGTCTGGTTTAGCCCGCTCATGCTCGTGGTCGCATCCTTGAGTATCGTGATCTTAATGCGGCGCACCAGCTTATCGGAAGATTACTTGTTTGCGTTGTGTATTTTGTTCTTAACGCAACCAGGCCTGATGAACTATTTCGCCGCTGCACGTCCAGACCACCACTCTTGCCTACTCGCGCTAGCCTCTGTTCATTTAGCACTTTTGTACGCTAACCTCGCTGGAAACGGCAGTACCAAGGCTTTTGCACTCCACGGCATACTCCAGGGAATATCATTGTGGGCGAGTATCGAAACCATCACTTTATGGGTTTGTGCCGCAGCAGCCTATTCACTGGGCTGGTTAAATAAAACCACATCCGGAAAAGCTAATTTTTATTACCATTTGGGTGTATTGCTCACGTCATTGTTTGCCATATTGCTCGAAACTCCATGGGCATTAACGGAAGATATGACCCACGACAGATTGAACCGGAACTATCTTGTTCTGGTCGGTAGCGTTGCTCTGAGTTGGTTTTTGCTGTGGCAGATCAGACATCATGCTCCGCTCGCGCTCAACGGATTAAAGTCAAAAGTCTTCGCTGGTATCGTTTCCATGTCACTCTGCATAGGTATGACTCATCTGTTTGCAGGCTCTATATGGGGAGGCCCCATGTCTGCCATCTCACCTGAGCTGCAATCAATCTGGCTGGACCGGATAACAGAATTTCAGCCTATTGCATCAACCTTCACAGAATTAATCCTGGAAGGTTCCATCTGGATTCCTAGTATGACCATCGGAAGTATTTATGTGGTATATCGAATCTACCAGTTGGTGATCAATAAGCGCTTTCCGAGTAACCGGGAATTGGCGTGGGCTATTCACGCCATTCTTTTTACCGGCCTGATTTTTTATCAGAAACGCTGGTCTGCTTATGCATGTATTATCTGGATCGTCCCCGTTGCAATGACAGCCACGGCTTTCCTGGAAATAACGATAAACAAGTGTAGACTTCGCCTCGTCGGGTTACTGGCTATGTTTTTAACAGCCGTTTCACCCATTCTTCTTTCGCTGGCACTCACGGTGTCCCAGGCAGACTCAACGGCTCAGATCTCAAGCACTGCGTCAAAGCCGGACGTCGCGTCTACCGGCTATCTGGACTGGATAGAAACACTGCCCGAAGACGCTATCATCCTTGCACCGATGGATCTTTCACCGGAAATCATGTTTCGCACGAAACGGAAGACCGTTGGAGGTCACTATCATACCAACCCTCAAGGCATTTTTGATACATTCCGTGTCTTAGGATCGGTATCGGATGATACCGCCAGAAAAATCATCGATGAAAGAGGCATTGCGTACATTCTGGTGGATACTTCTCCGACTGCTGCAGCCTTCTATCAGACAGATAGCAAAGGAATCACCTTACATAACAGACTAAGTAACAACCAGCCTCCCGATTACTGCATGCAAGTAAAAGAACTTGGCCGGCTCATCGCTTACAAAGTCATCCACCCGGAGAACTAAGTTCCACCCTGAAAACCTGATATCCACCGACGGTTTTCTCAAATTCCAGAAACTCGGGAAGCTCCCCTTTGAGCAGGCGTTTAAATATCGCCGAAGCTGCAAGTTCTGTTACAGCAAACCCGGCTTCGTAAGCTGTGGATTCTACAATTACATAGTCAACCGCCCTGGATTCCAGTATCTGGCGGGCATGGACTTCATCTGAAGTCATTAAAAATTCATAGCTGTCGATGATTCCTTCCGGATTAGTATGATAATTCCCGCCCACCGTTCGATGTCCGGTCCGATACATTAATTGAGGAGAAAGATTGAAAGGTGCCAGCAATGTCCTGGAAGAAGATAAATCGGCAGCCCAACGGAGCAACTCATCTTCACGATAAACGGTTTGCGAAGACATCGCACTGGCTGTCTCGGCTTCTGAAGCATGCGAGAACAGCACCTGCGGTATAAAGGGTACGACCAGCAACAGAAACAGGGCAGGCACCCGCCAGATCACGAGACGCTGGCGGACCGAAAGCCACGTTAACAGCTCTCCCACCAGCAGTGCGGCCGGTATGAGCCAGATAATGTCCGCATAGCTGCTCCAACGTTTTTGATAAAAAATGAGTCCTGTGAATATGACCGCATAAACCACCCAGGCATAATCATGCAGGGAGGGACTGATTTTTTGCTTCAAGCAACATATGCAACGGTATCCAACATACGGTAAAGCCAGAATTACGACCGGCATCCAGGTCAACACTCCTTTCAATACACCGGAGAAAGTGGTTCCCACCGGTTGAAACTCATCCAGACGGGGCAGCCAGATACTCAGAATTTCCGGTGGCAACGCGCCCATCGGCCCGCTGGTGATCGGTGTCGCCAGCCAGTATATGATACCTGCCGATACTAATCCGGCAATCACCCCCACCCCCATCCGCTGCACCAGCTGGTGCAGCAGGACCTTGCGGGAAAACAGAAATATCCCGCACCACCCCAGCAATACTACCAGGAACAGTAATAGATAATATCCGCTTAAACGATCAACCGCAGGATCACTCCACAGCAGACCAGGGGTTTCCAGTAACAGGACAGCGGTTGCGGCTACTAATGTTGCAGCATGAAATGCGATGACCTGCCGGATCCGATCCGGTTGACGCAGCCACAACAGTGAAAACACTAACGTCGAAGCCACCCACATTGCCAGCGGCTCAATACTTACCCAGCAACTCCCCCCCATCAGGACTCCGGCAATCACAAAATCACGCAAGCTCGATCCCTTACGTAAACAGCCATAGATCACGATGAGCTGTATCAGGAACAACGTGATCAGCAGCGCATGATGGTCCGGTCGGCCGGCGACATAGTAATTCACCAGCGCCGGCTGCATTAAATACAAGGCCAGCGCTGCCAGGCAAAAATCATGGCTCAACTGATAATTCCGCTTCGCCCATGCCAGGGCCAACCCCCCAGGAATGAGCAGCAACGGGCTCACCCATACCCCGGCAGTAAACAATGCCTGGCCGGAATCTTTTACCCATGAGAGTGGATAATAAACCATCAGAATCAGCAGATCCAGCAACCTCCCCCAGGGCAGCGTATGGCCATAAGGTGCATTGGCCAACGTAATACTCTGATCATACCATTGGCCTGTTTCCAGCAGTTGCTGCACGCGCAGTAACCGCATGTACCCGTCCGGATCCGCCAGCGTGCCCGGAGTAAAGGTGTAGCCGCTGTAATACACTAACACATGCAGGAATGCTGCACACGCACACGTAATAGTAATCGGGGATAAGATCAACCGAATCATACTGGTTCAGCAGGTTAGTGTAAGTGATCCCCTGAATCTTCGTCGATCTATTAGCGAATAAAAAAGACACGCTACCCGATAGCGTGTCTCTTAAATAATTAGCCGTGTTTTACTGCTTAAGTTTTAATCCCGTCGCAGTAACAAGGGCAAAACGTACATCAGGAAATAAAGCAGCGACGTCACGAAGGCAGCAACATAGGTAAATGCGGCAGCGTCTAAAGTCTTCTTGACACCGATTTCAGCCTCTTCAGTGGTGACAAGCTGCATTTTACTGAGAATCACTTTGGCCCGTTTGGAAGCGTCGAATTCCACGGGCAAGGTGACCAGATTAAACAACATGATGGCTCCCCATGCTGCAGACATGATCATCAGATAGGTGGATCCACCGAAACCAAGCATTCCACCGAATCCGCCCGTGAATAATCCAATCAACGGCAGCCAAGTGACAACCTGATTAGCGTAAGTGGTTACCCCGACGGAAGCCATTCTCCATTGGAGCGGTGCATACATGGCTTTGTGCTGGATAGCATGGCCGCATTCGTGAGCAGAAACACCCAGTGCTGCGGCTGAGGCCCCGTGATAATTCTGCTCGGAAAGAACCAGTCGTTTATTTATCGGATCATAGTGATCTCCGAGAAATGATTCCGACATCCGGATTTCTACATCCGTTATTCCGGCTGCTTGCAAAATTCTCTGCGCAGCCCTGGCTCCGGTCATGCCGGAGCCAGCTGGAAGCTGACTGAATTTGTTATAGGTGCTTTTAACGCGTGAGCTAGCCCACAAAGAAATGCCCATGGTGAACACAAAAATCGCAATAAAAATAATAGTCATGATGTAGAACCTTTAATTTAGATCGATTGAAATATAGTACAGGTTGTGTGATCTGACAAGAACGCGTCGGATGATATCAGTTGCTGCCGTTTACCTGACTGGCAGTTCAGGTAAATCAAGACTTCAGGCAGTGGTCTTTTGCGTACTCCACCATCGTCCGGCAGTCAGCCCGCTCCTGCAGCTCTGCATCCACCATGGTGAAAATGCCGACATTCAGCAACAGCAACATAACTATCTGTATAATTTTAATCGTCCTCATGCTGCATATGTGACGTCCACCGCAGAGAATTATTCATTTTTTCTGCAGCTACGGAGCCAGATTTCAGGGGGAAACAGATTTCGTAGTATATATATTTTTTGCAAATGTCTTGTGATAAGTATTTTATAGAAATTATCTGAACTCTAGATCCCACCTGCCTGTCAGTCTCAAATTGATCTGCCAATACCCCGGTCATCCTCTTTCTTTCTAAGACTCCATTCCATCTTCAATCCGCTTCCCAGGTCAGCTGGGAGATCCACTTTCTTCCCCATTTGCTTAACCGTTCTTTACCGCCCCGTCCTTCCACCAAGCCGCGGGTAAACCACTGCTGGATGGTGGTGTTGGGGCGAAACCAACTCAGGACTGGTTCCTTCACCGGCTGATCCAATCGGGTAAATTTCAATGGTATGCCAATCCGATTACATGCAATTTCCCAGGCTGCCGGCGGCTCCCCCTCTAAACCGCCTTCCACCAGAAATGGAAACTGTCGCTGAAAGAAAAGATACTTGCCGCCTGACGGAATGCGCACTTTGAACTGAACGGTTTCCCGCTCGAAAATCTGCGAAACCGTCAGCGGCGTGCCCGCATCGGATGCTTTCAGCAAGAACTCCGGATCCACACCCAGAAAGGCCAGACCACTGAAATCACCATGATGATTGGACCCCCGTTCGCCATAGACCGGCTTACC
This sequence comes from Verrucomicrobiota bacterium, assembly GCA_038748025.1. Classification (GTDB taxonomy): domain Bacteria; phylum Verrucomicrobiota; class Verrucomicrobiia; order Methylacidiphilales; family JBCBYL01; genus JBCDJI01. Next base: position 69,490 of record JBCDJI010000013.1, read on the forward strand.
GACCTGATCAAACCAGCGCCCGAAATCCTCCAGCACCCGAAACGTCATTTCAAAATGAAGATGCGCCCGCGCTTTATTGATACCACTACCGGTATACCCCAGAATTCCCACTTGCTGTCCCGTATCCACTACCTCACCTTCCTGCACATCGACAGATGCCATGTGCGAGTAGAAAGCATACATCGGCCAGTCATCAAAGCGGTGTTCCACAATCACATAGATCCCATAGTTAGAACGCGCGGCCACCGCATTGACATACACCACGGTACCGGGAGCTACCGCAACGATCGGGTCCAAAGGCTCACCATTGGCATCCCGCCGAAGCGGCTTGATATCAATTCCTTCATGCAGCCGCTCAAAGTAGCGTGGCGGCTCCGGTCCACCGGTTCGGACAAAGCCAAACTTCCCGGATATTTTCCGCTTACTGATCGTCGGCTGGAAAAAATCGGTCTCTTTTCCCTCCAGCAGTTCCCGATTCTCGGTCGGAAACTCGATCTTAACGACAGCATCCGTTTGCGCAGGCAGTGTTAACGCTATCAGAATAAATAAAAATGACATAGGAGCGTTCATCGGGATTGATTAGAGGTTCAACTTTTCTATCCATAGCAATTTCGGTGCCTGCGGATGTTCTACTTCCATCTGCTGCCGTGAATACTCCGTATCCAGTTTTTCGGACCAGCGCAGGACGGCATCCATTTCCTGCTTCCCGCCGGGATGTCCATGATACTGCATCACACTTAAAACTCCGCCCGGCAGCAACAGTTTCAGTGCGGCATCCAACGCCGGCAATGTAGTTACCTGCCGGGTGATCAGATGGTGATCACCACCCGGCAGGTAACCCAGATTAAAGACCACCGCCTGTACGGTTCCGGACCATGCGGAGAGCACCTGTCCCATTTTTTCATGCCCCAGTTCGTACAGGTTGACCGGGCCCCGGCATCCGGCATGCTCCAGTCGCAATCCAGTGGCATGTAATGCCTCCGGCTGAATGTCAAAACCCGCTACTTCACCTTGTGTCCCGACCCGCTGGGCCAGAAACAATGTGTCGTGCCCGTTGCCTGCGGTGGCATCGACCACCCGATCTCCAAGCTGGATGACTTCACTCAACTTTTCGTGGGCCATCTGAGTCATTCGTTTCATCGCTCACCAAACCTACTGATGTCGATTTCCCGGTCCAGCTTCGTATTCAGCCACAAATGATCCAGCAGCGTCCCTGCCAGAAACGGTGCCCACAGCCCGCCTTTCGACCCCATCCCATTGAAGATGGCCAGATTAGGTCGCTGAGGATGGCGTCCCAGCACCGGTCGCTGATTCCGCAAAATCGGTCGAATGCCTGCCCGTTGATCAACCACCTCCGCATCCGGTATCCTGACCCACTCCACAAATGCCTTCATCAGGGTCTTGCGTGCCTTCAGACTGGTATCGGTATCCTTGAACTCCCAGTCATACGTGGCACCAAACCGGAACCGTCCGTCTCCCAACCGCAGAACGAACTGTGACCGGTTCAAGATACAGGAGGGTAAGTCCACATTGGATTGAAGTGTCAGAATATCCCCACGGGCCGGCTTCCAGTCCAGCTGTGGCCAGAGCGCATGATCAGGTTGGTAGCCCCGGCAATCAATGACGATCCCCTCGGATGAATCGCACAAATCTACCATGTCAGGCTCGGCTTCAATCCATTCGCCTTTCTGTTCAATGATCGGGCGCACCACATCTAAAAAAACAGCCAGGTCCACCCAGCCTCCCCCTTTAATCCATACGCCGCCATGGTAATTCTCCACCGGCCCCACTGCTTCTGCCGGTTCCACCAGCCGGACTGCGTAGGGTGCCAACTGCTTCAGCGAACGCCGTTTAAAGAAACCCTCGCGCAATTCCGGCGACCGGAACAACCGGCAGATCGGCTGCGGATGCCACAGGCACGCACTGCATGCATGCTCCACCCGCTGATAGAACTTGATCGCCACCGGCAAAAACTCATCCACCCGCCAGCTGCGTGAGAACCGCATCCCGGTAATTGGATTAATAACCCCTGCCGCAGCCCGCGATGCCGCACGCTGATTACCCCGGTCTATCAGCCGGACCGACATGCCGCGATCCAGCGCCTCGAGTGCCAGCACACAACCGCTCAATCCACCGCCCACGATCGTCACATCTGAATCAGACCTGCCTGGCATGGCCACATCATGAAGCAAAGGTGCCTGCACGCCATAGATAAATGATGGCAAAGCGGAAATCTTAAAAAAAATCCGGATATCAGTTCAACCGCGGGTGCTTGGGGCGGGTGCGCGTTTCCGCTGCAGGCGGAACAACTTCCGGTGCGGCTAGGGCTCCGCGTAAAGCTTCTCCACCCGCAATCACCTGTGGAGCATAGCCACCATCGACTACCTTCTGCCAGAAATCGATCAATGCGGTCCAGCCTTCCACACCTTCCGGTGTGGATTTCGGATTCAGTAAAAACCCGCGCTGCTGGTCAATAATCGTTACCTCACCGTCCATGTCACGCAGCAGATTAAAACGGGTCAATCCGGCCTGATTCGTCTCTCCCAGCGTTTCCTGACGTAACACAAGCTGAAGTGGCACCCGATGGGTGGTCGCAGCGGTAAGTCCCTGCAAACCCTCCGGTTCCAGCCAACTGACGGCATCCGGAGTAAAGGTTTTCATTCCGGCAGCGGCCTCAAACACCAGCGGAAAATTCTCGCCCCATGCCGCTACAATTAATGTATCCGTTTCATACCGCGGACTTTCAGACAGAAGCTTTATACCGGCCTGGATGGCCGGCACCGCAACTTCCCTTTCCAACTTCCGCTGGAGACGATCGGCCACTTCCGAATTCTCTGAAGCAGTTCCATTATAGAGATCCACCACCAACGTTACATAACCGAGCTTAGCCATCAGATCGCATCGCTGCTGCACCACTCCTCTGGGCCCAAAGGCATCCGGAACCATCAGGATACTTCCCTGCGGTTGCGTCTCCGGCAGGCTGAGATAGCCCATCTCATCCGCACCGAATTCATATAGACTCACCAGTTCACCGGCACGGGCCCACCCTGCAAAGCCTCCCCATACCAACAGGGTGCAAAGCAGTAGTCGACCATATGAGAACACGTTCACGACACAAAAAAGCGTAGAGAACACCGCCCCAAAAACAAAGTTACAATTCTTTGACAATAGAACCTTCGCTAAGACCGTTTGAACAATTAAAGTCGTCAAGGACTGTCAGATCTGACAGCCTGAAAGCGTGCTGAACACCCTTCCTAAACGGTTGTCCTTCTGGCGGATTCTGGCGGTGCTGCTGCTCTACGCCGAGGCCCGTTATTTCCAGACACAACCGATTCTGGAAATGGTGCCGCTCTTTCTGGTCTACGCTGTCGCTACCGTAATCATGGAATGGCTGATTACTGCTCCTCTGATGCAGCGATTCCAGTACGGACTGGTCGTTTTTGATTTCATGCTGCTCGGCCTGTATACTTTTCTGCGACGTGACTTTGAAGTGCCGATCATCAACTTCTTCGTCTTTATCATTGTCTGTAACAGCATGATCATTCTAAGTAGTTTACGTAAATCAGTAACCACTCTGTGGTGGTCGGTCTGTATGTTTGCGGTTACTTATTTGTGCCTGCTCTACCTTTATCTGTGGGAATTCCTCGAAGATATGCGCATTGTGCTGGGTGGACCGCTTATTGTTGCGATTACCGGCTTCGCGTCTGACATTGCCATCCGAGGCAGCCTGAAAGCTCAGAAAGAAGCCAGTTCCCGCGCCCGTCTCAGCCGGTTTCTCTCACCGGATATCATTAAAGAACTGGATCGCAACACGGTTGGAGACGGACGTTTCCCGCCAACTGACAAGGAAGTCACCATCCTGTTTGCCGACATCCGCGGCTTCACCACTTTAGCCGAAACCATGCCACCCGCCGAAACACTTGAGGTATTGAATACCTTCATCGATCATGCCACCCGCTCCGTCTTTCACCATCGCGGCACGGTCGATAAATATATCGGAGATTGCGTGATGGCACTGTTCGGTGCGCCGCTCGGTGAGGCAGATGACGCTCCACGTGCGGTGTCTGCTGCGATTGAAATGGTGACACGTATCGGTGAGTGGAAAAAATTTACCGAAACAGAACACCTGCCGGAAATTAAAATCGGTATCGGCATCAACACCTCCACCGTGCTGGCCGGCACCGTCGGGTCCCAGGACCGGATCGAATACACCGTCATCGGCGACGGCGTCAACGTCGCCTCCCGGGTCAGTGATTTTACCAAAAATCACGACTATCCCATTATTCTGACTGAAGCCACATTCAAATTACTGCCGGAAAACCTGAAAAATCAGTGTCAGTTTATCGGACAGGAATCCGTCCGCGGTCGTGCCAGTGAGGTCAAGTGTTACGGTTTGACTCCCCGGCCTGAAACAAAGTGATGAGAATTATTCTATTCATTTTTCTGACACTGCCGGCTTTCAGTTTAACACTCATGGCGAAGCCAGCCGAATTTACCCTCGCATATCAGGACACCACTGAATATCGCACCACCTCTGGAGAGGAAGGTGAATGCCTGATAACTTTTTCACTGACCGGCGACCAGATTGCAGGCGCACTCGATGCCGGACGTTGGGAAATCAAAGAAGCGTTAGATGATCAAGGCACTCGCCTGAATCCACCGGAAAGCTACACCCGCAACTTCACACCTCTTATGCGGCGATCATCCGCTCAAGACTCTGAGGCGGTTCTTAAGTTAGGTCTCTCAGTTCCGCCACGCACAGCAAATCACATCCGATCGCTCAAAGGCTCGCTTGGGATTAACGTTTACCGCCAGCAGATCGTCATTATCGAAGATCTCGAAAAGAATCGAAATCAACTTATTGAAAATCCGCTGTTCCAGGTTCACGGATTCACAGTGCAACTCATCGATCCGCAACACGCTTACCCCGGCTACACCAGCGAATCTGAAAAACGGGTTCTGTATTCCCGGGCTGTGGCCGTGCGGATTGAAGGGAATATCAACAAGGTGAATTCCTTCAGGCTCGTTGACCCCGGCGGAAACGAACTGGCCAGCAGACCCGCCGGTTTTGCAGCAGGCCGTAGCCGCATCATGGGCCGCATGGCGGATCAACCTCTGCCGGCCAAAACCACCCTGCATCTGCAAATCCCGATTGATCCCAAAGAAGTCCGTATCCCCTTTTCCTTCACGGATATTCCCCTGCCCTAGATCATCCCGCCCTTCTTGACATTTGATACCTGAAAGTGGAGTATCCATTTTCGTTATGGCACTTCTATCTCTTGCTGAACTCAAAGCAATCTACGAAAAACCCTTGTTTGAACTGATCGAGGAATCTCGTGCAGTTACCCGTCAGCATTGGAAGAATAACGAGATTCAACTGTGCACCCTGCTCAGCATCAAAACCGGCGGCTGTAGCGAGGATTGCGGCTACTGTGCCCAAAGTTCACGCCACAGCACCGGACTCGGACGCCAGAAACTGATGACGGTTGAAGAAGTCATGCCTTATGCCGAGCAGGCCAAGGCCAAAGGCTCAACTCGCTTCTGCATGGGTGCCGCCTGGAAGGGCGTTCGGGAAAATACACCACAGTTTGAGCAGGTCAAAGAGACGATTGGGGAAGTCTCCAAACTCGGTATGGAAGTTTGCGTTACGCTTGGTTCACTGACCGAAAAAGCAGCTGAAGAGCTTAAGGAAGCCGGTGTGACCGCCTATAACCACAATATCGATACCAGCCCGGATTTTTACGACAAAGTCGTCTCAACTCACAGTTTCCAGGATCGCCTGAACACCATCAAGCATGTGCAAAATGCGGGCATGGACGTTTGCTGCGGCGGCATCCTTGGCATGGGAGAAACAGCCGAGGATCGGTTGAAGATGCTGCAAGTGCTCACCAGTTTTGATCCGGCACCCGAAAGTTGCCCCATTAACTGCCTGACTACCATCCCCGGTACGCCAATGGAAGACCAGAAGCCTCTGGAGACGTTCGAGTTGATTCGTATGATTGCGACTACCCGTATTGCACTGCCACACACCAAAGTCCGCCTCTCTGCCGGACGAAGTTCAATGAGCAAGGAAACCCAGGCCTGGTGTTTCTTTGCAGGTGCCAATTCGATCTTTTATGGCAATAAGCTCCTGACTACCGGTAATCCGGAAAATGCCGCCGACGAAGCCCTGCTGGAAGAACTCAATCTGGTGAAACAGATGCCTTACACCAAAATGGATCAGCCGGAAGATAAACCACAGGCAGAGAATACGGCATGCCCGACTACTGGCGCGTGCAGTCTTGAAAAATCCTCTACCCGGACCGTGCCCCTGCATGCAGCTGCAAGCAAATAGACTTAGTAAACATACGCGGTCTTGGATTAGGTCTTAATCCTAAAAGTCCGTTCCAGATTCAATGAATCGAGCAAATAAATCTGTCTTAATGGGGGGAATGATCGGGTTTTTCTGGTTTTGTATCCAGTTCATCTCTTCAGAACTGATCTACCGGGTGGCTTTTTATGAAATTCTTCCCGCCGAAGTGAACGATACTTTATATACTGTTAGTGATGGTATCGCTTTTCCTGCCGGTGAAATTTACGATATAGCTGACGGTATTGTCACAGAAAACGAATTGGGAAAACTAAGTGCCGATACTTCTCTGGATCAGGAAGCACAGCAGACAGCCCAGTCCCTATTGGATCGATATCAATCATCAGCGGACTTTGATGCACTTCTTAGTGAAACCTACGAATTCTTAAGTACCTATGACCGTTATCCGGAAGTGCCCCTCTGGGCTGAGTATATGATTTATGCGGGAACTTGTCTGGTATGGGGAATCGTCATTGGATGTGTAACCGCAGTGCTTGCATTCTATGCATTATCAGGGAATTCAGCCAAGCCCGAACCACCCGCACTCACCCATCAGCATCCAACCGCTTAATTTTCTTCAGGTAAACGGTTTCTTTTCCTCCCATCATCACATCGCTCACCGCAGTCACACCAAAGACAAAATCCCAAAATCGTTCCAGACAATAGGCAGCATCTTCATCTGCTTCAAGCATCTCTCTGACTTGGTGATAGAAGTTCCTGGAATTTCGCTGGATGGCAGCCGCACTCACCGCAAACTGTCCTCCGGGATAAAAACGATATCTTGCAGGCCCCGGCCGCCGGAACAGCGCTTCAAAGCGTTTTCCGATATCCAGCTTCCGAGAATCCTCGTTCTTACTCCATGGCACGAATACACGCCGCCCCATCGAATCATCGGTTTCGATAATAAATCCCCACCACTCAAAGCCAGATTCCGGTAAATCCGCATCACCGGATGCCAGCGCCTTCAAACGCTGGTGGGCATCATGACAATGGTCAAAGGGATGTCCCTGCAGCAACACCGCGCCTTCCGGTGGATCCTCGGCCACTGACTCCAGATACGCCATCCATGTATGCGCTTCCCGTCCTGCATTCGGCAACTGCAGTACTGTTAACTCACGCTCAAGAAAAGACAGCTCCGGAAGCTCATTCCCTTTCGCGTAGAGAACAATCCGGAATTCTTCAGGCACTTTCTTCAACCAGCGCAGATCCTCATTATAATGACTGACCACCAGATCCAGCATAAGCCTCAAAGGTTACGCAAAACGTGCTGCATCGTAGGCGGGCTGAGCTCCCCGCTGGGAAGCAATAAATTCCGCCAGCCGACAAGCCCGCTGGAGCGTTACCGGCACCGCTTCGTCCTCTTTCAGTAAACCGGTAATCAATGCGGCCAGAAAGGAGTCCCCGGCACCCACCGTATCGGCCACTTGCACCGGCTGCGCCGCTTCCCAATGCCATATGCCATCGACCAGCAATCCGGCACCCGCCGCACCCGCCGTAATACAAACCAGCGCAGCGCCGGAACGTTCTGCAATGGCACGGGCATTTTGCTCATAGACTTCCGCCGCTCCTGCGACCAGCTGCGCCGCTTCATCGTGATTGAGCTTCACCAGGCAGGAACGACTCGCCAGCTCCCAGGTGCGTGCCTCGTCATCAAAAGGCGGACGGAAGTTTACATCAAAGACTTTCATCGCCTCATCGTGTTCGGTAAGCAACCTGTCCAGTCCCTCGCGGTTATCGCTCGAACGCTGGGCCAGGCTGCCATAAACGATGGCCTGTGGAGACCCTTCGACTGAGACCGGAATCTGATCCCAGGCCACACCTTCCCGGATGTCATAACTGGCATTACCGGATGCATCCAGTGTCGCCACCACCGCTCCCGTTGGCAGCCGGGGATGCACCGAGATCCCGCGCGTATCTACGTCCCACTGTTGCATGCGGCGCTGAATTTCCTCACCCAAAAAATCATCTCCGACTGCTGAAAGCGGCACCGAATGCTGACCCAGTTGGTGTAAATGGTAAGCCACATTAACCGGAGCCCCGCCGAGAAACAAGCCGTCCGGCAGGCAATCCCACAATACTTCTCCAAAACAGTAAATTTCAGCGCTCGAACCTGTCATCTGTTTCACTTCCTGGCAGCACTCCGTAATGCACCAGGCCTTCCAAAATACCATCTGCCATGGGCTGAGAAGCCTGATAGACCCGGCAGTCAAACAACTGCTCCAGTAATTCCGGCTGAACATTCTTCGGCACAATCCCGTATACTTCATTCAGTAGAAACATGGCGCTGTCATTAGCCGTATCTCCCGCCACGATACACTGATTCAATGCAATACCCAACTGCCCGCAAAACCATTTCAAGGCATTCCCTTTGTTGGCCAAGGCAGGTAAAACATCCAGATCCCGGTCACTGGAATAGACCACCTCCGCCCGGATGCCTGCCCTCAGCAGGCTCTGCCGTAATGCATCCAACTGCCGGGTTGTTGCCCGGTAAAGATACCAACTCGATTTAAACTTATGCACAAACTCATCCGGTTGTGGCTCAATTCCAGGCACTTGTGCAGTGATGGACCGAACCTGCTCATAATCCCATCCCGCATCTAGCACCTGATGAAAATCCACCCTCCACTCCGATTTCCTGAAATCATAAATCTCAGTGCCCACCCCGCCAATCACATAATCCGGACCGGCTAATTCACCGGATTCAATCAAGCTCAAAATATCATCCACTCTTCTGCCTGAATTGTAGACCAGTAACGGACGCTGCTCCACCGGCACCATCTGCCACGCAGTCTGGAAACGCACTAGCGCGTCCGGCATACCAAAAACCGTTCCATCCAGATCTGTGGATAAAAGTTTAATCTCTGGCTGATTCATCGGATAGTGTGATTGACAGACTACTGTTTTACCCACGCATGGACCGTTTCAATAACGTAATCCAGTTGTGCAGGTTCCAGTTCCGGATAGATCGGCAAGCTCAAGACCTCACTACACAATAATTCCGTGCAAAGTAATGCCCCTTCCTGCCGGTATGCAGCAAAACACTGTTGCTGATGTAGCGGCACCGGGTAATAGACTTCCGCTCCCACTCCATGCTCGATCAGGTGCCGGTGCAAGGCATCTCGCTTTCCATGCTGCACCCGGACGGTGAACTGATTCCACGTCGGCACCTGGCCGGATGCAACCAGTGGCAGCAGTATGTCAACCTGCTCAGCGGAGTCGCTGCCATCATCATGACAACACTGACCCGAATTGACCATGATCCGCTCAGCTTGTGGCAGTCGCTCCATATAATACTCTGCATTGCTCTGCCGTGCCGCAACATAGGCATCTAAATGCGGCAGTTTAATTCGCAGTAACGCTGCCTGCAAGGCATCCAACCGGAAATTACCACCTACCTCAGCGTGGTAATATTTGGGATGCATGCCGTGATTGCGTAAACGACGGACCTTTTCGGCCAGATCCGCATTCTGAGTAGTTACCATTCCCCCGTCACCAAATCCGCCCAGATTCTTGGTCGGGAAAAAACTGAAACAACCCAAATCACCAACGGTCCCTCCATGGCGTCCCGAGACCTGAACTCCCATGGATTGCGCGACGTCTTCGATAATGGCAATCTTTCTTCCGGACAATACCTTTTGAATCTCCGTCAGATCCGCAGCATGACCGAACAAATGCACCGGAATGACCGCTTTCGTTTTTTCGGAAATCCGGCGTTCCACTTCTTCCGGACGTATCTGATAACAAGACAGACAGACGTCACCAAAAACGGGAGTTGCTCCCACCCGCTGAACCACACCCGCCGTAGCAAAAAATGTGAACGCAGGGACAATCACTTCATCCCCGGGACCGATCCCCAGTGCCATCAGGGCAACCAACAGCGCATCCGTGCCGGAGGAGACCCCGATGGCATACTCGGCACCCAGATACTCACCAGCCTCCCGTTCGAAACTTTCCACTTCGCCACCAAGAATAAAATAACCGGATTCCAGCACCTCGTGAAATTTGGCTTTCAGATCGGCGGCCAGAAGATCGTTTTGGACAGCAGGGCTGAATAAAGGAACCTTCATGAGGTCACTTCAGCTTCGGCCGCCGGTGAGGAAATCAGAGTTGAATTATCCTCACGCTTAACAATATCACCGTCCGCCATGTGCAGAATGGTATCACACTGATCGGCAATCTCCGGGTTGTGTGTGACCATCACCAACGCCAGATTCTCTTCGTCTACCACACGCCGCAGCAGTGCAAAAATACGGTCTGAATTTGCTGAGTCCAGATTACCGGTCGGCTCATCCGCCAGCATCACCTGCGGCTGATTGGCTAATGCACGTGCGATGGCTACCCGTTGCTGCTCTCCACCGGAAAGATGATTGGTTAACCGGTCGGATTTTTCGAACAGGCCCACTTCTTCCAACAGATACAGTGCCCGTTCACGCATGTCGCGCTCACTCAACCGGTCGAGCTTCTTCATCGGCAGCATAACATTTTCCAAGGCGGTAAATTCCTTGATCAAAAAGTGAAACTGAAATACAAAGCCCATCCGCTCATTGCGCAGCTGTGTTTTTTGCCGCTCCGTCAGCAGCGTGGTCTCCTGTCCGCCAATCCAGATCTTTCCGGCATCCGGGTGATCCAGCAGGCCCAGCAGGTAAAGCAGAGTGCTCTTTCCACAACCTGACTGCCCCACGATCGCATACATCCGCTGGGCCATAGCTTCCATGCCGACGCCTTTGAGCACTCGTGTGCGTGACTCGAATTTTCCAAGATAACGCTCCAGCGCTTCACACTTGATGACCGGCTCTTGCTCAACCTGCAACATAAGAGGATATTAAAGCCTGCCCCCTACAACGAGGCAAGGCGGGATTACGCCTGCACCGCCGCTGCGATTTTGGCCGCATTTTTTTCAGCCAGAAAATGCTCTTGCACCCACTGCCGCGCATTCAAGGTGAGCTCATTCCGCAGTGCCGGATTGTCTTTCAATTCTATCACCGCCCGTGCCAGCTGGTCCGTATCCGCCGGGTCTACCACCAGTCCGGTGATACGATCACTGATCGCTTCCAGCACGCCAACTTCCACTCCACAGATGACCGGCACTTCATGGCCCATTGCCTCCGGAACCACATTAGGCAGGCCGTCACGGTCTCCACTGCCATCCACAATACCTGTGTGCCAGAAAATATCCGCCCAGGCATAATACTGCACCACCTCCTCCGGTGCGGCCGCACCGCAAAATTCCACCTCTCGCTCTAATCCATATTTATGGACCAGAACTCGCAATTCCTCTTGCAAAGCTCCTGCACCAACCAGTTTTAAACTCACCTGTCTTCCCTGTTCTTTCAGGATCCGGCATGCCTCCAATTGAGACCGGTGACCTTTCTTGGGCACCAGTCTACCGACAGACAACAGCCGTATCTCCTCACCTGTCTGGCCCGTTACCCGGGGCGGAGGCATTGCACCCAGGCCACGCCTTGCCAGAACTATTTTATCTGCAGTGTCTGGTGATTTTTCCGTTAATGTCTGCACATTGTTTTGCGTGGTCGTATGGATAAACTTGGCATCACGACATTTCGGGAGTAAGAAATTATCCCCTCCCATCCGGTAGAGGTCATACGCCTGGGCTCCGAAACTGAAGGAGATACCGCATAATTTATGCGCCAACCAGGCCACACTGGCAGGTGCAGTGGCCCAGGCAGCATGAATGTGCTGAATTTTTTCACGTTTAACCAGACTGGCGATGAGCGGAGCATAGAGCACCGACCAGACCAGAAAAAACCAGCTCTCGAGGTAACCGGGCGGATGTTGTAAGACCTGCCTGATTCCGCGTAATATCATGCCCGGACGACTCCCGTACCAGCGAATCCACTCCAGCGGTGCTGTCAGCCAGCGCCAACCGGGACGAAATATCGGATGTCCTTGCCTCACTCGCACATCCCCACCCGGCAGGCACGGTGCCACTTGTATCTCGCACCCTGCTTTGACCATACCGCTGATCTCCCGCCGTAAAAATGTCTGGTAGAGCACCGGATAGTACATCGGGATATAAATCACTTTGGTCTTTGGTCTCATTTTATAAGCCGGATACTCTCGCTGCTGTTGATTTTTGCGCGTTTGAGTTAATGAAAGCGTGAATCTCTTCAGCAGCCACCCGGTTGCCCGCCGGAGTTAAATGGCAGTGATCGAAAAAAAGAACCTCACTTTTTCGATTCCTGAAAGCAGTCAGCAAATCAATGACCGGCACGTTCCACTTCTCAGCCAATGCTTTTGCCTGTTCTTGCGGATAGACCATCTCTTCGTTGATAAATTCAGGTGATACCTGCAATTCTACCGGGAAAAGCACCAGCACTATTTCCACGGATTGCTTCCGGCAGAGCCGTGCCATCGCTTCAATACTCTGATCAAATTCCTGCCAGTTCTCCTCGACCCACGCGCTGCCCCATTCGCTGTGCGCCATCTGGCGAACCTGACTCCACTGCTCCGGACTTTCCTGGTAAGAACGGGAATGAAACTCCTCGACCCATGTATACATGGCCGGCACGTAGGTATGAATGGCTATCGCAGAGCGGATCAACAACCCGAAATGGGCGATGGCATAGGAATGGTAATCATAAACCGGCATGACAGGACCACGGGTTTGAGACTTCAAAAACGGCGGAATCGCATCGCGGATAAAATCATTGAGATAAAAACAAATATAAACCCGCTTCAGCTGTTGCTGATGGGCAAGCTCATACTCCAGCCTGCTCCGGTAATGAAACAGTGCACTGCCGGACACCCCGTAATTCAACACCTTTCGCTTCCCCGCGGTTGGCCGCTTCGCATTAATGAGTGCCTCCAGCGTCTCAACGTCCTCCACCCCACCATTGAAAATAACGGAATCTCCCAGCAGGATGTCAAATTCCTCCCCCACCGGTATCCGCTCGCCCCGCCGGCCCTCTGCGTTGATATGGATCAGGCGATTCTTCCCATCCCAGCGCAAATGCATCCCGCTGGCTCCGGGAGCATACCTCAGAATCTGATCCTGATCATCAAAGATGTAGCTGTTAACTTTGAACCAGGGCAACAAAGGATCATCCAGCCAGACCGGTAATCGAAAAAAGACTTCCAGTATCCCGAAAGCCAGCACACATCCCATCAGCAGGGATAAAAGATTTTTTTGATTGTTGCTCATCTAAGCTACCATAGCATCTGGTTAAGGAACGACTGCTTAACGAAACACGGATTTGTATCCGACTGAAAGCCTAAAACTCCCGCCATGCCCAATCCAAAAAAGAATCCACGACAAGTCGCTCACGAATCCGTCAGCGTTGAACAACCGGAAATGGGCTCAGATCGCGCTTTCGGTTTGGTAATGGCGACTGCCTGCACCATCATCACCCTCATCTTGTGGGTGAAAGATTTCAGCACGGCACCTGTGGTGCTCGCAATCATCAGTTGCCTGTTTTTGGCATCCGCATTACTGACCCCTGCTCTTTTACATCCCGCCCATGTGGCCTGGATGAAACTGGCCCACATCTTGCACCGCATCATTTCTCCCGTGGTGCTGGCACTGCTTTTTTATGGTGGATTTACGCCAACAGCACTCTGGATCAGGTTGACGGCCAAAGACCCGCTCCGTTTGTCCGCGGATCCGGACGCTGATTCTTACTGGATCGATTGCCGTCAGGAAAAATCAGACCTGAAAAAACAATTCTGAACAGCATATGCGGGAGTTTATTAAAGAATTTGCTGATTTTCTTATGAGCCGGAAGAAATTCTGGTTACTCCCCATTATCATCGTCACCGTGCTGCTGGGCGGATTACTGCTCTTGGCTAAAGGGTCCGCCATTGCACCGTTTATTTACACACTGTTCTAAGTGCTGCCGGCGTGAAAATCATCGGACTATCTGCCTATTATCATGACAGCGCTGCAGCATTGCTTATCGATGGCAAGATCATGGCAGCCGCACAGGAAGAACGCTTCTCACGTATTAAACATGATGCCGCCTTTCCGAATCATGCACTGTCATTCTGCTTGAAGCATGCCAGCCTCACGCTGGATGACATCGACTTCATCACTTTCTACGACAAACCTTTCCTGAAATTCGAACGGCTGCTGGAAACCTACGCCACTTTGGCGCCACAAGGCTATGCCTCGTTCAGGCTGGCGATGCCCTTGTGGGTCAAAGAAAAGCTTTTTCTGAAATCGGAACTGACCCGCCAACTCGGCCCTCATGGAAACCGCCCTGCCGAAGAGGTGCGGGCACGCCTGCGCTTCAATGAACACCATCTCAGCCACGCCGCCAGCGCATTTTATCCCAGTCCGTTTGAGCAGGCAGCTATCCTGACGCTCGACGGTGTTGGCGAATGGGCCACGTCATCCATTTCCATCGGTCGGCAAAATTCCATTGAAAAGTTAAAGGAAATACACTTCCCGCACTCGCTTGGTCTACTCTATTCCGCGTTTACCTATTTCACCGGCTTTAAAGTGAATTCCGGTGAGTATAAACTGATGGGATTGGCTCCTTACGGCAGACCCGTCTATGCGGATACCATTCGCAACCATCTCATCGATATCAAGGCCGATGGATCCTTCCGGCTGAATCTGAGATACTTTGATTTTGCCACCGGTCTTACCATGACCAATCAGCGGTTTGAATCACTGCTGGATGTTCCCCTGCGCACGCCGGAAACCCGCCTGAACCAGCAACACATGGATCTGGCCGCCTCCATTCAGGTCGTCACAGAGGAAATTCTACTCAAAACAGCTCGCTATATCCGCAAAAGCACCGGGATGCGGCACCTCTGCCTCGCAGGCGGTGTTGCCCTGAACTGCGTCGCCAATGGAAAACTTCTGAAAGAAAAAATCTTTGATCAGCTATGGATCCAGCCAGCATCCGGAGATGCCGGAGGGGCTGTGGGAGCGGCCCTCACGACACACTATCACAGCCAGCCAGGCTCCCGCAAGCTGTCCTCACCGGACAGCATGTACGGCTCCTATCTGGGACCCTCTTTCACCGATACCGAAATTCGGAATCGCCTCACCGCTGCAGGTGCGGTGATCCGGGAAAAAACCACGGATGCATTATTACAGCACACCGCCACTCGGCTGGCGGATGGGGATGCAGTCGGCTGGTTTCAGGGACGAATGGAATTCGGGCCAAGAGCACTGGGGGGACGCTCTATCTTAGGTGATCCACGCTCGCCCTCCATGCAATCCACCCTGAATCTGAAAATTAAATTCCGGGAGTCATTCCGACCGTTTGCTCCATCGGTGTTGGCTGAACATGTGAGTGACTTTTTTGATGTCGATCCGGAAACGGTCAGCCCTTACATGCTGCTGGTAGCTGAAATTCCGGTATCCAGGCGCAAAACCATGACGGCCGCAGAAGCAGCACTGGCAGGAATTGAAAAACTCAACATCCCCCGCTCAGATATCCCTGCCGTCACTCATATCGACTACTCCGCCCGCATCCAGACCGTCCATCAGGAAACCAACCCCCTCTACCACCGGCTCTTATCCCTGTTTCACCAGCAAACCGGTACCCCAGTGCTGGTGAATACCAGCTTCAATGTGCGGGGTGAACCTATCGTCTGCACTCCCGAAGATGCCTTTCGTTGTTTTATGGGCACCCGGATGGACGGATTAGCCATCGGAAATTTTTACCTCGAAAAATCTGCCCAGGACCCGGCACTACTCTCCCGCTATGAGGAACAATTCGAACTGGATTAATCGAAAACAGGTCGCGGGATACGTTTTCGATTGGAAGTTGAGCTTTAGCGGTACTTCTCCATGCTGATATGCCTGTGAAAACGGTATTCCACAGCCCACTGCACCGCATGCGCTATGCGCTAACAGGCTTCCTGTTGTCCATTCTTGTGTTTGGATTGCTGGCCGCTCCCACCCCGAAACACGAGATATTCCCTTACTTCTGCTGGTTCCTGTTTGCACAAACTCCGGGCACAGAGGACAACTTTGAACTGGTGATCACCGCCTTCGACGGGCAGGCACTTGGTCAGACCCAGTCCTTTATGACTTCTCCACTCGTCACCAACCGGGGAGCTGAATCCAGTACCAACGCTCACCGTATCATTGAGGCTTTAGGCCAGGCTGTCATTTCCGGCGATCGCATCGCTATCAAGAAGCACCGGGTGATGCTGGAAGGAAACTATTTTGATAAACCCGTATCTTATCTGATCCAGAAAAAGATTTATGATCCAATTCAATATCGTCGCACCGGCAAGGCGGACATCTCTCTGATTGCCACCTTTCATGACGGACAACCTCCGGAGTTGAATCCATAAACCTTTCTGCTTGCAGCATGAACCTGGCAGCCTTCCTGAACCGTCTCTACCACTGGCTTGGCAAGCCTGAAGCCAAGCTGCCTGAGTGGTCCGTCCTGACCCGGCAGCATGCCCGCTGTCAGATACTGGTCCGTGCGTTCTACGCATTCCTGACATTCAAAATCATGTTTGAACAGGATATCTGGCCTTCGTTACTGGGCCGGGATTCGATGGAACCGCTTTGGCCTGTCTGGTGGATGGGATCCGGCACTCCTGCGGATCTGCAGATTCAGTGTATCCTCTACGCCAATCTGGCTGCGGTACTGCTGGTGCTGATGTTACCCCAGTTCCGGTCACTGCGCATTTTCTGTTTCCTGGCATTTCTGCAATACGTTGCTTTCCGGAATTCCTTCGGGAAAATCAACCATTGGGGACACCTGCTTCTGTTCACGTCCTTCCTGTTTATTTTCCTGCCCGCCGGATGGCACCAACTTAACCCGCAACGCACTGCCAAAGCGGCTACCAGCCTGATTATCGGCAGCTGTATCGCTGTCATTCTGACTACTTATTCCATGTCAGGCCTGGGTAAGATCATCGTCGGTATCCTGGACGCAGCACAAGGGCAACCCAACAGCTTCAGTCCTGACTCACTGGCACGACATGTTGCCGATCGAATACTCGAAACCGGTCAGGACAGTGCCCTGGGAGACATCATCGTCAACGCCCCTCTGCTGGGTTGGCCCATGATGCTCGCTACCATCTACTTTCAGCTCGCATCCGTATTCGTTATCTTCCGTCCGGAGCTGCACCGCTTCTGGGGTGCGGTGCACCTGCTCTTTCACGCGGGTGTCTACCTCACCATGACGATCAGCTTTAATAACAGCGTCTTCATGCTGGCCCTGTTCCTGTTAGCCAGCCCATTCGCTCCAGACACAGCATCTCCCTTAAAAATCCTAACCCGCCTACCCTGCATCGGAAGAATTTTTAGCAAGTTTTGGGTTCCTAATTCTTAATTCTTCATTTTTACTTCTGCCTTCAAGCATGAAAATCATCTTCCTGACCCACGAGTTTTTTCCCTTCCGGGGAGGTGTCGCAACCTACGTGCAGGAACTTGCGGACGCCATGCACCGCATTGATCAGGATGTGGAAGTATGGACCAACGGATCACCGCTCTCCGGATCAGACTTTTCAGCACCCTACTCCATACGCTACGTCGGTGGTAAAGCCAGTCTACAGCTTTTCAGCCGACTCGCATTTGCACTGAACCTGTTTAAAAAGCGTTACCAGCTGGATGAAGCCGTTCCGGTTTACAGCAGTTACGGCGCTTTGTTCTGCGGCATGCTGCTGAGCGGATTCGGCCTCTGCACCCCGAAACGCTTTGGAATTATCCTGCATGGATCCGAAATCCTCAAACTCGAGCGTGGCCTGGTGCTGAATATTCTATGCAAGCGGTTCTTCCGTAAAGCTTCCTTCGTCGGAACCACATCTCATCATATTCTAGAACGGCTCAAATCAAGTTGCCTGGGTGATGGTCTTCGGAATACTGCGGTCTTCACCTGTGCACCTCCTGCCAACCTGGTCAAGGAATGTCGGGACCGCAAACTCCACGCCCACCGTGAAGGCCCGGTTCGAATTCTTACCCTGGCCCGGATTCATCCGCGTAAAGGTCACATCGAAACCGCACGTGCACTGGGTAATCTGACGCCGGAAGTCCGTAAACAGGTAACCTGGGTGATCGCCGGAACCGGCAATCAGAACTACCTGGCGGAAGTGCTTAAAATCTGCCACGAAATGGTTGTCAAATTTCACTTGGTAGGCGAGGTTACGGATGAGGAACTCGGATGGATTTATAATGACTCTGACATCTATGTCATGAGCAGCCGGTCTCTGCCCCGCAGTATTGAAGGTTTTGGGATTACATATCTGGAGGCTGGACTCCATGGCGTTCCGGTTGTTGGCTATCGTACCGGTGGTGTACAGGAAGCGGTGCTCGACGGTAAAACGGGTATACTGGTTGAAGAAGGCAACGTCCATGCCTTGTCTGACGCCCTTCAAGAACTAGTTACCGACCATGAGAAACGTTCTGCATACGGCAAGGCAGGTCGTGAACATGCCATGACCTTTCAGTGGGACCACTCAGCCCGCGGCCTGTGCCAGACCATCCAAACCTGCAGCGAGTCTTAGAGCATTTTCAAATTAAGTGTACACACTTTGGAACTGTGATCGCGGCCGGTGACCTCGGATCTCTAAGGAAAGCGAGATCACCGACCTCACCTGCCAATCTTAGAATATGATTCGAAAATACTCTAATTTTTCTGCAGATCGCGAGCGACTTCACTCAGCCGGATAAACTCGGCTCGGTATCCGTGGGGATCTTCTCCCCGTCCCGCGCGTGCCAGTTTGAGCACCGTTTCCCAATCTGCCTTCCCCGCGTATTTCGATCCACGCAGTAATTGTCCGGCTTGCGCCACTGCAGCAGCGAACTGAAAGTCACCTCCTGATTCCGTATCACTTTGATCATCATCCTTAACCGGGAACGTCAGCAACTGACTTTTGCTGGCATCCGGTTCCTTATAGCGAATCTTCAGATAAAACAATTCATCAGAGTCCAATTTCGGATTTCGTGATTTATCTTTCGTGCTTTCAGCTTGGATGTAGCGATGCTCGCCCACTTCGGGGATCGTGCCCTCCACTCCTACCGGAACGATTTCATACAGTGCAGTCACGGTATGACCGGCCCCCACTTCTCCAGCATCCTTAGTGTCATCATTGAAATCTTCCCGTGCCAGCATCCGGTTCTCGTAACCGATCAGACGGTAGGCAGCCACTTGGGACGGATTGAATTCAAGCTGGAACTTCACATCTTTCGCTACGGTTGCCAGTGTTCCCTGCAACTGCTCGCTGAACACTTTCTGCGCCTCCTGGAATGAATCAATGTAACCATAGGTGCCGTTGCCATCATTGGAGAGCTGCTCCAGACGGTCATCCTTAATGTTACCCATCCCGAATCCGAAAATATTCAGAAAGATCCCTTCTTTCCCGCCGCGACGAATCAGATCCGTCAGATCACTGTTATTGATTACTCCTACGTTGAAATCACCATCCGTGCAGAGAATCACGCGGTTCTGTCCCTCGTCGATCAGATTTTCCTGAGCCACCCGATAGGCCAATTCAATACCTGCTGCTCCAGCAGTGGAACCTCCGGATTTCAGGCGGTCCAAGGCCGAGAGAATCTTATGCCGGTCACTGACTGGGGTAGAATCCAACACCAATCCAGAGCTGCCCGCATAGGTGACCATCGCCACACGATCTGCTTGATTGAGATTATTCACCATCAGCTTCATGGCACGTTTGAGCAGTGGCAACTTATTCTGTGAGCTCATCGAGCCCGAGACATCAATCAGAAATACCAGATTCATCGGTTCACGCTCATCGGCATCCACCGATTCCGCTTTAATGCCTATGCGGGCCAGACGATGCTTCGGTTGCCACGGACAGCTGGCAACCACCACATCCGAAGTGAACGGATGTTTCCCTTCCGGTTCCGCGTAGTTGTAACTGAAATAATTAATCATTTCTTCAATCCGGACGGCATCCACAGGTGGCAGTTGGCCGGAATTCAGATAGCGACGTATATTGGCGTAAGCGGCGGTATCCACATCAGCCGAGAAAGTAGAGGTGCCCGTTTCCGCATCCACGATCCGAACAAAACCCTTTTCAACAATCTCGGCATATCCTTCCGCGCCAGGATCCGCAGGAAAAGCAAATCTATCGCCTTCCACATACCCGCTTAAAGTCACCAGAGACTCCGGCTTACCTGAAGTGCGCTTCCTCTGCTCTAATCCGCGACCATAGACACGCTGCGACTGGTAGGCAGGTCGAGGCGCCGTCGTCACTGAAGCCACGCTGAGCTGATCTGTTCTCTCTACGGCCTTCTTGGCTTTAACACCTGCAACCGGCTCAGCCGCCGGTTGCAGCCCGAGTTCCCTACGCATCGGTGTGGCCGGAGCCGGGTAGGACTCATTGGCGGCGACCCAGCTTTCACCCGTTTTAATTTCCACTTCGCCCAGAGCCGTAACTTCTCCTCCAGCTTCTGAAAGATCTCCCTTCAAACTCGGCAATTCGTAGGATTCCATCAGTGGAGGCTGGGTATCTGCCATATCGGTGGACACCATGATTTCACCATCACTTGATTTCATACTTAAAGCAGATGAAAGATCCCGGCGCGGGCCCGCATCTTCGATCACCACACTGTCATGCCAGAACAGGAAACAGATCCCGATCAACAGACACGCCGTGGCAAAAGATACCGAGGTCATCCGCCATGGGTTTTTCCACCAGCCCACTTTCGATTCGCGTCGTTGTTCTGCCCGGATCGCTTCATCCAGAAATTTACGGCGTTCCGGATCTAACGAAAAATCGGAAGCCGTTTCAGATGAAACGACTTCCTCCAGCATTTCGACACCCGCTCGAAACTCCTGCACCAGTTCCTTCAGTTCCGGCTTGCGCTCCATTTCCTGCTCGAATGCGCTGGCTTCCGCAGTATCCAGTTCACCGAAAACATAAGCGGTGACGCGGGGGTCATCTTCGTAGGTATTGAGTTTCATGGCTGTAAAGTCTCCTTCCATGCTTGCGGGGTGTCGCTGTCGTTCATTTTCTGACGCAACCGCTTCAGCGCGGTGTGCAGGTGTACACCCACATTACTGGTTTTGAGCCCGGTGACCTCAGCGATCTCACGGTAACTCAGGTCTTCTATAAATTTGAGGCGGACGATTTCCCGCTGTTGCGGCGAGAGTTCCTGGAGCAGTTCCTCCACGAGCTTTTTGCGATCTCTAGCCATCGCGTCCGCTTCCGGCCCCGCTTCAGTGGAAATCACCTCCGGCAAAGATTCATCAGACACTTCTTTGCGGCGAACACGGCCCCGATAAATATCGAGTGCCCGATTCCGGCAGACCCGGTAGAGCCAGGCACCGGGGGGATCACCTACCTTTCCTGGTTGCTGACGGCACAGTTTGATAAAACTTTCCTGCACCACATCACGCGCTGTTTCCAGATCACCGGTAAACTGATGCGTATACCGCAGCAGAGCTCCTTCGTATTGCTCAACAGCACCACGCAGCCAGAGGCCTCGGTTTTCAGTCGGTTGCGTCGTATTCATTCCACGTTTCCCTTTCTTAGAGAGATAACGCCGACACCCGGGAACTTATTAGCGGAAACTACGATTTTCACCTAAAACTAGGGACGGAGGTAACCCCGCAAGCATTCGCACATACATTAACATAAGCAGATGACATTTCCGGGTGTAGCAAGGATGAGATTCTTCCGCCGAAGCCTTGGCGCAGGCGGAGGTATCTCATCCTACATTTCACCAGCAGCCTCAATCCTTATGTTAACGTGTATGCGAATGCTTGCGGGGTTACCTCCGTCCCTAGTTTTAGCCGCGCGGGGATGTTGTGGTGGTATCGCCGTATTCGCGGACTTCCTCCACCACGGTCATTTCCTGCGTATCATCCTCGACCTCCAGCGGGGTAAACTGATCCAGCCCTACCTTACCCTCCTTGACAGCCAGAAACGCTTCCTGACCCTCCACCTGAATGGCGTAGAATGTTCCGCGCGGGCTGGCGATTCCTTTGGGAGTCTTAATCCGAAATTCGATTTCCTCTGCACGATCTTCAGCAATCAGCACCACCAGACGACCGCTATTGAGTTCCACCAGTGCGGAACGTTTGCCCTCAGCAGGCGGAATATTGGACAAATCCAGGATCCGCATTTCAGAATCCTCTTTAAGCGTGACGGCTAACCCATTCAGTAAGGCAATCGTCAGATCTCCATTGGAGCCGGTTTTGATTAGGGAATCGAGCTCAACCCGGCTCCCTGCACCGACAATCTTCTCCACTTCCAGCCCCGTGGAGATTTCCACCTGTCCTGAAGCGGAAACCACCATCGCCTGCTGGGCGTATAGCGTAGTCCAACCATTTGCCACACATAAGGCAATCACTAGTTTGAAACGTTTCATCATATTATTAGTAGGCTAAAATGAATCCGAGATGAAGTCTGGAGTTAAAGCGATTATTTAGTCGGGTATCCACCAGCTGAAATCCGTAATCCGCACGCACGGTAAGATATTCGCCATAGCTGGCACGCACTCCCAATCCCAGCGCTGAAAGCTCCGTTCCGTCATTTTCCATGGCGATCAAGCGTTTATTCCGACCTTGCCCGTAATCCCAGAAACCCAGTAACTGGATTCTATCCTTGGGATCCTGAACTCCAAAGATTTTGGTTACCGAGAATTTCGGTGTCCGCATCTCCAGATTAAAGTAATAGCCTTCATCTCCTCTGACTTCGGCCTCAGTGTATCCACGCACGGTATTAAACCCGCCAATTCCCAGCTGCTCCGTTGCCAGCAGATTCGAATCTGAAAACTGCCAGGTCAGGCGTCCATGTGCCTCAAACTCCCAGGGCAGAATAAAGACACGCTCCAAATACAACTTCAGGTAACTGTATTGAGGATCCGCTCCAGCACGACTGCCGCCCGGACCCGTGTTGGTATCAAATTCATCCGCTCCATTCAAACTGGTCCAGTTGCCAAAACTGTGGAATGCGGTCGTTTCAAAGCGTGTATACCCGATCGGATCCCGCATGAAGGCATCATACTTCAGAGTCCAGTGTAATATTTCTACTTTTTCTTTCCGAATAGGCAGGAACGGCGTTACTTGTTCCAGAGTATTAAAAATATTTTTATAGGTGAAGCCGGGCGCGATACCATGTCGGAAGTCTTTTCCGGGGCTTGGCAGGCCAAAACGATAATCCGTTCCTGCTTGAATGGTTTCTCCGTTCAGGATCTGCAGTAAGCCGCCTGTTAGCGACCGGTCAAGTTCAGCATCATCTGCGGTAGAGATACTAAAGAAAGAAGTCCAGGTATCATGACGGCGCACTGGCATCGCATAGAAAATGGAATGTGTTTCCTGAGTATTAAAATCCGGGCTGGCGGCATACTGATAACTCATCGTATGATCCTGAAAGAGAGCGTTGCCCCAATTTGCCCCAAAGAGCAGGCGTTCTTCTTCCGTTAAAT
Source organism: Verrucomicrobiota bacterium (assembly GCA_038748025.1). GTDB lineage: Bacteria > Verrucomicrobiota > Verrucomicrobiia > Methylacidiphilales > JBCBYL01 > JBCDJI01. The sequence goes on from JBCDJI010000013.1 coordinate 93,168, forward strand.
CATTTCCGGTATCTTCATAACCGACATACATCCGGATAGGAAAGCGATCCTCGGTCTGAAGGATGAGATCGGTAAAGCCGTCTTGCTCGCCTTTTTCAAAAACCACTTTGACCCGCCGGAACGGATTGCGGTTCAGATAATTAATATCTTCAATTAACGGGGTAGATAAAATGCGTTCCGCCCGCTTCATCCGGATCTTGCTGGAGATCAGTTCATCTGAAAACCATTGATTACCCTCCACCACCACATCTTCCAGCAGCCCTTCCACCACGAGTAATTGAACCACTCCTACCGTGATATCCTGCTCCGCCACAATCACATCCACCACCGGCATGTCCAGCTCACGGTAATACAGGATTACGGTACGAACCAGTTCCCGCAGTTGCTTAATCGAGACCGGTTTACCCACAAAAGGTTCTATCCGGTCCATAAATTCCTGATTTTCCAGCAGTGGAATATCGACAATTTCCACTCCCTTGACCCCCTCGCGCCCCTCTTCCAGGATACCATCCCGGTGTGACGTAAAATAAATCCCATCCAGTGAATCTATTAGCTCTTCTTCCTCTCCGGGTTTTTGGGGCTCCTCCGGTTTTTCAGGAATGGTGGCCTCCGGCGTCTCTTTTTCAAATTCATAAGGACGCAAGGTGTCAAAGCGGGGTAACAGGTCCGCAGCGGGGCTGTTGGCTTGTGCTTGTTGTGCCACGGCTTGCCAAGATAGTATGGTGCAGACAGAGCCCAGCAACACCGCTGCCATGCAGCGCGCAGCTGTTCTATGAAGCCATATCCTGTTCAACATTTGTTGTTTTCTCCATCGCTACTCATCGGGTAGCGAACCCAAACCTTTTAGAGGCTGTTAGCCGCATCAAGCAACTCATTCTTCTCTTGTTCTGACAGCAGTCGCCCTAGATATTCAAACAGCAGGGAAAGCGGAATCACCACCGATTCCCCGCGGGAGTTCTCCAGATAGATTAATCCCTCCGGCAAATCTGCTTCCCGTATGTCAATCCCTCCAGCCAGCAGAGACTGCATCGCATCCAGCAAGTCCTGCTTGGCCTCCGTGCTCAATTCCTTTTTCAACTTAGCCAGCAGCTCCTCAGATACCTGAAGGTCTCCATCCCCAATATTGATAACCCCGATCTCAATTTCACCAAGTTCCCCTTCAAGGAAACCTTCTAAAAATTCTTCCAGGTCTTCATCATCCAAGCCAGCAAAGGCGAAGGGAACTTCAAAAGCAAATGGATCTCCCACGATTACAGTATCACCACCCAGATTGGAACCTGTTACAGGAGGTGTAATAATGCTTACAGGTTCTTGTAGAAGAAGTATTAACCCCATCACAGTGCTTGTGCTCGGCTGAGGATAGGTCGTATTGTTTTGAATGTCATCAATCCCGATGGAACCGAGCACCGTTCCGGCACCGGTGTTTCCATAGATAACCGCATCATTAACCGAACTTCCCGTAGTCGTAAGAATATTCCCGGCAGCACCTGCTATAAACTCTCCAGCTCCTCTGGTGCCTACCGCAATGGTGCCACTGCCGGAATTAACCACTCCATTCAGGAAGAAATTACCTGTCGATATAATTTCTAACCGACCGTTACCTGAATCAATATTCGCTACTATCAGATCATTTGAATCAATAAACTTGAATCCACCGACACTAATCGAGTTTTGCAGTGTTCCTACTGAATTATTAAGCGGCAAATCAACCTGACCTGATGCGTCAATCTCCAGAGTTGAAGCAGCCACAGTACCGCTCTGTGTAACATTCCCCGCATCTGCACCATCATCCATGGTAGTCAGGGCATAAGCACCTGCTACATTGGTAGCTGCTAATTCTGTTCCTCCCTTCTCCGTCACGGTGGCTTCATTTGCTGTAATGGAAAGCGTACCAAACTCATTGTCATTATCAGCCAATATCACGTTACTGCCTCCTGCATCAAGAGCCACATCCCCCCCAGCTACCCAGGATCCCCCCTGAGTAATGTTATCGTCTTCTCTAATAGAGACATTGTTCGCAGAAGTCACAGTGATATTACCCATCACATTATTGGCATTAGTCATGGAAATATCTCCCGCAGTCCCTGAATCGATGGTTAACGTATTTGCACCCGCGACAATCTGTCCGGCAACGGTAACATCACCCCCGCTTCCACCATTTGTATTGATCGTAATATCTGTATTGAAAATCACACCATTGAAAGTCGAGCCTAATTCAATATCAGTATCTACGGTATTGAGTGTACCGGAAATGTTGGTCACCGAGGCAGTTGAAGTCACACCACCTGTAAAGGTATTTACATCACCGGTGCCATCGCCGATAGTCACACCTCCGGTATTATTAAAAGTGACTGCATTGGTTATTGTGTTCGCTGCCCCCTGCAACACCACGTTGTAATTCTGACCAAAAGTGGCCAGGCTGTTCACCTCAACATTTCCTTCAAAGGTGACTGCTCCTGTGGACGTCACCGCATTCTCCTGCAACTGCAGGATACCGATATCTGTTCCAATATTACCGGTAACGGTCGTCGTTCCTGCTCCTGAAATTAATCGTACGTTCTCACCTGTAGTTGTAGTGACAGATCCTGTTATCGTGCTAACAGAAATATTTCCTATACCGGCACCGGTATCAAGAGTCAGCGTCTGACCATCCACTACCAGTATACCATCATCAAAGATCGCATCTGTGTTCATTGTATTAATCTGTCCTGCAGCCGTAACGGTACTTGTTCCGTTATCTACTCCTCCCGTAAAGGTAAACGTATCCGCAGTCGCATCACCAATCTGAACCCCTCCCGTATTATTAAATGTCACCGCTGTTGTAATAGTTCCGCCACCAGTGAGGCTCACTGCATAATTTTGAGCAAATGTCGTAAGCGTATGGGCCATGACATTGCCCTCGAGACTGACTGCTCCAGTCGACGTTCCCGCGTTCTCCTGCAACGTCAATGTTCCGATATCCGTACCGATTGTACCGCTAACCGTCGTGGTTCCACTGCCTGAGATCAAGGTTACATTCTCACCTGTAGTTGTAGTCGTGGAACCTGATATCGAACTAATCACAATATTTCCTGCACCTGTACCGGTATCTACCGTCAGAGCCTCTCCATCAATGATATTCACTGCACCCAACGTGGCATTTGCATTCGTCGTATTAATTGTCCCGGCAACGTTCACTGCTCCGGCTATTGCTGTGACGCCTCCGATAAAGTTCATCACATCACCGCTTGCATCGCCAAACTGCGTCGTGCCTGTGTTGTTGAACGTTGTTGCCGTGTCAATCGTCCCTCCTCCACTGAAGACCACCCCATAACCCTGTGCGTTGGTTGTCAATCCATTGACCGTAACCCCGCCGATGAAGGTCACATCTCCGGTTCCACCAGCATTCTGCAGGTTCAAGGTAAAGCTACTGGCCCCGTCCGTAATCGATGTCACATTAATCGGCCCTGTTCCACTCTGCAGAAAAGTGTTAGCACCCATGGTTACTGCTCCCAGATCCATTGAGGTATTAACTGTTGCCACGGTCCCTGCAGTTGATACCGGATTTGTTCCTGTGCTCAGGCCGCCTGTAAATGTCAGACTGTCCGTCGTATCATCACCCAGTGCCAACCCTCCTGTATTGGCAAAATTGGTATCTGTATCAATGACACCTCCACCATGGAAGTTCACTGCGTATGCCTGAGCATTAGTCGTCAGGGTATTAATCGTGACGCCACCCGCGAAGGTCACATCTCCGGTTCCACCGTTGTCCTGGAGATTGAGCGTAAAGCTGTTCACCCCATCCGTGACCGACGCTATGTTCAGTGCCGCATTACCACTGTCCAGATTCGTATTCGCTGACATTGATGTATCACCAAGGTCCATTTGCGAATTGGTGGTGCGAATCCGGCCGGCCGTGGAGGTGCCACTAGCAGCCGTCGTATCCAATCCACCCGCAAAGGTCGTTGTATCGGTAACCGCATCTCCTAAAGTCACGGATCCGGTATTAATAAAGGTCGTATCCGTAGTTATGGTATTACTTGCTCCGAGCAGCGAAACATTGTAGTTCTGCCCGAAAGTTGTCAGCGTATTAGCCGTCAAGTTTCCCTGAAACTGAATCGTGCCGGTTGTATCGGTTAGAATAACCGTTCCTGCCATAACCGTATTACCAAAAGTAGTTCCTGCGCTGTCGAGAATATTAAGCGTTCCCGCACCAGAACCGACATTGAGTGCATTCGGAACCGAGATAGCACCTCCAGCCTGTAACGTCAGATTCGTAGTGGATACCGTTGTTCCCAGCAGGAGCGCATTTACGTCACGAACGGTCACACTCGTGCCGGTAACATTCACAGCTCCCTGATAATCACTGGTCGCACTGTCCAATGTAATTAAATTGGTTCCAGCATTGAATGTCGAAGTACCGGTGATTGTGACGGTTGCACCAGCCGCATCCGTGATCGCACCATTCGAAGTCAGCACCAACGAAGCTCCGGTATTGGTGCCACTGATCTCAGTCGCGCTGTCCTCGGTAATCACCACCGCACCCGCACTGTTGAACGTCACCGTCCCGAAGTCCGTCGTATCTCCCCCGTCATCACCCAGCGTGATCGAGGTGCCGTTGAAGTCCGCATTATTCGTTACCGTCAGCGATGTTCCCGCTACATCCGTGATCCCTGCACTGGAGTCTA
>JBCDJI010000014.1:0-96010 GCA_038748025.1 Verrucomicrobiota bacterium
CCAATGCTCCAAGATTAAGGGGAGGGGTTAGCCTTCGGGCGAAGCTCTGAACCCAAGTCCGAGTGAATGTCGGCCGTAACTATAACGGTCCTAAGGTAGCGAAATTCCTTGTCGGGTAAGTTCCGACCTGCACGAATCGTGTAACGAGTTGAACACTGTCTCAAAGAGGTGCTCAGCGAAGTTGTAGTGGCGGTGAAGATGCCGCCTACCCGCAGAAGGACGGAAAGACCCCGTGCACCTTTACTGTATGCTGATACTGTGTCGTTGCTAAGATTGCTTAGCGTAAGTGGGAGACGTTGAAGTTCACCTTTCGGGGTGTTCCGAGTCGCCAATGAAACACCACCCTGTTTTAATGACGCCACTAACTAAATTCCGTGAAGCCGGGTTTGGGACAATGTCAGCGGGTCAGTTTGACTGGGGCGGTCTCCTCCTAAAGAGTAACGGAGGAGCGCTAAGGTTCCCTCAGCATGGTTGGCAATCATGCGTCGAGCGTATTAGTAGAAGGGAGCTTGACTGTGAGACTGACAAGTCGAACAGGTACGAAAGTAGGCTAAAGTGATCCAGCGGTTGAATGTGGAATTGCCGTTGCTCATCGGACAAAAGGTACGCCGGGGATAACAGGCTGATCGCTGCCAAGAGTTCATATCGACGTAGCGGTTTGGCACCTCGATGTCGGCTCGTCGCATCCTGGGGCTGGAGAAGGTCCCAAGGGTCCGGCTGTTCGCCGGTTAAAGCGGCACGCGAGCTGGGTTCAGAACGTCGTGAGACAGTTCGGTCCTTATCCTCTGTGGGCGTAGGAGATTTGACGGGTTCAGCCCCTAGTACGAGAGGACCGGGGTTGACGTACCACTGGTGTCCCTGTTGTTCTGTCAAGTGCATTGCAGGGTAGCTAAGTACGGAAAGGATAAGCGCTGAAAGCATCTAAGCGCCAAGCCCCTCCGAAGATAAAATCTCCCTATCAGGGTCGTGGAAGACTACCACGTTGATAGGCCAGGTGTGGAAGTGTGGTAACATATGAAGCTAACTGGTACTAATTCCCCGATCGGCTTATTTGAGTGTTTAATATTCTCGCTTTATACGTAGTTTTCAGGGAACCCCCTGAAAGTAAAAATTAAGAATGCAGAAGTAAGAAGTAAGAAGTATTCTTAGTGATCTTTGATAGATTGGTAAAATAGCCATTAGAGCTACTGGTTCATACGGCAGCTAAGCTGCCGTGCGCTAGCACTCTGGTGGCCATAGAGACGTGGTACCACCCGGTTCCCATTCCGAACCCGGCAGTGAAACGCGTCTTCGCCGATGGTAGTGAGACGATAGGTCTTGTGAGAGTAGGTCGTTGCCAGTTTAATGCCCCGCTTCAGCGAAAGCTGAAGCGGGGCTTTTTTATGTTTTGTAGATGCTTACCGGCCTATCCAGAACAGATGTGAGGAGGTTTTCCTGATTAGCGTAAATTCAGTGTAATCCGGAAACCAATCCGCTGGAACAACGGAGTCGTGATCTGTCAGCACGATAAGTGCATGGGCACGGCCCCGATGGGATGCAGAGGAATCAAAGTATGGTGTTTTACGGTACCGGGGTATGCCCGTGCCGCCCAGTCCCAGCGGATAAACTTTGTTGTTTTTGACGGCATACTCCAGAAATCTATTCCAAGGTGTTATGTAAAAGACGGCATTTCCATGATAAGCTGCATCCAAGGATTTTATGGCACGCACAGATTCGGCAATAGGCTCCGGATAGAAGTAGTCATCCACCCATTCACGCTTGGCATTGCTCAGTAGACGGTGTTTGAGGAAAAGATATTCGTTGGTGGCAGCAATCAGCAAAAACGCAACCAGAGTAAGATGGGTGAGCCGTTTAGAGAGGTGGTTTACGATGATGAAAACAGCTGCGGGAACCAGGATAAACGCAAGCGGGTAGAAGTGTCTTGGATCCATGGAAATTGGAACGTGTGAATGATAGAAATACCAAAAAATGAACAGGTAGGTTCCCCAAAAAGATAACAGGAACTGCCGATAACGAATCGGGAAAGAGGTTGATCTGAATGTAATCAATAGAATGGAAAGTGAGACTAGTGCTAAAGACCCCAGCCACAGTTGGCGAGCAGACCGGAATGAATGCGAATACTTGTTAATCAAATATGAGGCTGGCTGTAAAATGGCATCTACTGGTGCGGCTATTGGATACAGCGTTGCGTTAGTAAAGCTGTAATCACCGGGTATGGTGTTATCCGTCTGGCGCGATACTGAATTGGGGCTGTCACCTTGTAAAATATAGCCTCCGAACAAGATACTTAGAATGACAAGTGAACACAGCAGGTAGCCCAATAAAGGTCGGATGGATGTTTTCAGGTGAAGAACTGCCACTTGAATTTGAGTCGCAGGCATAGGCCAACCCGCAGTTTTCGAAAAGAAAAAGAGACCTAGACTGATAAAGATCACCAGAAAAGAAGATTTCATAAAAAAAGCCAGCAGACTCAAAACAACAAACAGTATAACTGCCGGGAAGTCGTACCTGCCGTTTAGAACCAGTAGTGCCACCCAGGGCCAAACAGCATCCAGTAAGGTGGTTCCCCCGTCATATATATGGAACCTGAACAGAAGCGCCTGGCTGGATAAAATAAGGGCCAAAGACAAGCGTGCGATGATCGCGTTAAATCCCAGCCCCCGTATCAGCAAATAGGTTCCCAAGGCAAAAGATATGGTAGCAAGACCAACGATCAGCCACTCAGAGATATGGATGGGCAGGTCGGTCCAGCTCGTGATCAGCCACGGCAAAGCATACTGGCCCGGTGTCCACCAAGTCAGTGGCTGCTGTATGAATTCATCAAGACCATCCCTGCTTGGAAACCAGATATGATTAAAATCAGCTCCTTGTTCAAAGGCGTGAACCACTTTGTAGGATGCCAGAGCATCACTGCCTGTTTTTATTCCTGTTACACAGCTCAATAGCGCATTGAAAAGCATTACGCAGAGAACAGAAAATAGAATAAGTCTGTCTGGTGATCTGAAAAGCTGACGGATAGCAGGAGATATCATGATTTTTTCCAACGGAAACGGACAGATCCAACTATTTCATTACAGCGAATAGCCGGTATCGTGCAGCAACTAAAAAACAGAAGTTAGTAAATAGCGTTTATCTTAAAAGTCCAAGCTACCGTTAAGAGAACCAAAAAAATGATACGTTGATTAAGTTAATGCCGCAGGCTTGTCATATATAATTCTCTCAAAATTCAAAGCCGGGACGACACGTTCCATTACGGATAAGCGGCGCATATGCTCGATTTCGGTTTTCAGCGACAGTTCGGCAGATCGACTTATTTTGCCGACTGGAAAAGAATTTGTCTGAGATTTATTATCCACACTTTTACGCTAATCCCTTTGTGCTTTATGGACAAGACCGTAAGAGCATGGTGAATCCATAGATTTTTGAGTGTCATACCTTATAATATCACTCTAGTTTGCTGTCATGAGTAAGCAGCAAACAGGGTATTCTTTTGAAACGAATGCCATCCACGCCGGGTTGGGCTGGCGGGATGAGACCGGATCCGTGATTCCTCCGATATACCAGACTTCCACTTTCGAGTACGGGAATGCAGGTGGGTTTGATTATACCCGCTCCGGTAATCCCAATTTCCGGAATCTGGATGCGGTGGTGGCTGCCGCTGAAGGGGCTGAGTTCTGCACGTCTTTCGGTTCCGGGGTTTCGGCGATTACGGCAGTAGTCTCAACGTTGAAATCCGGGGATGTGGTGTTGGCTGAAGAAAATATTTACGGCTGTACCTACCGCCTGTTTGAACAGGTCTTTAAAAAATTTGGAGTAGCGGTCCAATATGTGGATTTTTCGAACGAGGACGGTATCACTGCCATAACCAGCATCAAACCGAAGCTGATCTGGATTGAATCACCTACGAATCCACTGCTTAAGGTGCTGGATATTACTCGTATTTCGAAACTGGCCAAGGCGATGGAGGCCGACGTGCTAGTGGATAATACCTTTGCGTCCAGCTATCTGCAGCAACCGCTGGAACTGGGGGCCACGCTGTCGCTTTTGAGCACCACCAAATATACCAACGGGCATTCAGATGCGATGGGTGGTGCGGTGTGCACCAATTCTGAGGAGTGGCAGGAGAAGATGATTTTTGCGCAGAAGGCGTTGGGTTTGCAGCCTTCGCCCTTCGGTGCCTGGCTGACCGTTCGCGGAGCCAAAACTCAGCAGATCCGAATGGAACGGCACAGTCGTAATGCTTTGCGTGTGGCCGAGTTTCTGGAATCACAGACGCGGGTGAACTGGGTGCGTTATCCTTTTTTAAAGTCCCATCCCCAATACAAACTGGCGAAAAAGCAGATGAAGGGTGGCAGTGGCATTATCACGATGGAACTCCACTGTTCGAAGGAATCGGCATTGGAGTTCTGCAAGGAGCTGACACTGTTTGCCATGGCGGAGAGTTTGGGGGGTATTGAATCGCTGATCTGCCACCCTGCCACTATGACCCATGCCTCAGTGCCGGAGCATGTGCGGCAGGCTGTCGGCATCAGCGATTCATTGGTGCGCCTGTCGGTGGGTATTGAAAATGAAGGTGATTTGGTGACAGATCTGGGGCAGGCATTGGAAGTCTTCTAAGGGTGGCCGTGAGGAATTTGCTGATAGAGCCGTTGTGGGAGGCACGGGATCTTGGTAAACCGATTGCGGACTCGCCACACGCGGTATCCGTATGTCTGCCGTTGTGGGAGCATGTCGTTAGATACGAAGAGAATGATCCAGCAATTGTCAAGGCGATGTGGTGTGGTTATCCACGGTTTGTGATGCATCCGCAGTTGAAGCAGCTGCACGATCGGTTACTCGTCGATTACGGGCAGTCTGGTGGATGCTGTTTATCCTTTTGTGATCTTTCAGCGGCTCGGCGATGTCTGGATTTTCTTAAGGGCGAAGGCCGGGTGGTTGACGTTGATCAAGGTTCTTTGGCGGCCTGTTTCTTTCCAGAGCAGCATTTTGAACTCGCTTGCCAGTATCGTCGACATACTGGAGAGATTGTCAGTTCGCGCCAGGCCGATGCATTTCTAAAGAATCAGCTGGTAAAACGCGCTGAGGAAGCAGAGCTTTCGATTCGACAGCGCTTGGCAGACTGGAACGGCCAGGAGGTGGCAGATGTATTCCTCTATGGCAACGGCATGGCGGCGCATTATCACCTGCATCGTGCCATTCAGACCGGTCTGGGTGGTGGGAATTCAATTCAGTTCGGATTTCCGTATGTGGACATTCTCAAGGTGCAGCAGAAATTTCCACCCGGTGTAGACTTTATCTGGGATAACGGTCCTGCCGGATTCCAGCAGCTGAAGCAGCGACTGGAGCAGGGCCATGTCATGGCCGTATATGCGGAATTGCCGAACAACCCGCTACTTTCGATGCCGGATTGCATTCAGCTGAAGGAACTGTGCCAAAAATATCAGGTGCCGCTACTGGTGGATGATACGGTCGGCAGCTATGCCAATGTGGATTCCTTCCGCATTGCAGACGTGACCTATTCCAGTCTAACCAAATATTTCAATGGCGCTTGTGATGCCATGGGCGGCACGGTAATCGTTAACGGGAACTCACCATTCCGGGATCGGATCCACGCGGCATTACGGGATGCCGGCGGCGACGGATTGTATGGCGAAGATGCAGTTGTGTTGGAAGCGAACAGTCAGGACTATCCGGAGCGGATGGCACAGATGAATCAGACGACTGAATCTCTGGCGGACTTCTTGCAGCAGCATCCCAAGGTGGCACGGGTCCATTATCCGAAGCTGCAGGACAATGCATGCTATGAAGCCATACGCAAGGAAGGGGGCGGTTATGGTGGATTACTTTCCATTGAACTGTTAAATCCGGAAACGAATGCGCCTGCCTTTTATGATAAGCTGCGTCTGAACAAAGGGCCGACCCTGGGAACCAATTTTTCACTGGCGTGCCCCTATACGCTGCTGGCGCACTACGATGAGCTGGAATGGGCGGAATCCTGTGGGGTCAGTCGCTGGCTGATCCGGATTTCGATCGGCCTGGAGCCGGAAAGCGAAATTATTTCCCGCTTCACGGAGGCGTTGGATGGACTGCCGTCATGAGTGAGAATGCATTGTTTGTCTACGGTTCACTTCTCTCGATGGAGGTCTTAGAGATGGTCATCGGACGGGTGGCTGAATCGCAAGCGGCGGAGCTGAAAGGATATGCCTGTTATTATGTTGAGGGGGCGACATTTCCCGCGATCGTAACAGAGCGTGGTGCCAAGACCCCGGGGAAAATTCTCAATGATCTGACCGCGGCTGAGATAGCGACTTTGGATCGGTATGAAGACACCTTTTATCAGCGGACTTTAGTTGAGGTTCAATCCGGGGGGGAATCAATCCTTGTCATGGCCTATGTGGTTCCAGATACATATCGATATGTCCTGTCTGCTAAATCATGGACCTGGGAAGACTTTGAGCAATACCATCTGGCGGATTACATAGCTCGGATGCGCGGTGTCTAGAGTGATTCGAGCAGTGTGGGAACCATTTCGATATTCAGTTCCGGATACATTTTTTGTACCAGCTCCATATTGGAGCTGCCTTCTACACTGAGTGGTTTCCGGGTCTGGTTGTCAGCCAGCCATTGGTTGCCATATTTATCCCAGTAATGCACAACAACGTGTGATCCGATGTCTCCCTTCTCATCGCTCCAATTGAAAAAAATCATACTGGAGAGCAGCCCGGCCTCAAAATAAAGCTGACGTTGCAGCTCCTGAGCATAGGGGAAGCAGTGATGCAGTTTTCCCTTTCCACTGACGGACTCGGAGCTGGCAATACGATAGTGTTTAGGCAGATAACGGTGGTCGGCCTCTGCATTTACGATAGCGCCCGTAATGACTAAGGTCGTTAAAAGGAGCATGGGGAGAAATGCCCTGAAAAGCTCCTGGGGAGACAGAATAGTTACGCTTTTCATATAAAAATTATAATATTAACTAAGCAGATTTCAACGCTGCTTTCTTTCTGAATATAAAGCAGGATAAATGCCGGATCGGTTTAGAATTTGAACCAGCGGTCCAGCAGGTCAAATAGCGTATCTTTGCAGGAGGCTTGATGATACTCGGCTCCGGAAAGAATATCTTTCGGCTGCGAAATGTAAGGGCCACTCCAATCCGGTAGCCGAGTATCATTTATAAGCTCTTTGATCACGGAATGGCTGATTTCAATATGAAACTGTAGTCCAATACACTTTTCGATGGCAAAGCCCTGATTAATGCAGCCTTCTGTGCTGCCGAGCAGGGTGGCCCCATCGGGGAGTTCAAAGGTATCACCATGCCAGTGAAATACGGGAAGCTGATCCGGAAAAGCGCTGAGAACGGGATTTTGCGAAGCAGCATCGGTGCGTGATAGTGGCAGCCAGCCGAGTTCCTGATGAGGATTCGGGAAAACGTGTTTACCGAGTGCGGCTGCGATCAGTTGTGCGCCCAGACAAATTCCCAGAACCGGGATATCAGCAGCTATGGCTTGTCGGATGTAGACTTTTTCAGCAGCCAGCCAGGGATGTGCTTGCTCGTCATCCACATTCATCGGACCACCCATAATGATGAGGTGTTCGGGTAGTGATGTTGGAGCTTGTGGAATCTGATACCAGTGATGCTCGGCTATATCGCAACCTGCAGCCGTCGCCCAGTCCCGGATCATGGCAGGACCTTCGTAGGGAACATGTTTCAGCACGAGAATATTGGGCATACCTCTTGAATAAGCATCTCAAGATTACTTTTCAATAGAAAGATGTGAGTCTATATTTTTGTCAGATGGAATTGAAGCTTTACAACACATGGAGTCGGAAAAGTGAGCCAGTTTATGCCTCGGATCATGAGCAGCTGCGCTTTTACTGTTGCGGGCCAACCGTTTACGGGCCAGCGCATATTGGTAATTTTCGGACCTTCATTATGCAGGACCTGCTCCGCAGGGTAGTGGAAGGCATCGGAATCCCGACGCGACATATTCGTAATATTACCGATGTGGATGATAAAACCATTCGTGGGTCCCAGGCAGAAGAAAGAACACTGGGGGAATTCACCTCACACTGGAGGCAGGTGTTCGAACGGGATTGTGAGTCATTAAATCTCTTACCTCCGCATGTCGCGCCTTCCGCGGTGGAGCATATTCCTGAGCAGATTGAGATGATCAAAGGCCTGATTTCCAGAAACCTGGCTTACATCAGTGATGAAGGATCCGTGTATTTCCGGATATCGGCATTCGAAAACTATGGCAGATTGGCCGGGCTGAATCCGGATGAGCTCAAAACTAACGCCGATCAGCGCCTCAACGATGCGGATGAATATGAGAAAGAAGGGGTCAACGATTTCGCGCTGTGGAAAGCCTGGAAGCCGGAAGATGGTGAAAACCAATGGGACAGTCCCTGGGGGCCAGGCCGTCCGGGGTGGCATATCGAATGCAGTGCCATGAGTTGTAAGTATCTGGGTCACTCGTTCGACCTTCATTCCGGTGGAGTAGATCTCATCTTCCCGCACCATGAAAACGAGATCGCTCAGAGTGAAGGCTACAGTGGTGAGAAGTTTGTCCGTCACTGGTTCCATGTCGCCCATCTGCGGATTGAAGGTGACAAGATGAGCAAGTCATTAGGGAATCTATACACTTTGAAAGATATTGAGGGCTGGGGCTTTACCGGACAGGAACTGCGTTACGTGCTGTTATCCGGACATTATCGGCAGCCTTTGAACTTTACCAGGGACTCTTTAAGCGCCGCGAAGTCAGGACTCAATCGGATCACAAAGGTAGCCTCGGCTATCGGGGTTAAAGCAGCGACGCATGATTATAAATATGGACGGTTTGCGCCGGTGATGGAAGCGCTCTGTGACGATCTCAATACGGCCAAGGCATTAGGAGCATTGTTTACCGTGGTGGGTGAAATAGAGCAGGAACTCAAGGTGGGGCAGGCGGTAGATGCTACTGGATTGGCGGGTATTCTGGATGTCTTTGGATTTAAATTTTCGGATGAGCCTGAAGCGGACATATTGGCTCCTGCGGGCGTGCTGGTATTGGCGGAGGAACGTCTGCAGGCGCGCATGGATAAAAACTGGGTCCGCTCCGATGAATTGCGCGATGAAATCGCGGATCAAGGATGGATCATCAAGGATTCCAAAGCAGGTTTTGAACTGGAACCTGTCAAGTGAACACTCCGTGTCAGGACACGTCCTTTCAAAGGATTTTGTATGATTGCTAAAGCGTTCATGCTGCTGATTCGCGGATACCAGCTGGTACTCTCACCTGTGATTACCGCGTTGTCGGGTGGGGCCGGCTGCTGCCGTTTCAGTCCGACCTGTTCGGAGTATGCGATTCAGGCCCTGCAACAACACGGAGCGATACGTGGTAGCTGGCTAGCGGTTCGGCGTATCCTGCGTTGCCATCCCTGGGGAGGAGCCGGCTTAGATCCGGTTCCGGCTCCAGAGCATTCCCATGATCATTGAGCAGGATGAGCACTTCATGCGGCGGGCTATTGAGCTGGCTGCTGCGGTCGACCCGAAACAGACCGATCCCAATCCGCGGGTGGGATGTGTGATCGTTCTGGATGGTGAAATTATTGCGGAAGGTGCTCATCAGCAAGATGGGGGGCCACATGCCGAGGTCGCAGCATTCCATGCTTTAGGAGAACGTAAGGTAGTAAGTGCAACCTTGTATGTGACACTGGAGCCCTGCTCGACTCCCGGTCGCACAGGTGCCTGCACGGATGTGATTATACGCTCGGGCATGATTCAACGGGTTGTTTTTGGGGATCTGGATCCAAACCCGGCACATCGTGGTCATGCAGAAGAAGTCTTAGCTGCTGCGGGGATCGAAGTTGAAAGTAACTGTTTGCAGAAACTGTGTTCAGATCTAAATCCTGAGTTTTATCGCCGCATGCAAAATATAGACTCACGTATCAAGCCTGCTTAAGCAGATTTTCTGAAGACAAGTTTCCCATACGCCTGTTGATCCATTCAAAGCCGTAAACAGCAACAGTCATACTCAACAACATAACACCCGCTGTCATTAAAAACTGATATTGCGCATTCGGGTGAACGGGAACCAGTGCCCACCACAGGCTGGTGCTCCACATCGTCAGACACATCAGGCCGGCACAGATCAAATGTGATTTCAGGTCCTCCGCATGAATCTTTTGGGGAGAACCCGCCAGGTATCCGGCAATTCCCGAGAGAAACATCAGCAGATACATCGGGTTGAACAGGGAAGCAATCCCCTCGCCAAAAGGTGAATCGGCACAGCCACACAGGCAGACGCCTTCAAAGACAACCGGGCGCCAACCGGCCAGGATGATCCAGCCGGCCAACATACCTGCGGTGCACCAGACATAACAGAGCCCACAGCCGAGGCGGTATCGCGACAGACTGAAACTGTTCCGTAACAGTAACCAGATCATGACACCGGTGATACTTAAAACCGTAATCGCTCCCTGCCAGCCGAAACTGCCGGCATATGCAAAGAGGATAGCGGATACGATCATCCCGGAACTGATCCAGACATACGAGTATCTGGAACCTTGCTGTTTCGTCTGTTTGCGCTGCAAAGGCAATACCCCGTTTAGCGAGGTATGCGCATTTTTTAGCGCGCGACCGGAAACGGTGGTACTGCTTGCCAGCATCAGGAGTGCGGCCCAGACCGGGTTCAAAATACCGGTAGCCGCCAGGGTGATACCGATCGCGTTGTAACTGGCGGCAAACACTAAATTACTGCGCAGGGTATGGATGGTCTTGTTGGAGAGCTGTAATGCAGTGAGCAGCGGGCTGATGTTTTCAGTACGGATCACTGCCTGCGCCGTCTGGGAGGCGATGTCACAGCTGCCTGCAATGGCGATGCTGGCGTGAGCGGCATCCAGTGCCGGGGCGTCATTGGTGCCATCGCCGATGAACAAGACGTGGTTTCCTTTGTTTTGCAACTCCACTATTTTTGAGCGTTTTTTTGAAGGTGTCAGGCCTGCCTCAAAGTCAATTCCCGCTGGAATGAGAGCTGCCAGAGGTGCATGTTGATCGCCCGAGAGCAGTTGAACCTGGTAGCCGGCTTTTTGTAACGTTCGGATCGTTGCTACTGAATCTGCCCGCAGTTGTTCGGTAAAATGTGCCACGCCAGCCAGCTGGTTGTTGATTTTTACGTAAACGGCCCGCTCTCCTGGTAGACAGTCCGGGGATTGTGCACAATTTTTCAGGGTCTGCTTATCTTTGGCAGTGAGGAGTCTTTCATTGCCAATACGGAGGGTATTGTGATCATTCAAAATCCCTGAAAGCCCGACTCCGGGAATGGCGGAACAGTGCAGGGCTCGCTTGCCGGTCTGCCAGCTCTGGAACAGGCGGGCAATCGGGTGCCTGGATTCCAGTTGGATGGCAGCGATGGCAGCTTTCAGGTCGCTTTCAGAAAACCCTGGAAAGGTATAAAATTCCTTAAGTCTTGGCTCGATTTCACTCAGAGTGCCGGTCTTGTCAAAAATGATGGTATCCACCCGATGCAGCCGTTCCATGAAATCACTTTGCCGGGTGGTAATACCGGCCTGATAGAGACGATTGACCGAGCTCCAGACAGCCAAGGGGGTCGCTAAGCCCAAGGCACAGGGGCAGGCCACCACGATCACCGCCAGGGCATGAAACAATGCCGTTTGCCATTCCGCCTGGAACCACCACCAGCCAAAGGTTACCAGAGCAATGGCTACTACAGCAGGGAAAAAGACACGAGCCACCTGCTCTGCCTGTAACTGGATACGCGATTGCTGCAGCCGGGATTGCTGTAGAGTCTGGAGCAAGGTATCTAATTCACGCTGGTTGCCCGCAGTGGTTGCTTGGACCATCAACTCGCCATCCAGGTTATCGCTGCCTGCAAGAACGCGATCGCCCTGAGTGCGAGAGACGGCAAAGGGTTCACCGGTTAGCGGGGTCTCCTGCACCAACCCGGTTCCCGACAGAATATGACCATCTACCGGAATGCCTTCCCCGGGTTTTATCAGGATTTCCTGTCCGGGTTGGATCGAATCACTGGCAACATACGTTCCATCGGCCAGACGAGCCTGTGCGTACCGCGAATGAACAGAGGTAATGGCCTGGAGGGCTTTATTCTTCTGGACCTTGGTCAAGGTTTGACCGAGCGAGTAAATAGCAACCAGGATAGCAACAACTTCATAATAAATATCTCCGGTTCGGGTGATAGAGGAATGCAAAGACGCACCAAAGGCTCCGGTAACACCTAAGAGAAATAAAGCTTCCATTCCCGGGCGGGCAGAGCGCACCTGGCGGTAAGCGATTTTAAGCATGCGAGTTCCCGCCAGCAGAAAAACCAGCAGAACGGCTGCGGCCAGTAAGGTATGTAAAATGATATAAGCCCAACCGGTCGGTGGAGAAAAGTTAACCCCTAGCCCGAAGATCATGGTCAGTCCGGATATGGCAAGTGCAATGCCCAGCCTCAACCAGTAAAAGGCGTCAAATGGGCCGGTGGTGTCGCTAGTGGCGGGGTCAAGCGATTCAGGAGGCGAAGAGCAGCAACAGCAGGAACTCACGATAAGAAACCACTTTTATTGAAAAACGCCCAGTCGCTCGAGCGGGGTGCTCATGGATTTCCAGTCGAATTCACCTGCCAGCGTCAGTAAATACAGCGCTGCACCGATGAGCATGAAGATATAAAAATGACGTAAATACCATGGCACTTGCTTATAAAGCTCTCTGGGGTCCGGTAGTTCGCGCACGATGGCCTCGTGCACTGCGCGCACGTTCATGTCCTCGCCGCGATTGATCTTTTGAGTGTCTGGATGATGAGGTTGTGGTTTTGAATTCATGACGGGTCTGCAGTTTCAAGCGGGGTGTTGCTTTTCTTTAATGATTTCAGGTACTCGACCAAAGCCAGCACTTCCCGGGTAGGAATCACTTCGTAGCCTGCTTCCGGCGCATATTTTCCGGTCAGATTCAAGGCCTGTGGATGCGGTTCATCTCCGATTTTTTGTTTTTTAAACAAAAAAGGATAAGGAGCCATGATCGAACCTTCGGATGTGATTTGCGGATGGTAGAGATGCAAAAGGTGCCAGTCTTCGCTGGGCTGCCGAACGCCGATGTTGCTCAAGTCCGGTCCGGTTCGCATCGTTCCCAGCAGCGCGACTTTGTCGTTGAGATAATCCTCCGGCATGGTGCGACGCTGGCCCCAGCCCATTTTCTGGTCTCCACCGGCATATTCCGGTCGCACCTGCTGGCTGTGACAATACATGCAACCCTGAGACACGTAGACTTCACGTCCCAGATCGATGATGTCGGCAGCCGGAGTCGGTCCGATGCCGGCAGTTGCTTCATCGCGCACTTCATTCAGTGCCCCGAGATTCAGGATCGGAAGAATAACCAGGCCTGCCCAAGATGAACCGATGGTGGCAATAAAACCGATCCAGACCCATAGATATTTTTTGTGACTGCTGTTCATTTCTAGGTGGAAACGGTTTCCGTATGACGTGGTTGAGCCAGTAAGGTGGGTCGACCACCTTTCGGCGACCACCCCATCAGTAAGAGCGTAAACGACAATACAAATGCCAGATGTGCCAGGGTGAGTATGCCGCCCGAAACACTGCGCGCTTGCAGATAGGGGATCGTAATCTGCATGATTTCCATGAAACCCTTTTCCGCTTTATTCATCTCCCACCCTTGAATCCATCCTCCGATGGAAAGGCTGAAGGTCATTAGTGAGATACCCAGCACACACAGCCAGAAATGGGATTTGATCAGAAACGCGGATGGCCATTCGCGATTCCAGAGTCGCGGCATGATGTAATAGATTGCACCAAATAACATCATGGTGACAAAGGCATACATTCCGAGGTGAGCGTGCCCGACGGTGTAATGCGTGAAGTGAGTGATCTGATTCAGAGGTCGTATTGCTGCAGTAGAGCCTTGGATACTGACCAGCGTGTAGCTCATTGCTGCAAAGACGACAAACCTCAGGGTAGGGCTCCAGCGCACCGCGTCAAAGCTGCCCCGCATTGTCATGTGATGGTTGATGGCCACGGTAATGACTGGAACCAGCATCATGACGCTGGCGGCAATACTGGCACTGATCAACCATGCGGGAAAGGGACCGCCGATCAAATGATGCATCCCGTTCCATGCATAGAAAAATGCCAGGGACCAGAAACCAACCATAGACAGGTAGTAACTGTGGATCGGTTTTCCGATGACTTTTGGAATCAGATAATAGGCAGCGGCCAGACACACCGGGGTAAACCAGAGTCCCAAAGCGTTGTGGGCAAACCACCAGTTGATGGGAGGCATGGCAGGCGCCTGAACCGGGAACCAGACGAGCAGAATCGTTGCGGTCGCGTACAGCCAGGGAAACCAGCAAAAGGCAGCTAGCACATACCACTGGGAAATGTAAACATGACCCGGTTGCCGGTGGTTCATCATGCGAATGATCTCAAACATGAAAATTGCAAATGAAATCAGCAGGAAAGGGGTCGCGTAGTAGGGGAATTCCAGCCATTCGATTGACGTGCTGTCACCTCGCAGGATACCGGCAGTGCCGACGAGGATTCCAATATTCCAGGAGATGGCTCCAATCCAGAGCAGAGGTCCCTGCCGGAGTTCGACTCGGGTCAATCGCGACATCAACCAGAGCCCGACACCCAGACAAGCTGTCGAAACCCAGCCATATGCCATTGTATTGAGATGTGCTGGCCGGACCCGGCCAAACGTCAACCAGTCACTGCCGCCTAAAAATTCCGGCATGTGCAGTTTCATGGAAGCTGCAATGGCCAGAGCCGATCCCATGAGTAACCAGAACAAGGAAGTGGCAAAAAGCAGTGAAACGACTTTTTTGCACGACAAGTCGACCAGTTGCCGTTCTACCAGGTTTTTTGCATGATCTGATTCACCAATTTTTTGAGCGCGACTGGTGGTGATAGGTTGCGCTATCGACACACTCATGATTCAGATCTGGGAAATTTGTCAGTGGGTTCGCCAATGGGCTCAGACGGATCAAAAATCGAAGCCGCACTTTCCTCGGGGTGTTTGAACTGCCCGCTTTCAGCCGCCCACCAGAAGGAGATGACCGCCGACAGCGTAATTCCTACAAGCACAATCAAAACCAGAGCTCCTGCTAATATCATACTCGAAACGTAATCTGCTTTGTCGCAGGAGCAAATGACCAGGATAAACTATAAGTAAGATAAGTAGATGGCCCTGAACCACTAATACTATGTTGCATCGTGCTGTTTACCCGATATTCTGAAAATATATTGTTACCTTGTAAAAACGATGTCACAGCGCAACACCAGGCAAAAAAAAGCGATTCAGCAAGTGATCGCCCAGGCTGAGCACCCGTTGACTGCTCATGAAATCGGAGCGAGAGCAAATGCCAGTGTTCCGGGAATTGGAATTGCCACCATATACCGCGCGTTAAAGCGGCTCCAGCAAGAGCAAGCTGTCACAGTAGTGGAGCTTTCCGGAAAATCACCGCGCTATGAATCAACTCAGAAAGGGCATCATCATCATTTTGTGTGTTCTGGTTGCGGGCAGGTTTACGACCTGCAGGGCTGTTCAGGAAATGTGGAAGCACTTGCTCCCAAAGGTTTTAAGGTTGAAAAACATGAGATTACCTTGTTTGGCCTGTGCCAGGAATGTGCCTAGGAAGCGTTTGAAAATCTCTCGGACGGCCCTAAGTGGAAATCTACACTTTACGTGTTTTCAAATGAGAATAGACTATCATTTGGAAACTTCATGAATGAACCGTATTTTACATTTACATAATCACTCCGGCGGCTGGCTGGATTCGCTAGCCATAGGCATGTCGCTGGTTTGTGCAGTGCATTGTCTGATCACACCGGCTTTGCTGGTCTTGATGCCCATTCTAGCAACAACGTTCTGGGTTCATCAGGATTTTCATCTCTGGATGTTGTTCCTGGTCTTGCCGGTAACAGGGGTGGCATTTTTTCTGGGCTGTCGCAAGCATAAGGATCGAATTGTCCTGTTTTTGGGTGGCATGGGGCTAACCTTGCTCGTTGGCGTGGCGATCTATGAATCGTTTATTCACGCAGGGTTCAATGCAACAGGCCATGAAACTTGTGCGCATTGCCTGGGGAATGAAACGAGCAAGGTTCTAAATACTGCCATCATGACAAATGTCCTGGGAGGAGCTTTTCTACTTAGCGGGCACGCGCGGAATTTTATGCTTTGCCGAAGACTGCGCTGCCACCACGAGTAATTTCGACCCTATTCGGGTCGGGAATTGGTTCCCTAAAGCCGGAACGATAAGAATTATGTGCTTAAACGGCACACTTAATTCAGCTGCAGGTTTTTGAGCTGACGGAATCCTCCGGGTAATTCGAGTTGAATGAGGCTATACAGCAGATAGACTTCAACGATGAGCAAGACACTCGAAGAGGGATTGGATCTGGATTTAGATTTCAAAAAACTGGCGAAAGTAGCAGGCACAGGCCATGACATGCTGCCGGTGGTGGTACAGCATGCGGAAAACAAAGAGGTGCTGGTTTTGGCATATACCAATGAAGCAGCATTCAGACACACACGGCAGACGGGTATAGCCACCTTTTGGAGTTCTTCCCGGAACGAGCTCTGGGTTAAGGGCCAGACTTCTGGTGATACACTGCGTGTAAAAGAGGTCCGGGTGAACTGTGAACAGAACTCCCTGCTTTATCTGGTCACTCCTGAAAAAGGTGGGGTGTGTCATACGAAAGATGCGGAGGGAAATACGCGTGAAACGTGTTATTACCGATCGCTGATCGGTGAAGAGTTGAAATTTCTGTAGGATAAGATTCCTCCCGCGAATGCGGGATAATCTCGCCCTACATTTTTTCCGGGAGATCCGGCGGGTAATCCCAGTTTGGGTTTTTCCATGCAATGTGGGTGTAAGCGATGATGGCGATCATGCCCCAACTCAAGCCAATCACGACTCCGATATCGACCATGCCACGCCAGGGGTGAGGCATCAGCCGGACGCCAATGATGAGTAAGATGATTCCCAAAGTAACCAGGTAGGTAATGATCTTCCTCTTGCGGGTGGCATGGAAAAAACCCATGCAGAACAGGGGCGCAAAGATGAATTGCGCCCCTGTGCAACGGATAAGCAGGGTGCGGGCGCGGGAGACAACTCGCGGGGAAAACTGCTGCTGGAACGCCCGGTAGCCTTCGGAATAAGCCATGAAGATCACAATCAGCACAAAAGTAATCCAATGTGCCGGACTCCAGGAACTTTCAAAGGCATGGAGAGATTCCAGACCAAGCCGCCAACAGGCCTGGCTTAAAATGAGAACCACACCGAGCACACCCCATACCGCAGCGATTTTGTTTTTGAGCGGAGCCTCCATGCGAGATGGTAATTTATATCGTAACAGTAGCTTGGCTACTGCAAAGTAGCGGAGATGGAAACAAAAACAGAACACTATTCCAGCCAAGTGGATACATGGCTGGTCGCATTGATAGCCTGCATTTTACTGGGGGTTCTGATCCTGGCAGCCTTTATATCATGGAAGAGCGGAGATTATCGTGCTGTGGTTTTTGTGCTGGTCTGTGAATTAGTCACTGCCGGGATGATGGCATTGATTGCATACCCGTTACAATATCAGCTCAGCCCGGACAAGATGTTAGTCCGATCAGGAGTGATGCGCACCGAGGTGCCGGTTCATAAAATTACCGGAATTCAAAAAACCCGGAATCCGTTCAGCGCTCCTGCATGGTCACTGGACCGGCTGAAAATTGATTACGACAATAAGGGCTACCCGGCTTATGTCATAGTCTCGCCCACAGACCAGGAACGCTTCATAAAACAGCTGAAATCCTTTCACCATTCATCTTCTGCGGAAATAGATCTTTCTAAATAAAAATAATGCAGCAGATATTATATTTAATGTTAGGAAAATGGTTTTATGCCTCTCTACTCCGGGAGTTTTGCAGGCACCATACGTTCAGTGCGGATATCTCGAACTAACATTTTTTTACGTCAAATAGCCCGGTAGAATATTTTAAAGACCAGCGCGTGACAGACGGTTTACTATTGCCATGACAGTATCATTCAATACTCTTATGTGATGAAAATTGCGTTTGAAACCGGATCGAAAAATTCATATTTTTTCAGCAGCGTGAAACGTTTCCATTCCGCTGAATCCGCGCCCGATGCAATACGGTTGAATGGCCTGGCTGTCAGTCTGCCGCTGCTGGTCTGTGTGCTGGTAACATCCATCGGCCAGGCAGCCCCACCGATCGGGGAGATCATTTCCCTGCAAAGCGTCGACGAGAACCTGTTTGTCAACGTGGATCCCTCCAGCGGAGACCGGCTGGAAGCCAATTTTACGGAGGACACCGACACTGCGCAGCATTTTCTGGTGGAAGATGCTGGCAGTGGTAATATCCGGTTGTTTTCAAGATCCACCCAGGCCTATGTGGTGGCAGGTGCCACCGGTCAGAACCGGCTCTTTGCCAACGGCACCCAGTCTGATCCGCTGGCGGTATTCCAGTGGACGGATGTGACCAGCAATATCGTGCGCCTGACCAATGTGACACTGGGCAACGATGTCAACCACAACGGTAACCAGGACGCCTTGCGTGCGTCTTCAACCGGAACCGGAGCCAACTATCAGTGGATCTGGGAGACCAAGAGCGTGAATGTGCCCCGCATCGCCAACACATCATTCTCCGACTTTGATACCCCGCTTTACACCATTGATGCTGTAGCCGAGTTCGGGGCAGACAACACGGGGGCTACGGATGCCTCGGCGGAAATTCAGGCTGCCATTGATGCAGCCTTCGACGCCCACGGTGGAATAGTCTATCTTCCGTCTGGCAATTACCTGCTGCAGAGTTCCATTGTCATCAGAAAGTCTGTGACGTTGCGTGGAGACTGGAAAAGGCCAACGGATAGCAACAAGACCGTAGCGGGTACGGTACTTTATATCGATCACGGTGCCGGCACGGGTTCACTAGGAACCGATATTTCCGCGATAGAGATTGCAACTGATGCAGGTATTCGCGACCTGTCCATCTACCATCCCGGTCAGACATTGTCCAATCCCAGCGCTCCGACGGAATATCCCTACACCCTGGAAGGAATAGACACGACCAGTGGCGTCCGGAACGTGACGCTGGTCAATTCCTACCGTGGTATTCGCTATGGCAATGGGTCTGCTGCTAAATTTGCTACAGTAAACAACGTTTTTGGATCACCCATTCATCGCGGGCTTGAAGTGGACAATGTTTCGGCGGCGACACGGGCCCAAAATGTTCGTTTCGCTCCCGAGTACTGGACGCAGTCCGGACTGGGTAGTGTAAATCGCAACAAAGTCGTTACTGCCATGCGAGCTTCCAATGGCGCGGCATTCAATGTTGGAAACGGGCCTGGAGGAGATATCTACGTCGGGTTGACGGCTGACGGCTATGATATCGCTTTGCGAACTTTTAGCGGCGGCGGAGCCTCACGCTTTTTTGATATGACTTTTGTTAACTGCCGGGTCGGATTCGATTTATCGACCAGCAGTGGTCGACCGCTTCTCTTCACCGCGGGATATGTGCAGGCTGAGGAGACTGCCGTTCGTCTCTACAATACCTTCAAGAATGCCTCGTTCAGCAATCTCACATTCCTGAGTGATGATGTAGTGGTGCAGCACGACACCGGCAGTGTCAATTTCACCAAATGCACTTTCCAGGACTGGGGCAGCGGCTACGCCATCGAGTCCAGCAACGGATTCCTGATTACTGCCGGATGTACCTTCGTGCCGTCCGGTTCCCATATTAATCTGCAGAGTGGCGTCGACCGGGTTTCCATTTTTGGCAACACGCCCAACGGATCGGGACTGGATATCCTCAACAACTCGTCTGCGGCGGCTGACCAAATCGTGATTGATACCACCTCACCCCACCTGTTTGCTGAGCTGGATTCGTTGACTTATCCGTTCCTCAAACATGACCGGCTCCCTACGCCACCGGCAGGGACGGATTATGTCTTCAACGTGATGGATTACGGTGCCATGGGCGATGCGATTACGGATGATACCGCTGCGATCCAGGCTGCCCTGGATGCAGCCGGTGCACTCGCCAGTGCCTCGGCGGGCTGCATCGTGCATCTGCCGCCCGGAGCCTACCGAATTGACGGGCGCTTGAACGTGCCATCCTTTATTGAGTTCAGAGGCATTCACGACACCGTCTTTAGTAAGGATTCGCGGTCGATACTGGCCGGTTTCGCAGACCAGAATGATCCCAGCCAGCCGGCGATGGTGACACTAGCGGCCGACTCGGGAATCAGCGGTATTACATTTTACCGGCCGGATCAGAAATGGGACTCATCACAAGGCATGATGACCTTGATTCCCTATCCCTACGCGGTGCGAGGCACAGATCGGAACTGGGCTTACAATATTGTTTTTTCCAATACTTATGACTCTTTGGATTTCAAGTCAGGCGGCGGTCACCACCTCGACTTTATCTAC
The DNA here is from genome assembly GCA_038748025.1 of Verrucomicrobiota bacterium. Classification (GTDB taxonomy): domain Bacteria; phylum Verrucomicrobiota; class Verrucomicrobiia; order Methylacidiphilales; family JBCBYL01; genus JBCDJI01. The sequence continues at coordinate 20,449 of JBCDJI010000014.1, forward strand.
ACATTTGGTCTCAATCGAACTGTTGACCTCGGTGCCGACGGAGCACCCACTATTTTGGAAAACTTTCAAGGGAAACTGGATTCTTGGAAGCATGCCAGAAATTATACGCTTCCGGCATTTGTGGCCGCCGGATGGAGGGATGGAGCACCCAACAATAAGCAGGACGGGGGCTTAGCGCCCATCGGTATTGGTCCAGCTGCTTTTGGGAGTGGGGTATTCCGTTACATGGGGCACTTCATCAACGCCACTGGTGATGACCTGTACCAAATTTTTGGCTCTCCAACTCTCAATATCTATATCGGTGGCGGCGAGCACGAGCGGGCCGGAACGCCGAATACTGTTGGGATCAAGATAGATTCAAGTGATCCGGGTATCTTAGACCTGGAAGTCATCGGATGTTCCTGGAATCTTAGTGGTATCGGTGTTTCTGAAGGGGTCACAGGTGATGGAGACCGCTTGAACTTCATCAACAATAAAGCAGCTGCAGACGCCAGCTTGACCCACAGTATCAGTGGTGGTGGTCGTATCGTGGCACAAACCGACTGGCGTGGCGGCAGCACGTATCAAAGCAACTTTAAGCTCGACGGTGACATCGTCGGCATTATCGAGGGCAGTGAGTTTACTTCGTCGCACAGCATATTCATACAGGCGCTTGGTAACAGCCAGGCCAAAGTCTGCGGATCACTGTTCGATAAGAATCCCGCGGTTGACGACTGGATTTTTGACCCGGCCGATGAGTCGCAGATCTATTTTGTGGGCAATGCACCGGACATTATTGTCGGAGTGACCGGAAACGGAGGTGCACTGGGTAATATCGATTCAACCGCACCTGCGGCTCCCACCGGGCTGATCACAACTGCCGCTGAAGGCTCCGTGATTCTCGACTGGGCTGACAACTCAGAGAGTGACCTGGCGCTCTACGGTGTGTCCCGCTCGACAACTCCCGGTGGCCCGTATAAAAATATACAGGATGTTGTCGCCAGCAAGTTTACCGATTATGATGTCACGGACGGAACGACCTACTACTACGCCATTACCGCTATCGATAACTCTGCCAACGAGTCCGTTCCCAGCACAGAATCTTCTGCGCAACCGGATATACTTACGCTGATTCTCTTCGACGATTTCGAAAGCGGTTTCGGAAACTGGACCGATGGCGGTGCCGACTGCATACTCGACACTTCAGGTGGATTCGTAAACGGCTCGTCGGGTGTATTAAACCTGCAGGACGACACCAGTTCATCCGTCGCGACAACCGGCGATCTGGCGCTGAGCACCTATTTTGAAATCTTCGTCGAATTTGATTACGAGATCGTCAGTATGGAGGCTAGCGAGCGCTTTGCGCTGGATATTTCAACGGACGGAGGAGTCACCTATCTGACCGAGCGTGTCTGGATCAATAATGTTGATTTTGTCAGTGACGCAGGGGTTTACAACAATGAGAGTGTGCTCATTACCGGTGTTCCATTAACCGACCAGACCCGGATCCGCTTCCGCTGTAATGCAGGTAACAATGGCGATGACGTCTATATTGATGATATCCGTATTTTGGCAAGATAAGTATTGACATTGATCCGATTTGTATCTTAACATGGTAGGTATCGAAAGACAGGCTAGCCTAATTTGTTTTGATAAGTATTCTTTAAAACGCACTAAATTAGTTTACTAAACGGTATTTTCTCACCACTCACCCTTAGCCAGGATAAAATCATGAAAACCACCCTAACTGTAGTCCTATTGTCATCTCTATCCATCATCCATTCACTATCCGCATTGACGGTTACCAATCAGGCCAATGGCCAGGTAAAGAATGGTATTACCTTCAACAATATATCCGTTTCAAAATCCGATACCGTGGTCATTGCCGTTGCTTCATCCAAGAACAACAGTGTCTCGATCGATTTTTCCAGTAATTCCGGTGCTGCCTTTGAAACGATCTCCACAGCATCTGACAATCCGGTCTCCGTCACTTACGTTGCATATGCCGCGATGCATCAGACTGGAAGCTTTAACTTCACGGTTATTCCAAGCAGCAATGCGGGGGGTCAGACCCGGGCTTCCCTCTTCGTCTTGAGCCCGACCTTTGGGTACCGGGTTTTTCCCATAACCGATACCAAAACCGTTTTTTCGGCTGCGGCAAATCCTTCCGGGACATTTGATCTCGCCTATACCATCAATGAATCGGGTCTTTCTGAATCCGTCTTCATCGAGGCTGCCTCATCCAGCACGAAAACGGTCAATCCAGCGTCAGGCAACGCAATCAACACCTCGGTTAGTATCAGCAAACGGAAAATCGGATCCGTTGAAGCTACCGATCCAACCAGCCGGGTGAGCGCATGGACGTTCAACACGAACAGTTCCAACGCCGGCAGTGCCATGGGAGTTTTGTTTTCAGAAGCCTATCCTGCTCTGGATCTCGAAAACGATCTCATTCTCGGTCAATTTGACCTTAAGCCGGATATGGATGATGTCCATTCGGCGGCAGCCTTTGCGTGTATGCTTGAACATCCGATTCTTTATGAAGCCAATTACTTCATCTACTCAGGTGCATATGGCGTGCAAAACGGAGATTTTATCACAGAAGCAAAGAGTCTGGGCCTTTATAATACTCTCTTTGGCAGCAGCAATTGGGATGAGGTCAAAGATGAGAATGGTCCGGTAGCCGACTATAACGACGTCGTGCGTGGTGCATCGACCCGGGTGGCGAATACGCTTAATGCAGGCGGAAAAGTATGGGTCATCGAAGGTGGACAGTCAGACTTTACTCTCGATTGGGTCAACGAGCTCGACAGCTTCCACAGCCTTGATCCAGCACTGGTCAAATATGGTGTTTTTGTCATACAACACAGTTGGTTTAACGAAAAGCAGTCTGGAAACACCAGTAACACCAGTGAAGTTCTTGATGCTCTCCGGCCTCTCGTGACTTACGTTGAAGTGGACGACGGAAATTTCCTGCCCGGCGTTACTTTCAATCCGAATATTTTTGATCGCGGTATTCAGACGCCTTGTTTCAATACCAATTATATCATTCCTGATTCCTCAGCGACGGAAGGAGGAATACCTGATCCTGATCAGGAAGACTATCTGGGTTTTGCCAAAGGTGAAACGGGATACCCCGCCAATATCAATGCCCGTGCTGCAGAAATCTGGACCAAGGCGGATGAAGTGGCGGATACCTGGACCGAGACTCCTTCCTACTCTCCCATAGACGATGGTGGAGTGGATTTCTCCGATTGTATTATGGCCTGGTTTATTGTGAATGATATTGGAGATGTAACCAGCGCCCAGGCATTCTGGGATAAGTATGTTACCAACAACCCGCAGTTGCCTTTTCCCGACTGGGAAACACCAGCCAGTATACCTGGCACCATAGAAGCAGAAAACTATGACTATGGTGGATCAGGCGTCGCTTACTCCGACTTTGATGGAGGCAACAACGGAACTTTGGACTACCGTGAATCCGATGACGTCGATAGCGAAGGCTCGACAGTTGGATGGACACGAGGTGGTGAATGGCTCGAATACACCGTTGATACAACGGCGGGCAATTACACGATTTCAGCGCGTGTGGCATCAGCTGTCTCACAGAATGGACGCAAGCTTAGAGTCAAACTGGACGGTGTTACATTGGCGACACTCAATGTGCCTAACGGAGGCACGGGCAGTTGGACGAACTTTACCACCATTTCTGTATCTGGAGTGAGTATCCCTGCAACGACCGGTGGTGTCATCCGCCTGGAGTTTGTTAAAGGAAAATTCGATCTCGATTCGGTGACGATCAACTAAGAAGAAAATCACACCAACCTGGTTTTTACTGATTCAAGCCACGACCGCATTTCGGTCGTGGCTTTTCAGAATATTAGAGCATTTTTAGCTTAATGGGACGCATGGAAAGAATAGCGTATGACCAGAAGTCTCCGGACATTCTTTATCCCGACACACTGCGCAGTCGGGACAACGTTTTCTCATCCTACCTTTCCCCGTGTAGGATGCAACTGTCGGACTTCTTGCCATTGTTATAGTGAGAATGATGGCAAATCAGTTAGGACACACTTTCGCCAGCGTAGTGAAACTAGTTACTCTGCGTTTAACCAGACAGTCTTCTGTGGCCATGCAGATAGAGCGGATGAAGGAATATGCCAACCTGTTGTCAGACCCTGTCTTACGGGAGCTACCGGTAGACGATTCTGGTAATCCTGAGATCCAGTGATTGACCCAGTAGCTGAGCCAGGTTTCGTTGCATGCGCAGGCTGGCAGTGGCGGAGGGATTGATCGACTGGCAGTAGGCGATGCCGCGTTTTTTATCCACGTAGGTCAGACGCACCTGCTGGGCATTTTCGACGCCAACCAGATCCTGCCAGGTATGCTGCAAGTGGCTCGGATTGGACTGGCTGCGGTGGTTGACCTTGCTCAGGACACTTTGGATCCAGCGTTTGCGTGTGGTGGTGGCGCGGCTTTCGTGGTTGAGCTGCACGGGATCATCTTTGAGTGCTTTACTGTAAATTTCGCGCTCGTTAGAAGAGAGGCTGCGTCCTTCGTTTTTTAAAGTGGTTTCCTCCACTTTTGCCAGTGCTTGCATGTGGGAGAGCAGACGATCATAAATGATGTTTTCCAGATGGTTACGCATCAGGTCGGCCGCCCGATCTGGTGTTATCTTTTTGAATAAGTCGGATTGACGCAGCGCCTGCTCTTCTGCTTTAAAAATGCGCAGATAGTCAGTTTTCAGAACCTGCATGTAGGGGCGACCGCGTGTGCCGCCGATGAAGCAGTAAATACCTTCTTTTTCAATGACTTCACGTTTAGCACGCGACTTGTGCTGACGCTGAAGTTTCAGGCGCCGGTAGGTCGACCATTCTTTCTTTTTGTCCTGATTCACAAATCAATTTATGCCGGTATGCGGTATGGATTAAAGACTAAATCGAAAGTTTGCCCGTAGTGAAATTTAGATATCTGAATCAGGGGATAATTTCTATGGTTGGCCTGATGCCGCAATCTGGCATGCTCATGGTTGGTATGCCGGAGTCGATCCACATCTCAGGTCAGAAGATCATCCCACAGGCGGATATCATCCGGAATATTTATGTTCATGTGCCATTTTGCACCCATATCTGTCCGTATTGTTCTTTCTACAAGACACGTAATCTAACTCATTCGATGGCTCCTTTTCTCCCGGCACTGGAAAGGGAGGTTGAGGCCATCCGGGAATATCTGCCGGTATTACCTGAAACGATATTTTTCGGAGGTGGAACGCCAACAGCATTAAGTGTCTCACAGCTCACTGAGATGGGCCGTTTCTGGCCATGGAAAGAAGTGATGGAATTCACAATGGAGGCTAACCCGATGACGGTTTCCAGTCGCAAGGCGGAGACATTACAGGAGCTGGGTGTCAACAGGATCAGTCTGGGTGTTCAGGCTTTTGATGAAACGTCGCTGCAGTTGCTGGGACGCACACATCGGGCACCGGATGTCGTCAAAACGTTCCGGCGGCTGCGTCAGTATGGATTTAACAATATTAATATTGATCTGATGTTCGCATTGCCGGGACAGTCGATGCAGACTTGGCAAAGCAGCTTACAGCAGGCACTCGAACTGGAGCCGGACCATATTTCACTATACGAACTGACCTACGAAGAGGATACCGAGTTTCTGGAAAAACTGCAGGCTGGTCTGCTTCAAGAGGAATCTACGGGTCAGGAAATGCACGAATGGGCGATTGAGTTATTACATTCAAACGAGTTCGTGAACTATGAAGTATCGAATTTTGCCAGAACCGGCAAGGAAGCCCGCCACAATCTGGCCTGTTGGGCTGGTGAGGATTATATTGGTCTCGGGCCAAGCGCCTGTTCAACCGTGGGCCGGCACCGGTGGAAAACCGTTGCCGATATTCACCGTTACGGGAATAACCCATTGGAACGCGAATGGGAAATCATGGATGAGTCAACCAGGCGCCAGGAAAAAATAATGTTAGGATTACGGACTAATCGCGGTATCCCTGGTGAGTGGATTCAGGATCGCGAGCAGCTGGTTGAAAATCTGGAGCAAGACCGTTTTCTGCGGCGGGATCAGGACCGTATTGTTCTGACTTCACGTGGACTCCTGGTTGCAGATTCCATTACAGAAGAGCTGCTGTGAAGCCTTTTACTGTGATGGCCCCGGGTCGTGCTGAAGTGCTGGGGAATCATACCGACTATAATGAGGGGTTGGTGCTGTCAATTGCGATCAGTGTCAGAACAACTGTTTGTGGCAAACCAGCCGAGCGCCATACGCTTAGATTGACTTCTGAGAAGATGCAGGATGGGTGGACGGGGGACCTGGGAAATTTGATACCGTTGCAGGAACCGGAACCCACCTGGCCCAATTACGTGATTGGTGTTGCGCAGGCCCTGAAGGAACGGAATATCGTATTCAAAGGGGGAGATCTGATGATTTCTTCAAATATTCCGGTTGGGACCGGACTCAGTAGCAGCGCAGCATTGGAGATGGCCTCCGGGCTGGCTTTTCAGCAGTTAGGTGAATTTGAGCTTAATACGATAGAACTGGCCAGGGCCGGACAGTATGCGGAACACCATTTTGCCGGGGTTCAATGCGGGCTGTTGGATCAGATTTCTGTGCTGGCAGGTAAATCCGGTCACCTGACATTTATCGATTGCCAATCCCTTGAAATCCGGCATTTGCCTTTACCTAGAGGCTGGGTATTTGTCATCGTTGATTCAGGAGTAAATCACGCTATGAGCAGTGGAAAGTATAATAAACGCCGCAAAGCTTGTGAGGCAGCAGCTCATGCACTGAAAATAGCCTCACTGCGGCAAGTAACGCCCGGAGAATTGGAAGTGAAAAAGGATCAACTTGACGGGACTTCTTTTAAATGTGCCATGCATCCGGTAGGAGAGACAGCTCGCGTGGCACATGCGGTAAGCGCTCTGGCTGCCGGAAATATCAATGTACTGGGAAAGTTGATGTTTGAATCGCATCAGAGTTCGATCCAATACTTTGAGAACAGTTGTGCAGAGCTGGACTTTCTGGTTGCTCAGGCTGCCCGGCACGATGCCTGTATTGGTGCCCGCTTAAGCGGAGGTGGATTTGGTGGAGCAACCATTAATCTGGTTAAGGAAAACCAGGCTGCCCGGTTCGTGAAAGACATGCAAAATGCTTATAAAGTAAAATATGGTTCTAAGCCATGGACTTTAATCACACCAGCCTGTAACGGGGCGCATACGGTTTAGAAATGAATTTCAAACTAGGGACGGAGGTACGTTGAATTCAACGTACCTCCGTCCCTAGTTTGATTTAACGCAAATCGTTTTCAATCACGGCAAAGGCGCTGTGATTATGGATGCTTTCCACGTTTTCCGCTTCCACCCGATACCAGGTAATATCGGGGTGGTCGTTACAGCGCAGGGCAATATTGCGCACCAAGTCCTCGACAAATACCGGATTATCGAAGGCTTTCTCGGTCACGTACTTTTCGTCTTCGCGTTTCAACAAAGAATACAATTCACAACTCGCAGATTCCTCTACGATCTGAACCACGTCTTCGATCCAGACAGTCTTGTCAAAACGCACAGCGAGTTCGACATAACCGCGCTGATTGTGGGCACCACGAGCGCTAATCGATTTACTACAGGGACACAGGGTAGTAACGGGAACATTGACAGAGAGAATGAAGTCGGTGGTGCTATCGGTGACACTGGCATCGAATTTGGCGGCATAATCCAGTAGACCGCTGGCTCCGGTGATCGGGGCCTTTTTTTCCATAAAGTAGGGGAAATCCAGCTCAATATGTGCGGTGCGCGCTTCCAGGCGGTCCTGAAGTTCTTTGAGAATAGTCGGGATGTTCTCCACATGGATCAGACGACCATGGGAATTGAGCACCTCCACAAAACGGCTCATATGCGTTCCTTTAAAATGCTGAGGTAAATCGACACTTAGTGAAAGCATGGCAACCGTGTCCTGACGGAGATGAGCCTTGTCCATGATTTCAATAGGATGACGGAGACCGCGGACACCAACTTTATCGATCTTTAGCTGCCTGTCATCCGGCTTGCTCTGGGTATCGTCCAAGGTCTGGTCTGCTTGAGTATGGGTAAGGTCTGACATATTTTAGGAATAGAACCATATCGGCATCACCATAGAGTGCAATTCCGCCTGGAATTATATTTACCGAGTGGTTTTGAATCCGGGCGGTAGTGTATAAGTGCTGGAGCTTTCAGGAAGACGCGGTGTCTTTTTGTTTATCACTGTCGACAACTTCAGTATTATGGGCTTGAGTTTCCGGAAGCGGGTTGGCTGTTTTTCTGGCTTCCTCTTCATCGGCAGCACGCTGGATTTCACGTTCCAGTTCATCTTTGGCTTTACGGAATTCACCCAGGCTTTTTCCTAGCGCACGGGCCAGACCCGGCAGCTTACTGGCTCCGAACAGCAGGAGTACCACCAGGAAAATGATGATGAGTTCTGGTCCTTGCGGGAGGCCAAAAGCAAATAAAATTGTCATATCTTTATAATAAGTGTTTGGAAGCTGGGGCGCAAAGGCTTAATTTAATAAAATGAAGCAAAGCCTTGTGCCTGTGAGCTTGTGTGCGGCACTTTCAGCAGTGCTCATTTCCTGTGGAGGCGGGCCTTCGGTGGAATTGAATGATCCGGTATTTCCAACCGAAGCTTCCACGGCTTTACTGATGGATGAAGTGCTGGCAACAGTCATTGAAATTCAGGATCAGAGCGTTTCGCGCGATGAAAACGGGGTTATTCTGGCAGAAACGCTGATCAGGAACAAAACCAGTGCTCCGGTGAGTCTGATGGTTCGCTGCCTGTTTAAAGACCAATTGGGAGTGACCAAAGAGGTTTCTCCCTGGAAAAAGATCGAAATTACGTCTCAAGGGCGCCAAATCTACGTGGCTCCAAGTCTGAATCGTTATTCTGAGCGGTTCATTGTGCAAATCCGGCTTTCGAATGGCAATGAATAAGTACTTGTCAGAATGAATAGACGTCTCTACGTTTTCAAACCGTTTAAGAATTTCGCGGATGCGGGATGGCGGATCATATGAAACACAAACCCTGAGCTGTCAGGTGAATAACAGCACACTATAAGTAAGTTCGCATTTTAGGTGGTTGGCTCTGCTCGAGCACTTCTGAATTGTACAAGTCTGGAGATTCCACCGATTTACGTTCTATTTTCGTTATGAAAGATATGGAAGCCCTATTAAATGCCTCTCTTCAGAATTATAAAGAGGGCAGCATTGTAACCGGAAGCATCCTGGAAAAGCGTTCCAAAGAAATCGTGATTGATATTGGGTACAAATCGGAAGGTATAGTTGACATCGACGAATTTGAAGATCCGGATGCGCTCGAAGCCGGTCAGGATGTCGAGGTTCTGCTTGAGAAACTTGAAAATGACGACGGTATGGTCGTTCTCTCTCGCCAGAAGGCGGCGCAGAAACAGAACTGGGAGAAAGTGGTTCAGATTTTTAATGAAGGGCAGCGCCTCAAGGGTCGTGTCCGTAAAGTGGTTAAAGGCGGCCTGATGATCAACATCGGTGTGGAAGCCTTCATGCCGGCGTCCCAGGTGGATATCATGCCGCCGAAGAACCTTAAGGAATTTGAAGACCAGATGATCGAGTGCAAGATCGTCAAAGTAAACGAAGAGCGCAAAAATGTGGTGGTTTCCCGTCGCGAAATCATCGAAGAAGAACGTGCTGAGAAACGTGCTGAGCTGCTTGCTACCATCGAAAAAGGTGCGGTCGTTACAGGTTTGATCAAAAACATCACCGATTTTGGTGCCTTCATTGACCTGAACGGTTTGGATGGGCTACTGCATATCACTGATATCAGCTGGGGTCGGATCAATCATCCGTCCGAACAGCTTACCGTCGGTCAGGAAGTGGAAGTCATGGTGCTCGATATCGATCGCGAAAAAGAGCGTGTTTCACTGGGTTTGAAGCAGCGTTTTGACAATCCATGGGAAAAGATTGCCGAGAAATATCCGGTGGATGCCAAAGTATCCGGCAAGATCACCAGTCTGGTGCCTTATGGGGCTTTTGTAGAGCTGGAAACTGGTATCGAGGGTTTGATTCATGTTTCTGAGATTTCTTGGACCAAGCGCATTGCGCGTCCTTCAGATGTGCTCGAAACCGGTCAGGAAATCGAGGCAGTGGTTACTGATATCAACTTGGAGGATCAGAAGATCTCTCTGAGCATGCGCCAGCTGGAAGCTAACCCCTGGGATACCATCCAAGAACGGTATCCGCTCAATGCACAGGTCAAAGGTGTGGTGCGCAACTTGACCGCTTATGGTGCCTTTGTAGAACTGGAGGAAGGTATTGATGGGATGATTCACGTTTCCGATCTGTCCTGGACGCGCAAAGTGAACCACCCGTCCGAGGTGCTGAAGAAGGGCGATGAGATTGAAGCCCAGGTTTTGGGGATCGATAAGCAGAACCAGCGCATCAGTCTTGGTATTAAACAGCTTTCCACGGATCCATGGGAAGAGATTGACAGCCATTACAAGGTTGGTGATCTGGTTAAAGGTGAAGTCACTAAAATTGCCAGTTTCGGTGCCTTCATCCAGCTTGCAGATGAGATTGACGGATTAGTTCACATCTCACAGATCAGCGAAGAACGTGTTAATAAAGTGAAGGATGTTCTCAAGTCCGGTGACGCAGTGGAAGCGCGCGTTATCAAAGTGGACAAGGTGGAGCGTCGCATCGGGTTGTCCATCAAGGCAGCCAATTATAGCGAAGCGGACCTTAAGAAGGAACAGAAAGCCTACGAAAATCTGCGTAGTGGTGACATGTTAGGATCCATGGGTGATGCCTTCGCTGTAGCAGAGGAGGAATTCCGCCCCGGCGAGAAATAAGCCGAACGGGTCCTCTACCAGTTTAAGTATTAGCAATCCCGATGCAGGTAACTACCTGCATCGGGATTCTTTTATACATCAATCTAAAACTAGGGACGGAGGTAAGTCTGGTATTTTCCAGACTTACCTCCGTCCCTAGTTTTTCACATAAATTTCATATTTATTCGGGCAGTGGCTTACGCTAGGTTTGCTGCTGCATGACACCACAAGAGCAATTAGATCAATTATGTGCGGGAGTAAGTCAAGTCCATTCCCAGGAAGAACTGCTGGCGAAGCTGAAGCTGGACAGACCGCTCAGGATTAAATTTGGGGTCGATCCGACGTCGTCCGATATCCACCTTGGTCATACGGTGCCGCTGCTCAAGCTGAGACAGTTTCAGGATTTGGGACACACCGCTATATTGATTATCGGAGATTTTACTGCTCGTATCGGAGATCCGACGGGAAAAAACTCAACTCGCCCGATGTTGTCGATGGAAGATATTACACATAATGCTAAGACCTATGAAGATCAGGCATTCACCGTGCTGGACCGATCTAAAACCGAGATCGTCTGGAATGGGAACTGGTTTGATAAGATGACTCTGATGGATACGATGAAGCTTTTGGCACGTAAGACGGTGGCACAGACGTTACAGCGTCGCGACTTCAAAGAGCGGATGGCAGCCGGCCAGGACGTAATGATGCACGAATTACAGTATCCGATATTGCAGGGATGGGATTCAGTGATGGTTAAAGCGGATGTTGAGTTAGGGGGGAGTGATCAACTCTTTAATCTGCTCACTGGTAGAGATCTCCAGCAGCAGGAAGGGCAAAAGGCGCAAGTCGTGATGACGATGCCGATTCTGGAAGGAACCGACGGCGTGGAGAAAATGAGCAAGTCCCTGGACAACTACATTGGCGTCCGGGAGGCACCGGCTGAAATGCTTGGTAAAGTCATGAGCATCAGCGATGAGTTGATGGGGGTTTGGTATCCGCTGCTGGTTGGAACTCCATTGGATAATGCATCACATCCGATGGATGCGAAAAAGGCACTGGCCTGTAAGATTGTAACACGCTTCCACGATGCTGTTGCTGCAGAAAACGCACTGGCGCAGTTCGAATTAAAATTCTCCAAGAAGAGTCTGGATGATACGGAACTGGAGGAATTTCAGGTGTCCGAGAATCCTATCTGGATTGGAAAACTGCTACAGGAATCCGGTGCGGTGAAAAGCGGTGGTGATGCTCGTCGTCTGGTACAGCAGGGAGGTGTCAAAGTGAACGGGAATAAATATACAGATCCTAAAGGTAACATCGACATTGCAGACGGTATGATTCTGCAGGCGGGTAAGAAGTTCTTCCGCAAGTTAAAAAGCGGATAGTCTGAGAGGCGGGCACTGTCTAACAGATAGGATAATCTTAATTTGCTAACGCTATCGTGAATTTTTGTCTCATTCTTTCCCGACACCCGCCACAGGTGGCGTGGTCGGGAACCAAACAGCGAAAATGAGTAGAGAAGTATCGGGCTGACAGCCCTCGATGTTTATCGGGGTTTCGTCGCTATACTCCTCAAGATTTGAACCTGCGACCCCTTCACCCCCTCCCGATACCCCCTGCGGGTGATCGGGAACCAAACTGCAGGTTTCTCAGAAAGGGAGAATCGGGCTGACAGGATTTGAACCTGCGACCCCTTCACCCCCAGCGAAGTGCGCTACCAAACTGCGCTACAGCCCGATTCTTCCTTTCTGATTTATATGCAGGCCCAGTATCCGGCCAGAAATAAACCATACGAGATTGCATGGTTCACTCAATCCCAATCTTATTCCAATTCCTTATTTGTCTTGGAATTAACGATCTTGAAGTCCTCAATATATAAGTTGTGATCGGTCTTAAAGGTAAAACGTGCTGCAAAGCGGCGCTCCAGATCAACCAGTAGCTGTTCATCGTAGCTGCGGAGGCGCTCCATTACGGTTGGATTGATGAAGAGAGTGATCTCGTGGATATCCTGGTGTTTAGCCAGCACCCGCTGGATTTCCCGCTGAAGTTCGGCACTCATCGTTTCTGCTGACTTGGTAACTCCCTTACCACGACAAGCGGGGCACTCTTCATAGATGGCCCTGCTGATACTTTCCTGAACCCGTTGCCGTGTCATTTCCAGAATACCCAGCGATGAGATTGGCAGTACATGAGTTTTCGCTTTGTCCCGTTTCAGGCACTGTTTGAAGTGTTTGACTACAGCGTGCTGGTCGCGTTTGTGTTTCATGTCGATGAAATCGACAATGATCAGTCCTCCCATATTTCGCAGACGGAACTGGCGTGCAATTTCCTCTGCTGCTTCCAAGTTGGTGTTGAGAATGGTGTTTTCCGTATCATTGCCGCCCTTATTACGTCCGGTATTGATATCAATGGCCACCAGAGCCTCGGTCTCATCAATCACCAGATAAGCGCCTGATTTCAGCCAGACCATTCGGCGGAAGGCAGAATCGATCTGTTTGTTGATTTGGAACTTATCAAAGATGGGAACCGGATCCTGGTACCAGTGAATTTTCTTCTCAGCCCGTTTGGAGATGATGCGGACCTGTTCTTTAATGGCATTGGCCGTATTTTCGTCATCCACGGCAACCTGTCCAACATCATCAGTAAGAAAGTCGCGCACGGTGCGTTCAACCAGATTGGGTTCTTCCAGCAGCAGAGAGGGTGCCGGACCTTTTTTAATGGCAGTATCAATTTTGCGCCAGCGTTCCAGCAGGATGGCCAGATCACGCACGAAATAGCGCGCCTTGAGTCCAACCCCTGCCGTACGAAGTATCACTCCCATACCTTCAGGCACATCCAGATCATAAAGAATCTGGCGTAGGCGGTCGCGCTCAGCCGGGTCTTCGATCTTGCGGGAAATACCAAACTGATCGGTATAGGGCATGAGCACCAGATAACGTCCGGCCATCGATATATTGGTGGTAATACGGGCCCCTTTGGTGCCAATGGGTCCTTTGGTGACTTGCACGATAATGTCTGATCCCGGTGGATAGAGGTTGGGTATATCTTTATGGCTTAGCCGTTTCTTTTTCTTTTTGTTTTTACTTCCACCACGGTCAATTCGTTCTACACCGGAGTCCAGTGCTGCCGGCATAGCATCCCAGTAATGCAGAAACGCGTTTTTCTCGACCCCAATATCAACAAACAGAGCTTTAAGTGCCGGCTCGTTGTTGTTGATACGTCCTTTGTAGAGGTTACCTGAGATACTGCGATCACTGGGACGTTCGATGGAGAATTCCTCTAAAACGTTATTTTCCAGCAAAGCAACTCGTGTTTCCAGCGGATCCACATTAATGATGAGTTCTTTGGTGGACTGAGATCCACCGGTGAGCAGTTGTTTCATTTTCTTTAAAATCATCTTCCAAACATCCTTTCTTGTTCATAATCCTTCCGGTGGATCCAGACACTCTGGACCACCCCCAACCCGGCCATACATGCGACCAGAAAAGTTCCTCCGTAACTGATAAAAGGGAGCGGAATCCCCGTTACCGGAACAACACCAATGGTCATCCCGACATTCACAAAAAAGTGCGTGAACAGCAGACCACACATACCCGTTGCCAGCAGAACACCGCTAAGCTCTCTAGCACGACTGGCGATGCTCATGACGCCCCACAGCAGAAGTCCCTGTGCTAGGATGACCAGACTGCCACCTGTAAATCCATATTCTTCAGCGATGACCGGAAAAATGTAGTCATTGTGGGAGGTGTTACGAGGGAGGAAACCGTAGATATTCTGATCTCCCTTTTTGTAGCCTTTACCTTTCAATCCACCGGAGCCCACTGCAATCAGCGACTGTCGCACCGCCCAGCCTGCTCCTTGCGGATCATATTCCGGATCAAAGAAGGCTTTGATCCGGGTATTGGGTCGCGAGCCGATGCCGGGAATCTCCTGATCCATTTTGTGGACGTAGGTGTAAAGAAACATCAGCAGCACGAGACCTGCCATGACAGGCAGTATGAGGTAGCGCTTCCGGATGCCACCTGTCAACATCATCAGGAAAGCAACGGGTCCGAAAACCGCTGCAGAACCCAGGTCGTTCTGCAGCTTAATCAGCACCATGGGAATCAGGGTGAGCACGCCGATGATAAGTATGGGCCAAATCTTTTTAATGTAAGGTTGGAGGTAGAGCATGAGCGCCGCCATGCCGCAAATAAAAGCGATTTTACAGGGTTCTACCGGCTGGATCATCGTTACACCAATATTGATCCAGCTCTTAGAGTTATTGATTTCAATTCCAAAAAACAGAACATAGATCAAAACCAGAATCGAGCCTGCGTAGATGGGAAAACCCAGCTTTACCAGCCATTTGTAATCAATCAGTGATACGGTAAAGAAGACCGGCAGGCCAATCCACAGCCACATGAGTTGTCGTCCAGGTGCATTGACCAGATCCGGTGCTTCTTCGGTATAAACAGCACTTTCGATAAAATGTGTCCCAGCCAGTGCCATGATCACCATCAGGACAAATAAGGGCCAGTGTAGCGCAAAGAGTTTTTGGATCAGGATAGCCATTTGCTGTCTGTATTAACGGTTGAACAGGCGCTGCCAAAAAGAACGTCTGCGTTGTGGCTCTTCCTGCTGCCCTGCCGGAAGCTCTGGGTAGAGTTCTTCAAGTGGCTGAATCTGGTCTTCGGTGTTAACGGCCTGGACGCCTCTGAAATGACCTACCGCAGGGGAGAGATAAACAAGGTCAATGCTGGAGCCTTTTTCCAGTTTGGCGATCTTTTCAAAAATTTCCTTAACGACAGGTCCCGTGTCGCGGCCGCCGCTGGTGCCTCCCTCAATGATGACAGTGATGGCGTATTTTGGATTATCATAGGGCGCATATCCATTAAACAGAGCTCTATTATCAGTGACACGTCGACCATTGACAATAGACCATGCCTGGGCAGTTCCGGTTTTGCCCGCAACAGCATAATTGCGAGCGTTGGCACGTCCTCCGGTCCCACCGGTAACCACGGCACGTAATCCCTGTTGAACCGCTTGGAGATGCTCCGGTTTGATATCAAGGGTTCCATTGAGTCGTATCGGGTATTCTTCTATCATTTCAGTTCCGGTTTCATCAAAACCTTTTACAGCTCGTATCAGCCGCGGCAGGTAGATTTTACCTCCGTTTGCTATGGCACCCATCATGGTGGTGAGCTGCACCGCGCTGACCTGAGTAAAGCCCTGCCCGATGGCGGTATTCATGGTATGTCCATCACTCCATCGTTCTCGCCACGTGCGCGGGAACTTGAAATCAGGATCTTTTTCTTTCTGGCTTCTCCAATAGGCAAAACGCCGGTCTTCCTGGGCATTCATCCATTCCGGGCCGGCGACAATTCCTTTGCTTTCTCCTTTGACGAGTGCCTGACCGTCACCATCGACCAGCAAGTGCTGATTGAATCCAAGCTGTTTGGCGGTATTGACGATAGACTTTATACCGGTGCGGACGGCCAGTTGGTAATAGAAGGTGTTAGTAGACCACTGCAGTGCAGTATGCATGTTGATACTGCCTCTGCCGGGTTCATACCAGTCATTCCACCAGCGACCGGCTCCATAAATCGCCCCGGGGGAATTGATAAACGTTTGCGGTGTAAAGTTTGCTTCGGGGTTGCTGAGTGCTGCAAGTGTGATGAGGGTTTTGAATGTGGATGCCGGATTATACGCGGAGATGGCTCTGTGATGCAGTGGTCCAGTGGGATCTTCGCTAAGTTGTTTCAATGAGGCGGAGTCAATACTTGGAATAAAAATATTCGGATCATAATTAGGAACCGAAACCATTGCCAGAATGTCACCGCTCCAGATGTCTGTAATCACACATGTGCCGCGGCCAACACCGTTGTTACGCATCGCCTGCTCAGCAATATGCTGAAAATGCGCGTCGATGGAAGTATAGACGGAACTACCGATGGTTGGAATTTCAACAGCCTCTACACCGAGAATATAGCCCACGTTGTTTTTCTTGAGCACTTTTCTGCCCGGCTTCCCTTGCAAAACAGCATCAAATGTTTTTTCGATGCCCTCTTTACCGATAGATTCAATGAAGACACCTTTCTTTTGCTCTTCTACCGCACCTACGTAACCCAGTATATGCGGTGCTAATGCTCCGAAGGTATAGTAGCGCACAGGCCGGGCCGTTTCCTGGATGCCCGGTATGTTCATGCTGTGTTCCGAGAAGCGGGAAAGCGTTGAAAAGTCCAGGTCATTCGCCAACTGGAATGGAATATTCGGCTTCTGGTCATAGTGACGCAGCAAGTCTTTGTTAGAATAGTCGACCGGTAAGGCCAATGTCTTAAAAATATCTCCCGTGCTCTGTTCGAGAATTTCAGGAACATTTGCCAGCTGGCGCCCTTTATAAGTCGTCTTGGGCAGTTTGCCTTGCTGGTTTCGGGCGTAATGCCCGACCATTTCGCGCAAATAAACGTCAATGTCCAGGCTGGCCCGGTTTTCTGCCAGGCCGATACCATTGCGGTCATAAATACCTCCGCGGGCAGGTGACAGTAACACGGAAACAGTGGTCTGACTTTTGAGGCTCTCGGTATATTTGTCACCTTCGCGCAGCTGTACGTAGAATAGCTTGCTGACTAAAATTATGACGGCTGCAAAGATGGCGATATTGATGACACCAATACGCAAGCCTAGATCGATCTGCTGATTGGAGATGATCATCCGAACGAATACCCTCCTGATGACCTGGCTTTTCCAGGTTTGGAACGTTGACTGACAGTATCAAAAACAAAAAACATGATTGGGCTCAATACCGCATTGACTGCTGCTAAAGTAAGCAATGCAAAGCTAAGATCCAAATCCCATGACCAAAAACCGTGGTAAAGCAGGTAGAAAATCCGGTCCATAGCATTATAAAAAAATGAGGTAGTGAAACCGACAATGAGGGTAACCAGAATGCCAGCGTCTTGCAGCCACGGCTTCTGGCTGGCAACAATAAAGATGGTACAGGCCCAAAGCAACGGCCCGAAACCGAAATAGTGTAATAATAATAAATCGTGAACAACACCTCCGATCAGAATAAACAAAGCCAGCGGCAGACCTCCGCTGCGCAAAGCCGCATATGCCAGCAGGATCGGAGTCATGCCGATAAGCCACTTCTGGTAGCCAAAGATGCCCGGCATAAACGGCTGCATAAAAGCCATTACGAGATAAGTAAGTGTAAGTAGTCCTGCAGCCCGCATTACTTGACTCCCGTGACAATGAATAATTCTTCAAGATTGTTCAGGTCTGCCGTAGGTTGAACTTTCCCATCACGGAACAGACCAAAATTCCTCTCAGCGCTTAGAGGGGGGGCTTGGCTGATGGTACCAATGAGCAGATTGGCTGGAAACGTGCCGCCAAGTCCGGTGGTGAATAAACGCTCACCGACAGCAAATGGAGTATTGCGGTCTACGAAATTAATTCTGCAAAACGGGTTGCCACCGTTAATAGAAGTGGCACCCTGCACAATCCCGCGCGCACGTGAATTTTCGGTGACTACAGATACCTTGCAGTTTTCATCCACCAGCAGAATAACCCGAGTGGTGTAGGGTCCGACAGTTCCGGTTTTTCCGACAACTCCGCGGGGGCTGACGACAGGCTGGTCAGAGGCAATATCCGGATGGTCACGAAATCCACGGTTTACAATAACAGCATTCCACCAGTTGGAAGGATCTCTTTCAATGACACGACATGCCAGTAATTCATAAGGCTTGCTCTGTTTGAATCCCAGCATTTCCTTAAGGCGGGCGTTTTCGATTTGAACGGCATTCAACTGGGAATACTGGGTCATCAGTCTTGCGTTGTTTTGCCGTAACAATGCATTTTCTGACTGAAGTTGCTCCAGTGTCTTCACATCTCCTACCACCTCTCCAGTGGTTTCTTTCACCCATCCGACCGACCGCCAGATAGGGGAAAAAACGTTCATGGAAATCTGCTGGATATCATCTTTATACTGGGCCGGTAAAAAGTAACCTACTATGGCAATCAGTAAGACGATTACCCCGCAAATAAAATAAGCAGGTCGAAACATGCACTTTTCCGTGTTGTGGCCGGAAAACTAAGCGCGCAGATCAGTCGATGTGAGTTTTGTCAGGAACTCGAGTTCCTGCAGGACTTTACCGGTGCCTTCAGCAACCGCGCTGAGCGGATCTTCCGCAACATACACGGGAAGACCGGTTTCCTCGGCAATCAGCCGATCCAATCCACGCAAGAGGGCTCCACCCCCTGCCAAAACGATTCCACGTTCGACCAAGTCCGCCGATAATTCCGGCGGGCAGCGCTCCAGAGTAATCCGAACCGATTCTACAATGGTTGAAATGGGGTCTAGTAATGCCTCACGCACCTCCTGGGAGGTAACGGTCAGCGTTTTGGGAAGGCCGGCAACCAAATCACGACCTTTGACTTCAATACTTGTCTCCTTATCCATCGGATAAGCAGAGCCAATTTTAATCTTAATTTCCTCAGCGGAGCGCTCTCCGATGACGAGATTATATGCCCGTTTCATGTAGTTGATGATACTTTCATCCAGTTCATCACCTGCCACACGTATACTGCGGCTGAAAACAATTCCGGCTAGTGATATGATGGCAACTTCTGTGGTGCCGCCCCCGATATCAACAATCATGTTGCCGGCGGCCTCCTGCACAGGTAGTCCCACACCGATAGCGGCAGCCATCGGTTCTTCAATCAAGGTAACCAGCCGTGCACCGGCATGATAGGCAGATTCACGAACGGCCCTTTTTTCCACCTCAGTGATTCCGGAAGGTACCGCAATGACCACACGCGGGCGGGGGGCAAAAAGACGTTTGCTTTTGTGAACCTTGCGGATGAACTGTTTAAGCATCTCCTCAGTTACTTCGAAATCTGAAATCACACCGTCTTTCAATGGACGAACCGCCACAATGGAACCCGGGGTGCGTCCCAGCATTCGTTTGGCTTCTTCACCCACTGCTAATACGCTGCGGGTTCCTTCCTGCATCGCAACCACGGAAGGTTCGCGTAAAACAATACCGCGATCCTTCACATAAACCAGCGTGTTAGCGGTTCCCAAATCGATGCCAATATCATTGGAAAATATCCCTAAAAATCTGTTAATCATATAATTACAAAGAAAAATCGTTAATCATTAGTGTTTAGTGCCAGAGGCATAAAGCGTCAATCTTTATCCCTTTTGAGCCTTTATTTTAGCCATTTGGCAAAGAATTCATGGAAAAATAAGGTTCCAGGAGGAAATATGCGTAGTTTGTGCCTATACTAATTTAATATGAAATTAGATATCATGGTGCTCGAGGGTGTAGTGCTGCTGCCAAAATCTGTGGTGCCACTCAACATCTTTGAGCCCAGATACCGCAAGATGCTCCATGACAGCCTGGAAGGAGGGCGGACCTTTGCACTGGGAAACCTGATCGATCAGCGACCAGCCCGCTACATTGGTGTCGGGTTGATCCAATCTTCACTCCAGCATAAGGACGGGACGTATCAGTTGATTCTGGAGGGGGTGGACCGTTATCGGATTGAGCGTATTCTTGCCACAGATCCTGTGCTCAGGGGTGAGTGTGAGAAAGTAGAAACGCAACCTCGAAACAGTGAAGACCAAGCTATGCGTGCAAACGTTAAAAAAATTGTCCATACGATCATTGAGAATTACCCGCAAGTTGCCGAAAGTCTGTCAGAGATATTTGATGACGAACTTGATGATAGTGATTTTTGTGATCTGACGGGCGGGATATTAGTTGGTGATTCGCGGGTAAAGCAGAAATTATTAGAGACCGAGTCCGTTGAAAAACGCTTGACCCTGTTGCACAATTTTCTGGATACTGCACGGCTTACTTGATTGCATCACGCTGTCTGTCTGCACAAATTCAACATTGATATGCCTAAAATTAAGCACTCTGTCATCAAAAAGCCCTGCATCTCTGTCGGAACGATCTCTACCCCTGCCGAACTTGCATATCTTACCGGTCGCAAAGGAGAATCGGATATCGTGGAAGTTCGGGTAGACCGTCTTCGTTCAGCGGGTATGAAAGTAAGTCAGATCAAGGATCTGCTGCGAAAACGCCAACAACCGACTCTGCTTACCTTGCGGACTATGGTAGAAGGTGGCAGCTATCAGTGGAAATCTACAGAGCGGATGTTGGTTTTCGAAGAGTTAATTCCCTTTTGTGACGCTGTAGATTTTGAAATCAAAAACATGAAGTATATCAGGCCGCTGCTTCAGTTGGCTCGTGATACCAACAAACGGGTAGTCTTATCTGCACATTCACTGGAGCGGAAACTGACCAAAGGAAAAGCGGAACGTCTGGTAGAGAATTTCAGAGCCTATCGGGTGGATATTTACAAGATGGCCAGCCTCGCCCGGAGCCGCGAAGATCTGATGGTGCTGGTTGGAGTGCTGATTAATTACCCCCAATTAAGATTGGGAATCATGGCTACCGGACCTATGGCACAGATATCACGCATGGTGCTGCCTGCGTTGGGGTCTAAACTGGTTTACGGTTATATCGATGAACCGGCAGCACCCGGGCAACCCTCTATCGGTGAGATTAAAGCTGCGTTATCCACTTTCGGAGTGCTATGAGCTGTTCACGGACTATTTGGATTTCTTTTTCTTAAAAGACTTACGTTTAAGCGCTTTTTTGAGTTGTTTCCACTCTTCGGGCTTTACGATGTAACCGACACAGTTCCTGGAGCCGCAGCGACACGGGTGGTCTTCAAAGTGTTCCAGGTCATATCCGTAGTTGTAGCTAAGTTCTTCACCTTTTTTAATCTTTCGAACAGATTCAATCCAGATACGTCCATCTTCGTCCGAGGCTTCGCAGTTGGGGTCACAGGAGTGATTGATCAGGCGGGCTGGATTCCATTCCACATTACCGTCGATATCGTGATCTTCATCAATTTCGAAAATATACACCGCACCATCATCGGATTTATTACTTTTCTTTAATTGCTTGTCAGCACGCCGGTAGGATTCTTCTTTCGAAATTTTTTCTCCAACGTATTCGATGATACGCTGCCCTTTTTTGAGGTCTTTGGTGGCGAAGAGGCCTGAACCGTGAATTTCTGATTCACAGGCGATCCACAATACTTTTGGTGTCGTCATAAATATGAAGACATAAAATGCCTTTTGAGCTGAGAGGCATCAAATAAAAATTGTTCGGCTGTTAAAAGGAGTAAGTAGCTCCAGAACGAAAAGTCACACTTTCCTGGTAGTTGTCATTGAAGACAACGTATTCGAGGCCGGTGAAGATTGCCCACTTTTGACATGGTATGAAATTGGCATCAAGAGAAACCTTGCCCCAGTGATTATCATCCGAGTTGATACCGGCCGGAGCCACGGTATTGAAGTTTTCATGCACAATCTGATTCATCTGGTAGGCGACGGTCAGATCCAGCCAGTCAGTTGCGAACCAAGTCCCTGAAGTTTTCCAGAGAAACGTGCCTGAACTCTGATTAAAATCGTTGGTTACACCAGCTTGGCCTACAGGATCCCAGGTAGCATCCACGTAGACGTAAGACAGCGTTGATGCCAGTCCGAAGTCATCCCAGTTTTTGACGGCACCTAAAAATACAGATGTGGAAACCGTATCAATGTCGAAATCTGCATTTGCAGCCCCGGAGGTTCTTTGATCAAGATCGCTTAAGGAGTAGGAGAGTGTGGTTCCGGCAAAGAGCCAGTCATTGAGCTGTTTGGATAGATACCAGGAAAGCTGAATCGTGTCGGTATCTGTGAGAATACGTCCTGTCGGAAGGTCATCTGCGGTGCCATTGAAATTAGAGTAGGTGATCATCATCCCGGCAATGAAGTCGTAAATCGTCAGGAAATCAAAACCGACGTTGACATCATGCTGATCACTATCCAAGCCGAATGCGCGCCGATCATTGGCGGTGCTGTAGCTGTAATCTGCAAAAACAGCAGGACTGTGAAACCATGAATTATCTTTGAGTGCTGCTTCAGGCGTATTGTACTCGGTTGATGAAGAGCTGGCACTGATGCGTTGATCCTGCGACATCGCTGCACGATCAGAAATTTTTGTTGAAGAGGTAGTAGATACATTGTTCGGATTTATAGGTGTGTTACCGCTAACGGCTCCGGAGTCACGTTTATCATCATCGGATTCGTTGCTCGGGGGGCTGGGACTGGGTGTAGGAAAAGCACCGGCAGGTGTCAGTAAACACGCCAGTAAGCAAACAACAAAAATATGACCCATTACTCTCACGCATGATTTGTTATCTTCTTAAAGCCTGCGTAGCAAGCCTAATATATCAGTAAATGGGTTAAGAGCCGTTGACCAATATCTATAATTAGGTATGAAGAATCTATGTCGTTGGAATCCAAGTTCTTGCCGCTGGTCTTTTGCACCATGCTGGCACTACTTGCCTGGGGCTTGAGCAGCACCTCGGCGGTTCAGGTTTTTGAGGCAAAAGCGGTGGACCTGATGCAGCGCCTGGAATATCGGGTGAAGGGACCGCATGTTTCAGATGAGATTGTGATCATAGCCATTGATGATCGCTCGGTGGATCCGGAAAGTTCGTTGTTTTCCGATGTATGGGGCAAGGGAGGATGGGCGAATCGTGAGAACTGGGTATTCCATCTGCAGTTTCAAAAAGACTTCTTTGTGCCAAGAGTCATTGCGTTTGATATTTTGTTTGTGGCATCCAAGTTCAGGCCGCTTTCAGCTCGGGGAGAAGAGCTGGCCAGACAGTTTCAAATGAGATCGGCTAGCTTACCGAAACAAAAACTGTATGAAGTCGAGAGCTTCGGGAATGATGCTATGGCGAACTTATTTTGGGATATGGCGGATGAACGCATGTCCGGAAGTAAGGCTCCACGACCAATACTTTCTCTGGTCTTTCCGGAAGATGCAGTAACCCGTAAGAGATTGAAAGACAACTGGGATTGGGAGACAATGAACCGTTTTGCTTTTCCTGCAGGGGTGGTCATCTCACCTGAGAAAATTCTAAAATATGACTCGATCCAACTGCCGGTAGAACAGCTTTTGACAGCACCGGTCGGATTAGGGGCAATTAATACTCCTCGCGACCCTGGAGGGCTGGTGAGACGGGTGCCGTTGGTGTATCAGCTGGATTCGTCGGAAGGGAAACATGTCATGATTCCTTCATTATCCTTGATTTCATTTTTAGCCTATTTGGATATTGAAATTCAGGACCTGAAACCACTGGGAGAAGGAGTACCGGCGATGCGTATCGAGCCGGGCCGAGAGTTTGTGCTAAATACCGGGGAGCAGCAATTTCGGGTACCCTTGGATGAAAAAGGAAAGCTGATGCTTCGGTTTCGTGCCCGATATCGGGATATGGATAAAGTGGGCTTTGCGGATATCACGGAGCGCGGATTAATATTTGATGAGCATAGTGGTGCAACCATGGTGGAGCAGGCCCAAGCGGAAACTGAAATACGTCAATTCGTCACGGATCGGTTGGCCTTTATTGCGGTAGGTTATACCGGAGGAGCAGATATCGGAAGTTTCCCGCTGGAAGAAAATATACCCAATGTGATGGCACATGCGATGGCGGTTCAGAATCTATTGCAAAGCGATGGCATGATGCCTCCCAGCACGGAAAAGCGGGGTATCTCCTGCCTGTTAGTGGCCGGTATATTCTGGTTGATCTGGGAATGGTTACGGGCACGTGGCAAAAGTTATCTGCCAGTTCCATTTTTATTACTCATTTTATTGATTCCGGCATCCTGTTTTATGCTGTTTGTTCTGCATTCCTACATTATTGAATTTTTGGTTCCGACCAGTGTTGCCCTAATACTAACTACACTTCAGACGACCCACAGCTACGCTCTGGAGGCAAAACGGCGCAACGAATTAAAGAAGTATTTCTCTGCCGCGGTATCTCCGGATGTGCTGCAGATTATCGAAGAAAATCAGGGTAAAATCTCACTGGAAGGGGCACGAATGGAAGCAACGATCCTATTCTCTGATGTAGCTGGTTTTACGACCATCTCTGAGAGATTAGAGCCACAGGAACTGGCTAAGCTGCTGAATCGTTATCTGACACCGATGACCGATGTAATCCTGTCTACCGACGGCTTTGTCGACAAGTACGAAGGAGATGCGATTATGGCAGAGTGGGGAGTTCCCATGGCAGATCCTGAACATGCCCGCAAAGCGTGCAAGGCGGCATTAATGCAATTGCAGGCATTAGATATTCTGAATGCTCAGATTGAACAGGAAGCGGGAATCAGCCTGGCAGTCCGTATGGGTATCAATAGTGGTCAGGTTTCTGCCGGTAATATGGGTTCTGAAAAGCGAATTCAATACACCGTTATGGGAGATGCGGTAAATCTTGCAGCCAGACTGGAACCTGCAAATAAGGAATATGGATCGCGCATCATCATAGGAGAAAAGACGTATGCGGCACTTTCGGAAGGTGAATTTGCAACCCGACTGCTGGATAAAATTGTGGTTAAAGGAAAGACCAAGCCGATTGATATCTATGAATTGATTTATCCAATCTCGCAGCATGGCCCCTGGGTGCAGGATTACGAAGCAGGACTACGTGCGATGTGGACATTGGACTGGGATCAAGCAGAAGCCTGTTTTAAATCCAGTCTGGAGGCACATCCACGTGATCTGGCTGCCAGGAACATGTTGCAACGGCTGCAAGTGTTGCGTGCCGACCCTCCGGCAAAGGGTTGGAACGGGGCATATATCAGAGCGTCCAAGGCTTGATTGGATGTTTCTTTGCATTTGATCCATGCTGATGGCAACGCTAGTATATAAGAAATATGAAAAAGTTATATAGTCCAGCTCTACTGCTGTTTCTTTCCCTCTCAGTAACTGCTCAAGAATTCTCGGTAGTTGATGGTTCCGGAGAAATTGGCAAGAGTCCTAAAGAGTATGTTCCAGCCAAACTTTCCCAGGTTTATCCTCTGGGATGGTGGGCGCGGACTCAGCAGAACCCGCTTAAAGTGGAGTTCAACCCGCAAAATATTTTCCGATTGCTTCCCCGCAGTGAAGTCCAGGTATCCGGAACTGGAGCTGCAAATAGTAAATTTCGGCGTATCATCAAGCTCAACGCGGGTCAAGTAGATCTGGAATTGAAAAATCTGCAGGGGAGCCGGGTAGAAGTGGAAACCCCTACTGCGATTTGCGGGGCTGTCGGCACGGCATTTACCGTCAACGCGGATCATGGACATTTTGCTATCCGGGAGGGTACGATCTTTGCAAATGCCAAAAAGGATTCAGGGTTTAAGGCGGAGCGGGTCAGTGGTGAATTCACGCTTGCTCCAGGCCCTGAAAATGCTTATTCCAAGATTAACGTGGCAGGAACTTTTTCAGTGAATGGTGCTAAAGTTTCCAATGGAAAAGTGCACGCTACATTAGCCAAGGCTCGCGGAGGAGAAGGGCAGGCCGCGTTACAACTGCACTCAGGCTCGTTAGGTGGCGTCAGCAGTGGCAGCTACTTGATGAACAAGGGAACATTAGAACCGGTGACGGATGCTGCGCTAAAGCAGACTCACAGCGAGTATCTGCAGGCAACAAAGTCGGAAGGGGAACTGAACCTGCAGAAGGAGGGGTTACTCATGCGTCAACAAGTCGTGCCGGACAAACTGGAGCAGGATCTTCGAGCTGCAGCGAAGCGGGCTACGGAACTGCGCAAACAACTGTTCCTGCGTCGGGTGATTCGTGATACAGCAAAGGAAAATGCGCGTGAAACCTTACGCCAGCAAAATCAACGTTCCTTGCGTCCCTGAAGCAGCTTTTTCATTTCTTTTGCAGTGTTAGTTTTTATGGTGGCCCAGAATAACTATTACAGGCCGCTGGTTTTGCTGGTATTACTAGCATTCACAAACGGACTCAACGGGACAGAATTGGAAGCGCAGTGCGTTACTGACCGGGCGGATTATTTCTCATTTGTGAACTGGGACTACCGGCACCGCAATGATCTCATTGGATGGAAGCATTCTACCCGGCTTATCCAGGCATCTCTAAAAGACTGGGGGTATTCTATGCAAGTGAGCCGGGCGGAAAATTCAAGTGTCGATGGCTTACAACAATTTCAGCAAAAGATTCTTTCACGCTCCTCATCCGGGCTGAAGCTGATCTATCTGGCAAGTCATCAGACACCATCCGGTCAGATTGAATTTCCTAATCAGACTAAAGCGTTTTGGTCGGAAGCTTTCGTGAATCATGGAATGCTGGCTGGTGATCCCAGTATATTGATACTGGATGTCTGCCATGCAGGGGTTATCCCGCAAGTCAGTATGAATGAAGGAATACCATTTGATTATCTGCTGGCGGCATCTGCAGCAAACGAGGAAACGTACGAATTGCGTATGTTTGCCCGCCGACCAGTGGATTTCAGGCGCAGGTATCCGGCAGCAGTTGAATGGATGAAAGATCAACTCGGTTCCGAGTGGGAGGGTCAGGTAAGTTTTACCGGATTTTTCTGGGTGCGCCAGTTCTTGCAGTGGCCTCAACCTCCCCGATCTTCAGCCGAATGGAGAGAGTTTCTGCGCGGGATGGAACAGGAGGCTTCCTCGTTTACCAGCGAGCGGTCGCGTTATCTTTCGTCTACCTTGAAAGTGTGGGAATAGTGCATGGGAGGGCTTAGAAATGGCAGCTAAGTCCCAAGGTTCCGGTAATAGTCTCTTTGTAATTCCGGTTAAACAAGTCGTAATCCACTCCGCCATAAATATTAAATGACTGACTTAGGATCCAGTTAATATCCAGACCAATAGTGCTCCAGTTATGGTCATGCTCGCCATTACTGGTACCCAGCGGCAGATAGTTATTGGTGTGAGCTACCTGCGTCAGCTGATGCGACAGCGAAAAATCTAACGTATCCGTCAGGAAATGGGTGCTCGCCACCAACCAGGTAAAGGTTCCGGTGCTACGCGCAAAAGAGGATGGTGCGGGAGGTGCTCCGGAATTGTCATTGGTTTTCCAGTAGCTTTCTGAATACACATAGGAGACAGTGGTCGAAACGGCATAAGTGTCAAAGGTATGGCTGAATCCAATAAACGTGGACGGTGAGAGCGTAAGGATATCTGTATCGGTTTCAGTAATTACTCCGGCAGTGGGAACTGCTAAACCAGCTTTGCTGGAGCTCGCTTTTGATATTGGCACTCCCTGCGGTAAAGGTGACACCGGCAAAAAAGTATTCGTTGATGGGACGGGCGATGTAGATGGTGCCAAAGTGGGATTCAGTTTCTATATCCGTAATACCGCCTAATGCACCAGCTCCCAGATCATCAATTCTTCCATCGTTAAAAGTGGGAGAGTACATCAATCCTACAATGAATGCTGACTTGGTTTCAAAGTCGAACCCGGCTTGTACGGCGAATTGGTCGCTATCCATTCCAAACCGACGTCTGTCGTTGCTGGTCGTGTAAGAGGATTCCTGCAAAGACGACCGGATTCCGAAACCACTCAGATGCCAGATAAGTGCCTGTTGAGGATGCATGCACCAAACCCGAACTGCCTGCAGAGCGGCGAATTGGGGCGCTCATTCTCATGATTACCCGATCCTGAGACTGATCATTGGCCTGGCCGGGGGTAAAGCCAGGAGCACTTGGACTCTGGGTATTTGCCACGACTTTATCCTCAGTGATAGAAGAAGTCTGCTGCTGGGCGGGAAAAGCGTGAATAGTGTGTGCTGCAATTAAGTTAAAAAAAGTAAAAAGAATTGCATATATTTGCAAGTAAGTCACTTTCATAAACAATATGATACAAACGTACCTGCTAGATTAAATCAAATTTAGTCATGGCTATTTTCGTAATTTTATTGCTAAGAGTTTATGAGTGAGGCAGTGACTGTAATAGGGGCTGGCTTGGCGGGTTCCGAGGCGGCCTGGCAGGCTGCCGAGGCTGGTTGTGAGGTCGTCTTATACGAGATGCGCCCGAATAAGATGACACCAGCACATCGTTCTGCTTACTTCGGAGAATTGGTATGCAGTAATTCGTTTGGCTCGAAACTCCCTGATCGGGCAACGGGAATGCTTAAGGCGGAGATGGAAGCCTTAGGTTCCATTGTGGTAAAAATAGCGGAGGCTCATTCAGTGCCTGCCGGAGGTGCTCTGGCGGTAGATCGGGAAGGCTACGGTAATGCACTCACCCGCGTAATTGAGGAACACCCTAAGATTGAAGTAAGATATGCTGAAGCAGAAAGGCTTCCGGATACAGGGATTGTTGTCGTCGCCAGTGGTCCGCTTACCAGTGAGAAACTGGCTGGTGAGATTCAGAAACTGACCGGAGAGGACTATCTGTATTTTTTTGATGCGTTATCACCGATTGTGGAAGCGGATAGTATCAATATGGATATCTGTTTTAGAGCATCAAGACATGGTGAGTCAGATGGCGCAGGTGACTATCTGAACTGTCCTATGGACCGGAATGAGTATCTGGCTTTTGTAGCGGCGCTGCAGGATGCTGAGCGTATTGAGCTCAAAGACTTTGAAAAGTCAGAGGATCTATTTTTTGAAGGTTGTCTGCCGATAGAGGTGATAGCGGAGCGCGGCGAAAAAGCTTTAGCCTACGGACCGATGCGACCTGTCGGTTTGGATGACCCCAGGACTGGGCGCTGGCCTTATGCAGTAGTGCAACTGCGACAAGACAATGCAGCCGGAAGTCTCTACAATCTGGTTGGGTTTCAGACCAATATCAAATGGGGTGAGCAGGAGCGTATACTACGGATGATACCCGGATTAAAAGATGCTGATTTTGTAAGGTTCGGACAGATGCATCGTAATACGTTTATCAATGCTCCAAGACTCTTGATGCCAACTATGGAAATGAAACAGCGCACAGGGCTTTTCTTTGCCGGGCAGATTGTTGGAGTAGAGGGCTATATGGGAAATGCGGCTTCCGGCTTATTGGCTGGAAAAAATGCTGCCGCACGGGTGAGAGGTGAAACGCTGCTTGAGTTGCCCCGGGAAACCATGCTGGGAGCACTAGCCTGGTATGTTAGCCACGCGGAAGTTGGACATTTCCAGCCCATGAAAGCTAATTTTGGGATCATGCCTTCATTGAATCCTCATGTCCGAAACAAACGTGCACGTTATCAGGCATACGTTCAGAGAGGCCAGGAGTTCTTAAAGTGCCATGTTTATGGCAGAGGGGAGAGTTGAACTCCCGACCAAAGGCTTATGAGTCCTCTGCTCTACCACTGAGCTACTCTGCCGAAAGGTCGGGATCATAATAACGCCTGAGGATCAGGAAAAGATCAAAATGACTCTTTTCACTGAATTTTTTTCAGTTTCTGCTCCAGATCACGTATTCGCTGGTAGAGTTCAGGCAGGCGCATCGTAAGTGCTTCGATTTTCATCGACTCTCTGATGGGTTTAGCCGGTCCACCCCGGTATACGCCTTTTTCAGGAATGTCTTTGGTAACGGCTGTCCAGGCGGTTAAGGTAACCTGATCCCCAACATTGACATGACCCACCACTGCAGACTGTCCGGCCATGGTAACATAGGCTCCCAGATGGGAACTGCCGGAGATACCGCATTGGGCTACAATAATGGCTCTCGGTCCGATGGATACGTTATGAGCGACCATGACCAGATTATCTATCTTGGTGCCTTCTTTAATCCAGGTCTTACCGAAGCGACCGCGGTCGATAGTGCTGTTTGCTCCGATCTCTACATTATCATCAATTTGCACATACCCGACTTGAGGAATCTTTTGGTGTTCACCATGCTTAAACTCATATCCGAATCCACAAGAACCAATGACGACTCCGGATTGCAGGATCACATGAGAGCCGATACGGCTCCGTTCCCGAATTGTAACGTTAGGATGAATCAGAGCATGAGATCCGATTACACTATCTTCACCCACAAAACATCCTGGAGCAAGATAGGTTGCATTGCCAATGCTGACTCCGGACTCAATCACACAACCTGCACCGATAAAGCAGTTGTCGGCAATGTTGGCTTTTGCGGATACAACGGCCGTGTTGTCAATACCTGCAGACCATGGCTTCTCAGCCGGAATGAAGTGTTCTACCAGCATACCGAATGCTGATGAAGGATCTTTAACTTGGATTGTTGCTCCCTTAAAGTCGCCGACCGCTACATCCTCAGCAACCAAAATCGCTCCAGCATTAGACTGACTGGCCTGCTTCTCATATTTTGGATGAGCTAAAAACGAAATTTCATTCGGATCAGCATTAGCGAGATCATTGACCCCGGAGACACTGATTAGTGGATCGCCCGATAAGGTGCCCTGCACTCTTGATGCCACTTCCGCCAGTGTCAGCACGTTTTCTGAATTCATGCGAAACAGTGAGAAACGGCTAGCGGCTGCCCAAGAGGAATGATGGTCCCTCTCAGGAGTTATTGAGCATTGAGCTTCTCAATCAGTTCATCGGTCAAATCCGTCAAACCTTCGGTATAGATGACTGTAGAGGTGCCATTCAGAGTCAAACCGGATTTATCCAGCACGATGGAATATTTCCCCTTTGCAAAGGAATTAACTTCAGCTTGGATTTCTTCGAGGATCTTATCACGCATACGTTTGGACTGATCCTGAAAAAGTTTCTGTGTGGTCTGGTCAAATTCACGGATTTCACGCTCGCGCTGACGGGCTTCATTGACTTTTTCTTCCAGCGCTTTGTTCTTTTCACTGCGCGCATCTTCGCTTAACGAGGGATCCTGTGCCGCATCGCGCAGTCCTTTGATTTGCTCCACCAGTTTGCGGTAGTCTTCCATTCGTTCATCGCGCTCTTTTTTATAGCCGTTCATCTGCTCTTTCAGATTAGCATCGGCTTCCTGAGTCTTTTTGTAGTCTTTGAAGATTTTTTGCATTTCAACCACGGCGATCTTGAGTTCAGCACGTGCTTGGGC
Source organism: Verrucomicrobiota bacterium (assembly GCA_038748025.1). GTDB lineage: Bacteria > Verrucomicrobiota > Verrucomicrobiia > Methylacidiphilales > JBCBYL01 > JBCDJI01. Next base: position 52,102 of record JBCDJI010000014.1, read on the forward strand.
AGGGTGAAATAAGGCGACAGCCGTAATGGCCACCATAGAAATGGTAAGTAAATGTTTCATAAGTAATGCTCCTGTGTAACGGATATTCAGGATTGGACAACCCTAAAATTGGTATCCCACGTCAAAGTGAAATTCCATGTCACCAACATTGTTATTTTCATCTACTACAATTGGGAATCCTAAGTCGAAACGCAGTGGCCCGATGGGAAGATTCATGCGCAGGCCAATACCGGTTCCTACATTGAGATCGTCAACGGAATAATCAAAAACGTCTTCATTATTGAATCCGGCATCCATGAAAATAGCCCCTCGCACACGATCCATGATGGGAAAGGTAATTTCAGCGTTGGTATAGGCGATGGTGCGACCACCAATAGGTTCGCCTCCAACTTGAGGACCGATTTCACGGAAGTCAAAACCACGCACGCTTCGAGCCCCTCCAACGAAAAAACGGTCAAAGAGTGGAACCCGATTGGTATCGCCAAATGCATCTGCTACGCCCGTAACACCTCTTAGACTGAAGATCAAGTCCCAGGGAAGCTCCCACCATTTCTGCGCTTCCAGTTCCAATTTCCATATATCCGTATCCAGCCCCAGCGGTCCACCAGCACCCTCCGCTGCAAATTCAATTTTTTCACCGCTGCGGGTCAGGAAGAAACTGTCACGCGAGTCATACGTGAGAGTTCCACGCACCGAACTCTTGGTTCGACCTCCTTCTTCCAGCAGAATGGGGGCTGGGGCAGTATTATTGACGTCAAAAATGTCGATGTTCTCGATCTGATACTTCAAACCCACACGCCAGAACTGGTTAAGTGCTTTACCTACACGTACGGCAGCACCTAGACGGCGCTGATCATATTCATCACTGATAAAGTCGGCTTCGTTGTAGAAGAGATCGAACCCGAAGGAAAGCTGACGATCGAGGAACCAGGGCTCAGTCCAACTGATGAGGGCGTCGCGACGTTTTAAGCCGTACTGGACACGGGCACGGAATTTCTGCCCTCCTCCGGTGAAGGTCGGCCAGTTGGCCCAGTCGAAGTTACCTTGAGTAACTTCAGCGAAACCAAGAATGCTGTCCACCGTGCTGAAACCAGCTCCAAAGGTGACTGATCCGGTGCGCTGTTCTTCAACGGTAACGACCAAGTCTTTGCGATTAGGCACCGAAGTGTCACGCGCACTGGTATCTACCTTGGAAAAGTAACCCAGATTTTCGAGTCGGCGCTTACTGGCATCTACACGGACGGAGTCATAGACCTCACCAGGAGCGACCGCCAGCTCACGGCGTAAAACCTTGTCCTTGGTACGGTTGTTGCCCTGGATGACAATTTTCTCCACATAAGACTGGGGCCCTTCCTGCAGCTCGTAGAGGATGTCCATTTTGCCACTTTCAATGTTGGGCTGACGTATGGGTCGAACTTCAGTATCAATGTAGCCGTTTTCACCGTAAAGATTCTTAATTCCCTGAACATCCGCTTCCAGCCCCTGCGGTGAGAAGACGGAAGTTTCGTCCATTACCAGACGATCCATGACCTGTTCCCGGGTATACAAGGTATTCCCTTTGACACTGATCTGGCCGATGGAATACTGGATGCCTTCGAAGACTTCGATATTAATGTCGATCACATCCTCTTCCGGATATTCCTGTGTTATGTCTTTGACTGCAAAATCGATGTAACCGTTGCTGTAGTAGAAATCACGCAGTTTCTTCAGGTCAGCATCGAAGTCTTCCTGTTTGTAAATTCCGGATTTATTCAGGAAGGAGAAGAGGTTTTTCTTTCGGGTTTTGAATCCGTTGCGTAATTCTTTGTCCTCAAAAGTATTATTGCCGGTGAAAGTCACATTGCGCACAAAAGCCCGGCTGCCCTCGCGTACGGTAAAGGTAACTACGGCGCGCCCGACTTGCTCGTTGACATCAATCTTGTATTCAACTTGAGATTCGAAAAATCCTTTATCATAAAGGTAAGTTTTAACTTCACGGGCATCATCAGCGACCTGCTGTTCACTTAGTGGGTCACCGGCGCGGCTTTTGATTTTTTTGCGGATCGTCTTTTCTTTGATCTTATTGGCACCTGTAACAACGATTTGCTTGATGACAGGCTTCGGCTGTACGATGACCACAACCTTCACACCGTCAGCCAGTGGTTCATCGTAAATACGCAAGTTAACAAACAGCCCTGTGGCATATAAGTTACGCACATCTTCCTGAACTGCAGCTAGCGAATAAGGCTGGCCGATGGTCGTGCGCATATTGGAGAGTATCAGGCTGCGGTCGACAGACTTGGCTCCGGCAAACTCAATTTCAATATCTTTAACTATGGGACCGCGGAGGTCAGAGTTTTCATCACTAGCCGAGGGTGGCTGAACCAGTGTCCGGGGACCGGTATCAACTTCCTGTGCATGAAGAGACCATAACGTACCGGAAAGTGCCAATCCTGTCATCAGGATCAGCACCTGCGATATTGCCTTCATTAAGTCTTCTGCTCTCATGTAACCGGAAGCGATCATTTCGTTTGGAAATGAAAATATTAAAATAACTACTACTTATTACAGTAATTTAAGTTAAAACTACCGTATGAACGATGCGGAAATGCATCGGGTACGTCAAGGTTTTAGAGTAAAAGAATTTAAGTACGACGCTTTTGCGAAGAGGAAGGGTTTCAGCACTACTTGGCTTCGGCGCCTGCGGTTTCAAGAATAACCTTGAATGCGGCAGTCACATCCATTCCAAGGTTGACTTTTACAGTGGTTTCACCGACCTCTTTCAGCGGACGATTCAACTGGATTTTCTTACGATCCAGTTTGTGCCCCAAAGTAGCCAGACGATCGGCAATATCCTGTGAGGTTACGGACCCGAAAAGTTTGCCGGAACCTTCCGCGGACTCCATCTGAAAAGTGATCGTTACCTCCTTTAAGGCTGTGGCCAGCGTTTCAGCTTGTTGTAATTCCTCCGCCTCACGTTCTGCGCGACGTTTCTGAAGAGCTTCGATTTCTTTTTTGCTCGCGGCCGTCGCCTGCGTAGCGATGTTGTTGGGTATTAAATAGTTCCGCGCATAACCTGCTTTTACTTTAACAATGTCGGCTTCAGCGCCAAGACCGTGGACTGGCTGTTTTAAGATTACTTCAATGGACATAATATTCTCCTGATACAAGTAGATTTGTTTGATTAAAAGGGAATTTCATCATCAGCATCTGCATCCGAAAAATCATCGGCCGGGCTGTATGAGGACTGAGAGGGGGGCACGTCGGTAGATTCCGGCGAACGAGAGGTAGTGGCGCGACTGGATCCGCCGCTGCCAGATCCACCACTGCCTAAAAACTGGACACGTTCAGCACGAATACGCAAGCGACTGCGTTTTTCGCCCTGCGGGCTTTCCCATTGGTCGAGTTGCAGACGGCCTTCAATGAAAACCTGTCTGCCTTTGGAGAGATATTGTTTGCAGGTTTCAGCTTGCCGGCCCCAGACGACGACATCGACATAGCATACTTCCTCCTTGTCGCCGCCATCCTGAGTACGGTAAGTCATGTTCATCGCAAGACCGAAGTCTCCCACAGCAGTGCCTTTGGGGGTGTGCCGGACTTCAGGATCACGGGTCAGGTTGCCGATTAACATTACTTTGTTCAATGAGGCCATATCTGTGTCTTAGTAAGGGTTTTATTGGTCAGTGCTGCCCAATGAGCCGGAGCAGCTAAGCGGCCGCTTCCTGGGGGGCCTTTTTAGGCTTGAGATAAAACTGGCGGTAAATGCGGGCGTCGTGTTCGAAGCTGGCTTCCAGCTTGATCAGATGAGAGCTGTCCAACTCAAATCCGACAGCCAGGTAATATCCTGCAGATTGCTTGCCGGCCACACGCTCAAACTTGCGGTGATCCATCTTGCGGGTGCTTTTGACGGATCCGTCGAGTTTTTCGATGGCAGCTTTCAGCACACTGGTCATTTCTTCAATGCCTTCTTCCTTACCGTCTATGTTCAGGATGTAGGTTGCTTCGTAGTAGTTTTTCATTTCTTTATATTCAATTCATTCATCGCAATATCGAGCCCTGCCCGGCAGGCGGTGCGGATACCATCTGCTGCCCGTTTCATGGCATCTGCAATGATTTTTTCTTCTTCTCTGTCAAATTTTCCTAAAACATGCCTTTTCAGGGCATCCGGATGTCCCGGTGTTCCAACTCCACCCCGTAAGCGGGCGTAGTCCTGTGTTCCCAGCTGGGTTTCAATGGACTTCAACCCGTTATGTCCACCAGCGGATCCTCCCGGTCTCAGCCTCAGCTGTCCAAGCTCCAGGTGAACGTCATCCACGACCACCAGTAGCTGTTCCGGCCCGATTCGGAACCAGTTTAGGCTCTGCTTTAAGGCATCGCCAGACAAATTCATGTAGGTCCGGGGCTTTACCAGCCAAGACCCACTCGCTAACCGGCACGTTTCAGCTTGTGCAAAGCGTGCCTTTTTCCATGTCACACCATCCTGTTTTGCAAGCAGGTCCAGGACCTCGTAACCGAAATTGTGCCTGGTTCCCCGGTAGGTTTTACCAGGATTCCCCAATCCCGCAATCAACGGGAAGCGCTGGGGAATTTCATCCATGTGTCAGGTCACTAATCAGCAGGTGCTGCTTCTTCTTTCTTCTCACCAATAATTTCCGGCTCCCCTGCAGTTGCTTCCGTGTCCTCAGTAACATCCTCCTTAACCCGCGGAGGATGAACCATAAATACCGGAAGTTCACCGTCGTTCAGTGCAGTAACACCTTGAGGCAGATCCAACTCATTTACATGGATTGCCTGTTCCAGCTCCAGGCTGGAAACATCCACGGAAATATGAGCAGGCAGGTCGTTCGGCAGACATTCGACGTGCAATTCACGAATGCAGTGATCCAGAATACCACCCCCGTTTTTGACACCTGTGGCCGTGCCTTCTTCATGGATGGGAACGTTTGCCTGAATGGTCTGATCCTGACGGACCTCGTGGAAGTCAATGTGTAAAACGGTATCCTTGATCGGATGGTGCTGAATTTCCTGGATCAGCGCCAGATGAGATTTGGTGCTATCCCCATCTATGCTCAGATTGACCAGCACATTATCAGATTCGGCCTCGTGAATTGCGTCTATGAATGCTACCGTATCCAGCTCAAGCGATGCAGGTTCGCCTGCGCCATAGAGAACCGCTGGAACTTTACCAGCGGCACGCAGTTTTCTGACTCCTCCACGGCCCGCTTTCTCACGACGACTGGCAGTTAAATTAATACGTTCTGACATGTTTCAATCCTTTTTAAATGCTTCTCTGATTCTGGATTCATCTTCAGAAAAAGAGCGTAGAATAAAGCAGGCAATCAGCTCAAAGGTCAATCCTTTTATTGCCGAAATCGGCTGGGAATTTTTCAGTGGACGTTTAAGCGTCCAGGAATAGTCTCACTTGGTGCAAAATTATCCTGTGTTTGGAATGTTCAGAGCAGTATGCCTGATGGCTGCCGTATGGTTATTTTCTGCGTGCAGCAGTTCGGACAGTGGAAGTGCCAGAAGCTCTGATTCCAGTAATGCGGCAAGCATTGGGGTTGGCGGAAACGATGGTTGGTGGGTAGATGCTCCGCTGAATTCTGCTTCCAGTCAGATTGCTGTGGAAGAAGCTACTGCATCAGCAGAAGCGCAATAAAGATTAACGGTTTCAGATTATTCTTTCTGGTTCGAGTCCAGCAGAATGGTTACCGGGCCGTCATTGTGTATCAGCACTTCCATGTAAGCTCCGAACCGACCTGTTTTAATCGGACCGGTGTAAGCATCACGAAGTGTCTGAACAAAGAAATGATACAGCGGCTCGGCAGTTTCCGGTGCTGCTGCCCGGTGGTAGGAGGGCCTGGTGCCTTTTTTAGTGGATGCATGCAGCGTGAACTGGCTGACAATCAGTAAATCACCCTGAATCTCAATAACGGACTTCTGGCCAGTTGATTGTGCTGCTTCGTCTTCAAACAATCGCAGCTTCAGAATTTTTTTAGCCAGCCAGTCTGCATCGGTCTCTGCACTCCCGTGATTGATGCCTAAAAACACCACCAGTCCTGGGCCAATGCATCCTGCGGCCTCTCCTTCGATAGTGACGGATGCGTTGCACACGCGCTGGATGAACGCTCTCACAATCAGGTGAGTTGAATGCCGATGTAGGACATGTATCCGAAATAACCAAGCACCAGTAATGCACCTTCCAGTCGACTGATTTTGTAATTTGTCAGCATAATGGGAACCAAAGCCATGCTGAAGAGCAACAGAATGGAGATATCAATCAAAGTAATACCTTCATTCACAATGGGTCTTACGAGTGAGGCACTGCCCAGGATAGCTCCCAGATTAAAGATATTGGAACCTATCAGATTTCCTACCATGAGGTCGCTCTGTCTTTTGACAGCGGCAACGATGCTGGTAGCCAGCTCCGGTAAACTCGTTCCGATGGCAACCATGGTTAATCCGATCAGCACCTCGGGAGCTCCCAACAGGGTAGCGATATTGACTGCTGAGGTAACCATGAGATCCGCTCCCAGAATCAGAATCCCCAGACCGCCGACAAGCAGTGTAACGTCAACAGCCCAGTGGCGGCCCAGATTAGGAGCCACGGATTCCACCTCTTCCTGGGTAGCTGTTTCGCCTGATCTGCGGGCGGTAATAACGGAATAGATGATGTAAGCTATTAATCCCGTAAACAGCAGTGCACCTTCGATCCGGCCAATAATATCGCCCCACATAAAAATCCCAAATAGAAAGGTCAGTGCCAGCATAACTGGAATCTCACGACGGACAATCTGTCGGTTGACTCCCAGTGGCAGGATCATGGCCGCGACGCCGAGAATCAGTCCGGTATTGGCGATATTAGACCCGATCACATTACCTAAGCAAATGCCGCCATTACCTTTCCAGGCAGCTTTCAGTCCAACTACCAGCTCAGGACTGCTGGTGCTGAAGGCCAGCACCGTCAAGCCGACAATCAGCGGTGGAATACCAGCACGCAGGGAGACGGCCGTAGCGCCACGGACGAGTGCTTCAGCACCAAAAAAAAGCAGCAGAAACCCCGCAACCAGTAATGAAAGATCACTGACCATCTCGAGAAGCTAGATGGCATCATAGAGTGGCGCAAGGTCAGGATCGGTCTTAGCGGTTATTAAAAAACTGGCATCCATATTGACAGCCTTCTCAAGATAATGATGAGCGCGATCGAGCGACCCGAGCTGTGCTTCATAGCAGCCGAGATTATAATAGTAAGTAGCTTCCTGCTTGAGGCAGTCTGGACCTTTGAGCAAGCACGCTTTGGCTTCCTCGGTGCGCTGCAGTTCGTGCAAACAGAAAGCGCGATCCAGCCAGGGCATGGGATTGTCGGGAGAGACTTGGCAAAGATGAGTGGAAATTTCCAGCGCCTGCTCGTAGTGTCCTCCGCGGATCTGAATGGTGGATTCAAGTTGCAGGATACCCGGGTGCCCGAGACGCTCTACCGGCAGGCAATGCAGTTCCTCCACAGCTTCCTCGAACATTCCCAATTCCAGATATCCTAAGGCTGCGGTGATATGTCGTTCTTCTTTCATGCGACCATATTCTTATTACCTACCATAAGCATAATCCCGGCCAAATTCGAATAATTGTATTTTGGATTGACGAAAAACCGAATCTTATGAATATCTTTTGTTATGAATCGTCAGCAAATTGTCGGTTGCTTCACGGCTCTGCAGGGAGCTGGCTCTATCGGAACCTTTACGTATTTGGATGGTGTCCGTTTGTTGGACGGACCTGTGTTTACGGCCATTATCTGGTTGATGATCGTGCTTGGACTCATCATGCTGTTGGCGGGATTGGGTTACGCGGCGGCATCCGATGAATCCTAGTCTGAGCTTTAATTACTGGCCTCTAAGCAGATTTGCTAATTTCAGTGCGACCACATTCAGTCTCAACGTCTTACGTACACGGTTCTCAAAATACTCCTGGTTCCGCAGCTGGGCGCCCTGGGCAGCTGGAATCGGATATTTAACTTCCCTCGGTGGTGATCTTCGGCTTCTTTTTTTGGATGAACGTATTTTGTTAATCATGTTAAATAAGACGTGAATTCATCAGGAAAGATTCATTTCTGGCAGCAGGTTATTATTTTTTATGTCTCAAGAAACCGTCAGTGTGCTGTTTGTTTGTATGGGTAATATCTGCCGTTCTCCGGCAGCAGAGGGCGTGTTTCGCTCTTTGGCAAAAGAAGCTGGTCTGCAGCATCGGATCCGGATGGATTCTGCCGGAACAATTGGATACCATGCCGGACAGTTGGCGGATTCCCGCATGCGGCTGTCGGCCGAAAAGCGCGGCTATGTATTGTCCAGCCGGGCCCGTCAGATTATGCCTGCTGATCTGGACGAGTTTGATCTGATCTTGACTATGGATGAAGAGAACCATCAGCATGTGCTGATACTGGCGGACAGCCAGGCGCAGCGCGACCGGGTGAAACCGTTTTGTGACTTTTGTGCCGATCACAACAACCGCTCAGTCCCGGATCCATATTATGGGGGGGCAGACGGTTTTGAAACGGTGCTGGATCTGTTGGAAGACGGTTGCCGGGGTGTGCTGGCCGAGGCGGAAATGCGGCTGAGATGAATGAACTTGCCATTGCGGACGCGATTGCCCGGGCAACGGGCCGGCCATGCTTGATTGAAAGCTGGCAGGCGGTCGGGGGTGGGTGTATCAATGACACATTTCGGGTGACCGGGTCGGACCATTCATATTTTGTAAAAATCAATCGGGCCTCCTGTTATGAGATGTTCACTGCCGAAGCGGAAGCGCTGGAAGCGTTGGCTAACGCGCAGGCAGTTCAGGTTCCTCGCCCGGTTTGTCATGGCAATGAGGGTTCTCACGCTTTTCTTGTTTTGGAATATCTATCGTTGCGTCCGATGAACACGGCAGCCCAAGGGCTGCTAGGGAAACAGCTTGCCCGGCTGCATCGTACAACGGGCGATCACTTTGGATGGCAGCGCGACAATACCATTGGCTCAACTCCGCAGCAGAACACTCCTATGGAAGACTGGCCGCGGTTTTATGCTGAGCGGCGCTTAAGGTTTCAGTTGGACCTGGCAGCTGAGCACGGATTAAGGATTCCAGTGGCTGCTGCATTGTGCGATTCCATTGACGCGTTCTTTACGTGTTATCAACCGGAGCCATCTTTACTGCATGGGGATCTGTGGGGTGGAAATGCTGCCATGAATGATGATGGCAATCCGATAGTCTTCGATCCCGCCTGTTACTATGGTGACCGGGAAAGCGATGTCGCTTTCACCGAATTGTTTGGTGGATTTGGCCCAGAGTTTTATCGCGCTTATGAGTCTGAGTGGCCATTAGACAGCGGATATCAGCAGCGTAAGGATCTTTACAATCTCTACCATGTGCTGAATCACTATAACCTGTTTGGTGGTGGCTATGGGACTCAGGCGCTGGAGATGCTGAACCGATTGCTTTTAAGAATCTAAAAAACGCGGGCAGATCGCTTGAACGTCGTTGAAAATACTGGTGGTAAGTCAGTTTGATGATGTTACCGTATTCATTCCGCTCAGGAGTGCATACTAGAGCGGGAAGTTGCTGGCCAAGAGGTGCATAGGTAGCTTGGTATAGTTGGATTATGCTTGACTTCGCTTAAAATGTAATTGTATCATTCTTAACAAGACAGAAGTAACAGCCATGATTATTAAAATAATATCTAAACTATTCATTATCTACGCTTTAGCAGCTGGCATGGCAAATGCGCAAGTCATTGTCAGCTTTACGAACGGTGGTGACAATGATTTTGTATCCTCAGGTACTGCGGCTACCATCACGCAGTCTTTCACAAGTGTGAATCCCGTTACTTTCGTGACTCAAAATACTCTAGCATCCACTCCGGTCGGGACAGTATCCGGATCTTTCAGTTATCCCTTATCCGGAGGATCGTTTGATATAACTATTGGTGCAGTGACGACCAGTTTTACCAACAATGGTCAGGAAGGTTGGTTATCAGGCGGTGTTCCTGATGTAACTACAACTAATGCCCAATGGGGCCTGGATAATTCCGGCGGTGGTGGTTTGGGCGTCAATACTACCAACTATGCGGTTCACCGTGAAGATGCCCTTTTATTTGAAATCAGCAACCTGAGCATTGATTCCGGCTACCAACTGGTTCTCCTTGGCTATTCACATAATAATACTGCGAATCGAACTTCTGAAGTTTATTACACCAGCAGTGGTAACCCCAGTTTGGGAACCCTGATTGGCACGGCAAGCGGAGCAAGTGCCACTACTTCCTTTTCTCAAGTTTTGGCTAACGGGGACAGTTTTGGATTTTCGAGCACCTCAGGTAATGGAAATTTGTATCTGGCATCACTCACATTTGATGTTGTTGCCATCCCGGAGCCATCTAGCTTTAGCCTCCTAATAGGTGGTTTGGCAGCATTATGGTTACTACGCCGCCGTCTTTCTAAATATTGAGCACACCAGGGCGCTTAAGTGCTTAGCGGGTTTGAATATAACGCTTCTTCCATTTACAGATGGTATTTTTGTCGATGGTGTGACTCTTTCGTTATAGCACCAACAATATTTCAGCAGTTTCGACCTGCTTGGAGTTAAATTCAGTTCCAATAGACTTGATCAAGAACCATGGGCTCCCCCATACGATAGAATATTTGCCGGGGTTAACATTTACATTGTACTAAACTTGCAAAAACAGCCTGATCTGTGGTCCGACGGTTTAAAATAGCATACAATCGCACTTCTATACTTAGTCTTCTCCCCGTGAAGCTCCCGTCTTGATGTAATCTTCCGGGAGTTCGGCCTGCCAGGCTTTTATTTTCGCCGTCAATTCCGACAGTAATTCCGGCTTTTCCTCAGCCAGGTTGTCTTTTTCAGCGGGATCTTTTGAGAGGTTATAAAGCTGAGGTCCGTCACTTTTCTTTCGCACGGGAAAATGTAACTTCCAATCACCATAGAGCATGCTGGGTGTGCTGTTTCTGGCGCTGGCTTTCCAAAATAAAGGGCTTTTCCGCTCACGGACTGCTCCCAACCATATATCTGAAATATCTTCACCATCGAGGTCATCCGGGATGTCGTGAATCCCTGCTATCGCAGCTAGTGTGGGAACCCAGTCAATGAATGAAGTGGCACTTTGATCATTTACGTGGCCAGCCTGGATTTTGCCCGGCCAGCGGATAATCATGGGAACTCGGGTTCCCCCTTCCAGTTGACTGTGTTTGCCGCCCCGATAGATGCCAGCGTAGCCGAGCATGTTATTGGAATATTTCCGATGCCCCTGTGCCAGGATGACTGGAGCAGGTCCGTGATCACTGGAGAATACAACAATGGTATTTTCACGCAGACCCAGTTCATCCAGTGCAGCCAGCACATGGCCGACGTTAATATCAATGGAGTAAACATCACCCAGATATTGATGCATGGACAGATCCAAATCTCCTCCAATTTCTATGCATTCATCAAATTTGTGCTGCATGGTCTCTGAAAAGTCGGAACGGTTGACTTGAACGCTGGAGAACTCTGCATCAAGCGGTTTTACCACATTAACCGGGAAATGAGTGCTGTGGCCCCAGATATTGATGTAAAAAGGCTGGTCTTTGTGTTCCTTGATAAATTCGATGGCTGCCCTGAAAAGTCCTGCGTCCCGGCCCTCAGGATCCTGTTTTGTTCCACCAATGACATGGACACGATCAATTCCGTAAATGCCGTCCTGGGCTTCGGATCGGGGACCGATATGCCATTTTCCGAAATGTCCGGTGGCATATCCCCTTTTTTTGAGGAGACTGGTGATGGTCTCCCGGCCCTGAAAACCAAAGTCAGCAGCATACTTTTGATAGCGGGCCGGATGAATACCGGTCATCAGGCCGGTGCGGCTCGGATTACAGGTAACTCCGGTCACATAGTGTTGCATGAACATCGCACCTTCGCTGGCCAGCTGATCCAGATGAGGGGTTCTGGCATACGGGTGCCCATAACAGCCAAGATCTCCGTATCCGAGATCATCAGCAAAGATCAAAACAATATTGGGAGCCTTCTCCTGTTCAGCTAACAAGCTTACCGATACTGTCAAATAGAGCGGGAAAGCAAGAGCCAGTGCCAGATACCTGAAAATTGCTCTCATAGAAGGCGTGACGAGAATCATTTCTATCCTATCGGCGATTTGATCATTCCAAGTAACTTAGGTTCTAGGTTCCCATGAAGTAAGCAGCGTTAGCAAGCATTGCCTTCTATGCAACGAATACTGCTGCTACAGATAAGACGTTCAAGCATATTCCTCCAAGCGAAAGCTTTTTTAGATTGGTTCCGATTATCACCGGATCAGGCACATCTTGCTTACAGGCCAGGATATGAGATCCATAAAATCCCCGACTTTAAAAAAGCCCGGACTCATTCACTGTGAATCGCAACCACAACAGCGGTGGCTTTTTTATTGTTATCCTTGCACGCATCCCACAATACCTCTATCCACTGAACATAAACCAGTCCAGCTGTTCCGTAAAATCTGTTGCAAACAACCTAGATCGTAGGTCTGAATCAGACTTTGAGACTTCTTCTACGGCGTAATGCTATGATAAGTATGGACCCGATCGAGAGTAGTGAAAATGTGGTTGGTTCAGGCACTACATCCAGCTCAATAAATGTAAGCCGTGCAGCATTATTGTTCGGATTGACGATCGCTAAGACATCACCATCACTTAAAACAAAATTTGCCGTATCCGGAGCTGCGTTTGATCCACCTGCAATAAACTGTCCGGAACCAGGGGCATCGTTGTGATATAAATTTACGGTACGACCATTGTTGGCATCTTCAAAAAATCGTGTCAACTGAAGCGCTGAGGCCCCGTGTAACTACTCAAATCGAAAGTCAGAATGATTGCTTCACCAACGGAAAGTCCACCGTTTGTTCCGCCGCTGATGCCGATACCGCTTACATTACCGGAAAAGCCATCAGCTTCACCGCCCGTAAAGGTGTTAGGATCGAAAGCCCCACCTCCGAGTGCGTTATCGGCATTAAGACCAGTGTAAGTGATTGAAATGGTTCCAAAGTTACCCGGCGAGGACAGATTTCCCGTCGGATTATTTCCAATTTGAAATGTAGCAGTTGGTGCTACTGCTGTCGATGTCAGTGTAAACTCCTGAACTGATCCATTCGCAGCACCTCCCGCACCTGCAAAATCGAGCACAATTTGAGCCTGTGCCGTGACTGCAGCCACTAATGTGACAAGTATTGGTGTTATGACTTTCATGCCTTATACTGAACTACGGTGCCAGCCGGTCAATAGATTTCAGTTAATGCTCTTAAGTAAAAACAGTCCCTTTACTTCATCGCAACGTTGTTGATACAAGCACATTCCCAGTCAAATTGAAAGGGTGGTTACCAAGCTGGGAGCACATTTTTCTGATGTGAATCGTCGACTCACGCAGGCAGCCATCAACGTCGGATCGGAGCAGGATGCGATGGACGTTGAACCACCTGTCAGTTTGCATCTCGGTTAACAGGCTCGTCGAGGACTTTATTCAGCGGGAAATCTGAAGCCTGGTCACCACCGCGGGAGCGGAGTCGGTAAGGATTGAACCCGCCGGCAGGTTGGTTCAAGGGAATATGCAGTCCTTCATCCATGCCTTCAGCCATCATCCGGTAGAGAACTTTTTCCATTTTCCTGGCGATCTCAGGGTGTTTGTCAATCAGGTTGACGGTTTCACCGGGGTCATTCTTGATATCATAGAGTTCATCCGTGTCCCAGAGTCCGTAGTAGGTAATGTATTTCCATTGGTCTCCGCGCAAACAAAAGACCGTCGGACTCTGGGGAAAATTCTTTTCCCAGTAATACAAGTAAAGAAAATAGTCCCGCCATGCGATCTGCTTACCCTGTGCCAGACCAATGAAGCTTTGACCATCCATGTGTTCAGGTGTCTGGATTCCAGCTGCCTCTAAAATCGTCGGTCCGATATCAATGTTGGCAACTACTTCTTCCACTACGGTCCCGCCAGCAAATAAATCGGGACATTGCATGACCATGGGAACACGGATGGAAGTTTCGTAAGCTACCCGTTTATCAATAAGTCCATGCTCGCCGAACATAAAACCGTTGTCGCCCATGTAAATGATCAGTGTTTCCTCAAGTATGCCCATGGCCTCGAGCTGATCCATCACCCGGCCGATGGATTCGTCTACGGCCAGAAAGGCTTCACAGTAGCGTTTATAATAACGTTCGACATTCAGGTCAGAATGATAGGGGAAATCCACTCCGTGCCAGCTGTTGCGCTGGTCACGCAACCAGCGTGGTTTGGTGCGGTCATGCTCCACCTCTTGCTGGCTGGCAGGAGGAGCCCAGGGCGCATCGGTGTAGGCACCCTCATGCCGTTCTGCCGGGGTAAAATTGGCATGCACGGCCTTATGGGAAAGATACATGAAGAATGGCTGCTTGTCCGGGTCCAGGGTCTCCATCCATTCAATGGCATAATCCGTCATTTCATCGGTGATGTAGCCTTTCTGCTTCACGCGTCGGCCATCTACATTGATGGTATAATCCGGGCGCGGCGGCAGATAGTGCCCCTGTCCCTTGAAGCTGACCCATTTATCAAAACCGGGTCGGGGATCATCACTGCCTCCGCCCATGTGCCACTTTCCGAAATAACCCGTAGTATAGCCTGCTTGCTGCAGCCACTCGGGGAAGTAGCGCGTTCCTTTGGGAACCGCTCGATTATTGTCAATAACGCGGTGCTTGTGGGTGTAAAGTCCGGTCAGGATGGAGGCACGACTGGGTGAGCAAAGCGATGTCGTTACCATGGCGTTTTTCAGGTAGACTCCATTAGCAGCCATGGAATCCAGATGAGGTGTTTTCAGAAAAGGGTGTCCCAGAAAGCCCATGGCATCATAGCGGTGGTCATCCGTCAGTATGAAAACCACATGACGCGGTTTGAGATGATCAATGCGATCAACCACCACTTGATCTGCAGCGGGTTGGATTTCTGAGGATGTGGACGTGTCAGAAGTGCAGCTAACGATGACTAATCCAGACAGGATAAAAAATGAGATTCGCGTCAGGACATACATAGAACGTTACCATTACCAGTGATACAGCTCAAAGGAAAGAGCAACCTTGGCCCTGGAGTGGAATTTATTATCCAAGCACCCGCTTGTAATTTTCGACCGTTTCCCCTGCGAACGGCTTGGCCATCCGGACAAGCTTGGCGCGGTCACTTTCGGAGAGCACCTGCAGGTTCTTCAAAACATTCACATTGTGCTCAAGCTGGCTTAGTTTTTCACAACCACTGCATAGTGATGATACCGGAAGTGCGTAGACATACTGATGAAGGTTGGCCAGGGTAATTTCTGTTTCTTCGATCAGGTGGGGGATATCCTGACTCTGGATGCTCTTCGGGGTGGTATCAATCCGGTTCCCCAGCATACTGCCACCCGCCATGGTCTTCATGGCAATGACTCCGTACTGCTTGTCCAGTAAAACGGGCAAAACATGTTTTTCGAACGATTCAAAACTGGGATCGCAAACATTCAGAGGCAGCTGGCAGGTATCCATGTGCAGTCCGCGTTTATCCAGATGTTCCAGGAAATGAAGATGCGTTTCGGGATTTCGGTGACCTGTGAAACCGATATATTTGGCTTTTCCCTGTTCTTTTGCTTCGAGGAAAACATCCAGGACACCCTCCCGAATACGGTTGTCCACATCATCCGGTGAATTGATGGAGTGAATTTGCCAGAGATCCAGATAGTCCGTCCGAAGTGCCCTTAAAGAATCGTCCAGATGCTGGCGAACCTGTTTGGCATTTTTCCCGGGTGATTTGGTCATCAGAAAAATACTGTCCCGGTACCTGGGTATCAGCAACTGTCCCATGTAGCTTTCAGACCGTCCCTTCTGGTAGCCCCGGGCGGTATCGTAGAAGCGAATACCTGACTCCATCGAGAACTCCAACAGCTTTTCAGCGTCTTTCTTTGTTTCCTGCACACCCACATGCCATCCACCCAGACATAAAGCGGTTACTTTGGTGCCATCCGGGGTCAATTGACGTTGTGGTAGGAGCTCTCCGCAACGATCTGAAGCCCGCGCTGAAGATGCCCAGTCGATAACGGAACCCAAGGCGGTGAATGCTGCCGCCTGCTTAAGAAATTTTCTGCGATAAACGTCCATAACGGTCAATCCAGCAGACTGAGACGAATGTTTTTGTAATAGGTAATGCTGTCGGGGTCGTGGCCCTGAATCGCAAATGTGCCCTGACTGAGTCGCACTCCGGGACGCTTGCGTTCAGGGTTTTCCGGTTCAGTGTATTTGTTCACTACGGTTCCGTTGACCAGGATCGTAATCGTCTTGCCCTGCACCCGGATGGAATAATCAAACCACTCACCGTCGGTGGACGGAGCATCGTGCTCCACATCCTGAATGGCGTAAACACTGCCTGTCTTTCTGATATCCTTGTGAGTGGAGTTGATTTGGGCCTCGTAGCCGTTATCCGGCCACCCGCTCTCCTGGTAGACCGTATGAAAGAAAATACCACTGTTGCCTTGTGGGCTTGTCTTGACCTGCATCTGCAGCTCGAAGTCTTTGAACTCTGCCGGAATAGCATCCGTTCCCATCCAAAAAAGATGCGCCCGCCCGCCATCTACCTTCAATTCACCTTCCGCAGTGATGGAAAAAACATCGGGAGTTTCCTCATTTGACTTCCAACCGATCAGGCTCTTTCCATCAAAAAGGACATATGCCTTGCCAGGCTCGGCGATGCAGTTTGGCAGAAAGAGGGCACACAGACAGAGAAAAGCCAAACATGAAATCCATGGCAGCTTCTTTTGACCAAACTCCACGCTTCCAGACACTTCCCTGCGCAACTCTTGGGCACGAATTGCAGACGGATCCTGGCTGCGGTCCGCTGTGAGCATAAGCGAAACTTCCGGTTGACTCGTCTTGTGAATGGTTGCCATGAGATTTTATTATTAGATCAGTCATCATAAATTTGCAAGGATAGCGGAAGACTTAAACGCACTTTAAATCCATGCAGCGAGTTTGCCGCCCAGTTTCAGCAATCAGCTATTTCGTTTTACTGATCAGATATTCATGCATTTGCTTTGGATAACCTCTACCGACATCACCAGGCGGGAAGGCACGAACCGTATGCATG
This sequence comes from Verrucomicrobiota bacterium, assembly GCA_038748025.1. Taxonomy (GTDB): domain Bacteria; phylum Verrucomicrobiota; class Verrucomicrobiia; order Methylacidiphilales; family JBCBYL01; genus JBCDJI01. The sequence continues at coordinate 69,223 of JBCDJI010000014.1, forward strand.
AGTTTTTCTCCGTCTGCTGCCAACCAGTCGACAATGTTGAGCACTTTAAGTATGGCGTATGACTGTTGCTTAATCAGTGCTTCAAGACAAGCATACCCCTGGTCTTGGTTGCCGGCTTTGATGGCCAACCAGGCGGCCATCGCCTGAACTTCATGGGAATCGTCCAGCATTCCACGCTCGGCGACACTGGCATGATCCAGCAGGAAGCAGCCGACTATGGCCCAGTAGCGGATACCTGAATCTGCATGCGCCAGCATCTGCTCTAATGCGGGTAAGTTGGACGGATTCTGCTCCAGAGCCAGATCGGCTGCATCCAACAGGGCCGGCAGATCGTACAGCTGAGGATTGCGCACCATCTCATGAATGGTGATCGCATTATCAGCGGCTCGCTTCATCATCTCGGATTCCGGCAGCAGGCCGGAATCGATATACTTCAGCTGCATCCGCCTGAGCTCAGACCGCATCTTCTCCGCGACAGCAGCGTATTCAGGGGCATCGATGAGATTATTGATGTTATCCGGATCCTTGGTCACATCATAGAGTTCTTCAGTCCATCCTTTAGGTTGAAAGAGCCTAGCCTGTGCTTCAGCAGCGTTTCCAGAATCAACGTGCTCCTGCCATACCTGGGTAGCTTTCATCTTCCAGAGGTAGTTAAGGCGCTGCATCCAGGGCACGTAAGGCATGTAGTTACGGATGTAGAGGAATTGCTTATCGCGCAGGGCACGTGCGCTTTCCATCCGTTCATCCATGCGGCCACGGAAGGCAAAGTGGAAATCCAGCTCAGTCTCCATATCCTTGCCCAGGAAGATCTTCCCCTGCATATAGTCCGGAACTTCGGATCCGGTGATACTCAGCCAGGTTTTAGGCATATCCACGAAGCTTACCAGCCGATCCACTGTCATGCCGGGCTGATCAGCCGGATAAAGGTGCTTGAATTTTTCCGGAATTCGGATGATCAGGGGGCAATGGATTCCGGTATCAAACAGGTAACGCTTACTTCGCGGTAGGACTCCACCGTGGTCGGAGTTATGAATGACAATGGTATTTTCCGCCAGACCCATGCTCTCCAGTTTTTTCAGGGCGGCTCCAATTCCCGCATCCATCTTCTTCATGGCGTCATGATAGTGGGCATAGTTCTCCCGCATGCCCGGTACATCCGGGTGATAAGCCCGCAGGCGGGTATTTTTCGGGTCATGCTTGCTCTGGAACACATCCCCAAAAGCGCGGCTTTCGTGGGAGTTCGTATTGTTAATGACCTGGAAAAAGGGTTGGTTCGCTTTCAGGGCTTCCCAGTTGACCCGTTTCGTGTTGTCCCAACAGTCGCTATCTTCACGCCCGCCAATGTTATAGTCTGTTTTCTTGTCATTTCCGACGTAATAACCGCCGGCTTTCAGTAAATCGGGATAATATTTAATTTGATCATGGGGGATCTCATTACGGCTTCTCATCGGGAACGTTCCGTTGGAGACCGCCAGCATACCGGTAATCCAGGTGCTGCGTGATGGAGCACAAACCGGCGCATTTGCAAAGCAGTTCAGGTATCGGAAGCCGTCCCGCGCCAGCTGGTCAATGTTTGGGGTATTGGCATAGGGGTTGCCATAACACCCCACCCAACTCGCATTATTGTCCTCACAGGTAAGCCAGAGGATGTTCGGTCTGGCCCCGGGCTCGGCTTGCAGTAGATGACAGGATATCCCACAAACCACTAAGGCTGAGAATCGCATGAATAAAGACTTCATAAGCTACGATGCTAGTATTCCATACTCTTCAGGCAAGCTGTTCTTCAGATGGTCATTCTCCGGCCGCTTGGATCCGTTCCTGCAATCGCTGGTGTAACGCTTCCCGCACCACCCGGTGTTCTATGCTCTCCGCCAGGTTGGTCCACTGCGCCGGATCCTGCTCCATGTCATACAGCATGAATCCCTCCGGCAGTTTCTTATTTTCCGGATACCACATATACGCCCATTTTCCAGCGCGGAGACCATGACCGGCGGGAACCTGGATGTAGGCATCGGAACGGGTATGCGCTGATGCCGGATCATTCAGCAGCGACACCAGGCTAAGCCCCTGGATGCCCGGATCCGGAGTCAGACCGGCCAGTTCTGCCACGGTGGGATAAAGGTCTATCAACTCCACGATTTGCGGACACGATTCACCCCGTATTTTCAGTTCAGGAGCGGAGATGATCAGGGGAACACGTATCGCTTCCTCCCAGAGCTGGTTCTTTCTCCACTGGTTGTGTTCTCCCAGCAGGTAGCCATGATCAGAAACAAACACAATGATGGTGTTTTCTCGGAGCCCCAACTCGTCGAGCGCTGCCAGCAGCCGTCCCACCATACGGTCCATATAAGTCACCGATGCATAGTATCCCCTTCGAATCTTCTGCCGTTTAACAGGATCGGGCTGCAAATCCTTCCCCAGGGATTGTCGGGGAATATCCGCTGCATCATCTGCAGGAACCTCCGGCACGCTTATTTCACGGTAATCATATGAAGCGAAATCACGTTCCGGAGCCACATAAGGGGCATGGGGTCGCAGGAAACCGACACCCAGAAAGAACGGTTTCTCGTCTGCCGCTCGCTCACGGAGGATCTCGATAGCCCGATTCGTGCTCATACCATCCGCCAGCAGGGTCGGATCATCCGCAGTTTCCACAACGACGGCATCACTGCCCTGGCTGTTGCCGGGAATGCTGAACAAGCCTTTTTCTTGGCCGGGTTCCATGCTTTTCCACTTCTCCCGGAGCTCCGGGTATAAGGATGTGGAATCAGGCTCCATCAGGTCCTCCGCCTTGCCGGGAGTCAAAGTCTCCATCGCATGGATGTCATAGACATAGTCCCAGGAAGGGGCATGGTCTGAGGGGGAGACGCCGCCCATGGCCTCTCCGGGAACTCCCAGATGGTAAATCTTTCCAACCCTGCCGACCCAGTAACCGCTGTTGCGGAAGAGGCGCGGGAGGGTCACCAGATCCGCCCGGAACTTCTGCTTGTTCCTGCGCACACCATTTTTTTCCGGATACTGTCCGGTCATGATAGAAGCTCTGGAAGGTCCGCAGATAGGCCACTGGCTGTAAGCTCGCGTAAAGGAAACACCCGTTTCAGCCAGCATATCCAGATGAGGAGTCTGGCATTCGGGGTGTCCATATCCACTGAGTGCGGTGTTCAGGTCGTCGGACATGATGAAAAGCACATTCTTCGGGGGAGATGAATCCGCTCCGGCAGCGCACCACCAGGAGAAAACGGACAGCATGATTACGAAGCAACAGATGAACCTGAGCATACTGCGTAATTATAAAGTTCACGATACTCAGGGCAAGTCATAGAATTTTGCTCTCATCGCCTGATTCACTGTTGCTGAAAAGCTAAGTTAAGTGTTGCCGGCACATCGTGTTTATTCATCTGTATCCTGTTCAATGACCGAGTGCAACGTGTCATTCCATGCATCCATATCACGGTAGTTTCCACTGATCTCCGTCGTGAGCTTCTGCGTGGGCTGATACACATCAATCATCCGATGAGAAGTCACGGCAACCTCGCCGGGCTGAAGCAGCTGAATGAACTGACTGGAAGGCACACCGAACGAGGTGGATTGTACCTGTATGCCGTAAAGTGTTTCCGTTCCCTGGTTCTGGACGATCACATGCCACTGTCCTGTTTGAGACGGGGCCGGATATTGGGAGACCACCGCCGCATCATAAATACCACGCACATTCCGCTGCAGCATTCGATTCAGATCCAGCACGCCATAGCCGTAAGCGGTATCTACGCCGGGGGTGCCGGCCTCGTTGCTGTATTTGTGTAAAATCTCCACAGCCTGCGCTCCGGAAAGATCCGGTTCACGCGCCAGCAGGGTTGCCAGGGCACCTGTTACGATGGGAACTGCACCGGAAGTTCCGGTCATCTGAATCAGTTTTTCATCCGGCCAGGCGGTCTGAACCTGATAGCCGGGAGCCACCACATCCAGCCCGTCACCGCGATTTGAGAAAGGCATAAGCTGGTCATGGGCATCCACCGCACCCACTGCGACTACCCCGGGCAGGTAGGCAGGTAACGAGAGCTGACTCAGGCCCTCATTGCCGGCAGCCGCGACAACGATGACATCCTGTGCCTGCGCATAGGCAATTGCCTCGCGCACCAGCGCACTATCGCCCGTTGCTCCCAGACTCAGATTCATTATCCGCGCACCGGAATCTACCGCTTCAACGATTTTTTGCGCCAGGAGAAAAGTATCTCCGATGCCCTGCTGATCCAACACGGGAAAATCCAGCAGTGTGACCCCCGGGGCTATACCCTCAGCTTGAGGATGACTTCCTGCAATCAGCGAAGCGACTGCTGTGCCATGTCCATTTTCATAAACATCCGCCGCATCGTCTCCCCGGATAATTTCACTTGCCGCAAATGTCGGATGCGTGGAAATTCCTGAATCCAGCACGGCTACCCGCACCCCGGTGCCGGAGCGGTTTTCCACTCCAATCCACTCTGCCAGGTTTGCCCCGGTAGCGGTAAAGGAATCCAGGCTGCCCAGCTCATTTTGAGAAATACCCGGGGTATAGACAAAGAAGTTGGGTGCTGCCTCAAAGCCGTTCCGGGCTGCCCAATCCGCAAAGCGACTGGCATCCGTTATCTTTAGCTGAACCGCATTGAGTTGATCCAGTGAACGCACCACGATGGCACCGTTTTGGGCTGCCTCGGCCAGGATCTTTTCATATGCTTTGCGATCTTCTGCTCGCAGTATGATTTCACTCGGACGCGCCAGACCCTGTTGCGGCGGCGCATTACGGGTCGGACGAGGTGTGTTCTGGACCGGCAGCGCATCCGCTGCCGTGTGATCAGGTAACAGTTGCGGGTAGGGCTGTCGCCCTTGCCGGACAGGATCCGCGGGTGGGCTGCTGGAATAACGTGAGAACCACCACGCTGCAGCAAAGGCCAGCACCATCAAAACCACTGAGGTTGGTAGAAGCGGATGCCGTAACTGCATATGAATAAATTAGGCTCAACCGGTCAAATACCAAACGAAAATTCTGTTGCTGACAGGCTTTAAAAATGTGTCTTTGCCACGTGGTGACAAAGCTTGTAGTTTGATGTCATGGGAAACTTAGATCCGGAAGGGCCGCCTGAAACTGGAAATGTTTTTCAAAAGACGGGTCACACTCATGATCCGGATGCGAATTTACGCAAAAGAAACCGCGCGCACGATCAGATAAGACGACAGCATAAATTTCGCCGTTTCATCACATCGCCCTGGGGCAGTTGTTTGGCATCTCTCTGTATCTTCACTCTTGTCGCTGTAACTGTTTACGGAATAAATATGTGGCTCGATTATGAGAAGAAACTTGCGGGACAGGCCATCGAGGGTCTGGAGCCAAAAGAGGAGATGAAAACCCAGCCATTCAAAATCTCTCAGAAACAAGTGGAACCCATTGAATCTGAAACACCGGCAAAGACCGCTGAATCTTACTTTCTTTCCGGGCAATATAAAATGGCGGTCGAGAAGATCAACTCCATGGATCCCAATCAGATCACATCGGATAGAAAACTGCTCACTGCTTTGGCGTATTCCAGGTTGGGGAGACGTCCGGAAGCACTGGACGCTTTCAGGGAAGCCACTTTAAAGAACGAAGGCAATGCACCCGCATATTTTCACTGGGGACAGTATTTACGATCCGTGGGCCAGTATCAGCAGTCCATTCCAAAATTGCAAAAAGCAGTGCTGCTTGAACCGGACAATCAGCTGTTCAAAACGTTTGCAGGAGTTGCGAAGGTGCAGGACGGATCTTATTTCAGCTTGTTTTGGGAGGCAGAGAAAGCCATTTTTGTGGATCCGGCTCCTGGTGACTGGCTGATGATCACTGCAGCGATGCTGCTTGATATAGGTGACACGGACCAGGCTCTTACCATGATGAAATATGCGGAGATACGCATGGAGCACCAGGTCTTTAAACAGATACTCGCTGATCCCTTCTTTCAAAAGGCAGTCTATAATCAGGAGATTGCAAAATTTTACAGCAAGGTGTTCTTGTAAATAAAACAGCGGTTCTTGAAGAACCGCTGTTTTAAGAAGTTTCTTGCGTAGTTCTCGCGTCAGTTAACGTTTTCTTCTGCCGAAGATCAGTGCATATGCACCAAGAAATAATAAAGTCATGGTAGATGGTTCAGGTATTGCAGATATCTCAACCTCGTCCAAAATAACATTCAATGTATCTCCAGTTCCATCAGCTGTAATTAAAAGTGATTGAACGTCTGTCGGATCAAAACCAGCACCAGTAGACAAAAAATTTAAAGATATTGTAGTATTGACACCAGTTCCGAAAGAATTCCAATTCCCGGAATAGGTCTGTGTGTTAAATGAACTATCAAACAGTTGAAAATTAAAGTTGCTGGCAGGATTTGTTACTACACTTGCTGTAAGCTCTAGCACGCTAAGACCAGTAATATCGATAGGAGTAAAGGTTCCAAAGAGCGTATTGCCTAAATCACTACCACTAATGTTCAATCCAGTAGAACTTTGTAGATCCGTAAAAGACGTCAAACCATCGTCAACGGTAAACTGACCAGTTCCAAATCCAGAAATCGTAATACCATAAAGATTTAAACTAGCCGTGGTAAGACACGCAACCAAAAGCATTTTTTTCATGATTTTATTAAATATTGAGTAGGTTAATATGGTTTTGTTTGGGTTAATAACTCATTTCCGGATGCCGAACCTAATTTGCCGATAAGTAATCCCGAAGTAGCAGAAACAGATTGAGAATCACTAATTGGAAATCCTGGAAAGATCCTGCGCCAATTGGATCCGTCATGCCAGTATTTACGCCATGAGTTATTTACTAAAATTAGAACTTGATCTGCGTTTGCAGAGTTTGCATTTGAAACCCAACCTGTTGTGTTTTGTAAATTAGTGGTAGCCAGTGTAGTATCTACAGGCCAACTGTTAGCTAAAAACGTAACTCCAGAGTTTTTGATGAGACTCTGGCGATTTTCCATGGGAACGCTGCCAACAACAGTCAAAGCAAGAGCTGTGTCACCAAGCCTGCTATACATAATTGCAGAATCAGGCCTGATTTCAACATTTGAAGAATCAGGATAACCTGGGAATATACGTGTCCATCGAGACAGTGCAGTGTTGTAAAAATATTTCTTCCACGATCCATTATCATTTAAAAATATGATATCAGCTGAATCTGATGATGGTCCTCCTAATACACCTGTATCGGTAGGAGTTCCAAATATCGATGACAGAGTATCGCAAGGTATAATTTTGTAGTTATCCTCACTACCGGGTGCTGTAACTATTCCTAATGTTGTCAAATCCACCTGTGCTGAATCATTGGAATCTAAGGTAACAGTTGTTGAGGTATTAGCTACAGAACTGGATATCAAAAAAGTTCTTCCCTCGGCTAATCCAGTGGTAATGCGGATTAAATATGGCGTTGCATCTTCGGATAACTGACCAGCTGTCCATCCAGCACCAGACGCTGTAATCGAATTACTGGTTACTCCAGTGATTTTGCCAGTGGCAGCCCCATCTATTGCTGTAGTGTCCAAAAGCGGAACTGATAAAACGGTAACTGTTCTAGTTAAACCGGTTCCAGCTGCTATATCCCAATTCACATACCCTATGGGATCTGTCGTTGCTGCTGTAACACTCTGGTAAGATGCAATGCAACTGATGGCTAGTAAAAGTATTAACTTTTGCATAAGTACACTTTGCCTTTATTGCTGCCTATAATCAACCAAAATTTATCAGATCGTTCTATGCCTGATCGCGACAAGTGATCCTCTCTTTGGCAACGGGATGGCTCAAAAGCCGGGGCTAGACTGGGTGGGATGACTCTCGCTCATGCAGGATGGCAGTGGAATGATCTACGCCCACATTTTGTAGTTTTCCCGACTACACCGGGTGTCGGGATAGACCAACAAACCCTTTTGGCCGGGTTCGAATCACCGACTTCGTCGGAGTAAGGGTACCTGTGGCACCGGACAGGGAGGGATGATCTGAAACCTGTGGTTTCATCTGTCGTGGGGAGAAGCTCTGCTTATTTTGGATTATCGCTTCGCGATGGCGACCAAACCCTCGGGCTGCATTTAGCCTTTGGCTAAACGAGGCTTCTTATACATCCCTGTCCGTTCCGGCTCCCGCATGGGGAACCGGAACGGACAGGGAGGGATTCGAACCCTCGGAACCTTGCGGTTCACACGCTTTCCAAGCGGGCGCGATCGACCACTCTGCCACCTGTCCCCAACAGCAGAAATGTATCGAAGAGCGTATATTCTGCAAGCTGTAATCGATATGCTGCCAAGCTCCGGTCTAAGTCCAAACCACACCAATCATCATTCCATGCCCCTGACACTATACTAGAACTGGTGCAATATCTTTTGATGGTCATTTTCTGAAGAAATAACGGCCCTTATTTCCTTAGCGGCCGTTCTGCGGGTGCCGATTACTCGTCAGCCGCAGCGTTTTGGAGTAAGTCTTCAAAGGCCTGGCCGTAATTCACAAAGCTGGAGTAGCACTGATCCCAGTCCACGGTCTCACTGTCCGCATGGAATACGGTGGCAACATGGGGCTCGATGGAGATCGCCCCGGGATACCCGTCACTGATGAGTGCTGCTAAAATTTCAGGTAGTCTTGCCTGACCCTTGCCCGGAAGGGTATAGGCTTCCGGCTCGTCGCTACCTTCCGGTGGGTTGGTGCAGTCCTTGACATGGACATGTGCGATGTGGTTTTTGGTGATTTCGTAAAATTCCAGCGGATCCTGCCAGGGATAGGGATCTGGTTTGGAACGGTCACGCTGGAAAACGGGATTTCCTGTATCAAAGATCAATTGAAGGCCAGGAACTTCTTCGATCAGTCGCAGGCTGTGTTGTGGAGAAAAGCCGCCCCAGTTCATACAGTTTTCATGCAGTGCCTGGAGACCGGCATCCTCAAAGCGTTTGACGATTTCCCGCAATCGGCGAAAGCGCTCCTGTTCCAGCTGATCTTCACCCCAGGGGTTCTGCGCATAGGACATGATTCGAATCATCCTGGTCCCGAGCCGCTCCATCCGGGGGATGGCCCGGTCGATTTCAGCCAGTGTGATATCAAAGTCGCTCTGGATAGGTTTGGCCCAGTTCCCGATCAATGAACCAAATTCAATGACCTGGATGCCTGCTTCATCGAGCTGGTTTGCCACCGTATCAAAGTCCTCTGGTGAGAGTTCATGCAGATTGGTGCTGTCGATGCTGCGAGCGGACATATGTGACCAGCCCAGCTCTTTGAGTGCCTTGATCTGGGTGGCAAGCGGCTGACCGGCTTCGTCTGTAAATCCCGTGATGATCATTGTATCAGGAAAGTTCAACTTCTGCACCGTTGTTCCTGGCGGATTCATAGATTGCCTGGATCAGATGAACACTCTTGCGCGCTTCAGCAGCATTCGTGCTCGCCGGGCGACCTTCCCGGATGGCTTGAACGATTTCTTCAAAGTTGCGCTGATGCTGGTAGAAGTTGATCGCGGTCGGGTCGTTTGCACCCAGGCCGGCTTCTGTTCCACGCATAAACTGCGAGTGTATCAAGGCATCCGCATCCGTTTTGTTCCTGAAGTCCCAGACCTCAAAGGTCTCGTCTGCCAGAAAGACAGAGCCTTCTGTCCCGCAAAGCTGAACACGGGCCGGGTGGCCATCCTGCGACCAGGCACAGGTGCTGCCTTCGATCACGCCACGCGCTCCGTTTTCAAATTCAAGCATGGCCACAGCGATATCCTCAACTTCAATATTCTGATGTGCCAGGCAGGCGGTATGTGCCCGAACCGATTTGACAGGACCTGCCAGATAAATCAGCGCATCAATGGTGTGGATGGACTGGTTCATCAATGCCCCGCCACCATCCAGAGCCCAGGTGCCACGCCAGTCGGCTGAGTCGTAGTAGGCCTGATCGCGATACCACTTCACATAAGCCGACGCCGAGGTCAACGTGCCGAAACGACCACTGTCTGCCGCCTGCTTAAAGGCATCCATGCCGGGGTGAAATCGGCGATTCAGTATGGCCGATACAGTGACATGGTTTTCGCTTGCAGAGGATATGATCTGATCGATACGGCTGGTGGTGATTTCAAGCGGCTTTTCAATGATGACATGCTTGCCGAGTCGGGTGGCTTCGAGTGCGGGTTCCAGGTGGACACCGGAGGGCGTGGCAATGGTAACAATATCAAGCCCGGTCGATGATGCCAGCGCCTCGAGCGACGGATAAGCGGTGGTTCCGTGCGCTTTTGCAAAAACTGTGGAGCGGGCCAGGTCCTTACTGACAACGCCGACCAACTCCGAACCCTTCATGGCGGAGACGGCTTGGGCATGGAAGCCACCAATCATACCCGTTCCGATGATTCCGAATTTCATAAACGGGTGTCCCTGGCAGCTGCGACCTTCTGATTTTTGAGAAAGCCCCTGATGCCGATCACGGCCAGCAATATCAGTGCAGAGATGCCGATGTAACCGGGGATACCGCGTCCTGACAGCATCCAGATCGATGCAAAAGTGGCAATGCCTGCGGCAGCAGTCAGCAGCAAGTTGGTGGAAAGGGGAGTAGTGGTTTCGCCGTAGTGCTGTCTGCAATTCATCAGCAGCAAAATAGCGAGATACGCAATAGGAAGAAAGACCGTGGCGATCACTGCAGCGGGAATCAGCAGCGCGGTTTTTGCATCACCACTCCATGCCATTGGCGCAAAGGCGGCGAGTAATGCGGGGATGGCCGCACCGATGATAAAGGGACTCTTTGCACCAGGTCGTCCTACCGCCTGGGATATGGCAAAACCATTCATCAGCATGTGCACCATCATGGTAGAAAGGGCCATCGCGAGTATGCCAATACCGAAAATCAGGTTTGCCATGCATTCTCCCATAATGGGAGAGAGCGTGCGGGCCAACTGCTTGGCATCGCGGTTGACAAGTGCAGCTGCCAGGCGGCGTTCGCTCTCAGGCAGTGCATCTGCCAGTTCGGAAATCCTGGCAGAATCACTCGGCAGCGAGCCGCTGTGGGCCAGACGTTTTTCCAGAATATTGTAATAGCCTTTTGCAAGTATGGGTGCAGGTCTCCCGTTTGCGTCGAGCACATCGGCATCTTGTGCGTGAAAGGCGGAGGCTGCTGAAATCACCAACATGGCGGTCGCGATGCTGAAAGGCAGAAAAAGTGCGATAATCAGGTCGAAACGTGAGAGCTCGCGGTGTTGCTTCGTCCAGCCTCGCTTTAATAGCGTATAAGGTAGCAGAAAAGTCATGTTTATCCCAACGGCGGTCCCGAAGGCGGCAATAATGCGGCTGCGCTGCACATCACTGATGTATGTACTCCAGTAATCTGCTGATGTCCCGGTAGCGGCAATCAGCGGTTCTATCGATTCGGAGGGTCGGAAGAGGTTTGCAGGATTCGGTATGCACCCCTTGAGCAGTGCCCCGAGATCAATGTTGCCTGTGAAAAGAAGAAAAGCAGCCGACGCGGCAAAGCAGAGCATAACCATGGCAACGAGAATCTTTAAGATCAGCTCAAGTTTATTCACTGCACGGCTTCCCAGTGCATACATAGTGGCAGCAGTGAATGCAATGACAGAAAGAGCGGTAGTAATCAGGTAGGGGTTTACCTCGGCAAGTCCCAGATTCTGCTGAATGGTTGCCACTCCGAGTGAGGATTGTGCGGTGCAGAATACAACGTCAGCGATAACGGTGGCGACAAGCCAGCCCCAGGCCAGCAACGGGGAAATAGAATGCTTTACACTTTCAAAAGGATACTCGCCTTTTTCGAGTGTGACATGAGCAAGGGCGATGAGCATAACAACTCCGCAGAGCATGGCGAGTGGCTGCAGCCACATCAGTGAATAGCCTGCGATAACCCCGAGATACAGCGCGCCAGCGAGAGATCCGCCGCCCAGAGTCACGGCGGATTGCAACCATCCCGGGCCGGTCAGCTGCGAGTAAGCGCTGAGGCGGCCCAGGAAATTCTTCTGTTGAATTTCGGCAATTTTCTCAGAGTTAACCAACATTGGCTTGTGCCCGGTCTAAAGCGTTCTGATCTGGACGTTTCGATACCATACCTCGTCCAGGTGGTCTTGCAGCAGAATGGGTCCGGACCAGGTGCCGAAACCGTCGTGGCGGCTGTATTTACTGGTTGCAAAGCGCTGCTTCCAAAGCGCACCACCAATCTCTGCCTCCACCACTTTTTCACCATTGAGCCAGTGTTCGACGCGCTTACCTGCGGCAACAATACGACCGCTGTTCCATTCGCCAGCCGGTTTATAAGGCTTGGACTCACTCGGCGCGAAGAGATCATAGATCGAAGCGGTACGGTGGTTCAGCTTTTTGCTGTCCGGGTGGCGTTCATCATCAAGGATCTGATATTCGAGACCGAGCCGTTTCTCAGGAATCACGCGGTACTTGATACCGGAGTTGCCTGCAGCAGATATCCTCCATTCAAACTTTAATTCAAAATCTGAGTATTCAGTTTTAGTTACGATGGAACCCGGCTTGAGACCACCGCGGAAGATGACGCCGTCGTGGATCTGCCAACCTGCTTGAACCGGTGCTCCATCAAACCGTTTCCAAGCTGAAAAATCACCGGACTGGAAGAGGTCGACGAACGAGTCAGTGAACTCCCGGATTTTCACGTTGCGGAAGTGAACTTCTCCACTCTTGCCTGAGTGGACCTGCAGGGAGAGATGTCCCTGCTGAAACTCCTCAGTCCGGTAGTGTGCTGCAGGAATTCCGTTGACCCAGGTCTTAACCATCGGACCTTGACAGAGAATCGTGACGCGGTTCCAGTCCTCCTGCTTGAGTGCCTGGCGTGCTTCAGCATGTGCATCCAGCCATAACGGATAATACCAGCCACCAGCAGATTGTCCGAAGATGCCGCCGGACCAGCCGCGCTGATTATCCGGAAATCCTTCCATTTCAACTTGCGTTCCGTACACAACCTTGCCGTCCTGGCTGTCGCGGAGTTTCGCACGGATCATGATACCGCTGTTTGAGCTGACTTTCCAGTAGAACTCTGCAGTCAGCAGAAAGTTAGTGTAGTCACCGCGATCGGTAGTGAGATAAGCGCTTTTTTCGCCCGGGACGACTTTGCCCACAATCTTGTCGGGATGTGCCTCGTAAATCATTTCTCCACCGTAGATGGTCCAACCGTCAAAATTATTGCCGTTGTAGAGGTCGACAAAATTACCGCTCAAATCCGGTTCTGCATCTGTATTGATCAGTGCATCCTCAGGAGCCACTTTATATTTCTGACTTTGATATTTTGCGATGAATTTCTGTTGGCTTTCGGATACGGTTCCAGCCGTGAGCCCGGTAGTAAGGCAGCATACCGAAAGCCATAGTGCAATGTAGGTTTGCATAATGATTGTTTCAGGGGTTTGGATTCAGACGTGCATTTGGTAAAACTCTTCCCAACCTGTGCGTGGAGCAGGGTCGAGCAGGGCATTGGCGGCTGCACTGTTGGTAAACTGCTTTTTTGAAGCATCAAAAAGCAGTTCTCCGCCAAGACGCTGTGTAATGACGCCCAGATTGAAAACCTGGGTCAAGGCACCACTCACACTGAACGGGGAGCGCGGCTCTTCTTCACCCTTACAAGCCAGTAGAAAATTAGCATAGTGGCTGCTGTTTTTATCGGGAAAGGTTGGTAGTGATGGACGCATGTCCATAAATTTCGACCGTGGAACAATCTGCAGCGGACTGGCATGTGAAGCACCCTGGAAGACAAGTTCCTTGCTGTAGAGTACTTTACCCGGTTTTTTCAGTGGTATCGGCTGACCCTCGTCGCTGTATTCGGCTTCGAGTGAGGCTCGGTTGTCCTGACCGTCATACCAGGTAATTTCGCAGGCAGGTAAATCAGGTCCGCGCTCCGGGAAGTCAAAACGTATGGTAGTCGCTTCGGGATAAACCAGATCGCTGGCATTGATGCCATCGCGGAAGACTGCTTCGATCCGTTCCGGAAAACCGAGTTGGAGGAAACGGTGTGCGGTATCCAGAATATGCGGTCCCCAGTCGCCGAAACAACCGCTACCGAATTCATACCAGCTGCGCCACTCCTGCGGATGAAGCTTGTCACTGTAACCGCGTTCCGCGGCAACAAGGTCGATCCACTGATCCCAGTGGATGTCATGTGGCATGGGCTGAGTCGGATAGTCTGTTGCCGTGGGGCCCCAATCGTGCCAACGCCGTTTATTATTCATGTGGGCGGTGATCCGGGTGATATCTTTAATAATACCCGCTTCGCTCCAGGCTTTGAACTGGAAGTAGTTGGCTCCGGAATGGCCCTGATTACCCATCTGCGTGACTAGCTGCGGCTTCTTTTCTGCCATCTGCATCAGGCGCTCGGTCTGCCCAAATGTATGCGCAAGCGGCTTTTCAACAAAAACATGCTTACCCAGAGACATAGCCAGTATGGCGGCAGCAAAGTGAGAATGATCCGGGGTGGCGATGAGGACGGCATCGATTTCATCCCCCATTTCATCAAACATGACCCGAAAATCAGTGAAACCGCGGGATTTGTTGGGATAGACTTGGGGTGCTTTCTCCCCCTCTTTTAGCGCTGGTGGTCGTGTCGTCAGACCATGCTGGTAGCGTGCGATATGGGTGTGCTTGCCCTCCATATCCACATCGCATAGTGCGACGACATCACAATGCCCCGAGCGCAGCATAGAAACACGGTCACGGTTACCCTGATTACCGATTCCGATGCAGGCCAGCCTGACTTTAGCGTTCGGAGAAACAGATGATGAAGCATTATTGCTGAGAGCAATGTGAGCAGGCAGAAAAGTGATACCTGCAAAAGCACTGGATGCCTTTAAGAAGTCTCGTCGTGAAAGAGCTCTTCGTTGTTTAAAGGTCATAGGATGGTATTTGAGATATTATTGTCAGAAAATGATCATCGGTATCTTTACACTGATTGCAAACCCAAATTGGGTCAATGTCAGTAAACCATTATGATGCAAGCTACCGCAACAAAATGTCTGTCCAGACTCCCAGGTAGCATTCGTTCAACACATTAGCGATGATCTGATGGTGATTGCTTTCAAACGGGGTCTTTTTTTAATGGAAATATAGACTAATCGGACTGATTCAGATTCCAACTATATTCCAGGTAACTGATTTTTGCTTTTTCAGGTAAAGAGACTCTGCGATAGCGGTTGATGAATTGAATGACATTACCGGCAGACTTTTCAAAGTCACTTTGGTACCAGTCAAATAGCTTTGAGACTGCGAAATGTCCTTTTTGAAGTTCACGGATGCCCGCCGGGTGGTCATTGAGAAATGCGGTGGTGGCTTGATTCATGATTGCTTCCAGATTGTCACTGGTGATCCCGGTAGCAGGCAGGGGAGGACAACTGGTGCTGGCACAGTTGACAATGAAGTGTATCCTCGCATCACCGAATTGTTTGAGCAGACGGATTTTCTCGATCTCGTTCAGACTCACCTTTTCTCCGCCTAGAGTGAATCGTTTCTGGCTGAAGAATCCAAAATTAAACGCAATATCCTTGACGCTTTTTAATGGCGTTTCTGCCAGCACTCCGTGCAGCACCAGAATGTTATAAGTATTGGTATAGTAAGCGATCTCGGCAGCATCATTGCTGTCCGGTGGAGTTTGAATGGCTAACGCTGTGACAATACTATCCAGTTTCTTAAGGTCGGCGGTATTCTTTTTCCATGCCGCATAAGCGATGCCGGAATCAGAGCGGTAAGTCTGCAGCAACTTATTGTACTCCTGCAGCCAGGTTTGACCCGATCCGGTAGTGGTCCACAAGGTTCCTGCCAGAAAAATAAAGAATACCCTTTGAAAGCGTGCCATAAAAAGAAGAGACCCTGAAATGTTGCTTATTCCTGTGAATTCCTAGGTGGCCACCAGCGCGGCTTTGATGAGTTCCTGCAGCCGCTGCGGATCGCGGCTGGAAGTCTTGGCCAAAAATCCTCGAGCATGAGCAAAATGCACATCCGGTTCACTTCCAACCTGTGTCAAATCCAGCGCCTGGTGATCCTCAAAGCGGGAGATACCATAGCCGTTGCCACGACTATCCGGATAGACAATGCCGATCACCAGTTCCTGCCAGCCCATTTCGTCAACATAGAATCCGACGGAGCTGCGAACATTTTCAGGCAGATCATCAACCTGTTCGATAAACAGTATTTGGTACTCCCTTTCTTCATGCTGGATCGGCCATAGCTGCACATGATTCCGAAGGAATTCCAGATGCTGCTGCATGGAAGTGATATAATCCAGCATATTGCTGCCAATGAGATGCATCATCTGCCAGAGTGGAGTGTCCGATGTGATATGATTTTCTCCGGCAAAGGCGCTCTGCAGAGAAACATCAATGGGTGAGTTGAGTTTGTTGATGATGTCGCGCTCGACACCCAGATAGTGTGCTGTGTCGACAGCGCCGCGGCAGTCGAACCACTCGGCGGGTTCCAGCCATTCGCAAAAGCGCCGCGCATCCCCGTAGAGGTCGAAATATTGCAGCACCAGTGAGAGCGAGCAGGTAGGCACATGATCACGGGGGAACTGGTGGTGGTCGAAGTTGGCCAGTTCCGGCTGGTGCCGTAGTCCGATGTCGACAACAGCAGTGGCGGGATCTGCCAGATCCTGTGCGCCGGGTTCCCTGCGCTGGATCGTCACTGGAAAGCGTGCAATCAGCAGGCAACAGGCCAGAAAATCATCTTTATGAGCACTACCCGGGTGGGTGATGATCTGTTTCATAGAAGTGTGCGTTCCTCTGAATCAGAACCCCATTTGTTTACCCTCACCCACTTCAAATAGAGAAGAAACGGAGTCGCCACAGTGGATACGACGGATGCCTTCACCCAGTAACTTCTCAACACCCAGCACCGTCAGTGGCAACCCTTCCTGCACCGGTTTCGGGGTGGAGTTAGTGGTGATCAACTCCTTGATACAGGAATCCTTCAAACGTTGGATACCAATGTCATTCAAGATGGCATGGGAGACACCGGCGTAGATGTCACGTGCGCCGGAGTCCTTCAGGATCTGGGCAGCACCGGTGATGGTTCCTGCCGTTTCGGTCATGTCATCAACCAGCAGCACATCACAGTCCTGCACGTCCCCAACCACATGCAGGGCTTTGGTCTCAGTCGCACTGACGCGACGTTTCGCCACGATGGCCAGGCCGGCACCCAGGACATTGGAATAGGCGGCGGCCATTTTCATGCCGCCGACGTCCGGGGAGACCACTACAGGTCGGTGCAGATTCTTGGTTTTCAGATAGTCGTAAAAAACAGGAGCTGCATACAGGTGATCGACCGGAATATCAAAGAAGCCCTGAATCTGCTGGGCGTGCAGATCCATCGTCAGCACGCGGTCCGCACCAGCGGAGACCAGCAGGTTGGCGACCAGTTTAGCTGTAATGGGCACTCTGGGCTGATCCTTGCGATCCTGACGCGCGTAACCATAGAAGGGAACAACAGCGGTGATCCGCTGAGCACTGGCTCGTTTGGCAGCATCCAGCATAATGAACAATTCCATCAGATGATGGTTGGTGGGCGGACAGGCAGGCTGGACAATAAAGACATCATTGCCACGGATGTTTTCCTCGTAGCGGACAAAACTTTCTCCGTCAGGGAAGGAAGTGACGGTAGCCTGCCCGACTTTGACATCTAAATAACCTGCTATTTTCTGTGCCAGCTCGGGGTTGGCGGATCCCGAGAATATCTGAAGTTCATTGCCAAAATCTGCTTTGCTCACGTGAGCAGCATGTGAGCGTCCAGGCGAATGATCAATCGCGGAATGATACCGCTGATCAAAAAAGTGGAAAGATGAGGAATAACGGTCTGATCAGGCGGCCGGAATCGGAATCTTAGTATTCCGGGATGAGACATCAATGTAGAATGGTTCAGAATCTTCTCGGGGCAGCTCGTTTTCGAGCAGCTGAGCCCAGGTTCGGAAGTACAACACTACGTCGTCTTTGCTCTTGTGATTTAAAGCCTGGCGATTTGACCGGTTGCGTATTTCTGCGAGCACACGAGGATCGCTCAGGTATTCGATGTGAGCCAGATCCCGGGTATCAAACCCGATTTCGCGCAACACATGAATAACCTGATCCATCGGATGGCTGCTGAAAGGGCAGTAATCATTGGCATGTTCGGTCCATTCTCCCAGTTTCTGCAGTGCCCGGCGGTGAATTTCTGCGGCGCCCAGTCCGGTAACGGTCTGGACCAGTTGCCCGCAATTACAACGTCCCTGATGGGTCCAGCGGTAATTTGCCCCGTTTTCGATACGGTCCGCGGTGCTTCTTAGAACAGTGACCAGAGTGGTGTTTGCTTCAGCCATGGCATCAAGATAGCCATATTATTCTAAAAGATCAAACCGGAGTTCAGGGAATACTGGCTAGCTGCAGGATGGGGAAAATTCAATTTCAGCTGGTCATGGTTATGCTGAACATAAGCTGTTATCTGCTTTGTTGTCGTGAAATATGAATATATTTCGATTAAGGCAATAGTCTGAGGTTAGTCTAGACGGGCTTTTCCTGAGTCCAACGGCAGAATGTTCGATAAGTAACCACCGTTATCAAAGACCGGAGAGTATGACGGATAGGCAAGCCCAGCTCAATCAATCGCCTGCGCTCGTGGGGGCTTTAGGTAAATCTTTTTTGGAATCCGTTTACGCAACATGCGATTCTCGGTTTTGAGATCAATAATCTGCTGGATCAACTCATCATCGGTAGAACGAGCCAGCAGAAAGAATAAGGGATTGAGATACTGATTCATTGATGTAAATTACTGATAATCAACAGTGAGAAACGGTTTTTGAACAGCAGAAGGAGTGTATAAGAGCGAAAAAGCAGGTAAGTTTGATGAAAATCGAATGGAATCCCAACTCCGATGAATCGCGAGCAGGGAAATGTGATTCACGTCGTGAATGGTGGGAAATCCTACTCTGTTCCTTGGTCAGAAAATCTGACACGAAACCTGAACATCGGGAACCCGCTTAGATTTTAAACTCCCCCTGGGGAGTTTAGCACTCTGGCAAGCCTGCCTCCTTTTTTGTGCCTCCTTTCGCAGCTCAAGCCATTGTCCACCGCTAATCCCGAAATGGCATATGTTTCCTTCAAACTGCTGGATCAAAACAAAAAACTGTCCAAAGAACACCGCATTTATGTATCTGTGAAATAAAAAAATGCTCATTAAGGTTAGAGGTTGCGAGAACCGGCCACTTGAACTGATATTTCGTCTGCGCCTTGTCACCTTTTCTACAAAGCAGATTGTTTGAAACACCTTGTTTAAGGTCCCGGCTCGCGGTTGCTGAAGAAATGGTTTTAAAATAATCCAGATAGTCTTTTCTCGAGAAATAAGTTCTTACGAAATGCTCAGCTGCTTTTTGCAGTCTTTCTTCAGCCGTCAACGGAACAGGCCTTAATACATCTATAAAGTCTTCTAGTGCCTTCAGAATGACTGAAAGGGAAAAGGTCACAAAAGGCGTGGATTCACCAAGCTGATCTGATTTTTCTAAAGCGTCGTAATAGTCCTGCTGATGTTCTTTGATTAAGGATTCTACCGGAATAAATTCGAAAGTAGGGTGGTATTGGTAGAGCAGCAAGCTATGCCAGAAGCGGCCCATCCTTCCATTTCCATCTTCAAAAGGATGAATAAATTCCAGCTCGTGGTGAAAAATACATCCTTTAATCAGTAGATGGTCTTTACTCTCTTTTAAAAATTGGAACAGATCCATCATCAATGCCTCAACCCGTTTTGCTTGGGGTGCCACATGGGAAACCTCGGAACCTTTCATAATACCCACATGGGAGGATCTCCATTGCCCTGCTCTTTTTATCAGGCCGTCCATCATTACCTGATGAGCTGTCTTGAGCTGCTTCATCGAAAGCGGATCATAGGTCGATATTTGATCATAAATTTCAATGGCATTCAGGACCTCTCGAATCTCTTCTTTTTTACCAACAACGGTCTTGCCTTCGATCAAGGCGGTTACCTGATCCAGATTCAATGTATTGCCCTCAATAGCCAAACTACCCTGCACGGTTCGCACGCGATTTGATTTTCGTAAATGAGGTTGGGTTTTAGGCTGGTCTAAACTTTCAATCCGTCCAATCAGTCGCTCAATACGGCTGATAGTATCCAGAATCTCAGGTGTGATAGAGAATGGAGGCTTCATACAATGATAGTATCACATGATACTATCATTCACAATAGCGGACTAAATTTCATTTTTTTCCGGTCAAAACCGATGCCTGCTGCGTTTATTCAATGTAATACTCAACAGAAAGAACCATTGATGAAAACAGAGAAACAACACTTCTTAAACCTGCGCCGATTGCCGGCCCGTTTAAGTGCAGAGCAAACCGACTGGGAATTGGGCTTTGAATATCACGAGATTCCACTGCTGGTAAAAGCGAATCTACTCAAACCTTTGGGCAAACCAGCTCCCAATGGACCGAAGTATTATCCGACATGTGTTATCCTCAAACTGAAAGAGGATGAAGCGTGGTTGAATAAAGTGTGCCGTAGTATCACTCAAACTAGGCGATTAAAAAATCAAGGCGCGAAATCTGATCCGGATAAAAGTTAATGTGATGCGTATTACTTATTGAGCACATCAAAAGGAGAATAGCTATGTAGACAATAAAGAATTTGTGGTGATAGCAGATCGTTAAAGTATATCTCCTTGTAAATTACTGGGAGTGGAGAACCTATACCCGCGGACAGGGAGGGATTCGTTCTCGTAACCCCTTATATCTGATATATTTATATCGAATATACTCTGAAAATCAAGCCTAATCTAACACTACTCATGCCAACTTAAACATACCACTTGCTGGCAGTTCTGCTGGCACTTACAAGGTAGGTTAGTAGGATTACGTCATCAGAGTTGATATCTAATAAACCATTATGTGAAAGTCCAGTTTCTGTTTAGAAGAACCCGTATTCGCGGCTATTTGAAAATTTTGCTTTACCCAGCGTTGGTCAGCTTGGCCGTCTTTTTTGTGAACGCTAAATTTTAATCGAGAACTTGATGGGGTGATTTCATCTACTTGGTAAGCCACTGCTTTTTCATCTTGATACAGATTAACAATCTCTTGGCTTTCTTGATGGTTTACGACGATTTCAACCTCTTTACTCGTTTGGCCTTGAAGTTTAACCAACTTGGGGTGTTTGATAATTCTGAACGTATTTTGAATATTTATTTTGGCAGGTATTTTTCGTTTTAATCCATCAGGATACCTTATTAAAACGGTTGTTGTATATTTGCCAGGCAGTAAAGCAGACAAATCCATTAAGTATTCATTGTAATAAGCCGTTGCTTGACTTGCTTCCACCGGAGAAGCTGAGTGTTTAATTTTGGAAAAACTAATGTCAGGTATATCGCACGAAACTTCGGCTTGGTGATTTTGCCCGGTATCTGATAGCCTTGTAAACTTTATGATAGGGTTGCTAGAATCTTTTGATTGCCCAGAGACTAAATCGATTGTCAGTGGGGAATACATTAAATTGTTTATTGTCTCAACACTTACCGGGATTACGAAAAATGATTTATCAGAAAATATTAAAACAGTCTGAGTATTTTTTTTCCCGTATATGCCCTGTAGATTTAGGCTTATTTTGAGGTCATACGATTCATTTGGTTGAATTTCTATTTGTTTAGTGTTGCTGATTGTACAACTGCAACTGGTCTTGATATCTTCAATCTGAATTGGCTTTTTGCTCGTATTTTTAACTTTGACAATCTTTTCTAAGATTTCCTCGCTACTTTTAACTTCGAAGGTTCCAAAATCTACCCCATTTTCGGGTGTTATTGTAACATGTTCTGAGATCCGAGCCTGTACAGCGGAGGTGACTATAAAAAAAATGGTAAAAATCCAGTTATGGCTTTTCTTCATATTTTTTTGTTAGATGGTTATAAAAAAATGAATCTTCTGACAATTCTGGCTTGAAATCTTTATCTGACAGACCAGTTGTTACTTTCGACAATTTAAGCCTGTGTTCACATAAGAGGATGATTTCATCCAATTTCAGACCAGGCAATGCAGTATTAATAATTTTTGTTTCCTTGCCACTCACGCTCGAGTGTCGTGCAACAAACCTGCCATATACTGGTAATACAATTTCCGTAGGAATTAAAAGGGCTTCATCTGGCGAAAGTTTTTGGAAACCGGAAAAATAGCATTCTGTTTTTTGAGTTTTGGTTAATTTATCAGAGTCTATTTTTCCGACTTTTGATCCTTTAAGGCGATAGCTTGCCGCTTTGAGTATCTTAACTGATTCGCCAATTTCAAAATCAACTTCATAAACGTCCCTAAACTCTTCTTTGTCGATGACTAGGCTGTTTGTGTCATTAATTATTAACCTGTATACATTTTCTTTTTTAGCGTTTTGAGCAGGCTTTATTTCAAACTCGGCATTCTCAAGCAATTCGTAGTAAGTTTTTTCAGAAAAACCGATGGCGTTTTCACCGCTACCCGCCGAGGCAATAGGTCTCCCTAAAAAATCATTATAAAAAATACCACCCCATGTCCGATATGGCATAATATCCCAGCGAGGACTTTTCTGGGTTTGTATAATGTATTGCTTCCCATCAAAAATATGAGTGGCGACTCGGTAGCCTTGTTCCTCATATTTGTCTCTCACCAAATCTTCCACATAATACTTCCCATCTGAAATATGCTGTTTCGATTTTCTGCTAAAATTTAACCAATCCAGGCGTTCTTCAATTTTTTCTTTATTAACTGAAGGGTTAGTGTGCCCCCCTCTGATTTGACTAAGCAAATCAGAGGCTAGCAAATAATCTTTAAGCTTTGGTCCTGGGGAAATCTCATATGTAATTTCTCCACTTATGTCTGGCAACGAAGCTAAAACAGCAGTGATTAAATCTTTCTTTGCTGCCGCTTCCAGTTCTTCCGCACCTAGAAGCTTTGGCGAAAGGCTTATCGTCGCGCAAAAAATGAGTTTTACAAATAATGCTTTTGTTCTCATGGAACTGCTTCGGTTGCAGAAAATTTCAAAATTAACCGGCCGGATCGCATTCTGGAGCGCAATTAACATCTGAACATTCACTGCTAGAATCTAATACGCACCTGTTTTGATCAGAGTCCCATGTGCAGATAACAGCGCAGTTATAATTTCCGCAATCTACAGCTGTATTGGATGGGCGTAATTGACAACCTTGAGCAGATTCTTTTTTCTCACAAGTTTTATAATTACCTGTTTTGCAGCTTCTATTTTGAGCAATTTTGAATGCTTCACATTTATTTTGTGGTACCTGTGAACAATTTTTATATGGAGGAACAGGAGGGCAAGATGGTGTCGCGGTACATTCTTCCTGCGGGCACCAGCCCGGATCACCAGGTAACGCTTGCGTAAGATTGCTAATGGCACTTATAAAAATTAGTGCCATAGTAGTTGCTAGTAATGTTTTCATAGTCTTTTTCATAATTCTCTTCCTTTTGATGTTATTGCACTTATTAAGTTTGTAATTCTTTCTGGTGTCTTTTTCGCGTAATAAAAGCCTTGTTCTGCATTATCCCACGGCTTAACGACAATGCCTGATAAGTTTTCTGCATTGTATTTTTCAATTGTTTGCCCGTTTTTGTTTATTCTAACCCAAATAACACCGCTATCTCCTTTTTTAAGCTCCACCAAATAAGGGTCATCTTGGTAATAAATATACTGTATTGCTTCTTCGAGTCTTTTTTTATGGTCAACTTTCTTTTCACGCAAAGGCCTTCCTTTTTCATCGTAACTATACACTGTTGTCGCTAATGCAGTGCCTTTCTCGTTGTACTGAACTTGACTTCGAGGTCGGCCTGCTAGTTTGCCACTCGTAAACCATGATTTGGTATTGGTGATGCTGCCTTTATCTACGATTTTTTCTACCCCTTTGATGTTATCAACATGCCAAAACTCTCTATTATTTTCACTATCTGTTCTCGTAATAGCAGCATTGTTCCAAGTGTTTCTTTGATCTTGCTTAATCGTATAATTCCACTCCGAGTCAGATTTTACGAAATTATTTAAAGGATTAATTGTCAATACGCGCCCTTTATCTGGAATGAAAGTAGGAATAACATTTTTGAGATCCACATCATACGAAATCTCTCTAACGGTTCCATTTGATTTTGTTATTTTTACTAAGCTGGAATCCATTCCCCCAATTAAATTCTGACCGTTGATACTTTCAATACGAGGCTTTGCTCCTTGTTCCAAATCGATTTCTCGGTCACCCATTTTGAGCTTGGTCACCAAGCCATCGGATGAGTTTCGAATGACTTTCATCACAACGTTACTACTGCCAACCTCTTCAATCGACTTTACCAGGCCACTTTCATAGTTATAACGATAATTTTTACCATCTGGTGTGCCCATGCTTACGATCTTGCCTTTTTTGAAACCCAGTTTCCATCCGCAGTCCGCATAGGCGTTGATGGTATCTCCGCGAATCTCTGCTTTCCAACCGGCCTGACCATGAAGCAAATTAGGATTTTTGGCATCTCTGCCAAAGTCTCGGAAACGTCCTTCTGGTTGCCAAAGCTTGAAACCGTTTTCGCTAACTTGTTCGATACGGCTCTCCAAGAGTGGCACCGACCATCCGTAACCTGCATAAGGGGAGGAATTCTCTCGGTTGGAAAGGAAGTGGATGTGTAACGGTATCTCTTTCCCGCCCATTTGCACGCTGCCGACTTTCTCGAAAAATGAGACGTATCCCCACTCGTCCACATCGGGGAAATGAAATTTTGGCAACGACCAATCAATCCCACATCCTGCAAAAATACTAGCCTTGCTAAGGCAGAAAACCGCCAAAGCAAAACCAGCAAATCTCTTAGATGTGAGTCGGAGTTTCATTTATTCGCTTGAACTGGAACTGGTTCCTGATCCGACCTTAATGATTCCGGGAGCTTTACCGGATTCGAGGTCTGATTTCATTTGCATGGCGTAGATGGTCACTACGGCTCCCCACATAACAGCGACGGCAATAAGCACTTTTTTCATAGTTTTCCTTTCGGGTGGCTTGTTAGAAGTCACGACCATCTAGGGCAGTTAGAGTGCTTTTGTCAAACTGATCATGAGCAAATTTGAATATTTACGTACCAATCACAATAAAGACTATACAAGTTTTAGATGTAATACCATTATTTTGAGACACTTAGATGCCTTATACAGTTTTTGTTTCAGGTTTGTAACATGCTTTTAGACGCATTAGAATCTTCGCTAATACGGGATAGCCGCCTCTTTATTCAGTCAGTCTGCATTAAGTGTGATCCGAATTCTAGGAGACAAAGCTAAACCTGCGTTTATCCGCATATAATTCTATTTCTGCCTGCTACTTTCCCAATTTGAATGGGAAAACCAGCAAAACGCATCCTTAATCTCGTCGGCCCGCAGATCCGGGACGCCCGCCGCCGGAAAGGTCTGCGGCAGAAGGATCTGGCCGGAAAACTGCAAATGGCCGGGTTGCGCTACATCGACGAAAACAAGATCAGCAAGATCGAAACCCAGGCCAGAACCGTACTGGATTTCGAGCTGGGGCTGATGGCGACCATTTTATCCGTTTCGCTGGACTCGCTTTACCCCTTGCGACGGGACATCAAACGCCGCGCCCCGGATGCCGCGTCAGGTCGGAGAACGCCCGATGACGAATAGGCTGCAGTTTTAACACATGACCACTTTTTCCCTTCCCCTTTCATTTCGGTAAGGGGAAGGGAAAAAGTGCCACACAACCCATTCCGGGGGCAGGTTGCAGCAAGCTGCGTGACGCCGCGCTTTTGCGCGGAGGCGCGTGGCTTGCCGGGAGGTTATGAGCCTGTGCGTTCGTCGGTCAGGGAAACCGGGTTCAGCAGCTTTTTGAGCCGCAAAAACAAGGCTTTGTCCGGGTCGGGATAGGAAAGGGTATAGCCTTTAAGTTGCAGCAGGGTCCAGGGCTGGTCCTCCTCGTTGGGCTGATGGGAAAAGGCATCAAGATCGGTCAGCCGGAAGACCAGATCCCCGTAACGAACCAGGCCGTCATAATCTCGCAGCCACGCTTCGCCGCTTACCGGCACGGCTCAGTGCAGAGCAAACGGCATGGGAGTTGGGCATGGAGATTCACGAAATACCCATATTAGCGAAGTCAAACCTGATCAAACCTCTGGGAAAACCAACCAAAAATGGACCTCAATATTTTGTGACCTGCATGATATTAGAGCTCAAAGAAGATGAGGTATGGCTGAACAAGGCGTGTAAATCCATCAGCCAGAACTGGAGGGGAAAAAACCAGAGAGGTGAGTTTCAGGTAAAAAACTAAATTAATTTAACTTTCTGCCGGTCAAAACCAGCATGAGATACGTATTACTTATGGAAAGCGATTAAAAGGAGACGAGCCATTTAAAAGACAAGAAATTTGCGATTACAACAAATGAATAAAGCGTATCTCTCTGCAACGCAGAGGGAATGGGCGATCTATACCTACGGACAGGGTGGGATGGTTCTGAAAAGCTAAAGCTTTTCATTAGTCGCTAGGAGGGCTGCGCCATATTTGAATTATCACTTGCGTGATAGCGACCAAACCCGCATTTCCACGGGCTACATTCAGCCTTTGGCTCAACGTGGCTTCTCACCCACCGTGATAAATATATTTTATGACTTACAAATTTTGCGGGAGCTTAAGGGGGTAGTCCAGACGGGAGTCTGGCGGACAAGGTGGGAATGACTGATTCCTTTCGGAATCATTGCGGGGATTATAGCTTCGCAATTTAGAGTTTCGTTTTACGAAGACCGCCAAACCTTTTGAACCTGCGGTTCAAGGTGGGTGCGGCACCCGCCCAGTTCGAATAAATTCG
>JBCDJI010000015.1:0-89692 GCA_038748025.1 Verrucomicrobiota bacterium
AAGAGTTTGTTCCACTGGATGAAGACTCCAGCCAGTTACTCAAAATGGCGATGGACGATCTGAAACTCAGTGCCCGTGCCTACGACCGCATCCTCAAAGTCAGCCGCACCATCGCTGACCTGGCCGAGAGCGATGCGCTTATCAGCGAACACATCGCCGAAGCCGTGCAATACCGTTCACCGGACCGGCAGATGTGGGGTTGAGCCCTATTATCGAATCACAATGATTGCTCGCGCTTGGTCCAATAGATGGCTAACCGTGTAGAAGAGCTGCCAAATGAGAACCAATTACTTTTCACAAAAATTCATTTTTTGCACCCAGTCTGGTCTGCCGCCGATGCCATTCCAGTATCATTGACCAGAAGAGAGATATAAACAGCTATAATTAGAGTGATTGCTCTATAGTCATATCTCACAGCACTCGCAGTATTTGGTATCAATCATCGCACAATAAGAGAGGTAGACTATGTCAAATTCGAAAAAGATAAATGTCAGCAGGCGTAAAGAGGCGCTTAGGATCAGGACTAAAGCAGCAAAAAGCCTGCCGCCGTTTTCGACTCACAAGAACAATGGGGAAGAAAATGACTTTGATAAGTTCAAGCATCTATCGAGTTTTCGAAAAGGCTTGAAACATAACGGACTGGGCTTGGTTAAAGAAAAAGACTACAACGCTTTTGCTGATGCCTGTAAAAGCCTGAAACTTTCCAAGTTTGAAAAAATTCCAGTTGGCACAGCCAAAAACAAAAAATTTAGAAAATGGGAAAGCCCGGAGGCAGGCGCTTACTTTGAAATCAATGGTTCCGATGCACAGGTAGAGACTATGCCACCGGCACCAGATCTGGATAGTGATGAGTTGGCAGCAGAAATGGCAGAAGTCTATCTTATGGCACTTCTTCGAGACGAACCTTTCACTAACTTCAACAATAGAGGTTCCAGTAAAGCTCAGAAAGCAGTTGATGCTCTTAACTCCATGGACTGGTTTTGCAAAAACCCCAGGGGAAGACGTCGTGGCAAGGTAACAAAAAATAACTTATTCCGCGGAATAGCCGAAGGGGATGACAAAGGCCCAGTGATTTCTCAATTTCTTTTAGCGGGAAACAAAGACATCTCTCAGAAACCTGCCGTAGGAACCGTTCCCCTCAACGACAGCGGCATGATCGAATATGGGGCGCATCGAATTGATCAGCGAGTTCGTCTTGCTTTGCAGAGAAAGGACTTCATGACTTCATTCAGCAGCTGGCAGGAGGTGCAAAATGGAAATGATATTCCCAACATCAATAAGGATGACTTTGTTTTCAAAAGAAATGAGCCAGTCTATCGCTTTATTACTACTCCTCGCGACATGGCGACCTACGTCCACTTTGATGCACTATATCAAAGCTATCTGAATGCCTGTTTAATTCTTCTGGCTGCGCGCGCTCCTTTCCAAACAGGCTTCCCTTACGATGGCCTAAAGAATTCCAAGGGCTTTGCTCAATTTGGTGGTCCCCACATCCTGACTCTGGTCACCGAAGTGGCAACCCGGGCACTAAAAGCGGTCCGATTTCAAAAATTTACCAATCACCGGCGCGCACGTCCTGAAGCTGTTGCAGGCGCCATTAGTCTATACAAAACCTTAGGCAATGATCCGCAGAAAAATCCTTATCTTGCAGTAAAACCACTAGCGAAACTGGTGGATAAATTAGATAGGGTTCAATTCGGAAAAATAACGCTTCTTGAGTCAGTCTACAGACATAATAAGAAACAGAATGGCGAAGGCTACTTCTTGCCGATGGCCTTTCCGGAAGGATCACCTATGCACCCAGCTTATGGTGCAGGTCACGCAACGGTTGCTGGGGCATGCGTTACCATTCTAAAGGCATTTTTCGACACTTCGAAAAAAATCGGCCCTGTCTATGTCCCAATCAGTAATGGATCGCGTATCAGAAAAACAAATGCATCGATGAAGCTAACTGTTTTGGGAGAACTACACAAACTTGCAGCTAATATCTCGATAGGTAGAAATATGGCAGGAGTTCACTATTTTACAGATTATTACGAATCAATGGTTTTGGGGGAGCAAATCGCCATCCAGATGCTCAAAGAACAGGCCTATACATACACCGAAAAAGTTGAAATGAGAGTGCCTCACTTCTTT
The DNA here is from genome assembly GCA_038748025.1 of Verrucomicrobiota bacterium. Lineage (GTDB taxonomy): Bacteria > Verrucomicrobiota > Verrucomicrobiia > Methylacidiphilales > JBCBYL01 > JBCDJI01. The sequence goes on from JBCDJI010000015.1 coordinate 2,137, forward strand.
GACGGCAAAACAACTGTTATTAAATCACCGCCGAAAGGCTCAACACTGCCACAACCTTAGAGAGAGTTAAGAAGCTAAAGATCTTTAGGTCCAAATGCATTGGGCAGCCATTGGATATCCATCACCTCATCTCCATCCAGTTTTACTTCCACAATATCAAAGCGGACGTTGATTTCGGGATTTCGCAATTCTTTCAGATAAGCATCCGCACATTGGTTGAGGAGTCGGCGCTTGCGTTTATCCACCGCTTCCGAAGGGCGTTCCCAGGCATCATGCTGGCGTGCTTTAACTTCTACAAAGACGAGTGTCTCCTCCTGCCGGCAAATCAGATCCACCTCTCCGGGACCAACCCGGACATTCTTCAGTAGAATCTTAACCCCATTACGCTTGAGATATTTCGCAGCGGCTGTTTCACCTGTTTTTCCTCTGCGGTCAGTAAGCAAGGGATTATCGCTCCAGAAGCTTACGAATCGGTGCAAAAGACTTTCGGTGGAGCGGACAGACTCCAAGTTCGGCGAGTGCTTGCTGGTGCTGTCTGGTTCCATAACCCTTATGTTTGGCAAATCCGTAGCCGGGGTATTCAGACTCGGCTTGCTGGATCATCATGAGATCACGATGCTCTTTGGCAAGAATGGAGGCAGCCGCAATACTTAACGATTTACTGTCTCCCTGGACCACTGCATGACCGTTTTCCGCAAAGGCGGGCATCAGCTTGCCATCAATGAGCAGATAGTCCGGCGGCTCCTGCAGCGACTCCACTGCCCGCTGCATCGCCAGAAAGGTGGCTTGCAGGATGTTGAGCTTATCGATTTCCGCTACGCTCGCCTGACCGATCCCGGCATCCCATTGATCGCAATCCTTCAATTGCGAGTAAAGCTCCGCGCGTGCCTGCGGCTTCATTTTTTTGGAGTCGTTGATCCCGGCCGGTAGCCGATTTCTTACCTGAAGCGGAACAACTATCGCAGCGGCTACCACCGGCCCCGCCCAAGGCCCGCGTCCGGCTTCGTCCAGACCGGCGACACGCACATAGCCTTGCGTGATCGCCTCGTCTTCGATGCTCCAGTCGGGTTGTTGCATACAGATCAGGATACAAAAAAACCCGACCTAGGCAGGTCGGGTTTTGGAAAAGATCTAGCTTATGCTTCCGCAGTGGCTGCTGCGGCGACTGCTTTGGCTTTTTTACCCTTTTTGCGGGTTTTCTTACCGGCCTGGCTGGCCTGCTTTTCTGCCTTACGCTTCTGAATGGCTTTGATGTCGGTTTTCACTGCCAGTGCACCCTTCTTGTCGCGCAGATAGTACAGCTTGGCGCGGCGCACTTTACCCGGCTTGTCGACTTTGATGTCTTCTACAAACGGTGAATGCAACGGGAATACACGTTCGACGCCTTCACCATAGCTGATGCGGCGGACGGTGAATGCCTCGTTCACACCTTTCCCATGCTTGGCAATGACGATTCCGGCAAAGACCTGGATACGCTCTTTTTCACCTTCCCGCACACGCACGGAAACTTTCACCGTATCGCCGACGTTGAATTCCGGCACGGTCTTTTTCACCTGTTCACTTTCAATCTTATCAATGATTTTCATCGTTTATTTCACTTCTATTCTGTTTTCCGCCCGTATTTGCGAGGTAGAGAACATGGCTTCCGTTTTTAAAACTTCAATACCTTTTTATTTGTCTGCTAATAAATCTTTCCGCCGCAGGCGGGTGCGTTCCAGCGCCTGCTGGTGCCGCCACTCCCGGATGGCCTCATGGTTACCGGTTTTGAGAATTTCCGGTACTTCCATGCCCTGAAACACCTCAGGTCGCGTATACTGTGGCCCTTCCAGCAGTCCGCTGGAAAATGATTCCGCCTCCGCGGACGACTCATTCCCCAACACTCCCGGCAGTAATCGCACTACCGCATCGATTACGACAGCCGAGGCGATGGTGCCGTTGGTCAGGACGTAGTCTCCGATCGATAATTCCTCATCAATCCACCCTTCCCGCACGCGCTCATCAATGCCTTCGTAATGTCCACTGACAAAGATCAGATGTTCTTCCCGACTCAGCGTTTCGGCTTTGGCCTGGTCGAACGATGCTCCTTCCGGGGTCATATAAATTACCCGGCTTCTCACTTCAGATGAGCGGGTTGCCTCTATGGCAGCCACCAGCGGTTCGCACTTCATCACCATGCCCGGTCCGCCTCCAAAAGGCCGGTCGTCCACCGTGCGATGTTTGTCCTGTGTAAAGTCCCGGATATCTTTTACTCCGATCTGAACTTTGCCGCTGGAACACGCCCGCTGTAACATGCTGGATTGAATCACTCCATCCAGCATTTCGGGAAACAGGGTGAGCACATCAATCTTCATCGGTTCTGCACAATTCCCGGTTTTCCCTCCGGAACCTCTGGTTCCAGTAAAATCAGCGATCTCTGATTTCGACCTGAACCGACTGATTCCGGTGACGGGCTACAGTTTGGACCACTCCGCGGATCGCTTTAATCGTGCGGCCTTTTTTACCGATCACCCGTCCGACATCTCCGGGATTCACATGAATCTCGTAGATGTCGCGTCCACGCACTTCCGAATCCTGAATCTCCACTTCGTCCGGTTTATCCACCAGTGCAGAAACAGCAAATTCGATGAAGTATTGCATCGCGTGAATCGATTCAAATTCAGTTAGCAGTTGTCGCGGTGCCTCTTGCGGCCTTGATCAGCGTCTTTACACGATCTGAGGGTTGTGCTCCCACTGAGATCCAGTGATCCACACGCTCGAGGTTCAGGGGTTTGACCTGGTTCTTGCCTTCGGGATCGTAGGTGCCGAGCTCTTCAATGAACTTTCCATCACGCGGACTACGTTTATCGGCGGCGACCACCTGATAAAACGGGCGTCCTTTACTTCCCTGACGTCTTAGTCTTAATACTACCATAATAATCCAATCTTAATCTGTTGCTTCGTTTTCTCAAATACTCAAGTGTTTCCAGGAGCCATTCCTGAAAGCAGTTTTTTCATCTTACTTTCCGGGTTTCCGCCTTTGAAAACCTTTGTCATCATTTTCTTCATCTGCCGGAACCGACGGAGCAGTTCATTCACTTCCATCACTTCCACTCCGCTTCCCGCCGCAATGCGTTTACGCCGGCTGGCATTCAGTATTTCGGGCCTGCGACGCTCCTGAGGAGTCATCGAGAGCACGATTGCTTCTGTCCGCTTCATGGACTGTTCGTCTAAAGCAGAATCAGGGACACTACCCATGCCGGGCATCATGCCAAGCAGATTTTGCAGTGGCCCCAACTTTTTTATCTGCCGCATCTGATCCAGAAAGTCCTGCAAATCAAAGGATTGCCTGCGCAGCTTCTCCTCAAATCGTGCAGCATCCTCCAGATCGATCTCACCCTGCACCTTCTCCGCCAGCCCATAGAGGTCCCCCATTCCGAGCAACCGCTTGACCAGACGATCCGGATGAAAGACCTCCAGCGCGTCGATTTTCTCGCCCGTTCCCAGAAATTTGACTGGTGCCCCGGTCATGGCCTGCAGCGATAAAGCCGCTCCACCCCGGGTATCCCCATCGAATCGGGACAGTACTAGACCTGTCAGCGGGGCATTGGCCTGGAATTTTTGAGCCAGCTCCGTGGCTGCCTGACCAGTCGCGGCATCGGCCACCAGCAGGCACTCATCCGGTTCGATTACTAAAAGCGATGCGTTAAGTTCATCCAGCAGCTCCTCATTGAGATCCGTGCGCCCCGCCAGATCGTAAATAACGACACTGGCGTCCGGATACCGGGCTGGATCCGCGGCTTGATCGAGATAGGCAGCCAGCGTCTGGCCAGATTCCGGTGTCTGCACCGGAATGCTGATCTGTTCCCCTAATTTACTCAACTGATCTGCCGCCGCCGGCCGGGTCAGATCGGCGGCCACCAATTGTACCGTCTCACCTGCTTGTTTAAGCATATGGGCCAGCTTGCCCGCCGTGGTGGTTTTACCTGCACCATTGAGACCCACCAGTGCCAGCTTAAGCGGACGCTTTTCTGCCAGATCACGACTTTCCGAAGTAAACGTTGCAACCAGCTCGTCGTGAACAATTTTTACGAAGTAGTCTCCCGGACGGACACTGGCCTGCACTTCCTTACCCAGAGCCTGCTCTTTGACACGGGCACAGAAATCTTTAGCTATCTGGTAATTGACATCCGCAGCCAGCAAAGCCAGCCGCACTTCGCGCACCGCTTCGCTGATATTGTCTTCATTGAGCTTGCCATAGCCTTTCAGCTTTTTGAACAGCCCCTGCAGCTTATCCGCAAGGGTATTCACGAAGTATAGCCCTCCTCCACCGTTTCGAGAAATACATGCAGAATCCAGGTATGTATTTCCTGAATGCGAGCGGTGTTCTCATGCGGGACAATGATAGACAGATCCGCTACCTCGTGGCAGGTGCCGCCGGACTTACCCAACAAACCAATGGTTTTCACTCCACGCACCTTGGCTGCATTCAATGCATGGACCACCGAAGGGGAATTGCCGCTGGTGGAAAAACCGACCAAGACGTCACCCTGCTGCGCATGCGCTTCCACCTGTCGCGAGAAGACATCCTGATAACCCCAGTCATTGGCAATACAGCTCATGACCGTGGGATCCGCAACCAGCGCAATCGCCGGCAGGGCCACACGATCTGCACGGTACCGTCCTACCAGTTCCTCGACCAGGTGCATCGCATCCGAAGCACTCCCCCCATTCCCGCAAGCCAGCACTTTGTTCCCGTTCTTGAGTGCGGATAAAATCAGTGCGGCTGCCTGTTCCACCGCAGGCAGATGATCCTGCATCGTCCGGGTCAGCAGTTCGAGCTCTTCCAGTTGTTCAGATAGACTTGGCATTAACGTGAAAATCTACATTCTCAGCGGTAAATTGTCATGAAGATTGTCGACCGGTATATCCTTTTCGCCCTGATTAAGCCGTTTCTGTTCTGCATCATCTCATTTTTCTTCCTCTGGATCATCTATGACCTGTTTGATCACCTGACTGATTTTGTCGAAAACAAGGCTCCATTCCGCCTGATCCTGAAATTCTATCTGGTTCAAATGCCGGAACTGGCCCAGATCATCCTGCCCATTTCTTATTTTTTCGCCCTGCTCTATGTCTTGAGTAATATGTCACATTATCGGGAACTGGTAGGCATGCAATCCGGTGGTATCTCGCTGCAACGTATCTCGATCACATTGTTTTTGATCTCTTTGCTGGTGGCTGCCTTTCAATATTATCTGTTCTTCGATCTTACTCCGCGTGCCACGCAAAGAGTTTCCGATACCCTGAATGAGATTCAGGGAAAACCTTCCAATGCCCATACCTTCCAGCAGGTCATCTACAAGTCTCCCCGTTCCGGTATTGTCTGGTACGCGCAGACTGTCGATGTCGCCCAACGAAGAGCCGTCCAGGTAGAAATCCTCATTCCACATACTGAAACCAGGCGCGACTCACGCAAGATCTTTGCAGCTCAGGCACAATACCGCACCGGTATATGGGAACTGATCCGTTGCCGCGTCGTCAGTTTTGACGAGGATGGAAAAACTGAAACCCAGGATATCGACTCCATCCAGGCCGACTTTCTAACCGTCTCTCCGCACCAGATGATCGCTGCCCTGCGGCTGCCGGCACATATGACCTGGTCTGAGCTCAGACAATTCATCTTTGGCAACCCACATCCTTCCTCTATCCGGATGGCACCCTTTCTTACCCAGTATTATTACCGAATGGCTTACCCGCTTCTCTCCCCGATTTTGTTTCTGTTTTCTATCGCGCTGGCGGTTACTCTTGAACGGCAGAACCGGGCGGCACCATTGTTTAAATGTCTGCTGGTGTTGTTCCTGTTGCTGATCTGGTTGAATTTCTCGCTGGCCCTCGGTAATGGCTACCGAATCCCGGCATGGCTGGCAGCGTTCAATCCGATTGCTGTATTCGGAATAGCCGGCCTGTATCTGTTTGCCGAAAAAGTAGGATGGATCTGGATTCTAGTACACCGGTATTTACCCCGGCAGACGACAGACGAAGCCTGATAGAATCCACTCCCTTAAATAAACCGCCATCTGATCAGCACGCTTAAAAAAAGTTTGGCGGCACCGCAAGACTGCATATGCTTCGGGCATGTTTCGTGTCGGTATTGGCTATGATGTGCATCAGTTTGCAGCAGGAAGAAAAATGATCTTGGGCGGGGTGCATATTCCTCATGACCGAGGTCTCTCCGGCCATTCCGATGCAGATGTGCTGATACATGCCATCGCAGATTCTCTACTGGGTGCTTTAGGTCTGCCTGATATCGGGCATTTTTATCCCAATACCGACCCGCAATGGAAAGACGTGGCCAGCACGGTATTTCTACAAGACATTGCAAAAAAGGTCGCGAAATCCGGTCGTGAGATTGCTAATGTAGATTCATCCGTAGTTGCCGAAGAACCGAAAATCCTGCCCCACTTACCGGAAATGAAAAAAGCTATCGCACTGGCATTGGATATTTCCCCGGATCAGGTGGGCATCAAAGCAACCACGAACGAAACCATGGGCTTTGTGGGTCGTCGTGAAGGTATTGCCGCATGGGCCACCGCCTGCCTCGTTCCTGCGCAATGAGTTCCTCTGCACCCAGACAGCGGCTGATCACTTTTGAAGGGATGGAGGGCTGTGGCAAATCCACTCAAATTCATCGGGTTAAAGCGTGGCTGGAAGAATCCGGTAAACAAGTGCTGGTGGTTCGGGAACCGGGCGGCACACCGCTGGGGGAAGCCATCCGGCATCTGCTCAAGCACGACCAATCCGGCATCGAGATGTGTCATGAAACTGAACTGATGCTGTTTGCAGCCAGCCGTGCTGAACTGACTCGCAAAAAAATCATACCCCATCTCACAACGGGCGGATGGGTCTTATGTGACCGGTTTCTGGATTCAACTACGATCTACCAGGGGCGTGCGCGCGGACTGGATCCCGATGTGGTCCGGCACATCAATCACTTTGCCATTAAAGACACCTATCCCGGACTGACGCTGGTGCTGGACCTGCCGCTGGAACGTGCTTTCGAGCGCATGGCCGCGCGCAAACAGGCGGACGACCCGCGCGACCGTATGGAAGAGCAATCCATCGATTTCTTTCAGACGGTTTCGGATTCCTATCGTGAACTGGCGAAACAGGAGCCGGCACGTGTCTCTCTGATCAACGCGGATGATACCCCGGATCAGGTTTTCGAAATTATCCAAACTACTATCAACCATGCCTTTCACGGAGAACTGGATCCTCGATAAGATCACGGAGTGCTATCGTTCAGGCAGGCTGGCGCACGCCTACCTGATCACCGGTAACGATGCAGAGGCACTGGAACACCTGTCGTTAAAGCTCTCTAACATTTTACTCAATGGGACTGCAGCATCACATGGAGACTTTCATTGCATCCGGCCGGAGTCGAGGTCCCGTCGACTCACCGTGGCCCAGATCCGGGAACTGGAACACGAATTGCAGCTGAAGAGTCGTGCAGGCGGCCTGAAGGTCGGACTGGTGCTTTCTTCGGATCGGATGTGTCTGGGCCGGGCTGAAGCCGCTAATGCCTTCCTTAAAACCCTGGAGGAACCCCCGGATCATAGCATCATTCTAATGACTTCAGAGCGACCCGACCAGCTACTGCCCACCATTCGTTCCCGCTGTATCACCCTGCCCGTTACCTTGCCATCAGACCGCTGTGAACTGACCAGCGTTGAAATGAAATGGACCTCACAGTGGATTGAAGCCAACGGCGCTCCGGTTGCACGTGCCTACCGCCGCTGTCAGACCCTCTCGCAGTGGTGGCAGCACATCCGCAGCAACGTCGAAAGCGAATTTAAAGACTCCGCACTGGAAGAAGATGCAGCCGCGGCCCAGCTTGAAAGTGAGTATTTACTGCGCCGGGACCTCTCTATCGCGGTGCTCATTCGTGAAATATGGAAACGGAACCCTACCCGGCAGATCTCCCATGAATATGCCTTTGCCTGCCTTTGCCTGGAGGAACTGCGCCATGCGCTACAGCGTAATGTGGATGCTAATTTAGCCCTCGAGCGCTGTCATTTGAAGGCTGCAATCCAGATAAAATAACCTTTATCGGTATAGTTTGTTTTGGTTGACCATCCACCTCATGCTTCATAAATTTTACTCTTAACGACAGAAGAAGTGACACTATGGATCTAAAAGAAATTCGCTCGGTCATCGACCTCATGACCAAAAACAAGCTGGCTGAATTTGAGCTGGAAAAAGACAATTTTAAAATCAAAATCAAAAAATCCGGTGATACAGCTCCGCAGGTTTCCTACGCTCCAGCGCCGGCTACGGTGCCTGTGGCAACACCAGCTCCCGCGGCAACAGCGGCAGCACCGGCATCCGCACCCGCAACCGATGATTCCGCAGCAACGATCAATTCTCCCATGGTAGGCACCTTCTATCGGGCACCTTCCCCGGATTCACCGCCTTTTGTGGATGTCGGAGCGAAGGTAACTCCAGATACCGTGGTCTGCATCGTAGAGGCTATGAAAGTCATGAACGAGATCAAAGCGGAGACCTCAGGAGTCATCAGCGAAATCCTGCTGGAAAGCGGTAAACCGGCAGAATTTGGTCAGCCTCTGTTCAAAATCAAAGCCTCCTAACCCGTAACCGGAAGGCGTTCTGCCCATGTTTGATAAAGTACTGATTGCCAACCGTGGCGAAATCGCTCTGCGTATCATCCGTGCCTGCAAAGAGCTCGGCATCCAGACTGTAGCCGTATATTCGGAAGCGGATATCGATTCGCTGCATGTCCAACTGGCGGATGAAGCCGTTTGTATCGGACGCGCTCCTTCCACTGAAAGCTATCTCAAGATTGACCGTATCATCAGTGCAGCTGAAATAGCTGATGTCGATGCCATTCACCCCGGATATGGATTTTTGGCTGAGAGTGCACACTTTGCAGAAGTCTGTGCCAGCTGCCATATCAAATTCATCGGCCCCTCGCCGGAAGCCATCTCCATGATGGGAAATAAGAATATCGCTCGTGACACCGCCCGTAAAGCAGGGGTGCCCGTAACTCCCGGCAGCGATGGCCTGGTGGAGAGTGAAGAAGCAGCGATGAAAATCGCCAATGATTTCGGTTATCCGGTCATGATTAAAGCGGTGGCCGGTGGAGGCGGCAAGGGTATGCGGCCGGCCCACAATGAGGTCAGTCTGGTGCAGGGATTTCATGCGGCTCGACTGGAAGCGGAAAAAGCCTTTGGAAATGGAGATGTCTACATTGAGAAACTTATTCTGGATCCGCACCACATCGAAATCCAGATCATGGCAGACCAGCATGGAAATGTGGCTGCCGTCGGTGAGCGCGACTGCTCCATCCAGCGACGGAACCAGAAGCTGCTGGAAGAATCCCCCTCTCCGCTGATCAAGGATGCCATGCGCAAAAAAATGGAGAAAGCCTCCATCAAACTCGCCAAGGCGGTTAATTACGAAGGCGCAGGGACTATTGAATACCTGGCTGATGACGATGGAAATTTCTATTTCATGGAGATGAATACCCGCATCCAGGTGGAGCATCCGGTGACTGAAGAAGTTTACGGAGTGGACCTGGTTAAAGAACAGATTCTGGTGGCTGCCGGAGAAAAACTGGGGGACGACTTTAAAGATTTAAAGCCTCTGCGACATGCGATCGAATTCCGTATTAACGCAGAAGACCCCTTCAAGGACTTCATGCCCTGCCCCGGAAAAATTGACCTTTACTATGCGCCGGGTGGCCACGGAGTTCGGATGGATTCGCACGTTTACGGTGGCTATAGTATTCCGCCTTACTACGACTCCATGATCGGCAAGCTGATTGTTTACGGACGTGACCGCAAAGCTGCGTTGGATCGCATGAAGCGCGCTATGGGGGAAGTTATCATTAAAGGGGTCAAGACCACCATTCCATTTGGGCAGCTGATCATCGAAGATGCTGAATTCCGGCGTGGAAAGTATTCCACCAATTACGTGGCACAGTTCATGAATCAGAAAATGAAGATGCTAACCACGCCGCATTCCAGGAAGTAGGTCCCGCAGCCGATGCGATTAACCACCGAGATTTTCTTTTTGCATATTACGGTTTAATGGCCATCTCCATCATGAGATACGCCTGCACCTACTTGACGCTAACCTCCAGACAACATGTCCGAATTGTCACTGCCTCATCTTGAAACCACCTTGGCAGCGTTACAGCAGGCCAGGCTCTACGGCATACTGGATACCGGCTACTCAGATGCGGAAAACTGGCCTGAATTGACTCCCAAACTGATTGCCGGCGGTGCAGGCATTCTGCAAATCCGTGCTAAGGGTGTTGCTCGGAGTGATCTTCTGCAATGGACACCGCCAGTGCTGGCCATTTGCCGAAGAAACGGTGTTCCCCTGATTCTGAATGATCATCCGGAACTGGCAGCTGAACTCAAAACAGACGGCTGCCATCTCGGCCAGGACGATCTACCCCTGGCTGAAGCCCGCCAGCATCTCCTGGATACACAGATTCTAGGCAAATCCACCCACAGCCTGCAGCAGGCTCTGGACGGTGAACAGGAAGGTGCTGACTACATTGGGTTCGGACCTATCTTCAGCACCCCGACCAAACCTGATTATACGCCGATCGGCGCGGATGATATCCGCGAAATGTATCAGAGGATAAAAATTCCCGCCTTCTGTATCGGGGGTATCAAAAGAGAAAATACGGCATTACTGGCCAGACAGGGAGCAAGACGCGTGGTAGTGGTATCCGGTATCCTCCAGGCAGAATCACCACAGCAGTACGCTGCAGCAGTGTTAAGCCAACTGACGTAGAGGCTAGTGTGGTGTCAGCGAAATATCTCGCGGGGTTTATCGAAGATGCTTCACTGACACCATACCAGAGCGCATCCTGATTGATTTGCGGCACTGGTCACTACAACACGACCTCTGGCAATAAATACCGACTTTACCGGCTACCGGTATATTCTTACCCTGCTATCGGGAAAATGTAGCATTGAGAATATTCTCGTCAGAGAGCTTCTCGTCACGGCCCAATCTTGTAAGTGTCGCACCTGTCTCCACCCTGCGGCAGGAATTTCTTTAGAGCGTTTCCGAATCATGTTTTAACATAGTTATACGTGGGGTCGTCGAAGACTCGGCTACCGCATTAAAAGGTTAATCGTTCATTCGGAAGCACTCTAATCCGACACCGGCATTGTCGGATTAAAGTAAAATGCTCTAAATCCTGCTGTCTGATTCATGGAACGTCAGCGGATCGCCTATGTTCAACCCGAAATGTGCTGCCGTGCCGGCAGCACATTCCAGCACGGAATGAGACCGGCGCACCCACTTGGAGACTTTCCAGGGAGCAATGGAATGATGGATGTGCACTACCTGGTTGACACGATCCAGAAAAATCGCGTCTATGGGAAATTGCATAAAAAACATGTGGATCTGGCTGCAGGGTTTTAACCAGATCGCTTCCTTAGAGGCGAGACCGGACCGCCCTAGCAGCCCCTTCATCCGAAATAAAGGGGAACCGGAATAACGACAATCTGCCAGGATTTGCCGATCCTGACAGGCTACCTGATATGATTTCACACTGTGGGAAAGTGATGCTGCGGCTGTGGTCTACTCGGAAATTTTGACTGCGATCCGGTTGGCAATATCTTCAAATGCGTCAATCAGATCCTGAGAATTCGTGCTTACCTTATAATACAAACCTTCATTCCCGGCATCCGTAGTCACCTCACTGGCATCATTGGCCATTTCCTTAAGTAAATTATCATTACCACCATTTCCATACTGCACCACATAGATGGTAGCATCCTGCCATTTAAACGGGTCCGCTTCACTATTACGCTGGCGTAGCACCTGAGCCTGTGCACCCATCAGAAAGTCACACTCATTCTTTTCCGGAATATTCCCGGTGCATGAATCCCAGTCGCCTCCGTCTTTCCAGGAATAGTATTCCCGTTGACTGCGATTGCTGGCGTTAGTGCTGGTATCACTACCACTCCAAGCGTCTTCTTTAGGCGGACCGTCAAAGCTGTAGGTGGGGTAGAAATCGGTTATCCGCTGGGTTACGAATGTCCGCCTGTTGTTGGAATCACCAGCCACAAAGACCCAAGGCGTCAATGTTTCTGAAGGATTCCAGACATTCTCATTCCAGTTGTGTGCCACAAACGTGCCCTGGTGATTCCCCCAAACCTCACCCATCGGCACATACTGGCAGCGTTCATTGGTCATGTTGACATCATCGTCCGTTACATTATCAAAGCGGTTTTTGTAATCCTGATAAATACTTTGTGACAGGTAGTAATACCGTTTCGTCGTCCCGCGGGTAATGTAATAGACAGTGTTGCCACTGACCGATTCTGTCGAAGCAGTCTGGGTTGAGTAAGTGGTAGGATTATCTGCAGTTCCTGCCGGATCATGATAATCATGCCCTAGCCCGGGATTCATAATATCACAGTCACTGTAACTGGATAGCGTGCGAGGAATCTGGGCAAATCGTGACCGCTTTATGCGATTTCTGTCGCGCTGCAGGTCATCTTCCAACGCATAATCTGCTGCGTCTACACCTGCGTCATCTGCATCATCCTGATCTTCAATGTTAGTATCATAAATGAGATTGGTGGCCCAGCGACCGTCAAAATTGCCGCCAGTCTCTTTAATCAGCAGACCAGTCCAGTCCTCGTAATCATCATTTGAATTTTCCCGATCCCGCGCAAAGCGTGGAGTCGTATGATTCAATGACATATTTTCCGTAAGGTTAGTGGCAACTCCTGCCATGTTTTCCGGTTCTTTATTGAATCCGGTCGGGATATTTGAACTGTTAAATAAATTACCGAGTGTTTTGCCGTTATAGTCCATAGTGGCGATGTCCGCCTGATCTTTGACCACGATCGGCCAGTCCGCGTGAAACGTGTTGTGAACTGACAATACGGGTGGTGTATAATCATTGTTTCCATCATCATCTATCCCGTATCCGTATCCTCTCACATAAGTCCTGACTGTATTGTTGTCACCATCCGTCATAAAGACGTAATTGATCTTCAGTTTTTTGCGGATGGATGAAACCTGCAAAACAGGATCATTATTCAACCATAGCTGGATATTTTTGGCCGCAACCCGGAGCCCTTCTGCACCATTTGTCCATCCGGTATAGGCAATCGTATCCTCAACGACATTTTTTATGGTAATATTATCATGATCAGAGTGTGCCGTATTGTAATTTCGGGATGGCATGAAATAAGGCAAACCAGTCGTAGAATCCGTACCCAATGCCTTGGGGGGCCACAACACCTTTCCCCCATTGGAAAAGCCCACTACCAGCATGTAATCCCGGGTTTCATCAAATTTCTCCACAAACTCGACCACGGCGCCATCACTGGTTCCATCTCCTGAAACCCCGTCGGCGCCTCCGTTGTTGCGCATAGAACCGGAAAGATCGATAATCACGGCGTTGACCGAAGGAAACCGTTCTGCGGTAGCGGTCTCGGTATGATCAAACTTTTCATACTGGTTGGCGTAGGACGGATTATCCGAAAATGCCAGTTTGAAAAATGCGGGAATGAGGATTGGTCGGTGATAGGCTCTTGCAGTTACATTGGAAACCACTACTCCGGTTTGAGCATCCGCTATGGTATTGACTTTAATGTAGTAATCCTGTTCTCCGTTTATGGTCCCGATACCTTCAATGATTTCTCCCGTGGCAGAAGTCACAGAAATACCGTTATCCGTCCAGGCCCAGGTCGTCTGATCCGTTTGTCGCAGTAACCCGAAATTCGCGGCAAAAATCGATTCCGCGATTCGCTGGCGATCGGCCACTGTATGGGTGCTGGCGTAACGGTTGACTACCCGGATCGCAATCGCGTCAGTAGTTCTGGAGACTTTCGCTTTCGACTGGTAAATCAGCCCGAAATCAATGGCAATTGACATGATCCCGACCACGATGAAGAGCACAAATACGGCAAACAGCAGCATGATCTGCCCGCTTTGATTTTTCCGTTGCGTTGACGTCCAATTAAAATATTGCGTAATCATAAACATAATCCCATCCTGAGGCACTCATAATGCCGTTTACAGCATCCGTAAAAGTTAACGGATGAAATATTTCCACCAGCACGGTTCGTTCACTGGTATCCAACGCCAATGGTTCAATGATCTTGTTGGCAGAATTGCCATTGAATGTATCGCCTTCAGAATACATCGGTGTTGGAGTTGAGTTAAATTCTGAAAAAGTCAAATCACCAAACTTGAACTGGTCCTCTACCGTAACAATGGTGTTTGCCGCATCCGTGCTGGAGCCATCATCGGTGCGGCGCAGGATGGAAATTACCACATACCCTTTATCATCATCCAAATCCGAAGGCTCCATCATATCCTTGATGACCGAATAGACTTTATCTCTAAAATCTGCCTGCACCGTGCTTTCGGTGTAAGCCACTCCGTCCAGTGGAAAGATATCATTGGACATGGTCAGTCGCCCCGCTTCTCGGGCGGCACTGCTCATCCGAACCGAGAGGGAGATATACTGCCCCAATTCAAGGGTCACGAACACCAGCGGAATCAGAACAAAGATCATGATCACAATCATCTCCACCATGACCTGTCCTGATTGACGATTATTGGTATATTTCATGGCTGTCGTTTTATTTCTCAGTTGTGTAAATGGTTTCCACCTTTATTGTGATTTGATTATTAGGTCCTTCGAGCAACTTCAGAAACGGAGTGAAGTATTTGAATTCCTGCGTCCAACTGAATCTGACTCGTGAATCATCCGGGAAAGTCGAGGGCCATTCCTCTCCATCGCCGTCATCGGCACCATCGTCATCATCATCATTCCACACACGCACATAAAATCCATTGGCGGTGCTGGATGACGTTTTGGTTACTGTAATATAGGGATCATAAGGATTATGTTTGATAGCCTCCTGCAAAACCGCATCTCCCCAATCACCCGTGGAGGACATACCGGTTTGCCCGGTAATCCCGTAGCGGGCGGCACTGCGAACCACATGCCCCATGGTTGCTTCGACAAACACATACATTCCCAGATCAACCAGGGCCATGCACATGAACAGGAAAATAGGAATGCACAGCGCGAACTCGACGATCGTCTGTCCGATGCTTTTTTGCTGTCTGCGATGTTTTGTTCTTACTATCACCACGGTAAGGTTAATCCGAAATCATCCGGAATGACAAGAAGTCTTGATTGGTCTTTAGACCCTCCTGACTTGGGACTAAAGTCCTTTAAAACTTGGTTTCCACGGGATGATTCATCGTATATACCTGATCCAGTATGAAGATTCAGTTTCGGTTTATACTTATCTTGATCTTTATTAATTTAGTGGTTGCTGCCATTTTTTTTCAGCTGGAAGCATTACGTGCCTTGAAAGACGCGGAAATCTACCGTAAGGCGCAACAGCTCCCCTTAACTCAATTCGGGCTGTCCCATGTCAAATTCCTGGGTTTTATGCTCTCCATTTCCACGATAACCATATCCGTCATTATTTACTTGTGGCTGGTCAGGCCGTTGAGTCTGATTATTTCGGCCCTCTCAGCTGAGGATCCGTCATTGCTGCAGCCCATGATCCACAAACGCAGTGAATTCGGGAAGCTGGCCAAGCTGACTTATGATTCCTTTGAAGATAAAAAGAAACTGGAGCGTGAAATCCGCTTAAGAGATGCCGCGGAGGAAAGCTTGAGATTGCGTGAAGCGCAGCTCAAATCACTTTATAAGAGCCGGGAACGGTTACTACGTGATCTGCATGATGATACCATTCAGAGTCTGTTCGCACTGGGATTGAGAATCGAAAGTGGCTTCCGAGGCAGCCAGGAAAGCTTACTCAGACAGAAGGAAGACTTCAAACAGCTGGTCAACGAGGTGATTGCCAAACTGAGAATTCATCTGGAAGACTCCCCGACTTCCCCCATGGACGGAAACTATACCTTTACCAGCACGATACAATCCCTGGCAGAAAATCTGGAGCAGGTCGGCACCTGTCGATTTATGATCGAGATTGAGCCGCGACTTGACACCGTGCTCACCGTCGCGCAGGGGCATGAAATCACGGCCATTGCCACGGAAGCTTTCAGCAACGCATTACGGCACGGCAACGCTTCAGAGATCAAGTTCCAGGCTCGTCCACTGGAAAAGCATATGCTCCAGATCCAGATTGAAGACAACGGCAAAGGATGTGATTTGAAACATCTCAAGCGGGGCAAGGGCCTAACCAATATAGAAGAGCGTGCTGAAGAATTAAACGGCAAACTGTTGCTGACTAGTGAGATTCCGAAGGGTCTGTTCATGCAAATCACGATTCCCCTGACACACGGATGAGTAGAAGCAAAAAAATACGGCTTTACCTGATCGATGATCACCTGATGGTGTTGGAAGGGCTCAAATCGCTCTTTGCTGACGTTGAGGACATCAATATCTGCGGCAGCAGCACCTCGGCAGAAGCAGCAGAATCCGAAGTCGCAAAAAGTAAGCCTCATGTGATGCTAATGGACATACGACTGCCGGGTATTTCAGGTATAGAAGCCTGTCGAAAATTCAAGGAAATTTATCCTGGAATAAAGATTATCATGCTTACCTCATTTCTGGAGTCCAGGATGGTTACAGACGCATTGGAGGCAGGTGCAGACGGTTATTTGTTAAAACAGATTGATAGTGAGCAACTCTATTCCAGCGTGCGTCAGGTTACACAGGGGGAGATCGCACTGACCCCGTCCGCAACCAGAGAGCTGGTTACCTCGATCAAGGGTAATGACGAACATGAAAAATCAGATCACCCCTTTGCGCAATTGAGTGCCCGGGATATCAGGATCGCTCATGCCGTCAGCCTCGGGAAAATTAATAAAGAGATTGCAGATGAACTGGGATTGAATGAAAAAACAGTCAAGAACCTGCTGACCGTTATCTTTACCAGACTGGGTATCAACCGCCGCGCGCAGCTGGCGGTGCTGTATGAAAAGTATGCTAAAGCTGCGGAGGATTGATTATCAGTGAAACCACTGCCGGCCCCAGAATAACGATGAACACACAGGGCAGAATAAAGAGCACCAGCGGAATCATGATTTTAACCGGAGCCTGGTTTGCTTTTTCCTCGGCACGCTGCTGACGCTTGACCCGCAATGCTTCCGTTTGGACTGAGATGACGGTCGTCAGGTTTCCGCCCAGTTTACTAATGAAATTGATAGCGGTAATGAAGGTTCTCAAATCGTCCACCCCTGTTCTGGCTGAAAGGTTATCAAGTGCTTTTTCTCTGGATATCCCAAGATTTACCTCACGCAGTGTGCGCTTAAACTCTTCAGATAAGGCGCCACTGGTTCTCTCAGCCACCATTCCCATGGCTCCATCAAAAGACATACCGGCGGCGACTGCAATACTCACCAGATCAAAACTGAATGGTAGCGACCGTTGAATTTCGAATTTCCTGCGATTGGCTTTACCGCCAACCACACCGATCGGCAGGCGATAGCCCAGTGCTCCCGCACCTGCTAAAATAGAAATATACAGGCCGATACCGATGGTTCCCTGCGCCAGGTGCGGCAAAAACAGAATTCCCAGAAAAACAGGAATGGCGACTGTCAGAATCCAGGCAATCGTTACCAGCTGTAACCCGGTCATTTTGCTCTGCATACCTGCCTGAGTGAGCGCTTTGTCCGCGTTCGATACCATTCTGGATGGAGTAATGGCAATGAAGGCTTTGGAATATTTAGTGGTTAGAGGCAGGATCACCCGCTCCAGCAGGCTTTGATTCATTTTATCCTGATCGCGCAAGTCATTCGGTTTGCCGTCGGATATACCGGTCGCCGCAATGTTCTTGAGCCTTTCAGCCATGCTCTGCTTAGGCTTGCTTCCAATCTGTTTGCACGCGAAAGCGACGCATAAAAAAGTCGCCATCAGACAAGTAGAAGCTGCAATAAAAAGAATCATACTCGATCAGATGTCAATGTTGACAATTTTCCATATGACTGTGAATCCGGTGATCTGAAAAGCCAAGCCCAGCCCGATTGCAATGTAACCGGGTATCGTGCTCGTCAGAGGAGCCATATAGTCCGGATTGATCAGTGTGAGCACAATTCCCAGCAGGAACGGCAAAACACCTACCAAGATGCCAGAAAGTTTTCCCTGGGTCGTCAGCGCGTTGATTTTTCCCTGAATCTTGATTCTTTCGCGGATCGTGTTGGCCGTGGTTTCAAAAATTTCAGCCAGGTTGCCACCCACCTTACGCTGAATCAGATAGGCACTGACCACGATCTTCAGATCTTCAGAAGGAACCCGTCTGAGCATGTTCTCCATCGACTCGGCCTCCGGCATACCCAGGTTCACTTCCTTAATGACCTGCTTGAATTCAGAAGCTACTGGATCAGGCGACTCGGCCACCGCAACACTGCATCCTTGAATGAACGTCTGACCGGCTCTGAGTGAATTCACAATAAGCACCAGAAAGTCAGCCAACTGGTTGGTAAATTTTTTGACTCGCATTCCCTGCATGATCTTGATCAGCGGGATATGTATAAACAGGAGAACTACCAGAACACCAGCTCCCACAAAAACATTTCTGGATAATATATAGGCAGCACCTGCCACGATGAAAGCCATCAGGAGCCTGAAAATGATAAATTCAGAGACCCGCATGGGAATATCCGCCTTTGCCAGCTCAACCTCTAACCGGGCAAAATAACCTTCCCCTGCCAGCTTATCCAGTGTCGGCTTCAGGTCGATTCCGCTGAGTATGGATTCCTTTTTCTTTTCTTCCCGCGCCGGGGCCAGTTCACCTTTCAACTCATCAGCAACCTCCCGCATTTTCTCCACGCGGCTCTTGACCGTTTTCTTTTCTTTTTTACCGAAAAGAGCCGCCAGCGCAGAAGCCATGACCACAAAAAAGAGAACAGTGACCGCAACAACGCCAATAAAGAGGGGATCAATAAAGTCGCTCATTTTATGGAACCTCTAGCTGCGTCGAAAATACCTCTACCGGTATATTTTGTCCATGAGCTCTCAGATGCTCCATGCACTTGGGAATGATGCCGTTGCCTTTCAACACTCCCTTGACCTTGCCTTCAGCAGTCAACCCGGTCTGTTCGAAAATAAACAGATCCTGCAGGGTTATGGTGGGTCCTTCCATACCCTGAACTTCAGTGATATGCGTAATGCGCCTCGAACCATCCTGTAAACGGGCACACTGAATAAAGATGTGAATCGCACTGGAAATTTGTTCACGGATGGCTTTTTCCGGCAGATCGACGCCTGCCATCAGCACCAGTGTGGCAATACGGGCGAGAGCATCACGCGGGGTATTGGCATGGGTCGTGGTCAACGATCCGTCATGTCCGGTATTCATCGCCTGAATCATATCCAAGGCTTCGCCAGCACGACACTCACCAATGACCACGCGGTCCGGTCGCATACGAAGTGAGCTCCTGACCAGATCACGGATGCTGACCTCACCTTTCCCTTCGATATTAGGCGGTTTGGATTCCAGGCGCACCACGTGCTTCTGCTGCAATGACAGCTCTGCAGCATCCTCGATGGTAATAATCCGCTCTCCCTCGGGTATGTATCCGGAAAGGGCATTCAAGAGGGTCGTCTTTCCCGAGCCGGTTCCACCGGAAACCACCACATTCAACGCGCCTGCTACAGCACCCTTCATGAACATCGCCATCCCCTGGCTGAGTGCTCCAAACTCCTGCAGCTTCTCCATCGTCAGCTTATTCTTACTGAACTTACGGATCGTAATGGTAGGACCGTTTAATCCACAGGGAGGAACCACCACATTGACGCGGGAACCATCTGGTAAACGTGCATCACAAATGGGACTTGATTCATCGACGCGGCGGCCGAGCGGAGACAGGATTTTGTCAATGACGCGGCGGCAGCTGGCCACATCGACAAACCGCACCGGGGAGAGGGTCAGGTTACCACTCTGTTCGACAAAGATCGTTTCATGCCCGTTCACCATGATTTCCGTGATCGTTTCATCGCCAAGCAACTCTTCGAGCGGACCGAAGCCGATCATTTCATTAACAACATCGTAGATCAGCTTGTCTCTCAGCTGTCGGCCAATCGGAATTTTGTCTACGGCGAGCTTCTCGTCGATAAGTTGTTCAATCGTTTGCTTCAGTGCCTCTTCCTGGCCCGGATTCAGCAGCTGCGGATCGATCCGCTGAATCAGAAAGGGAAGCAGGTTGCTCTTGAACTGCAGCAGAAATTCACTGGTGCCACTCGTTTGAGCTGCGGACTGGGCAGTGGCTGCTGCCTGGGCAGGTGCAGCCGCCGCGGGCTGACCCACAGCTGCCGGTTTAGCCATGGCTGGTCGTGACATGCCGGCAGGACGTTTCAGTGCAGGTTTTGGTGATCCTTTGCCGTATCCTGGTGGAATGGGTCTCATAATTTTGTCTTTCTCCGGGCTTTAAACTCTTATTCTATCCTGCCCAGCGTTGAATCGTGTATTCCGCAAGTTTGGATAAGACGCTGACCATGGGCTGATCCGGTTTTGCACTGGCCAACGGTTTACCACTGTTGATACTAAATGTAGTTTCCATTGGGATGCTTGGCAAATATGCAGTGACCGGGTGTTCTATAACTTCCTCGATTTCTTCCTCGGTTATCTCAATTCCCACTTCTGCATTATTGACGATCACTTTGATCTTTTCATCCGGAAAATCCCTGCTCTTAAAGCCGTCGATCAGTTTTTGCATACTCATCAGACGTGCCAAATCACGATTGGTAATGGAAAAGACCAGATCCGCTTCATCCACTGCCGCAACGGTGGGAGGTAAATCGTAGACGCCAGTATCTACAATGATGTAGTCAAACAAGTTGCGGCTTACCTGCAGCAATGCAATGGCACTATCATAGTCAAAGGTGTAAAAATCAAAATCACTGTTAGGGCAGGCCAGATAGGAAAACCCCAGCGGATGATCGCTCATCAAGCTGGAAACAAACCCCTCATCCACGCCTCCCTGCCCGATGGCATCCACTATGGTATTGCGGGGAACCTGGTCCAGCATGGAGATAAAATCACCAGCGAACATGCTGTAGTCGATCAGGGCCACCTTGGCATCATATTCTGCCATGGATGCCGCCAGATTGACGGCAAAAATACTCTTCCCTACACCACCTCGAGCACTGGCTACTGAAACCAGGTAGCCACCTTCTGAACTGCCCGAATCTACTGCCGCGCTTTGTGAATGGTGCTCAATCGCGGAGCTGACAATTTTACAAATTTCAGCGGGTGCCTGTATTCCCACCAGCACATCCCGTAATTCAAGAGCCAGAATACGCTGCCAGACGTCACCGCTCTCATTTCCCTGCAGCGACGGGACTGCAGCAGAACCACCGTCTTTGAACTTGGAAATGACATCATAAACATCTCCGTCCTGTAGATAGAGCGAAATGACAATGGCATCTACACTGCCGACATGATTGAGCGCACTGGCGCAATCGGTTGCTACTTCCTTGACTTCGAACCCGCCCCCCTCAAGGGCGGTTGCAATACTTTGACCAACTTGTTGATCTTCATGAACAATAATTACACTAGCCATATCTTATTCAGGATGAGAGCTTACTCTGCTGATTATTGGCTATCATCAGGTGCATCGCCAACCTCAAAATTCGGAGGCAGAAACTGCAGCATAGGATCGTTTTCAAGTTCAGCCCCCTCAACATCCGTATTGCCAGACTCTGAGCTATCCGGTTCAGGAGCATTAAGCTCAACACTATCGTCTACAAATGCAACTTCCTGGACCATAGCCTGACGAACCATTACATCATTTGAACTGATCCGGGTAGGTTTGGCAGCCATTCCTTCCTGGTAAACAATTTCCTGCATTCGAGGAAGTCGCGCGTTGGGGTCTGCTTTCTCGTCTTTGTCATTGATACCGAGTACTTTCGGTGTAACCACAAACACCAGCTCTGACTTGGAATCTGTCTTATCGCGATCCTTGAACAGCTCTCCTACCAGCGGAATATCTGCCAGAAAAGGAATTTTTACCAGGCGTTGATTTTTCAGATTATTGAAAAGACCGCCCAGCACCAGGGATTCACCTGTAGGAATGGCGACTCGAGTCTCGATAAAGCTGGTATCAATCGCACCATTAAAGGTTCCTGCATTGACGTTGGCACTTGAGCCCGGATCGATAGAAGTCACGCTGGGCTGGATTGCCATTGTCACCGTTCCATTCTCAGAAATGGTATTGATGGTCTGAACCTGTTCATTAGAGAAATTTCCCAGCCGACCTGCAGAGCTACTCTGCTGGGAAATATTATCCCAAGCGATCAATCCTTCCTGGTCGGGTCGGTCCGTTTCCTCTTCTCGGGCCAGCGGTGTCATCCTTAGCGTGACACCAACGTTGATACGCTCAAATTCTTGAACTGCATTACCTAACGCATCAACTGTTACCTCGCCCGGCACTGCCACTGACTGCCCGATGGAAACCACTGCAGGTTGACCATTCAGGACGGTAAGTGTCGGTTCCTGCAGCAATTCAGCCTCTGTTTCTACTCCATTCAAATTGACAGTGGTTGATACTTCGGGCGCTCCCGTCAGCAGTTGGCCAAATATAGGAAGATTGTCATTGGGACCGGTCTCAAAAAATGGCGTGGAACTTCTGAAGCCGAGCGCAAAACCACCCGTGTTGTTGTTGGTTCCCGCTACTGAAGTCGTGTGAGTAACACCGATGTTGGTATCGTTACTGTAAGTCAGTCGGATAATTTTAACATTCAAACGCACCTGCAGGGGGTCTGCTACAGACATGAAGTTGACTACATTGGTTGTGTAGGCACGTGCGATACTTTCAGCCCTCTTCGCAACCAGATCATTGGCCACCTGGCCAGAAAGTAAAATAGTAGGACGGAAATCATCTGCTCCGGTGACTTCGCCGGTCGAGTTTCCGGCCGTTTCACCTCTGGGTGCCAGGATTTCTGATGCCGTCTCTTCACCAAAAGCCCGGTTCAGGTTGGCCCCTACCAGTGCTGCCTGAGGAGGCAGCACCTTGACCATGAGACCTGGATCGCCAACAAACTTCATAATCGCGCTTTCCAGCTCTTTCTCGATGTTGTTTTCTTCAAAACGTGCTTCCACCGTAATGGTATAAACCGTTTCCTCGCCATTTTCGAGGACTGCGACATTGGCTGTTCCGGGCCGTCTAAGTGCTAACAATAGTTTATCGGTAAGTCCGCCTGGCTGAGAGAGAATGATGGGCTGTTCCAGCACCTGACCTGTTTCATCCTTGAATTCCCAATAGCCGTCGATGAGCACCTGCTTATTGCTGATCCGGATAGTAGCTTCCTGAAAATCCTGCACGTCAAGAACCAGATTATCCTGAACGAAGCCTGTAAGTTCTGTTCCTCCCGGGGCTGAGTCACTTTGCTGCGCGTAAAGAATTCCTGTACCCGTTATTGCAAGTAATGTAGTGAGTAGTTTTAAATGGTTTTTCATGATCATCTAGATGGTTAAAATACAATTTTCTTTTTAGGTTCTACCGGGGCAACTACCGGCCCCGTGTCCACATCAACAGGTGCCGCCAGATCTCCGGTTAAGCGTGTAGCGATTCTCTCATGCAATGTAGAAGGTTGTTCAATAATGGCTTCATCGTCATACCGGCGTAATAACATATAGACGCTGTCGGAAGCTCGTGTTGCGCCTAGTATGATCTCTGCTTCCTGAGGAGTCACCACAAACGTCGCCGTCGTGCCCTGCGCCAGTCTTCCGGCGTCCGGATTTTCGGTATCTTCATTGTTATCAGGACTGGGCACGGATGTCTGTCCGTGAATAATGTCAAAAACTTCCACTTTCTGCAGGAAGGTAACACTCAGGGAACCGCCAATAGGCTCATCCTCCCGCTCCAGCAGATCTTCAGAGACTTCAAAAATACCCACCAAATCAACAAAATCTCCATTTTTCACCGTAAAGCCCGCTGCACTCTGGTCATCCACTCCGATGGTCACCAACCGCTTTCCGGCTGGAATTACCGCAGATGCTTTGGGCAGCGCCGTGGGTGTGCCGACTTTGGCATTGAAGAGTATGTCGTTAACCGGGATGTCGTGCATCGCAATTTTACCGTTCAGCTCATCAAACGACTTAATCGCACTGGCGGGAACAAAGTCCTCAGGCATCGACTTTATTTGCGTATTGAACTGAGTAAACGAACTGCCGATCGTAATGGGTTCCTTGGCAACCACCACAGAGTCCATCTTGATTTCTTTGGTCGGTGCTGCCTGACTGGCCTTTTGTACACGCAGATCCACGTATTTCACGATCAGGAAAATGCTGACCACTCCCAGCAGGAGGGCTGCAATAATGAGAAAATTGAATGCCTTGTTCACGGGTATGTCCTTATAATTATTTACGCAAAAATTAGTAAAATAGGCTAACCGAGTCAAGACAATCCCATATGATAAGTCGTTTCAGTAATCATTTTACCTCGCCTGAAATCTGTAAATTCGTTTAAGTTAGTGAGATGAAGGGTTATACCAACAGATCAGATTACCTGCTGAAGATCACATCTGTCTCCGTTGTTATAGTAATCATTCTGTCATGCAGATGCCTGGCAACCACGCTGAACAAGGATTTCAACCTCAAGATCTGGAATGACAACTCGCTGTGGGATGACGATGCCCGTTTTACGGCATCACGTCTCGGATTATCAGGAACCGGCGGCCGGGATAACAATGAAACGTTCCGTGCAACCGTGGCAGGCCGCATTACTTCCCTGGGACTTCCCCTGTATGCGATTGACCTCTATCCTAAAAATGGAAAAGTCTCGCGTATCATACTGGGCTTTATCAATGAAGCAGATCTATACAAAAGCAACCCAGGCGATTTTCACCAGTTTTCAAAAAAGAAAGACGAGGCGTTCGATCAGGGTAGGATCTATCTCACCAAGCGACTAGGCAGACCTTCCGGGGAAGGAAATTCGCTGCATTGGAGCTGGCTCAATCACACCTTGACCTTGAAGAATACGGATAAAGCCCTGCTATTAGATATTACTCCCGGCAAGTACATCCCGAATGCCAATGCCAGACAATCCGTTATTGCGGACAAGCAGCGAACCCTTACCCCTCCGCAACGGTATGTGAAGCGGGAACAAAATGGCGATGTGTATATTTCCGGTATCCCTAAAATCTCCCAGGGCAGCCGCGGCTACTGCGTTCCGGCTACCTGGGAAAAGGTGCTGAGACATAACGGCCTGGGATTTAATGTCTATGATCTGGCGGAAGAAGGCAGTACCAGTGTCAACGGCAGTTACTTCACGCTCTTTACCAGCCGGGTCAAAGGCATGCTGAAGCCGCATCAATATAAAGTGGAACACCTGCGCTTCACGCCGGATAATATCAAAATGGTTGCCAGCTACATCAATAAAGGATACCCGCTGATCTGGCATATGGATGCTCAGGACTTGAGACGTTGGGTCAGCCGTAATCGTCAGAGAAGAGGTAAACTGCCGGATGACTCAGCCAACACTTCATTGAACCCGTCACGACTAGCGGGACATGCCTTGTTAATTATCGGCTATAACAGTCGTGAACAGGAAATCGCCCTCTCCGACTCCACTGAACTGGGGAGCAGCGAAACAGTCATCTGGATTCATGCCAGTGAAGCACGTGCAGCCCACCAGTCACGGACCGAGCTGCTGGCCGTCATACCTCCCGGAAGAACGGGTGGGAAAGATTTCCTGAAAGCGAAATGGTATTAGGTCAGGTCGGACACTACTTACGCGACTTGTTGCTGTTTTTTGCTTTATTTTTTTTACGCTTCGGCAACAGGTCTTTATAGGGCTTTTGCTTTTGTGCACGCGCCTTCAGACGTAAGCCGTTCAACCGAATAAAGCCGGTCGCATCGGACTGGTCATACGCACCGGCATCATCTTCCATACTGGCGACATCGGACTGATAGAGCGACACCTTACTCTTACGCCCTTCGACAATGATGTTTCCCTTATACAGTTTCAAACGAACCGTTCCGGTCACATTCTCCTGGCTCTGGTCGATCGAAGCCTGAATCAATTCCCGTTCCGGTGCATACCAGAAACCGTTGTATATCAGTTCGGAATACTTTGGAATCCACCCGTCACGCAGGTGCATCACCTCCCGGTCCATGGTTATCGTTTCCAGCTGCCGGTGTGCCACGCTGAGAATGGTTCCCCCGGGAGTCTCATAAACCCCTCTCGACTTCATGCCGACAAACCGGTTCTCCACCATGTCCACCCGACCGACGCCATGCTTGCCACCCAGTTTATTCAATGCGTAGACTATATCGGCGGGTGACATCTGCTGGCTGTTTATCGCTACGCAGTCGCCTCGGCGAAAATCCAGCTCGATGGTTTCCCCGGTAGCCGGAGCTTTTTCCGGGGAGCGGGTCAGCAAAAACATTTTTTCATCCGGACTTACCCAGGGATCTTCCAGAATACCACTTTCATAACTGATATGCAGCAGATTACGGTCCATCGAATACGGCTTTTTAGCTGAAACCGTTACCGGAATCTTCTTTTCCGCAGCATAACGAATGAGATCGGTCCGCCCCTTAAAATCCCAGATTCGCCATGGCGCAATCACCTGTATCCCGGGAGCCAATGCCGCAAAGGTCAGTTCAAAGCGAACCTGATCATTTCCCTTTCCGGTCGCACCATGGGCCACCGCATCCGCATTCTCCAGCATCGCAATTTCGATTTGGCGTTTGGCAATGAGCGGCCGGGCAATACTGGTTCCCAGATAGTAGAGTCCCTCGTAGAGCGCATTCCCACGGATCATCGGAAAGATGAAATCGCGGGCAAATTCCTCACGCAAATCATCCACATAACACTTTTCAGCTCCGGTCTTCAGCGCCTTCTCTTCCAGACCGTCCAATTCCTCTTCCTGCCCGAGGTCCGCACAGTACGCTATGATTTCAGCGTCGTATTCGTCTTTGAGCCAGGTCAGCAGCACCGAGGTGTCTAAGCCACCCGAGTAAGCAACAACTATTTTCATACTAGTCCCCATTTTACGGCTACCGGATGCAAATCCGGCAGTAAATCAATTCGTGAATCAACCAGCCTGATCAGGCAACGGCTTGTCCCGGTTTGTGAGCCGGTTTAATTTTTTCGAGATACGGAGCAGCCTTCTCCAGGGTCGACTCCACCGTCAGCCCGTATTTCTCACGGAGCAGGTCTTCCTTCCCATGCTCAATGAACTGATCCGGCCAGCCAATGCGAACAACTGGGGTTTGGATACCGAGATCAGACAGCGAGTCGACAACGATACTGCCAAAGCCTCCTTCGACCACGTGATCTTCCAGTGTAATAACCAGGTCGGTGGAGCGCCCGTAGAAATCCAGCGTGCCGTGATCCAGTGGCTTGGCAAAACGCGCATTGATCAAAGCAGCGGAATATCCCAACTCCTGCAATGCTTTAACCAGTTCCTCCCCTACCATTCCCATCTTGCCGTACGTCCAAACAGCCACCTGAGTTCCCTGCTTGACCACCTCGGCCTTACCGATCGGCAGCAACTCCGGTTCCGGTTTTATTTCCGCACCGGTAGCATATCCACGTGGATAGCGGATGGCAATCGGGCCGCTGTAATGTAAAGCCGTCCAGAGCATATCCACAAACTCGTCCTCATCCTTCGGCGACATGTGCACCACATTCGGAATCGAACGGAAGTAGCTAATATCAAATACTCCATGGTGCGTCGGTCCGTCGTCCCCGGATAGCCCGCCTCGATCCATGCAGAATACCACGTTCAAGTTTTGCAGGCAGACATCATGGATCAACATGTCAAAGGCACGCTGCAGAAAGGTGGAATAGATCGCACAAACTGGTTTCAAACCTTTGGTGGCCATTCCTGCGGCAAACAGCACCGCATGCTCTTCGGCGATACCTACATCAAAATAGCGATCCGGATGATTCGGAGAAAACTTATCCAGTCCGGTTCCATTCGGCATCCCGCCGGTAATCGCAACAATCTTGTTATTATTTTCAGCAAACTTACTGAGATTTTCTGCGAAGATTTTGGAGAATGTCGGCGGACCACTGGCGGTGGCTTCACCTGTACGAATGTCATAAGCCGGGGTTCCGTGAAAGGCTTTCTGCTTGGCCAGCGCCGGCTCATATCCTTTACCTTTCTGCGTCAGGGCATGTAGAATCACCGGATGATCCTGCTCTTTTAAGAACTCGAACGTCTTGATCAAAGAGTGCACATCATGGCCGTCTACCGGACCGTAATAATGCATACCCAGTTCTTCGAAGATTACACTGGGCAGCATCAACCCTTTGGCCGCTTCTTCGATCCGGTGAGCAGCCTCCACCGCCATCTTTCCCCCAAGCCGCTCGAGAAAGTTTTTTGCCTTATCGTGCAGGTGCGCGTAATTGGGGTTCGTTACGATCTTGTTGAAATAATCGGCAATGGCACCGACGTTTTTATCAATCGACCACTCATTATCATTCAGGATGACGACCATCCGCTTGGTAGTAGAGCAAATGTTATTCAATGCTTCAAAGGAGACACCGCAGGTAAACGCAGCATCCCCGGCCAAGGCCACGACATGCTCATCAGATCCCCGCAAGTCCCTGGCAGTTGCCATGCCCAGTGCCGCTGAAAGTGCCGTTCCGGCATGTCCGGCACCGAAACAGTCGTGTGGACTTTCTGCCCGCACCATGAAACCGTTGGGGCCGCCCGGTTGGCGGATTTTGTGAAAATCCTTCCGCCGACCAGTCAACAGTTTATGGACGTAAGCCTGATGACTGACATCAAAGACAAAGTTATCCCTGGGGGTATCAAAAACATAATGCAGCGCAATGGTCAGCTCAACCACCCCCAGATTCGGCCCCAGGTGACCACCTGTCTTACTCAGGCAGGTAATCAGTTTTTCCCGAATTTCTTCGGCTAATGTGTCCAGCTCTTCTGCGGGAATTTTTTTCAAATCCTCCGGGCTGTCAATGGTATCCAGAATGCGTCCCATGTTCTCTTCCTAACTATTTCAATATTATTATCTAAAACAACTTAGCCCCGCCAAGATCATCTGTTCCGGCGCTGTCCAATTCCGTTTCTTTCAGCTTGCCCGCAGCATCCGCTGTCAATTGCCTGATTCGTTTTTCCGCTTCTGCCAGCTGCTGATCACAGGTCGCAAGATGCTTCATACCTTCTTCATACTGCTCAATGATTTTCTCCAGCGGCATTTCACCGGATTCCATCTCTTCCACAATAGACTCCAGTCTGTCTAGAGCAGCTTCAAACGAAAGTCCACTGGTATTCGAGCTCTTGGCGGCCATAAAAGTTCTATATAAAAAGCGGTTTCCTACTGACGTCGAGCTTTTTCACCAGCTGGATCAATTAAACTGGTTTGCGACTTTTTATCGACTTTCGAATAAATTCTCCCGTCCTGCAGTTGTATTGACATCCTGTCACCGAATTCCAACTGTTTCACACAGCGGACCAGCCTTCCTGAGGAATCAAAAATTAACCCGTATCCCCGATCCAGCACACCTTGTGGCGAGAGTAACCGCAATTGCCCCGCCATCTTCTGCAATAACTGCCGCTTATTTCGTATCAGACGCTCTGAGTCCAGGCGAGCCATGCGTTCCTTCAATCGCTCCAAACCTTCATGACGGATTTCCATCATTCGCATGACTTGTCTTTGCAGTCGTTCTCCCAGTTCATCGACACGTTGCAATGCGGTTTCCACCAGTCTGACAGGTTCCTGAAAGACATAGTGGCTGCGGTAACGATCCAGCTGGGCGCGCCAATCCGCTGCCTGGCGTTCCATTGCCAGTCGCATGCGACGCTGCAGTTCATCCAGCCGCTCCAGCCATTCCTCCCGGGAGGTTGCAACCAGTTCTGCCGCTGCTGAAGGTGTGGGCGCCCTCGCATCCGCTACAAAATCTGCTATGGTAAAGTCAATCTCGTGACCTACTGCCGAGACCACTGGAATATCGGACTGCGCAATGGCACGGGCCAGGACTTCCTCATTAAACGCCCATAAGTCTTCCAGACTTCCACCTCCACGCGTCAGCACAATGAGATCCAGATCAACCTGCTGATTCAGAAAATGGAGCATGTCAGCCATTTCACCAGCAGCCCCCTCGCCCTGAACGCGGGTTCCGCCCAGCAGGAGGTGAATATGCGGACAACGCCTGCCGATCACTTGTAGAAAATCCCGCACTGCCGCCCCGGTGGGAGAAGTGATTAAGCCGATCCGTCTGGGAAAAACCGGCAGGGTTTGTTTCCGGGATTGGTCAAACAATCCTTCCTGACTCAGTTTAAACTTGAGTGCCTCAAACTGAGCCTGCAATTCACCCTGACCTGCCGGTTTCATCGAGCGTAGCCGGATCTGATAATTGCCCCGGGGCTTGTACACCGTGATCATACCTGTTGCCACTACCTGAGCGCCATCCTCAGGTTCAAATTTCAGCCGGGAAGCATCCCCACGAAACATGACCGCAGAAATCTGAGCGTCCGCATCTTTGAGTGAAAAATACAGATGTCCCGATGCCGACTGCCGTCGAAAGTTTGAGATTTCTCCGGTGACCTTCACATCCCCGACTTTGGACTCCAGCAGATCCCTGATCTCATCGGTCAGATCGGAAACCGACCAGACCACAGGCTCCCTACCTGTTTCACCACCTGCAAACAAATCAAATTCAGACATAACCCCGGATACTCATCCTGCTTCAGTGGAAACTACTTTTTCCTGAAATCGTTCAATCCGAGTCGCCTGACCGGTGTTTTCATCCACCTCGACCAGGATACCGTCCGCCTGCACACCCTGCTGCGCCAATTTCATGCGCACCGGCATTGAAGTCCGGTTACGTTCAATAATGGCATCCACTTCCCGCCCGATCACAGAATCATGAGCACCGCAAAATCCAGCATCGGTCAGATAAGCCGTTCCACCCGGTAATATCGTGTCATCGGCAGTCTGAACATGGGTATGAGTGCCCACCACGCAGGAAACCTGACCATCCAGAAATCGACCCAGTGCAATCTTCTCCGAGGTAGCCTCTGCATGAAAATCGACCAATATCATCGGTGTCTCCTTCCGCACCTCCTCGATCAAAGCTTCCATTACCAGGAAAGGGTTATCCACCGTCGGGCCCATGAAGGTAAGTCCCAACGCATTAATCACCCCAAATTTCAAGCCGTTTCCCTGAACCACGACCGACCCCTTGCCCGGACAGGATTCCGGAAAGTTCATCGGCCGAATCACTCGCGGCTCTTCTGCAAAAAACGGCATGATCTCACGCTGATCCCAGGTGTGGTCGCCCATGGTGATCACATCAATCTTTGAACGCATCAGCTCATAGGCCAGTCGGGGTGTAAGACCGCTCCCGCCGGCGGAATTCTCACCATTTACGATGAAAAAATCAGGAGCATACCGTTCTTCCAGACGGGGAACGACGGTCTTGACCGCCTCCCGACCCGGCTCACCCACCACATCTCCCATAAAGACAAATCGCATTGGGAGAACCTACCGATCCGGGGCTGCGGCACAAGCCGAAGATCGGGATCGTTTTGAACTTTACCCCCGCTAGCCACTTGTCTCTAATGAGGTGACATGCCGAAACACTTCCACTCCAGCAAGGCTCAAACCTTTTTCCGCAGCTGGGCTGCTGATCTGCAGCAGCCGGTGGATATCGCCTCATTGACGGTTTTTCGCATCGCCTTCGGTATCCTCATGTTTGAGGTCGTCTTTAAGTCATTTCGTGCCGGCCTGATCGATAAATACTTCCTGATGCCGAATTTCACATTCACTTATCATGGTTTCGACTGGGTGCAACCTTTCCCGGGATACGGGATGTATATCTTCTTTATCATCATGGGCCTGGCAACGGTGCTGATAACGCTCGGGCTATTCTACCGCCTGGCAGCCATTACCTTTTTCATCACGTTTTCCTATTTTTTTCTGATGGAACAGACGCGTTACCTCAATCATTTCTACCTGGTCGTGCTGATCGGCTTTATCATGATTTTTGTTCCGGCCAATCGCTGCCTCGCATTGGATAATCGCATGCCCTGGGGCAGGCCGTCAGATACCACACCTAAGTGGTCGGTATGGATCTTGCAGTTTCAAATGGCGGTAGTCTATTGCTATGGTGGCATCGCCAAATTGAATTTCGACTGGCTCCGCGGCGAACCGATGCGCCTGTGGTTTGGCAATATGGTTTATTCTGAAGGCTACCACCCGTTCTTTAAAACAGAGTGGTTTATTTATTTTATCTCTTATGGCGGCTTGATCTTCGATCTGTTGATTGTTCCTTTCCTGATCTGGAAAAAGACCCGTCTGGCAGCCTTCATCTGCGTGGTCTTGTTTCACATCAGTAACCATTTCATGTGGAATATCGGGATCTTTCCGTTCATGGGGATTGCCGCAACCACGATTTTCTTTTCCTATGACTGGCCCAGGAGATTTATCAGGCTGCCCAAGTATTCCTTATCCCGTAAATTTACTACCGCGGCCTCACTTCGCCCGGTCGCCTCTGCGGTATTCGCCCTTTACTGCATAGTGCAGTTACTGGTTCCATTTCGCCATTGGCTTTATCCCGGCCCCGTCGTCTGGACCGAGGAAGGCCATAAATTTTCATGGAGGATGAAACTGCGATCCCGACGCGCTGAAATGACTTTTTTCGTCCATGACAAAGATGCGGATAAAATCTACCAGGTCCAAACCCATGACATACTGATGCCACACCAGCTCCGCAAAGCGGAGGCAGACCCGCATCTGATTTTGTTAATGGCTCATAAACTCAAGGAGCAACACCAGCAAATCACCGGCAATTCGAACGTTGAGGTGCGTGCAACCTGCTATCTGGCAGTCAACGGTCGAACACCACAACTGTATTTTGATCCCAACATGGATCTCACCCAAATCCGTCGAACCTTCTGGCACGACAACTGGTTTTATCCCATGAAGACCAAGCTTTAAGCTGCATTTTACAGGATTGCCTGTCTGTTATTTATTTATAAGATCATGTAGTTATGAAATCTGCCTACGAACGTGCTATGGAACGCTTTGGAGGGGGCGACTCCACTCCCAAACTGACCGACGAGCAAAAAGCCCAGATCGCCGAGATCAACACTATCTACGAAGCCAAAATCGCTGAACGCCAGACCTTTCTTGGATCCAAGATCGCTGAAGCACGCGCCACGGACCACCTGGCAGAAATCGAACAACTCGAAAAACAGCTTGCCAGTGATGTGCTGGTGCTACAGGAAGAGTGGGAAGCTAAAAAAAATAAGGTCTGGCAGGCCGCCTGAAAACCTCAGCGCAACCCGTAAGGAAACGCTTCCACGTTTTTCAGATACTCACGGGCAATCATCGTATGCCCGGCCACATTCGGATGCACCCGGTCTGCCGATAACGTCATGTGGTGCGCCCGGCTCAGGTAATGATCAAATGCCTGCTGTGTATTAATGAACAACGCATCATTCTTCTCCGCGATTTTTCGGCAAATCCCCGCATAGACATCCATCCGCTGCCGCATGGGCTCATCTTTATTAGGCTCAATGTAAAAGGGTGAGGCAATGATCAGCCCTTTCAGATCAGGCCTGACTTTGTCAATTAACTCCTGATAGGTCTCGGCAAAGCGCTCGGGAGTAATATAATTATCTCCTACCATATGGTGAGGTCGGTCAAATTGGCGCCACACGTCATTAACACCGATCATGATACTCAGCCAGTCCGGTTTCTGATCGAGCACATCAGCCTGCCAGCGGGCTTTCAGATCCAGAACCGTATTTCCGGAAACCCCCTTGTTCACAAAACATAAATGACGCTCCGGATAGAGTGCCTGCAGCCAGCCGATGACCAGCATTACATAACCACCACCCATATCTTCCACGTTCACATACTTACCTTCGGGTGAGCGGCCACAATCCGTGATGGAATCCCCGATAAACAACATCTTATTATTTTTTTCCAACAGCATATGGTACTTATCATAGAGAAAAACTCGATTGGCAATTATTAACTTATAGGCATGTTCCTTGCTGAATATTGTTCTATGCCTGCTGAAGTCTCCCATACCACCGCCACGCGTATCCACAAGTCGGCCGGTAACATTGCCAAACTGCTGCTGCAGCAGAATATGGACCTGACAATCGGCGGTGAGCCTACCTTCGTTCCTTTACAACCTGACGGAGAAGAATGGGGTCCAGCAGCACTTGGACCAACCAAACTTGTCTACGCACGCAAAATGGCATACTCCTTTCTGCAAGTCAACCATCCCGGTGCACTTATCTCATTGCACTCCGGCAAGCACTACCCCGGCGAGCCCATCCCGCGCTGGCAGCTGACTGTGCAGTGGCGCAGTAATAAGATTCTTTGGAAATCACCCAGGCGGCTGCTGCTTAAACCGGTGAAGGATCCAAAGCCTCCAGTTACCGGTGCCCGCCGGATGATGAAAACCATCGCCTCCGAGCTGAAACTGACCCGCTTTGTCCGACCCCTACTGGAAACCGATGTCACCAGACCGGCAGCCTGGGCTTTACCGCTCAATTATGATGACCAGCGGGGCTGGGTTTCAAGATGCTGGGGCGACGCTGGTGAAAACATCATTCTGATTCCCGGCGACAGCTCCACCGGACTCCGGATGCCTTTGGATGAGGTTGCTGCTCAAGGGAGCCGTGCTGCCCTGACCGTAAGCGCAAATGATGATGGCGGGTTGGAAATTTTTATTCCGCCTATGCACGTGAAGCCATATGACAGGCTGCTGGCTGTCATCGAAAAAACTGCCGCCAGACTGGATGCCAGGAATCTGGTCATTTCCGGCTACCGGCCATCCGGCTGTGATCACACGGAATCCCTATCGATGGTTTCGGATCCGGGTGTGCTGGAAGTCAACCTGCCACCTGCCCGCACTTGGAGTAACCATTGCAAAACCGTCAAGCAGGTTTATGCCGCGGCCAAAGCCAGCGGATTACGCGCTGAAAAATTTCTGCACAATGGAGAGCACCACGGTACCGGTGGCGGCTCCCATCTCTGCTTCGGGGGCTCCGACCCCTCGCGCAGCCCTTTCGTGCAGATCCCGCATCTGCTGCCATCGATCATCCGTTACTGGAACCACCACCCCGCTTTAAGCTACCTGTTCACCGGCCAGTTTATCGGTCCCGGCTGTCAGGCTCCGCGTGTTGATGAATCTAACCCGCACCTGATTCCGGAACTGGAGATTGCACTAAAAAATATTCCGCAGGATCCATGGGATGCTGTCGAGCTGCATCAGCGTCTGATTCACTTTTTCATCGATGCCTCCGGCAATACCCATCGCTCCGAGATCAGCATGGATAAACTGTCCAATCCGTTGATGCCTAACGGTAACCTCGGTATCATTGAATTTCGTGCCATCGAGTCCCAACCTACCCCGCAGGAATGGGGTCGTATCGTTCTACTCTTTCAGGGACTGATCGCCATGCTGGCTAAATACCCTTACCGCAAAGCACTTCGTGCTCCTTCCCGGAGTTTTCAGGATTTAAATTTTCTTCCGTCCGTACTGGAGGCTGATCTGTCCACGGTTTTGCGCGACTTGAAAACCATCGGAACGGAACTTCAAATTGATGATTACCGCCCGCATCTCAAACGCCGTTCCCCCATTCTTGGAACGCTGAATTCCGGGTCATCCAGCATCACTATCCGGCAGGCTCTGGAAAGCTGGCCGCTCCTGTCAGAACTGCCCTCCGGCCAGTCCACCACCCGTCCGGTCGACTCTTCCTTTGCACGCATCGAGTGCAGGTTAGACACGACCAGCCGGGCTTTACGGGCAAGGTCCTATATCCGCATCAATGGTCATGCCTTCCCTTTCCGCAGGTACCAGGAGTGGACATTGCTGGGTCTCAAGTTCCGCACCTTCCATCAAACAGACGGCTTCCATCCGCATATCCCCGGACAATGCCCGCTGCATTTCGAGTGGGTTGACGGCAGGACCGGTAAAGTGCTCGATGCCGGAACCTGGCATCACTGGAACCCCTTGGGCAAAACGTATACCAAGCGACCTGGGGAACGCCATGCAGCGCAAAGACTTTGCCGCCAACGCTGGATTAGTCTGAAACCGGTACAGCGTTACCCGGCAGGCATGCCAAAACAAAGTTCACGCAACCTGACTGAAGACCTGCGCCAAAACTGATGCCGGTATTTACCACCAGACCTGCCAGGCTTTCCGACCTCGAAATCTGGACGGATCTGCGCGGCCAACTCTGGCCGGATCACAACGGACACGCCTACGATTTGCAACAGTTCTTCACCAGTCCGCAGGCATGTCAGATGGCTTACATGGTGCTTCCCGACCATGCTCCGGAGAATGTCGTTGGTTTTATCGAACTCAGCCTGCGTCATGACTTGCTGACTCGCGGGAATACACCCGTTGCCTACATTGAAGGTTGGTTCGTTTCCGAATTCATGCGTCATGCCGGGGCAGGCAAAGCCCTGATTGCTGCCGCCGAAACATGGGCCAGCGAACAGGGGTGCCGCGAAATCACGAGCGAGTGCGGAATCGATAATGAAACCAGCGCCAGCGCCCATCTGTCCTGCGGATTTTCGGAAACTCGCAGGATGATCGCTTTTCATAAGAAAATTTAGACGTGTTCCGCAATCAGATTTTTAGCCAGCTCTTTGGCAGAAGCGGATTTCCCACCTAACATTCTTGAAAGCTCATCTTCACGGTCGCCCCCTTCCAGACGATCCAGCTGCGTCCGGGTTCTGCCTTTTTGCACCGACTTTTCCACCCGGAAATGCACGTTGCCGGCTGCTGCCACTTGCGGCAGATGGGTAATGCACATGACCTGATGGTTTCCCGCCAGATCTCGCAGTCGCTTACCTACGGCGACTGCGGTCTCACCACCGACGTTGGCATCGACTTCGTCAAAAATCAGGATCGGCACCCGGTCCTCAGCAGCCAGCACCGACTTGACTGCCAGCATCACCCGCGCCATTTCACCACTGGAGGCCACCGCTTTGAGCGGTCGTGCTTTCTCGCCCGGATTTGGTGAGAAGAAAAATTCACATTGGTCTTTACCACGGGAAGTCAGCTTGTCTGAAGCGATGATCCGGACTTCAAACTCGGACTTGGCGAATCCCAGAAACCTCAGTTGCCTGGTGATGGCCCCGGCCAGCTTGGGTGCCGCTTTTTTACGTATAGCTGTAAGTTCGCGTGCACATTTATTAAGATGATGCTCCAGGCTCTCCGCATTGGAGAGCAGTTCAGCTACCCGTCCTTCCCGGCCACTCAGCTCATCCCGCTCCTGCCGCATGGTATTACCAGCTTCCAGCACTGCTTCCACCGTGTTGCCAAATTTACGCTTTAGTCCTTGGATCAGATCCAACCGGGCTTCCAGCTCCTGCAGCTGGCCGGCGTCCAGATCCTGGCCGGAACTCAGACCCTCCATCTCCCGTAACATCTCATTGATTTGGGAGATGAGACCTTCATTCTGTTCGCGGAACGTCTCTGCCTGCGGGTCCATGCCCTGCCATTCTTCCAGCAGGCGCTGCACCGCCGCTAATTGTTCCAAAACCGACCCCTGCGCATCACTCAGGATGCTCTGGCATTCGGAGTGTACTTCCAGAATGCGCTGCTGGTGCGTCGCCCGATCAAACGAGGCTTCTAATTCATCCTCTTCCTCGGGCTTCAGATCCGCATTTTCAATTTCGGCAATCTGATATTCCAGAAAATCCAGCCGCTGAGCCAGCTGCCCTGAATCGGTCTGCTGCAAATCTTCCAGTGCCGTTAATGTTTTCTGCCATTCCTGATACTGCTCACGATAAGTTACCAGCGCACTATCTGCACCGGAGTAGGCATCCAGCGCTTTGAGCTGTTCATCGATGGAAAGCAGGGACTGATGGTCATGCGGACCATGCATGTCTACCAGCAAATCACCCAATTTTTTCAGCATCTGTAAAGTCACCGGGCTGCCGTTAATCCACTGTTTCCCCGACTTTTCCGAATAAAAAACCCGCTTCAGCAGCAACTCATCGCCTTCCGCTGAAATCCCCTGTTGCTCGAGGAAGGAGCGAGTAAAATTACAGTCAGCGAGCACACCCTCCACTGAGCATTCAGTGCTGCCATCGCGGATCATGCCCTTGTCCGCCCGCTCGCCCAGAATGAGGTTAAAGGCGTCAATCAGAATAGACTTCCCCGCTCCGGTCTCGCCGGTGAGCACGTTTAAACCGGATTCCAGCTCCCAGGTCAGATCCTCAATGACCGCCAGATTCCGAATTCTCAATGACTGAAGCATGGCGCAGTATAAAACTTCCATGACATGAAGCAACGCCGCGATACATCAAAAAGAAAAAAATGTGATGCTAATTCCTATAACTGATATTAAAGTTAGACCATGCAAATGGGTAGTACAGCAAAGAGAAATCCACCCTTCGCTTCATGGATTCTTGGCCTGATCCTCCTTACCATGCTGTCATCACCCGCCGCAGCAAGTGTTGCTGCCGGAACAGCAGTTGAGGAAATCAGAAAACGACTGTTGGTTGTTTATAATGAAAATGCGCCTGAGGCACGTGAGCTGGCTTTTCAGTATGCGCTGGCCCGTCAACTGGATCGTTCCCAGATTTTTTCCATCCAGTGTTCCACGGAGGAAACTATCAGCCGCAGTGATTTCGACCAACAGATTCGGATACCCATACGCCGGCACCTGATTGATAATCAATGGATCACCTTAGGTGAAGCCCGGGTCAACTTCGGCAATGTCGTTCAGGAGGTGCAGGTTGCCAGAAAAAATGAGATCTGGTCCATGGTTTTAATCCGCGGTATTCCACTGAAAATCAAACATGACCCGACCAAGGTGGCTCCTGAAAACATGCCTCAGCAGTTTATCAAGAATGATGCAGCCGTTGATTCCGAGCTGGCCCTGATCATGTATGACCCGATGGAACTTAGTGGTTTTATCCCGAATCCGTATTACACCGAGAATGTGATTCGTCCGTTTGATGCCAAGATGGCACTTTCGCTGATCATGGTTGCCAGACTGGACGGCCCCAGCCCGGAGGATGTGCGGCGTATGATTCAGGATGCGGTTGCCACCGAAAAACTGGAACTGACTGGCCGTGCCTACTTTGATGCTCGTGGAATCACTGACCAGAACTCAGGTTACAAAATTGGAGACGATTGGATCCGCAATGCTGCAGCACTGGCCGAAAATGCAGGTCTGGAAGTGTATCTAGATGACGATGATCCAACTCTGAATCCTCAAATACCGGTGGAAGACATTGCGCTCTACGCAGGTTGGTATGCTGGAGATTTTACAGGACCATTTGGCCGCAAGGATTTCCAGTTCAAACCCGGCAGCGTCGCTTATCATCTTCATTCCTTCAGTGCCAGCACTATCCGCAGCACCAGTAAAAACTGGGTCGGTCCGCTTATCTCCAGAGGGGCAACCGCTACTATGGGCTCTGTTTACGAACCTTACTTGCGCCTGACTCCCAATGTGACTACTTTCTTTCACAGCTTACTGTCTGGCCAGTGTTTTGCGGAAGCCGCTTATCAGTCGCAGATCGGTTTATCCTGGATGATCACCATGATTGGAGACCCGCTTTATCGTCCTTATCCGCGCAGTGCCATCGAATCTGCCCGGATTGCGCAGCAGAGCAACAGCAGTGAATCCCCCTGGCTCTGCTTGCGCGTAGCTCGCCAGATCTGTCAGAAAACCATACCCCAGGCAGAAAAGATTGATCGTGTCACACGCATGGTAGAAGCTCTTCCGCATCCCGTGACTTACGAAGGACTTGGCAATCTGTTGATTGATCTCAAAGCACCTGCGGATCTTATTGTGCAGGCATTTCGCA
The DNA here is from genome assembly GCA_038748025.1 of Verrucomicrobiota bacterium. GTDB lineage: Bacteria > Verrucomicrobiota > Verrucomicrobiia > Methylacidiphilales > JBCBYL01 > JBCDJI01. Next base: position 41,874 of record JBCDJI010000015.1, read on the forward strand.
AAGCGGAAAGACTGAGCAGCACTGCTGCGGGAAAGATCCGTAATGGAATCCATCTGGCAAACCTCTATGCCCGCCAGGAAGAAGTTGGAAATTCGATGGCAGAGTATGAACGGCTTCTTGCGACTTATCCGGAAGCTGCCAGAGAGTTTAATATCCCCAACTTGGCCATCGCCTATGCTTCAAGAAACGGCTGGACCCAGTTTTCAACTGAGCTACAAACTTACCTGGCACCGGTCGGCGCCCCCGCGGAGCAGAGCGAAAACCGGGATATACCCGAAGAATCCGGGAGCTCCATCTCCGAAATGGCCAATACGACCGGTATACCCGTGGCACCCCGCCAGGATCTGATCCCTCCCAAACCTACACTGGCCCCGCCCAAATCAGGTCCGGCCGATCAATACCCGCACCGCCAGAACCCGCACAAACTGCAAATCCCAGGCTCCTGACCGAACCGCATCATGGCAGCCATCGAACATTGCGAAGGTATTGTGGTGCGCATCCTGCCGTACTCGGAAAGCAGTTTGATCACAACCTGGATTACCGACGGTCAGGGAATCATTCAGGTCCTGATTCGTGGCATCCGTAAACCAAGACAAAAGAATTTCGATACGGTAGACTTACTCAACCAGTCCAACCTGATCTACAGCACTAACAGACGCTCCCATCTGCATACCGCCAGGGAAATTAAATGTATCCAGCCTCATCGGGAAATCGCCACAGATTACACCAAACTCCTGGCCTGCACTTATTGTTACGAAGTCAGTGCCATGCTGGTTGAACCAGACACACCCATCCAAGACATTTACCAACTCTATCTCAAGGCGATCGATTACCTCGCAACTCATGATGTCAGTCTGGAACTGATCGAGCGGTTTGAATGCAGACTGATGATTCTGCTGGGGCTCCGGCAAGAGAGCCTATCCATTCAACAGATCCGCCAACAGCATTATCCCAAAACACCCAAATCCTGGCAGGCGCTGCAAAAAAGCCTCAGTCCGCCAAGTTGAAGGTTTTCATTTTAAGGTGTTTCCGCTTGCGCCAGTAATCTATACCGGATTGGGTTTGTATTTCACATTTTTCAGAATGGCTACCGTCCTTTGCTGCAGCATCAGTGGGCAATGCGCTACTGCTATGCTGGATGAATTGGTGCTTTTCATTCGTCATTCTTCCTTCTTAATTCCTACTTTAGGTTGTCCCCGTAGCTCAGCTGGATAGAGCACTAGACTTCTAATCTTGTGGTCGTTGGTTCGACTCCAACCGGGGATGCTGCTGGCGCTAGCTGCTACACGGCAGGTGCTATGCCTCGGCACGGCACCGTTTCACATAATCGATGACTTTCCGGCGATCACCATCCGCAGCCCAGACCTGGCGCAGGAAATCCGCAGCATGCACATGATTCTCCTGGAAGAATTTCCGGTCGCCACCACAGCCATACATCAGATCCGGGTCCATTTCTCCGCGTAATTTCGCCTCCGCCTTCTCAATAATGCGCGGCAGCCAGACGATCCCGTCTTCCTCCACTTCCTTACCCGTCAAATCAGCTGGAGCTACCACTCTACCGGACGACCTACCTTGCATAACTTCCAGAAAGTAATCCCGCCGGACCGCGGCAACCAGTAAAGCTGTTTCAAAATCCGGTTCACCGCCTGTTACCCTGTCTTCAGCAAAGTCATAAATTTCCTGTGCCGTATGACCAATCGATTTCAGAAACTGGATTTCTGCATGATCAAAATAGCTTTCCGCTCCATACTGACCTGCCTCGTATTGGGCAACTGCCTTGTCATAAATGGCTCTAAAACTGCGGGTCCAATTCACGTTATCCATGTGGTCAGGCTGTCCTTTCGCTTGTAGCTTAAAAACAGATTCAATCCCAAAATGTATCATCCATCTTTTTAGCAAAGATATCATCAAAATAAATATCGCGCACCGTCAGACGTGACCGGTCCGGATACACGGTCCAGTCCGGTTTATACATCCCAATCTTAAAATACGGCCCCTTCCAGTCATTGTAGGAAGTCATACCCCGGTAACGAAATACCTCCGCACCATCCCGCAAGACGATCAGACGACCGTCCTCACCATAAGACCATCTGACTTTAAATTCCCAGGAGACCCATTTGCCGTTCTCTGCCGGTCCCAGATCCTGTTCGGTATGCACCTCCCGGGAACCTTTGCCAAAACGGAACTTGTTAATCTTCAGGTCAGATACTTTCTGGGACAGAATCCAGCGGCCATTGCGCGTCATGATTTTCAAAGGAGGACTGCGCCATGTTTCAAGTAGCGCAAAATCCGGCATCCCATGCCACTGGGAAATATTTTCAGAAGATTCCTCTGCTTCATAATCTTCAGGCAGGTATGCCTTGAATCCATACGCATAGCTGTCGCCCATTTTGACAGTTCCTATTTTGAGCTCCACACGTTTTGATTTCTTAACAATGGGGTCGTCCGTGCGGATTTTGAAATAAATCACCCGGTTATCGGCTCCGGCTGGATCATTCACAATAGCGGATTGCCCTGCGTGCGCTATTTCCCACATCCATGCCGGATCCGCACCATCTTCAAAGTCATCATACACCTCAAAAGGCCCTGGCTGATAGAGTGATGTAAGCCAGAAAAGACCCCCTGCACCCAATACAAGAAAGGTAACTGTCAGCGGATGTTTCATGCAACACGAGCAAAGCTGTTTTCTTCAAGACTGCCAAGTAAAAGAAAGCTGTATTTGAGTCTTGAAACTTCATTCTTACACCGGAGACTGCTCGCGTATGTCCTTCCCGAAAAACCTAGTCGGCTACGAGATTGCGCTGGAACGCGCATTTCGCATGCTACTGGGCAGTGAGCTTGATGCTCATACCATGCCGGATGAGGAATCTGTCGGAGAAGCTTTTTTCAGACAAATCGAACCAGGTGACTTTGCCCGACAGTGGCTGGCCGATGAAAAATACCACCTCTCGGATGAGATGCCCTCTCCGGATACAGAAGAAAATCAGTTTGATCGCGGGCAACAGGAAGAGGAATTATTCTAATGATGAAACAGACACATGACATTATCGGCGTAGGAGCTCCAATCCTCGATTCACTGATTAAAATTGAGGACTCATTTCTACAGGAACACGTTCAAGGAGAAAAAGGAGGCATGGAGTTAATCGATGGTGATACACTTGCTGCTATCATCGGAAAATCCGGTATGACACCTGTGGATACGCCTGGCGGCTCCGCAGGCAACACCATTTTTGCCATGACGCGTCTGGGCATGAAGACCGCTTTCATCGGTAAACTGGGAACAGATGACGCCGCAGTCACCTTTCGCAATGCCTATCAACAGATGGGAGGTGATCTGTCGCGTTTTAAAATCGCCGAAGGCCCGAATGCCAGGTGCCTTTCTCTCGTCACGCCGGATTCCGAACGCACCATGCGCACGATGCTGGGTGCTTCTGCGCTACTCACCCCGGATGAGGTCAGCCCGGATGACTTCGCGGGAGCACGTCATGTCCATATTGAGGGTTATCTCTTGTTTAACCCGGATTTAATCCGGCAAGTCACTTGCTGCGCAGCCGAGGCAGGCTGCACCATTAGTCTGGATTTGGCTTCTTTTGAGGTTGTCAGCGCCTCTAAAGCACATCTGGTCAGCCTGCTTGAAAACCATGTGGATGTCGTGTTTGCCAATGAGGATGAAGCACAAGCCTACTTCCCGGATCTTACCGGATATGAACAAATGGCTGCTGAACTGGCAAAACTATGCCAGGTAGCAGTTGTAAAGCTGGGTGCAGACGGGTCCATTATTGCATCCGGTGACCAGCAGCATCGTATCGGCTGCCGACCGATCCGGCAGTTGGTGGATACCACCGGTGCTGGTGATCTCTGGGCCTCCGGTTTTCTCACCGGCTGGCTGCGTGATAAGGATCTGGCAGAATGCGGACGGCTTGGCTCTGTGATGGGAGCTGAAATTGTTCAGGTGATGGGAGCCAACGTTCCCGCAGAACGCTGGCCGGCGGTTCTGGCCGAGTTCTCCTGATACGGTCGAGAACAGACTCCCGCATTTCTTCATATCCGATTATTATCTCTAGCATAAAGTTAATTGAACCGCATTGGCTGCTGCCGGATGCAATTTAGGTTTAAGAATATCAGTATTGTGCCTATGCTGCTGACATGCCTGAGAACGTGAAAATCCAAGTGGGTGACCGGACTTTTGAATATCCGCTCATTACCGGCAGCCAGCAGGAGCATGCCGTTGATATGCGATCGTTCCGCGCTGATACCGGATACATTTCCTATGATGAAGGCTATGGCAACACTGGCTCCTGCAAGAGTGCCATCACCTTTATCAATGGTGAAAAAGGAATCCTGCGCTACCGGGGTTACCCGATTGAACAGTTGGCGCAGGAATCCTCCTTTCTGGAGACAGCTTATCTGATCATCTACGGCGAGCTACCCACTGCAGAAGCATATCATGCTTTCCGTAATTTGATTATCGGCAATGCATCCATTAACGAATCCATGCTTAATCACTATCAGGGATTTCCGAGCGGGGCCCATCCCATGGCTGTGCTTTCCTCCATGATGAACGCACTGGGCTGCTATTATCCGGAAATGGCTTCCAATAATCGCACCCGGGATCTTGAATATTTTGACTCCGCTGCCGCCATTCTCATATCGAAAGTGCGCACGCTGGCTGCGGCCACATACCGCATGAAGCATGGACGCCCTTTTATTCACCCCAAGCCGCAGCTGAAATACTGTTCCAATTTTCTGCACATGATGTTTTCGGAACCTTACAGCGAATATATTCCACGCCTGGAGGTCGATGAAGCTTTGAATCTGGTGCTGCTGCTGCACGCGGATCATGAACAGAACTGCAGCACTTCTACCGTGCGAATGGTAGCCTCTGGTGGTGCAAACATGTTCGCATCGGTAGCTGCAGGCATTTGCGCGCTTTGGGGCCCGGCCCATGGGGGTGCCAATATGAAGGTCATTCAGATGCTTGAATCCATTTATGCCGATGGCGATGATGGCAGCCGATTCATTAAAGCCGCCCAAAGCGGCGACTCCTCGAAGCGGTTAATGGGATTCGGTCACCGTGTCTATAAGAGTTGCGACCCCCGCGCCACCATCCTTAAGGAGGTCTGTCAAAACTTGATTAAAAAAACGGGAACCGCTGATCCTCTACTGGATATTGCCATGCGGCTGGAGCAGGCCGCATTGTCCGATGCGTACTTTCTAGAGCGAAATCTCTACCCGAATGTGGATTTCTACAGCGGGATCATCATGAAGTCTATCGGCATTCCGCTTGATATGTTTACCGTCATGTTCGCGATCGGACGTCTCCCCGGCTGGATCGCCCACTGGAAAGAACTTGCTGAAAACCCGCAAAGCAAGATTCACCGCCCTCGCCAGATCTACACGGGTGCCTCTAAACGGGATTACGTGCCGATTGAGCATCGATAACTGCGGTTTGATCCGTTCAAGGAGATTTCACCAGGATGCATGGCGGTTGATCTGAGCTGCAGTCGCAGTGCCGCATCTCCGCTCCGATATTATTCTTTCCGATTTTTCGGCATGCGGCACCCTACTATCATGAATGAATTCATGGATTCCTTGTGTGTCTGGGCCATGCAGCAAGGTGCCTCTGATATTTTTTTAAATGAACAAAAAACTCCCCGGATCAGACTCCGCGGCCAGCTGACACCAGTGCCGGATTATCATGTGGAAGCCCATCATTTTGATCAATTCTGGCAGGATTGTGGTGCTCATTCCGGGACCACTGATCTGGATACCACGATCAGCACTTCCGACGGCAAACGGTTTCGTGTCAGCCTGTTTTCACATGTGGGCGAGCGCGGGGCGGTATTGCGCCCGGTAAAAACGGAAATCCCGGATCTGGACAGCCTGGGCCTGCCGAAAATATTACTGACCGACTGGATACTGCGACCTTCCGGCCTTATGCTGATTACGGGGCCGACAGGATCCGGAAAATCGACCACGCTGGCTGCTTGCTTGCAATGGTTGAACCAAAACCATTCCCGGCATGTCATCAGTATTGAGGATCCCATCGAGTATCTTTTTTCCGATCACCACTGTATTTTCACTCAAAGAGAAATTGGACGCCACACACCTGCTTTTTCACAGGGATTGAAAAGTGCACTCCGCCAGAGCCCGGATATCATCTTTCTGGGGGAAATCCGGGATGCAGATACGGCCATGACCGCCTTACAAGCTGCAGAAACCGGTCATCTTGTGATCGCAACACTCCACAGTGCAAATTCAGCTGAATCACTGGATCGCCTGACTCGGCTGTTCCCCCCGGATGAAAGAGAGAGCGCGTTAGGTCTTCTTGGTAAACAGCTGATTGGAATTCTCAATCAACACCTGCTTCCCGGCAGTCAGGGTAACCGGGTTCTGTTGTTGGAACATTTTGAAAATACCGGTGCATCTCGAAACTGGATAGCCGGTGGTGACCATACCGCACTGGCGGATTTTATCGACCGGGGAACAAATCCCAATAATGTCAGCTTCTTACATGCACTAGTTGACGCATGCCAGTCCGCCCGTATCAGTCCGGAGACTGCCATGCAAGCTGCACCCAGTCCTCAGGAGTTCACCCGTGCCATAAAAGGCATAGACTCCACATCCTCAGAAATAAAAGAAGATGTATCTTCTGCCCCTGCTGGTGATGATATCGGCGATTATCTGTCACTGGCTGTTGAAAGAGGGGCTTCTGATTTACACTTGTGCGCTGGCACGGTTCCCACTGTGCGGATTAATGGTATTTTAAGACCACTTACAGACACTGTAATTTCCGCTAAAAACGTACAAGCCCTTGTGAACAGCGCTTTGAGCCAGAAGCAGCGGGCACGCTTTGAAAATGAATGGGAATTAGATTTTGCGATTAATCTGAAAGGCGTTGGACGCTTTCGCGGCAATGTTCATTATAATCGGGGTGCAGTGGATGCTGCATTCCGGCATATCCCGACACAAATCAAGTCTTTGGCAGACCTGGGACACAAGGCAATGGCGAAAACCTTATGTGGCCTGGAACAGGGACTGATACTGGTCACCGGTATCACTGGTTCGGGAAAATCCTCCACACTGGCATCCATGATTAAAGAGATTAGTGATTCCCGTTCCGGCGTCATTGTGACCGTTGAGGATCCCATCGAATTTATTTTTGAGAATAATTTATCCATTATCAAACAGCGCGAGGTAGGCTCCGACACCAGGTCATTCGCCTCTGCTTTGAAGCACGTACTGCGACAGGATCCGGATGTCATTATGGTGAGTGAATTACGTGACCGTGAAACCATATCCGCTGCGGTAACTGCCGCTGAGACAGGACACCTGGTGCTTGGCACACTCCACACCTTGGATGCTCCGGAAGCGATTTTCAGGATCGTCGACGTATTCCCAGCCAACCAGCAGGAGCAGATCATTGCGCAATTATCCAATTCCCTGCAGGCCATTATATCTCAAAAACTTTTACCCCGCGTGGATCAAGCCGGGCTGGCCCTGGCCAGTGAGATCCTGGTCGCCAATAGTGCCATACGTTCCTGCATCCGCACCCGGAAAATTGAACAGATTACCGGCTTGATTGAGATTGGTCAGAAGGACGGTATGCATACTATGGATCAAAGCCTGCTTGAACTTTTCAAGGCCGGAAAAATTTCAGCCCAGGATGCTGCACTGCATGTGCGTGATAAAGCCAGCTTTCAGGATCTTTCCTTGAACAGCAAAAAGAAGCGCTGGCTCTAGTAAGACTAATTATCCGAAATGACACTCATCCCCTATGGTTCGAAAAGCTGGTTGGTCCAGTGGGATTCGCGTGAGGCATGTGACCAAGTCGCACCGTTCCTTATGCAAGGACTGGAGGATTCACCACCGGAGGATTTCCTGGAATATATTTCAGGTTATCAAACGCTACTGCTGATCTTCATTTCGCCGGTCACTCAAGCCAAGCTGCTGACATATCTGAATACGCTGACAGGCCAAAAGGGTGTCGCGGAACCGAAAGCCCGACATATAGAGATTCCTGTCACTTATAATGGTCCTGACCTGAGCTATGTTGCCGAGACTCATCAGATGACCTGCCAGGAAGTGATTTTGAGACACTCTGAGCCGAGCTATACCGTCTATTTTATGGGTTTCTCACCGGGTTTCCCTTATTTGGGACCACTGGATACATTGCTGCACACACCGCGCCGCAAATCCCCCCGAACCCGGATTCCTCAGGGCGCGGTAGCCATTGGAGGTTCGCATACCGGTATCTATTCCGTAGACAGCCCGGGCGGCTGGAATATTATCGGGCATACTTCATATCCGTTATTCCAGCTCGCTCATGCCAAAAACAACTCGGATGCAACCAGAAACATTTTTAGCCTTCACCCGGGAGATCATGTAAAATTTGTTCCTCAACTGCCTGATGCCTTGTGAAGGTTGCCCGAGTTCAGCAGACCGGTTTAGCCGCCGGCTATCAGGATACAGGGCGACCGGGCTGGCGCCGGTTCGGTGTTCCAACCGGCGGTTTCATGGATGGTCACAGTGCTTCACTTGCCAATAAACTGCTGGACAATACACACAATGAAACCGTGCTGGAGTTCGCCTTGCATGGAGCTGAAATTGAGTTTCTGCAAGACACCTGGATTGCGCTGGCTGGCGCCTGTTCCAGCCAGTTGCTGAAAGCTGGTTCTGCCCGACTGGTCCATGCTGGAGAATCACTCAGCTTGAGTCCGGCACCAGCAGGTATCTGGACCTATTTGGCGATTCCGGGCGGGTGGCAGGCACAGACCTGGTTCGGCAGCACTTCCACCCATTCCAGATCTTGCATTGGCGACCGGATACAAAATGGTGATATCTTGAAGAGCTGCACCAATAGATTGGCACCATTTGAATCTTCAGTGGTAACTCGACTGCCGACAAATGACCACACCATTGATCTGGCACCACCACCCGATGGTTTCCCGATTTTGCCAGGACCGCAATATAGCAGCTTTCCATCCCGTGCACAGGAGGCATTGACCCATCAAAAGTGGCAGATTTCATCCCAATCGGATCGTGCCGGCTACCGGCTGCAGGGGCACCCGCTGGATCTGGCTGATGAGATCACCAGTGAACCCGTTCTACCGGGTTCTTTTCAGGTTCCCGGAAATGGCCAGCCCATTATTACCATGCCGGACGGCCCGACGGTCGGAGGCTATCCGAAAATTGCATATATGGAGCACCGGACACTCTGGAGACTTGCCCAATGCCAGCCCGGCAGTCAGGTTGAATTTCGATGGGAAAAGTAATTCTCAACGTAGATCTGGGAGAAGGTGAAACTTCTGATCAATCAGTCGCATTCATCCAGTGTGTTGGTGCTGCAAACATTGCATGTGGCGGACACGCGGGGAACGACGAGTCCATGAAACAATGTCTGGATGCCTGTATTGCTAATGGCACATTTGCCGGAGCGCATCCGGGCACCTCCGGTAATTTTGGTCGTGACCATGCACTACCCACGGCTGATGAGTTTTCTCAGCTGCTGGAAACTCAATGGCAACGCATTACACACATTGCAGATTTGCTGGGAGTATCGTTACATCATATCAAGTTACATGGCCAATTATACATGGCTGTCGAACACTCTGAAACGCTGGCAAATGCATACCTCTGCTTCCTGCGGCAACTGACACCTACCCCGGTGATTTTTTCACTGGCAGAGGGCAAATTTCACAAACTTGCCGAAGCCGCCGGACTGCCGGTATGGGGAGAACTTTTCGCCGACCGCCAATACGAAGCTGATGCTACATTGCGGGCACGCCAAAATCCCGATGCATTGATTCATCACACGGAAGATATTGAAAGACGAGTCAGCCAATGGCTGGATCATGGAAAAATCCTTGCCATGGATAACAGCCCGATCACGCTGAAAGCAGAAACCATCTGTCTGCACTCCGATACGCCGAATGCACTGGCGACAGCCAGACGCCTGCAGCAACTGCTATCCTGAGTGAGGAAACAATAAATTTAAAATCTCAGAGATACGGTTCAGCTGATATGGTTTGCCCATCGAAGCATGGAATCCAAAACTCTCTGGTTCCAATAAAACCGGATGATTTTCATATGAGCTGACTGCAATAACCTTGGTAAATGGCGAAATAGCCTTCAAACGGCGTGCGAGAATCTGGCCTTCTGCATCCTCCGGTGTCATCACGTCGGTTACCACTAAATGATAGGATTTGCGCTGCCGCTGAGCTGCTTTGAATTCGTCCATTAATTCTGAAAAATCCTGCACTGCTTTTGCTTGATACCCTATCTGATCAAATAAGGCGGTGCTGAATTCTCTTACAAACGATTCACTATCCATAATGAGCACCCGCCGATTCGATTTGGCAGCGACAGGCTCAGGTTTCGGTTCCGGTTTCGGTTTGGGCTTGGACGTCGGTGTTGCGAAAGTGGTAAGCGTCGAGTTGCTTCCTATGTCTTCAGGAGATGACGAACTGGTCGGCAAATAAATACTGACTTCTGTTCCTACGCGATCTTTGGTCTCAATGAAAAGAGCACCCTTGTGATCCGTGATCGCAGTCAGCGCATTAGATAAACCCAGGCCCTGATGACCGTCCTTAGTCGTATAATACGGCTCAAACAAGCGATTTTTTTGATGAGCCGGAAACCCAACACCCTGATCGCGAATCTTTAATGCTGCATACGTCCCCGGTTGCAACCGGGTTGCTACACCTTCGCGTCGTTCAATCGTCAGTGATACCTGCAATACCCCACCCTTAGGCATGGCTTCGGCAGCATTTTGCAAAACCGCTGCCACAGATTCTGTAATCGCTTCCTGTGATGCATTGATGATGACAGGCAGGGAAGTAATCTGCTGTTGCAGTTTGATACCCCTTCCCTTCGGCACATTTTCGGCAACCGCTCTGGTAATCAAAGCACGGTAATCCAACTCCTGGTAAGAAGCATCCCCTCCGCCAGATAAGGTCATCAGTTCTCTGACTAACTTTTGCGACTTGTCAGCCACCTTCATCACATCCGCAATGAGTAGCCTTTCTGCAGAGCCTTCAGGCAGTGATTTACTGACCATGCCTACCTTGGAGATAATTTCAGCAGTATACTCATTGAAGGAAACACCGACTTTTTCCGAGAAATCTGCCAGTGCCTGCATCTTCTGGAATTTCTCCTGCTCCTCCTCTGATTTGATCCGGTTTGTCATGTCGCGTGCGACGATGACTACCGCACGCACGCTTTCATCCGGATTTCGCACCACCTGGGCTTTTGATTCCAACGGCACCCAGTGGCCTTGCTTGTGCTTCATCCGATACTGAATGGTTTTCCCCACTCCCGTTTCAATGCTCTCGCTGAATGTATTTTCCACCAGGCTGCGGTCATCGGGATGAATCTCGATAAAGGAGTTGGTCGATTCCAACTCTTCCGGTGTATACCCCAGGGTTTCACGATAGGAGCGGTTATTCCAAATACGGCGGCCCTCCGTATCTATAATCGCCAGCAGGTCCGCCACATGCCGGGTGATCAGCTGATACAGTTCAACACTGTCGTCCTGTTCCCGGGAATAAGCGCGCAACTCATCCAGTTCCTGTTGCAGGCGTGCATTTTCCACAGCAAGACCGGAGTCGTTAGAAATTTGTTCACTGTCACCCATCAGAAAGCATTCTATCGGTTATTTACTCACCTATCCATTCCTATTTACTCATCGCAAGATAACTTCCATCCCACGAGTCATCAGGCGGTTCTGCATCAAGCCGTGTACAACGAAGCTGCATGACACCAGCCGCCAGATCTGCAGGTCGCTGCTGTTGTGCCAGATCAAACATCCGTGCCGCTTGTAAAAACTCTCTGTGCAGATAGAGCTGCCAGGCTTGATGGTAAGTGTCACGCGCCTGCAACAGCTCAGCAGCAACTCTGCCGGTGGGACCTAAAGGTTCATAGATCTGCTCGGACTGCTCCCGGCCTACCACGGAAATCAGATCCACACATCGCCACTCATACATCCTTTGCGTTTTACGGTAACATTGCTCACCGGCCAGTATCTGCGTGCCGTATATCTTATTCAGCCCCTCCAGTCGACTCGCCAGATTCACCGCATCACCTAACACCGTATAAGAAAACCGCTTTTTTATGCCCACATTCCCAACAAGCACCTCACCGGAATTAATTCCAATTCTGACTTTAAATGCAGGCTTTTTTTCACTCGCCCGAGATTGATTCAGCTGATCCAGGCATTCAGTAATCTCCAATGCTGCCCGGCACGCTATTTCCGGATGATGCGGCAACTGAGCTGGCGCATTAAAGACTGCAAGAACACCATCTCCCAGAAAAGTCAGCATGGCGCCACCATGCTTTTCCGGAACAGAAGTCAAAACCTGCAGGCAGGAGGATAATTCACTAAAGACTTCATCCGGCGATAAATTTTCACTGATCGAGGTAAATCCTGCCAGATCAGCAAACATAACGGAAAGCTCCTGAGTCTTACCTCCCACCTCTGCTTCCTGTCCGCTTTCCAGCGCTGTTTTTACCAGATCCGATGGCACATACCGCCCGAATGCCCGCAAGCTGGCTTTCATTTTTTCAAGGGCGCCCGTTACAACTGCCATCTCATAGATATAGGATGAAGCATAGGGTTCTATAGAAATATCGTATTTAGCAATCCTGGCCATATCCACACTCACCTGTGATAACGGTGCCGAAATAATTCGGGCAAAGCGGATACTGATAAATATCGAAATTCCTACCAAAACTATTGCAACTACTGTGCTGATAAGAGCATTATCGCGGGCAATCTCGATGATATCAAATGCCGGCACCACGACTGCCAGATAACCTTCCGGCACTCCCGCACCTCCCAGTTTACTGACACGGGCAAAATACCAGGTATTATGCAGATAAAATTCCGTCGTTATTCCTCCACCAGACAATAGGGACTCCGGATTCCGGGCCATCGGTGCGCGTGCTTTCTGCAGCATACTCCGGGCGTTTTTGGCCATACGGTTCTCCCGCGGCTCTACCATTACCTCACCGTCTCCATAAAAAATCATGGCGACACTATTTTCTCCAGCCTGAATCTCACCCAGAAATTCCTTCAGATCTTCCAGCATCACATCAATCGCATAAACCCCGAGTAATTCACCCTGTGTATTACGATGCGCCCAGGCCACAGTAATTCCTTGTGTGACCTGCTGAAAAAAAAGATAGGGACGTGTCCAGACCGGTTCCTGACTGGCAACCGCAGCCTGATACCAGGGACGCTCGCGCGGATCATAGCCTTCGGAGGAAACACTGGTGTCTGAACGGACGAACGGCACCCATGTCCGGCCTTCCAGCACATGCTCATCTACGATCCGTCTGCCCGATTCATCAAAAAAACTGCGATGCAGCACATTTTCTCCCTCTGTGCGATTGACCCCGATCAGATCACCCGTGGCATGGTCGGCATAGTAGATCCAACTGAATTGCGGGAAGAGCTCAGCCAACGGCACCAGTTCAGATCCGGTCTGCTGCCAGTTTTTCAGATCATCCGAAGTATTAAGCACCGCCCGATTAAGAAATTCGATTAGCTGCACTCCAGGTCCCAGATATGTGCTGATCTTATCCTGGACTGCTTCGCTCTGCTGCTCCATCAATTCCAGGGCCATCTGCTGCACCGTGGCCCGCGTATTGAAAAAAGATACCAGCAACACCCCGCCAACTGTGATAGACAAAACAGACAACGAAATGACGGTCAGAATGGTTCTCAATGTCAGCATCTGCTTCATGCAGATTTGTATATAGATACTTCATCTCATTGCGCACCAATATTCCTGCTGTCTGCCTGAGGGCACAGGCATGAACTGCGGCTTGTCAAAGAGCCACCCGGAACCGCCTGAATGATTCCAAGTGCTTCACAAGACAGATGAATGGCCTCTGAATACTTGATCTGTGCATAATACCGCACTCAGGAGCCTGATGCTAATGCATTGCCATGAGGGTCGGCTTGAACGGGACTCAAATGAATCACAGGTAGCCATGCGCTTCAGGCAGCCGCTCGCAAAGCACTACACCACCAGTCCAGACTTCGGCTAATGGCTGGAGTTTGCCTACTCATCGACTTCCGAGTTTCGTGTCTTAAATTCACCACCGCCCATCTTTACCGCCGAGAGTTTGTATCCTCCCTCAATCATCCCCTGTTTAAACACCAGTTCGCTACCACGCAGGTCAATACCGTGATCGATTTCACGACGTCCGTACAGTTTAGGTTGCACCATAGTCACGGTTTTATCTTTAACCGTGGGTTCAACCCGCACTGCCAGGCCTTTAGGAAAATTCCCGGGGGGGATGTCATCCGGTTGAACATAAGGAAGCCTAGTCATCGGGTTAAAGCTGAAGTTGGTCAGCGTAATTCCGTTTTCTCCTAACGCTTTAATCCATGCTCCCCAACCCGCTTCACTGCCGCCGATCAGAATGTTTGCATTTCCACCACCAGTACCAAGGTGATCAACAAAATCAAACGCGCGTGTGGCTCCGTTGGTAAAGAAAGCCGTGATCTGGACATTGGCTCCGCTGCCAACAGTGATAGCTCCAGCACCTCGCATATTGGGAATGAGGCTGTATTCTGTTCCGCGAAAAATATCCTTGGTGGTCGGCCTGTTTTTTTCTTCGCTCGGAATCTCGAATATGTAGCCATGTTTCTTAATATTCCCCTTTTTATCTCTAACCTCCACAGCAGATGAAAGAGCCCAGTCTTGAGGGCGTATGTGACAATTATCAATCCAACCGATCGTTTTGCTTTGACCAACCATGAATGCGATATTGAGTGCAGATCCACTTACCCGGGAAAGCACGTGGCGGTCATTATCGTGCGTTGCGAAGTCCACGGAATTATACGTATTGGAGAAAAAGACCCGCTGCACCCAGCATTGAGGCCCCAGGCTCCGAATGGTCCAGGGATAAGGCTGAATATCCGTGAAATCCTGATGCAGGTAGTAGATGGCCAGACCTGCTAGCCCAGAACCACCCAGAGCCGGGTTAGAGCTTAGCTGGATCAGCGGGGTTCCTTTTACCTTACCCCGATCCTGCGGTCGATCGACCAGCAGCATGGTACGGCTGGAACTGCCTCTGGGCATCATGTCATTGGCACCGCGCAACTCAACTCCAGCCGGGATGGTCAAAGGCTCCGTGAGGCGATAAAGCCCCTGGGGAAGATACACTGTGCCTCCACCCTCTCTCCCAGCCTGATCTAATGCCCGCTGAATTCCTGCGCTTGCATCACCTTTCCCATCGTTAGGAGTGCGATAGATCATTTCTGTGACCACATACAGCGAGTCCTGTCCGGAACGGGCAGGCAGATAATTGGGAACAGGCTGAATTGGTTCCATGGAACGGTCATTGTCCCAAACCGACTGATGATCAATCGTAGAGTTGCTTTTATTGGCAACCTCGACATCTGGTAATCCTCCAAACTGATTGCCTACCACCTCCATAATGTCGTTGTCTCCTGTAGAGCGAATATGTCGCGCAGAGCCCTTGAATTCCGAATCAAAAACCTGACACTGCCCGGCCGTGATATTGATCGCATAATCATCTGCACCGGACCCCCATTTCTCAAAAGTACACTCCTGCAGATTAAGCTCCTGCCGGTAGGAACCGTCCAACCTGAAAATGGATCCTCCACTGCTGAGACGGCAGTCAAACATGCGGAGTTCCGTTCGGTCTTTGGGGGTGCCAAAGGGTCTGCCACTCTTGCTGATTCGCATCCAACCATTTTCATCCCAGCCGGTTTTATCCATTTCCATCAGAACCGCTGTCTGGCTCGCGCTGATGGTGCTGGCGGTAATATACATCCGCTGATGGGAGCCTCCTGTAAAATGGACGCCGACTTCACAATCACGGATATCTATGTCATACCAGTAGGTCCAACCGTGCGGCGGCATGAACTTCACTGCAGTATGGTAACCCTCGATTCTGGCATCCATGAAAATTCCCGCATCCTGTCGGTTCAACTGGATGGCATATGCCTGCTCGCGACGCAGCGCCTCCCGAACTTCACGGGTGCCGGGTACTCCACTCAAACCGGATTCACTCCAGTAACGCGGGGAGAAACGAATCATACGACAGCGTGGAACTGCAGCCGCACTTAACATCGTTAAACCGGTATTGAGCGTAGTCGCATACAAGTCCAGCACGGTAGAAAAGCTTCCGGTAATGATTCCCTGGTAGCTGTTTACAAGTGTTACATTTTTTGCGGTCGCACTGCCCTTAAGATCAATGGTCATGGGATAAGGAATGACGGAATGGACGTCCTGTTCAGGATAGTAAATCGTAATATCGCGCACAGAGGATACACTGGCCGTTAGAAATGCTTTCCCTGCCGCTTGTCCCTTACCTGCATACACCATAAAGATGGTTCCACCTACACTGGCATCTTCTTCGGTGGGCATCTTCCAGTCGCCCCTTAAGGTTACTCCTCTGGGAATTGAGATTTCTCCGTCAAAACGGTAGCGGCCTGCCGGCGCATATACCGTACCCCCGAATTGATCTGCATCTGCCAATGCTGCCATAAAAGCTTCCGTGCAGTCCTGAACTCCCGTGGCGTCCGCCAGATAAGGTGCCCGAGTGACATCATATGAAACCACCGGAATAAGGTCCTGACTTGGAAACTTCAGATCAGCCACCCAGAATTTCGGCTCCTCAGAGGATTGGATTTGAATGGGCAGCCCGGTGCAAAGCACCAGTAAGCTGACGATCAATGTATGGTTTTTTGGTCTCATGAATAATAAGTCATCCGGATAATCTGATCTGAACGCCCTGTTGATGAAATAAGGCGCAATGAATTAAACACCATCCGGATATTAGCTGTTCATGCATCCACTGCAAGCAAGTCCTCCGCAAATTATTACGCTGATCTTCGGTTGCCTCCCGGGATATTCCTGTCGCTTCAGCGCCGGGAGTGGTTTACGGTCTGAGTATGGCAGCACCGCATATTCTAGTCGTTGAAGATGAACCCGGAATTGCTGAAACCATTACCTATGCTCTGGAAACCGAGGGAATCACACACCACTGGGTTACTACCGGACAGGATGCATTAAGTTGCAGCCAAAAGAAGTCCTGTGACCTGGTTTTGCTCGATATTGGAATCCCCGACATGAGCGGATTTGATGTCTGCCGGAAAATCCGGGAAAGTTCACGCATCCCTATCGTTTTTCTAACTGCACGAGAGGAGGAAATCGACCGTGTAGCGGGTCTCGAGATGGGTGCGGATGATTACATAGTTAAGCCTTTTAGCCCTAGAGAGCTCACCGCTCGCATCCGCGCTATCTTGCGCCGCATTGATGCGGATCCGTCTGTTAGCGGCAACATACGCTCCAGCACAGAGACCTATGCCGCAGCCTCCCTCCTCGTCGACGAACTTAAGAAAACCATTCATTTCCATAATCAGCCGTTGTCACTCTCCCGCTACGAATTCCGGCTCCTGGCTGTGCTGGTCCAGTCACCCGGACGGGTTTTCTCCCGCGACCAGTTACTGGAACGCGCCTGGGAAGAACCTGAGGCCAGTATGGACCGCACCGTGGATGCTCATATCAAGAAACTGCGTGCCAAGCTGAGACAGATCCAACCCGATCACGATCCGATTGTCACTCACCGGGGCATGGGTTATTCACTTGAAGACTCCTGATGTCATGAGTATTCGGGCAGGTATCTTTTTCTCTTATCTGTTGATCGCACTGATGGCCTTTATTTCTCTGGCCCAATGGCTGCAGGATGAGCTTCGTCCACGTTATCTGGAATCCATTGAAGAATCCCTAGTGGATACTTCATCCACACTGGCTGCATGGGCCGCAGAGACCTGGACCGAAACGGGCCCAGATACCGCAGCCTTGCAGCGCATTGCGGAACGCCTCAACCGTCAACATCTGGCTGCAGAAATCTATGGACAGAAAAAATCCCGTGTCGATATGGGCATCTACATCACCGATGATCGTGGCATCCTGCTGTTTGATTCACGCGGACTGGCCCTGCCAGGATCCGACTACTCCCGCTGGCGTGATGTAAAACTGACACTGGAAGGCAAATATGGCGCGCGTTCGAGTAAGGATGATCCGGATAACCCGCTGGAAAGCATTCTCTACATCGCCGCTCCGGTTTCTGTCGATGGAAAAACCGTCGGCGTGCTCACTGTCTGTAAACCTACCCGCAACCTCAACCAGTTCATCCACCGCGCATCCCGCAACATCGTCTGGGCCTGTCTTATTGCGGGATCCGGTGTTGTCATCACCGGACTCCTGCTTTCTTATTGGCTGACCGGGCCCATTCGTTCTCTGACCCGTTATGCCCATGCCATCCGTGATGGCAAACGCCCTGATTCGCCCCGGCTCGGATTCTCCACCGAAATCCAACACTTGGGGGATGCCTTTGAGGAAATGCGCGACGCTTTGGAAGGACGCAGATATGTGGAACGCTATGTCCAGGCACTGGCCCACGAAATTAAAAGTCCCATTTCCAGTATTCGCGGTGCAGCAGAGTTGCTTAGCGAAGAAATGCCCGCTGAACAACGCCAGAAATTCCTGGATAACATCTGCCGGGAAGTCGGTCGTATCGGTGGGATCATCGAAAAACTGATGACACTGACCGCGTTGGAAAGCGCGCAGGAACTTTCCGGCCGTGAATCTGTTGATTTGCAGGAGCTGACCCGGGAGGTAATCCGACGTTTTTCCACCCAGATCGAAGACAAGCGGCTTACGCTGGTTGAGAAATGGCAGGATCACTCCCACGATATTCATGCGGATCGTTTTCTGATCTCACAAGCCATCACCAATCTGCTGCAAAACGCCATTGAATTCAGCCCCACCGGTGCGGAAATCATCCTTGAGAGCATCGTAAAGACAGATAGCATGGAACTTCGGATTACCGACCACGGTCCCGGCATCCCCGAATACGCCCGCTCGCGCGTCTTTGAACGCTTCTACTCCCTGCCGCGACCGGATACCCAGGCCAAAAGCTCCGGGCTGGGACTCAATCTGGTGCAGGAAATCGCACTCCTGCATCAGGGTAGGATTTCGCTGCAATGTGCGACTGCTGGCGGCACCTGTGCCACACTCCAGCTGCCCTATTCCGCATGATAGATGGCAAATGATGCCGCTCCCGGAAGTTTAAAAATTTAGGTTTTCACCCCGCTATAATGCGTTTAGCCTCCTCGCCTTACATGATGGCTGACGAGAGTAAAATGGAAAAAATTACCGCGCTGTGCAAAAGACGCGGCTTCATCTTTCAATCTTCTGAGATCTACGGCGGACTGAACGGCTGCTGGGACTTCGGACCGCTGGGTGCTGACCTGAAGCGCAATGTGAAAGACCACTGGTGGCGCACCATGACCCAGTTGCGCGATGACATCGTCGGCATGGACGGCAGCATTCTGATGAATCGTGCCGTTTGGAAGGCCTCCGGTCACGAAGACACCTTCAGCGACCCCATGGTCGAATGCCCGCTGACCAACAAGCGCATGCGTGCGGATCAGATTCCCGCACAAAGCGGCACTGTCCTGAATTTTACCGGTGCCGTCACTGAGGAGACCTCGACCGAAGTCAATGAGCCATTCTCCGTGCTAATTCCCGATGGAGGATCGGAAAAAAAAGCCAGGAAGGCCGCCACCCTCTTCTATCGCAACCGCCTCTCCGGTGCAGCTTCCACTGAAAAAATTGCGCTGCAGGGCGAAAGCAGCGAGACCGTCGAAAACTCTACCAGCTTCAACCCGGAAAACGGTGCCAAACTCGGTGAACCGCGTGCTTTCAACCTGATGTTCAAAACCTATGTTGGCCCAGTTGAGGACGAAAAGAACATCACCTATCTGCGACCCGAGACCGCTCAGGCCATTTTTGTGCAGTTCAAAAACGTGCTGGAAGTGTCACGCCAGAAACTGCCCTTCGGGATTGCCCAGATCGGAAAAGCCTTTCGTAATGAAATCAACCCGCGCAACTTCATCTTCCGTTCCCGCGAATTCGAGCAGATGGAAGTCGAATTCTTCGTCCCGCCCACCGATGGCATGGCCTGGCTGGACAAATGGCTGGAAGAACGCCTGCAATGGTATCAAAGCATTGGTATCCCGCGTGAGAAAATTCATGTGCTCGACGTACCTGAAGCAGATCGTGCCCATTACAGCGGCGGCACCTACGATCTGGAGTACGAATTCCCGTTTGGCATTCAGGAACTGGAAGGTATTGCCTACCGGACCGATTACGATCTGACCAAGCACCAGCAAGCTTCCGGCAAACCGCTGGAATACTTCGATGAAGAAACCAAAGAACGCTTTATTCCGCACGTGGTCGAGCCGAGTGCCGGTGTTGACCGCACCGTGCTAGCCGTCATCTGTGAAGCTTACGACGAGGAAACGGTCACCAACGAAAAGGGCCAGGAAGAGATTCGCACCGTGCTCCATTTTGCACCTGCCATTGCACCGCTCAAAGTCGGTATTTTCCCGCTGCTCAAGAACAAACCGGAATTGGTTGAAAAGGCCCGCGAAGTCGAAGCTTTACTGAGACCGCACATGACTGTTTTCTACGATGAATCCGGTGCGATCGGCCGTCGTTACCGCCGCCAGGACGAGATCGGCACCCCATTCTGCCTGACCATTGATTTCGAGACCCTGGAAGGTATCGACAACGGCGAAGGCAACCCGCAGGGCGACACCAACACCGTCACCCTGCGCTATCGCGACAGCATGGAACAGGAACGCATTGCCATCAGCGACCTACTGGGCAAATTACTGCCAGAACTGACTTGATTTGCAAGGCAAGAAAAGTTTGCACGAAGTGCACGACAACATTTTTTTAAAATTCTTTAGAAGTGGTTCACCGAGTCAAAGCATGTCGCCAGACTTCTTGCCGCAGGATAGACCCATGCTAATTTCCTGACATGAGCAAACAAGAGAAAGCACCCCTCGCTGTTGATCTGGACTTTGCCAAGGTTGATCTTCAGCGCCGTGAACGCTGTGGTTTACCGGAAGTCATTTTCGGCCAGGGAAAGACACCTGCTCAAATTGTTAAGATTGCGCGCGTGCTGCAGAAAAATAATGAACCGGTGCTGGCTACTCGGCTCGATCCCCCTGCCCGCAAAGCCCTCAAACAAGCATTTCCTAAAATCAGGCTGCATCCTGAAGCCCGCATGGCCACACTAGGAAAACTCCCGGCACTTAAAGCCCGGGTCATGGTCTGTGCGGCCGGCACCTCAGACCTTCCGGTGGCCGAAGAAGCTGCTCTGACTGCAGAATATTTCGGAAACCACGTAGAGCGCATCTATGATGTCGGAGTGGCCGGCCTCCATCGATTGCTGGATCAAATCGAGCGCATCCGTGCTGCAGATGTCATACTGGCAGTCGCAGGCATGGAAGGCACTCTGCCCAGTGTCATCGGCGGACTGGTAGACAAACCCGTTATTGCAGTTCCCACCAGTATCGGTTACGGTGCCAATATGCAGGGCCTCACCGCCCTCTGCGCGATGCTGACTGGCTGTGCTTCAGGTGTCACCGTAGTTAACATCGATAACGGCTTCGGAGCCGCTTATGCCGCTACTCAGATCACACGGATGCTGGATAAATAAATACTGAATTCCTGCATTTTTTCCTAGAACCGGCCTGAGGGTTCCGATATATTCTTACGCTCACATGAAGCGCACATAGCTCAGTGGTAGAGCTATCGGTTTACACCCGATCGGTCGGAGGTTCGAATCCTTCTGTGCGCATGCCTGTTGCCTTCCACAAAACCTTGTTTATAGTTTCAACAGCATGAACTTTTTACGTCGTTTTTTTATTACGATACTATTGCTGATCGCCTCGCTTACCGCACATCCTCTTTTGGCACAGGAAACTTCGGAAACGGCAGACTCTGATGTTTTGCAATCTAAGAATGTTTACGTCGTTCCGGTTCGTGGTGATATCGACTCTTCTATCATTTACGTGATCCGGCGGGGCGTGAAGGCTGCACTGGAAGCCGAAGCGGATGCGCTGGTCTTGCATATGGATACCTACGGGGGGCGTGTAGATATTACCCAGGACATCACTGATATCCTGCGTAAGTTTGAACCACAGTCCGAAACCTATACCTACATTGATACCAAGGCCATTTCAGCGGGGGCATTCATCTCCTCAGCGACACGCCATATTTACATGGCACCCGGCTCAGTCATTGGGGCAGCCACCCCGGTGATGATGGCACCAGGCGGTGGAGCCCAGCAGATCAATGAAAGCTACGAAGAGAAAATCCAGTCCGCATTGAAAGCCCTGGTACGCGCCAATGCTGAACTCCACGGTCACAACCCCGTTGTTTTCGATGCCATGATCGACCGGGATCAAGGCCTGAAAATCGGTGACGATGTTGTCGTGGAGGAAGGCAAGGTTCTGACACTAACCAGTATGGAAGCGGGAAAATCTTACGGTGGACAGGACAAGCCGCTCTTGAGTTCCGGGACCGTCAAATCACTGGATGATCTGATTACCAGAATAGGTGGTGACCCCGCCACAGCTGTCAGGGTCGAACCGACCGGGATGGAGCAGATCGCCACCTTCATTGTTTCACTCTCCACGGTATTCATCGCTGGTGCAGTTCTTTTCGGATATATTGAATTCAAGACTCCCGGCATTGGAATTTTCGGTGCTTTAGCTGCCGTCTGTGCCGGGCTGTTTTTCTTCGGTCACTCGATTGCGGGACTCTCAGGACACGAGTATCTGGTGCTGATGTTTATCGGTGTGGTGCTAATCGCGATAGAAATCTTTCTGATTCCCGGAACAGTGATCTCCGGATTCCTGGGGCTGGTGCTTGTCAGTGTATCATTACTGCTGGCCATGGCGGATACTTATCCAACCGATAGTCTGGTGCCTTCCGTGGAAGTATTGATGCGCCCGGCAATGACCTTCGGACAGGCGATGCTGCTGGTCATTGTGGGCATTTATGCATCGATGTATTTTCTACCCAAAACCCGAGCTTTCCAGCATCTGGTGCTGGATGAGGCCTTGCCGGATCGGGCAGAAGCCACGGAAGGTCAGTCGCTGCCTGCCGCCGTGGGAGCTGAAGGTATTGCCATGACACCGTTGCATCCCGGTGGAAAAATCGAGGTGGATGGAACTCCGATTGACGCTTTTACCGAGGATGGTTACATCGACAAGGGCACGGCAATCAAAATCATGAGCTTTCAGGGAACTCAGGCACTGGTGGAAAAAGTATGACCATTCTGTTTGCACTCCTTATCGCCGGCTACCTGCTGGTGCTGGCGGAATTTGTGGTTCCCGGCGGGATACTTGGGATCATCGGTGCTGTCTGTCTGTTAGCTGCCGGCGTCATGGGATTTTTTTATTTTGATACCTCAACGGCGATTCTGATCCTCCTGGCCGAGGTCTTTTCCGGTATCATTCTGACGGTAATCTGGTTTCGCTACTTCTTCGACTCACCGATGGGCAGCACCCTAGTCCACCGGGATTCACTCGCTCAGGCCAGATCCGACCAGACCAGTAACAGCACCCAGTCCCCGCTCAGTGAGCTGATCGGGTCTGCGGGAACAACATTAACTCCCCTGCGCCCCTCGGGCTCCGCCCGCATCAACAACAAGCGGTACGATGTTCTGACCGAAGGAAAAATGGTCGAATCGGGAAAACCGGTTAACGTTGTTAAAATAGATGGTGCCCATATCATTGTCCGCGAATCAGAATAAATTTTAATCAATAACTAACAAAAAACTCAACCCTTCTATCCTATTATGAACATCGTATTTGCCGCATTTATATTTATCGCAGTCATCGCTGCACTCATCTTTGCTGTCATTTTCATGAGCTTTGCCAAGCTCTGGATTCAGGCCAAAACATCCGGTGCATCCGTTACTATTCTGGGTGACCTGCTAGGGATGTTCCTGCGTAAAGTGCCCCGTGCCTTGATCGTCAATGCTCGGATTACCGCCGTTAAAGCCGGTCTGAATCTCTCGGTCAAACAGCTGGAGGCGCACTACCTCTCCGGAGGAAACGTGCTGGAAGTGGTTCGCGCTTTGATTGCCGCCGATAAGGCTAAAATCGCGATCGATTTCGACCAGGCCTGCGCCATCGACCTGGCCACCGCCGGGACCAGCAAAACCGTTTACGATGCGGTTCGCACCAGCGTAAACCCCAAAGTCATTGACTGCCCAAGTGCGGAAGGCACACGCTCCTCAATTGATGCGGTTGCCAAAGACGGGATCGGCGTCAAGGCCCGCGCCCGTGTCACGGTCCGCACCAATCTGGAACGCTTTGTCGGTGGAGCTATGGAGGAAACCATCATCGCGCGTGTTGGTGAAGGCATCGTGACGACAATCGGCTCGGCCAATACTTACAAGGACGTATTGGAAAACCCGGATAACATTTCTAAAAATGTCCTGGAACGCGGATTGGATTCCGGCACTGCTTTTGAGATTCTCTCCATTGACATCGCAGACGTGGACGTCGGAGAGAACATTGGCGCCCGCCTGCAGGCGGATCAGGCCGAGGCAGACAAACAGATTGCCCAGGCAAAAGCAGAAGTCCGGCGCGCTGCTGCGGTCGCCACCGAGCAGGAAATGAAAGCCCGCGTGCAGGAGATGCAGGCCAAGGTGGTCGAAGCCGAGGCCCAAGTGCCGCTGGCCATGGCAGAAGCCTTCCGCAGCGGAAATCTCGGTATTATGGATTATATGAAAATCCGCAATGTGGATGCTGATACTGAAATGCGTTCATCTATCGCGGGCGATGCAGGCAGCAAAGGCACGACCGGCGACGGCAAATCACCCCACTCCGGTAACTAAGCCAGACTGAAAGACTATCATGGATCTCGGCGATCTCATTATTCCCATCCTCATTATTGGAAGTGTCATTGTGCAATGGCTCAGTTCCTCTAAAAAAGAGGATCGGGAACAGGGATCGCCGCCGGATCCAACCGCACTGGATCGGCCCGAGCCTGCTAAAACGCGGAATGATCCCTCCTGGGATGATTTAATGGAAGCACTGGGTCAACCGGCAGCGCCGCCGGAACTCCCGGCAGAAGAACTGCACCCGCCCGTGCCATTGGCTCCGGATCCCGCCCCACCTCCGGTGCCCGTAAATCGAGAGCCTGAACCGCCGGTTGTCAGTCTGTTTGATCGGCAAAAAGAAAAACTGGCTGAAAAGCAACGACAGCTGGAATTGTTGAAACAAAAGACCAAGGTGCAGCTTCCTGCGTCCAAACGGACTTCCTCTGCCGCTGCCGGACCGCCCGGCCAGGGCATGGCTGATGTTTTGAACATCCGCGGAATGCTGGATAATCGAAAATCACTGAAGCAGGCCATCGTCGTGAACGAAATTCTTCAACCGCCAGTCAGTCTGAGGTAGTATTCCGGATTATGGGCAAAGAAAAGTTGCTGCAGATCGGGCTGGTTCAGTCCATCTCCAGTCCTTCGCTGGACAAGAATCTCGAGCGTGCTGTCAAACGCTGTCACCTGGCCGCAGATCAGGGTGCAAAGATCATCTGTTTGCAGGAACTGTTCCGCAGTCCATATCCCTGCCAGGACGAGAATACGAACCGCTTTGACTGGGCAGAAACCATTCCCGGCCCCAGCACGACCGCTTTGACTGAAGTTGCGCTGGAACGTCAGGTCGTTATTGTCGCCAGTTTGTTTGAAAAACGGACCCGGGGACTCTACCACAACACCGCCGTAGTCATTGACGCCGACGGAAAACTGCTGGGCACCTACCGGAAAAATCATATTCCGGACGACCCGGGATACTATGAAAAGTTTTATTTTACTCCCGGAGATCAGGGATATCAGGCCTTTCAGACCCGATATGCCAAGGTTGGTGTCCTCATCTGCTGGGATCAGTGGTTTCCGGAAGCTGCACGCCTGACAGCACTGCAAGGAGCTGAAATTTTGTTCTATCCAACTGCCATTGGCTGGAACCCCCGGGATTCCAAAGAAATACAGCTGTCTCAGCATGATGCCTGGCAAACCATCCAGCGCAGCCATGCCATTGCCAACGGTATATTTGTCGTCTCAGTGAACCGTGCCGGCACCGAAGGCAATACAAAATTCTGGGGACAATCCTTTGTTGCCGACCCGTTTGGTGAAGTCATGGAAAAAACATCCCATGACGAAGAAGAGATCATCACTGTTGCCTGCAACCTGAGTGAAATTGAGCACACCCGCCGCCACTGGCCATTTTTGCGTGACCGGCGTATCGATACCTATCAGGGCCTCAACCAGAGGTTTCTAGCTCGCGACTAGCCTTCAGCTGCCCCATGCCCGGTTTCAGCTCCTCTGAAGAGATTGATCTATTTGCCTATCGGATGCCGGCAGAGTGGGAACCGCATGAAGCCACCTGGCTCGCCTGGCCCAAAAATATCGAAACCTGGCCGCAGCATCTGCAGGAAGCACGCCGGACCTGTATGGAGATTCTTACTGTGCTTACACGGTATGAAAAGGTGGTGCTGCTCATTGACAAAACCTGCCTGGATGATCTGCAGCATAACCCGCAATTTCAGTCTCTGCCACAAGACCGGATTTCACTGCTCCTGCACCCTTACAACGATTCGTGGATGCGCGATACCGGCCCGATCTTCATTACTTCTGAATCTGAATCCCCGCCCATTCTGGCTCACAACTTTGTCTTTAACGCCTGGGGTGGAAAATATAAGCCCTATACGGATGACGACAGAATCCCGGATCTGGCCCAGCATGCATTCGGAATCGACGTCATCCGTCACCGACTGGTCCTGGAAGGTGGCTCAATAGACGTCAATGGGCGCGGAACTCTGATCACGACTGAACAGTGCCTGCTTCACCCCAATCGGAACCCGAACCTGAACCGTGAGACTCTGGAGGCAGAACTCAAACGGTGCTTCGGTCTCCAGCGCATGGTCTGGCTGGGCGGCGGCATTGAGGGTGATGACACTGACGGGCATGTGGATGACATCACCCGTTTTGTCGATGAGACCACTGTCTTAACCGTCCGCGCTAATCAGCGGAATGATCCGAATCACCAGCCACTGGAAGACAATTTTCACCGTCTGCAACAATCCGGTGATCAGGATGGGAATCGCTTTACAGTAGTCGACATTCCCATGCCGGATATTCACCTCACAGGCCCTTTGGGCCGCTCCCCCGCTAGTTATGCCAATTTTTTCATCGCAAACCGTCAGGTGCTGGTTCCCGTCTACGGGGCTCCTAATGAACAGTCCGTGCTGTCAGTCATTCACGACCTCTTTCCGGATCGAACCGTGGTCCCGATTGACTGTGTCGGGCTGGTCTGCGGACTGGGCTCCATACACTGTATTACCCAGCAGCAACCGCGAGTCTGACCATTCAGCGACTTGCCAGTAGGCCATATCCTCAGCTATTGTTATTTTGTGAGTGATCAAACTCAGCCGGAAAACACTCAGTCTGATAGCCATAAGGTAATCGCTGGCACCGTCCAAGTGTTCAAAAAACTGGCCAGTGCCATCAAGAAGCAGCCTGCTGATGATCAGGCAAAGACGCACAAAGCACAAAACCCGCTGGTAAAGATAAATTACACCCCGGAACAGACAGCTGAAATGAAGGCCAACATCAGGAAGCTATGGGGCCAAACCTTGATTCCCGGCACGCTTCCCGGCGCCACGATTAAGATCAGCTCACTCGCCCCCTGTCCCAGTCTGCCCACCTATATCCCCCAACGCCAGTTTGCGCATCCCAAAGAGAAAAAAGCGGCTCACTCTGACTATAAAGTCCTCGAAAAGATTGCTGACGGCGGGATGGGTTCCGTCTTTATCGGCGAACAGAGTTCTCTGAAACGACGTGTTGCCATCAAAACCATCAAGGAAGACGCCATTAATGACAAGGAGGGCAGCGCCCAATTTCTGGCTGAAGCACTGGTCACCGGTGAACTTGATCACCCGAACATTGTTCCCATCTATGAACTCGGAACCAATGGCGACGGATTGTACTTTTATGCCATGAAACATGTCCGCGGGATTTCATGGGATGAGTGCATCCAGCATAAGTCACAAGATGAAAATCTGGATATCCTGACGAAAGTATGTGATGCCGTCGCATTTGCCCATTCCCGCGGGATTATCCACCGCGACCTCAAGCCGGAAAACATCATGATCGGGCAGTTTGGTGAGGTTCTACTGATGGATTGGGGACTGGCCGGCACCACTAAACCGGATGATCAATCCGGTCTTTTCGGATCCGGCAACACGCTGGGTGGCACCCCCGCGTATATGGCACCGGAATGTGCTCGGGGAGATAATCATAAGATTGGAACCGCTACCGACATTTACCTGATAGGTGCATTACTTTTCGAAATTATTTGCGGCAAGCCGCCTCATGATAAGGAGAAAGCAGAGGATTCACTGGAAGCCGCTGCAAAAAATGAAATTCCTGCACTCAGCACGCAGTCTGAACTGTTAACCATCGCCCTCCACGCCATGCAAACGGAGCCGGAAGACCGGTATGGCTCGGTGCTCGAATTACAGGAAAATATCAGGGACTACCGCAAGCATGAAGAAAGCCTGACCTTAACCAGCGATGCGGAAAACTATTACACCCGCGCCCGTGTCAACGAATCCTACGGAGAATTCTCGGCCGGGATGCATGCCTGCTTTGAGGCACTTCGGTTATGGCCGGAAAATGAGATTGCACGTAAGCTCAGGGATAGTATCCGGATTGATTATGCCCGCCTCTCCATGAAGCGGGAGGATTACGATCTCTCACTGACACTACTGAGAGAAAAAGACAAGGGCGATCGTGACTTGATACGAAAGGCTAAACGTTTACGCGACGAACGTTCCCGCAGACTGCAGCTGCAGAATCGACTCAAATACGCTCTGTCGATAACCGTAATTATCACCCTGCTCATCATGGCTGGCGCTTATACCGTTGTTTCAAAGAAACGAGCTCAAACCATCTACGATAACTTTGTCATTCAGACCCGTCTGGCAGAGCAGCTCCTGCATACAGGTAACTGGCTTGAAGTGCAAAAGATATCCCGCTCGATCCCGGCTTACCTGCGTGGCTGGGAATGGGATTGGATTGATCAGGCGTCTCGTGTCAGCCTGACTCCTGATACCCGTCTTCCTCAGGCCCCATTGCGGGTCATCACTTCAGCAGATGCAACGCATCGTGCACTCATTTTTGGTGCGGGACAACTACAGATCCAGACCCTCTCTGGCTCTGCATCATTTTCAGTTCCGGATGAGATTCACGATTTCCACTGGACGCAAAACGCAGGCATGACACAGGCGTATTGCCTGCATGGAAATACCATCAGTATGCTTACGCCCGATTCCGGTACATCCTGGCAGATCCAGCCCCTGAAGACTCAGTTGCCGGAAAAAACAGCCATCATTTCCACTTCCGGCAGACTCTATCTGGTTCAGAACAGTCCGGACGATTGCTCCGTCTATGAAACCGCATCCGGGCAACTGGTATCCCAATTACAACTCACACCGGAAAATCAGATGATGCATTTCGTTTTTTCAAAAAATGAACACCTACTGGCTGGTATTGATGTTTATGACAATCGGCTCAAAACCTACGATACCCGAACCGGAAAGAGGGTTGAACGCTCGGCGCCTCACGCTGAATATACTACCGGAAAGTATACTCAAATGGAATTTTTCCAGGATGACAGCCTGCTGATGGTGCTTGGTAAGGGAGATGTGGTTTATGTCTGCAATGTGCGTCACATGAACCCACGCACCACGATCCCACTACAATCACAACCGACCTGCGTTGCTATTTCTCCGAATGGTAACCAGATTCTGACGTGCACCGCTGAGGGAGAAACGCTCTTATTCCACATCCCGAGTTCCACGGTAACCTGGCATGTGCGACAACAACGTCATACCGTGAAGGCGCTGGCTGCTACACAGACTGGGACGGATTGGCTACTCTATGATGCAATCGGACAAGTCTTGCCATTTTCGGAAAGTGAAAGAAATACCTCGCTGGAGTTGTTTCAGAATGACGTGCCTGTTCTCCAGATACTGTGGTCTGAGTTAACGAATACCTTGATTACCAAAGACCAGCTGAACCGTTACCTACAATCGGATGTGGAATCAGGGGAAAGGCATTTATTCAGTCTGCAGGCACGTATTCGAAGCCCCCACCATGTGATTACCATCAACGGCGAAGACCATCTGGCGCTGATGCACCGGGAAAATGGATTACTTCTGTTCAATCTGCATTCTCATGAGCACAAAGAATTCTCCAGGTTTCAGCAATACCAGGCCATGGCACCGTATGGTAACACGCTGCTACTGGCTTCGGAGCAGCGGCTGGTGCGTTTTGATCCGTTAACCGGATCGGATCTGGAAGAGTGGGAGCTTAATCTGGGGCCGCTACGCACCATGGCCGTACTTCAGAAAAATCAACTCTGGATCGCTGGTCAGGACAATCGCTTGCACAGTATGAATCTCATAACGGGAAAACAAATTCTGCTGGAAAGCCCTGCGGCAAAGGTAATCCGCTGGGTACCGGATCCAGCCGGAAATTTTATTGTGGCACACACTGCATCCCGTGATGCTTTCATTTACCACCCTCACCAAAGAAAAATACAGGCTACATTATCTGGAGCAACCCATGTGATTACTGGATTGGTTTTATCTCCTGATGCTGAACGTCTTATTGGATCATCCGCTGACGGAAAAGTCAGAATCTGGGATACCGCCACCTGGCGGGAAATCGTCAATTTCCGGGCACATATCGGCACGGCTACTCAAACCGGGATCCATCCAGATGGCACCTTCGTATTTACTGCCGGAACTGATGGAGCGGTTCGTCTTTGGAATGGCAAAGCTCATCATCCGGTCGCAACTTCCAACCCGTAAACCAGTTTAATTGCATCAACCTCAGAAAAAAAGAATGAAGATAACGATGAAGCAATACCTCGTATTATTCCTGTCCGCTCCAGCGGTCTGGTCCCTGTCCGCCCATGTCGGTGATCATACCACCCCTACTGAGGGACAGATCACGCTCACGGCGAAGCTCAGATACGATAGCGAAGTAAAAATCGATAAAACTGCTACCCACCTGGTCATTCAATCCAATGGAATTCCTGAGCATGCGGTCGGCAGATTCCCGAATTCCGGAAACCCTAACAGTATTTCGCCCCAGAATCATCACCTGAAGGTGCCGCTCAATCCACAGAATACAGGCCGCTTCGTCCCTAAAGACGGAAAAATGGGAATAGCAGTCAATGGTGTGCCGATGGAACCCGGAACCGCTGAAACCTGGCAGGGAGATCGTTCCTGGCAGATCGAAGCCATTGTTGACGGCAAAAGTCAGCTGGGACTCGACCAAAACAATGCGCACGTTCAACCTACCGGAGCGTACCACTACCACGGTATTCCGCATGGCCTGGTCCAGTGCCTGCGCCGGGAATCGGGCGCTCCAGCAGATCAACCCCTGCTCGTCGGTTGGGCGGCTGACGGTTATTCCATCTACTATCAGCCCGATATCAGACCTAGCTACCGGCTCAAGTCCGGTAGCCGTCCGAATGGGCCGGGTGGTCGCTATGATGGCACCTATACCGCTGATTTTGAATTTGTTTCAGGCAGTGGTGACCTGGATCAAGCCAATGGCCGTTTCGCTCCCACACCGCAGAATCCTGACGGCGAATATCACTATTACGTCACGGAAGGATTCCCTTTTCTGCCACGCGTGCTCAAAGGTGAGGCAGATGCATCCTTCGCACGTCCTCGTGGAGGTGGCGGACCGGGTGGACCCGGGATGCGTCGCGGACCCGGCGGCCAACGTCCTGACGGTCCACCGCCCGACGGACGACCCCCATATGATCGGGACCGGCCGCCTCCACCACATCTGCAGAATTCCTGAGATCACTGCTCCGAGCAGAGATGTAAACAGGTAAATCTTGGCGAGAGCCCAACTACCCTCCGGACCACATTCTGGTGGCGGAACGGAAAGATGTTCTGACATCTGCAAGTGAGGTCGGTGTACCGGGTCAGAACAAGGAAAAACGTTAATCGTAGCTACAAATACCAGGCTAAAGCGTAGTCCAGACGGAGTCTGGCGGAGCGGGGGGGATGACTGATTCCTTACAGAATCATTGTGCAGAGTTTGAGCTTTGCTGGTTTAGAGTTTCGCTTGCGCGAAATGCACCAAACCCCCTTTCAGCCTGCGGCTGAACGGGGGTTCTCACCCCCACGTAATTAGGAAAAACGTTAATCGTAGCTACAAATACCAGGCTAAAGCGTAGTCCAGACGGAGTCTGGCGGAGCGGGGGGGATTCGAACCCCCGGAACCCTTGTGGGGCTCGACGATTTAGCAAACCGTTGCTTTCGACCACTCAGCCACCGCTCCAGATCAGTCGAATCGGAAAAAACATTGCCTCTCCACCCATCACTTGGCAATCGGAAAGCACGTGAATGCTGCCATAATTTTCAGAGAGTGCGGGTCAGCGAAATTTCAAACACATCCACACTGCCTAGTGAAGACCCGCTCGGGATAATTTCTGCAACCACCCGATCCACTCCCTCCTTGGCCAGTATACTCATCGGATACTCTTTCTGAGCATTGAGATACCACGCCAGACTGGATCCCAGCTGCCCCTTCTCTTCCAGCTCCTGGGCTTCACGCAACTGGCGCACAAATTCGGAGGCTTTCGTGGTCAGTTCCGCACGCAGCTGGTTGATCTGGGAGTCATAGCTGAAACGATCAATGACCAGTTCCAGACATTCCCATCCGCCCGCATGATCACCGCGGGAGCTCAATTCCTTGGCCCGCATCAACGTGCCTTCCAGCAGCTGCATTTCCTCCAGCACCTCTTTCAATATATCCTGCTTTTCCGGATACAGTGCCGCCGCCGCGATATACCTGACCTGATTGTTAAAGATTTCTCGATAGTTTTTGGTCTGAATGAGCCGATCCAGCTCAGCGATGGCTTGTTGCTGGACATCGGTCTGCGTGAAGATCTCTTTGGTAAATTCGGCCAGATCCGGATTTCTCGGCCAGATTTCCGCCGCTGCCTTTAATTCATTTTCCAGCGTTTCCTTATCCCCGGATGTGGCCGCGGCACGCGCCTTGACCAGATGCATGGAACTGACCGTGCTGGCGGTCTGAATCACCGCATGTGCCTTGGATGCGTCAAAATCTTCCGCCATGGTTTCCAGCTTCTCTACCAGCTCCTTAGCCAGCGTATAATCCCGGACTTCCAGCGCAGAGAGCAGCTGATTGCGTTTTTGCTGAAAATCAAGCACTTCCCGTTTATCATCACGCGGTAATGAACGGATCACCGGCAGGTATTGACCGATCGCGAATGCCTCCTGCAAACGTTCGGTCGCACTGGCCAGCTCCCGTTTTTCCAGTAAGTAATGAAATGCTTCCACCCCCTCCTCCACATCGCTGATCGCCTGATTGGAGAGCGACTCGAGCACTCCCAGAGTAGGTGGATTACCGGAAGTCTCGGCAAAGACTTTTTCCATCTCACCACCAGTCTGCAGTTTGGTATCCCCGTCTCCGAAAACCGCCTGGTAAAAACGACTGGCCAGCACCACATGCTCAAAGCGGCGCTGAAAGAAAAATTGAGAGATCAGCATCTGAAAGTTGATCTTGGCCTGTAATTCTGAAATTTCTTTCTTGGTTTTATTGCCCAGAACCATGGCTTCCAGTTCCGCCGCACGTTTGATGTAGGGACCCATCGTCAGATCACGCCGGAGCTGCCTTTCCTCCTGCCAGATTTTTGCGGCTTCAGCATTTCTGGGCGGGTTATTTAACCCGGAATTGGCGCTGGCACGCGCATTCCACTGTTGCGTTTCAATTTGACGTCGCAATTTGCTGTTGGTCCTTTCCAGTCGCGCCTGTTCGTTTTTGGCCTGCCAGACATTATAGATCGTATTCGCGAGAGCATCACAGAGGTTCGCATCCACGTCATAGCTGGATGCCTGCGGCAGCAGGCTCACTGCATCTTCCAACTGACTGGAAGACACCCGGCTTTTCGTAAGCATCGTCATCATCTGCTCGATCAGCTGACGATATTCATTTTCGGCATCCGAAGTTTCAGCCGCATTGTTGAGATAACGCTCAAACTGGGAGCGAAATAAGCGATTATTATCAATATTCCACAATTTTCCGTCCCAGCTCACCGTGCCTGATCCCATGTCCATGAATGGGATGTCCTGACCCAGTCCCAGGCCTTGGTTGTTCGACTCCCGGGAGCTGCTCTGAATCACCGTGGGTTGCATGGAATTTCCCTGGGATGAATCCGGGGCAGGAGTCTGGGGGTTGCCGGGGCCCAGGAAGTCGGGGGCCTGAGCCAGTGCTAAACCCGCTACCGCCCATAGCTGTAAAACTGTTATCATCAACCGCATTATGATTTTTCCATTTCCAGCACGCGGAGCAGTCCGTTCTCCACTACTTCAATCTTTATTTGAAAATCCTGCCCGCGCTGCACGTTAATGTCATTAAGCTGGGCCGGGATTAAAACAGGAACCAGGCGGGCATTACGTCCGACTCCCACTTGCACCGAGAACAGCCGGCCCACCGCAGAATCCCAAGCCAGTGAATGGTTAATGGTGCCCTTCAGACGGTAGGTATTGCCTCGCAGACTGTTGGCGTTTTCCAGATATGCCTCTACCTCCAGGACCGGCAAGGTGCGAAAATTGGAGTCATTTCCCGCCAGGAACAGATAGCCGGCGCCAGCAATCAGCAGCAGTAAAACGGCACCCAGCGTCAGGTGCACCGGTGAAAAATGTGATCGAGCTCGCCGTGCCATGTGTATTGAACTTCGCTTTAATGTAAAGGTTGTGCAATAACCCTCAATATCATTCTAATACAAAAATGAGATTATTCTAAATGATTATGAATCCATCACTTACCACTGGCCCTTGGAAAGTCCCAGCCATGCGATAAATCCTGCCAGCAGCACATGTGCTCCCAGCACAAATATTGAAAAATCCGTTCCAGCTACCGGTGTATTGGAAATCTGCACAACCAGATCATAAAATCGGGTTTCCCGCATAGCCTGCAGGTAACCCGACCACGACCAGTAGGCTGCAATAAAAGGGCGCGTCAGCGGTGCAATCGTATCCGGCAAGGCCAAAATGGTTCCCGAAAGTGGAAGCTGAAATCCTACCAGGTATATGGACACCAGCGAAGCCTGTTCCGACGTGCGTGCCCAAGCAGATATCGCCAGCCCGGTTCCGGTCATCGCGGCATTGACCAGCACCAGCAACTTGACCTGAGTCATCCAGTCGCCCGGGATGTCGCAAATCAATTTGACGAAACACCCCATCCAGACGGATTGTGCCAGCACCAGCGGCACCAGAAAAATGATCTTGGAAATAAGTGTCGCCAGATCGCCCACGCCGGACAGCTTTTCCTTTTCGATGATGTGACGTTCATTGGCAACTTCCCGTGCCGCATTGTTTGCTCCCATTAGCGTCAGCAGAATCACCTGGAACATGACCAGTCCGGATACCAGGCTGCCCACCTTGCTGGACTGGATGGTGGCCGCCAGCTGATCCTGCAGGACTTCCACTACATTCTGATCCATCGACATGCTCATATTACGCACCTCGGGCAACCCATCATAGGCAAAAAGAACCACCAGCACCGGAAAAATCAGAATCAGTGCAATCTGGAGCCCCAACTGCCCGTAATCACGAAAAAACAGGGAAAAGCGACGTCGTGTCAGGGTAGCGACCTGCTTCAGCAGGGAAGGCGTCTCCATCACACCCTTGAGCACACCCTGGTCTGCTTCATCCGAATCCGTTGCTGACGATTCAGGTAGTTTCGCATCCAGCTCGGATTCTTCGTAAGGCCGATACAGCTGGTAACGTTCACGCCAGTATTCCAAGGTGTTTTCACTCAGGGCGGGAAACACATCCTCAGCAGCTTCCACCTGGAAAAAGGGAAGCAGGTGATCTGATGGTCCATGAAAGACCACATGCCCTTCCATTAATACCGTAATCGTATCGTAAAAATGCAGGTGACGCAGGCTATGCGTAACGGACAGGACCACACGCTCCTCGTCCTGCCTCAGTGAAGCCATCAGATTCACAATCTCGTTTTCACTTTTGGGATCGAGTCCGCTTGTTACCTCGTCGCACAGCAGCAGGGCCGGACGCGTGACCAACTCCAGCGCCAGCCCCAGCCTGCGCTGCTGCCCGCCTGAGAGAACTTCGGTGCGGCGATCTGCAATTTCGAGCAGGCCGACCCGGTCCAGAACCGTATCCGCCCACTCCCGGGCGGATACTCCGCGCTGCCGGGTACAGGTGCGCAGTGCCGTGGCATTGATCACGGCTTCCCGCACAGTCAAATGCCGGTGAAAGATTGAGAACTGTGGCACATAACCCAGCTCGGAAGGGTGGAAATCTTCATCCTCATCCAGATCTCGTCCCCGCCAGAAAATTTTGCCTTCACTGGGCTCCAGCAGTCCTGCGATGGTTTTCAGCAGCGTGCTCTTGCCGCAACCCGATGGACCGACGATCGCACCGAAGTGCCCGGGCTGGAATTGCAGCGCCAGTTGATCCAGCAGCGGCTGTTCCTGTGACCCTGTCGGCGGATGAACCGTAATCCCCTCCAAATGCAACATGAAAGAAAACCCTACCGGTTTGTTGCCAACGTTGCAACATGCAGGCTAGATTTTCTGTAGTGAAACGTATTTTTCTTTTTGTAGGGCTGACCGCGCTGTTTGTTCTGATTGCTTTGGCCGCCACTGCCATATGGATTCCCCATCAGTTCCTCGGAAATGAGGCCTTCCGGCAGGAAATGAACCGCCAGACTCAGCACACCCTCAACGTGCAGGGTGAGTGGATGCCCTTTCGGCTCGATGGCTGGACCTTGCACAGTGATGGTTTTGAAGGTTCGGGTTTCTTTTCCGGCTACGAATACCGTCTGCGGGCTGAACACGTTTCCTTTGAAATTAACTGGCGCACACTGCTGCGTCGGAAATGGCGCATCGACCCCGTCCAGGTCCGGAAACTCGATCTTCAGATCATGGAACGATCCGAACCGCCTCCCCCGGCTACTCCACCATCTCCCGCTGCTACTTCCTCCTTTCCCCGGCTCGCCGCACTCTTTATCCCGCAATCCGTGGATATTCAGCAACTGGTCTTGTCCGATGCTTCAGTCACCTGGCGGCATCTCGACCAGAAAATCTACCGGATCAGTGAACTTCAATCCACCAGCATACCGGACGGCAACGGCAGCTGGAGCACCTCGCTCACTCGAGGCGTCTTTACTCCTCCGGGGCGGCTGCCGTGGTCCTTGAACAGTGCCCGACTTGCAGGTGATCTGCAACAGATGGACTTGCATCATGCGGAATGGCTGGGACAGGAAGCAGGCGTCATCCGGCTGTCAGGCCCCCTCCTTCGCGATGGCCGGATTCATGCCGAGCTCAAGATTGAAGGCCGTGGCATCCCGGCCAACGCCGTGACGCCAGTGGCCTGGAGAAACTTCATTCAGGGCGACCTGGACAGCGATGCCAGCGCCCGGATCGACTCCAACGGATTATCCATCCGAGGCGAAGCCAAAGGAAAGAATATCCAGCTGGTTGGCGTGCCATTGCTGCGTTCCATGAGCACGGCTACCGGACTGCGACAGTGGACAGAACTGCCACTGCAAACCGTCTGGATCACCTTTGAATATCAGGATCGTCATCTGCACCTCCCCTCGTCAGTGATCGAATCCAAGGACATGCTGCGCCTGGAAGGAAGTCTGCGCGTGCAGGAACGGCAGCTTACCGGAACCTATCAGGTCGGTCTGGCCCCGCAAGTGGTATCCAAAATTCCCGGAGCCCGCTTGACTGTATTTACCTTGCAGCAAAACGGCTACCACTGGGCTCAGCCGCCCATGACCCTTTCGGGCACGGCCGACGATCCGAAAGAAGATCTCTCACCACGCCTCAAATCCGCGATCCTGGATGCCGTGGAAGAAACCATCCAGCAGGGAGTCGAGCGTGGAATGGATATTCTGGATTCCATCCTGCAGCGAGTGCCCTGACAGGCATATCGACTTACCGCACCCGCTGCCACTTGCTTTTAATATCCTGATAAAGCTTCTCGAGCTGCTCTTTCGAGCTGATCCGGTATTCAACGGTATGCGCATGCGTAGTGGTCGGATAGGATTTCACGACCGCTTCATCCAGCAGATCAGGCAGTCCGGCACGCTCTTTGACTTCATCCACTTTATTTTGCGCCCGATCCAGCAAAGACTGTCCGATACCGCGGGGAGCCGTGGCATCTTTGTTCCGTTCCACGAAATAAAATCGCGCCACCGTATTACCGGTGGTGTCTACCGTGACCTCGTGCACGGCAAAGGCACCATCGACATAAAACTTGTGCAGGCTGACACTGGTCACCCTTCCCAGATCCACCATGTATTCGCCTCCCGGCAGCGTCACCATGTAAATGCGGGAACGCACGGTGGATTCTGTTCCCTCCTCCTGAGCTTCCAGCAGATTCGGACCAAGCATCAGCACCGGGATCGCAGTCAGCCAAAAAAACAACCGTATAGACTTCATACTATGTAGTCTGCCCCGCGCCGGAAGAAGGCGTCAAGGCCTTACGCAAGTGCTGCAACTCGTGTAACAGCGCTTGCCGGACCGGTTGACAGGCCTGCGCCAGGTCACGTTGAGCCTGATCATATTCCTGACGGCCGGCTTCCGTCTCAATCTTGACCGGACGGAAGCCCCACTGCGAGAGATCATACGGACTGGCCCGCATATCCAGGATGCGTGCCCGGAGTGCAAGTTGAAACGTCTCCATGATCCGCTCGGAACTGATCCACGGATAAAATTTATACGCCCATTTATACAAATCCATATTGGCGTGAATACACCCCGGTTGCTCGTGGGCACAGCGGTTCTCGCGCGTCAGCTGCACCCGGTTTCGCGGTGCTGCCGCGGGAGTAAAAAAACGGAAGGCATCGTAGTGCGTGCAGCGCAGCGGCTGCCGCTCGACCACGTCACGCAATTCATCGCGGGAAAAACGCAGCGGCACCGCATGACGGGGCTGCTCGGTCTGATAAACCATGGCCCACTCGTGCAGACCGGAACAGGAATGCAGCGGCGGCCGGCTGGCCACGGCCTGCATCAGTGAGATGACCCAGTCCAATCCTCTGCGGCGTTTTTCCGGGTAACTGGCAGCCGAAACACAGCCTCCCTTCTGGTTAAAATTATTCAGTGCAGGCACCACTTCCACTCCAGCTCCCTGCAGCCGGACTCCCATACCCGGTGACCAGCGTTTATGCTCCTGCGGGCGAAACCGGTAATACGTGAAAAGAAAATCATAGACCGGATGGGGCTGATCGTTGCGAGCTGCACGGGTCAGCGGATCCACAACTTGCTCACAGCGTTTGAGATGCTGATCACGCCGGTACTGCCACTCAGGCAGGGCCAGTCTCTCTTCATTTGGCAATACAGCAGCCGCAGACATTTCACCCATCCGTTACGCTGCCGGTCAGACGTCAATACGTCGACTCTCAAACTCACCGTATAACAGTTCAAAGTCTTTCGTCAGCGTCACCTCTCCTGTAAACTGACTTTCCTCGACTTGAACCTGCGGATCGTTCAGTTCCAGTAATTTGTAAAAGGATTCTTCGGATTGATCCCCGTTGAATTCCGCCAGCACCGGCTGGCCGTCCTGCATCACCACTCCGCCATTCCCGCTGTTCCATTCCACTGCGATCTGCAGCGACTTTTTCTGCAGATGGAATAAGTGCAGTAAATTGGCCAGACTCAGTTGCTGGATCCGCTGATCCGGGAGAGCACCGTCCATAGCTAAACCGGATTCAATTCCCTCAATGAGGTCGCGGGTGAGCAGCGGTTTGGCAAACACCCGCACACGCTTGAACTGGACTTCCAACCCCTTGAGTTCATGCAGCGGAACCGCTCCGGAGATGACAATCACCGGAGTCTGCGGAAACTGGCGGTCCATCATGGAGATGATTTCTTTACCGTTGAGTTCCGGCATGTTGAGATCCGTCAGCAGCAGGTCCACCGCATGCCGCGCCAGCCACGCCTGCGCTTCACTGGCATCATGGAAGCCGGTAATTCGTGCATCTGGAAATTTCTTTTTAAGCGTGTAACCTAAAATATCCACAATAGCCTCTTCATCATCAACTACCGCTAAATGAGGAAATCCTGCCATGCTGTCAGATCGTATCGGGATTCCACCTGCTTGACAATCGCAAGCTTCACTGACCGCCAGCGGCCGGACACTAATTAACCATCCCCTCAGCGATTAAAAACTGCTAGCCTGTCCCTATGTCCGATTTGTGCATTGTCTTCCGCAACCTCCATTCTATTTCCCGGGCGGGGCTATCGCTGGCACCCGGTTGCCGCAAACTGGCGGAAACAGCCAAACCTGAACTTGCTGCCGTATGGACAGAACTGGCCGCTCAACTGGAAGCCGGCTGCCCCCTGTCCGCTGCGTTAGGCCAGACTTCTCTCAGCGTAGACTCCTGGATGCGGGAAATGATCCAGGCCGGTGAAGCGTCCGGCACCACGGATCAGATCCTGCAGCACATCGCCACTGAAGTGGAATCTCTACGCACCTGGCGTCGCTCCCTGCTCGCCCGCCTGGTGTACCCGCTTGCCGTACTCCATCTGACCGCATTTCTACCTGCTCTGCCTTTGCTGCTCAGTCACGGGAATGTGATAGCACTGGCATGGATCATCACGTTCCTCACCATCATCTATCTCCCGCTGATAGCTGCATGGAGCCTGAATCGGATCGCCCGACAGTCTCAGCCTCTCCGGTATTTGCTGGAATCGTTGCTGCTGAGAGTTCCTGCAGGCGGAGCGGCACTGCGCGCCGAATGCTCCGCCCGGTTTTACCGGGCACTCGGTGCGCTGGCCCGTGCGTCCAGCCGGTGGGAAGATGCGGTTCACTGTGCCTCGCAGGCCTCCGGTTCCGCCCACCTGCAGCAATCCGCCGCCCTCCACCATGCAGCTCTGGCTGCCGGAGCAGAGTTGACCGCCACCTTACAGCAATTCTCTTTTTTTCCCGTGGATGACCTGGACCAGCTCAACACCGGCGAGATTACCGGCACCCTGCATGAGACCCTCGACCGCCTCTCCGTTACCTCCCGGGAGAACGCTACCCGGCAGCTGAAGCTGTTTTCGCTCGCCCTGTCCGTCGGCGTGTATGGACTGTGCATCGGCGGAATCCTGCTGGCAATGCTCAGCATCCTCGGTCCGGTCTATTATCAGGTCTATGAATTACTGAACCACTAAAACACCATCAGCCAGAGGTCGGACTGAGGTCCAGAAGTATCGCCCGTTGCGATAACATAACAGCACCGTGCGCTCAGCATTCAGAATCTGCGCTCTCAGTTCTGTTTCCGATAGCGCAGGCACCTCACCCGCACGTTCCGGCTCAGATGCTGCAGCCGCCAGCCGCACCACGATGTCACCGGCCTGCAGCGGTGGTGAAAACAGCAGCTGCCGCGGATCCACCCCCTCGACTACAAAATAATTCCCCCGTTGACCGGCCACCATC
This sequence comes from Verrucomicrobiota bacterium, assembly GCA_038748025.1. GTDB lineage: Bacteria > Verrucomicrobiota > Verrucomicrobiia > Methylacidiphilales > JBCBYL01 > JBCDJI01. The sequence continues at coordinate 83,297 of JBCDJI010000015.1, forward strand.
ACCGCCCGCACGGAACCGGTCAATGCCGTCGCGGGATCCGCATTCCTGACCGCCGGCACTGCTTCCGGCACACCGGCATCCTGTTCTGCTGCGGCGACCTCCGGCTGGACCACTCCGGTTAGTTCCAGCTGCCGGGTTTCATCACCTCGCCTGACACTCAGCACTAACGGCTTATTCTCGGGCCAGCGTGAGAGCACCGACTGGAAAAAACCGGCACCTGTTACCTTGCGCCCGTTCAGTTCTACAATCAGGTCACCCTCGCGGATTCCTGCCAGATCACCGGGCAGACCCGGTTGCAACCGGGTGACCAGCACCCCGCGGCTGACGGCATTCCACCCGAATCCGGCAGCCAGATCCGGGGTCAGCTTTTGCGCCAGGATACCGAAATCACTGCGCGCAGCATATCCCAGTTGCTTCAGGTGCCGGCAGACATGCAGGATATCCTCTACCGACAACATTGCTGTGGATTCTGCCGCCGCCCGATCCGGTGCGTGGATCAGCATACCCGCCATTCTGCCCTGCAGGTCGATCAGCATTCCCCCCTCCTGATGTTCATTCACGCTGATGTCCGGCAGCAGATAGCCTGAAATCACTTCCGGAAATCCCGCCAGCGAATGGTATCCCACCCCGCTCAGGTGCCCGCGTGCAGCCTGCGGCTGGTTGTTTTGATCCAGCCAGATAAACTGCAGCGCCGTTCCAAACGGCACGGAAAGTCCGCTGGCAAACACCGCCGGCTTACTTTGGATCGGATCAGAGGATTGCAAGAGCGCCACCCCGGTGGTCGGATCAAAGCTGTCCAACCGGCACTCGGAAAATGATCCGTCCTGATGCTGGATGCGAAAGACTTCACCCCGGGCCACGCGAGCCCAGGAGGTGGCATACAATCCGTCTCCATCGACACAGACCGCATTGACCATATCCTGCTGCCAGACCCCCTCAGCCGTCTTCCAGTAAATCATGACCCGCACCAGCGAGGCAATTGCCCTGGCTGCACTTTGCTGCACCTCTTCGACCAGCCGTTCTCTGGTCTCATTTTGAGATGTCAGCAGCAACGGTCGCACCGGACGCGCCGGCTCTTCCGCCGCCTGTGTGGCTGAAGTCGGTTCTTCCAGCAGCTGCTCCGGCTTGGCAATCGGCTGGGAAAGCAGATCAGATGCCGCCTCGTCCGATTCACCCAGTTCGAGCGACGTGATCCAGAAGATCAGCACGATCAGCCCGATGAAGAGCAGGGTGATGGCCAGGGAGCGTTTCACGTCAGCAGGTAGATAAGGGTTTTGTAAGGCAACGGAGCATGACAATGACTGTAAGTAGGGAAACGCCCGCACGAAAGCGCAGAATGCCGTTTATTTCAAATTGCTTAAGCATCTGAGCCGCTGTTTTTCTGCTGGATCGCCAGCTGCTTTCCTGGTGATTCCTCAAAATAGTGAATGGCAGATCGCGACACACATGCCAAGCCGCCTCTCGCACACTGTGATCCGGCAGGTCTCCACTGCCGGTTACCGGAAGCATCCGCAAACCAGCCTATTTCTTCTCTTCGCGTTCCTTCGCTTCTGCGATGACCTGCTCGGCCACATTACGCGGACACGGGGCGTAGTGATCAAATTCCATGGAGAACTGACCGCGTCCTGAAGTGATCGACCGCAGGTCACCGATATATCCGAACATATCGCTCAACGGCGCCTGGGCCTTGATCCGGATTCCGGTCGGCGTCGGTTCCTGAGACACAATCATCCCCCGGCGACGGTTCAGATCACCGATCACGTCCCCCAGATTATCTTCCGGGGTGAATACGTCCAATTTCATGACCGGCTCAAGGATCTGCGGCCCGGCCTTGGGCAGCGTCTGGCGATAGGCCGTCTTGGCTGCAATTTCAAAAGCCACTGCCGAGGAATCCACCGGATGGAAGCCGCCGTCCAGCAGCGTTACTTTAAGATCCACCAGCGGATATCCTGCCAGCACGCCTTTCTCACAGCTGTTCTTGAAGCCTTTATCCACCGCCGGCCAGAATTCACGCGGTACATTACCACCGGTGACTTTGGACTCGAAGGAGTAGCCCTCGCCCGGCTCACCCGGCTCGATCGTATAATCAATCTTCGCAAACTGGCCGGATCCTCCCGACTGCTTCTTATGGGTATAGCTATCGTTAGTGACCTGGGTGATACTCTCGCGGTATGCCACCTGCGGTTTACCGACCTGCACTTCCACGTTGTGCGTGCGCTTGAGGATGTCCACTTTGATATCCAGGTGCAGCTCGCCCATTCCCATCAGAATGGTTTCACCACTGTCCTGGTCCGTCTCCACCCGGAAGGAGGGATCTTCCTGAATCATTTTACCCAGCGCAGTTCCCAGTTTCTCCGCATTCACCTTATCCACCGGCGCCACCGCAATGGAAATCACCGGGTCCGGGAAGACCATCGGCTCCAGCGTGGCCGGGTTTTTCTGGTCACACAGCGTATGACCGGTCTGGATATTCTTTAAACCCACCAGCGCCACAATGTCTCCCGCCTGGGCCTTATCGATTTCGATCCGCTCATCGGCATGCATTTCCACCAGCCGGCCAATCCGCTCTGTCTTGCCGGTGGCAGTATTCAACAGTGTGTCACCTTTATTGATAGTCCCGGAATAGACCCGGGTAAAGGTCAGGGCTCCAAACTTGTCATCCATGATCTTGAAGGCCAGTGCACGCACCGGAGCGGAGGGATCCACTGTAGCCACCTCACCGGTCTCCACCCCTTCCAGATCCACTTCCGGCTGAGGCTTCACTTCCGTCGGGGACGGCAGGTAATCCACCACTGCGTCGAGCACGTTCTGCACTCCCTTGTTTTTGAACGAGGAACCGCAGAAGGTCGGGAAGAAATCCAGCGCAATGGTTCCCTGGCGGATACAGGCTTTGATCGTGTCGATATCCGGCTCATTGCCTTCCAGATAGGCTTCCATCGCATCGTCATCCTGCTCCACCGCCGTCTCAATCATCTGCTGGCGGTATTCCTCCGCCTTGTCCTTCAGGTCTGCCGGGACTTCGGTGATCTCGTAATTCATCGGATCACCGGAATCATCCCAGACCCAGGCCTTCATCGTCAGCAGGTCGACCACTCCCTTGAAATCACTTTCCGTGCCGATCGGCAGCACCATCACCAGTGGCTTGGCACCCAGGATATTCTTCACCTGATCCACCACCCGGTAAAAGTCTGCCCCGACCCGGTCCAGTTTATTGACGTAAATAATCCGTGCCACTTCCGAGTCATTGGCGTAACGCCAGTTCGTTTCAGACTGCGGTTCCACCCCGCCGGAACCACAGAAAACACCGACACCGCCATCCAGCACTTTCAGCGAACGATATACCTCAATCGTGAAATCCACGTGACCTGGTGTGTCGATGATGTTGAACCGGTGATCATTCCAGAAACAGGTGGTGGCTGCCGACTGGATCGTGATCCCGCGCTCCTGCTCCTGATCCATGAAGTCGGTGGTGGCCGCGCCATCGTGCACCTCACCGATCTTGTGGATCTTCCCGGTTAACTTCAAAATACGCTCAGTGGTGGTGGTTTTTCCGGCATCCACATGCGCGAAAATCCCGATATTCCGATACTTGGAGAGGTCACTCATTCTTCGTTTTCCTTACTTCAATAGGGGTTCAGTTAAATTCTTGAATCATTTGAGCTAGAGGAATTTAAAAATAGTGCAACATCTATCCCGCATTTTTTCGGGCCGTCCCCCACATTTTCCCGTAAAAACACGTAAATAGCAGTTTTGCTTTATTTCGGATTTCGATATCGAAGATTCGAATTTTTAGCCGAAGGCTATAGCCGGTCTACGGGGCTGACCAATCCATGCGGACGTTGCATCACGTGCGTGTATATTTGAGTCGTTTCCACGCTATTGTGCCCCAGCAATTCCTGCACCGTCCGGATATCAGCCCCACCCTCCAACATGTGCGTTGCAAAGGAATGCCTCAGCGCATGCGTCGTCACCCGTTTCTCGATACCTGCCCCCTCTGCAGCCCGGGTAATGGCCACCATGTATGAATTTTCCAGTGCATGATGCCGCATCGTTTTGCCCGTGCGCGGATCCTTGGCCAGCTTCCGCGCAGGAAACACATACTGCCAGTAAATTTCCTTATTCCGATTACCCAGCTTTCGGATCAGCGACGGTGGCAGGCTGGCTCCATCAAAATCCACCTCCAGATCCATCTGATGCAGCCGCTTGACCCTGCCCACCTGTGAGCGCAGCTCCGATTCCAGCGAGGCAGGCAGCACACTAGCGCGATCTTTACCACCCTTGCTGTCCCGCACACCCAGCTGCCCCCGATCAAAATCCAGATCAGCTATCCGCAATCTCAACAACTCAGAAACTCTTAGTCCTGCACCGTATTGCAGTTTCGCCATCAGGCGGAAATCAGGCGCCATCATATCCATCAGCCGCACCATTTCATCCACGGAGAGCACCACCGGCAACTTTTTCTTGCGGGCAGCTCGTTTAGCTCCTTTGAAATGGATCTGCTCGAACTCACGTACGTGGCGGAAGAAGAAGACCATCGCATTAAGTGCCTGGTCCTGGGTTGCCGCAGCGATCGTCTGACTCTCAGCCAGCCACGTCAGAAAATCCACCACATCCTGCTCCAGCGACTCCATCGCAGACCGTGGATACACATGCGCCTGGAACCGGCGTAACCAGTTCATATAAGACTGCTCCGTGCTGTAACGCACGTGCCGCCTGCGCAGCGCCTGCCGCATCCTGCGTCCCGCCTCGTCCAGTGGCACCATCGTCTTAAAAAACCACTCCATCGCCTGCCCCCACTGCTCCTTCTGCCATGCCTCAGGCTCTTTGGCAACCACCGCCTGCTTCCAGAAAATTTTGCCGTTCTCCCGCTCGGTCGGCTCACCGAGCTTCTGCTTGGCACAGTAGCCCAGATACCAGTGCAGCGTCACCAGCCAACGTTCTTTATCCCGTGCCGACACCGCAGAATCCGACTTTAATGTGCGTTCCACCCATGCTCTCATCACTTATAAGCATACATGAAATAACACTAATTTAATCAAGATAATTATATATCATTTATCTTTATCAGTACGCTATTTATAGCTTTACCTAGTGGAGCTCTTAAGCATAAATAAATCCACAACATGTGTTGAATAAAAGTAAATATACTACATGTTCTACAGATATAATTCCTTTGGTTTAGACTCTTCTCCTCGGACATTCTTTTTCGCTTCTTCGTTTTTCGGGAACCACACCTCAGCCAATTCATTCTTTTGAATATTGTTGTGTTCGGAATTTCGGTTTGATATTCCGATTCTCCTCTGTTTCACGGAAAATATTTTCGGGATACTCCTTTTTCGACTCGATTCTTTTCAGCCTCAAGTCTACAAAAAGTAGAACAAAGCGTTAGACGTAACTCCGGGAAGCACTCGCTTCCCTACGCACGTCACCGCCAACGTTCTGCATAAGAAATGGATTTTGATACTGTCAGACCTGTAATATCCGGAATCGCTGGTTCATTCATTGCAGCCGGAATACTTGCGCTGCTTGCAAAGTATTTACCATACTCCAACGATCTATCGAGACAGAGATCTATAGAGGGTAATCATAGGCGAGTGACCCAATTTGCCAATGTGGGCGCAGGTATAGGAATAGTTACCGGATTAATTTTTTATCTAGGCGGTATCTTTGACTCCAACGATTGGCGTGGATTCGGTATTATGATGGGACTTACAGGATTACTTCCTGTCACAGTTATTTTATTCGCAAATTTGCTCGATGGCACGGAACAGATTCGGGAGGGATTTATTGCCTACTCACTTTCCCAGAAGACTCCCCCAGTGGTATTATTCCCCTTATTGGTTGGTATGATTATATTTGGAATATGCGCTACCGCTTACTTATTTTGAGACAAACACCGCAGAACAAACGCGTAGACTCAACTGCGGGAAGCTAACGCTTCCCTCCGTGTGTCACGCTTAACGTTCGATATAAGTAATTTCCCTTGGTTCGGCACAGCCTCTACTCCGGCCAATGATTACAGACATTTCCTTTTTTGAGTTTCGTGATTCTTGGAGGGAAGTTTCCCTCGTTTGATACCTTTCGCGAGGAAGCTTCTGCTTGGGTATCTTCGCTCTTTCATCCCACTGAGACGCTGCCATCCACCACCCACCGCCTCTTCCCTTTCTCCACCCTACTGCCACCCCAGCTTCCCCTGGATAGCAGCCACACTTCCCAATGCCTTTACGCCCTAGCCCACGCGGGCAGAACTTTCCGACCACCTTTTCCCCTCGGCCATTTTAATTTACATCATTCGTGACTTCCGTTTTTAAACTCGTTACCGTCATCATCGAACAAGGCCGGTAGATACAACTCCGGGAAGCTAACGCTTCCCTCCGTGTTTCACCGCCGACGTTC
>JBCDJI010000016.1:0-88754 GCA_038748025.1 Verrucomicrobiota bacterium
AGATATTACAGCGCACCTACCGGAAGACAAAGCCACTTTATATTATGTTGAAACACGCATTCCAAAGCAGCACAATTAAGGCTAACAAAGCCGTTGATGCAATTCTCTCGCTGCGCTCGTTCTTGCATCACGGCTGACGTTCTATATGTATAATGAAGATTTACTTTTTGATCATTCTAATCTTTTGCGGAGCTATCTCGGGCTGCGAAAGAGCACCTCAAGAGCCAAAGTGGGAATACAAGATGGTCTATGACTTTTCAGGCATGAAGATGGATACTTTAAATTCACTCGGAGCCGAAGGTTGGGAAGTAGTCGGCACCATTGAGGGAGCCGTGGATAATGTTAATCCTGATTTATTGCTCAAACGTAAAGTGAAATGAAAATCGTAGAACAAGCCATTTCATCCAATTCACTCACTGCGTTCGTTCTTGGATGACTGCCAACGTTCGACAGATATAAAATTATGACCCAGACGATACTCTACAGGGACAGGAAATATACCGTTTACGGTTGGAAGATTATTTCTGGAGAGTTTCTTTTTCGTCAGGCCATATTTACCTCGCCGATCACTTTTGAGCCAGGCGAGAAAATAACTTTAGACGAGAGTTCTGAGGTTTTCAGAATTTCCTCAGTGGATACAAATACTCATAAAGCGGAGTTCTTAGAAACGGGAACCCTAAAAACGCCGGTGGCGGCAGTCTGACATGCCTAGCCAAATAGAATATTACAAAATAAAGCCGAACAAAGCCGTAGAGGTAATCGCTACGCTGCGCTCCGCGATATCTCACGGCTGACGTTCGCTGAAGAAATAATTTACTCAGTGGCAATGCCCCATATTGTATTTTTGTGACCGAATACAAGTTTACGGAATATTTTCAAAATGAAGTGCTCAGAAAGCGCCCTTATTTGAAGAAGGAATGGTGTATTTTCACTATCGAAAACCCTATTCACACCGAAACACAGGAAAGCGGGCGTAAGCGTTTCTGGGCGAAAATTGAGGATTTCGATAACCGTTATTTACGTGTGGTAACTTTGGAAGATGGCGTTACCATACATAATAGTTTCTTTGATCGGAGATTTAAGTATGAAGATTAAATATTATAAGGATACAGACTCACTTTATATCGATTTATCCGAGCGCAGCTCGGTGGACACTAGAGAAATTTCTGATGGCGTTAATTTGGATTATGATGAGTCAGATATCTTAGTTGGAATAGACATTGATCTAGCCAGTCGTAAGCTTGATTTAACTCGTGTTGAATTAGGCTCTTTGCCGCAAACTACGCAGGTTTTACAGACCGTAGAATAGCGAACAATGCCGTTATGCCAACTCTCTCGCTGCGCTCGTTCTTGGCACACGGCTGACGTTAGCCCCATAAAATTATGTCAGTATCGATTATACCTGAGTTCTATACTACTCCTTGGTATGGCGATCCGAGCGACCACCGTTGCCCTCATGATTCATGGCTTGAGTCTATCGATATTTCCGAACCCAGCGAGGGAAAGAGAAATGAGATTCGATCCATATCGATTACCATACAGCTGCTCGGAGCATATCATGACGGATACATTGTTTATAAATATTCGAGAGTTTCTAGTTACTCTATCACCAGTCCGTCGCCCAAAGGGCATGGAGATTGGTTGGAGGACGATATTACTATTTCCGATTCGGATACACTTAAGCATACGATCAAATGGTGTCAGAGAGCAGAAAAAGAATTTGAGTGGACTATTACAGCAAAGAATATTGAATATAAGTGGAACCCAATCAACGGCTAACAAAGCCTTTGATTCAACTACGGAAAGCTAGCGCTTTCCTCCGTGATTCACGGCCAACGTTCGGTATAAGAAAGTTTTTTATGAGTCGAAGCTACCACGTCACTCAAAAGCAGCTGAAAAAAGAGCGCATTGAAAATAAGCTTTGCGGAGTGGATCGCATTCCTCAAATGACGGAGCTTGAGGAAAAAGACATTAAAAAACGCATAGCGAAGGCGAATACTAAAATTAAAAGACAATCCCTTCAGGAAGACTAAACCGATTCACAATTTATTCTGAAAGGTTTGAATAATGAGTAAAATTGACACCGAACAATCCCGTTCATCCAATTCACTCCCTGCGGTCGTTCTTGGATGACGGAGCACGTTAGCTCATATAAATATTCCCTCACGTCACCGTCTCCTCTCGGAGTATCTTTTTCGTATTTTGTATTACGGGAACACCCTACCTGTCGCGCTGAAGCTTCAGCGAAAGCGGATCACCCCAGTCCCGACCGTTGAGCCACAGTGGACTCCGGATCCCAGCCCCATTTCCGGCTTCCATTCCCCTCCGGATTGTCGTAAAACTACAGCTAACAAGGGCGTACAGTTAACTCCGTGAAGCCTACGGCTTCACTCCTTATCTGACGCCCGACGTTAGAAGGAACTGAACATGAAATTAGCAATCACCGTAACTACTATCTTAATTATTCTTGGATCGGTCATTTATTTCCACTCACAGTCCCCCGAACCACTTTCCGCAGGCTTTTGGGACCCCATGTTAACACCCCAACAAGAGTGGTAGATATTATATTCACCATTTTCTCTTGAACCCCTTACGGAATGTGAACAAATTATTTCTAACAAGACCGTTCATTTAACTCCGTGAAGCCTACGGCCTCACTCCGTATATGACGGTCAACGTTCTACAGATTAAATTTTCTTTTCGTATTACCCTTCTTCTTGACCGACCCCTTTCAGTCTTTCGTGTTTCGGGATCCGGCTCCCAGCCTGTCCCATCCGGTCGGTAATTTGTGTTCGGGATTTCCCGATCCTTAGTTCCTACCGCTTCGGCTCACGACGAATTATTTTCGGGATACCCCTTTTCTTACTCGCTACTCGTTAGCCTCATGGCACACTAAGTAGAACAAGACCGTTGGCCCAACTCCGGAAAGCTGACGCTTTCCTACGCGGGTCACCGCTGACGGTTAGCTCATATAAATTATGAATACATTTCGCTGGGCGGTTCCAGAGCCAAAACATCATACCGGACTCTGCAAGAACATACGTCGTAAGATATTTGATTTAATTACACTCCTCGGCGTTTCGAGATTTTTCACTTTAGTTACAGTCGTATTTTCTGTTTTATCAATATCTTCAGTGAGTTTCGAGGATTACAGCATACCAGTTAGAATGATATTCGGAGGTATTTATGGTATCCTTTCAGGATCATTACTATACTTCCCATTGAAACGTGATTTTATAAATGAAAGCTAACAAGTTCGTTGGTGTAATCGCTGCGCTTCGCGATACAGCACGGCTGACGTTCGCGAAAGAATATTGATTTTGATTTGTCACTTGCAAAAGTTGCCATGTGAAAGTCAGAGAGGTTCTTACACGGTTAGCGGATGAAGGATGGGTTCTTAGCCGCCAGAAGGGTAGTCATCGCCAGTTTGTCCACCCTGCAAAACCTTCTCAGAGAGTTACAGTTGCAGGTCATCCCAAATTGGATATTCCCAAAGGGACATTGAATAGTATATTTAAACAAGCTGGTTGGAAATAGGAGATCATATGCGATACGCTATTGTTATAGAAAAGAGTGATTCGGGATTCGGTGCTTATGCTCCGGATCTTCCTGGATGTGTCGCCATCGGCGAGACTTTCGAGGAGACAGAACAGTTGATGAAGGAGGCCATCTCATTCCACCTTGAGGGTTTTGCAGATGACGGCATCACCCCTCCTGAGCCTTCAACAGTCACCGAATACGTCGAAGTTTAACGCGAACAAGGGCTTTCATCCAACTCTCTCACTGCGTTCGTTCGCGGATGAAGCCCGACGTCGCATAAGTATCAAATATGCCAGAAATAAGTAGATTTTTAGGAATTATCATACGCATGTATTTTAGAGATCATGCACCACCTCATTTCCATGCATTCTACGGAGAGTATGAGATTACGGTGGAAATTGAGTCCGGTGTCATCGAAGGCACTTTTCCCAAACGTGCATTAAGAGCTGTATTGGAGTGGCTAGACCTTCACCGAGATGAGTTGCTCGAAGACTGGGAATTAGCTAGATTAGAGAAGCCCTTAAAAGATATTAAACCATTGGAGTAGATTATGAGTATTTTGCATGTTATAGATCTAAAGTATCTCGGAGAGCATCGCCTGGCATTACGGTTCGATGATTCTACCGAAGGTGAAGTTGATTTATCTAATGATTTATCCGGCGAGGTATTTGCGCCATTGCGTGACCCTAATTTTTTTGCGCATGCTAAGATTGAGGGAGGAGCGGTCACGTGGCCAAATGGTGCTGACTTAGCCCCCGAATACCTCAGAGAAAAAATTGCGAACAAGACGGTTGATGCAACCGCCTGAACGGCGGCGCATCACCGCCGACGTTCGTCTTAAAAAAGGTTCGCCTGTTCAGGCCTTATTGCTAAATTCTAAATATGACAGTTGGCGACGTAAAAAGCATGTCTGTAGAGGAGAAAGTCCAAATTATGGAAACTATCTGGGAAGATATGCGTGAACGCCTTGATATCTCGGATATCCCTCAGTCCCACAAGGACTTACTGGACTCGCGCCGCGAAAGAGTAGCTTCTGGTGAGTCCAAAATATTAGATTGGGACTCCGTCAAATCATCCATTGGTCGAGCATGACTCAAATTCGCATCTCTGAGGATGCCCTCGCAGACCTTGAGGAAGGATTTTTGTTCTACGAAAAAATGAAAATCAAAACCATCATATTCATTCTAATTCTATTTGCGACAGTCTGCTATGCAGGTGAGAAAGAAAAAGCATTTGAAGCAGCATTTCTCAAAGCAGTTTCAACGGACGACGAAGCAATGCTGGAGCTAGTAGAATTCTCGCATAGCACTCCCAAGCTCTTTAGGGATATGATTGTCCAAAGCCTCAAAGAAGGCAGAAAAAAGAAAATCGAATCGATTACGTTTTCTGCACCAGCGGAAGATGCTACGTTTGAGTTTGAATACAAAGAAGTGACATACACGACAAGTCTTCCTGTCGGAAAAGAAATGAAAATCAAATACGACATGACAAATGACAAGTCAGGCGTGGACGGAACGACTTACCGATTAGGTCTACGCGATGGCTCTTATAAGATCGTAGCTCCCACACCTAAATGAAAGTGGAACCAGACGTGGTGAGCAACGGCTGTGCCGTCGCTCACGGACGACGTTCTACCAAAATATGAAATACATACTTCCTATCCTAATCAGTCTAACCTGTCTTGTAACCGGATTCCTATTTGGATCTTATCAGGCTAAGCAGGACACTCTAAGGCAAATTCACACGACACAGCTTATTTGGTTTACGAACATAGACCGAGCTATCGCGTCAGAAAAACATGATAAAGCTCTCTCGCTTACCAGAGGTGCTGTCGATGGAATCTTATGGGCGTTGAGCACCGCAGAGGCTCATCCCGATTTCGTATTGGCGAATGCACTTCCTTTTGGCGCAAGCGATCACATAGAAGCAATGCTCCCAGATATTATTACGTCCACTCAGGATTATTATTTACCCATTGAGGGGGCATTACATGAAGAAACCCGGCTTTATTTATCGACACTCAATAAGTAGAACAAGGACAGTTGATGTAACTACGGAAAATGTCGGCCATGAGGTATGAGACTTATCATTTTTAGTATCTTGATTTTTCCTGTCATTGGTCTTGCAGAAGAAGCCCCTCTTATTCTGCAGCCGCTCGGCAAATCTGCTTGTTATATCAGTGAGTCGGAAAAAACGGTTTATGCCTTACTAGTCATTCGCAATATCAGTAATGACACTCATCGTATAGTGACCGCCACTGACAGATACTCCTTATTTTATGCACCTGACTCGGAAATCGATGCAAACCGCGGAGATAACACATATCAGGTAGGCGTTGGCTTCAGCCCGGCTGTGATTACTTTAAAGTCAGGCGAAGTCGTCCTGGAAAGTCCTGCAAAGCTAAAGATTTTAGAGTTACCGCCAGGATTTGCCGGAGCCCTGGAAATAATCAAAATTCCGATCAAAGAATTAGAGGACGAGCGAACATTTGATGAATCCGCTTCTTTTGTTTTTTCCTATTCAGTCAGGGGCGAGGCAGGCAAGGCGCTAGGCCTGTGGACGGGGCAGGTATTCACCAAGGAAATTCATGTGAAAGACCTGCTAAAAACGAGATAAGCAAAACGGGCCCATTGAGGCAGCTCCGACAAAGTTATGCTTTTCTCAGCGCCTTATGGCTGACGTTCGATAAAGAAATGAAACTCATCACTGTCACTATGTTAACATTATGTCTCGCTACTTCATCAGGTAGTGCCAAAGAGCTCAAGCGGGTTGAAGAGAAACAGTCAAAAGCTTACTTTTCACAATATCTTAAGTCTCTTGGTAAAAATCCGGAAGCGTCTGCTTTCAAATTAAAACCTTATGGAAATTCCACATGGCTGATTTATTTCCATACCGAAGATCTCAAACCTTCCCTGGCATGGCGCCATTTCATGAATTCCAGGGGAGAAGTCAGAGAGCTCACCATGGACAGTATGAATATCGTTTTTCTGAATGAATACAGCCAATCACTGGAAGACGACAAAGATCGGGAGAAACTAATTGAGAGTTTTACAACCTTGCATTCGGAAGAGTGTGTTTCGATCATCAGCAAAGTAGCAGATATCCCCAGTTATACCAAAGCTCCACTTGATACAGACATTGCTGATGCGATCCGTGGTCCCTTTAGTTTTGGCAAGCTGACAACTGTTGTCTACACATACCAGCGGATTGGTGGCATTGTTCGCAGATATCGGTTTACATTCGATGACGGATTGGTTTTTAGAAAGGCGGAATGTGCTGTTGTCGGACGTGACATTGGTGAAGCACAATACTATGAATAGGATATCAGCCAGCAAGCCGGTGGAATCCACGCACTATCGTGCATGAGTCACCTCAACCGTTAGCAGCAATGAAATTTATCAGTGTCATAGTTGTGTTTTCTCTGCTTTCAGGCTGTGCAAAGGAGCCTTGAATACAAGAATCAAAAGCCAGTTGTGACACCCACTCTGTTTCAGTGATCGGAATCTGAGTTGAACGAAGAAAGAATAGACGTCGCAGAGTTCTTTAAGGACCGAGGAATCAATTTACCGCCCGGTTCCTCTGCAATCCACGATCCACAGGCACAGGCTCCGGTTGTCACGTCTACAGATTCTGACCTGGCCCTGTTGGATCTAATATGTATGAATAATTTTTAACATTAAAGTCAAGCTAACTCTGAAAAACTGCGGCTTTGCTCCGCACCTGGCGGATAACGTTCTACACCTGCAGGAATCCGGATATCCCGTGGGCGCTGGCAGTGCTGCCAGCAACATCTTGCTACCTGCTGCCTGTCCGCTTAAATCAGAACATGGAAACCCCATTCGTGTGGACTGATCTGTCTACCTTTGATGTCGGCAAAGCCACGGCCTTTTACCGACAAGTGCTGGGCTGGGAATTCGAACAGGGAGCAGGCGGCTATTACAATGCCCATTTAGCTAATGCCCCCTGTGCCGGAGTCTATGAAATGCCCGCCTTCTTTCAGGAAATCCGGATGCCATCCTTCTGGATGACGTACATCTCCGTGGACGATGTCAAAGCGGTCACCGCCAGAGCACAGAAGCTGGGCGGTAAGCTCGAGATTGAAGAAAATAATACCAAAGGACGAATCGCCCTGATCCGCGATCCTGCCGGTGCCGGCTTCACCTGCTATCAGGGCAATACACTGGCTGCCGGCCACCGACCGGAGATCGCCGGTCACTGGTGCTATTCCGAACTCTTTGTATCTGATCTGGCGCTGGTACAGGATTTTTATGCCGGGCTCTTCGGCTGGACATTTCAACCGCAAGCGGACGATCGCTACCTCATCCACAACGCGGACGGCGAAAATATCGGAGCGGCTCAGGTCGCCAGCGGGGAGGCCAAGGGCAGGAAGGAATTCTGGGCGGTATATTTTTCCGTGCCTAATGTAGATGCCGCGCTGGCGAAAGTCAGTGAAGCTGGCGGTCGGATCGAAGGCACCTACCCGCATGCACTGGGAACTCAGGGACTGGCCTACGATGATCAAGGGGCTGCTTTTTTCCTGCTGCAAAGTGACAGCTTCCCTGCCGTCAACAGCTTCACCGCATCTTCACCGCCAACTACCGGCAACTTCAAGTGGAAAGCCCTGGCAGGATTGACCGGCGTCTATCTGGTCGTGCTGCTGGAGCAGCACTGGGCCTGGGGGATTATTTTTCTTCTGTGGATTCTGCCCGACATCAAACGGGGTGAGACCTATTTCTTCCAAGCCATTAATCACAGAAACAATCCTATCCTCTTCTGGGCTATCGCTGTTACCTGGATTGCCCTGTCGGTGCTGATGTTCTTCTATTCCTCCTAGCCTCGTCATGGCACCTGGCGACTATCCAGCAGTATGATGAAAAAATTTACACTAATCGCGCTCGCACTCTTCATATCGCTGCTGGCCCATGCCTTGAGCTACAGCACCCCTACTCGACAATCAGCTCATTCCCTAGCCATCAGCGCAGGGCTACATTACCAAGAACATGGAACATTGCCGCAAAACTGGGATGAAATCACCCGGTATCTGGATGGGACGGATATCGATGAACTGTTTCCCTATGTTCAACCCAGTAAGCGTTATGCTTTCGTATCCGAACCCGTTCAAATTTCGTTGCGTGATCACACGAAAGCAAAAATAGCTATGATGATGCGATCCTCGTTCCGGGATCTGAAGGTATCTGGAGAATTTCCGGGTTTTCGCTTGAAGGGGCTGACCAAACCCGGACGCTACCTCATTTTGCAATCTGAAAATGGGGATATGCGTGCTCGGTTTGTGCTGGAAACAGACATTCGGAAAACCTTTCGAGAAGCGGGTATTAAGCTGCCAAAACTCGACAGTCTACCCACTTTTCCGCACGAGCGTGAATACCAGCGGAATCGAATTTTTCTCTGGTTCGGTCTCACATTACTTATCGCGGCACTGGTTTATGTCGCTTCCGCCTTACTACCAAAGTTGCGCTCCCGCAAGTCAGCGCGCAAACCCTCAACATAGCGGACTCAGGCCTCTCCTCATAACAACCCCCGACCCGCTCCAACCAGACCCTTTGATACTCCATTTTACTATATACGTCTTGACGTATATAGTTTCCAGGCGATGATACCGATGTGGATCTGCTTAAAGTCTATGGAAGTTTCAGCGATGGCACCCGGCTGCGGATTTTGCATCTGCTGACGCACCGGAAATCTCTGTGTGTCTGCCACATCCAGTCGGTGCTGGAAGAACCGCAGGTGAAGATTTCCCGCCACCTGGCCTATCTGCGCCGGCGCGAGCTGGTGGAATTCACCCAGAAAGGCAACTGGCGTTACTACTCCTTACCTAAACCTTGCACCAAAGAATTTAAACTCAATTTGAAATGCCTGCGCACGCTGGCTGGCGAACACGCCACCTTCCAGCGCGATCTGGAACGGCTCGATTCCCACGCCCCGGAAGTCGAAGCCTGTGCCAGCTGCTGATTTTTTTACAACACATATTCAATATACCTCAACCCAAATACTTATGAGCCAAAAAACTAATACCCCGTTCAAAATCCTGTTTCTCTGCACGGGCAACTCTGCCCGCAGTATCATTGCCGAATACACGATGCAGCGCATCGGCAAAGGTCGCTTCGAGTCCTACAGCGCCGGCGCCCAACCCTCCGGCACGGTCCATCCGTTCGCCATCGAGTTCCTGAAAAACATAAACATCGATGCCAGCGACGCCTCCAGTAAATCCTGGGACGAATTCAAAGACATCCAATTCGATTTCGTCATCACCGTCTGCGACAACGCTAAGGAATCCTGCCCGGTTTGGCCAGGTCAGCCGGTGATCGCCCACTGGGGATCCGAAGATCCAGCCGCTGCGGGAGGCAGCGACAAAGATAAGCGCCGCGTGTTTAAACGCGTAGGCATCGAAATACAGCGCCGGATCGAACTCTTCTGCAGCCTGCCGCTGGAGAAAATGGACAAATTGAAACTGCAGGAAGTCACCAGCGATATCGGTAATGGAGAACCTGTCAACGCATAAGCATTATCCAAGCCGTCTCATTCTGTCAGGGAAATTAGGGCATGAAAAAATATATCATGGAATTTATCGGGACCTTCTTTCTGGTCTTTGCCATCGGGAATGTGATCTGTGAACCGTCCATCGGCATTATGGGACCGATCGCCATCGGCTGCACCCTAATGGGAGTGATCTACGCCGGCGGCCACATCTCGAAGGCCCATTACAATCCGGCAGTAACGCTGGCCTTCCTGCTGCGTCGCGGCATGGACCGCAAGGACGTGCCCGGCTACCTGGCAGGAGAAATCCTCGGTGCCAGTCTGGCCATGCTGACCTGTTTGTATCTGCACGGATTCCCACAGCTGGATCCGCTGCAATTAGAAATTGGTCCGACGCTGATCGTCGAATTTCTCGGCACCTTTGTGCTGGCGTTTGTGATTATGAACGTGGCCACGGCCAGGGCACTGGCAAATAATGGATTCTATGGACTGGCGATTGCAGCCACGGTGGCGGGACTGGTCTATGCGGTGGCACCGATCTCCGGCGCCGGCTTCAATCCGGCGGTATCGCTGACGCTACTGTTTGCCGGTTTGCTGGATGTTCCGAATCTCATGCTGCACATTATCCCGCAACTGGTGGGCGGAGCTGCAGCCGCCTACATGTATCTTTATCTGGTCCCGGATGAGGGTTAACCACAGCGGACACCGGGAGCAGAGGGACGGAACAGCACATCATTCTTACCCTTAAGAAAATCCCTGTTCTCCGGTGTCCGCTGTGGTTTTTAGCCATTCATGATGATTTGATTACCGCACTCCCCGCTAGATGTCCGGTGGTCCAGGCGGCCTGAAAATTGAATCCGCCGGTGACGCCGTCGATATTGAGGATCTCACCAGCGAAATATAAACCCGGACAGCACTTGCTCTCCATCGTGCGGAAATCCACCTCTTGGGTCGGAATGCCCCCGCACGTCACAAATTCATCTTTATTGAGGCTCTTGCCTCGAATATGGAACGTCGCAGAAAGTAACTGGGACATCAGCGATGCCTGTTCAGCTTTCTTCATTTCCAGCCACTTGCGATCCGCCGGAATACCGGCGGCTTCGACCAGCCGTTCCCAAAGTCGCTGCGAGCTGCCGCACAGCGGTGTATTCTTTACCTGTCTTTTACCCTGCGCCTGACGTTGCTGCTGAAACCGGTCCTGCAATTCGGAATCGCTGGTACCGGCGGTCCAGTCGATCTGAATGTCAGTGGTGTAATCCACTGCCGCAAACTCACGTGCCGCCCAGGCCGAAAGTTTCAAGACGGCGGGTCCACTGAAGCCTTCATGCGTGATCAGCAGCGGCCCGGATTGGGTAAAGCATTCGCGGGGCCCCTGATATGCGACAGTTACTTTCTCCTGCGACACACCAGCTAAATCCGCCAGACGCGGATCACGCGTGCGCAGGCTGAAGAGTGACGGGACGGGCGGTACCGGTTGATGGCCTAGTGACTCCGCCAGCTGGACTACTTTCCCGGCCCGCGTGCCACCGGCAGCTAATACCAGTTTATCCGCCTGCAGGCTCTTACCGTCCGATAATGCCAGTTGAAAGCCGGATTCCAGTCGCCGCACAGCTACCAGTCCGCACTGCAGTCGCGTTGCAACGCCGGCTGCGCGGGCCGCACCCGTCAGGCAATCCACAATCGTTTGTGAATCATCCGTGACAGGAAACATGCGCCCGTCGGCTTCCACCTTTAACTGCACGCCCCGCTCCTCAAACCACGCGATGGTGTCCGCCGGCTGCCAGCGATGGAAGGGGCCAATCAGTTCCTTGTATCCGCGCGGATAAAAGTTGACCAGTTGCTTTGGATCCAGACAGTCGTGGGTCACATTGCAGCGACCGCCGCCAGAGATGCTGACTTTATGCAGCACGCGTTTACTCTGCTCCAAAATGACCACCTGTGCGGTGGGGTCCGCTTCCGCTGCGGTGATGGCCGTAAAATATCCCGCAGCTCCCCCTCCGACCACCACGACCTGCATCAGGCGGCTCCTATGTGTTGGAGGATTTCAGTCACAGGGTCGGAAGTTCCCAATGGGATGACCCCCCGCTGCTTACGGAACCAGGTGCGCTGGCGGCGGGCATACTGCCACGTCTGCCGGGCGATCTCGGACTGGCATTGCCCCAAACTCATTTCGCCCCGCAGGTGCTGCAGGACTTCCGCATATCCGATGGCCCGCGCTGACTGCGATTTTTCCCAATCGGGACGCTCCGCCAGTGCACGCACTTCATCAATCCAGCCTGCGGCCAGCATGGCTGCCACCCGCTGGTCTATCCGTTCCCGCAGTTCCTCTGGATCAGGCTGCAGAATGAACACTTTGGCTCCCACGAGCAGCCCCGGCATCCGTTCCTGCTGCCAGGCTGACATCGTTTTACCCGTGGCCTGATACACGCCGAGTGCCCGGATCATGCGGCGCGGATTCTCCAGATCCGCCTGTGCCGCCCACGCCGGATCCACTCGTTGAATTTCCTCACGCAGTAATTTGGTGCTGCGCTGATTCAGTTCCTCCTGAATTTCCGGCGGCGTCGGCGGTGCCGGAGTCAATCCTTCCAATAGCGCGGAAACATACAGTCCGGTTCCCCCCACCCAGATCAGTGGAACGTCCACCTGTCCGATCACTGCTGCGGCCGCACGAATATAATCCGCCACGGAGAAGTCGGATTCGGGGTCCACCATATCCAGCAAGTGATGCGGCACACCCTGCTGTTCTTCCTGCGTTACTTTCCCTGTGCCAACATCCAGCCCGCGATAAATCTGAAAGGCATCGACCGATGCCGCTTCCCCACCGACCTGCTGCGCCACCTCAATTGCAAGTGACGATTTCCCGGAGGCTGTCGGTCCGGCGATGATGATATTCGGATCCATGTATGATTAAAAATCGTCCCATGCGGATTCTTCACTGATCTTCCAGGTCTCGTAGAACTTACCGGAAATCTCCTCCAGAAAACGCGACGGCTGCTGCCAGACATCGCCATAGCCGCCGCGGGTGCTGTTGACCTGCGGATGCACCAGATAGAGTTCATCCTGAGCACGGGTGACCGCCACATAAAACAAACGGCGTTCCTCCTCCTCCCCCTCTTCACTCTCCATGGAACGTGATGACGGGAACATGCCATCGCACAGCATCAGCACAAAGACCGATTTCCATTCCAGCCCCTTGGCCTGGTGGATGGAACTGAGGATCAGCTTGTCCTCCTCTTCCTCCGGCGCAACACCGCCTTTGCTGTCGAGGTTACTCATCAGCGAGAGCTGCCCGAGGAATTCCTCCATATTCGGAAAGCCTTCGGCAAACGCCTGCAGCTGCCGTAAATCGTCCATCCGGCTCAGGTAGTTGGTGAACTTTACTTTCAGAAACTCTTCGTATACGGCATCCATTACCTGCTGGATCAGCTGATCCGGCGAGGTATTCTCCAGCTGTGCCTTCAATTGCGCGTGCGTCTCTCCCCATTGGTCCCACACGGCCCGGCATTTGCCGGGCACTTTGATCTGATCCCAGGGTTCCCTGGAGTGTACCCCATGCCACATGCGATGTGCGGTGCTGCCACCCACACCCGGCAGCATCAGCGCCACGCGCTTGAATGATATCTCATCCTCCTCGTTCACCGCAAAGCGCAGAAAGGCGGACACATCCTTCACATGCGCCTGCTGGAAAAACGGCAGACCGGAGGTGATGCGGAACGGGATGTTACGCTTGGTCAGCTCCATCTGCAGTTCCATCGAATGAAAATGCGAGCGGTAAAGCACCGCGATATCGGCCAGATCCTGACCGCCATCGTGCAACTCCAGCACCCGCTGCGCCACAAACTTCGCCTGCTGGCGCGATTCATGCACCGAAACCCGCGCCGGCTTGTCAGACGACTCTTTCACGGCTTTAAGCTTCTTCGGAAACTGACGGGTATTGTGAGCAATGGATTCATTGGCCAGACTCAGGATCTCGGGCGTGCTGCGGTAGTTGGTTTCAATCCGCACTACTTTGGTGCCTGCGTGACGTTCCGGGAAGTCGATGATGTTTTCGAAGTTTGCCCCGCGCCAGGAGTAGATACTCTGGGCGTCATCCCCTACCACCATCAGCCGGTGATGCGCATCGGCCAGCAAGTCCACCAGCTGTGCCTGGATGGTATTGGTGTCCTGATACTCATCTACCAGAATGTGGCGGAAGCGGCTCTGATAACGATCCAGCAGGTCCTCGTTTTCCTGCAGCAGGTTCAACGTCAGGATCAGCAGGTCATCATAATCCACTGCATTGCTGGCGCGTTTGCGCTCGACATACATCTCACCGAGCTTCGAAATATCATCGGAGAGTTCGATAAAATAGGGATACTGCTCATCCACAATTTCAGATATTTCGCACTGCATATTGGCAGCCATGCTGATGATGGATTGGATCACCTCCGCCTTCGGGTATTTAACCTCTTTGGTTTTAAATCCGCCGTCCACCAAACACGCCTTGACCAGATCCCTGGAGTCCTCCTGATCAAAGATGGTGAAGTTTTTCTTCAGTTCAATACGATCGCCATTGCGCCGCAGGATGCGATGCCCGACGTGGTGAAACGTGCCGCCCCACATACGCGAAAAATCGTGCGGCACCAGATCTTCCACCCGCCGCATCATTTCCTTGGCGGCTTTATTGGTAAACGTCAGTAACAGGATATTTTCGGGTGAAACTCCATGCTCGACCAGATAAGCCACGCGATAAGTCAACGTGCGTGTCTTACCGCTTCCCGCTCCCGCAATGACCAGCATCGGCCCCGGCTGGGATGATACCGCACGATACTGCTCTGCATTCAGCTCCGCCTGATAGTTGATCTGCGGCGTGAACTCGCTGGAGGATTTAAGCTGATATTCCCGTGTCATACGTCATCGGGGCAGATCAACTCCACCTCTGGAAAATAGGTGCGGTAGCGGGAGACGTCCCGCGTAATTAACTTTATCTTCTCGGTTTGCGCGTGTGCACCGATATAAAAATCCGGTAAGGGGCTTCTGGATTCCCCGCCCGAGCGTTTATATTTCATATAAGCTCGACTGGCAGGTAAAGCGGCAGAATAGGGTAAATTCAAATAATCCACCGACATCGTTTCTAATGCCAGTTTAAGTTTACTCACCTCTTTATATGCGGGGACCAACTCTGCGTAAATAATCGGATTAATGGCAACACGCTCTTCTGCTGCATGCTCCAATTGATCAAACGACCACTTAAACCAAATTGGATCATTGGTCAGAACATCCAAAAATACATTCGAATCAACCAGAACAGACACAGATTTACTCGCCCCGCGTCAGTTGCATGATTTCATCTGTGGTCATTCCGGAATCCGCACTTCCTTTCACCTGCTCGATCCACTCCTTCATTTTTTCAGAGCGGGATTTTTCAGCAACGATCCGCACCTCACCATCCACTTCTTCAAAACGCACCTCCGTGTTCGGCGTCAATCCGAAGCGATCCCGAAATTTCTTCGGAATGGTGACTTGGCCTTTCTGAGTAATCCTCATTACACCAATCTACTTAAAAGTATTACTTTGAAAAGTAACACTTTTAAGCTTTGAGCCGTTGTGCTGCTTCCTTCAGGTCCAGTTTATGATCGTAGAGTGCCTTGCCGATGATGACGCCGTAGAGGTTTTCGATCTGGTTCAGGTTCATCACATCATCTATCGAACCCACACCACCGGAAGCGATCAGCTGCGGCACGGACGCCTGTTCCAGCATCTCACGCTGGGCGGTCAGATTCGGACCGGTAAACATTCCATCCGTGGCGATATCAGTATAGATGATGGTCTGCACCCCCAGATCAATCACGGCTTTAGCCAGTTCCACCGCTTTCCATTCCGAAACCTCGACCCAGCCGTGGGTCGCGACCATCCCGTCTTTGGCGTCAATTCCAACTGCGATCCGCTCAGATCCAAACTCGGTCACCAGTTCCCCGATGAAGTCCAGTGACTGGCAAGCCCGGCTGCCGACGATCACGCGGGAAATCCCGGCTTCAAACGCATTCTGTGCCGCCCGTGCCGTCCGGATACCACCGCCCAGTTCACAGGGCATGGTAATGGCGTCACAGATGGCCCGAACCGAGTCCAGATTCCGCTGTTCGCCGGAAAAAGCAGCATCCAGATCCACTACATGCAGATAATCACCACCCTCCTGCTGCCAGCGGGCCGCCATTTTTTCCGGTTCCGCGCTGTAGACCGTTTTACGGTTTGCCTTGCCCTGCTCCAGTCGCACGGCCTCCCCATTCATCAAATCAATGGCCGGTAATATATTCACGTGTTTACTCAACACCAATTCAGACCACTCCGCAACCCGCCCGTTCCATTTCATGATTATTTTCAATGCTGTGATCACTGCCAGGCCCGGCGAAAATCGTTTTGTCTCTTGACGACGAGTGGGAATGCCCACAAAACAGGAAGCATGAAACTCAAGGAAGTCTATATCACGAGTGCCCTGGCCGGGCTCTCGATCCTGCTGGTCATTGCCTTATTTACACTCAATAAAGCCAATCAGGGAATCACTCGCAGTATTCAGGCTCAACAGAATGTTATCAATCAGGGCCGGGTAGGTGAGCAGGTGGGCCAGGCCGTTGTGCGTGACATGGCTGCTCTCTCTGTCCAGAACGAAAAAATCAAGACACTGCTCGCCAACAACGGTTTCAATGTGACCCGGAACCCGGCACCGCAGCAGGAAGGAAACTAGTCATGGAAAATGAATCTACTGCTCCGGTAACGCAATCTGCCCCAGCCAGCCCTTTTATACCGATTTTAATGCTGAGTGTAGCCATGCTGCTGCTGCTGAT
The DNA here is from genome assembly GCA_038748025.1 of Verrucomicrobiota bacterium. Classification (GTDB taxonomy): domain Bacteria; phylum Verrucomicrobiota; class Verrucomicrobiia; order Methylacidiphilales; family JBCBYL01; genus JBCDJI01. The sequence continues at coordinate 16,857 of JBCDJI010000016.1, forward strand.
CTGGCAGTGTGTGGTTGCCTGGCAGACCCGGGGTAATCTGCGCACCCAGTTTGAACAAAGGAAGCCATTGGTCGCGGAAGCACAACGGGTGCAGAGTAATGTTCAAAAACTGGTGAATGACCTGCTGATTCTCTCAGAAACCGATGCCGATGCCAAAAAAGTGGTGGATAAATACCAGATCCGCCGTAACCCGCCGGCTGCCCAGTAAGCATTTCCATTGGCTAAACCACTGGAAATTCCACTATTTCAATTATATTAGAATCAATACCTATGCCCACAACTCAAGAAGCCCCTGTTTACAACAAGAATAATCCCTACCAGGCTAAAATTACCGAGAAACGTCTTTTGAATAAGGAGGGATCCGCTAAGGAGACTCTTCACTTCGTCGTCAATATTGAGGGCAGCGGTCTTACCTACGAGCCCGGCGCTTCGTTGGCGGTGATCACCACCAATTCACCTGGCCTGGTGGCCGAAGTGCTGGATATCACCGGATTTGATCCCAAGCACCCCATCGCACAGAGGGACGGCACCACGCTGCCGCTCTACGACGTGCTGTTAAGCCATCTTACCCTGAACCGCACAACCGCCCGCTTTGTTAAAGCCGTACACGAAAAACTTCCGGAAGGCGATGCCAAGTCCAGATTGGGAGAAATCGTCGATGACAAGGACCAGCTCACTGCCTATATTTTCACCCGCGATTATGTGGATGTCATGCAAGAATACCCGGAGGCAAAATTCACCGCTGAAGAATTCACGGCTATCCCCGGTAAAATTGCGCCACGTCTCTATTCCATTGCCTCATCGATCCAGAAACATCCCAATGAAGTTCACCTGACCGTTGCCATCGTGCGTTATCACACCCACGGTCGTGATAAAACCGGAATAGCAACCGGCTATCTTGCTGATCACACGGAACTGGACATCAATACGCTGCCGGTTTTCTTCGCACCCAGTAAACACTTCAAACTTCCCGATGATCAGAACACACCGATTATCATGGTTGGTCCTGGAACGGGCGTCGCCCCTTTCCGAGCTTTTCTGGAAGAGCGGGAAGTGACCGAATCATCCGGAAAGAACTGGATGTTCTTTGGAGACCAGCACCAGGCAACCGATTTCCTTTACGGGGAAGAGTTCGAAGCCTGGCAGGCTAGTGGATTGCTGACCAAGCTGGATCTGGCTTTCTCCCGTGATCAGGACGAAAAAATCTACGTGCAGGACCGCATGCGTGAAAACGGAGCTGAGCTATGGCAATGGATCCGCGAAGGTGCCTACTTCTACGTTTGCGGCGATGCCAAGCGTATGGCTAAGGATGTACATCAGGCACTGATCGACATCGCCATCGAACACGGTAACCTTTCCCCGGAAGATGCGGATGTGTTTGTTAATAAAACGCTGATGAAAGAAGAACGGCGTTATCTGCGCGACGTGTATTAAGCAAACCCTGCCAGCATCCCGAAAGTTATTCCGGGATTTTATTCTGTTCCTCGATTTCAGGATGAGATTCCATCCGGCAGCTGCCGGATGGGGTCAGGTTGCCAGTAATTCCTTGTACCAAAGGCGATCCACACCTAGATTGAATCCATGCCCGCGAGGAAAAAAGCACCAGGCCGCAAACGTGCCACTAAGCGAAGGGCACCTGTGCGCCGCACCCGCTCAAAAAGACAGGGCAGCCCCTCACCTGGCGTGCTGGTGGTTCTGCTATTGATTTCCCTCGCTTGTCTTGCAGTCAGTGTCTACATGCTGATTGAAGAAAAGCGCAAAGGCTCCGAAACCAGTGAAATGGAGCGAAAACTGGAGGAGATGAAACGGATCAGCCCGGATGCCGAAGTCTTTAATCTGGGTGATCCCGAGCCAAAAAAAAAAGTAGTCCCCACTGACGTGGTAAAAGCCAAACCTCTCATACCACCGCACCAGACTGCACCCCAACCCGCACCGGAGCCGATTGAAGTCGATTTGAAGCCCATGGTCCGGTCTACCACCCAAGCTCCCCCGGCTCCCAGACCTCCGGCCCCGCCATCTAAACCTGCTGCCCCGCCCACTCCACCGGAATCCCGGACTTCTGACGTCGTGCGTAGAGCGGAACGCGTGGTAGGTCCGGCACCAGCCACCCAACTGGACATTGCCGCCTGGCAGATCCGGTTGGAACGGCATCACTTCTCCATGGGAACCATTGATGGCGACTACGGAATGCGCAGCCGCCGGGCCGTAACCCAATTCCAGAAACACCATGGCCTGCCCGTCACCGGCGAGCTGGATTATGAAACACGTTACAAACTCGGCATGCCCGGTAACCCGTTTCAACTCTATACTGTCACCGATGATGACATCCGTAAAATCCAGCCTCCACCAGTTACCTGGCTGGAAAAATCCAAAGCAAGCTATCTGGGCTACCATGATGGCTGGGAAATGCTGGCGGAAAAATTCAGCAGCACTGAAAGTTTTTTGCAGAAGCTGAATCCCGGTATTACTGAGATTTCGGCAGGCACCACCATCACCGCACCGCAACTGGAACCGGCGATGCCACTGCCAAAAATTGATCTGATCAGGATCATCCTGCCGGAAACCACCTTGCTGACCTATAAAAACGGCAAGGTCATGTCCTGTTTCCCCTGCTCGATCGCCCAAGATAAAAACAAGCGTCCGGCAGGTCGACTGGAAGTCAAAAACCGCGCTCCCAATCCGAACTATACGTTCAGTCCCGCCTTATTTGCCGAAGCCGCTGAAGCGGAAGGTATTGAACAGCGCCTGATCATTCCACCCGGGCCCAACAATCCGGTCGGCAGCGCATGGATCGGCCTGACTTTGCCGGGTTACGGGATTCACGGCACCACGGAGCCAACAGAAATTTCCCGCACCGGATCCTCCGGTTGCTTCCGACTGGCCAACTGGAATGCCACCAAACTGATCCACATGGTCACGGTCGGCGTACCGGTGGAGATTATTGAGTAAAGTTAGAAGTCATAAGGAAGAAGGCAGAAGCAAAACTGCTGAAAACCACCTTAATGTTTAAATCTTAATGCTTCCTGCTTACTTTATTACTTCAGCTGCCGTCCCCATAGCATCACTTTCTCCTGCATCTGTGGTTCCTGTTGCACCACTTCCCGGTAAAACACTCCAAAGGGAATTGAACACTGAATACGGCGCTGGTCTTTGTTGATCTTGGGATTGATACTGAAGATACCTGATTTTTCGCGCAGTGCGGCGGCGTGTGGCCGGGCATAGTCCTGGGCGGATTCGATTGTGCCCTGCTTGATCCGGTTCGAAAACGCGGTCAGTTCTTCCGCTGTGATCTCGCCCCACATCTGCCTCCATTGTTCCGGGGTAAATTTTATATGATGCACCGCGACCACTTTCTTTTGCCCATCCACTTGCTGGTAGAACCCTACGACCATTTCAAAGCGTTGATTGATCGCGAACTGGCGTAAGGCATCTCCCAGATAGATGCTGTTCTTCCATTCCATGAACTTTACGGAGATCGGAACTCCGGGGTTCTGCAGATTTGCCGAACCGGGAATATCCCAGTCGTCGGTATAGCCCCGCTCAAACAGATGATTCCATACCTTTTGCTCAAAACTGAAGCCATGTGACTGCACCTCTGCTGCCTCAACTAATGACCCGTATAGCGAAAGCAGCGATACAGCTAGGGTAAACCGCAATTTACGCTTCATCATCTTCCAGCAATCTAACATCTACCAGATCCTGATCTCTTGCGGTTGCACGTTTATTAAGAATGAGATCCTGCTTTGAGAGATAATGAACTGAAAAATCGGCCAACTGGCCCGTCACCCGATTCTCCCAGGCATGATCAAAAGATAAGCCCGAAAGACCTGTTAAAATATCGATTCGGTAAGGTTCCACTCCCAACTGAATCACCTGATCCGCTATAAGAAAATCATCTGTAGATAGGTCGGTGGACTGAAACCCAAATTCATACACTACGCGCTCGAGTTTCTGTGCGCTATCCGCTTCTGCAGCGACCCATATATCCAGATCCCCGGTGTATCTGGGACGCATATGAAAGGCCAAAGCCACCGCACCTACTACTAAGAACTTAATCTCGTGGGAGAGGAGTAATCCGACAAATTCTCTCAAGTCTTTGTTCAACATGATAATCGGGATGACTGGATACGAGCTTCAGCAGCGTATTCACTCTCTGATTCGGAGTCATCTTTCGATACCGCTCACGATCATAACGATCTGCTTCTTCGAAATTTTTGGCGATATGGGCGACTCTTTCCATACCCGAATACTAACTCAGCCTTGCCAAAAGTCTGTAAAAAAGACCCTCTGCTTACAGGCGACAGATCAGGAGTTCTCGTTCGTAAACCATTTCCTTCGGCAGGTGTTCGTGCAGTTTAAGGAATAAGGCTTCGTGCTGGAGGGTCTTCTGTTTCCAGATTTCACGATCAATCAGCATGAGTTCAGCCCATTGTTCCCGTGAGATATCCAAACCGGTAAAATCCATATCGCCATAGCGCGGCGTCCACCCGAGCGGGCTTTCCAGTGCTTTGGAGTGACCGTTGACCCGGCCGACAATCCATTTGAGTACCCGCATGTTCTCCCCAAATCCGGGCCAGAGGAATTTCCCGTCTTTCCCCTTGCGGAACCAATTAACGTGGAAAATACGAGGATTCTCGCTGTGGCGTTTACCCATCTTGACCCAGTGGCGGATGTAGTCGGCCATGTTGTAGCCGCAGAACGGCAGCATCGCAAAGGGGTCACGCCGCACCTCCCCAATTTTTCCAAATGCAGCCGCGGTCATCTCGGATCCCATCGTGGCACCCAGATACACTCCATGGATCCAGTTGAAGGCCTGGAATACCAACGGCACATGTTGCATCCGGCGACCTCCAAAAATAAAGGCACTGATCGGCACCCCGGCAGGATCTTCCCATGCCTGATCCAGACACGGACAGTTGATTGCCGGAGCAGTAAAACGGGCATTGGGATGAGCCGCCGGAGCTTCGGAAGCCATAGTCCACTCGTTACCTTTCCAATCGATAAGTTTCCCGGCAGGTGGTTCCGGGGTCAGATCCTCCCACCAGACATCTCCATCCTGAGTTAACGCACAGTTGGTAAAAATGGTATCTTTCTCGCAGGAAATCATGGCATTGGGATTGGTCTCGTAATTGGTTCCCGGGGCCACGCCGAAATAACCCGCTTCAGGATTAATGGCATGCAGGACTCCGTCCGGACCCGGCTTGATCCAGGCAATGTCATCACCTACCGTGGTGACTTTCCACCCCTGTTCCTGGAATTCTTTGGGGGGAATCAGCATCGCAAAGTTGGTTTTGCCACACGCACTGGGAAATGCCGCTGCCACATATGTCTTTTCCTGTTCCGGGGATTCCACCCCCAGGATCAGCATGTGCTCCGCCATCCACCCCTGGTCGCGCGCCATACAGGAGGCGATACGCAAGGCAAAACACTTTTTACCCAAGAGTGCATTTCCGCCATAACCGCTGCCATACGACCAGATCTCACGAGTTTCCGGAAAGTGCACGATGTATTTCGTTTCCGCATTACACGGCCAGCTGGTCTCATCCTGCTGCCCGGGCCCAAGCGGCGCTCCGACCGAGTGCACACAGGGAACAACAAAGGGTTTGGTCCTGTCAATCTCATCGAAAACTGCCTGTCCCATGCGTGTCATGATCCGCATGTTCACGACGACATAGGGCGAATCCGACAGCTCCACCCCGATATGTGAGATATCCGACCCAATCGGTCCCATACTAAACGGGATCACATACATCGTTCGTCCACGCATGCAACCATGGAAGAGCGGTTTGAGCGTCTGGCGCATTTCCCGGGGATCCATCCAGTGATTCGTGGGACCCGCGGCATCCTTACTCAGACTACAGATGAAGGTGCGGTCTTCTACCCGCGCCACGTCGCTGGGATCCGAACGAAAGAGATAACTATTGGGACGCTTTTCCTGATTCAGTTTCACCGCCATGCCGGCAGCTACCATTTCAGCCATGAGCAGATCGTTTTCAGCATCAGAACCGTCACACCAATGGATACGATCCGGTTGAGTTTGGGCTGCGATCTTTTCGACCCATTTTTTGAGATTCTTGTTTTCGACCGATCCGTTTCCAACGTGTTCAAAATTCATGAGTAAGCCGCAAAGGTTATCATGCCTGAATCAAGAAAACAACTAGGACTCTTCGCGTTCGATACGTGGATACAATGGCTCCGGCTTCCCGACGGATGCCGTACTTTCCCACTGCGGCCAGTTTAATTCAACTGCATGGTCTAACGGCTGATCCAAGTGTAATTGCGCAAAGATCCTCTCTACCGAATCCGGCAGGATCGGTTGCAGCTCACTGCCCAGCATCCAGAGTGCGGTTGCCATATGATTCAACACGCAGTCCAGTCGCTCTGCCCGTGCCTCATCCTTAGCCAGTTTCCATGGCGCCGCTTCCTCGATGTATTGATTGGTTCGGGTGATGCCCTTCCATAATTCGGTCAATGCCAGATGCACCTGCCATTGATCCATCAGCTCACGATATTTGGAAATGGATGCCAGCACGTCGGCTTTCATCGCCGTTTCCAGTTCAGAACCGTTGACCTGCTGTGGCACAGCTCCGTCGCGATAACGACCAATCATCGATACCGTGCGGTTGAGCAGGTTACCGAGATTATTACCGAGTTCAGACTGATAACGCTGATGAAACTGATCCAGTGAGAAATCCGCATCCTGGCCCAACGCCATTTCGCGTAGGACATAATAGCGGAAAGCATCACGACCATAGACTTCGACCAGCTCGAGCGGATCCACCACGTTACCTTCCGATTTACTCATTTTGGCCTGATCCATCGTCCAGAATCCGTGCACCAGTAAGCGTTGTGGCATGGGAACCCCGATCGCTTTCAGCATGATCGGCCAGTAGACTGCATGAGCCGGAGCCATAATATCCTTACCTATAACATGCACCGCCGGCCACCAGTCACCCACCTGTCCGCCTTCGTAACCGATGACGGAGATATAGTTGATCAGCGCATCAAACCAGACAAAGGTCACCTGATCTTTGTCAAACGGCAGCGGAATCCCCCAGCTCAGACGCGAACTCGGGCGGGAAATACACATATCGGGAATCGGTTGATCCAACTTACCGAGCACTTCCTTGGTGCGAAATGACGGATAGATCCAATCCGGATTCTCGTTCAGAAATCCAACCAGCCAATCCTGATACTGCGAGAGTTTGAAGTAATAGACTTTTTCCTGCAAGTGCACCACTTCCCCGAAATCAGCCGGCCATTCCCCGTCGACCTTATCATCATCGGTCAGAAACTGCTCCTGTTTGGCGCTGTAGAAACCTTCGTATTGTCCCTCATAGATCTCTCCCTTATCGAAAAGCTCCTGTAGAATACGCTGGACCACCTGCTTATGACGATCTTCCGTCGTGCGCACAAAATCGTCATAACCGACATCGAGTTCATCGTAGAGCGCCCGAAAGCGGGCGGCATTTTCATCCGCAAGGTCCTGTGGCTCACGGTTTTGAGCCGCGGCAGATTGCTGCACCTTCATGCCGTGTTCGTCCACTCCGGTCAGGAAGAACACACCCTTTCCTTTGCGACGTTCATAGCGGGCCAGCATATCGGTCAGCACTTTTTCATAAGCATGCCCGAGGTGCGGTCTTCCGTTGACGTAGTCGATCGCGGTCGTGATGTAGAATTTCTCTGCCATGAGCGATTGATTAAAGCGGGGATCAATCAGATTGCAACCCCTGCCGCAGGTTTGACGTTACTAAACGGTCTGCTAATAACTGAAGGATGATCAGAATCCGAATAATACTGCCGTCTCTCCTGTTGCTGCTGAGTCCCGGCATTCAGGCTGAAAGTTCTCCCCGCATGGATGCGCTGATTAGGGAGGCAGCCGGTATCGTGCTGGAAAAACAGACTTCTCCCAAGCCCATTCCTCAGACCGTGATCCATCGCGCCAAAGGCATCGCCATTATTGAAATTACCAAAGGCGGATTTGGGCTGAGCGGGCAACACGGTGAGGGTGTGCTGATTGCGAAAACCTCCAATGGCTGGTCTGCACCTTCCGCTTTTTACACTTCCGGCGGTGGTCTCGGCCTCCAGGTAGGCGTTGAAGTGCGGCAACTGATCTATATCCTGAACACATCTGAAGCGGTCAATGCGTTTGCCCAGAAGGGTAAGTTCAAGCTGAATGCGATTGCCAATGCCACGGCCGGGCCGGATTCCGTCACTGAAGAGGCCTCTACCATCAACCAGCAGGATATTTACGTTTATGCAACAACGGATGGAGCTTTTGCCGGTGCTGCCGTAGGGAGCGACCGTCTCGGAACAGCGATCAATATAAACAAGGAAGCTTATGGAGCATCGGTAACCACCGGAGACATCCTGAATGGCAAGATACCGCCACCCGCTACCGCTGCAGAACTGTATCAGGCGCTCAAACGCAACTGACCACAGATTCTAAATCCGGTCATTTTTGAATTGGTATCGAGTATGTTTGAGCCCGGAACCGGCTCGATGTCTTACTTTTCAATCCAGGTGCCGTCCTCTTGCTGAATCCACTCGCCTGGAAAGGACGACTCACGTGCACGTTTGGAAAAGTCTTTTGCCACCATGTCCGCAGGCTTGTCTTCCGCTGATGCTTCCGCCTGGAAAATCAGCTGACGGTCTTCATTTTCCAGCGTGACGATTTTCTGCGCGTAGTCGGCATATACGGGATCTGTCGGCGGATTTTTGACTGCCAGAAAGCCGGTATTCCCTTCGCCGATCACGCGATCATTTTTGAGATTCTGCACTTCCGCCATGCGATTGCGGCGGCGTTCGCGTGGTGTCTTATTTTCTTTATCCGCACCTGCCATACCGGAAGATTTCTCCTGATGGGTGTAGACATCTACCTGCATTGCTACATCAATCTTCACCGGATCCGGTGTATCCAGACGAATGGTGGGAGCACATGAAACTAACAATAACGCAACAGTAACCCATGACCCGCAACCCCAAATTGTATTATTTTTCATACGACTGTTTTTCTACCACCCGAAGCCGGGGTTCTCACGCAAATCATGCCATTTGATTTCAAAATTCCGTTTTCCTTGCTCTCCTTCAAAATTCAGCCCTATCGCACTAGCAGGTGGCGCGTAGCTGAAAAGGCATTGCCCACGTTTGTAATCGTAATCACGAAAAGCCTTAAGCGCAATGCTGGCGGCATCCTGTTTGGCCGGTATCCAGTCTTCAGGTAGCTTATCCAGCAGATCATCTACGGCGACGATTTCCAAATTTCCGGGCTCCAGCCAGTCTACTTTACCACTCACCTGCTGGATCAGCCGCTCCTGACCAGCAGCCTCAAGATCCGCGGATACTGCCCCATTGATCCTGATGTATTCCGGAGCAAGTTTTTCAGCGACCGGGCGCACCTCAGTACCGCGAACATAGATTCCAGCAAACCACTTCATGCCCTGATCCAGCATGATACTGAGATTCCCGTTGGTATATCCCCCATAGGTATCCGCTCCCAGTTCACAGTATATCCCGTTTTCGTCCAGCGTCACTGAAGTCCAGGCATTCGTTGCGGTAACACCTTTCCAGGATATGGAATCTATCTTTATCGTGTTAACCAGATTATCCTGAGTCTCTTCACCCGGAGGAAGGCTGAATTCTAAACTGCCACGCAGGTTACTGATGCGAACACCATATTCCGGATAGTTCAAATTGGTAGGTGGAATTTCAAGCGGCAACTTCAAGGGTGCGCTGGAGAAATCAGATAATACGAGCCCGCTCATTTCGAGACCATAGATCACCGGCAACGTAAAGCCGGGATTTCCCAGTGCAGTCACCACCAGCTGCCCGCCGATGACCTGAAAATCACCAATAGACCAGGAATCCTGTGAGGATTCCGCTGGCTGTTCTTTTTCCTTCTGCCGCCGCACCTCCTTGACCAGCCAGAACAACTCTTCACCCGCAAAGATCACCGGTTTTTCAATCGCCAGTCTAGCCATTTGCCGTTCCTGAATCCCCGCCCAACTGAATACCAGAGTAATTTTCTCAAAAGCGATCACTTTTGCCAGCGGATCATAAGGCGAGTAGATCACGAGATCATTCACTTCCGCCTTCTGTAATTCCATTGCTGCGGGGTCGCTGCTTTCCCCGCCAAGGTACAACTCATCGAAGACCAGTGGCGTGACTTCTCCTAGCCGGATCGGGACAGGCGGTATTCCAGTGCCCAGATCATCCAACACCAGAACCGCCTGCCCGATAATTAATTTTCCCAAGGTGAAGGGTTCCATCGGACGTGCCGGGGACTCAGACTCAGCTGGATTTCCCCGATCTTTCTGCAAGCGCTGCAATTCGCTGGACCGGAGTTGCACCCCATGCACCCTCACCTGCTCGATATGGCGTCCGAGCAGGTCTTTCCAGTCCCAGACAATTTCCAGAAAATCAATTTTTCCTAATGGACGCATGTCGATGTTACGCAGGGTCAACTGGCCTTTGACGCGTATATCAACCTCTCCAATATCCATCGAGATGCCGGCCTGTTCTGCCAGTTCCTCCAGGATCGTCTCGGTGTATTGGTCGTGCTGCTGATGGAGAATGACAGCTCCTACCAGCAGCAACAGCAGACAAACTGCCCCCAGCCAGACCGTCCAGCGTGAATGTCTTTGAAAAAGAGCCCGCATGCGAGCCTAGTTTTTCAGCTTTTTGTAGAGAGCCAAGGCTTTTTGACGCTGGATGCTGTGATCCACGATCGGGTGATAGGTCGAAGGATCGGTTTCTCCTACCCACTTTTCGATGAATTTACCCTCAGGATCAAATTTCTTGGCCTGACTGTAAGGATTGAAAATACGAAAATACGGCTGGGCATCGGTACCGGTTCCAGCCGCCCACTGCCATCCACCATTATTCGCAGCCAGATCACCGTCGAGTAATTTGTCCATGAAGTAGCGTTCACCCCAGCGCCAGTCAATCAGCAGATCCTTGGTCAGAAAACTGGCTACGATCATCCGCAGGCGGTTATGCATCCAGCCTGTGCTGTTGAGCTGGCGCATTGCGGCATCTACAATCGGAAAGCCGGTTCTGCCCTCACACCAGGCCTGGAACAGCTCCTTGTCATTTTCCCACTCCAGCGCGTCATATTCCTGCCGGAAAGCACCGGATTCCACGTGAGGGTAGTGAAACAGTATATGTTTGTAGAAATCCCGCCAAATCAGTTCGGATATAAAAATCTCTGCCCCACGCGAAACTGCCCCACCCTTGGCATACGCTTTTGCCGCTGCAGCATGAACGGTGCGCGGTCCGATTGAGCCGAAGCGTAAATCTGCCGATAGCCGTGAGGTCCTGTCCAGATCCGGGAAGTCACGGTCCTGGTCATAAGTCGCAATCGAGTCTTTAATGAACTGATCCAATCTTGCTTTAGCCGCTTTTTCACCTGTTTCCGGCAGGTTGATCCGGATGCCATGACCGAGATCATCGGGCTCCGGGATTGGATCACCTTTCAGCGACCAGGATTTCTTCAGAGATCCGGGGCGCGGCCGAGGCTGGTCAGCATACAGATCTTTCCATTTCCTGGAAAACGGGGTGAACACGACATAAGGTGCTCCATCATCTTTCAAAATGGATCCCGGTTCGCACAAGCACTGATCTTCGTGGACATTTACACTGACTTCAGACTGCTGGCATGCTTGTCGAACTGCCTGATCGCGCTTCCTGGCGTAACCCTCGTAGTCGTTGTTCCAGTGAATTTCATTCGCGTCGGTTGCCTGCAGGACTTCCGGTAAGACTTCTGCCGGATCGCCGTAGCGCAAAATCAGCTCGGAACCGATATGCTCAAGATTGTTCTGCAGCGACTTCAAACACCCCAGCAGGAAAGCCACCCGCCGTGAGCCGGTTGACTTACTCTCCAAAATGCTCGGATCCAGTACAAAGACCGGCACCACTTCATCAGCGGCTCGGAGGGCCTGTGCCAGCGCCGTGTTGTCGCTCAGACGCAGATCCCGCCGAAACCAGACCACAGCCCGCTTCACGGATCTGTCCCTGGCTGAGTTGAAAAATATTGCACTGTCTTATAATGACGAAAGGTAAAAAGCAGCTGCAGCATCAAATACGCCGGTAAAATCAGCAGCCATGCCCATGGTCCGCCCGGCGGTTGAAATTCCACCTCATCGCGCATCACCGTTGCGTCACCCTGAGTTTCAAACTGATGGTGATGCACCCAATGTGCAAATGGAGAATGAATTGCCCGATCCACCATGACCGCATGCCCACCGCTTATATCCAGTGACAGTTCATCTACCTGGATTTTCCAATGCTGGATTCCAAAAGGAATCCTGACTGTCAGAGAGCACACACTCTCACGCTCCAGCAACGCGGGTATATCAGCCGCCAGCACCTGAGCCCCCGGCGGCTGAACGTGATCTAAATTACGTGGATCCCGATGAAACTGAAACGCGGACTGTAGATCGGTCGGCAGCAAAACCGATTTCGTAAAAACAGACATGTTCATTTCAAGACTGTGCTGCGGTGAAAAGTTCATCTTCCAGTAATCGATCCATGGCTATCAGATCTTTTCTCCGGATAAAATACCATGCCAGGTAGCCTGCATTCAGCATCACCCACAGCAGCCAGCCGACCACATAAGCCATCTGTCCGGCACCTGCCGGCAAAGCCGGCCAGCCATAAATGAAAGAAAACACGATACCAGCAACCCAGATCAAACACCAGTGCAGGGTAAAAAAAGAAAAAAAGTGAAACGACGCTCCCGGCAGGAGCCCGCTGAATTTGGGTGAATCGATCGGGTAAAAATAGACATCCTCCAGTTTGCCGGCCAGCATGATCCGGGTGCCAGTCTTTTGATTGATAATTCGTTCCAAGTGACGGGCATGCATCCGGGCGAAATCACAGAAGTGCAGGTAAAAGGAAGCCTGCACACCAGCCGTCACAATCAGAAACGGCACCCAGAGTGCCCCAATACGTCCTGCAAAGATCCAAAGCAGAAAAAAGCCTGCCAATGAACCGATCAGCCAGTGAAAAAACTTACGATGATACTGATACTGCATTCCCCGCATCCGCTCCAACTGAGCGTGCACCGTTTTCCACCGGACATCAGAATCGTTTTGCATTATTATCAGACACTACGCCAGCTTCCCTGAGCCGCAACAAGCGCAAGCTTGCCCAACCCTGGATTCTCTCCCATAAATGTGCGCAGATGTTACTCCGATTAAAGATTTTAGTGTTGCTGATTTGCTGCGGCTACGCTGTTTCCTGTTCCCCAGAAACGGAGGAGCCCGATGCTGGGTCGTCTATCTCCCGGAAGGTGGACACCTTAAAGCCAAGAAACGCTGAGGTGAAACCAGAGCCTGTTCCTCAACTTGTTATTCTCTTCGAATTTGAAGGCATTCCCCAATCCAGTCTCAATAGCTGGATCGGCAACCGAAACCTGAAACTGGTCCAGCACCAGCTTAAGCTGAGTGAGCAGGGCCTGCCCGTTAAAGAAGCCGATCTTTATATTCTAAGCCCGCGACTTATTACCCAGTTTATTGAGAAAAACACAGTCGCACGCTGGGATCCGGCACCTGATCTTTCAGCTGTTAATCCGATCTTTACCTCCCACTCCTTTGATTTCAAAAACGAGTATGCGGTTCCCTGGCGCTGGACGCCCATGGTGCTGCTGCAGCATCTTCAGGTTTTAGCAACAGATCCCACAACTTCCGTCACCACACCCGCTGTGCCTATCTTTCCAGAGGATCCCGTGATGATTGCCTCACTGCAATCATCATCCGTTGCATTGGAACCGGTGGCTCCAACCGTTCCTGATCCAGGAGCCTATCGTATTGCCTGGGAATCGTTTTTAGCATCCCGCGCCGCCACAGTCTGGATTCCAGCAGCCTGCCCGATTCGCAACACATCAGATTATATCAACCCCGGATGGAAGTGGAGTTTACCCCAGGCCCGAACGACCATTATTTTTGACCATCTGCTGCTGGGAGCCCGCTCCAAACTCAAACAGGAGGCGCTGGAACTGGTTAATTACCTGGTCTCGTCCCAAGAACAGGATTTGCTGATAACCAACAGCGGATACCTGCCTGTCGTGTGTCCGCTGGGCCAGGAAACTCAAACCAGTCCAATTCCCATGCCCAAAGGCAGCTGGCTGAACAACAGTAATTTTATTTCGTTACCCGCCTACAGTCCGGCACCGGCAGATGAATCTGCAGCTCCGGGCAATGATCCGGATACAGGCAGCGAGCGTGTTGCTCCCAAAGCTAGCGACGCTCCCGCACTACCGAGTTCGCCAAGACCTGGAACAACTCCTCCGGACCAAACGGTTTATTGATAAGCCCATCAACACGCGGAATCTTATCCGTCTCCAGCACGAACCCGCTCGTGACAAACACTTTCATCTCCCGGTGCTGACGTCTTAACTCCCGGATCAGTTCCTCTCCATGCAGACCCGGCATCGTCCAATCGGTTATGACCCATGAAATCTCGGCGTCCGTGTTCCGGATATAATCTACCAGCGGTTGACCCCCGTCAAATTCACGCACCTCAATATTCTTTTCCATCAGGCATGCCTTGAGCACTTCGCGGCACATTTTCTCATCATCCGCGATCAGGACTTCTCCAGTTGGTGAGAGGGCTTCACTACCTGCAAGTTCCGGTGAATCTGCGTTAACCAGCTTGCGATCCGTTACAGGCAGGCGAAAACGGAAGCGGCATTGACCACTTGGCAAATTGTTTGCTTCGATCGTGCCATGGTGCTGTTCCAAGATGCCACGTGAGGTGGACAGCCCCAAACCTGTCCCTTTTCCCGGCTCTTTTGTCGTAAAGAACGGTTCAAACAGGCGGTCCATCACCTCATCCGGAATCCCCCCCCCATCGTCAATCACATCACACATGACATACAAACCATCGTGTGATGTCTTGATTTGAATCACACCTTTCTGACCCACCGCATCGCGGGCATTGAGTAACAGATTCAGGATCACCTGCTGGATTTGTGCTTCATCCAGCATGACACTGGGCAGTTCCGAATCCAGTTCTGAACGAATTTGAATCCCCCCGCCGACTGCCAGACTGGCCAGTGAAACGGTCTTCTCAATCAGTGTATTCAGATTACCAGGTGACAGATCAGGCACATTAAGACGAGTAGCCCGCAATAGTTGTTCCACAATTCTGGTTCCTCTGCCAGCTGCTTCTAAAATTCGTTCCCCACGCTCTGAGTCGGTTGTGGTAAAGGCCTCCTGCCGGGAATGGCCTCTCAGATTTCCGGTAATGATGTGCAGCAGGTTATTAAATTCGTGAGCTACGCCACCAGCCACTCTTCCCAAAGCCTCCATCTTGGAGGACTCCAGTAACCGGCTTTCCTGCAGGCGCTGTTGATACGCGGCACTGAAAATATCTGCCGTCAACTTGAGCGTGTCCACCAGACCGGGGTCTTGTGTGTTTTTTTCCTTCTTCTCCAGCGCAACAATCACACCATTCAGGTGGTCTTCCCGGTGCATGCCCACCAAGGCCATGACCTCCACACTTTGTTCTGCCATCCAGGCACGAAGTAAAACCGGTCCCTCACGCCGGCGAATAATCACTAAATCACCGCTTTTAAGCGCCTCTTTCCATTCCGGCAGCAGACCCCCTTGATTGCCGAAACCAATAGGAACGGACTCGATGCTCTGCTGATTGATCCAGGAGTATTTCTGCTGGTCCTGTCCGGTTTCCACCACTGCTGCCAATCCATATAAATTCAGCTCGGATTTTAATTTTACCAGTAGTTCCAGAAAAACACTTTCCACATCCTTCTGACCCAGCAGTTCATCCGCCGCTCCGACCACCAGGCTGAGCAGCACATCTCTCTTTCTCAGTGACTTGAGCGCTACTAATTTCTCTTCCGTCGCTTGCAGTCGCTGAACACTTCGATAGCGGACTAATATCGCAATGATAGTTGCTAACAAAATCGCCAGACAGATGGCCGTAATGGCGAATTCTTCCACCTGGTAAAAGCTGGATTGTACCATCGGGGCATCAAAAGCGATAATCAGAAAATATTTTCCCTGCCGGCCATTCTCATCAGGCAAAGACGTATACAGATATTCGATCGGTGATGAAGCGGGTGTGAGTAATGTTGCCGAACCCGATGTGAACAATTCCCACTCACTTATCGTCACCCTCTTTTCAGTCAGAGTGTTTTTCAGGTAGGCTTGATGTTCCGGTGATGTAAAATCAATATCGGGATGATTGATTTCGGGATATTTTCCCACTTCTTTTATATTATCCGCAGGGTCTTTTTCCACCATCGCCATCGCCAGGATATTCGCGTCGGCCAGTGAAACGGTGTGCAAGGCCTGCTGCAGTCTGGCGGTATCCGACTCCAGTCCTCCTTGTTGGCGGTAGTAGTGGACCATCTCACTGGTCTGGGCTTCCAAAGCTACCAGTTGGTCAATCATGATTTCCCGAATCTGGTTTTTCGCCGTGGATGCCAGTAACCACAGAATGGCCATGGTTGAGGAAATATAGACGGACCAGAACAGCAGCGAATCCAGATAGTGTGCCGGATTGAGCAACCGAAATCGAAACTGTGACGCCTCATGCTGATCACTCATGGTTTTTCCTCCCGTTTGCGCCGAATCTCATCAATGGCAGAGAGGCGTTCACTGATCTTGCGCTCAAAACCAATCTTTGACGGTTGATAGTATTGCGGACACTCAAACATCTTATCCGTGATGCCACCATCGTAATCATGCGCATACTGGTATCCGCTGCCATGACCCATTTTTTCAGCTCCGGAGTAGTGCGTGTCCTTGAGTGCGGCCGGTACCGGAATATGATTCCCTTTGCGGATGTCCGCAATGGCGGCATCCAAAGCCACATAAGCACGGTTACTCTTGGGGGCGGATGCCAGATACACCGTTGTTTCTGCCAGCGGAATCCGCCCTTCCGGCATTCCGATAAATTCCACTGCCTGCTGACAGGCCACTGCCAGCTGCAGTGCACGCGGATCGGCCAGTCCAATATCTTCGGCCGCGCTGATCACGAGCCGCCGCGCAATATACCGCGGCTCCTCACCGGCTTCCAGCATCCGTGCCAGCAGATACAGTGCCGCATCCGGCTCGCTGCCGCGGATCGTTTTAATGAAGGCGGAAATCGCATTAAAATGCTCATCCCCGTCCCGGTCATAACGGGCCAGTTTTTTCTGTAGCGACTCTTCAACATCCGCTGCCGTTACCACTCGCGAATCACCATCGGCAGCAGCCGATAAAACAGCCACCTCCAGTGTATTGAGTGCACGACGGCTGTCACCACCACAACCCTCGGCAATCATCTGATACGCCGCATCCTCCACGGTAACCTGCAACTTACCAAATCCGCGCTCTTCATCCGCTACCGCCCGTTTTAAAATAGAAGTAATGGCATCCGGTATCTGTTCCTGCAGTTCGAACAACTGCATCCGCGACAACAAAGCAGCATTAACGGAAAAATAAGGATTCTGGGTAGTGGCACCCACCAGCTTGATCTTACCGGATTCCACATGCGGCAGGATCGCGTCCTGCTGGGATTTGTTAAAGCGGTGAATTTCATCCACCAGCAGCAGCGTAGTTTCCCCGGTCCGCTTCCAGTGGGCATCCGCTTCCCCGATGGCTTGGCGCAACTGCGCAACCGTGGCCTCGACAGCATTGAGTCCGACAAAGCGACTCTGCGTCATGTTGGCGATACAATGCGCCAGCGAAGTTTTGCCGGTGCCGGGCGGCCCGTAAAACAGCACCGCAGAGATGCGATCCGATGTGATCAGCCGGTGAAGAAGCTTGCCGGTTTCGAGGAGATGTTCCTGTCCGATAAATTCATCCAGATGCCGTGGACGCATGCGATAAGCCAGATTCTGTCGTGAATCATTCCGCAGCGGGCTGTCCGTTGCCGACGATTGGCTGAAAAGGTCATCCATGTGCTGAGTCTATCTCTCATTGTCTGCGTGCCTATTCAAAAAGTTGTCAAATGGATCATTGCGTAAACTTTAATTATTTGAGATGAACGATCCGTCCCCGGGTGGATTGATCCTTGGGATCAAAGAATTTAAGCAGTTCAGGCACCACTTCCTCCGGTGTTTTCCCACCGGTATGCATTTCAGTATCCATAAACGGAGGTTCTACCGCATTAACCAGTATGTTCCGTGATTTGTTTTCAAAAGCCGTGGCTTTGGTCAGCGAATCCAGTGCTGATTTAGAGGCACAATATCCCGCTGCCCCAGGGTAATGCTTGAGTGGTGCGCTGATATTCAGAATCCGGCCATAATTTCTTTCCACCATCCCCGGCAGAAAAGCACGCAGCAGCAGGTAGGGACCACGCAGATTAGTGGCAATTGTGGTATCCCAATCCAACACGGTTGTTTCCTGCACAGGTGCATTTTCGGGAAAAACCCCGGCATTGTTGACCAGAATGTGCAACTGACCTACTTCCCGCAGAACATCAAATGCCAGATCTTCCACATCCATTGATGAAGAGATGTCTTTAGCAAAAATGAGAGGTTCTTTCTCACTGTTTAGCCGCTCAGCCGTTTCCTGTAACTTTTCCTCGCGTCGCCCGACTAAGATCAACCGGCATCCCTGTTGCGCCAGCATGCATGCGATTGCACGCCCAAACCCCGAACCTGCTCCCGTTACCAGTGCTGTCTGATTTTTGATATCCATTTTATGAAAAATAACACAGATCTGTTAACTTGCTTCCTTCTGACCCGAAAAACCGCCATGGCATGCCCGCTTATTTTTCTTT
The DNA here is from genome assembly GCA_038748025.1 of Verrucomicrobiota bacterium. Taxonomy (GTDB): domain Bacteria; phylum Verrucomicrobiota; class Verrucomicrobiia; order Methylacidiphilales; family JBCBYL01; genus JBCDJI01. The sequence goes on from JBCDJI010000016.1 coordinate 35,589, forward strand.
TCCGTACGGAAGCATTTGGCATTAACATCACCTGACTAGATCATGTCCCGAACCTTTCGCATCGAAACCAATCTGGTGAAAGTCCATCCGGACTGGGTGGTAGCCATCAAACCCGCACCGCTGCTGATTCATCCTACCCGACCGGATGGCGAATACACTTTCTGGCAGGCACTACAGGAACACTTCCCCGGTGAAGAGCTTTGCCTGATGAACCGGCTGGACCGGGAAACCAGCGGACTGGTGCTAGCAAGCCGCCATCGAGCAACCTCCTCCAAGCTGGGCAAAATGGCCATGAACCGCAGGATACAAAAAAGCTATTATGCACTGGTTCACGGAACGCCTCCGGACGAAGGTCTGATTGACCAGCCTCTGGGTAGAAAAACAGACTTCGAGCCCTCACCAATCTACGTGCTCCAAATCGTGCATCCTCAGGGCAAAGCTGCTCAAACCCGATACCGTAGAGTGGAAACCCGTCATTACCGCAAACAGCCGGTCTCACTGGTAGAGGTGGAATTACTCACAGGACGTATGCATCAGATCCGTGTCCACTTTCAGTTTATCGGACATCCCATCATAGGTGACAAACTGTATGGGCCCAGCACCGACTACTATCTGCAAACCGTCGCATCCGGCTGGAACGATTCCATGCTAGATGCGCTTTGGCTGCGACGGCAGGCGCTGCATGCGCATCAGATGGCATTCATGTGGAATGATGAACCTGTGCGTATCAGCATTCCACTACCGGATGAACTGGCCCAGTTCTGGAAAGCATGTGATCCATGAATTCCTCTCGCAACAGATTTCAGGACAAATGGTTAACGGGCATCCTACTTTTTGCTGCCAGCAGCGTGCTGTTGGTTTCGCTGTTTTACATCGACCGGCAGCTGGCTCAGTCGGAAGGCCCCTGGGGTGTGATCCACTTTAAAGAACAGAACGGTCGTGAAAGTATCGCCGTGCAGGACTTCTCTTTCTTCTGGCATACCGGTCATGCCTGGCGCACCTCTCCCTCTACCTCGCCGTATCAATCCGGCAAACACCTGCAGCAGTTTAAAAACTGGACGCAAACCGATAACTCATCACTGGTCATGCCTTATTTTTATGCACCACTGCATCTTTATCTTTTCGCAACGATATCCCTGGTTCCAGTTCGCATTGCATATCTGATGCTGGCTGTGCTTACCATCCTGGGCTGCGCTGTGGGAATCTGGTGGCTCATGCAGAAAAATTTCCATTCGCAAAATGTGTCCCGCTGGATTCCACTGATTGCATTTGCAAGCATCGCGTATATGCAAGTCATCCACATCGGACAAATGAGTATTATTTTCCTGATTTTACTCTTTGGATTTGCCCGGCTGGTTTCCGTAAAGAATGATGCACGGTCAGCATCCAGCGGGCTTTTCCTGTTTCTGCTCGCCATGAAGCCCCCGCTCGCGCTGCCTCTGCTCATCTGGACTGTTGCTCAGAAGAAATACCGCGCAGCCGGGTGGTTTACGGTCTGCTGCATTTTGCTGGTGATCACCAGTCCCCTCTTTCTGGGCTGGAATTGGATCTCTGACTACTTCAGCAACATTACTGCGTTTTCCAGTCCGCTGGAAGGCAGCATCAGCACGGGCGGTAGTGGGGGCTCCAGTCATACCAACTTGCGAAACGTGATCAATCTGCTGTTTTCACCTCTGGCAACACATGCCTCTCTCATCTCTTACGCTCTCTGGGCACTTGCTATCATCCCGTTATTTTTGCGAAAACCCTCAGATCCGTCTTCAGCCTACCTGTTGGGCTATGCGCTGATGACCTATCTTCTATTCAGTCCACACCTGAATCGATCCGATGACCTGTTACTGGCTCTGCCACTGTACATAGCCGGACTCACTTTACGTTTCGGATCGCCTGCGTCGTGGTCATATCTGATAGCGGGAGTGCTGTTATTTTTCCTGCCATTTGCGAGCCTGGGCTCATGGATGATCATCGTGACCTGGACAGCTAAAGCAGCTCTTACCATGTGGCTGGCTTGCCTGGCGTTCCAGTCTTCTGACCCGGAACCCGCCGCTATTGAGCCAGCCGTTCCAGAAACTCCCACAGATCGCTTCCCTTCAGCTCATCCCGATTCATCTGCTGTATAATTTTCCAGTTCTCAGACTTCGGCCACTTGGCATTGACCGCCTTGACATCTTCGAACGGCCCGGGCGCCCGGAACGCTTCCCCCAGCACCTGCTGCACGGCCCGTGAACTAAAATAATTTTCCAGTGCCCGCCGTTCCAGAATGTGACAATGAATCCCCAGCTTCCGGCACGAATCCTGAAACGCATAGTGATTTGGAGAGATCTCTGCCTGCGCGGAACGCTTCTCGCTGTCAATCAGCGCATAGACGTGATCACATATTTTCTTCACTTCCTTCAACTCATCCTCGCGATGCCCGTTGATCATACTGCTGCCGCCTAGCGGCATCAGCACCACGTCGTGATCACGCTTGATTTTTGAAAGTACTTTGCGCACTGCCTTGATCTCGGTCGGCCCTTCCACCAGCAGCAACTTAGGATCATTACCATGACGGGCTAGCGGCACCTGCATTTCCCCGAGGGTCTGGCTCAATCGCTTGCCCGGACGATACGGCTCAATGACGGAGCGTTGTGCCCCCGAGCCCCTGCTCACCAGATAGATGTGATCACTGATGCTCTGCGCTAATCCGGTGTGATGGGTGGAAGTCAGCAAGCCGTATTGCGCATAGCCGGCCAGTTGCATCACAAAATCACTCTGCACCGACGGATGTAAATGTGCCTCCGGTTCATCCACTAGCATGAAACTTGGCCTAGCCAACGCAGCCTGCAGGTAAATCAGAAAACACTGGCCGATACCACTTCCCAGTTCGCCCGTTGGCATCCAGTCGCCATTGACACGAAACCCGGCATCCCCGTTGCTACCGGGTTTGAAATGGAATTCATCCAGCCCGAAGACTCCAGCCACGTCCTGTGCTACAGATTCCAGCAATTCCTTTCCCTGCGTTGACTTACCGGCATACAGTTCAATGCATTTGCGGAAAAACGGCTGTCCGAAAATCACGTCGTAGCTCTTTCCGCTGCTGCCATGCGTCTGAAACGGTCTGAACGGTCCAACGTAAAACATGCGCGCCAAGCTGTGCAGATCACGAATGATTGGACTTTCTCCCGGCAGTTGATTTCCGCACTGCCAGCGGATCCGGCCGTCGCGGTGGAAGATCAGCTCCAGCTCACACCCGCCGCTGTCGAGCTGGAGCACCAAGGGCTCCTGATTATTCAGATGAAAGAATCGGTCGCGATCCACCCCTACCGGTAATTCCGGCAGCTCAAATGTGAAATCATCCCCCGGCCGGAAGTGCTCCAATTTTTGCACCAGGTCTGAAAACAGCTGGCGTAGATCAAAAAACAGCCGCAGCATGGTTGACTTACCGGAGTTATTCTCACCGATGAATCCGGTGATGCCTCGCCTCAAAACAAATCCGGAAGCAGACGGACTGCCGAAACACCGGTAATTTTTCACGCTGATCTTAAGCCGCACTCCTTCAGGCTGAACCAATCCAGAGACAACTCAAGCTTTGAGCCCCGACCATAAAGATGCGATTTTTCAAAAGCAGCGTATGTTAACAGTATGAAGATTCTGGTGACAGGGGCCACCGGTTATGTCGGCGGTCGACTCATTCCCCGGCTGCTGGATCAGGGTCACGAAGTCTGGGCCCTGGCCCGGCATCCGGAGCACCTGGCCGGCCGCCCATGGTCTGAAAGGATTCACATTTGGCAAGGCGACCTGCTGGATCGGGCCTCTCTTCCCCAGGACCCACCCCATTTCGATGCTGCTTATTACCTGATTCATTCGATGCATGGTGGCGGTGACTTCCATCTGAATGACATCTATGCGGTGGAACACTTTGCAGCTTGGATCGGTGATCAGGTGGACCATGTCATCTATCTGGGCGGACTCCTTCCTCGTCAGACTGACAACTCGCGACACCTGCAAAGTCGTGCGGAGACCGGTCGCCTGCTGGGCAAACTGCTTCCTGTCACCGAATTCAGGGCGGGACCTATCATCGGCTCGGGTTCCGCCTCCTTTGAAATGGTCCGTTACCTGACCGAAAGGCTTCCTGCCATGATCGCTCCCCGCTGGATCATGAACGAAGTACAGACTGTTGCTATCCGCGATGTCTTGAATTACCTGATCAGCGTGCTCGAGCTCGGTCCAAGCGGGATTATTGAGATCGGCAGCAACCGGCTGACGTTCCGCGACATGATGCTGGTCTATGCAGAAGAACGCGGCTTTAAGCGTATCATCGCACCCGTCCCGGTACTGGCCCCCACTTTAGCTGCACTTTGGGTGGGGCTCGTCACTCCCATTACAAACCGACTTGCAGTGCCACTGGTTCAGGGAGTCATCCACCCGGTGCTCGCCGACACCGCTAAAGCTCGCGAGCTCTTTCCCGGTATCCACCCCGCGGACTACCGCACGTCGGTGCAGCGTGCACTGGTCAAGATCGACCGCGGCGATATTGAAACCCGCTGGACCCAGGCGCTTACCTCACGCCCTTACGAACTTATCGACTGGGAAGGTGTGATTCGTGAGGTGCGTCGCCGGCCTGTAGCTGCCAGCCCGGAGCAAGTTTTCCGCACCGTGACCTCGCTCGGCGGTGAAAAAGGTTGGCTGGTCTGGAACTGGGCATGGAAAGCTCGTGGCATTCTGGATCAGATGATCGGAGGACCGGGACTACGGCGCGGTCGACGCGATCCGCAGGATCTCAAACCCGGCGAAACACTCGATTTCTGGCGGGTTGAGAAAGTGGAACCTCATCGGCTGCTGCGACTGCGGGCCGAGATGAAAGTTCCCGGCAAGGCCTGGCTGCAGTTCGAAATCGAATCCGGTAATGGAACGCATCAAAGTATCCTGACCCAAACCGCCTTCTTTCGTCCCAAAAGTCTCCCCGGCTTCCTCTACTGGTGGCTGCTATATCCCCTGCATGCCCTGATCTTCAGCGATATGATCCATGCCCTGGTGGTAGATGCTGAGGTGGCCACTCCCTGAAGAAAGACTGACCTTCACATTCCGCGTGTGGCAGCCAGGGTTAACCATTCCAGCACGGCAGGTTCTCTATCTGCATTCCATACTATGGATGCTTTAGCAACTCCGAATACGAAAGGAAATGTGCTTAAAAAGGAGCCCTGACCACTTTCGCTGTATCCGTTGCAAGCAACTAGCCACTTGTATTTTGTGATTCATTATGAGTAAGTAGAGGTATCATGAATAAGAATTATTCTGTTTTTATCCTGGCTCTGATTGCCTTGTTCACCACCGGCAGCTCATTTGCAGAGGACAAAATCAAGGTACTTGTCGCTGATGGCCCGCAAAAGGCACACAAATATCTGGAAACCACACCTGTGCTTAAGCAGATTCTTGAAAGAGTTCCGCTGTTTGAAGTCGATCACAGTCGTTCTTCCGTGGAAAGCTGTGCAGACGGCAGCTATCAGCCGGATTTCAGCCAGTATGATGTGGTGGTTCTTAACGAGGGGTTCGGTGCGGCAGATTGGCCCAAGGCCACCCAGCAGGCATTTGAGGACTACATGGCCAAAGGAGGCGGATTGGTTGCCATTCATGCAGCGAACAACTGCTGGCCGAAGTGGGTAGAATTTAACAAGATGACGGGCCTGGGAGGCTGGGCCGGTCGCAACCATAAAAGCGGTCCTTACGTCTACATGAATGACGCGGGGGAAGTGATTCGTGATACCTCCAAGGGTAAAGGAGGAGCCCACGGTCCTCAGCATGAATTTGAACTGGTTGTCAGAGAAAAGGAGCATCCGATCATGCGGGGGCTGCCGCCCACCTTTCTGCACGGGCCGGATGAGCTGTATGATCGATTAAGAGGTCCCGCTGAAAACATGACCATACTGGCCACGGCATTTTCTTCTAAAGAACACAAAGGAACCGGCCGTCATGAGCCTGCCCTGATGACCATCAGCTACGGCCAGGGCAGAATTTTTCATACTATCCTGGGTCACCATGTGGAGCAGATAAAGGAGGGCAGTTTTGTAACTACTTTTCTGCGTGGCACCGAATGGGCCGCAACCGGAGAGGTCACCCTGCCAGTGCCTGAAGATTTTCCGAATCAGAAGTTTGAATAGCCTGGATTCACATGCACCACGCCATTGCCGCCAGCGGATCTACCGTAAATCCGTCACCGCGTACACCGTTATTATTGAGAATCATGACAAAAAGCGGATGAGTTATCATTTAGCATAACGTGAGTCAAGGACTGACAGTGTGCTTTACACTGAACTTTTAAGATAGGTTGTGAAGCTATACTTGATATTATATTTTGCGTGTGTCTTGCATGCGCTGAGCGTATCATTATGGTTCCAGTTTTCGTTCCGGGATTTATCTGAATCTTCCTGGATTATCCCGCTTGGATTATTCTATCTCTGGTTTATCTGGATTCCTGTTCTATTCACCAGGTGTAAGCCGCAGCTGAAACAAAATCTTACCACAGTGGCCTTGTCTTTGTTTGTGCTGAACCCGTGTTATTTACCCGCCGCTGCATTGACTGCCTGGACGATTGGAGGATTCGGACCTTAAGGGTTTGAACATCTGATGAAGCTGGTAAAAGTAATCCCACGCACCGCTTCACGATACGGCGCACCCGACATGTGCCCGGCAATGTAAACTCAAAAGTGTTCAAGGATTAATGATATGTGGTTTGAAGTAGCTCTCGTTGCGAGTATCTTTGCGTTAGGAAACATATACTTCGGTCACTTTGAGGAAGGCACTCCGAAGTGGCGGCGGGTGGCCAAATTCTTTATTTGCATAACCCTTTCTGTTCTTATTTCGGCGGTTGCCGGCAGATTATGGTTTTTTGTATTTCTCGGAATGATGCTGACCTCCGTTCTTGTCATCCATCTGTGGTGGTTACCGAAACATGGCATCAATGGCTGGACCGCAGAGCCGAAGGATAGATATTACCGTATGAGAGGCTGGAAACGCTAAACCTGATCTGTTCTATCAGAATAGCGCCAGCTTACTCCTGAAGCATGAAAATTGATCACTACGCCGGCAGACAAATGCAGCAAAAACAACTTCGCAGGTAAGCCATTCATTACTGTTGGAGTACCCGCATAGTCCGTCAATCAGCTCTGCTGCCGGGCCAATCCGTGGAACAAGGCTGCAGGCAGAAAAGTCTATTCCTTAACATCGTATTGAGAGACTTACTCAATATCCCGCCCGAAGATACGAGCGATTTTAAAGGCCAGCAGTAAACTGGGATCATACTTCCGCAATTGACATTTTCGCGAACTCTCGTAGATGTTTTTATAGTGAATCTTCACAGCAACATGTCGAACTGTAAGATGCTTGCCTTGGGCAAGGTATCGGCTGTTGTATCTGCATCCTCTGTCTCTGTGGTGGCCATGGTGGTCATCGTCTCAGCGTCCGTCGGATCGGTCTGTGGAGGTTTCTGATAAGATAAAATTACAACCCATTGGAATCAGAAAACCCACCGCAGGCCAGCGAGTGGGTTTTTGTTTTTCCGCTCGCTTTAACCTCCGGGGCGGTTTCGCTCATTCCATACCATAAGGAAACACATGAGATGAAAACGAACCATAGTTTAAATAATCAGGATCACTACTTGGCTCAGGAAGCCATCGCGATGATGGAAAACGGCCGGCCCACACCAGTCCACCATAAACGCCGACTCATCGAAGGGCTGACCCGCGACTTCACTGCCACCTACATCCACTTCGGAACCACCGGTAACCCGCTAAAACCCGGCACCGCCCGGTAGTTGGCATCGATTATGCTTAATTGATACTGATGGAATCAAAACCGCAAAAACAGAAGACTAAATGGATCAAGGCTGCCCAGCGACGCTGGTGGCTCCAGCAGAATTCTGTCCCTTTTGACGGGCTCCGCTCCTGATCTTTGCATCAGTATCCAGTTGGACCGTCAGCAGAGACGATGGTTCCGGCCGGGCACGCTGAGAGCCAGAATTCCCCATCCATTAACAGAATTGACACCAGAAACGAACGTGCCCTGAAAAGAATAAAGGAGACGTATATGAAAACACTTACTGATGAACCCAGAAGTCAGGCAATAACCCGGCATGCGGCCGCACGTCGCGAGCAGGCAGAAACACTGGTTGCCATGCTGACTCACTTCTACATCCATCTTGGAATGGAGGAAGCGCGTGCCTACCGGTCAGCCCTGCTCGACTTCGAGCTGGATTATCCCGCAGAAGTTATGCAGTTCCGGGCAGCACTTGCCGTGATTTGACAGAATTATTTCATTACCAGAACAGTACAAATGTGCTTTGACTGAGTCGGGATTCTTTTGCCTCAGGCAGACAGTCTTGACTTGCACTGAAAATGAAAAGGTCTGTTGTGCAGAATACTGTCCTGCGTTAATGATGAAAGCGATTGATCCAGTATCCGATCCACAGCACCTGTGGCACCGTCAGCGCTGGCAACAGCAGCGCGGCACTCCACCGTCTGGTCGTTTCTTTGAGTGCCATGATCTCGGTATAGTCGGTAGCCGCTCCTGCCATCAGGAAGACAAATCCGTTGCCGGGTGCTTGCGCGCGAGTGACCAGATCGGCGCCTATGGGCGTTGATCCTTCTGAGCAGACTTCAATCACCGTCGCCGCTGCCAGCGTCAGCAACAGCCCAGCCACGCTAGGGCCAAACCATTCCTGAAACGAGGCTGGATCCATCAGAGCGCGTATCGCCGCTGCCAGCACCACTCCAAAAAAGATCCAGCGCAGAATCGTCCGCGCCTCGACCAGTCCATCTTTGAATACCACCGGAATGATCTGCGAGACAGGAGTAAAAGCCTGTCGAATCATCCGGCCTACTTCCCGCCATGATCTGGCGGATTCCACGCACTCAGTTTTGCCTGGCAGTGGCCGAAGGCATAGCCACTTATCCACCAGCACACCTGTTACCAATGCAACGACCGCAGACGCCAGAATAAAGAGCAGCGTAAACGGAAGACCAATCAGCGCTACCAGAATTAATGTCAGCGAGAACGAATTCCACGGGCTGGCGATCAAAAACGCAAACGTCTGTCCCAGCGATGCCCCCCGCTCATACAGTTTCATACCCACCAACAGGATACCGTGGTTACAAAGGTCCAGCAGCAATCCGCCGAACATGGCCCTCAGGATACCGGAAACACTGCCGGGTCTGCCGATTACTTTGATCACTGCATCCCGCGGCAGCTGATGCATCACCCCCACCGCCACGATTCCTGCCAAAAGTCCCCACCACATGGTATTCATTAATTCATACACCCCATGGATAAACGTTTTCAGCGCGCTCCCCTCGGCCATCCGGTCATGCCCGATAAAATGTCCTACATAAGCGGTCAATACTACCGTCAGACTGATCCACAGCAGATAATCCACCGACCGTTTCGGTCTACAGCATTCGTCCGCAGCATCCGGATCCGGTTCACTTTGGGGACAGCAACAAGACATACCCGGACAAGTTAGCTCATATCACCGCCATTTGGCAAAAATCTTAAATTTAGGATTGGGCCATACCACCTCTCTTAGTATGTTGGCTGCCCACCCCTTAAATCTTAATTCTTAATTCTGACTTTGATGACCCGCTGCTGGTGTGAGATTGAGCTGGATGCCATCCGGCATAACTTGAGTTTTGTCCGCCGAATGGTCGGCCCCAAAACTGCCGTCATGCCCATGCTCAAGGCAGACGCCTACGGACACGGTACCCGTGAGATCGCCTCCGTCTTCCGTTCTGAAAAATGCGAGTGGATCGGTTGTGCTAATGTCAGTGAAGGTGCCAACTTGCGCCGCTATGGTGTTCGGACCCCGATCCTGCTACTGAGCGGATTTCTGGCTGAAGAGCTGGAAGAAATCGCCAGCCGGCGTCTTTCCATCACCCTCTCCTCGCTGGAGGAGGCCCGTATCGCCCAGCGCTATGCAAGACAAACCGGCTTCCCCATCGGCTGTCATGTCAAAGTGGACACGGGCATGGGACGACTGGGTTGCCAGCCGGCACTCGCACCACAGCTGCTGGATTATACACAGGAGGCCTCACATTTGAATCTGGAAGGTTTCTACTCTCACTATGCCTGTGCTGATGAATCCAGGGCATTTACCCGCAACCAGTGGAGGAAGTATTCCGCTATCAGCTCGCCTCCCGGCGTGTTGCGCCATATGTGCAACAGTGCCGGTATGCTGGCGCTGCCTGCATCGCATCAGGATATCGTGCGGCCCGGTCTGATTGTGTTCGGCATCAGTCCACTGCCTGAATTTCAATCCAGACTCAAACCGGCGCTGAGCTGGAAAACCCGGATCGTCGGACTGCGGGAAGTTCCTAAAGGCACCACCATCAGCTACGGCACCACCTTCACCGCTCCGAAACGGATGAAGATCGCCACCCTGTCGGTCGGTTATGGAGATGGCCTGATGCGCCAGCTCGGCAATCGCGGCAAAGTGCTGATTCGGGGTCACGCCTGCCCTATCCGCGGCCGCGTTACCATGGATCAGGTCGTGGTGGAGGTTCCCAGGACACTTAACGTGCACAAGGGCAACACCGCTATCCTGTTGGGAAAATCCGGCAGAGCTTCCATCACTGCCCGTGACATGGCCCGATGGGCGGGCACGATCCCTTACGAAATCTGGTGTCACATCACCGGGCGTGTGATAAAATCCTACACATCATGAATATACTGGTTCGATGGTTACTGACGATGCTCAGCGTGTGGGTAGCTGCTTACTTTCTCGACGGCATTACTTATGACGGCTGGCAGGCACTGGCGATCGCTGCTCTCGTGCTGGGAATCCTGAACGCCATCATCAAGCCCGTATTAACCTTGCTCAGCCTCCCCTTGCTGCTGCTGACGCTGGGACTCTTCCTGCTGGTGATCAATGCAGTCATCCTCAAGCTCACGGCCTTGCTGGTGCCCGGCTTTGCCGTATCCGGATTCTGGACCGCCGTCGGCGGCGCTGTCATTATCAGCATCGTTAATCTCTTTACGGGGAACAGCAACGTGAAGAAAAAGGCGAACGTAAGCGTTAAAACCAACATCAACCGTGCACCGCGTGATAAAACTCCGAAACCGCCTGCAGGCAAGGGCCCCGTTATCGATATCTGATATTTTTGTCACTCGAAGTGGGCAGGATTGTCCACCGGTCAGCGGAAGAATCATATCCTGCTTCACTTGCAGAGATGATCCCAGCCCGTCAGCTTCACCCCGCCTGTTACCGGCTGTCGTGAATCCGGCAGCAGCTCTCCGATCCGCGTTAGCGGCAGTTCGAACGGCCAGTCCCGAACCAGTCGCTTTTCTTTGCCGGAGGATACTGCAAACAACAGTTCATAGTCCTCTCCATCATTCACTGCCTGCTCGACCGAACACCCCCGGTACCGCGGCAGACAATCCGGCTGCAGTGCATAAGAACAAGCGCTGGCGGCAGCCAGTCGCGGCAGATCCTTTCCCAGGCCATCACTGAGATCCATCATGGCACTCACCCCGCGCCGTGCCAGCCATTGACCTTCCGCTAATCTGGGCTTAAACGAGAGATGCCGTCTGGGAAAGGAGCCTCCCAGTTGACCGGTCACATACAACGCTTCCCCGGCTGTTCCACCGCTTCTTGATGTAATATGTGATGCTTTAATATATCCGAACAACGAAACACTGATCCAGATCTGATCGCTTTGAGTTAGTTCACCACCGGCCAGGCCGACCTGATATCCCGCCGCCAGCTTCGCCATCCCGCGATAACAGTTCTTCAGCCAGCGCCTGGAGCGGGTTTGAAACGGGAAACCGATCGTTACCAGCGCGTGCCGGGGAGTCGCCCCCATCGCCCCGAAATCACTGAGTACCCGGCCTAAGGCCTTGTGACCGACCCGAGCCGCGGAATCCTGCGAACGAAAATGCACGTGTTCGGCCACCGCATCCACTTTGGCTACCGATACAGCACCTTGAGGAGCCACTGGCCAGACCGCACAATCGTCGCCTGGTCCAATCAACGTCTCCGATGCCGTGTCCCATAACGCAGTCAGCTCCCTGACCAGTTGATCTTCATCCACCTGGTGCATATTTGATGAGTAACAGATAAATGGAAGTGGCTGCGTTAAACGCGGCATGCAGTCCGATGCAGTATCCCAGCTTGCCAGTCTGTTCGTAACACCACGCTAGAGCACAACCCAGAAAAGTCAGCGGAATAAATGCCGGGCCATGACCATGCACAAACCCGAAAATAATTCCTGTTACCAGCACGGCAAAGATCCGATCCCGCACGCCACGCAAAAGCGGATACAAAATTCCTCGAAAAGCCAGTTCTTCCCAGACAGGAGCAATCACGACCGCCAGCAGCAGTAGCACCAGCACCTCGCGATGATTTTCCTTAGCCAGAAAATCCAGCACTACCGGCTGTGGTTCCGCCTGACCTCCAAATACCCTAAACACCAGCACTGATCCTGCAGCCAGCAGCAGCATGGGCGTAAAAATGACCAGGTAGCGGTCTACTCCCTGAACCAGATAGGATCCTATTTCAGAGGTATGCCACTGCCAGAGTTTCAGCACATGGACACCACGCTGGCGCAGCATCAGCACGCCCCCTCCAATCAAGACGATCGGCGTAGCAAGCGGTAAGAAATAAGTGCAGGCAACTGCCGAAAACAGCAGCAAAACTACTTCCAGCCAGCTGGGCTGGAAATCCTCCGGTAAATTCTGTGCGAGACCACTCGGACCCGTTTCCTGAATCAGACCGGACCGTATATCCTGTTTTTCATTTATTTTCTGAATGATCCAGACCAGTCCCCGAATGGTACCCGCCAGAAACAGAATAACACCAAAGGCAATTGCCCATGCCGATGGTTCTACAGGAATGTCCATCAGTTACCGAACACGTGCGGCGAAATATAGTAAAACTTGCCGGCTTCCAGGTCCAGCGACTGTGGTCCGATCCGGATATTCACATCATGCTTTGCTTCCGTAGTCGCCCCGAATATGCGGAAAAGTCGCCCCAGTGAAAAAGGTGGTTCTATCGCAACCAGCCGCGCGTCATCCAATCCCACCAGATCCAGCGCGACGTCCACGACATCCTCGAAATATCCGGTACTATCGATCAGGCCGACATCCAGTGCCGTCTTCCCGCTGACGATGCGACCATCGGCAACGCTTTCGCGCAACTGCTCACTCTCCAGCCCCCGCTCATCAGCGACAATACCCAGAAATTTATCATAGGTATCATCAATCATGTCCTGAACAAATTCCACCTCCTCCGGTCTTGCTTCACGGAAAGGGTTCAGTATGTCCTTCATCTTGCCTGATTTAATGGTGAGTACTTCTACACCTACCTTTTCCGTCAGTTCCTCAAAATTCAGGGTCTGGATAATCACGCCGATGCTGCCGGTAATGGTCAGCTCGTTTGCCATCAGATGACGGGCACCCACAGCAACATAATACCCGCCGGAAGCCGCTACACTGTCCATGTAAACCAGCACCGGTTTCACTTGATCGGTCTTAACCACTTCGTTGTAAATCACGTCGCTGGCCGTCACCTCACCGCCAGGACTGTCGATACGCAGAATGATCGCCTTGACGTTCCGGTCTTCCCTTGCCTGGCGTAATTTAGCCAGTGTGTCATCCACCATCGAAGCCATCACATCACCCGGCACCCCATACGCAATCATCCCATAAAGCGGAACCACCGCGATCTCATCACTGCCGGAGCCTGAAATATATTTTTTCTCAAAATATTGGATACTGGGCGTTGATGCCAGGCCGCTCCCGGCACTCGCCATCAGCAGTATCAGATTAAACAGTAAACTTACGCCCAGTACCACAACCAGGGCGATTCCAAGGCAACCTAAGGATGTCTTCTTCATTGCTCTGACAACATGACAGCTTCACAATGAAAGGCAAACTTAGATCATGGCCACTTCACTGAAATCACTGATCCACGCCCTGCAGCAGCATCCGTCGCTTGCTGCCGGATTTTTACCTGGCCTGGGTCTCTCCGGCGGACTCGACTCGATGGTATTGGCCACTGCACTGCATCAGGCTGATATTCCCTTTCGCGCACTCCACTTCAACCACAACTGGCGCGGTGCGCAGAGCCGTCAGGATCAGCAATTCGTGCGTAACTGGTGTCAGCATCGAAAAATCCCTTTTACCACCCGCACCTGGCAGCGACCTGCCAGATCGGAAGCTGCCGCCCGTCAGGCTCGTCATTCCTTTTTTCATAAGACCGTTGAGAAATATCAACTCGATGCTGTCCTGCTGGCCCACCATCGCAATGACCTGACAGAGACTTTTCTGCTGCAACTACTGCGCGGTTCCGGACCGGAGGGGCTCGCTTCACTCCTGCCGGAGCGGACGGTTAACGGACTAAAGCTGGTTCGGCCACTGCTGCAAGTAACACGAGCTGATTTGGAAAAAATCGCCAGGGATGAAAAAATCCTCTGGCGCGAAGACACCAGCAACACCGATGAATCATTCGCCAGAAATAAAATTCGCCACCGCATTCTACCTTATCTGCAGAAGCATTCTCAACGGGATCCACTGCCGCTGCTCAGCCGGACCGCAGATATCCTGGCAATCGAGAATGATTACTGGCAACAGTTGATGCCTCAGCATCTGCCGGAAAAACTCCCGGTCAAGTTACTCCTTTCCCGCCATATCGCTTACCAGCGTCGATTGATCCAGACCTGGCTGCAACAGTCTACCGGTGCTCGGCCCACTTATGAGGAAACGGAATCCGTCCGAACCTTGCTTACTCGCACATCTCCTGCAAAAGTGAACCTGAAACAGGGTAGGTTCTGTCGCCGCCGGGCAGGATTGTTGTTTATCCAGTGACATGATCTGCGCATAGGATATGCACAAGCCACTTGCAAGGCTACCAAAGTCCGTTATTCTTTTAACCACTATGGCATATACTGTACCCGACCTAACCTACGCCAAGGATGCGCTGGAACCTCATATTGATGCGCAGACCATGGAAATCCATCACGACAAGCATCACGCAGCCTACGTCGCAAAACTGAATGACGCGATTGCAGGCAATGCCGATCTTGAAGCAAAATCGATTGAAGATCTGATCAGTGATCTTTCCGCCGTGCCGGAAGAGATACGCGGTGCTGTCCGCAACAATGGTGGCGGCCACGCCAACCACACCCTCTTCTGGGCTATCCTCGGACCGGATGCAGGTGGAGAACCTGCAGGGGATCTGGCTGACGACATCACGGCTACCTTCGGCAGCTTCGACGAATTCAAGGCCAAAGTGGAAGCCGCGGGTGCCACCCGCTTTGGCAGCGGCTGGGCCTGGCTGATTGTGAACAAAGACGGCAAGCTGGAAGTGACCTCCACTCCCAATCAGGACAGCCCGCTGATGGACGGTAACACCCCGTTACTCGGTATTGATGTCTGGGAGCATGCCTATTACCTGAAATACCAGAATATGCGTCCAGCTTATTTGGCGGCCATCTGGAACGTCATCAACTGGGAAGCCGTGTCAGCCCGCTACGCAGCAGCCAAGTAATCTCTTGAGCCAAAACCTTTAAACCTTAAAAAAAGCCGCCTGACTCAGGGACCCAGGCGGCTTTTTTTATAAGGATTTTTTTTACTGAGCGGCATCCTCCGGATGACCTTCACGTGAAATATATTCTTCCAGCCGGAAAAGGTCATCTCCTGCGCGCTTGGCGATCACCAGCAGGGTATCCATACTGGCGACTTCTTCCACCTGCTCTTCCAGAAACCACTGCATGAAATTCTGGGTCACCCGGTCATTGTTCTCCGCTGCTGCATCGTAGATGGCTTTAATCTGATCCGTCACTTTCACTTCCTGGTCGTAAGCCAGCTGGATGGCTTCGATCGGGGATGAAAACTCTCCTGCAGGCTCAGCAATGGCTGAGAAACTGACTGTGCGGTCCACGTCATTAAGAAACTGCACCATTTTGAGAGCATGCTGACGCTCTTCTTCCGCCTGCCTGGCAAAATAACGGGCACACTCCGGCAGAGCCTGCGCATCAAACCAGGTTGACAAGGCAATGTATTGATAAAAAGCGGAAAACTCATGGCCGACTTGAGCATTGATGAGTTGAGCGGGTTGGTCGTGGATCATAATTGTGTCAGCTTATACTTTCATCTGTTTTGCGGAACGCTTGGGGGTTTCACTGACTGCAGTGTAAACCTGAATCCCGATTTTATCGAGAGCCGATCTGGTTTTACGGGTGAAAAATTTAGCTGCCCATTTTTCCTGTTTCAGCGCCTTGAGGATCCGGCGGTGTGCGAAATACCCGATCGTGAAGGAGGAACGCATCGGGATTGTGCACTGGGAGCAGGATTTATCACAGCAGCGCTTAGCTTTTTTGTTGTCTTTCCCGGTATGCAACGGTCGTAACAGCACACGCTGGGGTGAATCGACAGCCACCAGCAACATCGGCTCAGAGACTTTCGGGGTCTCGACAGCAAGAAAAACGGAATTCTTTTTCTTTGAGAAACTGGCAAAGCGCTTTGACAGTTGCGCACTGGTTACCTCTACCGAGGCCAGCGGAATATACAGTGGCTTTTTTTTCGGCATCCGTGTTATTCCAGACCTGGCAGAATGGATTCAATTTCATTGAGTCGCTCAGTAACCTGCTCTTCACTTTCCACCTGAGCTTCCAGCTCGAATTCAGAATCCAATTCCTCATCTTCAGCTGCCAAACTCTTGCCCCTGCGTTTATCCAATATTGCCTGCATCTCATGGAACTTTTCAGCTTTCACCCAACCCAATGTGACCAGCGAATCCAGGTAAACCAAATTCATTCTTAAAGGGTAGATGTCATATGCAGATTGCAGCCATTCGCGGGCCTCTACCTCTTCACCTGCGTGAAAGAGGAATGCGGACCGGGCGTAGTAGGAGAAAGGATTTTTTACATCAGGCTCACTCGACAATGAGGGGTGGTTGTCAGTAATGGACGGACCGGAGAGCAGGTCACAGAGAAAGAGTTTGAACAGGGTCTGGCCGGTTTCATCAGTTTCTCTGACATCCAGTGACCGCTGAAAATGCTTTCGGGCTTCGGGATAGTTCTGCTGTTTGAAATGCATCTCACCATAATTAAAGTGACCTCTTGCAAAATCCGGGGCTACCACTACCAGTTCACTCATCACCCGCTCTGCATCTTCATACTGATCCAGTTCGATGTGCAATACCCCGATCAGGTTCGTAATCTCATGGTGGCCAGCATGCTGCTTGTGCGCCAGTTGAAGCAGTTCAAGTGCATGTTCATATTTCTTTTGATCGATAAACTTCTGTGCCTCGGCCATATATTCCGTAACAGTGGTGCCGTAAACTTGCATCGAAATACCCGCCAATATGAAACCCAGGCCACAGACCCGGATACCTGACTGCAAACTAACAGACAGCAGATCCGCATGCCTGGAGGCTGCATGAACAATCCTGACGGTGGTCGTACTCATTACTTCCATGATCTTTAGCTCAGCATACAGAGAATCATTCTCATTAGCGAGGCCCTTCTAGTATACAAGCACTATTTAAGGATCCGCCCGAATCACCGCAAATACCGTTACAATCATACTCGTAAAATTCTGGTATTCAGATTCCTGCAACAAATCCTGTTAAGGAGGCAGCTAAAAATCAGATCTGGAACAGATTCGGGCCGGCTTCCGATACTTGCCCATACTGCCACTCATACCCAGTCTGCGAGATTTAATTCCGCATGACATGATTAAAAGCTATTTGCCTGCGGATGATATCTCTTAACCGCTGGTAGAAAAAGCCAAGTGTGGATAGCAAACATTTAATAAGATGGGTATCACGCGGATACTTATCAGGTTAATCCGATACTGAGTTGGCTGGTGTAGCAATGGGGTGATACGATTCAATAATGAAAGCTTACGACTCAGAAGGAGTCCAAATTGACATCTGGTTCAGTCATGTTCAAAATACAGGCAGTATAGAAAAGTAATCAACAACACATGAAAGCAAAAATCTTCTCAGCCATTCTGTTCATCGTTTGCGCATTAAGTGTGCCAGCTGCCAGTTCAGAGAAATCGCAGAATCTTCCCAAAGCAGCACTGATTCAAAAAATGCAGCAGGGAGGGCTGGTCCTTTATATTCGCCATGCTTCCACAGAAAAAGATTATGCGGATCAGGTCACGGCGGATGTAAACGATGGTTCCACACAGCGGGTGCTGAGTGAAAAAGGGTGGCACGAAGCTGTTGGTATCGGAGCAGCATTCCGCAGCCACCAAATCCCCTATGCAAAAGTAGTCACCAGCGAATATTTCCGCGCCTGGCAGACCGCCTGGCTTGCTTTTGGTCAGTATGAAAAAAACCCCGCCTTGAATTTTCTGCCTTATGAGGAGTACACCGACGAGCAAGTGCTGGAAATGAAAAACAGAGTAACCCCTCTTTTGACTCAAATCCCGCCTGAAGGTAAGAATTCCGTTATTGTAGCCCACGATGACCCTTTTGAAGCAGCGACAGGTATCTATCCCGAACCGCAAGGTGTCACCTATGTGCTGAAGCCCGCAACAGACGGAACTTTCACCGTTTTAGGTCATATCAATCCCGACGATTGGAAGTAATTTTCCAGTCTTTGAACCCAGCTGTTGATGGTGCCGTGCACCTTTTGAAATTTCAGATTATTCACGCCTTTGCGACCGTTTGTTGTGGCTGTGCTCTGCTATTTAGCAGCACTGCACCGGTCCTGGCCGATGCAAAGCGAGTCAGTCTCTGGGTGGACATGTATCACGGTGAGGTGATTTCGTTTGAAGATGTCATGGAAGATCTCGCTCAAGCCAAAGTGGTTTATCTGGGAGAAACCCACCGCATTAAACGTCACCATGAATGGCAGTTGCGTATTGTGCAGCAGCTTCAGAACCGCCAAAAATCACTGCTCATCGGTCTCGAGCAAATAGAGGACATCTATCAGCCCCAGGTAGATGCCTTCAATCGTGGAGAAGTAAATTTTGAAGAATTCGCGGAAAAGACAGACTGGAACCAGCGCTGGCCCGGATACCGCAATTATCAACCACTCATGGAATTGGCGCAACAGCATCAGATCCCGCTGGTTGCACTCAATGCCCAGGCCGAAGTCATCCGCAAAATCGGTCGACACGGTCTGCCATCACTTTCGGCTGAAGAGAGACAGCTGCTGCCTGACGAGATCCGTTGGCGGGAAGATACCCAGTATCGCCGCTTACTGGATCAACTACTGATGGTTCACATGCCGTTAACCCCTGAGAAACTCACTCCAGTTTTTCAGGCTCAGGTCAGCCGTGATGAAACCATGGCGGAAAATCTGGTGCAGGCGCTCGCAGCTCTTCCTCAGGAAACGATCGCTGTCGTCATTGCTGGATCCGGTCATATGGATTACGGCTTAGGAATTCCACCACGCATTACCCGGCGACTCGGTGAACACACCCATCGCATCCTCACCTTTACCAACAGTGGCGACCTGAAACTGACTGAGGCAGAGAAAAAAATGGCACGTTCCATCCGGATTCATCACGATGATCTGCGTTTCCTGACCCGCCCGAAATCCGATTATTTGCTCGTGACCGAAGCAGCGGCCAAGGATCCTTCAGTAGAGTAAGTGTCGCGTTTTTATTGGAGCGTTTCCGAATCATGTTTTAACCTATTTGTACGTGGGGTCGCTGACCCCGCTTTACTGCAAAATCCGAGGTCAGCTCCGATCAATCACGAGTCTTCGACGACCTCGGCTACCGCATTAAAAGGTTAATCGTTCATTCGGAAACGCTCTAGAAGTGGTTTAGGTGACGGGGTCATTTTTTCCACAGGCACTTTCATGAGAGTTCGATCGCATATGCATGGAAAATATTACTCCGTCCCCCGGTGTGGGCCAACGACTATCATGGTTCTACCGGAATTGGTAGTGCTCCAGCTCCCTGAGATCTTCGGGAATCGTCTGATCAATAACGGGTGTTGTTCTCATACATCATGATGTAAAGATATGTGATTTCAGGTTAACTCGAGACATCTGCTGAACAGAAAATTTTCATTGCATGCGCCAGATCCGCTGCATCGGGATGTCCCCTGGCGGCTTCCCAATTCTGACGCCGCTCCGGAGTAGGGTATTGCGGATGACCTTCCGGCAGGGTTTTCATCCAGGCAATCAGGGCGGGATCGATTTCCCCCTTGCACAGAAACCAGTTGCCAATGGTATTCTGATTGCGCTTGAGATGATTTTTCAACCGTGAGGCGATGCTGCGACCGTAAGCAGTCTCAGGATTCGCCCCCATCGTGCCGAACAGACTGATTTCACGTTCCCAAATGCCCGCCAGATACTCCAAGGATAACTCATCGGCACCGGCAGTGGTGACCCAGAACCCGTGAAGAAGCTGATCATAGCCGGAGGTCGCTGGTGATTCTTTGACCGGGCAAAGCGTCACTTCGCCGGATAAGCCCGCAGCAATGGCTTCAGCCAGCCGGCGGGTATTACCGGTTTGCGAGGAATACGTCACCAGAATTTTCATGCTACGGCAAGTGATGAACAAAGATACCGCGTCCGGAACCTTTCGGTTGCAAGTGCCGGCTGGCGACCCCGAAAACCTCTTCCACCAGTGATTCGGTCAGCACTTCTTCGACTTTACCGCAGGCTCTCGGCCTGCCGTCTGAGAGCACCAGCACCTCATCGGCATGAGCTAAAGCCATATTGATATCATGTATGATCAGCAGCACTGCTGCACCGCGGTCTGCCACCTCGCGGCAGATCTTGAGAACATCATGGCTGTGTCTCAAATCCAGCGCGGAGGAAGGCTCATCCAGTAATAGCAGCTTGTTTTCGAGTTTGCCGTCCGTTCCTTCCAGCTGCGCCAGCGCACGTGCCAGCTGGGTGCGCTGCTTTTCCCCGCCGGAGAGCGAGGTGTAGTCGCGATCACGAAATTCACTCATATCGATGCGCTCCAATGCCTGATCCACCACCAGGAAGTCCCGCGGGGTTTCCTTCCACCCGAAAAATGGGGCACGTCCCATCATCGCCACCTCGCAAACCCGTAAGGGAAAAGGAATCAGAAACTGCTGATTCATGGCTACCCGGATCTGCGCCAGATCCTGTTTTAAATAAGTATCCAGCAGCTTCCCATGCAGCAGAACTTCACCATGAGCCGGTTCGTGCTCACCACTCAGCAGTTTAAATAAAGTCGACTTGCCGGCACCATTGGGGCCAATAACCGCCAGTATTTGTCCGGCCTGCAGCTCCACATCGACTCCTGCCAGAATCTTTTTTCCCTGGCGGGTGGCAAACTCCAGTCCATTAGCGGTAATGACAGATTTCATAGGCTGCGGGACATCAGAACAGAATTTTCCGCTGCTGCTTAAAAATCAGCCAGATGAAAAACGGGGCGCCGATGACTGCGGTAATGATTCCCAATGGCAACTCCACCGGCGCCAGTAGCGTTCGCGCCAGCACATCGGCAAAAATGAGAATTCCCGCTCCCAGAATCGCACTGCCGGGCAGGACCCAGCGGTGGTCCGCCCCCAGCAGCATCCGTGTAATATGCGGCACCACCAGGCCGATAAATCCAATCATACCGGCCACTGCCACGCCGGCTCCCACACAGGCGGCACTCAGAATAATAATCATGGTTTTAATCCGGGCCACATGGACTCCCAACTGCTCGGCTTCGACCTCTCCCAGCAGGTAGAGATTCAGCGGCTTACCCAGCCACGGAAAGGCCGCCAGACTGGCCAGAATGAGAGGGAGAACCGCCAATACCTCTTTCCAGCTGGCGAATCCCAGACTGCCCATCAGCCAGAAGGTGATGGAGCGCAGGGCACGGTCATCCGAAAGAAAAATCAGATAACTCATCACAGCACCCAGCATGGCATTGACGGCAATACCGCACAAAAGAAAAGTCACCGCCATCACGCGACCCTGGGAGCGTGCGACCAGATAGATCAGTGTGGTCGCCGCCATGCCGGAAATAAATGCACTCAGCGGCAGGCCGAAGGTTCCCAGTGCCACCCAACTTGCTCCTCCCAGACTGATGAAGGCCACTGCGCCCAGCGCGGCTCCACTGGAGATTCCGATCAGTCCGGGATCGGCCAGTGGATTCCGGAAAAACGCCTGTAATACGGCGCCGGATACGGCCAGCCCGGCTCCGACACAGGCCCCCAGCACTACCCGCGGCAGCCGGATATCCCACATCACTGCCTGCATCACCGGATCCGACCAGAATTCAGACCATCCCGACCATAACTGCTGCCACAGGATTCCTGACGGACCGCACGAGAGCGCCAAAAAGATCGAAAAAAACAGAAAAACCGAAAATATCCACAACCGGAATACGGGCGATTTAGAGCCTGCGAGCCACCACTTCACCTTCAGTTCACGTGCAGAGCAACCGCATTGGAGGTTTCAGGATAGAACCATTGCACCAGCGTCAGGATGGCCTCACCAATCGAGGGGCCAAAACCCAGTGTGGCTGCCAGATCGATCGGGTGCATCCGGTTGTTCTGAGCCGCCGGGCTCTGGTTGAGTCCCGGGTGTTCTTCCAGGATCTGACCAAACGATGCAGGTGCATGGCCCCCGGCACCCGGGTAGATCACAATGTCCGGTTTGAGCTGAATCAGCGCTTCCGTGGAAATGGGTTTATACCCTTTGAATTCCGTTGCCGCATTGACGCCACCCGCCATGCGGATGACTGCGTCTGCCCCACTTTCCGCCCCGGCGCACAGCAGGCTGCCGGAGGAACCGGACATCACAAACAGCACGCGCGGTGCGGCTGTTCCCTGCTGCTGAGCCTCTTGCACCTGCGCATCTGCCTGTGACTTCTGCTGTTGCAAGGCAGCCACCAGCACTTCCGCTTCCGCTTTGCGCTGAATGAACTCGCCTAGATCCTGAATGCCACCAACCACATCCTGCCATTCCAGGGGTTCTGCAACTTTCAGGAACTTCACACCTGCAGCGCGGATCTGCTGGATCGCAGTGGGCGGACCGGCAGCCGAGGTCACAATCACGTGGGTCGGATTGATCGACAGGACCCCTTCACTCGAGGTGGTTCGATGATAGTTAAGAATATGCACGTTGTTCCGGCCTGCCATGTAACCCGCCGCCGACTGGTCCACCCCGATGAGCTGGTCTGCGGCATCGAGGGCCATCACGGTTTCAGCCGGCATCACCCCCAGGGTCACCAGCCGCATTTCTTCACCATGCACGGAAAATGACCATGCTGCGATAAGAATGGATAAGATAAAGTGTCTCATAAAAACAAAGACGCCGTCTGGCAAAACTTAAGTTTCACCAGCGGCATCCAAATGTCTAGAATTAAGGTGTTTGTTTTTACCGGCGGCGGCGCAGCAGTAATCCGGCCGCACCCAGCAACAACAGACCAAAGGTGGAGGGCTCGGGCACGGCTGTCACGCCAACGTTGTCCACGTCTACTGTCAGACCAGTAAAATTCGTGGAAGCTGGCACATAATACCCTAACTGTATATCTTGGATATTTGAAAACACACCGTTAAAATCTGATGAACCATAGGAAACAAACGGTGGAAGGGGAGCATTATCTTCGATGTCAAAGGTAATGGTTGTCCAGACATTGGGGTCAACAGAATAGATCGAATTGTTAGCAAGGCTGGCACCAGCTCCTCCAAAGCTAGCGATCCGCGCATAAAAATTTAGTGCGGTCGTGTGATTATGTCGCACGGCAATACTGAAGGATTCAATCTGATCAGAAATCCAATCTCCGACAAAAGCGTCACTACTAGCATCACTGGTGTTATTACCTCTAAAAGCCAAGTATGTAGGATCACTACCAAACATACCTGTCCCCGAAGTGAACGTATTAGTATAGGAGATATAGCCGGTGTTTCCTACCCCACCCATTGCGTTATAAGTCGGAGTGCCGAATGCTCCATCGAGCCAGCCACTGTCATTTGTATTAAACGTTTCGGTAAACGTATCCACTGCGGATGCACTCAGGGTGAGTAGCATTACCAGCATGGGTAATATGGTTATTTTTGTTATTTTCATTTGTTTTTCCTTTTTATTTATTTTGATTTTCAGTTACTAGAAATTAAATCCCAACCTTATATACTCTGCGCCTGCTCTGGATCGAGAGCCACGTCAAAGCCGCTGCCAGCAGGCCGACAGTGCCGGGCTCCGGCACGGCAGTATAGTTAATGACCAGATCATCACCCAGCTGATCAATCGCAAATGTGCCCGTGAAAACGCTCACGAAACCGGAGGTATCCAGCAAAAATGAATCCGTGTTGAAACCAGTAATGCCAGCCGTGGTTTCCAGCAGAGTCCAGGTGTAACTGCTCAGGTCATCAAAATCATGTACCACATCCGGAGCGTTCAAGAGACTCAAAGATGTGATCTCAATAACAAACGGGTCTGCAATGGTTGCGGTGACATCCAGGCTGCCGGTAATATCCACCACATCCCAGCCCGTGCCTGTTCCAGCATCCACGTCATTGATTTCCCACAAGTAAGTTCCGCCGTCCGCCCAGGTCTGGGAGCTGCCGAAGTTAAGACGGCCCGGACTGTTACCGGGCGAGAGCACATCACCGGTGTCCACGGTCAACGCTTTGCTGACCAGACCGGAGCCTTGCAGTGTGCCACCGTTCAAGACCAGCGAGCCGCTACCTGACAGCTCGCCATCCACCACAAGTGACGCACCCGTGATGACTTCCCAGTTGCCAGCTCCGGTGTAGGCGGTGCCGGAATCAATCACCAGCGTCCCTGCATTAATCACAGTATCATTCTGGTAGGTTTTATTACTGCCGGCGAATACAACAGCCCCCTGGCTGGAACCGCTGTTAATAATGACACTCTGTCCGGCAGCAGAACTTCCACCTGTGATGCTGCCTGTAAAGGATACTGAATCGGAGGCTCCTTCGGCGTCGAGTTTCACATTATCGGCACTGGCCCCCAGAGCCAGCGCACCGGAAAATGTTGCTCCGAGTCCTGTATTGCGCCCTGCAAGGCGTTTACCATCCGTGCCTCCCGTAAAGTCGATATTACGACCAACCTCGAAGGCACCATCAATGATCAGCTCGGCGTCTTCGATCCCCAAGTTGCCGGTACTGCCAAAAAAGCTACCGCTGCCTACGGTAATGTTCGAAGTCGCATTACCCAAGGCTCCCGCACTTCCATCCGGTGCATCGGTTCTGGCAACAAACTGCCCTCTGAAAATGACCGTTGGACCTGTGTATGCATTTGCTCCCTCAACAATCAACGTTCCTTCATTGACTTCAACGCCTCCGGTAAAAGTATTATTCTGACTCAACACCAGTGCGCCTGTGCCGGATTTGAATATTCCGGTGGCGGGCAGTAATCCAATGGCTCCGTCACCGGAAACGACGGTGTTCAAGGTCAGGGTATTACCTGCATCTACATCAATGAAATTGTGTCCCCCCATAAAAATATCCGCTGTTATTTCAGCTGCTGTTCCGGTAGCTCCAGCCAGGGAGATTCCGGTATTGAGTGTAAGGGTTGAGCCGTTAGATGAACTGAGCGTAAATGTTCCGTCACGATCCAGATTAAGCTGACCGACTTCCCGGTGAACATTGAGGTCCACTGCAACAGGTGCAGTATTATTAAAAACAACGGTCGCACTATCCAGGCCGAGATCATCCCCGGACCAGTTTGCTGCCGAACTCCACTGAGTATTCCCGGCTCCTCCGTCCCAGGTTCTGGTTCCGGGAACAATTTCGGAAAAAGCCCCGGTGCTGACATCCAGCTCAGCTATATCCAGTGAGGTGCTCGAACTGGCAGAGCGAAAAGTGATGGTGTAATCCTCGATACCCAGGCCGGTCAGATCCCACTGAAGCGCCACCTTGTTAACAAAACCGCCGAAACCACCCAGAATTACACGGCTTTCGCTGATCAGATTTACCGGAGAGACAGAATTTGAATATGAAGGCCCGTAGTTGAGCTGAATCGTATCATAGTCAAAGAAGTTTCCTTGCGATTGCAACTGCAACACAATCGTGTTCACAGGCCCCGCACTGGCACCTATTGTTGCTGAAACATCGTTTTGCAGGGTGAATCCGACTTGACCAGCAAAATCATATATATTGAAACTGCTGGTGATAAATGCAGAGGGATTCAAATCCTGAGTGATGGTGGGAGCGGAGGTGGCGGCAGCAACATCTCCAAAATTCGGACCGAGGTAGGGGTCAAAAAAAATGTCCCACTCTGAGTATTCCGTGCCGGTGTCTCCCCGAAAGCCGGGCGTCAGGCTATCTGGAAAAAGTTCCTGGGCTTCCAGAACTGAAACACAGCTGTTGAGAAGAAGTGTGATCTGGAGCAGTTTTCGGAAAGCCATAATTCACCTCTAAAGACCGATGGCATAGTCAGCTGTATCTGCATTTCTAGCCCATAATTTCATATTGCGAAGCTCATCGATAGACATTAAGCGAACTGACCCATCAGTCATGGAGACCACCGCTTTGCCGTTGTAGCGGAAATCTACATTGCCATACTGCAGCGAGGGAACGCTAGGATCGTAGTCGCCAGATTTCCAGGCCATGGGTCCCATGCGTGGAGGACGAACAAACCAGCTCCCGGAAAGGTCAACGGCACCACTGCTGGTTCGAGCAGACGTAAAGAGAACAAGGTCACGGCTTGACTGCAACAGACGTGTTGTCACATCATTAGGGCTAAAGAGTTTTGTCATACTGTAATAACCCCCAACACAATAGGCATTAATCCCCAGTGCAGGTGCCAGGCTCACAGCGTAGCGGTAAGAAGTTGAACCTTGTTCCAGCCCGTCAAGTCCTTTGGATGCATCATTGATCATCATGGTTTTCTCCACATCCCAGTTCAAGTAGGGAGCCAGTCTCCATGGATAACGTGAGGCTTCCGGACCCCCGGCTACACCTCCATCGGGGAATTCGACCACAGCACCGAACTGGTGAGCAGGCATGAGCACTCCATTGTTATCTTCAGCTGTTAGAAGATATGCCTGCGTAAGTTGTCTGGCCGCATTGACTTCTGTTGTTCGCTTGGCAGTTTCAAGCGCTTTCTGACCCCCAATGACAGCGAGCCCTAATAATATCAAGACTATGGTAACCGTCACTAAAAGCTCGATCAAGGTAAACCCCTGACGTCGACTTAAAGTTGAATTCTTTAACTCGATACAGATCCGATACCTATTATGTTTTATCTGAATCATTAAGCTGAAATGATTTATTTAATCATCAAAAAACACACCTACCAAATCCAGATGTAACCACTCCAAACTTATCACTTCTACTTCAGGTAGAAATAACAGTTGAATTTCACTCTCTAATGGTACTCCCAGTTCATCCGGATTCTAAACGCAGTTTAGTTATGCCCGCCTGAAGCGGCGCAGTGCAGTCAAGATGAACAGTGCTGCCCCTAATAATCCGGCAGTGCCAGGCTCAGGCACTACTTGAACAAAGGTATCGCCAGAGTCCAGTTGCATTTCATAATTCTGTGAATGAGGAGCCGTCGTATAGTTAATGGTGTAATCATTAACATTTGATATGGTGCTCAAATCCCACTGGTATTGAAAAATGGTTGTTGTGCCAGTTTGGGTGACATCTACCGGATTGGTGAAAGGATACGATCCGGCAGAAGTATTCGTGAAATCAGCAGCAAGCTGCTGAGTCCCTCCATTATAACTGAGTGTAGGAACGGAAGTGAACCATAAATTACCGGTTCCGGGTCCGGTATCGATCTGGAAGATAACTGTGTCCACATCATAAGTCAGGGTAGTTGAGGTAATTTCATAGGGCGTAGGTGAAAATGGAGAGTAGACCGATACAGTGGCAACGTACCCAAGGCCTGATACCTTGTTAAAGGTGGCACCGCTCGAGTTGAGTTGATTTGCTGCTAAAGGTGCTACCCACGGCGAAGCACCAGGAAAGCTACCACCGAAATCCGATTGATCATAATTTGTAATCGTCATGTCCACCCATCCATCATAACTGACTGAACCTGACAGATTAGGCTGAATCAATGCAGCCCAAGCATTCGAAGCACTAATAATCCCGACTAAACAAACGAAACAGACAGTTTTTTTCATATCACATTCTCCTTGTTGAGATTAAGTTTCATTAGCATCATCAGCTCACAAAACAATTTTTTTTTGATATGCCAATTCTACAATCTGCCTAAAGGCCATCTATCTATAAACTTAAGATATTGGTAGTTAAATACTTGTAAAAATATTTTCAAATAATAAGTTTTACTAATACTTTTCCGTTGCCAAAGAAACAGATGGCAGCAGTTGGCGTCAGCCAGATAAAAAGTATGTAGACGATACCTGTTGTATGGTTTTACCCATTGATCGAGAGCTGGCTCTGTGCAAACAGTATGAGTTCATCTAAACTCCCCATGGATCGTGTTTGATGAAGCATGGAATTTTTGAGAACACCGTTCTTGTTTTTTCAAAAGCTACCAGAGCGGTCGCTGTCTGGCCTCTGAAAGTTCATGCATGATTGTTCACAAAGCACGGCTTAATGTGAAGTGATGGACATGCAATCACCGCATCAACCTACGGCCTGACGAGCCTGCTGGGACATTTTAATCATCGTCATGTGAGCATCATGCGAATCCTGCAGAATATGTGGAAATTCGATCTCCACTGATTCCCCGTTGTCGAGTTCAATCGTCATCCGTTCCGCAGTCATTCCTTTCAGGATTGCGGATTGTGCCTCGCTTTTGCCGGAAAAGTGTTGCGCGTAGAGCAGCACCGAATCGGAATGGTCATCATTCATGTGTTCGATCATCCCCCGCACCTTCTCTTCCGAAAATGCGGCTCCGCCGCCAGCTGTGGACTTGCGATGGCCCTTCACCGGACGATGGCCATGCCCGCCGTTGCCTTTGATGTGTTCCAGCTGGTCCATTTTATCACCGGTAATATCAAAGGCTCTGCCAAAACCGACGACCAGACGTCCCTTGGACGGCTTGAGTGCCAGCATATGAAAGTCCCCCATTGCCATCAGATGCTCGAACATAGTTCCGAATTTCTCGATAAACCGGCTTGAGAGCTGATTCCACCGATCCGTGTCGCGCTCGATTTCTGTGACCTGGCAATCAAAGCTGGCTCGGTGCCGGGCAAAGATCTGTTTGGACGTCTGCTCGTCTTCAATCACCAGCACGGAAGCAACTTTCTGCTTCAGCATATTGCCCGTATGCGCCGACATTTCACTGACGTAGACATAAAATACGCGCTCTTCGTCCACAATTGCCGGTGTGTAACTTGCCTCCGGCACACCTGCGGCATTCACTGTCCCCAAGTGCACACTTAAAAAGCCCTCCATGATGGCATGGTAGCTGGCTTTGGAAGCTTCAATCACCCTGTCGTCACTCATCGTTCAACGCTTTTCTTATAGCCATGGTATACCGCGGCCTGTTGCAACACAAGCCGGCCTGAGAATCCACCAGTCAGGAAGTAGCTACCGAATCCGCTCCACTGAGACGGGCTTTGAACAATTCACCCATTTCCTTGATCCAGTCCGGATACCTTTCCTGCTCGTCCAGGTCACATTCGACACAGGGCTTAAGACGCGTGGCACCGTAACCGGCAAACAACTCATCCAGCTGTTTACCAAAACCGCAGAAATGCTCGTAGGAGGAATCGCCCAGCGCCATGACTGCAAAATGAATATGACTCAGATCGAGTCCTTCCGCCTCCTTGAAGGCTTCATAAAATTCTTCTGCATCATCGGGCGGTTCACCCTCACCCCAGGTGCTGGCAATCACCAGCACATTCTTTTCTTCCGCCAGTTGATCTACTTCATACTCACCGAGATCCACATCAAAACTTTCCACTCCGGCAGCTGTAAGGTCATCTGCAGCGCGGCCGGCCAATTCCTTAGCCGCTCCCATCTGAGACGCGTAGAGAACAGTTACACTTTCGTTCATATGTTTATCCTTTCTTATTTAGGTTTGATTCAATTTAGACTGTATCAACTTTATAGATTTTTTCCAGTGCATCCTGTCAATTGGATCACTTTCCGGACGGATCCACGCCAGTAACCGGCGCGTGGGTTCATGGTAAATCTCAATCCAGGTCTCCTCCGGATCATCCTGCCGGGCATGTACCAGCATAAAACCGAGATCCGGCGACTTGGGGAAATGGCACTGCCATTGTTTCCCATAGATATGCCAGAAAGCGGCACAACAACACTGATTGGTGGGCTGGAAAGATTCATTAATCTGATGATCCGAGTGGAACAACGTCAGCCGGATCCCGCATTGATACTTGATCCACTGCTTCATCAGCGGCTCAAAACAGGAATGCTCAAAACGTTCCGCGTAATGATGATCCAGATTTTTGAGCACGACCCAGCGAGCCAGTGATCCGCAGCCGGGATAGGTTTCGGCAGGCATACTGTGACAGGCACCCGGCCAGAGTGCTTGCAGGTCTTTCAGCGCGGGCACTGCGGCGGGCTCGTCATAGCAGGAGGGTTTCATGGCTTCCGGAACCGGTCCGCTTACCGCTGCACTGCGCACCAGATCATAATAGGCAGGTAAACTGGATTCAGAGGAAAGAATAATTTTGAGGTGTCCATGACCATTCTTATGGATGAGCTGGATCGTCAGCATCATTTCATTACCACTATCCTGTTCCACTACAATAACAGATCCGATCTGATCCATGTTGAGCTCCGTGCCGGTTTCCAGCTGAATCCAGACATTCTCATTCGGTATCCGCTTCCAGCCGGAAAAGGACTGATGCCGCCTGAAACGTGCCCATCCATTGGTTGAACAGATCAGGCAGTTGCCGATTTCTTCCATCCGGTAAAAAAATTCCGCCCAGCTGATATCCAGTCGCACATAATAACGGCCATTTCCATCATCCTGAGGCTTAAAATCTACTAATCGATCCAACCCTTTGGCAATCGGGCTTTCAAAAGCATCCGACTGAGCCCGCATCGGATATGATGATTCTTCCTGATTCATGGAGCTTCATGATGAACGCATCTAAACGCGCTTGTCTTTCGTAATCATGATATTTATTATCGTGATATTGATATTTTGTTCATTTAATAGATATTTATGAGACTACGTCTCATAAATCAGAAACCGATCTGCAATGCACCTCTCCGATACAAAAAAGATTCCGTCCGTGGAGGGCAAATTGCTCTGTGGTCAGCTGGAAAAGTTCGGCTTTGAGATGATCCATTATCAGTTTATGAGTTCGCAGAATATGGAGTATCAGCTCCATGCGGCAACCGACTGGCTGGCGATTTATATCAACATAGAAGGGGTTGCACTGATTCACGGGGGATCCCAGTCCCGGGTTATTTCTCCGGAGAAAAATTTTCAGTTTACCAGTTTCAGCCCGCAAAAACTGAAATTACGGCAGCTGCCGGGCAGACATGAATATATCTCTGTGCTGTTTTCAAGGGCCTGGCTTGAAATGGTGATGGGGCCGCTGACACAGGAGCAGATGAACCTGTTGATCGAGCCGCAGGAGTTTCCATGGAATGCTGCCACCCGCGAACTGGTCAACGTCTGCCGGTCCTTCAACGGCTCCCAGTCAAAAGTTCATCTTCCTGCACTGGCGCACCAGATTCTGGGTCGTGCGATGGATCGGAATGCTTCCGAACGCGTGGCTGTTACAGAAAATACACAGCCCCACCGCTTGCAACGCATCGAATGGGTTAAACGTTATCTCCAGAACCATCTGACCGTTCCACTCTCGTTGACAGAACTTTCATCCAGGACCGGTTGCACCCCAAGCCACTTGAGCCGCACGTTCACTGAACACGAGGGGATCACACTGTCACAGTATTTAAGAAAAATACGTCTGGAAACGGCACGTCGACACCTGTCAGAGAATCATCTCAGTATCACCGAAGTGGCACTCGAGAGCGGTTACCAGTCTCTGAGTCACTTCAGTCACCTGTTCCGCCAACAATACAAGTGCACCCCACAGGCCTATCGTCAACGCTTCCGTTAACTCCAGCGCTCCAGCGTTTAGCGCGTGCCGATTTTGTTCAGTAAACCTTTCTCACGGGCAGCATGGAAGATACCCGCAAAGACGCTGGCCGCTACAATCACATAGATGACATTCAGTCCGGTGGCCCACAGCAGGGAAGAGGTGGGAAAACCGCCACCGTTCATTACCGCGCGCATCCCCTCAAAGACATGCGTTGAAGGCAGGCACCAGGCCACGGGTTGCAGCCAGGCAGGCAGCACGGACACGGGATAGAATACGGCCGAGAGCGGCTGAATCAGAAACGGCACGCCCCACGCCAGGGCCTGCGCTGCATGCCCAAAGCGCAGGATCAGCCCGGTCGTCAACATCCCCATCGACCAACCCAGAATCAGCAAATTAACAAATAGCGGCAGTAAACTCGCCCCCAGCGAAAACAGTGCAAAATCATAAAACCACAGCGACATGAACCCCAGCACCACCGTCACTAAAAATACCTTGATAAATCCCACTCCGTAGGTCGCCACCAGAAACTCACGAACCCGCACCGGTGCGGCAAAAATGTTAATCAGGTTGTGTGACCACATATCCTCCATGAAGGAGAGCGATACCCCCTGCTGCGAACGGTAAAGCACATCCCACAGGATCATACCGCCGATCAGGAACGTCACGGCTCCCGGCACATCAACCGCTCCCTGTTTGAGGTAGGTTGTCAGAAACCCCCATACCAGCAGATCCATCACCGGCCAGAAGATGATTTCCAGCAGCCGTGGCGGGCTGCGACGATAGAGGTAGTTGTAACGCAACAGCAGCGCCCATACCTTGGTCACATCAAAAAAGCCGGCGGGATGGAATGCGGCAGAACGTGAGACGGATTCATGCATGTGATGGATTCCCTAGACCGATGCCCCTTCTCGTGATACCCGGATAAAGACCTCCTCCAGGCTGTCCTCGCCAAATTCATCAATAACCTGCTGCGGGGAACCCTGCGAAAGAATTTTTCCCTCACGCATAAAAATGATCCGGTCACACAATTCCTCAACATCCCGCATATTGTGTGAAGTATAGACAATGCTCAATTGCCGTTCCTGCTGAATCCGTTTCAGTATCTTGCGGACACGGTCTGCAATATCCGGATCCAGACTGGCAGTAGGCTCGTCCAATAACAGCAGCTCAGGTTCATTCAGTAGCGCTTTTGCCAGTCCGACTCGAGTTGCCTGTCCCGAGGACAGTTCTCCCGTGATACGCTTCAGCAGAGGCTGAATTTCCAGTAACTCGGCCAACTCCGTAATCCGTTGCGAAAGCCGTTTGACCCGGTACAAGCGGCCGAACACTTTCAGATTCTCCATGACACTCAGATTGGCGGGCAGGCTGGCATACGCAGACATAAAATTGCATCGTTGCAGGATAGCAATACGATTTGGCTCCAGATCATGCCCGAAAATTTTCACGGTTGAACCCTCATTCGGGGTTACCAGACCCAGCAGGATGGAGATCGCGGTTGTTTTACCTGCTCCATTGGCTCCCAGTAAACCGAATATTTCCGACCGGTTGACATCAAAAGAAACGCCGGCAATTGCCGCATGTCCGGAAAATGTTTTTTCGAGATCCTTGACTTCGATCACTTTTTGCACGTCCATACCCATACACCATTACACGTGAGGGTAAAACGAATAGAACGGATCATCGTCAAACACGCATAAAGTTAGCAGAAGCTAACTTTATTATTGCTTTCTAATTCCACCCCCTTATAACCTTATTGGTATGTATCACCCGTTGTCCCTGTTGACCGTTTTCGGTATTTTTTACACTGCCAGCTCCATCCTGACAGGATCTGCTCTCGCAGATGCTGGACCACCTGCACCGGGCACAAAAGATCTGGAACAGGTGGTGGAAACCGTCCATTCCCTGGAAACTGCCAATCCGGGCATCCGGCTCAGTGGATATGTTGATGTGGGATATCTCTATAACTTCACTTCTGCTACGCCGAATACCCAGGGATACGCAGCCGACGGTGGTCGCCAAGGGGATTTCAATGTAAACGCGGTAAAAGTGTTGCTGGAAAAACCACTGGCCGGAAATGCAGACCAGCTGGAAGCCGGATTCCGCGTGGATCTCATGCTGGGGGAGGATGCCCAGGGGTTCAGCGGGTTTGGTGCAGCGGGTAGTGGGGATGCTTTGTATGTGCAGCAGGCTTATATCGAAATCAACCTGCCTTATGGTGACGGTATCAACATAATCACAGGTCGTTTCAACTCCCTGCTTGGTTTCGAAGCGGATGAGCGGCCCGATAACATCAATATTACTCAAGGATTTAACGCATCCGTCGACCCGGGTCCCGGCAATGGCGTCCTGGCCAGTTACGCGCTTGCCGAGCAGCTGAGTATTGCTGGTGGTGTCATTAACGGATCCGGCGCATGGACCAATGCAGGCATTGACAGCGAGGAAGAAGGTTATGCCCTCACCGGTGCCATGGCATTCGGCAATACCGCAGGTAATGCGGAAGCTCAAATGGCATTTCACTGGGCTCCATGGGGAGATGCCGGTGTCGGTGCAGGACAATCCCAGAACGAACACTTGCTCGGCCTGAACTGGACGGGCAAATGGTCACCGCACGCTTTTGATAAGAAACTTTTCCTCGGCTACAATGCCTCGCTGTGGCTGGGCGAAAACTATTCCACTAATAACTCCAGTGCCCTGTTCACCACTTCCTGTTATGCAAAGTACCAATGGAATAAAATATTCCACACCGCAGGTCGCTTTGAATATACCCATAACAATGATGGTCAAATCACCGGATTGACC
The DNA here is from genome assembly GCA_038748025.1 of Verrucomicrobiota bacterium. Taxonomy (GTDB): domain Bacteria; phylum Verrucomicrobiota; class Verrucomicrobiia; order Methylacidiphilales; family JBCBYL01; genus JBCDJI01. Next base: position 70,260 of record JBCDJI010000016.1, read on the forward strand.
GGAACGGGCGGTGCTGACGATCTCTATGGTTGCACCGGTACCCTGGGCTTTGATTTAATCGAAGACATCCTGGTGCGTGCCGAATATCGCGCGGACTGGGGAAACGACGTCACCACAGGCGGTGAAGACCTGGCCCATACCGTGGCGATACAGGCCGTTTACAGTTTCTGAAGCGTCCTGGCGAGATCACATCATTGATCGATCCATACACCCAGATGTATTCGAAAGCGGTTGAGGTTTTCCTGATCAACCTTCAGCCCAACATCGGGGTAACTCTTACCGGTATTTCCCGGGTGAAGGCAGCGTGAAGGCGCCTTAAGGAGCACGCTTGGGAGAAGGATCTGCCGGACGGATATTATAAGCCTCCACGATACTCCGGGCTGTTGGACTATAAGGTGCGAGAGCCAACAATTCCCGCGAAAGAGCTACCAGTGTCTGCCGGGTGTAGCGTGCGTTTTCCTCCAGCAGACGCGCCTGCTCCACTTGCACCCGGATAATACTGCGCTGCTGCAAAGTTCCATACACATCCAAAGCATTAACCAGAATCAAAGCCATCAATACCAGCAGTAGCGGATAGAACGATGAATAAGTCTTTTCCCGATTACTCATGGCGACTCCCGGTCGGATAAAGATCATATTGACGTAATAAATCCGCCAGATCCGGTTCTGTGGCTGTGCCGCGCATCAAGCGGTTCGTGATTCCATTCAGCAGCGGTCTGGCGGCCTGTCCCTGCATGATTTCCTGCTGGGACTGGGCCAGTTCAATGCTCAGTTCATGCGTGTTCCGGATCAACAGCACTTTCACCAGGAGCAGCAAAATCAGAACAACAGCAGCACCCATCAGGACCAGGAATTGAGTACGTGTCATGCCCTAAAATGTTGCGAGTCCTGCGGGATGACAAGCTCAGACTGTATTTGCCCTTGCCAGCAGCTCTTCGCTTGAACATGATCTCATTTTTATGGACGAAAAGCCGATACCGCAGAACAACCCTTTTGATGAGCCCAGAATCGTGACAGATCCGGAGGAACTGTTTGAAAGCTATAAATATCAGATTCTGATGGGCGCTGTGGTGATCGTCATCGCGGTTCTCGGCGGTATTGGCTGGTGGATTTCGAAACAAAACCATGAAACCAATGCCCAGACCGCACTGCAGCAGGCAGAAAATATCGAAGGCTGGACTTCAGTAGCAGAAGAATTTGCCAACACCTCCGCAGGTGGATTTGCCCAGCTCAAACTGGCAGAAGCGCATAAAGATGCGGACAACTGGGAGGGTGTGGAAAATGCCTTTAACACCTTTCTGCAGTATCATAAGAAAAGCCCACTGGCTCCTACCGCGGAACTCGGGCTGGCCCGGGCACTGGAAGTGCAACAGAAATACGATGCCGCACTGGATGCCTATCATCAGATCATTGCCTCAGCGGAAAAGCATCCTTTTTCGGCTCCAGCTCATATCGGGCTGGCACGCACCTACCAGGCTTTAGGGCAACCGGAAGCGGCACGTCAGATTCTGGCAGACCTCATTGTCAGCACCAGTGCTTCCGCCTTTATGAGCGAAGCGGAAGCGATGCTGAAAAAACTGAATTGATCCAGTTCCATCTCGCACAGATTGGTTTGCTTCAATCATCCAGTGATGCCAGATATCGCTCCGCATCAATAGCTGCCTTACATCCCATTCCAGCAGCAGTTATCGCCTGACGGTAGACGGAGTCCGCACAGTCGCCAGCCACATAAACACCTTCCACGTTGGTACTGCTGCCGCGCTTGATGTCAATATATCCGGCTTCATCCATATCAATCTGCCCCTGGAAGATCGTGGTATTGGGAACATGCCCGATCGCCACAAAAACGCCTGCACAATCCAACGTGCTGGTTTCCCCGGTCCTGGTATGTTTGAGTCGAACACCACGGACCTCCTCTTCTCCGGTGATTTCCTCGACCACCGTATCCCAGACCGGTTGGATCTTCTCATGAGCCAGCGTGCGCTCCGCCATGATTTTAGACGCTCGCAATTCGTCCCGCCGATGCACCAAATAGACCACCGATCCGAATCGGGTCAAATACATAGCTTCTTCACAGGCAGAATCACCTCCACCGACCACGACCAATGGCTTATCCCGGAAAAGAGGTAGCGCTCCATCGCAGGTGGCACAATAGGTAACACCGCGATTCTCGAGTTCCTTCTCGCCGGGAATCTCCAGATGCTTATGTCCGGCACCCGTGGCGATAATGAGAGTCCGGGTGTGGATTTCTTTGCCGTCAACTTTGAGCTGAATCGGTTTTGAGGACACATCCACTTCCTCAACCGTGCTCATATATTGAACGTTTGCCCCAAAACGTGTGGCCTGCTGCTGCATCTCCAGCATGAGCTCATTGCCGTCAATGCCTTGGCTGAAACCGGGGAAATTCTCGACTATGGTGGTGGTGGTCAACAAGCCACCCGGCTGCACGCCGGTGACCAACAATGGTTCTAAATTCGCTCTTGCCGCATAAACCGCTGCAGTCCAGCCGGCACATCCTGATCCAATAATAACAACGTTCTCCATAAGCAGCATTCAGTGAATGGAAATAAGAGATTAAATCAATCGGATTATTGCATTTTTTCCCGTAATCCTGCGGCATAAGCACCAAAAACCTGCGCGATCTCGTCACGCACCCGTCGAAACACTAGCTGCTTTTCCTCTTCCGTGCCTGCTGCTTTGGCCGGATCTTCAAATCCCCAGTGATAACGATTAACCTGTCCGGGAAAAACCGGACAGGCCTCTTCAGCGTTGCCGCACACCGTCACAACCGTTTGCACGTCCTGCTCTTTGAATTCGTCCAGATGCTTGGAATGGTGGCTGGAAAGATCAATGCCTATCTCCGACATGACTTCGATTGCCAACGGATGCACATAACCGGCCGGATGAGATCCTGCGCTGGCCACATGGTAAATCCCGTCCAGTTCACGTCGGAGAATCCCTTCTGCCATATGGCTGCGGCATGAATTTCCAGTGCAAAGGACTAAAACCAGCGGTTTTGTATCAGACATGAGCATCTTTGGTTGTTGAGAGATACTAAGATGCTGATTCTACTCCGCATCACAATAGAAATATCAGAAAGATCAGTCCTCATTCTTGAGCCATTTGAAGTCGTAAGGCGACACCTCTAATGGATCGTAGAGCGACATCAGTTCACCTCCGAAAACATCTTTCAGGAAATGCGGCAGTATCCCATCATAAAAGGTGGTGGTATCCACGATTTGCGATGCTTCAGAAAAGTTTGCTAGAACCAGCACATGGTTCGAATCATGCGAGCGCAAATAACCGAGCACATGCTCATTACCCGTGTGCAGTAGTTTGGTGGTGTTTCCGGTAAATGCAGCCAGCTTCTGACGCGTCAGAAAGATCTCCTGCACAACCTTGAACACCTTCCGGTGCACCGGATCTTCGCCCCCGGCCTCTTCCAGATATTCCCAATTCATGCGGGTACGATGCACCCAGCGGCTATCATTCGCCTTTTCTTCGGAATCCAGATAATCATAATCATTCAGCGTTCCCCACTCCTCGCCCAGAAAGATCAAGGGGACCCCGCCAATACTGCACAAGACACCATACAGCATCCGCATTCTTCGGATGGCAAACTGGATGGCCAGCTTATCCCCTTTCTTGATTGCCTGCTCGAGTCCAGCCAGGGAAGCCATCGTGCCGGAGATTCGCATATCCCCCGTATCTTCGTTATGCTGAAACGGCACTCCACAGGCAAAGGAACCGGGGAAGTTCCCCGTGTAGAACTGATTGAGAAATTGACGGTGATCTTGCGGATTGATGCCGACAGCCCAGGCGTCCTCATCATCAAACGACCACCCGATATCATCATGACAGCGCAGATAGTTGACCCACGTGGTCCCGTCCGGCAAGCCGTGTCGATGACTAAGCGACTGCTTGAGCAACTTGGTATTGCGGGTAGCCAGGCTTTCCCACAGCAATGACATCAGTGTGGGGTTGTAGGAAATCTGGCACTCCTGCGGACTGATATATTTGACCACTTCATCCGGATGAACGATGGCTTCTGACTTGAAAACCAGTCCGGGCGCAGCAATCCGGCAGACTGCATTGAATGCCTGAATCAGCAGATGCGCTTCCGGCAGGTTTTCACAGTTTGTTCCCATCTGCTTCCAGATAAAGGCTACCGCATCCAAGCGTAAGATCTCTACCCCGGTATTGGCCAGAAAGAGCATTTCGGTCACCATAGCTCGAAAGACCTCCGGATTGGAGTATTTCAGATCCCACTGGTAACTGTTAAACGTCGTCCACACCCAGCTGTGCATGCCCTCATGCCAGGTAAAATTCCCGCGTCGAACCGTTGGAAAAATCTCGCGCAAATGTTGCTCATACTGATCAGGAATCTGCCTGTCCTCATAAATATGATAGTAGTCCGAATGTTCGCGATCTCCTTCCTGTGCACGCACGGCCCAGCGATGTTCATCGGATGTGTGATTAAACACAAAATCCAGGGCCAGTGAGATTCCAGCCACCCGCAGATCATTCGCCAGGGCACGCAGATCCTCCACTGTCCCCAGATCGGGATCCACCTGCCGGTAATCACTGATCGCATAACCACCATCATTCTGGCCCTCACGTGATGCAAAAAGCGGCATCAGGTGCAGATAGGTCAACCCCAAATCCTTGAAGTAGGGGATTTTTTCCCGAATGTCATTGAGGCTGCTGCCGAATAGATCCACGTAGCAGGAACCGCCTACCATGTGTTCCGACAGATACCACTCCGGATGATTTTCACGACGCCGGTCCAGCTGCTTCAAAGTCTCCGGTCGCTCCAGCCATGAATCCACTGCAGCTAGCAGAATATTCTCCAGATAGTAAAAAAAGTCGTAATGGGTTCCGTAAAGCTGATGAAGCAGCCTGAACAGTCGCGGCCAATGTTGTTGGAGACGATTCTCCATCGTTTGCTCCAGCACTTCGGCTGCAGCTCCGGATTCGGCCACCGTATGGATTTTTTCCAGAATTCTGGGAGTAATCCGCTTCAGTGTCCTTTCCGCTTCATAGGAAAGATCAAGGGGTGCCATCCGTTTTTATTCTACCTTGTCGTTAGGAATTCTGATGTGTTCCAGAAAGTTGTAGTAACTGATTCCTTCAATGATGCCAGCCGCATGCGAAGCCTGTGCAAAATAAACGCGGGGATAGTTGCGCAGTTTTTCCAGCTCTTCACTGTAGTTTCCGACCACAACCCCCAGTGTGTTACCGGACAGCATCTCCTCATCATTGCCTGAATCACCGGCAATGAGTATGTGCTCAAGGGGGAACCCCCATTTATAGGCCATGTGGCGGATACTCAATCCGCTGCCTGCACGGAACGGTATGATGTCCAGATACATTCCCAGGGAGGAAATCACCTTCGCCCGCAGCTTATTTTCACGTAGAATTCGACGTATCCCTTCCGGCTTGGGAGCCACTTCCGCATCGTAATCATAACTGATTTTAAAGGTTGATTGCTCACTGCCCTCCTGCATGAACAACCCCTCAACCTCGCCCAGCACGGAGCGTATCCGGTCCGGCTCCCAACGGTGGCTGATGTGCTGATTCCAGCTCTGGTCCAGTGTGTCTTTACCATAATAGATTTTCGTGCCCACCGAGGTGACCATCACTTCCGGCTTGGGAATATTCAACTCATCCATCAATTCCTTGACTTCCCGGTACCGGCGTCCCGTTGCAATCCCGAAGCCGATATTTCCTGCCGCGTTGGTAATCAGCTCGAAAAACTCCTGCATTGCCACATCATCACCCGTCAGCGTGTTATCGATGTCGGCAATGATGAGCCGGTCCAGATCCGGCAGCCGGCGGGTCTGTCGTGTATGGGCCATCATGACCGGCTTATCTTCATGTTTGAGCAGTTCCCGGATATTACGCAAATAACACTCCACATGATGTTCCCAGGAATAGTGAGCATGCACATTCTGCAAGCCGGCTCTTGACCAGTCGTTCCAGCTCTCAGGTTCGATCATGGCTCTCAGCAGCGCTCGCTCAATATCCTTGCTGTCAAAAGGATCTACCAGCAGGCCGTTCTGACAGTTGGCAATAATATCGGATGGTCCGCCATTGTTAGTCGCCACAATAGGAGCACCGCTGGCCGCTGCTTCCAGCAGGGTAAGCCCGAAAGGCTCTGTCATCGCTGCGTTGATAAACACTCCGCGCCGGCGTGTGATCGCCCGATACAAGGAAGGCACATCACTGGATGCATGTGCCTTGGGATAAGCCACTTTGCCGTAGAGGTTATACACGTCCACCAGAAACAGCACATTACTTAACACCCGCTTCTGTCCCGGCGGCAATTTCCGCACATCATCCCGACTGCCCATGATGAGCACCAGATTGGCTTCCCGCTGCAGTTCCTGTGATTTGCCGTAGGTTTCCACCAGCATTTCGAGATTCTTGCGCTCATCCGGTCGCGCCATTGCCACAATCATCGGCTTGTTGGGCTCATGCAGAAAGCCGTCAATATCCAGTTCCAGTTTACTGGGCTCGTCATCGTCTTGCGGCGGGCGGAATGCCTCCAGATCCACCCCCGGCGGGATGACTTCCATCCGCTCCGGCACATAGTGCTCGTAAGCTTCATATTGGCTTTTAACTTCCTGGCGGGTGCTGGTGCAGATCAGCGAACACGTTTCCAGTGCCACTTCCTCCGCTTCAATCCGGGCACTGATCTGGTAACGGGATTCAATTTCCTTTTCAGCCACACCGGATTCCAGCAATCGTTCCCGCTTGATTCGCCCCAGCGAGTGACCGGTAAAAACAAACGGCACTCCCAGCAAACGTGAAAGCTGAGCTCCGCCATACCCTGCATCTGCGTAGTGTCCGTGGATGATATCGGGTGCTGTGCGTGTTCTTTGGAAGTAATTCAGACACTGATCTACAAACATTTCCATATACGGCCAGAGCTTCGTCTTGGGCAGATACTTCCTGGGGCCAAAGGGAATTCGAATAATGTGGGCTTTATCGCTCAACGGTTCTTCCAGCCGGGCATAATCATCCGAGACGCTGTCATCCACAACCTGACGGGTGATCAGATCCACCCGCTCGACATCCGAGTTCTTTGCCAGCGACTGCACCAGCTCCAGCACGTAACGTGTCTGACCTCCGGTGTCCTCGTCTCTTCCCAACTCAAGATTATCTCCGCGAATCAGCCCATGCAGGCTGATATGTGCCATTCTTAATCCTCGTTTGCTCATGATTTACTCCTTACTGGACGATAGTACCCCGCATGCATCGGCAACTTCAGCTCAAAAAGCAGTCCGACTGCCTCTTACCGGATCTTAGCGTAACACACTGCTTTTGGATAGCAGACCATTTTTTTCCTACTCAAAGCTGGAGTCCACTGCTAGACCGTTGACCATGAATCAACCGGATAAGCTCGAAGAAATCTTTCGCCTGCAGGCAGAACTCAACCGACGTATCGGCGTCGATCTGGAAAACATTTCCGAAGCAGAAAAAACCAAGTGGGTGCTGAATTACTCCCGCGCTATGTCGCAGGAAATGGCGGAACTCATCGACTCGGTGCCCTGGAAATGGTGGGCTAAGTATCAGGATTTCGATGAACAAAATGCCCGCGTTGAAGTCATCGACCTGTTTCATTTTCTGATTTCCCTCGCCCAGACGCTGGGGATGACCGCAGACGATGTCTTTGACGCTTATCTAAAAAAGAACGAAGTCAACCACCAGCGTCAGGAAACCGGCTACAAAGAAAAAGATCACGGCGACTCCAAACATATCTGAACGTCAGCAGCAGGTCGAATGTGGTGGAGCAGGCCCATGCACCCGTTCCAAACGGCGATCGCTGGACCATGCTTATCTTTATGGCCACGGTTTACCCCATGAGCTTAACCACCATTTTGGCCACGACCGTCAGCAAAATCAGCGCTACCGGATAGGCAGTCGCGTAACTGACGACCGGAGTCTGTGAGTCGGTTTTCGAGGTGATGGCCCCCAGCGCCGGGGTGGAAGTCATTCCGCCACAGATGCCTCCCAGCGCTTGCACCGGCTCAATCTTTAGCAACTTGACGGCTGCCAGGTATCCCAGAGCCAGCGGAATAATCGTGACTGCAATTCCCGCCAGAAACAAGCCGACTCCCTGCGCCTGCAAGGTCTCCACCAGCGCTTCTCCACCTTTGACACCGGCATCTGCCAGAAAAAGCACCAAACCGAATTCCTGTAACAGGATCCGGGTCGGACGCGGAATGTGCCCGACCAGTCGCCCCACGCGGCCAAAGTTGCCCAGAATCAGTCCGGCTACCAGTGGCCCGCCTGCCAGTCCCAGCATGATCGGTTCACCTCCCGGCAATGTCAGCGGAATGATCCCGAGCAGGATACCCACAGCCAGTCCGATGGACAATGACAACAGATCGGTTTCATGAATAGCGTTGGGACGATGACCGATCAACGTGGCAAATTCAGCAAGCCGTTGCGGATCCCCAACCACCGTCAGCATATCGTTCATTTCAACGATACTGTCTGCATTCGGCACAAATTCGAGTCCCAGACGATGGATCCGTGTAATGACCACCCCATGCTTTTTGAGCGGGCGCAGCTCCCGCAATGAAAGACCGGAAACTCTCTTGTCCGTCACCAGCAGCGTTTTAAGCTCGTTTTCCACATCCCGCAGCAGTCGCTGATCGGACTGCTTACCCATCAGCTCAATTGCCATCTCCAGTTCACGCTTCCGCCCCACGACCATCAGTATCTGCCCCGCCTCAAACACGTCGTCGTACGCCAGCGGGGTCAGATTTCCACTGCGAACAATTCTAGAAATCTGACATGCATTGAAATGATTGACCTCGGAATTATCGATCTTCTTGCCGAAGAGATTGGGATTGGTCACCTCAACCAGAACCGTATGAACCCGCTCTTCACGTTCCCGCTCATCTTCCCGTCCGCGCGACATGTCCAGTTTCAGAATCCGAGGCAGCGCCTGCACAAATAAGACCACGCCAATGACCCCGAACGGATAAGCAATTCCATAGCCGATGACCAGGGCTGAATCTTCGCTCGTTTTCAGTGCTTCACTGGCTGCCGCCAGGGCAGGCGTGCTGGTCAATGCCCCGGCAAAAATCCCAGCCGTCAGATCGCCGGGCAGCTTCAACAGATGTCCTGCCAGCACGGCCAGTGCGGCCCCGCTGCCCACAATCACGACGCTTAAGAGCGCCAATCGACTGCCTTCCCTGCGAATGGCTGCAAAAAATCTCCCGCCCGCGGCAATTCCCACGCAATAGACAAAAAGCACCAACCCGAACGTGCCGACACCTGCCGGTATCACATACCCCAGATGGCCGAATATCAATGCCAGAAACAGGACGCCGGAACTTCCCAGATTCATTCCCTGGATGGAAATCTTTCCCAGCGCCAGGCCCAGACCGATGATCAGAAAAAGTGCAATCAACGGATGACTTAAAATCTCGTGCAGGATCGGATGATTCATGGTGGATGCTGGCAGTTATCGGCGTCTTTTCAGGGAGTAGCCCTCACAAAAAAACCCGGAAGAACGCTCTTCCGGGTTTTTTGAAAAAGGTCAGCAAGTTAGGCTTCTTTTTTCTCTTCCTTCTTTTCTTTGCAGCAACCTTCAGTACCGCAGCATGCTTTCTTTTCTTCAGTTTTTTCTTCTTTCTTGGCTTTGTCCTTTTCACAGCCACAATGAGCTGAAGCCAGTGGAGCAGTCAGTGTTAATGCCATCACAGCACACAGGGATAACGTTAATTTGAATAATTTCATCACGCCAAAAGCTACAACATATTTTAACCAGTGAAAACAACTTTTGAGGGTATTTGATGATTCCTGCCGCGCCAGAACGCTACCGCGCCCCGAAGTTTCGAAACGTGATTCCTGAAATACTGGATGAGCTGGCACCCGACCACCCGGATGCAGTCGCCAGCAGGAGAGATCTGCAACGTATCAATTTCATGATGGGGAATTACCGTTTTCTAAAAAATCAGCTGATGGACCACCTGCAGCCGGCAGATCGCTGTCTTGAACTCGGCTCCGGCGGCGGGCTGTTGGCTTCCGTCTTGTCTGAACGCCATCTTGCCAATGAAATCACAGGACTGGATCTGGCCCCGCGTCCCCGGCACTGGCCGTCCTCATGGCAATGGAAACAGCAGGATATGTTTGATCCTGCGTCACTGGTCGGATACGAGATCATGCTGGCATCACTCATCCTGCATCATTTCACGGATACCGCTCTGCAACGATTGGCACCACAACTCACCCGGCAGGCCCGGGTGCTGATCTTCACCGAACCGTTCCGATGCTCATTCTCCCACACCCTGGGCCGGATTGCGGAATCGACCGGTCTCCATCCGGTCACACAGCACGATCTGCACGTCAGCATCAATGCCGGTTTTCAGGCTGGCGAACTGCCTGCCCTACTCGGCCTGTCTCAAAAAATCTGGCAGATCCGGGAATGGCACGACTGGCGAGGCAGTTTGCGTATGGTAGCTTTCAGGAAATGACCAATCATCCGCGACAGCCCATCAGTATTGTTGGAGGCGGACTATCCGGATTAGCCCTTGGAATCCTGCTGGCGCGCCACGGCATCCAGGTGGAATTGTTTGAATCTCATCCGTATCCCCATCACCGGGTCTGCGGTGAATTTATCTCCGGCCTGAATCCCGCTTTAGTTGCGGATCTGGGTATCACGGATTTACTGGACGATGCTCATCGGCACGATCAGACGACATGGCACGCTCAGGATGGAACTACATTTCATCGCTTCCGACTGCACCAACCGGCCTACGGTATTTCACGCTACAGGCTGGATGCGCGGCTCGCCCGACGTTTTCGTGAATCAGGGGGAAACCTGATCCAGCATCGCTGGCGTGATTATGAACGGCATGAAAAAGTGATCTATACCACTGGCCGGTCTCACACCCGTCAGAAAATCAAACCCAAATGGATCGGACTGAAATTACACGCCCGCGGCTTTAACTCAGACTCTCATCTGGAGATGCACCTTGGCCGTGGTGGTTACGTGGGTGCCTCATCCGTGGAAGATGGCATTACCAATCTATGCGGTCTCTTCCCGGCTACCGCCTGGCAAAGCAGCCGTTCCGTCAGCAATTTTGAATCGGCCCTGGATGCGATCGCCCTGCATACGTTGCGCCGGCGTCTGGATTCCTGTGAAATTATTCCGGGCACCCGTTGCGGCACACTTCATTTCCAGCCCGGATACCAGACTCCTATCAAATCCAAATGCTGTATTGGTGATTCCATGCTGCAGATTCCCCCGTTTACCGGCCATGGCATGTCGATGGCCTTCGAAGCCGCCTGGATAGCTCATGCTCCTCTGCTCGACTACGTGCAGGGCGGAATCGACTGGAAAACGGCGGTCCTGCAGATCCGGCGTTCCCTGAGCACTCGGCATTCGCTGCGGGTCCAACTGGCCTGCCTGCTTCACCCCGTGATGTTACGGGGTCGATTGCCGCAATACTGGAAATGGTTCGGAGCACTGCTCGGTCCGCTTACGCCCCGTGTCTCCCCGGTGCTGTGGGGAGAGGCACCGCGCCTGCGCATTTCATGAAGCTGTCTGCTCTCGCTTCCGCCGTTCCCGAGGTGGTCCTGACTCAACAGCAGTGCTGGGATCGCCTGACGCACTCATCCGCACTCGATTCACTGCGCCCTGCTTCACAAAAACTGCTGGGGCAGTTTTTGCTCAATGAGAATGGCATCCGGCAACGTCATCTGGCGATGCATGACATGCATCAACTGGCGCAAGCCACACCCGCTGACTTGAACCAGGTGTTCGAGCAAGAAGCACCGGCACTGGGAGCCCGGGCCCTGCAAAGCGCCCTCCAGTCCGGCGGCATCGATGTTGACACGATTGATGCCCTCTTCGTCTGCACCTGCACTGGCTACCTGTGTCCCGGTCCCGGCAGCTATATCGCCGAGATGTGCGGCATGCGGGATGATGTTTGTCTGTTTGATCTGGTTGGTCAGGGATGTGGAGCCGCCATTCCGCTGCTGCACGCTGCAGCCGGGTATCTCAAGCAGCATCCGGATCACCGCGCTGCCTGCATTGCGGTCGAAATCTGTTCCGCCGCCTTCTACATGGATGACGATCCGGGCGTCCTGGTCAGCCTGGCGCTGTTTGGTGATGGTGCCCATGCATCCATCTGGCAAGGCCACGGGGCTGAAGCCGGTCTGGGCACACTCAGTGGATTTCAAAGTGTGCACCTGCCGGCAGCCCGGGACTCCCTGCGGTTTATCAACGCGGACGGATTTCTTAAAAATCAGCTTCACCGCAGCGTGCCGGAGACCGTGGGCCGGGCCGTCAGGAAACTCTATCAGCAAACTCATCAGCCACGACCTGCTCGCATCATTTCCCACGGTGGGGGCCGCGATGTGCTCAACGCGGTTGAAGTCGCTACCGGAAGCGGACCTTTGGGTGAAAGCAGAGCAGTCCTCAGAGATTACGGAAACATGAGCAGCCCGTCTGTGCTCTTTGCCCTGGAGCAGCATCTGCAATCGGAAACTCCGGCAGCAGACCTGTGGCTCGTCAGCTTCGGCGCCGGCTTCACCTGCCATGCCGCCCGATTCAGACAAGCCCAGAATGCTCATGTTTGATGATAAACTGTGATACTCACTGAATAATCGCCTCAAGGTTTACCGAATATTATCCAGACAGGGGGGTTCAATTTTCACTAAAGATATATTTTGAAAAAGAAGAACAAACAGAATCAGAGCAGCCAATAAAACGCAAGGCAGATACTCATGAAATTTTTTACCCTTCGGAATCATGACAAAAATTCCTAAAATGACTGCGCAGCCATAACGAACCAGATTGGTCTGTGAAAAGGCGGCATCTGTTATAGTCACCCTGATCCCCGGCTCTTGATAGACGTATGCAGCAACAGCACTTTCTAACAATAGAGCAGAAATACATAACAGGTATAAAGGCGTCAACTTACTATGGAAGTAGTCTTCATGCTGCATTTTCCATTCCTCATCGTGATGCGGAGTGATAAGAACAGTTGCCAGGTAGACAAGAAGTGGTGTGATGATAAGAATGCTATACCCGAAAAAGTTGATGCTGAAGCCCGGCAGCGAGAACCACGGAAACAATCCCCACCAGGATTGGATTACCAGAAAAAAGAAAATGCCAAGCCAGAGCCAATGACACATTGGAACTTTACCAAGCTCGGACCGACTGAAGCGATTGGCAGTAAACGTAGCGATTCGAACCAGAATAAGGCCTGCGATAACGCCATAAACCACCAGAAGCTGGCTTAGATCATCGACTTTGAGAATAGTATCTTCTGTTACTGCAAACATTTTATTTACTTTCAATAAACTTTTCCGGTTGTCTAGAAAAGAAATAGATAGGGAAACGATATTTACTAAACCAATATCAAGCTCACCGGAAAGCAATAAGGTGAAAACAAAATACAGCATTCCAACTCTCACCAGGCCGACTGTCGGTTACGCGGCGAGCCTGCGATGTGACCGGCCTGTGCAAATATTTGTTTAGGCGACCTGCACCGCCGATAGTCAAAACCACATCCGACTGCGGCATGCCCTTAGGCACTTGCTTGCAAGCCGATTGCCCGACGAAATTTCGCCCGATTCCGAAAAAATTTCCCAGACGCGTTTTTTTGCCTGTCCCGGTTCATGCGGGGAGGTCGGATGTGAATTTTCTGGCTCGGCGTAGGTTGGATTCAGGGCGAATTCCATGCTCTGAATTTAGCGGTCAAAGGGATGATAAGACCAGCGTTATCGTAGCCGTAATTTCTTCGGATTTTGTGCGCCGTGCCAGAAACGCAAAACTTCGACTTGTTGTGCGGTCTTGTTGATCCGGTACAGAACCAAGTAAGGATAATGAACAGTGTAACGAATGCCTTTGCGGTGCTGGAATTTGCCTCCGGTTTCAGGGTTGATCCCCAGCGAGTGAGCACGATCTAGCAGTTGTCGTCCGAAGTTGACCGCTGCAATGGGATTGTCTCGGGCAATGTATTCGGTGATGGCATCCAAATCCGCTTGGGCTTTGGGTGTCAGGGCTACTTGGTAGTCCATTTATCCTCAAATTCCTGACGAACGGTTTCTAAAGGAATACAGCCTTCTTCTTCAGCAGAGCGGATGCCTTCGTCGATAGCTGCCAATAGTTCCGGCGTTTCTTCGATGGTTGCGGCTTCCAGTTCGTTGAGCCGATCCATGAGTGTATGACGCTCTTCAACATCAAGTTTGGGCAATTCATCTAGGATTTCAGCAATGCTCATTGCCTTTGAATTTAACTCAAGAAGGCTGATTCGTCGAGCCAGAAGAAGGATGGGTTCGGGCATGGATTTCCTGGAGCTTTTGAATACTGACTTCGGTGTAGATGCTGGTGGTTTCCAGCTTGGCGTGGCCTAGAAGTTGCCGGATCTTTATCCTCCCCAATGTCGAGAAAATCCCGGCCAAAACAACAAATGGATTCTTGGTATTATGGTCGCAAGCGGAATAATTATGTTCGCCTACACTTAGGACGGGAGACCTGAACGCACAATGCAGCGGTATGTTTTAGACCGGCTACGTGGAGGAGTCCTCTTTCAGAGGAGGTGTCAAAGGGACAAGCCGGACGTCACATACCGACCCGTTGTGCGAAGTCTAGGCGAGCAGCTGAAGTGATCCCGATGCTCAAAGAGATCGGGACAACGCAGCATTCATGGGGTAGAACATTGGTATTTCGGGTGGGGCAAGAATGGTAGGATTTTGTTTGATCGTTATATTCTCATGACCAGTTATGGCTTATTCCTATACTAGGAAGGAAGAGGTGGAGGTTTTTCTAAGACTATACGCGCAAATTCTTTTGCCTGCTTTGGTGTAAACTTGAATGTCATTAACTCATCGTAAGGATTAACCCATAGCCCTAAATTTGGTATTTGAAGGTCTACTATTAAAATCTCTAAAGCATCTCGCATTGAGAGCTGCCCAGGGCGGCTGTAATTTTTGTCATGTTCTGTAGCTTCAATTGCTTTATCTATCGATGTAAAAAGAGCCACAAATCCATTCCCATCCTCACAATCAATACACAACGGCGACGATTTAGTATTGCCGGGCCGATGGAGCAAAATCATATCGCTTTGCTCTAAAGCTCCCAAAAGCTGTGTTAACTTTGCACTGCCTATAATATAGCCTAAGAGTGTTGCCTCTACTACTGAAGCATCGTCTCCCAAGCTTTTAAATCTGCTAAGTTCGTAATCTAGCTGCTGCATGAATTGTTTGTCATGGCGCTTATCACCCAAAGCCTTGAGCAATTCTTCCTTCAATATCTCTTTTGACATGTAGCTACCTATTTGTTGTCTTCGGCTAGTTGAGCCTTTTGCTTAACATCTTGGATGTCAATCACTACTCCCTGCGTGACGCAATTGGGGTCAGTAGTTCTTCGTTAATTTTTCAATATCTTCCGATGTAGCCGTAAACAAAACAGCAGGATCGTCTAGTTTGGTGCTTTCATTCAAATTCAGCTCAACTTGACTTGGATTCAATATCTTAAGATCACAACGAACTTCACCAGTTCCACGTTTTGTAGGATCACTAATTTCAATTATTGTCTTCTGAGGGAGATTATAATCGCCTAATGACCTTGAACTCCTACCCCAATAAAAAGCTTTAACGGGCAAAGGTTCTTCGCAAATTTTTCTTATATATTTTGAATCCATCTTATGGATTTACGTAAGTGTTATTGAGTAAATCGAAAACTTGGACTGTAGCACCAGAGCGTGTAGTAAATTGAGGAGGACCGCCTACACCTAGGTGATCGTTATCTTTAATCAAAGGTTCTACATGCGACCAAACCCCATTTGCACTACCATTGGAGTCTAACTTTTGTGCTATTGGTATATCCAAGTCACTACTTATATCAGAAGTAGTGTACTCCACTCTATATCTATTGTTACCAACCTTCTGAAGTTCATCATTTATTCCGGCAGCTGAGTTAAATTTTTTTGTTGTAAGATAGGTTGGAAGATTTCCACCTTTGGGAGGCAAATACCACGAAGAACCTTGTTGTTGCAAAAAGGTTAAGATTCCGTCATCCGTGTAATGGTAGACCTCCGAATACACATCGCTAATCTGGGTTGATACTTTGAGGCCGCTTGCCGGCAAATCTCCTGCATCCAAAGTGGTTTTCGCCTGCTCCATTGTCTCGTTGAAAGCCTGACGCTTGGCTGGGGTATCCAGATCACCGAATGATTTGATCAGATCGTCAGCACGATCCAGTTCGTCCACATTTTCCTTAAATAGATATTTCTGAGTCAGCCCAAACCCTTCCAATCCGTTGTCGGTCAGGTCATCACCCAGCAAGTCCACTGTTTTTGCTAGACTGTGTTGTGCTTTTTGATAGCGAGCGGCTAGCCTTGCCTCGTCAGTGACATCCGGCCAATGTCCTGCAAGTTTTTCGTAGTAACGTCTAGCCAACTGTGGTTTATCTAGGAAGGCATCCTGAATTACTTCGACCATTTTGATCCCGCTAGGTGCGTCGGTTCTTCCTAGGTATTTTCCAATAACACCAATACGAGCTGCTTCCGCTTGGTTCTTTGCCATCCGGAGCATCAGATGGGTAATTTTAGCGACAGCTTTTCGGATGTCATCCAATACGGTCAGAGCATACTGACCTGCGTTGAGAGAGGCGATGATGCCTTTAACCACAGTAGCAGGCTTGGTAATGATTCCCACACCGACCAGACTCACTGCTACCGACTCGGCTACACTTCCCACGGTGAAGCCCCACATATAAGCGATCACATCGAGACTAAGGCTGTCATCAAAGGGTTCCCACGGCAACGCGGCTTCAGCCTGTGTATACAGATCGCTAGTGATATTATGTGCCATGGTGGAGAGCAACGTCGGGATTTGGTCCGCCGGTAATTTTGCGATTTCTTTTCTGACATCATTCACCGCTCCCCAGATGGCTGCGGTTCTGCCCATCGGATCATCCCGGAAGAACTCCCAGACTCCTACTACTAAATCTTTTTCACTTTTCAACGTAATCCAGAACCCGTCGACCAGTCCTCCAATAAACGCACGTTCAAGTTTGGCAAAGCTGCTGTCCCAGAAAATGCGAGCCAGCATGCCCCGGTTTTCAATTGGGAGAGCTTCGCCCACCGGTGCCAATGCCATCTCGGTCCAGGTCACTGCCCCGTTCGGCTCATAGCTGCGGGTGCGAATGCTCTGGTGATTTCCATAGGCGTATTGCAGCCCGCCGTTGGCCGGAGCAAACATATTCATCATGGTGATGAGTGACGGATCAACCACATTGAGATGCACTTCGTCGCTGACCTGTGGCGTGCCTCCGGCATCTGTATAAGACCAGATGAAGGTGACATCATTAGCCTGCGCCAGTCCTTCGACGTAAATCGACACGTTGCCACTAGCAAGTCCGGCCAGATCACCCGTAGGACTAGCAAGATCAACCGAATAGTTGGTTAGCTCGTTTTGACCATCTGTGGTAAAGAGCCGCACGTTGCTACTGCCACCAATAACACTCAAAGTCAGCGTTCCGCTGTCGCTTGGCTGATTGACGGGACGCTTGAGCAGGAATTTAACGATATCATTGTCCGTAGCGTCTACCAGAGTATCACTGTTGTCATCCAGACTGTCTCCGTTGTCGTCGTCATTGTTAATGAGCAAGGTCAGATTGGCTGGATCATCTTCATGATATTCGCCGACCAGTGCACCAGAAGTGGTCAGAGTTCCGGGCTGGAAGGCTTGCAGGATGTCTGAGGCATCTCCATCCGGGGTGCCATCGCCGTCTTCGTCAATGAGGATCTCTTCACCACCGGGAACTTCGATAGAAGAAACTCGCTGATCCATACGGGTGATGAACTCGGACATTTCGGTGTCTTCTTCCAGTGTGTGAGTGACAATCGCTTGGGTCTGGTTCGAGCCGAAAGTAATTACTACTTCAATTTCACCCAACTCGTCAAAGACGGTAGAAAATTCGAGTTTACGGGTGTTATCAGGATCACGGGCAAAAACGACGTCTTGATTCAGCACATTATCCGGCAAAGTGCCGTTGGCGTTCTGCTGCATTTCCGAGTCGCTGAAGAAGTCGTCGGCACTGTCGTAGATATGGACATCGGTAGAGGCTCCGGGTTCTAAATTCTCATAGGTTCCGAGGTCTTGTCCGGTGTCTTTATTACGGAAGGATAAGTCGACTTGATCCCATCCTTCGGGGATTTCAAAGCTGCCTTTGACCGCCCGATCTCTGCTATCTATCTCAAATGGGACTAAAAGGATCACCCGTTTTTCAGGGGTTCCTGCCTGATCGTAATCGGCGGTGCCGACGATGGCTGAGTGAGAGTTGATGTCGGTGAGGCTGATATTGGACCAGCCCTCGGCGTTGCTGATGAGATCGGTGACCGGTTTCTGCTGCTGGTTGAGGATGACTTCGTTGTTGCCGGCCAACATGACCAGCTGATCGGACAGCTTGCCCATGGGACTGTTAACCAGAGCTCCGGCAGCCGGGTCCCACAGCTCAAA
>JBCDJI010000017.1:0-72961 GCA_038748025.1 Verrucomicrobiota bacterium
GACATGGAAGTGGGCGCCGGTACGTTTCACCCGGCGACAACCTTGCGATCCTTAGGCTCGCGCGCTTGGGCTGCGGCCGGCACGATGTAATCGCGCTTCGAAAAAAAGACAAGAGTTATTCATGTGCTGACTTAAAGAAGCAACCTATTTTAAATATTGTCTATTATACAAGCGTTCACGACTGGTTGAAATGTGCTTGGGCAATTCAGTCTGTTAAAAATTATGCTGGATCTCATCCTATAAAAATATGGATCAGATTTGATGACAAAACCTCTGTGCCAGAAGATATTTTGAAGGCTGCAAAGAGTTACACTGGAAATCCTGCACAAATCGGATCCCACCGTCGGTATGGTGGTATAGGGGTGCAAGCATGTTATCGTCAGTTAAAAGATCTTTTTGAAATTTCTGAAAAAATCAATCAAAACGACTGGCTAGCAAAAACTGATTCAGATGCCTTTTTCATTAGCCCTAAAATATTCAATCGAATCAATAGCAGCAATGCAGGCGGCTGCGGAATGCTCATTCGCAGGGAAAATTGCTCTTTTTTTACAGGTGCTTTCTTTGCCTACAGGGCAAGCGTAATTCAAAGTATTTGGAAAAATCCAGTGTTTGATACAATTTTGCATGCATCAAAGCTTAGAAAAGTTCCTTGGCATTGTCTTGCAGAAGACGTTTTCATGACATGTGCTGCAAAAAAATTAAAAGTTAATCTGGACAACTGGGCTCTAGGCGATGGGTTTCCATTATTGGATGTTAACAAGGAGGGTATGAATATTGATAAAGCCGAATTACTCCATTTTCCGGGAAATAATCCTGTTTGGCGAAATTATTGTGATTTAATTTCTCCTGCTCCAAGCGAAGCAGAGTTTCCGTTAAAAACTAATGTAAAAAAGTGCACTCAAAGTAATGAATAAGTTAAAAAGAGCATTGCGTAAGATTTTAACTCCTTATCTATATGGTACTTCTTCTGCTGAATTAGCAAGTTCCCAAGCATACTTCAGTCAGTTTGGTGAAGATGTTTGTCTCCAATTTCTTTTAAAGTCTACTGATGGTTTTTATGTTGATATAGGTGCGTTTCATCCTATGAATTTGTCTAATACTTATCACTTATACAAGCGGGGATGGAAGGGGTTAATCGTTGATCCAAATCCTGCTGTAGCACCCCTTTTTTACAGATTCCGATCCCGAGACGTTATTTGCGAATGTGCTGTTTCAAATAGTGCCAGTGATGAAATGGATTTTATGTTGTATGAAAAACCTGCCTTTAACTGTTTGAGGCAATTTGAAGCAGCTGTTCCTGAGGGAATTCGGGCGACGGGCAAGTCTATAAAAGTCGAAGTGCGACGTTTAAAGGACATTTTTGAAGAGTTTGGTATTAAAAGAATCGATTACTTGAATGTAGATTGCGAAGGCAGTGATCTTTCTGTTCTTGAATCCAATGACTGGAGTAGGTGGAAGCCCCAAGTTCTGACTGTAGAAGACCATTCCAAAGACTGGCAGAATTCTGAAATTTCTTCCTACATGATTTCTCTAGGTTATGAATTTGTTGGGCGCACTGTTATTACTTCAGTCTTTAGTAAAAAAATGGTCTAGAGACAATACTTAGCAGATAAATTCACCCTGTAACCTGAACCCGAAAGTTGGACAGATCAGACTAACATAAATCATGGTCCAGTTTGGACGGCTGACTCAAATATGATTGGATTTGAAAAAGCTAATCAAGCATGAATAAGCTTTTACTTTTGACTGCACTTTGTGTTGCACTGTAATTTATGAGTTGTAAATAGTTGATAAATAAACATGTCATATAGTTGTCCTATTTGCGGCTCGATGCCTACTCTAATGTCTAAAAAAAGTAAATTCATGTTGTATCGATGTCGTCATTGTAGTCATTCTTTCGTTCAACCATTCCCGACAGATGATGACCTTAAGCATTATTATAAGGGATTTTTGTGGAGGATGCCTACAGAGGATCTTTCCAAAGAACAGATTGCTGACATCGCTGTTAGAGGTAATCAAATTTTGAATAAGCTGATTCCGAAATCTGCTCAATTTCCAGTTAGAATTTTTGACTACGGATGTGGAGTAGGCCTGGATTGCTTAGCTTTTTCACTTAGTGGTGCTGATGTTTATGGATCTGATTACGATGAAGATGCATTGCTAGTAGCAAAAAAAATTTCACCCAAAACCACATTTTATCACCAATCCCAGATTCCCCCAGAGATACAAGGAACATTTGATCTTGTTTGGTGCTCACATGTTATAGAGCATTTAGTGAATCCTGTCGAACTCATAGAAGATGTATATTCCCTGCTTAAGCCCAGCGGTAAATTATGTATATTAACTCCAAATTCACAGAGTCACGAGTTTCTTTTTCGGAAGGATCTTATTAGAAACTATTTTTTAAACCCTGAGATTACCTATTCCATTTTCGCTTTATTAAGCTCTCTTTCTCATTCATGGATTTATTTAGATCCCCCAAGACACCTCAACGTATTTTCAACACAGTCATTAGGAATCCTGACTGAAAAACACTACGATGTCTGCTCGATCAAATCAGAATACACTCCAGATGCCTTTTTCAACTCGAAAGCTTCTTTTGACTACTCGGTGGTACGATTCTTATCTATCTTTAAAATAGTAAAAAACATTTTTCCTCATTTTATATACAAGGTGCTGATAAAATTCGACAAGCTGAGTTTGCATGGTGATTCTCTCGTTGCAATCATGAAGAAAAAGACATTATAGTATGCGTGTTGCTATCATACCGGCACGTGGTGGTTCTAAAGGTATTCCGTGCAAAAATCTTCAGATTATTTGTGGTAAGCCATTGTTATGGTGGAATATTCAGGCTGCCTTAAAGGCTAAGCAGCTGGACTCTGTCTTTGTATCTACCGATGATCCTGAGATCGGACATGTTGCCAAGGACTCTGGCGCTGAAGTCATTTGGCGACCAGATGATCTTGCGAGTGATGATGCTAGCTCGGAGGCTGCGCTCATTCACGGGTTACTGAGAATCGCAGAATTAAAATCAGAATACTGCATATCAGATGCTAAGTTTCAGAGCTCAAAATTAACAAATCAACATCTGAAAACTAAAATTACTTCTTCTTTTCAGAATGACGATATTCTAGTTTTTTTACAGTGCACTTCACCTTTGACGGTACCTGAAGATATTGATGGTTTAGTCACGAAGTTGATAAGTCAAAATGTAGATTCTATTCTGTCTGTTACTGCTTCGCATCAATTTCTATGGCAAGAGAATAAATCCAATACTGAAGGGATCAACCATGATAAGCGATTGCGCCATCGTCGACAGAATATGAGACAACAGTTTGCAGAAAATGGAGCGATTTACGCTATGAGAATTCCTGGTTTTCTTAAGGCTGGGCATCGCTTTTTTGGCAAGACAGCGCTTTATGAAATGTCTGCTGAGCGCAGCTGGGAAATTGATGAACCTCTTGATTTGGAAATAGGCGAAATACTGCTGCGCAAACAACTGAGGCACATGAAAAGGTCACTGTTGCCAAAGCATGTCACTGCGGTGGTATTTGACTTCGATGGGGTCTTGACCGATAATAAAGTATATCAATGTCAAGATAGTGGTGAATCTGTGATGTGCTCTCGTTCTGATGGTATGGGAATTCGGCATCTTCTGGAATCTGGAATAAAAGTTTTAATCCTTTCTAGTGAGGAAAATCCCGTAGTTGCTATAAGAGCTAAAAAACTGAAGGTCGAAGTCATTTATGGCAGTTTAAACAAAGCACCACTTCTAGACCTTTGGGTCAAAAAACATGCCATCAATCTGAAGTCGGTTGTTTACGTAGGCAATGATGTGAATGATATCGAAGCCATGCGACTTGCGGGTTGTCCTGTGGCTGTGGCTGATGCCCACTCGGATACAAAACGTCACGCTCTAATTGTTACAGAGCAACAAGGTGGTTATGGTGCAGCAAGAGAGGTTTCAGATTTAATTTTGTCGCAAAGATATGGATAAATATTAGTGTATTTTGATATGAAGAAACCATTTCTGATTGCTGAAATTGGCTGTAATCACAAAGGCGACATGGCCATTGCAAAGGAATTGATTGATAAAGCTGTATTTTTTTGCAGTGCTGATGCCGTTAAATTCCAAAAAAGAAACCCTAAAGAACTGCTCTCTTCGGATCAATACAATGCGCCGCACCCGAATCCTGCTAATTCTTACGGAGAAACTTATGGCGCTCACCGTGAATTTCTGGAGCTTACAGTAGACCAGCACTTAGAACTCAAGGAACATTGTGAGGAACGCGGAATTGTTTACAGCACATCTGTCTGGGACATGACGTCAGCGAAAGAAATTACCTCGTTGGATCCAAAATTCATTAAGATTCCTTCAGCAACAAATTTAAATTTTCACATCCTTGATTATCTCTGCGGTGAATATGGTGGAGAAATCCAGTTATCTGTAGGAATGACTACGCAAGAAGAAGAAGAAAAAATTGTGAGTAAATTTGAGAGTTATGGAAGAGCAGATGACCTGGTTGTTTTTTCATGCACATCTGGTTATCCGGTGGCTTTTGAAGACATTTGTCTCTTGGAAATTACGCGTCTTAAAGAAAAATTTGGATCAAGGGTCAAAAAGATTGGTTTCTCCGGTCACCATCTTGGTATTGCTGCGGATATAGCTGCTCTTGCGTTGGGAGCTGAGGTTTTTGAGCGTCACTATACTTTAGACCGAACTTGGAAGGGAACTGATCATGCAGCAAGTTTGGAGCCTGATGGTATGAGGAGGTTGGCGCGGGATTTACGTAATGTCAGCAAGGCTTTGAGCCGCAAGACTGAAGACATCCTTCCGATTGAATTAGTGCAGAGAAAAAAACTGAAAGAAATATGAAATTATTCAAGTCGGGTGCCGACGAAAGAATAGACGTCCTTATCAATACTGACCATTTTCAGAATTATCTTCACTGGCAAAGATACAAACATGTTCTTGAAAAGATAAATTCTAAATCGAGCATGCTTGAGCTGGGCGCAGGGCTTGGGGTTTTCAGTAATATGGTCAAACCAAAAGTCTCTTTCTATCGTGGAATAGAATATAATAAAGCTGCTTGTAAAGAGGCACAAATCCGAATCGGAAGTGATAAGCTAATTAAGGAAGGGGACGCACAAAATATGAAATTTCCAGATAGTTCCTTTGATGAAATCGTCTGCCTAGAAGTTATTGAGCATCTTCCTCATTATCGCAAGGCCTTAGATGAAGTCGCAAGAGTCCTAAAAAAAGGTGGGAAGTTCTATGTTTCTATACCTTACAGGCGTTCAGGTGCTCCCAGTAAGGTCAATCCTCACCACCTTTATGAACCCGGTGAATATGAATTTTTACAAGCATTGCGTCTGAAATTTGATAAAATAGACATATTTTATCAAAGATACGAAGAAACACCTATAATGACTTTTGCACGAATTTTTCATCTACGCCGAGTTCTTGGTCTGGTAGAGCCATACAAACGCCTGACTGAGGGGCATGAGCAAGAACTTAAAAAAGTATTCCTAGACTCCAAAAGAAGCGGACTGTTATTGGGGCTTTTTTGTGAGTGCATTCTCTGATTTCTCTAATTGTGGATCAAGGCCCAGGTAATTTTGATAATTTCAGGTTCTTCTGGAGAAGTTTTATTCCACATAATCCACCTTTGCAAATTTGTGTGGATGCAGTGTGGCACGAAATAGTATGGAGAGTGCATACGAAACATCTCAAGCAGCAATTTGGCTTGGTATCATGGTTAGTATGGTGGTTTTTTGTTGTTATACGAAGCTTATTTAAGTCTACTCCATTTCAACCAATCATTCATACGGAAAATCCGGTTTTTGCCTTTCTTGCAACTCCTGCACACCGCTCTACTCTCGATCCAGTAGTTAGAGAATTTTCTGATATATCATTTTCAAAAGTAACTAGCCATGGGCAATTCGTTGATGGAGCAGATGTGTTCTCAGTTCCAGAGCACGCCCCTGATGTAGATACTGCCATATCTTTATTAAAGAGCACTTTGCAGGGAGTCGCTATTGCAGAAAAATATTTAATGAGTTACGGCTGTGATATGGGGATACGATTAAAGGGGCGGTTAGCTGCAAGGATTTATGAATGCTTAAATGTAATCAACTGGAGTGAAAAATTAAATAAGCCGACAGCGCCATTACTACTAACATATGAATTACTGCCTTGGCAGAAAGGTCTTGTTTGGCACTGGAGAAGGTCAGGGCAGCGTGTTTTCCATTTCATGCATGGCCAACGGCTTGACCTCTATCAACAAACGATGGCAACTGATTTAGTCCTCTTCTCAAAGATTGATGAATCATGGTTTCGGAAAAGAGTTGATCCTTCCACAAGAATTTGGACAGTTGGACATCCTCGGCTTGAGAAAATCCGTAAAGAAGTGAGGCCACGGCGGGAAAAAATTCAGAGCCTTCCCCGAGTTGCTTTTTTTTTCCAGCCAGTAGAAGGGGATTACAGCCGCGAGTTAAGGCTGGATGATTTGCGCCTGATGACTGAGCTCGAAGGCAGAGCCGAGGTTCGCTTGCGTGCCCATCCCAGAGAAAATACGGACCAGATTAAAGCGGACATATCAGAAGCGGGAATTGAATTTGCAGAGGTAAGTGAAGCGGGTCTGGAAGAAGATCTCGGCTGGTGTGATGCAGTTGCCTCCTCCTGGTCTACGGTTAGTATGGAAGCAGCAGTATGCGGGCGCGGGATCTTCTGGACGTGTAGTACTCCGGAGCGCTATCCCGCATCTGCGGAGCTTCGAAAGCATGGGCTGGGGGTTTTGATCACCAGCGGTTCTGATTGGGTTCCCTATATAGAGGAATTTCATAATGGAGGTTGGAATTCGCCTGTTGTAGTTGCAGATGACAAACTCAGATCCTTGGGTATGATCGGCAACATGGATAAGTCCTGGAGCGAGCGCTTAAACTTGAACTAGATAATCATGCAATATCATCTGGAAAAAGTCGTATTGGTAGCAGTGTTGCTGGCAGGTCTTGTTTTAGCGCCGTTTTTTGCAGTTAATATGGTGGATGGTAACTTCGTGCCTTTTATGGCGCTGGTTGGATTTACATTGGGATGTGTGCTTTTTTTCGGCTTAAGAGACAGAATTTGGATTTCCATACCCGGTGCCGCCGCCGTCGGGTGGCAGTTGGGTTTTCTACCGATACCTTTCAACCTGCATGAATTGAGTATCCTGGCAGCAACGGGCTATATGATTCTCACTTTTGTAGTGATGGATCGCAGAAAAATTGAGTTCGGCTCATTCAGCATACTGGCGCCGATAGTCATTGTATGCGGAATTGTATTGTACCATTTTCTTCGCGTAGGAGGCGGAATGCATGTTTTAGGTTCCAACGTTTACGGGGGGCGGGCAAATGTCAATGTTCTTTTGGGAGTGTTGCCGTTTATTATTATATTAAGCTGTGCAAAAAACCAGCCTGATCTAATTCGCCGTACTCCTGCCATCATTGCGATTTGTGCCGCCCTGGGTATCATGCCAAATTTAATCAGCACTTTTTTTCCGTCAACTGCGCCTATGGTCGATAGGATAACAGGGCGTGCTAATATGGAGGCATTTAACGAAGCGACTGCCGCCTTTATACAAAATAGCAATGAAGTTCAGCTTGGTAGAATCAATGCACTGGGAGCTGCGGGTATTGCTATCCAAACAGCACTGCTGTCGTATTTCCCAGTGCAAAAGTGGTGGCGACCTAAATACTGGTTTGTTCTTATTCTTTCTATTCTAGCTTTTTATCTCTGTGTAAGAAGTGGTTTTAGAAATACGTTATTCACATTTGGAATGATTACTATCGTAGGAGGTTTTTTGCGAATACGTTGGTCTATTTTGCCTTTAGTTGGGGGATCGCTGCTTTTTTTTGTTATCCTGCTCATGGGGCATGGAGATATCTATAAGCTGCCTCTTTCGATGCAGCGAAGCCTGTCATTTCTTCCGGGTAAATGGGATCCGGTGATCATTCAAAATGTGGAGGGATCTGATGATTTCCGCCAGGCCATGCATGATATTTACTGGCCTAAATATGGCCTGCGTGCACCCTGGTTCGGCGATGGCTTTGCCATGAGTAAGGATGCCATCATTAATTCTGATGAATTGGGGCATGAGGGATTCATTGAACGAAAGCAGTTCCATGAAGGAACTATCAGTATATATGACTCGGTAGGTGTTATTGGGATCATTGGAACTTTGTGGCTTATTTTTTCAGTCTGGAAAATCGTGTATAGAAATCGCGATAAGTTGAAGCCGGAGTTTATAACTCCTCTGCAAGCCTATGCTATTATGTTGTTTTTCGTTGCGCCTTTTTCTTTTATTGTAGTTTATGGTGATATGCGGAATTTCTTTCCCGGATTAACTTTTCTAGCTGCGCTGATACTAATATCTTTCCGGGAAAACAATAAAACTGTGATGGAATTCGCTCCTACTCTAATTCGCGAAGAAGAGAGTCAGACTGAAATAGCTAATCCGGCACCGATTACTAATGTTACATCATGGTAGAAAGCAGATGAAATATACGAATACTAAGAATAGAATGATTATATTCTGAAGCTATACGAATACTGTATTGAGCAGTTTTTGTTAATAAAATATGAGAGTTAATGGTTCTAATTTACTGTATGCGATGGCTCATCCCCTTCAGGCTATCCGTTACCTACGCCACGGCGATACTATTTCCTTCCAGCAAATCTCCGAGTTTCTGCCGGATAATCCGGTTATTATCGAAGCAGGAGCTGATACTGGAGTTCATACAGAATTAATGAGTAGTGTTTGGCCGAACAGCACGATTTACGCATTTGAGCCTGTTCCTGCCCAATATCAGAAACTGCAAAACAGATTTAGAGGTCGGGAGAGTCAAATAAAGGTATTTCCTTTTGCTCTTGGAAGCCTGAGTGAAAAAAAGAATTTCTATGTTTCGGGCCAGACCGGAGCAACAGGTACACAGTCCTCCTCACTGCTTGCTCCCCAACAGGCGACAGTGGAGTATGACTTTGTACCATTCCATCAGGAAAATGAAATTGAAGTTGAGGTGATTACCTTAGACGATTTTTTCAGGGAGCATGCGCCGGAGGTGACCCAAGTGGATTTTATGTGGCTCGACCTGCAAGGTTATGAATCAGAAGCTATCAGCGGTGCGATGAATATGATAAAGGCCGTGTCGGCGATACACTTGGAAGTTTCACAAATCGAGCTTTATGATGGGCAACCTCTGTATCCCGAGATCAAAGATCAACTCAGAGGGCTAGGGTTTGGTGCTAGAATTGAAGCGATTTTTCGTGTCGGTGGTAACGTTCTGTTTGTCAAGTAATGTGTTAACTTATAGGGGTTAGTTATATATAGCTGAATTTCATTTCATCCGCTTTAGCGTTTGAAAAATTGCCCATGCCCACAATTCAATGCTTTGCCATTGCATTCGAGGCAGGCAGCAAGCCAGAAACCAGAACCACTCGGAGAGGTTGCTTCCAAGCCTGGACTTGCCAATAGCTACCTGCGCGCGTGCAGCGCCCTGGTGGGAAAGTGACATAAATTCCTGGCAATGTTTTCGAGCAATTTTACCTGCTAATACACTTTGTGCGCCTGCCTTTTGTTTACTGATGGAGGCTGTGTGAACTCGAAAATCAAGTAGTGGTCGATGAACATAAGAGAATTCGCCCAAAGGTAGCATCCGACCCCATAGTGAGTAATCTTCGGCATGGCGCTCACCTGTTCGGTATCCGCCAGCGAGATGAAAAGCTTCTTTTGAAAAAATGACGGTCGGGTGGATTATGGGTGGGCCGTAACAGAGCCTTAAGGCATAAAAGGCCTTACTGCGCGGGATGCGTTGCTGCGATGTAAAATACCGGGAGTCTCCAATCTGTCGCACAGCAGTGTGAGAGAGGATAGCCGACTTGTTTTGAGCAAGTTGTTTCATCTGCTGCTGAAAACGTTCCGGGTGAGCGATATCATCACAATCCATACGTGCGATCCATTTGGATCGAGCCTCTTCAATTCCGCGGTTCAAGGCAATGACGATTCCGTCGTGGCTCAGTTGAATGATACGAATTCGGGAGTCTTTTTCAGCATAGCGGGTCAGTATTGCCGGTGTGGTGTCCGTACTGCCATCATCGATAATTAAAAACTCAAAATCCCGTAAACTCTGGTTAAGTATACTGTCTACCGCTTTTGCCAGATATTTGTCTCCATTCCAGACAGGCATAATAACAGAAAGTGTGGGGTTAAAGGATGGATTGATTTCCATATGTCTCTTTTAGCTTTACGGCCTTGATGCTTAATTATGTGACCAAACCTGACGAGTATGCATACGAAATATAAACTTGCTGTAACTGTGTGTTGCTAACGAGTTATTGATTTACGATGGCTTCATATATTTCGACATGAGAATTCGCAATGGCTTCTGCGGAAAATTTGCTCAAAGCTCTTTTTTGCGAGGCGATAGAAAGCTGCTTTCGTAATTTTCTATTAGCTATTATATTATTAATGTAGTGAATCATTTTTTGTGGTTGGTTCGCATTGGCGAGGTAACCGGTTTCACCGTGGATGACCAAGTCAGGAATGCCGCCAACATCGCTGGCTACCACTGGAATCCCGCTGGCCATAGCTTCTAATATGCATACGGGGCAGTTATCTTCAATGGAGGGCAGCAATAGAATATCAGAGGATCGCAAAATTTCAGGAATATTGTCAGCTCCGAAGCTACCCAAGTATGCTATGTCTTGTCGATTTTTGATAGTAGCCAAAAATTGCTTGGCGTAAGACTGTTCGGGATTTATAGGTCCTACAAATTCTAATCTAAATGGTGATGTGTCAGGGTAAGTTTTGATGTATGCCTCAACGAAGTTGAGTTGATTTTTGCGTTCGCCTATTCCGGCAATGCAAATGATTTTGCCAATTTCTGGAGTATTTGAAGTAGAAAAAAAAGATTCATTTACCGCATTGGGGAGCGTCCAGAGATTAGAGTTAAGCTTGGAAACGAGTCGCTTAGTATAGGTGGAGATACAGATGATCCCATGCACATGTTTTACTGTAAAAGATTCTAATCGTGCATTAAGCCAGTGGTAATCCCAGGGGGGTGATTTCAACGTTCTAGAAATTTCACGAAAATTTCCATGTAAAGAGAGAACAGAGGGTTTACCGGATAAAGCTGCTACAAGCCCACTCTCTCGCTCCGTTCCCTGACCATGAACAATATCAGGGTTTGTGCGGCTGATATGGCGTAAGATTGCAAGTGTTCTGGCCAGATAGGGGCCGCCCATTAAGGGAATAGGAAATGGTTTATATGAGACAGGGATATAGTGCACACATCCTTCCCATCGATTTTCTCCCGGTGCAGGATGCTGGCGACCATACACCAGCTCAACTTCGATATCATCCCGGACTTTGAGGCCAGCCAGCAGATTGTGCATCGCCGTATGAAGCACAGGAGATTTTTGGGAGTCATCCCGGTGTGCTGCACCAGCTACATCATTAGCGTCGGGTGCTGCCATACAAACTCTAAGCTTTCTAGATTTCTTCATGATCTTTGGTGTACTAATATTTTCTTCAAAGCGGTTTGTAAGCGCTGTTCATAATGTTTCTGAGTAAACTGTGCTTCTACAGCCTTTCTTGCTTCTTGTCCCATTGTGGCTAGAGATTCCGGATTTTCCAACCAAGGCTTAAGCACGGTATCGAACTCCTGATATGAAAATTGAGATAGAACAGCACCATTAACACTGTTCTTAATCGCTTCTTTGGCACCAGTCTTGGAGCTGACAATTGCGGGTAATCCGGTCGACATGCCTTCTAAAACAGATAAACCAAAGCCGTCTTCATAAGAAGGGAGGGCAATGACATCTAGTGAATGATAAAAATCAATCAAATCTTCGCCTTTCAGTGTTCCTAAGAGAGTACATTTAGCTTGTGAAGTTGCCAGTAGGCCTAGGCATTCCCGGTCATATAAAGGCCCGGCAAATCGTAATTCAACATCGAAACCTCGTTCGGCAGCCCATTCACCGATGCGAAGCATGCGGTTGAAGCCTTTCCGGAATCCGACAATCCCGGCTATACCGATTACAATAGTGCTCGAGTCTTTGACTTTTCTCTGGACAAGCGGATAGGCAGATGGATTAATGCCATAGGAAACAGAAAAAATTCTCTCCTTAGGATATCCTCTGCTGACATAGGACTCAGTAATCATCTGACTGCCTGCAATGATGAAATCACAAAGCGAGATTTTTTGAATTTCGTCGATAATAGCAGTAGGTAGCTCATTGCTGTAAGGCAATCCCGCTTCTTTTCTTGCAAGTTGTGGCAGCCAATATACATCTTCCGGATGGGACGATCCTCGCTCCAGAATAAGCATTCTTTGGTGATCCTTTAAATTAGGAAAAAGAAAGCGAAATGCTGTACCATTGGCCCAGATAATAGGCGCTAAGCCTTTCTGGCGAGCGACCCATTTACCTATCCATCTTGGTTCATTAAGGCGGAATTGCTTTGGTAGCCCCACTTTTTGTAATAAATGATTGTAGAGTGCTGCAATAGGAAAAGTTCTTATTATTTGTGGTGGGATTCCATATGCAGCATATCGAAATTTTGGAAATCCTCCATAGAGTTTCCCCATATGACCACTTGATATCAGCGCAGCAATCAAGTTGTTTAATGGGTTCCATTGTCTCTCATAGACAACATCGATCTTTTTGTGTGACAGCATCCTATTGAACGTTTGGTATTACTAAAAAAACAAGGAGTTCAGATTATTTTTTTATACCTGAAATAAAGAAATCCAGTATAGAAAATTTCTTCAGGCTCCCATTCCTGTAAAATAAAACGCGTATTAGCTATGTCTGGTTCATTCACCAGATTTTGCTCTGATTTCCAGTTTAAGCTTTTTGATTGGATATTCTTTTGCATAAGTATTTATGCACTTAGCGATAATCTGTGCACGGTCATAAATTCTTTTAAAAACGGTTCCGATAATCACTTCTCCAATTAAGAAACCCATTTTTTTGAGGTAGGCAATTGGTCCGATTAGGCCTGGTCGATATACCCTACTTTCAAAGTAGGCTGTCTTAAAGTGGAACCTGCTTTTAATATTGAATAGAAAATAATTTAGCCAGTAATAAACTGGAAATTCGCTCAGTGCCACACGCCAAAAAGGTGTGAGCCTTCTGAGTATTTCGTATTCCAAATTAGCTCTTGCACTAGCTACGACGACTACGTGGTAGCCCGAGCGACCCATTTGAAGTGTGTATGGACCATCTCCATAATGGGGAAACTTCCTGGGGCTGGGGAATCCGACCTTGCGAATAGCGTCAGCCTTAAAGCCCACAAAATTACCATTTACACCATGAACCTTGCGGATTTCGCCAGCACTAAGAGGCCCTATTTCCTTATTTTTATAAACTCCGGGATTTACGGGCCATTCTGGATATCCCTTAATCCGACACCAAGCTCCTGCACATCCTACGGCAGGATCTTTTAAAGCTTTACGCAGAAGGTCTGCTGATCCGCTAACAGGCTGGCAGTCATGGTTCAGCCAGAAAATAAAGTCTACCTGATCATCGAGAGCGCTTTTCATACCTGCTACCATGCTGCCAGTCCAGAAAAGAGAGCCGTTGCCTGCAATACGTTTTACTTCAGGAAACTGTCTTTTGAGCAGTTCGGAGGTGCCATCTGTGGAACCATCATCAATGATAACCATATCACTTAGTTCGATGTCAGGCAGATTTGAAATATGACAAAGCAAGCTTTTTAGAGTGTCTCCAGGGTTGTGGACAGGAACTAGAAATCGACTTGTTGTTTGGTAGTTCATGGAGTATTCAATACTCGTTGATTAATCAGATAATGACAGCTGAACCCGTTCTTTTCAGCAAGGCGAAAGTGGGCGTTCACAATGCTTATGATGCCAGAAATTTGGGTGATCAGGCCATCGTGCAATGTCAATTGGCTTGGATAAAGTGTTTTTGGGGTTCTGATATTGAATATTATATTTACTCGCACCACTGGCAGTTTAATCAGGCTGTATTTGGGCGGCGTTCTTGTGAGCCCTTAATTTACAATGACTTCAGGAAAAATGAATGGTGGCGCATGCTTCTTCTATTTTATGACATTCTGCGGGCTGCTTTGGGTCATAGTCTTAAAAGCAGAAAAATTGGCAGTATGAGTTTGTGCTTTCTCTGTGGGGGAGGCTATCTCTATTCTTCAAAATCCAAATGGCCAAGCAGGAACTTAATTGTGAGTTGTCTTGAGGGTATTTTGATTAAACGGCAGGGTATCCCTGTAATACTTTTTCCGCAGACCATCGGCCCAATAAGTAAATTTATCGACTTCTGTTCTGTCAAATATCTTATTAACAAACTCGACTTTGTGATGGTGCGAGATTCGGCCAGCATGAAGGTTGCCGCAAGCTTGAAGCGTGATAAAGACGGACTTCTGCTAGTGCCGGATATTGTTCTATCAATGAGAAAATGTCTTCCAGAGCTATACCGATTTAATGGAATTAGGGAAGGAATTGGAATTGCGGCAGTCGACGGTTCCTTTGCAATGGCTTTTGATAAGCAAGTCCGAAGAGCCTATCTCGAATCACTTATTCAGGCTGGTAAATATTTCCATTTCATTACCAATGAGTCTGTGCGTCTTTTTGTTCAAGTTTCACTGCGTGGCCGAGATGATGATCGGACTGTAGTCAATCCGCTAGCAAAACGATTTACTGCCGAAGGTATCCCAGTGGAAATTATTGATAAAGGAGCTGATTTGTCAGCTTATCTGGAGGCTATGCAGCGCAACCGGTTATTTATCGGCTCGAGGATGCATGCATGTATTTTTGCTCTGACTTGTGACATTCCAACAGTAGGTCTTGCATATCAGCCTAAGTTTTTCGGACTATTTGAAATGTTGGATATGCAGGAGCATGTATGCCAGATTGAAAAATTGAATACGGGCTGGCTAATAAAACAAATCAAAGATGCTCTGTTACAAGAGCAGGAAAGAAAAAATACCATCAAAGCAAAACGCTTAGAAATGGAGTTGGAAATTGAGCAGAAATTACGTAAAATTTTGACAAATTGTAAAAACTTCTAGTTCAGTGCATGGATTGCTTTTTGCAGTAGCTTTATGTGAGAATCGACGGAATGATTTTCTTTATACGAATAGCGCAATTGAGAAAAGACTTCTAATAGTGCTGTATCTAGCAGAGAACTACTAAAATCCAATGATGTGGCAGCCTCATGGGGAAGTGTCTCTCCAATACCTCTCCAATTCGAGGCAACGACTGGCATTCCGTAGGCCATGGCTTCAATCATGGTTACGGGCTGAGCTTCATTTGGGTAGCGAGTCGGGAAAATTAAACAATCGTTTTTTCGCAGAAGTGCATCTTTTTCAATCCCGCTAACAAATCCGTAATATTTTACAAGTTTTTGATCTCTTACGGCCAGGTGTTGTTTGTTGATAGCAAGAGCTACTTTATCAAAGCGTTTGCGTTCTTGGATCGATATAAACTCGCCAGCGACAGAAAGTGAGATTCTCATTGTCAATTTCTTGTCTGCTAATCGCTTATTGGCAGTAGCAACTGCTTCGAGAGCATCGAAAAGGCCCTTTAGCTCTGTGCAGTGAGCTAAGAATAAACAGCGAAAATAGACTACCTCTGGTGTTTTTATCGGGTTTATATATAATGCTTGCCTTCGTTGTTGGAGGCGCTGTTGGCGCTCATGAAGAATGGTTGTCTCGAATTCGGGGCATGGGTCGGGAATGCCGTTGCATATAACACATGTCTTTTTAGGCTTGAGTAATTCTGCATCATTCCGGTTATACTGAGTTAGCACTATGCTGAGATCAGCTTCTGCCATTAATCGGGCTGTAAATATTCGAGCTAAAAAATCCAGTTTACCGAATATTTGAGGCGGCTTTAAATCAAAGCTATTATGCTTCATAGGATATTCAATTTTTTGTTCAGTCCAGTGACCTAGCCCTAAAGCATGCCAGTGAAATATAGTTTTTTTGAACCAAGGTCGAACCAGCATCATAACAATCCAGTCTCTAAATATCGCTGACTTTTTTGCCGGTGCAGGCACGTAGTATAAAGTTTCTACTTTATATCGAAACCGAAACCAGACAGCTTTTATGCAGTAAAGTAGGAGCTTGAATATTTTTCTAGGTCTATAGTTGCCAACGCTTGCAATATCATCAGATAATCTGCAATTAACATGGTAACATTGAACAGAATTTTGCTTTTGATGGTCGGCAACGAAGCCGGTGAGCATCATTTGAACCATATAAGACTGTCCGTGATGGGGTGGAGGCGTATGAGCAAAGACTACTAGTTTCACCGAAATGTTTTAGCTTAAGTAATCGGGCAATTAAAATCTTATGTTTTGCGCTGTTGCAAATTTTGTTTCTGAATTGATGTATCTGGTTTGATAGATGCCTGTAAAATAATCAATATTCATATATGGAAATGGTTTTA
Source organism: Verrucomicrobiota bacterium (assembly GCA_038748025.1). Classification (GTDB taxonomy): domain Bacteria; phylum Verrucomicrobiota; class Verrucomicrobiia; order Methylacidiphilales; family JBCBYL01; genus JBCDJI01. The sequence goes on from JBCDJI010000017.1 coordinate 16,465, forward strand.
TTTTCTTTTGTGTTTCGTCTAATGACAGCAGCTAGAAATATTTGATGATACCAGATTGATTAGTGAAAATTTTTTTTGAAACTTGCTACAAAGCGTCTCAGTAATGACTACTATCACAAGAAACCGGATCATAATCGATGGCACCAGTCTCGGGCGTCGTAAGACTGGAAACGAAACGTATATCCGAGGGCTGCTTGATGGATTTGAAGCATTAAACATAAAAGACTCGAACCTAAACATAAGTCTCATAACAACGGAGAAACACAAAGATACCCGATCACAGGCCTTTGATTGGATCGAAATTCCTGAAGGAAATTTTTTTTCACGTAATTACCTAACGATTCCTTCGCAACTCCGTTCACACAAGGCAGATATATACCATGCTACGTACTGGACCCGTTGGTGGGATCTGCATCCGCCTAAAGTGGTTATGATTCACGATATTTCTTTTGTCAGCTTTCCGGAGGGATTTCTTCGGCATGAGCGACTTTTTTATGCCAGTGTGGTTCGCCAGGTTGCAAAAGCTGCCGCACAGATCATGACGGTTTCGGAATATTCAAAGCAGAATATGATCGATCACTGGAAACTTCCCGAAGATAAGATAACCGTTACTTACAACGGTATCGACAGCTGTTTCCAGTCTGGAATTTCGTTACAGGATAGATCTTCGCTCTATCCAGACTTGGCTGGAAAGATGGGGGCAGGGCGAAATGTTGAATCGATCTCTCAGGTCGCCGTGAATACCGGTAAAATGACAGCTGTGGGAGATCAGAATCCCTATATATTGTATGTTGGTAATTTGCACCCCCGCAAGAATGTGGCTCGCTTGTTGAAGGCTTTTGTTCAGCTTAAGCGGCAAGAGAAAATTCCTCATCGATTGGTCATTGTGGGCCAGCAGGCTTGGATGACGGGCGATATTTTTGAAGTAATCCGCAGCCATCGGCTGGAAGATAGTGTGAGTTTTACCGGTTATATTAGCCAGAACGAATTGGTTGAGTGGTATCAGAATGCCTGTGTTATGGTATATCCTTCGCTATTCGAAGGTTTCGGTCTACCGCCGCTGGAGGCCATGGCTTGCGGTTGTCCGGTCGTTGCATCGAACACTACTTCAATCCCCGAAGTCGTTGGTGATGCGGCAATACTAGTCGATCCGGAGTCAGTAGATGAAATAGCATCGGGCATATGGCGATTACTTAAAGATGAAAATTTGCGTAAGTCTTTTTCCATGAGGGGTCTTAGTCGAGCATCTAAGTTTAGCTGGCGGCAATGTGCACTTCGAACACTACACGTCTATGATCGCCTTTTATGGGATAAATCTAAGTAGTAGCATTCTTACTTTTCCGAGTTGTCGCAATATTCTTCTTTTGAATCCGTACCACCATGCTCCATATAGTCGCATTTGGATCGCAATGAACTGGTATCGTGTGCCGATTCCATAACGCTCAGCCATAAAGGCAGTTTCATTCCATGCATTTACCAGTTGAGATGATGTTTTGGCATCGCAATGCAGACGGGCGGTCGCCAGTGGTTGATGACAGTAATACCAGGTGGTTTGGTCGGCAATACGCAGCCAGTATTCATTATCCATACAGTAATGCAGTGAATCATCTAGAGGGCCGAACTCCTCATATACCCTGCGCCGCCAGAATGTGGCGGGCTGGATCACAAAATTTCTATTGCGGAGACGCTCAATAGAAAATGGTCCGGCTCTTTTTAATCTCCTCCAGCCGGAATCGCCCTCGAGAAAATGACCATCGCCATAGACAACATCTGCATCCGGATCTTCATTGAATGCTGCAAGGACAGCAGTAAACGTATAGGATTCATAGAAATCATCTGCACATAAATAAGTGAGAATTTCACCGGTCGAGATTTCGAGGCCCTTGTTGATGGCTTCGGTTTGCCCACGGTCAGGTTCGGAAATGAAATGGATGTTAGCTGAGCCAAATTGTTGGATTACGGAGTGCACTACTTCTCGTGTTCCATCTGTGGAGCAGTTGTCGACAACAATGATTTCCACAGGAATCGTATTTTTATGCTTTTCACCAGTATCCGGTAAAGCCGACAAGTGCGCTGTATTTTTCAAAACACTTTCCAATGCTTCGGAAATAAATTGGCCCTGATTATAACTCGGAATGATAACGCTAAAATTCACTATTCACTAAACGGTAAAAGTTTAACTCAAGTTATTTGATGGATTCAGCTGCCCTACTCTTCTTAAAACTAAGTTTAAGAGCATATAAAAAAATGTGAAACAGCATGAAAGGTCATGAAGGATATTTTGCTTTAAAGCCTTTGGATTGTAAAAACTGTTTAGAACTGTAATTCTGATAAAAGTGTGGCGAAAGCAGCTTGAGCGGCAAAGAATAATATTTCTTTTAAAAAAATTCAGTTTTCAGTTGTACTCTGAGTTATGCCGGAGCGGCTGAAACATATTGAGATTCTTGGGACCCCTGTAGCTTGTGCCACATACGCCAGTGCCATGGAGGCAGTCCAGCGGATGGCATCCACGTTCCGCGTGGCTGCGGTTTGTGCTTCCAATACACACATTATTTCTCATGCCCGGTATGATAGGGCTTTCGGTGCAATCATGCAGAGCTTCGATCTGGTTCTGCCTGATGGTATGCCGTTGATCTGGTATCTGAATCGGCGTAAGGCTGGGCTCAAGGACAGGGTCTATGGCCCTTATTTTATGAAGTATGTGCTGGAGCATTCCCCTGCGAATCTTCGGCACTTCTTCTTTGGAGGTAAGCGGTCTACGCTGGACAAATTGATTGAGATCTCGCAGGCGTATAACCCACAAATAAATATTGTTGGCAGCTATTGTCCTCCATTTCGCCGTTGGAGTGACGAAGATGAAATTGAGAATGCCCGAGTGATTCGTGAATCCTGTGCTGATTTAATCTGGGTAGCCTTAGGTGGGGAGCGGCAGGAGCGTTGGATTGCGCAGAATATCCATCGACATGAACATGGGGTTTTTCTGGCAGTAGGAGATGCTTTTGAACTGCTGGCAGGAAATCGTTCGTTTGCTCCGCACTGGGTGCAGAAGAGCGGGTTGACCTGGCTCTACCGACTAGCGCAGGAGCCGAAAAGGTTATGGTGGCGGTATTTTAAGTATAATACGCTTTTCTTGTGGTATTTGTTTCTTGAGACGGCGGGCTTCGGCAAGCAGCACTCAGGAGTAGAAGTTGCAAAATCAAAATTGAACTCTTCCGCAGGGCAGACCCGATCTACAAGTCCTTCGGATTCATTCAACGTGCGTGATCCCGGCAGGCCACAACATATCGCTTTTATCGGGTCACGTGGCGTTCCGGCACGATATTCCGGCTTTGAGACGGTCGTAGAGGAATTGGGCTGGAGATTGGCCAAGAAAGGGCATCAGGTTACCGTATATAATCGCAATCATTGTTATGATGAAAGAGCGGACCTTTACCGCGGTATGAATATTCGGTGGTTCCCCAGCATCAGAACAAAAAATCTAGATACTCCGGTTCATACCATTCTTTCGTTAATTGATGCTCTTTTGCGTGCATATAATACGATTTATTTATGTGGAGTAGGCAACGCTCCTTTTGTCCGTATTTTTCGGCTGTTTAGTAAGACGAAGCTAATTATTAATGTAGACGGAGCGGACTATCGTAGGGCCAAATGGGGATGGGCAGGAAGACTATGGCTGAAACAAAGTGAAAGGATTGCTGTTGCGACGGCTGACACGGTTATTGCAGATAATCCTGAAATTGTGGAACACTACGTTAAGCATTACCAATATCGGCCAAAATTTCTCTATTATGGTATCGCTGAGACGCAGAATCAGGTTAATATGGGCGAATGCGACCGGTGGCAAATAAAGAAACAAAAATATTTTTTGTTTGTGGGGCGCCTGACTCCGGAAAACGGAGCTCTAGAGCTTATCCAGGCATATGTTCAATATTATGATGAGAATCAGCAAAGCACGAGTGGGCTATTACCTCAGCTTGTAGTTGTGGGTTCAAAAGGATACGAACACAAGTATTATCAGAAGCTGATTAATGCTACGCTACCAGTTCGTGAGCACGTTATATTTACTGGAGCTCGTTTTACGAATGCTTATCGCGAGTTAAGTCAGAGCTGCTTGGCTTTTGTATTGCCGTCTACAATTAATGCTACGAGGCTGGTGTTAATGGATCAGATGGGTTTTGGTTCCTGCATCATTTACAAGAATTGTAATGCTACCCGTCATGTTTTAGGCGATTGTGGAGTGCCTTATGAGGGTGGTAAACAGGAACTATCTGCAGTTATGAAGCAGTTATGGGAAAATCCTAATGTTGTGCGAGAACAACGTAAAGCTACCAAAGCTTACGCTCAGCAGCGTTATTCGTGGGATGCTGTAGTCGATGCATGTGAGAGTATCTTTATCTCGTCTAACGCAGATCCAGCTGAGTTTCCAGCAAAAGAGAAGCCCGTCCGGCACGAGACAGAAAAAATGAATCTCTTAGGTGTAGGTGTTAGCATATTAACACCCGATAAAGCAGTTTCTGAGATTCGCAACGCAGTAAGTTGTAATAAGAGGGGCTATATCACGGTCACCAGTGTTCATGGCATTATGGAGTCCTTTCATGATCCGGAGTTGCGGAAAATACATAACGAGGCGTTCATGGTGACACCGGACGGAATGCCATTGACCTGGATGGGGCGTGCTTATAGCTATGGCCCTAATCAGATGTCACGAGTTTACGGTCCGGACTTAATGCTGACTGTAATGGATCAGTTACGCGATGTTAAGTGCACGCATTATCTCTATGGTACGACAAGCAACGTGCTTGAGAGTCTGGAAAAAAACCTTTTAGCCCGCTATCCAGGGTTGTTGATTAAAGGCAAATATGCTCCTCCGTTTAGGGATCTTACTGTGAATGAGGCTGATGAATTCATTAAAAGCATCCATGAATTGAAGCCTGATATTATATGGGTGGGATTAAGCACGCCCGGGCAAGAGCGCTTTATGGCCTCCTATATCGATCAATTAGATACTACATTAATGATTGGTGTTGGAGCCGCATTTGATTTCCATTCCGGAGGCCTCAGGCAGGCTCCACTGTGGATGCAGCATAACGGACTTGAATGGTTATTCAGGCTCTGGTGCGAGCCCAAAAGGCTCTGGCGGAGATATCTGATTAAGAATCCACCATTTATTTTCTGGGCCTTGCGGCAAAGACTTTTAAAATAATAGCAAGTGTATTTACTATATGTGGAGTAATAAGCAAGAGACATGATTGTAGTTGCAGGAGCAGGAGGGTTTATCGGAGGACATTTGATTTCCCATTTGTTGCAAAAGGGTGAATTACCGGTCCGTGCGATAGATAGTAAGCCTGTGAACGACTGGTTTCAGCTACATACTAAATCAGAAAATATAGTGTCAGATCTAAGTGACCCCGGGAATTGCATGGAGTTGCTGGCAGGTGCGGATGAAGTCTATAACCTTGCTTCTGACATGGGAGGAATGGGGTTTATCGAAGCTAACAAGGCTTTGTGCATGTTGAGTGTTCTGATTAATACCCACATGCTGTTAGCAGCAAGAGCCGCGGGTGTTCGGCGCTATTTTTATTCTTCGTCGGCTTGTGTTTATGCAGCAGGAAAGCAATCAAGCACCAGTAATGTCTCTTTAAAAGAGTCAGATGCATATCCAGCGATGCCGGAAGACGGCTACGGGTGGGAAAAGCTTTTCAGTGAGCGCATGTGCCGGCACTTCATGCAAGACTTCGGCATTCAAACCCGAGTTGCCCGTTACCATAATGTATACGGGCCGCATGGTTCATATCAGGGGGGGCGAGAGAAAGCTCCGGCGGCCATCTGCCGTAAGATCATCAATGCCAAGTTATCAGGTAAGCACGAAATAGAAATCTGGGGAGACGGGCAGCAGACTCGCAGCTTCCAGTACATCAGTGACTGCATCAAAGGCACTTGTCTACTGATGGATAGTGATTTTGTAGAGCCATTGAATATAGGAAGTTCAGAACTGGTTACTGTTAACCAGCTGGTAGATATTGTTGAAGAAATTGCCGGGATTCAGGTTCAGAGGAAATATAACCTGAATGCTCCCAAGGGAGTTCGTGGTAGAAACAGTGATAACAGTCTGATTCGGGCAATTTTCGACTGGGAGCCGGATACGAAGCTTAGAGACGGTATGGAAAAAACATATCGCTGGATATATGACCAAATTGCCAGATAACTCGTGGGAACCAGCTTATCCATGCGCCTTTTATTCAGTTTAGTCCGGCTCAGGCAATGGCCTAAAAATTTTCTGGTTTTTGTGCCACTTTTGACTTCGCTGCAACTGACAGACTCAAATTTGATTTTTGCTAGCCTCGCAGGTTTCATTGCTTTTAGCCTAATTAGTGCTTCAGGCTACATTTTTAATGACTGGTATGACCGCAAGGCCGATGCAACTCATCCACTTAAGCAGTGGCGCCCCCTGGCTAAGGGAAGTGTGAACGTTATGTGGGCCATGTATCTGGCATTTCTTTTGTTTGCAGCTGGATCCTGTATTTCTTTTGTATTACAGCCACAAGCTTTCTGGTTAGCTTCAGGTTATATTTTTTTGCAATTGCTGTATACGCTCTACTTGAAGAGAATCGTTTACTTGGATGTTTTGGTTCTGGCTGGATTTTACCTAACGCGGGTATGGTTCGGCGGTATCATAATTGGAACAGGCGTGTCATTCTGGCTGGAGGCTTTTGCCGGGCTTACCTTCATATCACTCGCATTGCAAAAAAGAACAGTAGATATTCTGCATTATGCCGAACCGCTTAAAAAAAGCATTCCCGGGCGAGATTACGAACAGACTGATTTGCGGTGGATTTTACCAATGGGATTCAGTAGTTTTTTTGCAGCTAGCGTTGTTTTTTTATTATACATCAGAAGTCCGGAGGCATCCATTTTGTATTCCAATCGCAGTTGGCTTTTAATACCTGTATTGATATTTGTCTTCTGGATAAGCCGGCTATGGATTCAGACGAGTAAATCAAGACTGAGAGAAGATGCCTTTACATTTGCCATAAAAGATGTGCTTACCTATTGCTTGGCAATCGTTGCAGCAGGTTTTATCTGGCTAGCTATATGACCTTTGTGCAATCTATCAATATATCCAGAGCTCAGCTAATCATTCTAGCATCATTTTTTCTGGTAACGCTATGTGTAGTGCCTCAATTCGGGGAGATCATTCGGGAATCGGATCAGGCTTCCATTTATACTGGGGCACTTAAAATAGCAGATGATTGTTCTCTCAGCGGCAATTACTATCAATATGGTTATCAATATCTGGCATATTGGGTGCTAGTTCCGCTGTTTCAATTTTTCCGGGAGAGCATGGGCGCTGCCATTCTACTTGCTAACGTTGGATCCTCACTGTTTTTCTGGTGTGCATTAGTCTTCGTGCTTTCGTTTCGAGTCAAAGAAACTTGGCAGGCCTGGTTAAGTGGAGCCGTGTTACTTACGCCTTGTTTTTTGCACCACTCCCCATATTTCGCGCCCAATTTTCTTTCCGCTGCATTAGTAGCGATTTTGTTTGGTGTAGGACGGGCAACCAATCTTAAAAAGACTTTTTATACATTTGTACTGACTTTTTTGGCAACGGGAGCACGGGCAGACGTTATTTTAGCGATGCCATTCGTGTTCTGGATGATGTATCCCAGATGGTATTTTTGGAAGAGAGACTTTTTTGCGGGTCTTTTTGCAGGATTTACAGGATGTGTATCGGCACTGGTGCTGGGAAAGTGGGTTTCAGCGGAAAGCGGTCAGGCTTTTTACGATTTTTTTATCTATCCGAAGCTTTTCGCTGCTTACTCCGTTTTTGGCTTGGGACCGGTAATATTCATTTTTCCTGTGTTAACGTTTTTGATTCTTCTACCGCTCGAGAACTTTTTAAAAAACAAGAAGGTAATAGAAAGCGCAGACTGTTTCGGTGGAAGCTGTGCATTACTTTTGCCTTTAGCCTTCTATGCGCTTCAGCTGTTTTCCACTCGTCATTGGGTTCTTGTAGCAACAATCTCTTTACTGGCTATTGCCAGTGATAGGATAAAGACAAGCTGGAGGTTATGGAACCCAACCCCGAGTAAAGTGGCTGTCAAAAAACTGCTCATTGGAATTGTTGTGTTATCTGCAACGCTACCATTATTTTTCGGTGTTCGAGCAGTAGGGAATTTGGCTTTTAAACCAGTCCTGACTGACTCCACTCAATTTCCAACATCTGATGGGCTTATTCCTATGGGAGCTTATTTGGAATTTGGCTGGCAATACAGTGGTGATCATACTCAGAATTTGTGGAATTCCTTCAGAAGATCGGACTTGGAAGCTTACCTGACTGAGGGAGATTTACCTATTCTGTATGCGGGGACGCTTAGGTCCGTATTGGAGTTTTCAGCTCAGTCATCAGGACTGAACTATAGACTGGTAAGCTTCGATGAGGCTGAGAAAGCTTCACATTTCATCGCCGATGACCGACTCTGGCGCAGAAAGCAGGTTCAATTGCATATCGAACCAGATGATGAAAAGCAGCCGCTATTGAAAAAAACGGCAATCCAGATGGTTAAAAACCAGCAAAATTTAGAAAATGGAATTATCATTGTCCAAGCAGGTAGCAACGAAATAAGCAGAAGGTGGGCCTCCTGGAGGACCTTATTCAAGGGTAATGAATTCAGGGAAATAGAGTGGGCCAGCCTCCAGGGACTGATTAAGTCAGCCAGTGGAGGCCATAGTCTGGCACTTTACTCGCAGCATCCGTTTACAGTCTCATTTTCCAGAGAGGAAAGTCCAGCAGCTGTCGCGTCAGCAGTGACACTAGACTATGGTCATGGTGTCTATCTGGGTGCCGACGGCTTGAAAGAAATAGAGTCTCTTAAAGTTAATTATCAAGGACAAGTAGTGCATGCTGCCGTGTCATACTATCCTGAATTTATGAATGAAAACCAATTGTATCAATGATACGCGCTTTATTACGAAATTTGCATGCTCCTATTTACCATCGACGAGTTCGGGTATTGGCTGAACTCATTCAGCAATATGTCGATGATGGTGGGATGGTTCTGGATGTAGGTTGTGGTAGTGGTGCTCTAGCCTATTTACTGCAGCAAAACTCAGATCGTCTGGGAGTCAATATCAGATGTCTGGGGCTTGAGAAGATGCCGCGTGGAGACGAACCAATCAGAGTTCTTCCCTATGATGGGGAAGCCTTTCCGTTTGCTGACAAGTCTGTCGATCTGGTTATTCTTGCTGATGTGCTTCATCATGAAAAAAATCCTTCAAAGCTGCTTGGTGAATGCTTTCGTGTAGGCCGTAAGTCTGTTGTCATAAAAGATCATAAGATATCCGGAAGGTTCAGCTACTACAGGGTTTGCCTCTTAGACTGGCTAGCAAATTTTGGGCATCGAGTTCCCTGTTTGTTTGATTACTTCTCTTTAGCTGAGTGGCGTTCTTTTATTGGATCAACATGTCAGATTAAAAAAGAGTTACTGGATCTGGATCTTTATCCATGGGGACTCAACTGGTTCTTTGGAGGGGATTTACATTATTTTGTTGTGTTGAGCTTGGATGATTTGAAAGCAGACAGTCCTGATTGACGTTTGTCACCCTGTATCCATATTAGTTTTTTGTGACGCTATGCAACTTCAGAACAGAAAAGGTGCTCTGGGTATCCGCAGGCATAAGCTTGCTGGTCTTAGGGGCCAGTTTTTTTGTTTTACCGTATTCCGAGGGATACCTTGGAGGTGACAGGACAATCTATCAAAGAGTTAGTGAATTCTGGGGCGGCTATACAGATTGGGAGCATTGCAAGTTTGTGCCTGTAATCTGCATCGGTCTAATCTGGCTAGAGCGTAAAAAAATTATCAATTGTCCCTTGGCCCCCAACTACCTGGGGTGGCCCGTCCTAGTGACAGCTGCTTTTTGTTACTGGTTCGGTTCAGTTGGCGACCAGCACTATGCCGGATTTTTTAGTGTTCAGATAATGATGGTAGGTCTGATTATCACACTTTTTGGCCTGCCGCTGATGAAAGTGCTGTTTTTCCCGTGGTTTTTTTTAGGGTTCATGTGGCCGCTGCTTTTTCTAGAGAGCATGCTGGCTTTTCCTTTACGCATTTTAATGTCAGAAATTTCATATCATTTTCTAAATCTGATCGGGGTAGAAGTCGTTTTACGCGGAACTGGTCTTCTTTCAGCTGCTGATCCTGGCCTGGGTCTGGCAACCGGTGAGAAGTTCAGTGTAGATATTGCTGATCCCTGCTCCGGCATACGTTCACTATTTGCTCTGATGATGGTATCGGCTTTATACGCTTACTTTTCTTTAAAGCCTTCCTTATACAAGTGCTTTAGGTACATTGAAAAATTGCCTGCCGTCGGGGAATTGTTGTTGGTTTTTGTGCAAAATTGGAAACGTTGGACGTTATTTGCCTGCTCACTGCCTCTCGCTGTCGCTGGAAATTTCATACGTATTCTCATGTTAACCTTTGGGACGATGTGGTTCGGTTCAGATTTCGCCATCGGTTCTCTTGATGATCCATCAACTTTTCATATGATTGCGGGTTTTTTCGTTTTTATTGTTGCACTGGGAGGCATGCTGTTGATTTCAAAATTATTACAAAAAACGGATTTATTATTCACCTCTAAGGATTCATAGAACGTTCTCATGTGATGTCTGATGATCTTAAAAAACTAAGGCTTACTATCTGGATGCATGCTTTGGGGGTAGGAATTCTTGCCTTTGGAACTTGGTGTTCCCTGATTTTCTGGCCCGCTCCCAGTGATTCCGATGCTAGCGGCGTTAACCTGTCACTTCCTTTCAAAATTGGAGATATGATTGGTTTTGAGACTCAAATTAGTGAAGCGGAACGGATCATCTTGCCTTCCGATACAGAATTTGTGCGCAAGACTTATCGATCCCGAACCGGGGACCAAGTGCTGGTTTCTATTGTTTTGAGTGGCAGTGACAAACGCAGTATTCACCGTCCTGAAATTTGTCTGCCGGGCCAGGGATGGACTGTAAAAGGTGGGAAGACACAAGAGATTGATTTGTCAGATGCGAAAACACTCGATGTGATGAATCTCTACCTAGAACGGCAGGTTCAACAAGATTCCGGTGAAAAATTACCATTATATTCCTATTACATGTATTGGTTTGTGGGTAGTGACTTGGTAACTTCCAGCCATTTAGAGCGTATTTTGCGATCTATGTGGGATCGTATTTTCAGGCAGAAGAACCACCGTTGGGCTTATGTTATTGTATCTTCGACAATCACTGAAGGATTACGACCTTTGGGAAAATCTGCCGAGGAAACTCAAGATATGATGAATGATATAGTTCGAGAGGTAGCACCGCACATCCTGAAAAAGGATGTGCTTGAAAGACTCTGATTGGCGCTGGCAGGGCTTGAACACTTATCCGCTAGAGTTTGTGTATACCATGAATATCTGTTTTAAAAAATATCTTTCATCTGCAGAACGAGTGTGAGTATCTATAGAAAAAACTGCAAGAGCCGCATTGACGATGCGGTCAAGCATCTTGACAAAATTTATGGAATCATCATGATGTCTCAGTGAGAACAACATTGACGATTGATTCAGATGTAGCAGATAAGGCCAAAAAAATGGCGGGAAAGACAGGCCTGCCTTTCAAGGAGTTGATTAATCGCGCACTCCGATCCGGCTTGGAGGAGTTGGAATCCCCACAAAAGGCTAAGCCCTACCGCACCCAGGGCCGTTCGTTGGGATTGAAGCGCGGATTGAGCTATGACAAAGTCTCAGAGCTATTGGCTCTATCCGAAGGGGAGGAAAATCGGTGATTCTACCGGATGCGAATCTGTTGCTTTATGCGGAGGACACATCCTCTCGGCATCATGAGTTTTCACGGCTCTGGTGGGATGGGTGCCTCAGCGGCACCGAGCGGGTGTGTCTCTGCTGGCAAGTGGTTGTTGCCTTTATCCGGATTGCTACCAATCCACGACTCCACGAGTATCCACTGACGCAGGAAGAGGCCATCAATCGTGTAGAAAGCTGGCTCGATCAGCCATGTGTCCGATTGATTGCTCCAGGCGGCTTACACTGGCAAGAATTCAAGACCTTGCTGATAGAGTCCGAAGCTCTCGGGAATCTGGTTTCAGACGTTCATCTGGCGGCTCTCGCACAGGAGCATGGGTGTGTATTGTATTCGACGGATCGAGATTTTGCGCGGTTCAGATCGTTGAAATGGGTCAACCCGGTGGATGGCCAAAACTAGGAACCTGCCTCGGCTCCTGGTTTTCCGTGAATTGAGATAAATGAATCCAAGTATATGAAAACTTCGTTTTTGGGTAAAATCGTTGATCGGGCGGAACATTTATCGCATGAAGAACTCGTCCGCTACTTATCGCGACTAGCGCGCGAAAATAGCGTTCTGGAAACCGTGTTCGGTGCTTTGAAAGAAGGGGTTGTCGTAATTAGTGCGGAAGGCGAGATCCAATATCTCAATCCCAGCGCTTATCAGTTACTACCTGTTCCGAAAGCTCTTCCTGAACGACCTCTTATCGGGAACTACCTCAAGGATATTCGGTGGGAAGAATTACTGGCAAATGCTCAATCAGTTTCCCGATTGCTGGAAATAGATTATCCGGAGCATCGCATTCTTGATTTCAGTCTCTTGCCCGTTGAGCTACCCTCTGAGGATCAAGAGGGAGAGTCCCGGCCGGGGTTTGTTGGTATCTTTCACGATGTCACCAAGCAGCATACTCGAACCCGGGAGGTAATAGAGTCGGAAAGGGTAAATGCGGTAACGATGCTGGCAGCCGGGGTGGCACATGAACTTGGAAATCCGATTAACAATCTTAATATCCATCTGCAGTTGATGGAGCGAGATACCAGAAATTTGCCAGAAGATCTGAAAGAACAAATGAGAGCTTCTATTGATGTGGCGCGACAGGAAGTCAGTCGACTGGACACGATCATACACGAGTTTTTGCAGGCGATTCGGCCAACTGTGCCGGATTTAAATCCTGTCGACCTCCAGGTAATCGTGTGCGAGACGGTTTCTTTGTTAGAACGAGAGGTATCGAATCAGAACATACTGATCGAACTGGATTTTGAACCGGACTTGCCACTGATCCAAGGCGATGAAGGACAGCTAAAACAGGTTTTTTACAATCTGATCAAAAATGCTCTCCAGGCGATGGCGGAAAAAGGGATACTTACCGTATCAGGAAAAATGGACGGGCCTTGGGTGAGTTTGAGTTTTCGTGACAATGGTGAGGGCATTTCCATGGAAGACATCCCTCAGGTTATGCAGCCCTTCTATACCACCAAAAAACGTGGCTCGGGCTTGGGGCTGATGATAGTGCAGCGCATCGTGCGTGAACATGGAGGTCAGATGGAAATTGAAAGTAATCGTGGTCAGGGGACAACTGTGCGGCTGAAATTTCCCTGGAAATCGAAGCAGGTGAAGATGCTGGAGTAAACTCTGATGAGCTGATTGCTGGTATAAAATTTTTAATGCCTATTTAAAATGAGGGGCTCGAGGAATTAAAATGCTATCAACCAGGTCGCGAGTTTCGTTAAAAAGTTGTCGATTTATGCTGTTTTGCGCCAAAAGAAGGAGAATACCGCTTAAAGTTTCACATGCTTCGTGCTGCAGGATCAGTCACTAATAATATTGCAGAGGGATTCGGGCGGCATCATCATAAGGAGAATATTTCAGTTTTGCCGTGTTATTCATGGCTCTTTCATAAAAATGCAAGACCACCTGTTTATTATTTTGGTTGAAGAGTTACGTGCTGCTTTTGGTGCGTTAAGAATGCACCCTCGGTTAGAAAAAACGCCTGTCCCACTTAAAAGCAACATCAATTATTTTTAATATCCAAAAATAATCAGGAATTTTAATGAACATAGGCGAACCTGAACCCACACTTCTGATTGTTGATGATGAACAGCCAACTCGGGACGGGCTGCGTCGCGCTTTTGAAGGGAACTTTGATGTCTATATCTCTTCTGATTACGAGTCTGCGATCACGGTGCTGGAAGCTGAAAAAATTGATCTGGTGCTGACAGACCTTAAGCTTGGCGGCAAAACGGGGATGGACATCTTGGATAAATGTCAGGGGATGTCGCCTCAGCCCATGTGCTTTATGATGACGGCTTATGGCTCAGTAGATACGGCCATTGAAGCAATGCGACGCGGTGCGATCGACTATGTGACCAAGCCGGTCAATCTGGATAAGCTGGAAATGATGCTTCTAAGGGCGCTTAGAGGTAATCGTCTGGAGACGGAAAACCAGCAACTTCGCCAGCAACTCGATAAGCAATACGGCTTGGAAAAGTTGATTGGACGTTCCTCGGCCATGGTAGAAGTCTTTGAAAAGGTAAAACAGGTTGCCGATTCTAGGGCAACGATATTAATTCAGGGAGAGAGTGGCACAGGCAAGGAACTTGTGGCTCAAGCGATCCATTCACTCAGCCCCCGCCGAACGAAGCCTTTTATTCCGGTGCATTGCGCTGCGCTTTCTGAACAACTGCTGGAGAGTGAACTCTTCGGTCACGAAAAAGGGGCATTCACAGGCGCGCAGGAGCGTCGGATCGGTAAGTTTGAGCAGGCTCAAGGCGGTACTTTATTTCTGGACGAGATAGGGGAAATTGACGAGGCAACCCAGGTCAAATTGCTGCGAGTTCTCGGTGAACGTTATGTGGAACGTGTAGGGGGAAACAAGCGGATCGAGGTTGACGTCCGGCTGGTGGCTGCGACTAATAAGAATCTGGAGGATCTGGTAAAAGATGGAAAATTCCGTGATGACCTTTTTTATCGCATTAATGTGGTTCAGGTAGAGCTACCACCGCTGCGGGAAAGACGTGAGGATATTCCTCTGCTGGCAGATGCCTTCCTGCAGGAATTTGCTTTGGAAAATGGCAGAAAAGATCTGTCTTTTTCGCCTCAGGCAAAGGACCTGCTTAGAACATATGACTGGCCTGGAAATGTTCGAGAGTTACGAACCGCTGTCGAGCATGGTGTGGTCTTATCCCATGGGCAGGTCATTTCAGATCAGGCACTGCCTGCAACGGTTACCCCAACCCTAGTAGGCAAGGCGAGTGCCTCGATCCAAACCCTTAATTTGGAATTATTAGAAAAACAGGCGATTCTGGAGGCATTACGTCGGGTATCAGGTAGCCGAACCGATGCAGCCAGGCTTTTAGGTATCAGTCGCCGGACGTTACACCGGAAACTCAACCAATATCAGATCGACTGATTCTGGTGCTCTCAAGAAGATGATTGTGTATTTTACTAAAGTGCCAATATTGAAAGAAAATTTATAGCTAATGCTTCTGTAATATATGTCAGGAATTCAAGATTTTGTTTATGCTTTGGAGGTCGGTAGCTTTCGGCAATGGTTGTTGCGCTTGGCTATTTTAGCTCTGCTTGGAGGTTTAGGCATATTTTATTTTATCAAGCAATTCAATGGCTTCAAGCATCGGGAATCCATGGATATGGCGCAGTTGAGCCGCCAGATTGCCTTGGGCGAGGGTTATACGACAAAGTTTCTGCGCCCGATCCAATTAGCGAAAATGAGACCTACTGAGGCAGATTTGGCCCGTTTTCCTGATGTGGTTAATCCTCCGGTATTTCCCTATGTAAGCGCTTTATTGTTTAAGACAACAGGTGCTAGCTTTTTTGTGGACATTGAAAGATTAAGAGATTTCTCGGTCTTTTCGCCGGAAAGAATCATTGTATTGTTCAATCTTACAGCGATCGTCGCTGCTGTTGTACTGTTGTATCTTTGGATGTTGCGTTCATTTGACTCCAGAGTCGCTACTACTGCATGCATTCTTTTTGCTGTAACGGATCTGGTTTGGGCCAATGCCATCTGGGGCTTGAACAACTCATTCATTACTTTCGAAATCTGTTTACTGGGTTTTTTGCTGAATGAGGCATTGATATCGGAAGAAAATGATTCTTCAGGCCTGGCGCTCTTCTGGTTCATACTGGCATCAATTGTAGTCGGCGTGCTTATTCTAACTAGTTATAGCATGACAGTCATCTATCTTCCACTCATCGGTCTGGGAGTATTGGCTTTTCACTATCGAATACGTATGGCTGCCGTGGCAGTTGTCTTACCTCTTATCATTATCAGTCCATGGCTCTATCGTAATTTTGAATTGACGGGACATCCTTTCGGATATTCATGGATTGAAATCTTTACGGACAATGGTCGTTTTGCAGGAGACTCGTTGTGGAGAATTTATGATTTGGGAAATACCAGTCCTGGTGGCCTGAAGCCCTTGCTACGTGCACTCTCTTTGGGTGCTGCCCACGTTATGGAAAATCTAGCTACACTGATGGGGGGGTTGATTCCCGTAGGATTGACTGTTGTAGGATGCTTTCACATGTTTCGCCGTCACCGCAGCCAGGCTTCGCGCTGGTTCTGGCTGGCGATATTTGTCGCGCTGATTGTTTTCAATGGAGCGCTGCTCAAAGAACGTGAGATAGCTGATGTAACGGGAATGAATCTGCTCATCACGCTGTTGCCGGTCTGTTGTGGATTTGGGGCTGCATTTGCTTTCATTTTATTTGATCGGATGAATTTACCCTCTTCCATTCTGGTTTATCCGCTGGTTGGGCTGCTCTGTTTGCTGCAGGCGACTCCTATTGTCTTGAAAATTATTCAAAAACCTGCCCCTGCTTTTGCTTATCCTCCTTATTTCCCCCCGATCTTGTTTCTGACAAAAAGCTGGATTGAACCGGATGAGGTAATGAGCTCAGATATCCCCTGGGCGGTCGCCTGGTATTCTCAACGTTTGTGCGTCTGGTTGCCTACAGAGAAAGATGAGTTCTTTGCCCTGAGCGACTTCGAAATTAAAATTGTCAGCATTCTACTAACACCAGAGAGTCAGAAGGGCAGCCTTTTTACTGATATTGAAAGTGGTCAATTTGCAGATTGGTCAGGTATTATTACCAGAAGAGATTTCAATAACTTGCCTTTGCCCTCAGTCACTGTTCTTCCTCCCAACAAAGATGATTACTTAATGCTGGCAGATCGACCAAGATGGAAAGAGTAGTGATATTTGGTATCATTAAGTTATGGTATAATAATTCAAATTACATAATTATTTGTTTTATACACTATTTATCAATGACTTACAAAAATAAGGAATAGCTTTGACATCTGTTTTCATGTGACCTAAAAATAAAAAATTGTTATGACAATATATGCTCATTACTGGTCCAGAGGTTGGTTAATTGCGGCGTTGGCGGTATCGCAGTTCGTGAGTTCGAGTCTGAGCCTGGCTCAAAATCTTGAGCGTGCTGGGAAGACGAGTGCTGAAAAGCCTTTCGTCATCAACATGACAGTTCGGGGAGAATATGATGACAATGTGAACACCTCTGTGGATGGTCAGGAAGATGCAGCGTTTATTATTAATCTCAGGCCTTCAATCACTTTCAGCAAGAACCTGGACAATACTCAGCTTGAGTTTGGATATACTTTTGGGTTCAAGCAGTTTTTTGGTCGTGAAGGTAATGATGAAGAGGATTTTTCGCATACTTTCAACGGCACGGTAAGCCACCGATTTAATGAAAGATTTTCAGTCCAGTTAACGGAAAGGTTCAGTTTTGATCAGGAAGACCCGATCAACCAGGGTGGCATTGCCCGCAGAGTAGGTGGTGATCGCATTAGAAATAATTTTGGAGTGATTGGCAGTTATGACTGGACTGAGCGATTCAGCACACTCACTCGTTATGACAATGAATATTTGGAATATTTTGACCGGCCAGCCTCGACAGTGAATAACTTTTTGAGTCATGAGGTTTCTCAACAATTGCGCTTTCAAGCCATGCGAACTACCACACCATTTGCCAACTACGTTTTCAAAACTACAGATTACGAAAGTATCGCGCGTGACCGTGATGAACATCGTGCACTAGCTGGAATTGATCATTACTTGCTTGAAAACTGGCTGCTTAGCGCCCAGGCAGGTGCTGAATTTGTTTTTTACGACAATTCTCTTTTTGACGATACCATTGGACCCTATGCTTACTTGTCTACTCAATGGAACTATTCGGACAAATCCAATGTTCTCGGGAGTTATACTTTTGGAACATCCAACACGGACAATTCAACGTTTTCCTCCTCAACATCACATACCTTAGTAGGAACCATCACACATTATTTTACCAACAAATTCAGTGTTGGTGCCATTGGACGTTATGAACTGGCTGATTTTGATACTTCACAGGGATTTGCTGCAGCAACCAGTGATGTTACCGAGCAGACTATCACTGCCGGCGTCAATGCCCGCTTTGAATTTACAGATTACCTATCTGCAGATGCAGGTTATACTTACACAGAAGTGATTTCTGATACCAATGCCCGTGAATATGACCGTAATCGCGTTTATATTGGTATTAGTGGCTCCTATTAAATCGGTCAGATCCTCTTTACTTTTAAGGCTTACTGGAACATGATGTTACATGTCTGAGCTAGCTGAATCCAATCTTCACTTTTCTGATTATTGGCGTGTAGTCAAGAATCGTTGGCCCATCATTGTCACTATTTTTATTTTGGTTGTTACGACTGCGTATTTTTATTCTAAATCACTGGATAAAATTTATGCTTCTTCTGCGGTAGTCAAAGTCGACAAGGAAAATCCGGATATTTCTGTTTTTCAGCCTTCGTTTGAGCAATTCGATGCCATCTTTTTTCAGACAGAATTCGAGTTAATTCAATCCAAGAAAGTTCTCTATCCGGTTATTGACCAGTTGAAGTTATGGGAACGTTGGGCTGGCCGCTATGGAATGCCACCTGAAATCTTGAACGAAAAAAAGGGTATGCTGTTTCAGACTCTTTCAAAAGGCACCCTTAGTGTTCAACCTTACCGTAATACCAAATTGATCGAGATCATTGCTTACAGTACGGACCCCGATGAAGCTGCCTTGATTGCAAATACGGTGGCGCAGGCATACGAAGATTACCGGATGAACGAGATTAGACGCAAAAGTGAGTCCGGCCTGAATGCATTGCAGGAAGAAGTGGATAAGCAAAAACGTGAAGTTGAACAGGCGGATCAAAAAGTAAAAACTCTGCGCAAGGAACTCAATATTGATACGTTGGGCTCGTCGCGCAGTCCACAATCTCAGACACTACAGGATATAAAACTGCAGCGGAAGGATGAGACTCTTAGTCTAGCGCGCTCAGATGCGCTGGCACGAAAGGTTCGGCTGGACAAAGTGAAAAATCTCACGATCGAGGAACTTGAAACAGTTCTTCCTTCGTTACAGTTGGAAGATTCCACTATTACTTCGCTGAAGCAAAATTATCTGGCTTCGCAGACATTTCTGGCATCTTTACGGAAAGAAGGACTTGGTGACTCCCACCCTCGGATGCAGGCTGCGATTGCTTCTACACTAAAATACCGCGATCAACTCAATAAGCTTATATCAGGTATTAGAACAGGACTTGAGATTGATTTGAGCGTAGCTGAAGCCCGTGTAGAGAGCTTAATGGCTGAGTTGGAACTCATACGTCAAGAGAGTCGGCAGGATAAGTCCGAGAAGCAGGCACCCTATGAGGAGGCTCTGAGAGATTTAGAAACGCAGCAGTCGCTACTCGAAATCATCCTGGCACGATTTAAACAGGAGACGGTAGATTCTAATATTGGCGTTCAACCCGTTACCTTGGTCAACAGTGCGGAGGCTTCCACCAACCCTGTCAAGCCCAATGTTGCGCTCAATGTCGGCTTGAGTGCTGTAGTGGGTATTGTTCTAGGCGTCTCATTAGCATTTTTCATAGAATATCTGGATACCAGCGTTAAGTCCCTTGACGATGTTGAAAAGTATTTGCAAACGACAGTGGTTGGTGTGGTTCCGGAAGGCGTAAACACGCTGAACCTGGAAGGTCCGGACTCTCCTAATGCCGAGGCATACAGGATATTGAGAGCCAAGATTGATCTCCAGGCCAAAGAGGGTGGAGCACATACAGTTACGGTGGTTAGCGGTGGTCCTGGTGAGGGCAAATCCACCACGCTCTTCAATCTGGCATATGTTTGTGCTTACTCAGGTATTAATACTTTGGTGATTGATACAGATTTCAGACGCCATTCGGTAAATACCATCTTAGGGATAGAAAACGAGGGTGGCTTGGCAGATTCCTTGCTCGGTTACGGGCCGATTCACGAATATATCCGCAATACCGAAATTCCAAATCTGCAGGTTATTACTTCCGGTAAGCTGCCGCCTCAGTGCATGGGTGCTCTCAGTCCAGCCAAGTTAAGTGAGATTGTAGCGGCACTCAAACCGCATTATGACGTCATTTTCTTCGATTCCCCGCCAATTCTGGGTATCAGTGATGCAGCGGTTATTGTCCATGAAGTAGACAGCACCCTGCTGGTAATTCAGCATCGCAGATATCCGCGTAACATCTCCTGGAGAGCCAAGAAAGTCGTTGAAGAAGTTCAGGGAAATTTAGCTGGGGTTGTTCTCAACAAGGTTCATCTGAAAAGTGATGAATCCTACTACTATTACACTAGCTATTATGGTTACTATGGCTACTATCAGACGGGATCGCGACGTGAAGCCAAGAATCGAGCAAAAGAAAACCAGCGAAAGCTCAAGCAGCAGCAGAAAAATATTTCAAAACAGGAAAAGAATGATGTCTCGCAAAGTGACCAGTATTAAATATTATATTCAGGCATTTCTGTTTTTAAATTTAATCGTTATTTTTTTCAGCTGCGCCGGTGGCACAAGTCAGTCATCAGAGAGGGACATAGCTTTTCGAAATGAAGCACAGCAGCTGGATCCTTACCAGTTGGATGACAATTTCAGAAAAGGTGATTTTGTTCGAATTGAATTATCCGGGGTTCCTGCACAGGACCAGAGTATGTTTGAGCTGAAAGTAGACGAGTCTGGTAACATATCCATGCCCCATATCGGATCAATTAAAGCTGAAGGGCTAAACTCGGCGGCCCTGAAAGAAAAGATCGAACTCATGTACAAGACGGCTCAAATCTACAATAATCCCAATGTTTCCGTCACAAGCCAGCAGGCGCGCTATGTTTCCGTCAGTGGTGAAGTCCGTGCTCCTCAGAGAATATTTCATGCCAAGGACTTAACCGCACTGGGTGCAATCGCCACGTGTGGGGGGTTTACTGACTTTTCGGATCGTCGGCGCGTCAAATTGCTACGCGATGGCCGAGTGATAGAATTTAATGCGATCGAGATGATCAATGATCCCACTAAGGATATTCCGCTTTTGCCTGAGGATATTATTCAGGTTCAGAAGAGCGTCTTTTAAGTTCTTATAAGCACGTTCAGTTGCCAGACAAGGATAGCTCCCAAGTGCACTAATTTAAGATTTCCATGAAACGGATCGGCCTATTTGGGGGAACATTCGATCCTCCTCACTTGGCACATATAAACGTCGCTAGAATTGCATTCGAGCAGATGAATTTAGACCAGGTTTTCTTTATTCCTTGCAAATTATCACCACACAAAGAAAAAACACAGCCTGTTTCTGCCGAAGATCGTTTGAAGATGATCTCAATCGCAACTGTTGATTATGGATGGGCAGAAGTTTTGGATATAGAATTGCAACGGAATGGACTTTCTTACTCGATAGATACGGTTAATCATCTCCGCGAACAGTATCCAGATAGCAGATTATTTTGGATCATGGGATCCGATCAGTGGGAGGTATTGGAAACTTGGTACCAGGCTGAAGACTTGGCCAAAATGATGGAATTTGTCGTTTTCCCACGGCCTGAATTACCCCAGCCGAAACCGGGTACAAAATTACATGTCATTGATTATCATATCGATATTTCCTCCAGCCGGATTCGTGAACTGCTCTCACGGCATCGGGGAATATCGAAGTATCTGCACCCGGAGGTTGAGAACTATATATCTGCCAAGGGATTATATTTAAAATAGTTTCTGGTTTAGGAGGAATCTGAGTTACGCAGGCATCGGTTTGGCATCGTGCCATAGGTCCTCGAGCGCATAACGTGCCCGCTGTTCAGTAGCCAGCACGTGAACAAGCACACTTCCGTAATCAAGGATCAGCCATCCACTTTCGCGACTGCCGTCTTTGCCGTTGGCCTGGATGCCATATGATTCCTTACACCCTTCAATGATGGCGTCTGTAATAGCTCTCAGCTGTGGATTGGATTGTCCGGAACAAATGACAAAGTAAGAAGCGGGTCCATCGATATTCGTCAAATCGAGGGCTAATGGATTATCGGCTTTCTTGTCCTGCGCACACTCGATGATACGTTTGATTAATTCATTTTCAGATGGTTCTGTGGTCTGGATATCGGACATGGTCTAAAAATTTGGCTCAGTGGCTGATAGAGAAGAACGTAAGTAATTTTTCATTAGTGGTGTGCTGGCTACATCTGCTCCAGAGTCTCGATACCAAGCAGTCCCAGCCCATGCTTTAGCACTTTGCCAGATAGCTGACACATCGCCAGACGGGATTCTTTCAAGTCATCTGTTTCAGCTTTGAGAACAGGACAGTGCTCAAAAAATTTATGGAACATGCTGGCAACTTCATACAGGTAACCACACAGCAAATGAGGGCGGTATTCTTTAGTCACCTGATCCACCAGCGATCCATATTCCAGCAGTTGTCGAGACAACATTTGCTCGTGTGGCAGATGCAGCTGAAAACGGACATTTGAAAGATCTGTTATAGTGTCTGCTTTTTTTAATATGGATTGCGTGCGGACATAGGCATTCAGCAGGTAAGGAGCAGTATTTCCGTCAAAAGCCAGCAATTTATCCCAGTCGAATACATAATCCAGATTGCGGTTCTGTGAAAGGTCGGCGTATTTGAGGGAACCAATTCCGATGACACGGGCCATTTGTCGAGCTTCCGAATCCGCCAGGTCCGCACGCTTTTCCCGCAAAATGGCTAGAGCACGCTGCTCTGCTTCATCCAGCAGATCCTTGAGTCGAATGGGGTTACCTTCTCGAGTCTTTAAAGGTTTTCTGTTTTCTCCCAATATGGCACCAAACCAGATATGAAGGCATTCCGCATCCAGGCCCCAGCGTTTTGCGGTTGAGAAAAGCTGCTGAAAATGGAGCTGTTGACGGCCGTCGGTGACGTAGATCAATTCATCAGCACGCCACTCGTCAATCCGATATTTTAGAGTAGCCAGATCCGTGGTGGCATAAAGCGCAGCTCCGTCTGATTTTTCGATTAGGAAAGGATGCTCTTTGAGTTCTTCTTCCTGAAAGAAAACAACCTTAGCACCTTCACTTTCTGTCGCGATACCCCTTTGAGTTAATTCATCAACAGTACTTTTCAACCACGGATTGTAGAAACTCTCACCTAACGTATGATCAAATTTAACATTAAGCCGCTGATAGACAGAATCAAAAGCTGATTGGGAACGATCCCGGAAGAGCTTCCAGATTTCCAGATTTTCTTTGTTCCCAGCCTGTAGCTTTTTAAGCTCCTGACGGGCAGCATCCATTTTTTGGGCATTGCCTTCACAGGCCTGGTGGGTCGTTTGATACAGCTGCTGCATCATGGCCAGTGATTCGGACTCTGGAAATTCTGGTTTACCTTGAGCCTTGTAACCCAGGATCAGCTTTCCAAATTGTGTTCCCCAGTCGCCAATATGATTATCCCGTATCACGTGATGACCTCTGGCAGTTAAAATACGCGCGATACAGTCGCCCAGAATCGTGCTACGAATGTGGCCGACATGCATTTCCTTGGCGACATTGGGGGCGCTAAAATCTACAACAATGGTTCTGGGATGCTTTTCAATGCGGATGCCTAAATGAGGATCACCCGCTATCGTGGCGCATGCTGCTTCCAGACATGCCTGCTTGAAGGTAAAGTTAACAAACCCGGGACCTGCAATCTCGGATGTTTCGATAAAATCAGCCTCTTGGCAATGCTCTAGCAGCGAAGATGCAATCTCACGGGGTTTTTTCTTCAATACTTTCGCTGCTGCCATAGCGACATTGGACTGGTAGTGGCCGAAGCGTGGATCGTTACAAGGTTGAACAACCGATCCGGAAGGGGCTTCGGGTAAATTTTGATCAATCCAGTCTTGAACCAGTCGGGTTAGCTGCTGGGCGGGAGTAACGGTCATGAACGGGTGAATACGGCCAGTAGCTCGGATAATGACGATGCCGCTTTGAGTCTATCCAGATTTGCATCCTCACGGAAAAAGGATGAAATAGAGGCAATGGTCCTTAGATGGGTGGAATAATCATTATCCGGTATTAAAGAAAGGTAGAAATACCGTATGGGAAGTCCATCACTGGAGGATGAAGGAATTCCATTCGGACAACGGGCGAATAAACGCACCACAGCTGGAAGGTCATGTATGGCGGCATGGGGAATTGCCAGCTCCCTGCCAATTGCTGTGGACATCTTCTTTTCACGAGCCTCCAGTGAATCCAGTATCTCTTGAAAAAGTTCACGTGGAACCAGCTTTTGATCAATCAGGTGTTGCAGCATTTCAGCATAAGCATCTTCACGGGTAGTAGATTCCAGTGAGAACAAAATACTGTCCGGTTCGATGAGGCAGAGTCTGTCGCTGGTCATAAGAGAAAGAATATCTAATAAGTGTGCAGCTACTTAGTCAAGGATTCCTTAAGCTGAGCGAAAGCAATTAACCTTGTGAAAGCTGGAATACAGCGACAGCCAGTTCCCAAAGGTTTCGGTAGTTAGCCAGTGTGAACTTACCTGCCAGCTGCAATAATTGCCAGAGTGGTAGCGGGGTCAACCAAATCCAAAACATCAGAGTGAGCATCCAAAGATTCGAGAGAGTAATTACAACCCACGAAAACAAATACCCCTGACTGGAAAAATCGGTTTGCTCAGTTTTCATGAGACTGAATGTAAATGAGAAATGAAACGACCAGACCATTCCCCAGAAAAACAGAAAGTATGGGGTCCACTCCCGACTAGGGGGATAGATCCAGACCAAAACTGCCCAGACCAGTCCTGACATCAGCGGATAGAGCGGGATAACATAAGGAGCGAGTGAAATCCATGCTGAGGTGCGATCTGCCACGATATGTCCTCCCCTTTCAGAAATGTGAAACTTGGAAACTTTCCCGCCACTGGTCCAGACTGCCAGAGCATGAGTCGCTTCATGTTGAAATATATACCATGAAGTCAATCGGCCGGTAGTAAAATATAGCACCAGCCAGAGCAAAAAGCCGCCGGCAAAGAAAATGACAGAGTTCCACGGAAACTCAGCGCTGAGAGATCGCGCCATTGTTTCATACACTACCTGCAGGGAACTCCAGACACAAGGCAGCAGCAGCAATGCAAGAATGAATTTTACGAACTTTATCAATAGACTATACTTGAAGCAGATATGATAAATAACAACTCACAATCCTGAATCCGGGTGGCAGAGAGAACATGTGCGGGAATTTGAGAGCTTGACTTTGGCAAGTTTTAGCGGATTATCCCGCCCCTTATGGCAAATACCAAATCAGCAGAAAAACGTGCTCGTGTCAGCCGTCGCCGTCGTGACGTGAATCGCCGGACATCTTCTAAGGCGCGCACGGCCGCACGCTCCATGAAAGCTTTAGTGGATCAGAAAAACACTGAAGAAGCAGTGAAAGTCCTGCCTTCAGTGCAGTCTGCACTAGATAAAGCGGTAAAAACCGGTTCCATTAAGCCCAGAAAAGCTTCTCGCATTAAAAGCCGTCTGGCTAAGTCACTGAAGTAACCCATCATTAACTGCCTGAACGCCGACAGCCCCGGAGAATTCACCGGTGCTTTCGGCGTTCAGGTGAAATGGTTTGAATAGATCCGGCTACTGTTACATTGCAGTTAGGAACTCACGGATCACAGCCTCACAAAAGCCCTGCGCCTTGATAACCGTGTTGATCCAGTTCAACTTGCTTGAAACCAAGAGACTTTAGTTTCTGGATTACTTTTTCTGAAGTCTCAGGCTGTAGCAAACGCTCGGTCTCATCGGGAGCTACCTGCACTTTCGCGGAGTCTCCCTGATGCCGCACACGCACGATTTCAAAGCCCAGGCTATCAATAAAATTTTCAGCAGATTCCACCGTTTTGAGTCGTTCAGATGTCACTTCGACACCATGCTGGATACGAGATGCCAGACATGGCTGTGCCTTCTTCTCGGCGACTTCCAGCTGATATTCTTCGGCTAGACAGCGGATTTCGGCTTTACTCAAATCGGCTTGTTGCAGAGGAGCCAGAATCTGAAACTTTCGCGCTGCTTCCCGTCCCGGACGGTCATGTCTGGCATCATCTGCATTTTCTCCATAACAGAGGGCATCTACGTCTTGCCGGCGGGCCAGAGCTTCCATTTCTTCGAACAAAGTATGTTTACAGTAAAAGCAGCGATTGAGTGGGTTGGCTGCGTAATCCGGATTAGTCAGTTCACTGGTTTTGACTACCGTAAGCTTAAGCTGATGAGATTGACAGAATGCTTTAGCAGCATCGAGTTCGGATCGCTTCAGGCTATCGGAATCTGCCAGCACTCCGGTGGCCTGAGTGCGGCTCTGGTGGGTGGCAAACCAGAGCAGAAAGGCGCTATCCACACCACCTGAAAAAGCAATCAGGCACCTCGCATGTTGTTCCAGCAATACTTTCAAGTGCTCAACTTTGAGATGCGTCGGCTTAGACATAAGAAAGTTATAGCAGAACATGGTCGACTACGCTATAAAGTCTGCCTTATTTTTAGTATGTCACGTATTGTTCAGAAGTATGGCGGAACATCCGTTGGAACCTCGGAGCGCATCCGCGCCGTAGCACAACGAGTCGCAAGGTGTCGTAATGAAGGCAATGAGGTTGTAGTGGTCGTCTCCGCCATGTCCGGGGTAACCAATTCTCTGATACAACTCGCCAAAGAGGTGTCTGACAGCCCGACGGATCGTGAAATGGATGTTTTACTGGCGACGGGAGAGCAAACGACCATTGCATTGCTGGCGATGGCGTTACATCAGTTGGGTGTGCCGGCACTTTCCTTTACGGGAGCTCAGGCAGGAATCGTGACCGACGGGGTGCATACCCGCGCTAAAATTGCAAATATTTCACCAGCTGAAATTAATACGGCTTTGGATCGGGGCAATGTTGTGATCGTGGCAGGGTTTCAGGGCAGAAGCAAAGCGGGCCAGATTACCACGCTGGGTCGCGGCGGGTCGGATCTGAGCGCAATTGCCCTTGCTGCGGCGACCAAGGCGGATGTCTGCCAGATTTATACCGATGTGGACGGGGTCTATACGGCTGATCCGCGATTGGTCAAAAATGCACGTAAGATCGAAGAAATTTCATATGAAGAAATGCTGGAAATGGCCAGCTCGGGCTCGAAAGTCATGCAGTCACGTGCGGTCGAGTTCGCTAAAAAATTCGGAGTGCTGTTTGAAGTTCGATCCAGCTTCAATGATAATTCCGGAACCATCGTCAAAGAAGAGGAGCCCTCTATGGAAAATGTAGTTGTTCGCGGAGTCAGTATCGAAAAAAACCAGGCCAAGGTCACCATTGCTTCCGTTCCAGATAAGCCGGGGGTGGCTGCCAAACTGTTCCAGAGCATTGCAGATGCCGGGGTGAATGTGGATATGATCGTTCAGAATGTCTCTCATGCGACGCATGAAGATGGAGAACTGGCAACGGATATCACTTTTACGCTGAGTCGTGATGATCTCTCCCGAGTGGAGCCCATCCTGGATGATTTCAAGCAGGAAGCGATTGAGGCGCAGCTGATTGTCAAAGAAGGTATAGCTAAACTTTCGGTGGTAGGCATCGGCATGAAGAGCCATAGCGGGGTAGCAAGTAAGCTGTTTTCTGCCCTCGCAGATGCCGGTATCAATATTCAGATGATTTCCACCAGTGAAATCAAAATCTCTATAGTCGTGGATGAGGATCAGGCCAATGATGCAATGAATCAGGCTCACGAAAGCTTCGAGCTGCATCTGGAAGAGCCAAAATCGTGATTGAGCCGTTAGATTTAAAGATTCACGAATAGCGTTTGGATATGTCTGAAAGCCTGTATCTGGATGCGATTGCTACAACTCGGATCTCTGATTCTGTGCGTGAACGGATGATGCCGTATTTAGATCAAAACTATGGCTTGCCTGCTGGAGCGCATACGATGGCATTGGATGCGCGGGATGCCGTTGAAGCATCGCGGGAGGAATGTCTTGAATTCATCATGGCACCGGAACGCTCAACATGTGTCTTTACCGGTTCTGGTACCGAAGCCAATAATCTCGGGCTGCTGGGATTTGTTCGTGCAAGGAAACAGACCTCAAGGGTGATTACAACTCAAATTGAACATCCATCGATACTGGGTGCATGTGACATACTGGAACAGGAGGGGCATGAAATCGTTCGGTTAGAAGTGGATAAAGCCGGGCGGTTGTCACCAACTGCAGCAGCAGCAGTCCTTAGCCAGGGAGACTTACTGGTAACGCATCTGACCAACTATGATCTTGGAACGCGGCAGAACGTTATTGAATTAGGGCGGATGACACAAAAAGTTCATGCGATGTTGATGGTGGATGCTACGTTCGGCGCAGGGTGGAATGAGTTTTCAATGCAAGAAGCGGGTGCCGATTTGGTGACCTGGGCACCGCACCGATTTTTTGGACCTACCGGGGTAGGCATATTGGTCGCGCGGGCTGGTATCCATCTTCAGCCGCTTTACTATGGTGGTAATCAGGAGCACGGCTGGCGCCCCGGCAGTGGTTCGGTAGCTCACATGGTAGGAGCTGGAGCGGCCTGTCAGGAAGCTCAGAAGCGGCAAGGTGGGTGGATAGCAGCCGTGTCAGTTCACCAGCTGGAATTTATGCGTCAACTAAGCGAGCAGCTTACAGAGTTTCAGCTTAACGGAGCAGAGTTAGGACCAGACCGGGATCCGCATCATCTGAGTTTTTCAATTCGTGGGGTGGAAGGTGAAGCGGTGCTGCTGAATCTGGATTTGAAGGGTGTGCAACTGACCAGTAACACCGGGTGTGTGACTGCTGCGGATAAAATATCACCGGTGCTGAAGGCTATAGGGGTGGAACAAGAGCTGGCAACAGGCACGCTCGTAGCCGGGCTGCTGCCTGACTACTCGTCTAAAGAAATCTGCCGGGCGGTTGAACTGCTGGTTACTGCAGTGCAGCATGTGCGCAGCATGTCACAATCCTGGCATCAGTTTCAGGCTGGTCGTTCCAGGAAAGCCTGATACCCCGGCTCTGGCTTGCAATCTGATAGAACATCCCCAAGTTGTTTTTGATGGTAACGGAGACTGTTGTTTTAGAAGCATTGAAGCAGGTGAAATATCCTGGCTTCAGCCGGGATATTGTTTCATTCGGTTTGATCAAAAACATCAGTGTGGATGGAGGAAAGGTAAGTCTGCGGTTAGAAGTGACAACCGGAGACCAGCGGATACCTGCTGAACTGGATGTTGGAACCAGAAAGTCACTGCAGGCAATCCCGGGTGTGGATGATGTTACCGTCGACATTAAGGTAAATGAACCGGTCAAAGCTGCGTCACAACAGAGTCATGCGGCTGAAGGTAATACTATTCCCGGTGTGAAACACATCATAGCAGTCGCCAGTGGTAAAGGAGGCGTTGGTAAATCAACTGTCAGCTCGAATCTGGCGGTCGCTGCGGCTCGACGGGGTCTCAAGGTAGGTTTATTGGATTGTGATCTTTATGGTCCCAGTATGGGATTGATGTTTGGAGTTACTGATCGGCCCGGAGTCACAGATGATGAGGAACTTGAACCGCACTTGCGTGAAGGTGTGCGTTTGATGAGCATGGGCTTTCTGGTAGATGAAGATGCTCCCGTCATCCTGCGAGGCCCGATGGTAACCCGCTACACACAGCAGTTTTTAGGGCAGGTAAATTGGGGTGAGTTAGATATTCTTTTCCTGGATCTACCTCCGGGAACCGGAGATATTCAGCTGACCATCGTTCAGACTGTCGCATTGAGTGGATCCGTAATTGTTACCACACCACAGGAAGTGGCACTGATTGATGCGCGCAAAGCGGTGAAAATGTTTGAAAAAGTCAATGTGCCGATTTTGGGTATGGTGGAAAACATGAGCTATTTTCTCTGTCCGGGTGACAATCAGCGCTACCATATCTTTGGAGAGGGGGGAGGCGTGCGGGAGGCGAAAAAACAATCGGTTCCTCTATTGGGTGAGATACCGCTGGAAATGGAAGTGCGGAGTGCCGGTGATCAAGGACAGCCAGTTACCGCTGCCGCCCCGCAGTCAGCCAGTGCCCGGGCTTTTCTGGAAGTGGTGGATCAATTATCGCAAACGCTGAAAATCCAGCAGTAATTCATCAGGATTTTCGTTGACACCAGGTCTTCTCATAGGAAAGTATTAAGAAATCGTATGCCTATATGAGTGCGGATTCGAACGAATCGGAAACTTTATTTAAAAACTCGGATTTATACCGCGAATTTCTCTCAGAACGGGAAGAAATTCTTAAGCATAAGTGGATCGAGAGTGAAAAAGCTGGTTATGACATCGGCTTTGAAAAAGCTTTATTGGATTGGATAGTGCAGCATCGTGCTCACTGGCGGTCAGAACGATTAAAAAAACGGGAGATGTCTGTTTCGGATTAGACTGATTCACATCTTGGCTCCTTTAAATTGGTCCTGTGAGGCCAGGAAGGAAAAATGAGAAAAAAAACGGTATTAGAGAGTGATGCAATGCATCGCTCTCTTCAGCGCATGGCGCACGAGATTTTGGAAAAGAACCCTGGTTCTTTTACCCTCGCATTTATTGGGTTACATACTCGCGGGGTCCCACTGGCTCACAGGCTTCACCAAATGATCTGTGATATTGATCCAGCCCGAAACTGTGAGGGAGTGGGTGAATTAGATATCTCCTTCCACCGGGATGATTTCGGGGCCAAGCTTCCGGTTCCACGCAGCACGGAGATCCCTTTTGATGTTAATAATAAGTGTGTCGTGCTGGTCGACGATGTTTTTTTTACCGGACGAACCATCAGGTCAGCGCTAAATGCACTGAATGATCTGGGGCGACCGCAAGCAATACGTCTGGCAGTGCTGGTAGATCGTGGCCATCGCCAATTGCCCATTCGCGCGGATTTTGTCGGTAAAAACCTGCCGACTTCCTATGAGGAGAACGTGGTTTGTCACCTGCGCGAGACAGATGGAAAAGATGAAGTCTTCATTCAGGCAGGAGCTGAGTCATGAGTTGGACTCGTAAAGACTTGATCCAGATTCAAGATCTGAGTCGGGATGAGCTGGAAATGGTTCTTGAAACGACTAAGGCATTTAAAGCCATCCTCCAACGTTCCATCAAAAAAGTGCCGTCATTACGTGGCAAGACGGTGGTTAATCTGTTTATTGAACCCAGCACGCGCACACGTGCCTCATTTGAATTAGCGGCCAAGCGGTTGAGTGCGGATGTGCTTAGTATCAGCCAGGAAGCCAGTAGCTTCCGCAAAGGAGAAACCCTAAAGGACACCGCACTGACCTTGCAGGCACTGAATGCAGATTTTATCATCATAAGGCATAGCGCAGCTGGTGCGGCCCGGTTTTTAGCGGATCGGTTGGAGGCCGCGGTGATCAATGCCGGCGATGGAGCACATGAACACCCGACGCAGGCATTACTGGATGTCTTTACCATGCGCGAACGTTTTGAATCGATGCAGGGTAAGCATGTCGTTATCTGCGGGGATATTCTCTACAGTCGTGTAGCGCGATCTAATATCTGGGCCTTATTAAAATTAGGAGCGCAAATCACACTGGTCGGGCCAAAGACGTTAGTGCCTCCGGTATTGATGCAGATGGGTGTTGAAGTGAGCTATGATCTGGATTCAGTACTGCCTGACGCAGATGTGATTAATTTGCTGCGGATCCAGCATGAGCGGCAGCGCGAAACACTATTTCCTTCACTGGGTGAATATATTGCGATTTACGGTCTTGGAGCCAAGCGTTTTGCGAAATGCAAAAAAGATGTTCTGATCATGCACCCGGGGCCCATCAACCGCGGGGTTGAGATCGACAGTGAGATCGCGGATGGGGCTAACTCGGTTGTGCTCAATCAGGTTACCAATGGTCTGGCAGTCCGTATGGCGATTCTTTATCTGCTAAGCGGCAGCCAGTCTAAACTGGCTGAAATAGAGGGGTTGTCGTGAGTAGCAGGAAACGAATCATTAAGGCAGAACGGATTCTCGATCCGGCCTCCAGGCGAGATGAAGCTGGTGTGCTTTATATCTCGGATGGGAAACTGGTTGTTCCCTTTGCCGAGACTGAGGCAGAGGATATTATGGAGTTTGGCAAGGATGAATGGGTTTGCCCGGGCTTCATTGACTCGATGGTAATGCTCTGTGAGCCAGGTATAAGCGCACGTGAAACGATTGAGACCGGAACCCAGGCCGCCGCAGCTGGCGGATTTACATCGTTGATCAGCATGCCCGGCAATCAGCCTCCAACCGATGAGGTGCATCGCTTAATCTGGATTCAGCAGCGCATTGCTGAAAAAGCAGTAGTAAATGTCTTCCCGACAGCAACCATTTCCAAGGCCATGGAAGGGGATTTACTGGCACCGATAGGTTCACTTCACCGGGCAGGCGCCGTTGCGCTGACAGATCATACCCGTTGTTTGCAGAATAACGAACTTATGCGGCGTGCTCTGGAATACGCCTCCATGTTTGATATCCCGATCCTGGATCACTGCCGTGATGCCAGCTTGAGTGCGGGTGGTGTGATGAACGAGGGCTATTGGTCTACTGTTTTAGGTTTACGAGGATGGCCGTCCATTGCAGAAGAAGCTATCGTATCTCGTAATGCCTTGCTGGCAGAGCTTACAGGAGCCCGTGTGCATTGTCTGCAGGTCACGTCAAAAGGAAGCATCCGGATGATTCGTGAAGCCAAAGAGCGAGGGGTTCCGGTGACGGCTGGCACCACCGTGAATCACCTGCTGCTGGATGATGAATACCTGCAGGGATATGATTCCATCTATAAAGTCAGCCCGCCGTTGCGTTCTAAAGCCGATGTGGCTGCCTTGCGCAAGGCGGTGCAACAGGGAGTGATTGACTTTCTGGTGTCCGATCACACCCCGTACCGAGAATTTGAAAAAGAAGTTGAGTTTGATGATGCACCCTTTGGCGCACCCGGTCTGGAGACCGCAGTTGCAGGCAGTCTGACCGCGCTGGTGCACGAAGCGGGCATGCAGCCGCTGGACTACGTTTCCTTATGGACGAACCGCCCGGCAGCCTGCTTCAAGCTGGAGCACGGAACGTTGGGAGTAGGCAAACCAGCAGACGTCACTGTGATCCACCCGGATAAAACCTGGCGGGTAGATCCGGCATCTTTTCAGTCTAAGTCGACCATTTCACCTTTTGCAGGAACATCATTGAAAGGAAAGGCGATCTGCACCATTGTCGGCGGTGAAACCGTATGGCAGCTACTGGAATAGGATAGAAAGATATTGATGAAAAAAGCAATTTTGGCACTGGAAGACGGAAGTGTATTTGAAGGACATGCTCTGGGAGCGGAAGGAACCGTAACGGCAGAAGTGTGCTTTAACACCTCCATGACTGGATACCAGGAAATCCTCACCGATCCCTCCTATAAGGGACAGATGGTCACGTTGACGTATCCGGAGATCGGTAACTACGGAATCATCCCGGAAGATGATGAATCCTATCAGCCGCATGCTTCCGGACTCATTATTCGTGAGTTGTCACCGGTTCGCAGTAACTTCCGCAGCAAGCTGTCACTGGAAGAATATATGCTGCAGCATGGTATTCCAGGCATCATGCACATCGATACAAGGGCACTGACCAAACGTCTGCGAGTCGAGGGGGCACTCAAGGGGGTATTATCGACCGATGGGCTGGATTCTGAACAGGCGGTCATCATGGCACAAGAATGGCATGGACTGGTGGGACATGATTATGTGAAGCAAGTCTCCTGTCAGCAAAAGTTCCAGTGGGATGTGGATGGCAAGCAGAATCCAAACTGGCATGATGATTATCAGAAAAATACCGAGAACGCTGATCTGTCCATGGCAAAGCCTGAGTTTCATGTGGTAGCTTACGATTTCGGGATCAAATACAACATCCTGCGCCGCCTGCGTGAACAGGGATTTCAAATTACTGTGGTTCCAGCTGAGACTGGTGCTAAGCAAGTGATGGAGTTAAGGCCGGATGGAGTCTTTCTATCTAACGGACCGGGTGATCCAGCGGCGGTGACGTATGCGCATCAAGCGGTTCGGGAACTGATTGGTCAGGTGCCGATTTTTGGTATTTGTCTGGGGCATCAGATTCTTTCCCACGCACTAGGAGGCAGAACATACAAGCTTAAGTTCGGTCACCGGGGCGGCAATCAACCGGTTAAGGATCTCAAGAGCGGAGAAGTTAAGATTACCTCACAGAATCATGGATTTGCAGTTGATTCCGGGAGTTTTCCGGAAGGAGACGTAGAAGTAACTCATATCAATCTAAATGATAAAACCTGTGAAGGTGTCCGCCATACCAAACACTCGGCGTTTTCCGTGCAATATCATCCGGAAGCAGCACCGGGTCCAAATGATGCCACTTATTTTTTCAGCGAGTTTCGCGCCGAAGTGGAAACATGGAAAAAGAATGCTTAAAATATCCGTGGCTCGAGGCAATAAAAGTTGGCCTTGATATGTATTTTTCAGTAAAAAGTTAAGCATGCCCAAACTGATTAGCAAGTCTCCGGAGTTTTCAGAAAAGATCTTTGAACTAAGCAAAGATCTCGTCACCGTCGGACGCACTGAAGCAAATGACATCGAGATTTCCCACCCCAGTATTTCCAGTAACCACGCCGAGTTGAGAAAAGAAGGTGGTGACTATAAGTTGGTTGATCTGGGTTCTACCAATGGTAGTCGGGTTAATGACGAAAAAATTACTGAATCCAACCTACGCAAAGGGGATGTGGTTATGCTTGGTAATATCCTTTTTGCTTACGATTCAGAGGTGGAAGTGGAAGCATCTCCCTTGCCGGATGGTGAAACCCGCGTAGATCTGACTTCCAGCTCTGGAGCAGGCCGTCCCACCGAGTTCAAAAATCTGGCTCCGATGAAAAAAGCCAAAAAGGGTGGCAGTTCATTTCCGCTGCCTGTATTGCTGGCAGTTCTAATAGCGCTGGGTGGTGTTGGATATCTGGCATACATGGTTTTTCTCGGTTAATCGAGCTGTCATTCCCATGAAACGTTGCCACCTTTGTGATTCACAAAGCTGACAGAATCATGAGTGGGATCATCAATAAAAATCGGGCAGCGGTCCGCAGGCTCTGGACGGGATTAAGCGCATTGGCCCGAAGCAGTCAGTTGCACCCTTTGCCTATTCTCGAGGCGCGCAGATACTATCATCAGGGTATACTGCCAAGTGATTTACGGGCAGCACTCAATGTAGCCTTGCTCGCATTTCCTCAGGGTATGGCCTACGCACTGATTGCGGGATTGCCGATTGAATATGGGATTTATGGATCGGTGATTGCATCGATCGTCGGGCCAATCTTTTCAGGGGCCCGCTTTATTATGCTGGGGCCGACAAATGCAACTTCGGTGCTTTTACCGGTAGCCATCGGGACTCTGGCAGTAACAAGGGATGAAAAACTGGCGTTGGTACCATTGCTGCTGATTCTGGTTGGCGTGTTTTTGATATTGGGAGCCTTCTTTAGGGTAGCGAACCTGACTCAATACATCTCGCGTTCGGTAGTGACCGGATATATCACTGCAGCGGCAGTTTACATCATTATCAATCAGGTCAAAAAAGTGGCGGAACTGGAATTCAGCACAGATTTGAGCTCGACTTTGATTGATGTGATCTACCTTACGATCAAGTCGCTACCAACTGCTAATGGTGCAGCGGTGGTATTAAGTCTGCTGACGGCAGTGACGTATTTGCTGCTGCAGAAATATCTTAAAATGCTGCCCAATGTGGCTATTACCCTGATCCTGATGTCTGTTGTCGGAGTAGCCATCAACTATGGGATTGAGCAGATTCCGTTGGTTCAGGTTTTTTTTGCAGAACAAATTCAGCAGTTAAATGCGATCAGTGCCAGCACCTGGCGTCCCACAATGCCTCATTTTGATTACGATAATATCCGCGGTTTGGCAGGGCCGGCGCTGGTCATTGCTTTTTTGTGTATCCTCGAAGGTTCTTCTATCGGCAAGTCCTTAGCAGCCCGCTCCGGAGAAAAGCTCAACACCAATCAGGAAATGTTGAGTATGGGAGTTGCCAATATGGCTTGTGGAATCGGTGGTGGCATGCCGGCATCCGGATCCCTGACTCGCTCCAAGCTCAATAACGACACAGGAGCACAGTCTCCGTTTGCCAGTGTGTATTGTGGTATTCTCTGTCTTATAGGAGCGATTACATTGGGGCCATTGATGAAGTATATTCCCACTGCAGCACTGGGAATGCTGGTGATATTCATTGGATTTTCGTTGATTAACTTGAACAATATCCGTCTGATCACCAAATCAACCAAATCAGATGCGGCTGTGTTTGCGGCCACATTCTTTACCGCGCTGCTCATCCGTCTGGATTTTGCTATCATTATTGGGGCCATGGTATCGATTATTCTTTTCCTGCGAAAAGTCAGTGCACCGGAACTGGTGGAATACAATTTTAATGAACAGGGTAATCTTTATCAAATGGAACAGGAGGATGTTCGCCCGAACCCGCAAATCTCGATTGTGCATGTGGAAGGGGAACTGTTTTTTGGTGCGGCAGAACTTTTCCGTGATCAGATGCGGCGCGTCTGTGATGACCCCAACTTGAAAGTGGTTATCCTGCGTTTAAAGAATGCTTATCATCTGGATGCCACCAGTGTGATGGCTCTGGAAGAACTGATCCGGTATCTGAATGAAAAAGAGCGCCATCTGATTGTCAGTGGTGCACGTAAAGATGTCTACCGCGTTTTCAAAAATTCCGGACTGATGGAAGTGCTGGGGAAAAGCAACTTCTTTATGGGCTCAACGGCCAATCCGAACATCGCTACCCGTAATGCATTAAAGCGTGCCCAGGAACTTTTGGGTGGCCAGATGGCAGACGTCAGAATTTATTATGACCCCAACAAGTCATAGGATCAGGAGCGCGTCAACCGCTCTGCGGCAGTAACCGTATTGGCCATGAGCATGGCAATAGTCATTGGTCCCACACCGCCCGGATTAGGGGTAATATGCCCCGCCACCTGGCATAATGCATCAAACTCCACATCTCCGACAAGGCGGTAGCCGCGTTTAGCGGAAGCGTCATCGATGCGGTTGACGCCGACATCCATGACGACCACCCCCGGCTGGACCATGTCAGCTTTCAGGAATTCTGCAACACCCATGGCTGCGATAATAATATCAGCGGAGCGTGTCAGCTTATCGAGGTGCTTTGTCCGCGAATGTGCCAGCGTTACTGTGGCATTGGCATGCGGATCTTTCTGACACAGAATGGCAGCCATCGGCTTTCCCACAATATTACCACGTCCCAGAATGAGGACATTTTTACCCTGAGTTTCAATGCCGCTTCGAATCAGTAATTCCTGCACCCCGGCAGGGGTACAGGGACGGAAACCGTCCTGGGAGCCCAGCAGCAGCTTGCCGACATTTACCGGATGGAAACCATCTACATCTTTTGTAGGTTGCACCGTCGAAAATACTCTGGTTTCAGAGATCTGGGCCGGAAGAGGCGCCTGAACCAAAATACCGTGAACCGAGTCATCGCGATTTAACTGATCCAGTAATAACAGTAAATCCTGCTCAGTAGTTGCCTGTTTTAACACACGGGTATCGGTAGCAATACCTAATTCGTCGGCTTTCCGGTCTTTCATACCCACATAAGCTTGTGAGGCCGGGTCTTCTCCAACACGGATAAATACAATCTTAGGATGAATACCTCCGGATTTCAGTGCTTCCACCCGTTGGCGTGTCTCCTGATGTATCTCAGCCGATATTTTCCGACCGTCAATCAATTGTGCACTCACAGGACTGGATATAGCGGATTCTATCAAACTGCGAAAGTAAAAGTGAGACCAATCTTATCTATGGGACTAGATTCAGGCGCAAACCTTTTCCAGCACTTTAGATAAATCATTACTGCTGAAAGGCTTTGGAAGAAAATAATCAAATAGTCCGTTCTGCTCAGTTTGATGGTTGAGTGAATCTTCCTGTTCAAAGCCGGACATGGCGATGATCGGCAGATCCGGATACTTCTCTTTTAATGCCCGGGCAAGTTCGATACCATCCAGCACAGGCATATTGATGTCCGTAAGCACGACTCCGATCATATCGGTATTTCTATCCAGCAGATTCAGTGCTTCCTGACCGTGTGATGCGGTTTTCACCGGATAGGATAACTTCTCCAGGCTCTTGGCCAGAATAGACCGCATCGTGGATTCATCATCAACAACCAGGACATGCGACTTCTGACCGGGATCAGCGGGTGGCGGGTCATTTTCTTCGTCATCGTCCAGCCGCATGCCTAATGCGGGCAGAAAGACACGAAATGTGGTTCCCTGGCCCGCATGGCTTTCCAGATCAATGAATCCTCCGTGATTCTGGATAATGGAAAGAGAACTGGAAAGGCCGAGACCGCTTCCGCCCGATTCAGACTTGGTCGTAAAGAATGGTTCGAAGATCTGATCTCTCATTTCTTCAGGAATGCCGCTGCCGGTGTCTCTGACTTCAATGACTACGAAGTTCCCCGGAATGATTTCGGGAGGAACCTGAGTCTTCAGGTTTTTATAGATTCGAATATCAAGATCACCTTTCCCTTGCATTGCATCACGCGCATTGAGACCCAGGTTGAGTAAAACCTGATTGAGTTGAACCGGATTGGCACGTATTTGAGGCAGGTCCGTTTCACACATAAACCTCAGCTGCATGGTTTCCGGCAGCGCATCCTGAACCAGTGTTTTCATATCTGGAATCAACGCAGGAATCTCAAGTATCTTGCGGGAGCTATCCAGACCGCGCGAAAAAGACAGCAGTTGCTGAACCAGATCAGCCGCCCGCCGGGTACCGTCGCTGATACGATTCAATATTTTTTGTTCCTGTTCGTTGCTGACCACATCTTCCAGCAATTCAGCTGACATCATGATTGGGGACAGAATGTTGTTCAAGTCATGAGCTACACCGCCTGCAAGATTGCCGACACTTTCCATACGTTGTGCTCGCAAAAACTGCCGCTCAAGGTTGCGGCGTTCGGTGATGTCGCTGTCTATGGTTAAAATGGTGCCATCATCATCGCTCTGATCGACGGACGCGATAGTCCAGCGGGATTCTACGGTTTTTTCAGACCCATCGGCACAAACCCGAATAAGCTCACCGGACCATTCGCCGCCCCGCCTGACTTCAAGCACTGCATCATGCAGTCGCTCCCCGCGAGTTTTCAGCACTTCTTTGATCGGCTTGCCTTCAACCTGCTCTTTAGGGAATCCATATAATCGGCTGGCTCCCTGATTCCAGAATAGAATCGTTCCGGCCTGATCGCATACAATAATGGCGTTATGCGCTTTATCGATGAGTTCAGCCTGGTTTCTCATCCGCGAGTACGTTACTTGCTGATCAGTGACGTCTGAGATGAAACCTTCCAGTTTAATCGTTTTTCCGTTTGCATCATAGACACCCTGGCCTCTTTCCCAAAGCCAGCGCACTCCTTTACTACGGTGCTGGATTCGATAGGTGAGTTCGTAGCGTGTTTTGCGGGATAATGCTAAATTAACATCCTCACGAACCCATTCACGATCATCTTCCAGGATCAAGTCTTCAAAACTGGCAACTCTATTTCCAATTAATTCCTCGGGCTGGTATCCAGTAACTTCCAGACATCCTTCGGAAATAAAGTTCATCGTCCAGAATTCATCCAATTCACAACGGTACGCCATACCAGGCAGATTGCCGAACAGCGTGGCCAGCTGTCTTTCATTATCACTCAATTGTGCCCGTGCAGCCTCCGCCCGCTGCTGAGAGGTGATGGAATGCATGGCATATGAGATATCATCTGCCAGAGACTGAAAGAGCTGGTTTTCTTCAATATCAAAATAATTTTCCAGCGCAGAGTAGATCAAAAGAATACCTCGCTGGTTATTACCATATTCAAAGGGAAAAACTCCGCAGGACTTGAACTGGTACTTTTCTGCTTCAGCTTTTAACCGGAAGGATGGATCGGTAGCAATGCAATTGGATGTGGCATAAACACCAGTGCGGATGGCACGCGCCGCCGGTCCTTGTGAAAAGGCACCTGATTTCGCCTCAATAATCACATGATCTACATATTTTGTGTGGGGCCCATAGTACGCAAGTGCCTGCACTTCATCTTTCTGTTCATCATAGAGTCCGGCCCAGGCCAGCTGTATTTCTGCTTTGGCAACGATAATACGGCATATTTCAGTCAGTAGTTGCTCCTTTTCGGTAGAGCGAACAATAATTTCATTGATCTGACTGAGCACGGAATACAATCGGTTAAGTCGGGAAAGTCGCTTCTTACTCTCTTTCAGTTCAGACTCAATCGAAAGCTGGTTGGTGATATCAATTCCGATTCCACCAAAGTAAGTTTCCCCCCGGGCTCCTTCGAGCGGGAATTCTTTGATCAAAAATTCTATGGGCTCTCCACCGGCAACCGGGACGGTCTGGAAAAATTCCTGATTGCGGCCGGTTTTCATAATCGAGTTGCGGTTGTTCTGGCAGATTGCTGCAAGTTCCTTCCCGAAAACATCCACCACAGACCTTCCGATGAGCTGCTCCTTGCTGAGTCCGGCTAATTCACTGAGAGCCTTGTTACAGACCAGAAAGCGTCCATCTTCATTGATAATCCAGGCAATGCCCGGCACATTGCTGACAAAAGCCTCTAAATTCTCAGTTGATACTCTGGTTGATGGCTGCCTGGACACGACAGGCGATAGGCTATCGAATTCAGACGCATTGACCAATTGTATTTTATAGTTTCCTGGATGCTTTAATTCCAGCGAAGTCTGTGGGAAACGGATCTTCGCTGGGCAGCAATTATTTCAGGTAGGGGAGGCAATTCAGGGGTAGGAAATAGCTCGAGACAATACTGTGCCTGCCGTTGGAGCTCAGACCAGCGTGGGTTTGGACGTGAGGGCAGGGAACGAATTTGTCTGAGCAGACTGCTCCATTCGGTAACCAGTCGATCAATATCTCCGGCACCCGAATACTCCCCGACCAGTTGGGCTTTGCGTGCCTCTCGGTTGATCAAGCGGCGCAGTGTGATGGCAGCCCCGTGCCCGTAATGGCAGGGCACGCCCCATTCCAGCCAGCCTTCAATCGAGAGCCGCTGGTAAATTTTGCGGCATGAGTGGGCCAGCCTGCCGGACCAGCGCGGTTCATGCTCACAAAACCGTTCACCTCCAAACAGGTCTGCCAGATCTAAAACAGCCTCCTCCAACGGATATTTCCGATCTTCAATAATCGCTGCCACTGCCAATCCTTCTGGTCCGAGGAATTGCGAGACACAACGCCCCCGTGTGGTGAGTGCCAGTTGCTTGGTCAGAATACCGCAGCTGATCCATTGCCAGGCAGGTGTGGCTTTGGGACTCAGTTCTTTGCATTCTGGCCGCTGGTCACAGGAGCGGCAGCCTTTGAAAGGTCTGCGCTTGCGTCTGACCAGCCGGGCACGTGAGGTGTCACAGCCTAAATGACAGGGAATGGATTCTTTTTTGAATGTTGTAAACTCTATCCCCATGGTGAATTCCGATTCTGTGAACAACTGTTCTCCCAGCAAGAGCAGATGGGAGTCAGTGGACTCCATTTCAGTTTCTGCCAGCGAACGGAGGATGGATGACCAGGGCAGGGGCTCGGACCGGTGTAAGCATAATGGACGAGCCTCCGAAAGTCGCGGTGTATCTCGTGACACCAGCAGGTATCCGGTATCGTCTAATCCACGGCGCCCGGCCCGACCTGCCATCTGCAGCAATTCATGGGGCTGAATCTGATGCCGTAGAGGACCTGCAGAATATTCTCTTGCTGTAATCAATACGGATCTGAGCGAAAAGTTAATGCCTGAGCCCAGCCCCAGTGTAGAGACGACCACCCGAAGTTGCCCGGACTTGGCTAATGGTTCAATGACACCGGCTCGCTGCAGATAAGAAAGCCCACTGTGATGAAAGGCGACTCTTGCTTCGATCAGGCGACTAAGCAAGGGGCCGAGAATCGACTTCTGTTCACTCGAGAGCACCAGTGGGTCCACAGGAGGAGGCAGTTCACGCGCCGCCTGCTTCGCCAGCCGTTCGGACTCCTTGCGATGAGGGGCAAAGACCAGGATCGGTCCCAGTCCTTTCCACAGCGCCCCAGCCAGCCGTCGGGCCCAGAATCCTTGTATGCGGTCCGGCATCCTTCGCGCTGGTCCATCCAGATCAAATTCCTCTAAGGGAACAGGTCGCTGGTGATGTCGGACTACCCGGACAGAACGGCCCAGTCGCTCCAGCCAGCGTGCAACATAATCGGGATTAGCTACGGAACCGCTCATCATCAGCAAGTGACTGTCGGCAGGCAGCGACATGCAGAATCCCTCATAATGGTTACCGCGGCTTGCATCAGCCAGCCACTGATATTCATCAATAGCCACCAGTGAGCACAGGCGATCCGATCGGCGCAGGTGCCCCTGCACAGCTTCCAGCGTGCCCACCAGAATCGGTGCGTCCGTATTTTGACTGACATCTCCGGTAATGATGCCCAGATTCCACTGAAACTGCTGCCATTCTGCATATTTGTCATTGGCCAGGGCGCGGGTGGGAGCGGTGTAAATGATCTGACCCCGAAAATGTCCGGATTCGATGATCTGCTCCAGCACAAAGGTCTTGCCTGCTCCGGTCGGGGCATCCAGCACGACGTCATCACCCGCC
Organism: Verrucomicrobiota bacterium; assembly: GCA_038748025.1. GTDB lineage: Bacteria > Verrucomicrobiota > Verrucomicrobiia > Methylacidiphilales > JBCBYL01 > JBCDJI01. The sequence goes on from JBCDJI010000017.1 coordinate 59,246, forward strand.
TTGATGGCACGGATGGCATCCGTCTGCCATGGATCAGGCAGTTGAACGTGTTGAAGGGCCTCCAGGCTTTGCATGCACTAATTATGCAACATATTTGTTGATGTGCGACCTGTGAATGGACAGACCTGCCGGTCCCGGTTACCAGAGAGCTTGAGGATAGTGGCCCTGCCGGTGCAGTTCTTTAAGTTGAGCCATCACCATGGGTTTGTCCTCAGCGTAGGTCACTCCGAACCAGTGGCTTTCACAATGAATTACTCTGACACGTGTCTGATTGAGTGTGATCATTTCATCCACGACGCTGGGGATGAACCACTCCGATTTCAGATCATCACCTTGTTGCTGCAGAAAGGTGGTGAACTTTTCTTCCAGCGATGCAAAAAAACAAGGATGGAAGCCCCAGAAATTCATCGAGCAGGGTTCGTCACCGGAGAGTTCCGTTACGTGATCTCCGTCCATGGACTGGATAACGCCTGTTGCGTGCTTTTCGATGCGGGTATGCTCGACAATACCGGCAAGATAACCGGCTTGTGTCTGGCAGAGGCCGCGTGAAACGTAACCATTAGGTGACAGGGTCTTGCGCAGGCGGTAACCGATCATACAGCTTTCACCCTCCGGCATCTGTCTCAGTGCGGATGCCATTGCGTTATAGGCTTCCGCCCCGTAGAAATCATCGGCATTTTGCACCGCGAAAGGTTCCTGCACCAGCTCTCGACAGGCAAATATAGCCTGGGCAGTGCCCCATGGCTTACTGCGGCCGGCCGGAGCAGTAAATCCTGCGGGCAGATCCTCCAGCGACTGAAATGCATACTGCACATCGATTTTTCCCTCAAAACGATTTCCGATCTGCGCTTTGAAATCTACTGCAAAATCCCGCCGTATCACAAAAACCGCTTTGCCAAAGCCGGCGCGGATGGCGTCATAGATGGAATATTCCAGCAGTTTTTCGCCGTTGGGACCAACGGAATCCATCTGCTTCAGGCTGCCGTAACGGCTGCCCATCCCGGCGGCCATGATCACGAGTGTGGGGTTGGAAACAATGCGATCTTTCATGACCGCGAAACATAAACCAGATTACGACAGGAAACAATTAGAGTTCACATAGTGAAAATATTATCTATCAAATGTCAAAACTGATGAAATTCCACCAGAACCATGCCCAGATCTATGTGCCGGATGACATGCCGTTACCGGCTGCTTTATCGCGGGTGACGCATCTGGGCATCGGGGCTCATGCGGATGATCTGGAGTTCATGGCCTTGCATGGCATTGCTGAGTGTTATCAGCGAACGGAGCACTGGTTCGGCGGTATCACCTGCACGGACGGTGCAGGCTGTTCACGTAGCGGTGCTTTTGAGAATATTACTGATGTAGAAATGGTGGAAATTCGGGCTCACGAGCAGAATGCGGCCGCTCAGCTTGGGGCATATGGAGTCATGGTACAGTTGGCCTATCCCAGTCACGCCATCAGGAAATCTGATGAAAATTCTCTCCAGCAGGACTTGCTACAACTCCTTAACGCCACCACGCCGGAAGTCGTCTATACTCACAATCCGGCAGACAGACACGCCACGCACATTTCAGTCATGCGATCCGCCATTCAGGTGATTCGGGAGATACCTTCAGAGCAGCGACCGAGAAAAGTGATCGGATGTGAAGTCTGGCGGGATCTGGACTGGCTACCGGATGATCTGAAGGTCGTGATGGATGTGAGTGGTCATGATCAACTGGCAGGTGCACTGAATGCGGTCTTCAAGTCTCAGATTGCCGGGGGAAAGCGTTATGATCTGGCCATTGCCGGCCGTCGTTCCGCTCATGCCACCTTTTGCGATGCACACACCAGTGATTCAGCGACTCAGTTAATCTTCGGTATGGATTTAACACCGGTAGTGACTGGCAATTCGATGGATCTTGCGGACTACGTCGAAGAGGTGCTGGATAAGTTTCGTCAGGAAGTCATGTGTCAGCTGAATATATAGCTGATGCCAATCAGCGTCCCCGCCGGGAATCGAACCCAGATCTAAGGTTTAGGAAACCCTTGTTCTATCCGTTGAACTACGGGGACTGTGCTAAAAGTATGAATTAGGAATTAAGATTTAAGAAAGAATAAAACGCAACGCACATTTAAAACAAATCGGGACGTTCCTGCCGGAGTCGCTGATAGAGTCTCAGGCTGACCCAGGCGTCGGTGGCGGCATAGGTAATCTGTTCCGGGGTGAGCTCGACGCGTGCCCAGTTGCTGGTTTGGGCACGTTTGGAGATGCGATGGCCTAGCAGCATGCCGCAGAGGTTGCGTAAGCCGGTTTTTTCCATCCCGGCGTCACGTGCCACCGTGCTGAGCTCAAAGAAACCTTGCGGATTGAAAGGAACCAACTCCCTGAGTTCCTTGACATCGCGGTCCAGCGCCACCCCGGTTTTAATCGTATCCGGTGATTCGAGGACATGGAGCAGTGGCGAGATGGTCTCAAGCTTTTTGAGCTGGAAGAGATAGGCATCTGTTTCCGTGCCCAGTTGGACCAGACTGGGAAGGTAGGATTGACCTTTTTTGAAGCTGGGCCGGGTTTCGGTGTCAAAGCCGATCACTGCATGCCGGCGCAACTCGTCAGCGGCAGCTTCCAGTTCCTGCCGTGTGACAGGCTGGTAGATTCGTCCGGTAAAAGAAAAAAGTGGAAGCTCCCGTAGTTCTTCCTTGCTGATGGTCAAAGGTATGGTCACTTTATTGACAAAGAATGAAGCATCCTTCCTATGCGTAAACTATTAATTTTTCTTTGCTGGTCTGCGGCCGCCACGGTTTCATTTGTGCATGCACAGATTGATGAACGACCTGCTCCGCATTTCCTGCAGGTGGATCGTGCCTTACCATCGGTGATTGTCATTCCCCGCTATGCAACGGATAACAACATTACAAAAAAGCCGATGTATGAGAGCAGGATTTTATGGGTGCATCGGGATACCGTGAGAGCGCTCAAGGGGGTGGTGCGCCGTCTCAGGGATGAAGGCTATCGACTGGTCATCTGGGATGCTTATCGTCCTCCGTGGGTGCAGTGGAAGTTGTGGGAGGCCTATCCGGACCCGGAATATGTGGCTGATCCGCGTAAGTTTTCCCGCCACAGCCGCGGCACCAGTGTGGATATCTCACTAGCGGATCGCGATGGCAATCTGGTGGAAATGGCAACGGATTTTGACGAGTTTACCGCCCAGGCAGACCACGATCTGGATGACCTCAGGCCCGAGATTCGCAGGCGTGTCGAATTATTGCGGCAGACTATGTTCAAAAATGGCTTCAGCGGTGTGCCGGCCGAGTGGTGGCATTATGACCTGAAAAACTGGCGGGATTACCCGGTTGTGATGACAGCACGTGACAAGCAGCAGCTGCCGCCGCGGTAATTTGTGAATTGCCAAGCCGACGGGATCCCGTATTCAAGTTCCCATGCTCAATCGGCTGGCACTGGTTACGGAGACATTTCCCCCTGAAGTCAATGGCGTGGCTATGACGCTTAACCGGCTGGCGCAGCAGCTTTGCCAGCAGGGAATCGATCTGCAACTGGTGCATCCAAGACCGCGTGCCACGCATGACTGGGGTCTGAAAGGAGAGTGGGAAAGCGTCTATGTTTACGGTTTCCCGATTCCCGGATATCCAGAAGCACAGATCGGGATGCCGAGTCGGGGCAAACTGATCCGCCTGTGGAGCCAGCAGCGACCGGATGTGGTGCATGTGGCGACAGAGGGTTTACTGGGGCGTTCTGCGGTGCAGGCTGCCACGCAGCTGCGTATTCCACTGGTGACCAGCTTTCATACGAACTTCCATGAGTATACCCGTCATTATCATGTGGCTTGGATGAAGTCGCTGGTGATCCGCTATCTTCGCGGTATTCATGGTAAAGCACTGGTGAATCTTGTGCCGGATCCGGACCTGATCGGGGAGTTGCACCGGCTTGGCTTCCGCGGTGGTGAGTATTTTGGTCGGGGAGTGGATACGGAACTCTTTCATCCGAATCACCGCAGCGCTGAATTACGGGCTTCCTGGGGAGCTGGTCATGAAACAACGGTTTTTCTGCATGTCAGTCGTGTGGCAGCGGAGAAGAATATGCCGCTGGTGCTGGATGCCTACCGCAAGTATCAGCAGGAACAGGATCCGGATGCCAAATTTGTGGTCGTGGGTGATGGTCCGGAACGCGCCTCGCTGCAAAAACATTATCCTGAAGTTATCTTTACCGGGATGAAATTTGATAGCGAACTTGCAGCGCACTACGCCAGTGCAGATCTCTTCTGCTTTGCCAGCGAGACCGAAACGTTTGGTAACGTTATTACTGAGGCGATGGCATCAGGTTGTGCCGTCCTGACTTACGACTATGCCGCGGGGCGGCAGCACATCAAATCCGATCAAAATGGAGTCACCCTGCCGCTGGGTCACTCGGAAGCTTTCCAGCAGGCGATGTTGGAACTGGGCCAGAACCGTTCTCGCTGCCGCCGCTTGGGTGCAGCTGGGCGAGTCACCGCAGAGGGAATTCCCTGGGGAAAAGTAGTCAGGGACTATCTTCTGGTCGTGAACCGGGTGGCCGACAGATAGCTGGCCGGTTCTGATTAATAGCTTTTACCAGATAGTCAGTTCAGTGGATTTTTCGCCAAGCCGCCTTCATCCCAGTGGCGGATCACCTGTGCATTTTGGCTGGCTTTGAGCCAGTAATAACGGGCAACGGGGTAGGAAATCAATAGCATGACGGTCAGCAAGATGGCGGCCAGACAGAGCTCTCGCAGCGTGATTCCCAGCACCGTTTCCAGACTGTCGCCTCGCATAACAAGCTAAGTTTACAGTCATTTGCTAATAAAAGAAAATATTTTCGCAACTCCAGATCACCCCGCCAGTTGAATCTGTTAAGAGTAAATCACTCCAACATGATTATGAAAAATAATAAATGGTTCGTAGTATTGGCGGCAGGCCTCTGGGTAGCCGGAAACTGGAACGTCATGGCTGAAAAAGGTCAACGACCTTCGCCGGAAGAACGTCAGGCTAAGATGCAGGAACGCTTTGCTCAAATAAGCGAAGCACTGAGTTTAACCGCAGATCAACAGGCGATCTTCAAGGCACAGCGTGAAAAAACCATGGAGCAAATGAGAGCGATTCATCAGAATGATTCGCTCACTCGTGAAGAGAAAAAGGAGCAGATGCAGGGGCTCAAGGAATCCAGCCAGGCATCGCTGTCCGGCTATCTCACTGGCGATCAGTTGCAGAAAATGGAAGAAATGCGCGCTGAGCGTCAGGCCAGGCGAGAAGAGGCAGGTGCGAAAAAAGGCAAAAAAGAGCATTGCCAGTCCAAGGCAGCCGAAAACTCAGCTGGCTAGCGCATTGATGATTTAATGGGGCAGCAAGTGCCCGTGCCCAGGACGAGAAGTCTTACGACCTTCTTTTCGCAATGCTCGCACTGGACAAAATTAGAAACATGTTTTGCCTGTCCCGACTACGAAGGGTGTCAGGACAGTGCTTTTCATCCTGCCTTTCCTCGTGTCGGGTGAAAATGTCCTGCCAACACCCTGCGTGGTCGGGAGGACTTCCTGCCACTGCGATACTGAGCATGACGGCAAATCAATTTAGGATATGCGCTGGAGCACATGGTATTTATTCGGGCGCACCGAGTGGTGCGATGAGAAGATGAAACCGCCCATGGCGGCGACAACCCCGCAGAGCAGGGCACGTCTCATCCTACATTTCACCAGCAGCCTCAATCCTTATGTTAATGTATGTGCGAATACTTGCGGGGTTCTTGCCAAGCTTCATCCGTAAGGTGCCAGATCAATCACAAGGTGCTCTAAACAGTGTCATTATCTCGGGTCCATCAACCTGCGTGAGTCCAAAGCTTGCGCAGGTTTTTGTAGTCAGACTGGGTTTCCCGACGTTGATGCTCGTAACCATTTTATTGTGTCCGAACGAAGTTGACGGAATTCTCAGGGAACGTGTAAGACGGTCATAAAACTGCGCTCGTCTCATCTGGTGGGCTGTGGATGATGCTGGTTTACGCTTCAACCTCCAATCGGGCCGAACGGATCAGAATGAATAGAAAGCGGCAGTTTGATTTCACGTCTGATACGTTCTTCACTCCCAGGCGGAGAAACACTGAATTCAAGGTTTTTACCTTTCAGTTTATTCTGCTGCAACACAGTCAGATAATGGGCAAGGAAGCGTTTCAGGTCACCTTCAAGCTCCAGCGCTTCCAGCGCATGAATGGTATCGCCGGGTTGAAAGCCGGCTCTTGCAGCGCGGGAATCGACTTCGGTGGAGAGAACTTGAATCGAATCACCATCCGAAACCAGAAACAGTCCTTCCGGGAAAAAGAATTGGGCAAAGCTCGGGGAATCAGAACCGGGAGTCTGGTACACCACGTAGTAACGATCGGGCTGAACCTTGTAAAAATAGCCGCGGAATAAGTCCGGGTTGGTCCATACCGTCTGAAAGGCCCGCTCCTTCACCGCTTCACGATACGGATTGAAATTTTCATCCTTGCTGGTGACTTTGATCGGCTTGCGGGAAAACGTATTTTCAATGCTGTTCTTCTTTTCCTTCTTCTTCACATCTGCGCTGTCTTCTTCCGGCATTTGAAAGCAGCATCGCAGGAGTGTGCCTTCGGGCAGCACGACGGTTTTATTCAGCAGCACCTGGTAAGATGTAACAACTGATTCGCCTTCCACCTCCATCGGGAAGATGGCACCCAGTGATGGCTCCATTTCAACGGCCATCACTGGTGCGGTGCAGATGCCGCAGCAGAGCCAGGTGAACAGCAGTCGCGTATAAATCTGAATCATCACTTGGAAATATGGCACCGTTTGATATATTTGACTAGTACCACTCGACCGTTGTCGTGATGAATTTTGGGGGCGATCTGGCTTCGACTCATCGGATAAAGTGTTTGTGGCAAGCCGAGGACTGGACTGGTTGGCCTCGTAAAATCCCCCGGGCCGAAACATAATTGCTAACGATGAATTAGCTTTGGCTGCCTAAATTAGGCTCCACGATGTGTCCCTGACTCCTGCTAGGGTGCCGCATCGTCTTTAAGCAGGACGGTCGGGATTGTGTGCCTTCGCGGGTCCCGAACGAATTTGCGTGATGGCTAAGCGAACCGGGCGTGTGATTGCGCAACCGGCTGCGCCGACAATCAAACAATCACTAAGCTTGTAGAAGCATCCACAGACTCAGTTGAGGACGCGGGTTCGATCCCCGCCGCCTCCATATGGGGTCTTCAGACCCTATATGGACCTGCCGGGGATGGGGTTCCCGCGCAGCGGGTTCACTTCACTGCCTACCGCGAAGCGGTAACACTCAATCAGCCAAAGGCCATTCCGCAAGTGACAGATGCGTCAGCATCTGAACCATTCCCCGCCGCCTCCCAAACAAGCCTACAATATCTACTTACCTCTCATACGATGATGTGATGTCAGGCAGCCACATGTTTAGCCTGATGATGCTCAAACCGTGCAGGAGACTGAATTAAGCAGAGACGGTTTCACCAAACACGCGGAAACGCTCGTAACGGCGTTTGGTGAGGGTGGAGCCTTTCAGCCGCTTAAGCTGTCTGTAATGGTTCATGATACTGGCTTTGACCGCACTGGTGGTAGCGTCCCAGTCTTTATGGGCACCCCCGGCCGGTTCAGGGATTAATTCATCCACAATGCCCAGTTCCTTCAGGTGAGGCGCAGTCATTTTAAGCGCCTCTGCTGCATCGGGCGCGTAGGCCCGGTCCTTCCAGAGAATACTGGCACAGCCTTCCGGCGAAATCACCGAGTAATAGGAGTTCTCTAAAATAAGCACGCGGTCGGCCACCCCGATACCCAGAGCTCCGCCACTGCCGCCTTCTCCGATGACGACAGCGATAATGGGAATTTCCAGCCGGAACATTTCACGAATGTTGACGGCGATGGCTTCAGCAATGTGACGCTCCTCGGAAGGAATACCGGGAAAAGCGCCCGGGGTGTCAATGAAGCAGATCAGCGGAAGTTGGTAGCGGTTAGCCAGATTCATCAGACGCAGTGCTTTGCGATAGCCTTCCGGATGGGCACAGCCAAAGTTGCGCATCAGATTTTCACGGGTGTCGCGACCTTTCTGCTGACCGATGACCATGAATTTCTGACCGTCAATTGTTGCGAAGCCGCCGATGAGGGCCTTATCGTCGGCATGAATACGGTCGCCCTGCAGTTCAATGTATTCAGAGGCTATGTGCTTGAGATAGTCCAGCATGTAGGGGCGTTGCGGGTGACGGACAATCTGAACGCGCTGCCAAGGGGTGAGATTGGAGTAAATCTTTTTGCGGGTTTCCGTGATTTTCTTTTCCAGCCGTTTGACCTCGGCCTTGAAATCCATCTTGTGCTGAGTGGAGTGGCTCTGGATTTCCTCCAGCATTTTCTCAAGATCAACAATCGGTTTCTCGAATTCCAACGGAATAGTCTGCATAAGCTTATTAACAGTAGAGGCTTAACGGCGTAAGCTTCAAGGCTAAACACCAGCACTTGTCGGAGCCCGGATAGCGGCGATGGCCTGCATCACTTGATTACTCAGTTCCTGATAGCGCTCCCGTTTATCGGTCCGGTTCGACTGTGGCACAAAGGGTTCACCGACAACCAGTGTGATCGGTTTGAACAGTCGCGGGTTGTCGCCGCGAGGCCACGCCTCGTGCATACCGAAAAAACGCGAGGGAATGACCGGAACGCCGGCTTTTTCGATGACCAGACCGGTACCGGGTTGCGCCGGCTGCAGTGCGCCGTCCCAGCTGCGGGCTCCTTCAGGGTAAAGCACCACGATGCGTCCTTGGCGCAGACGGGAAATGATGGTTTTGAGTCCAGCCATATCAGGGTTTTCCTGGTCAATCGGAATGGCGTTGAGGTTATGGATAGCCTTGCCGAAGACAGGATTACTGAAGAGGGTTTTCCGGGCCAGGAAATCCAGCATACGCGGGGTGGCACAGGCCATGGCCGGGGGATCAAAGAAGGCGCAATGATTGGAGACAAAAAGTCCTCCACCGGTTGAGGGAATATGGTCTGCACCCAGCACGCGAAACGAGTGGCAACTTCTGAAATAGCAGCGGCAGATCGAAACGATGATCTTATAGAAGAACGGGTTCTTATTGAGGTCTTCGGACATGAGCTCCAGTCAAAAATCAACAGTGAAATAGTTTAAAAAAGAAGTACATGCATCCGTATATTCTGCATTTAAAGCGAAGTGGTGCTCATGCCGATTTCTTCAATTTCCCTAACGATCATTGCTACAATTTCATCCGGACTCAAATTCGTTGAGTCAATCAGCCTGGCGTCGGCAGCCTTAGTCAGCGGGGCAGAGGCGCGGGAACGATCCATTTGATCTCGTTCGGCGGTGGCATCGCGCTGGCCTTCAGCCTGGCGACGTTGAGCCCGAACTGCGGGGTCGGCATCGATGAAGTATTTATGCGGAGTATCGGTAAAGACTACCGTTCCGATATCGCGCCCTTCCATAACCAGTTTGTGGCGACCACGCAGCTTGCGTTGTTCGTTGACCAGGAACTCACGCAGCTCAGGGATTGCCGCCACTTTGGAAACAGCAGCATTGACCGCTGCCGAACGAATATGTTCGTCAGGGTCGATGCCGTTTACACGAAGCTGCACTTTGCCTGCCACCGGCAGGGTCTTGAAATCTGTTTGCCCGATCAGTGTTTTCACTGCTTCGCGTGAGGTGGGGTCAATGCCGACTTCATGGGTCAGCCAGGCAAACGTTCGATACATCGCGCCTGTATCCACGTAGAGGAATCCGAGGCGCAGAGCGAGCAGTTTGGCAACGGTGCTCTTGCCGGAAGCAGCAGGACCGTCAATAGCGATGACTGTATTCATGAGTTCATGATTTCCGTTCTAATTTTTTCGGATCCTTTTTACCAATGATGAGATTCGTAATGCCGTTGGCTAGTGTAGAACGGTCTGCCGGGTTTTCAGCCAAGACGGTTTTGAGATCCTGTTCAAAACCCGGGTAAGAGGTTTTGATGCAATCAGTATTTTGAACGGTTGTGGTGCCGTTGGCAGAAAGCCCCATGATCGTGGCGGCCATGGCAATCCGGTGGTCGCCATGACTGTCCACCGTGGTGCCATTGATTTCTGCTCCGCCGGTAATGGTCATACCGTCATCGAATTCTTCCACGGGCACGCCGAACGAGGAAAGCATGTCAGCTACAGTTGCTAGCCGGTCGGATTCCTTGACCCGCAGTTCTGCTGCTCCACGGATGGTGGTGGTGCCGTCAGCCAGTGCGGCTGCGACGGCAAGAACCGGGATTTCATCAATCACATTCGGAATCTCATCTCCTTCAATGATCGTGCCGCGCAGCGCTGCTCCACCGAAAATAGTGATTTTACCAACTGGTTCCCAGCTGTCACCATCCAGGCTTTCCTGAATCTGGCCCCCCATGCGGGAGAGCACATTGAGCAATCCAGTGCGGGTCGGGTTCATTCCCACCTGGTGCAAAATCAGTTTGGCTTCTCCGGATACCGCCGCCGCAACCATCCAGAAGGCAGCTGAAGAAAAGTCACCGGGCACCGTCAGGTCGCAACCGTGCAACCGTTGCTGGCCAAGGATGGAAACACTGCGGCCGTCGCGCACACTGGATGCACCGAAAAGGCGTAACATGCGTTCAGTGTGATCACGCGACTGCTCCTTTTCAGTGATAACCGATTTTCCTTCAGCGCGTAGTGCTGCCAGCAGCATGGCAGATTTGATCTGGGCACTGGACACTCTAGTGGTGTATTTGACCGCTTTCAGCGGGTAATCGCCGTGAATTTCAAGCGGAGGACGCCCATTCTGGCCCTGGCATTTGATTTCGGCCCCCATCTTCGCCAGCGGATCAGCGACCCGTTTCATCGGGCGTCGATGCAACGATTCGTCTCCGACAAGTCTGCTGATAAAGGGATAACCGGAGAGGAGTCCGGCCATCAGCCGCATGGTCGTACCGGAGTTACCGCAATCAATTGCTTCGCCACAGGGGGTAAGTTCACCACCAGATCCCTCAATATAAACGGTGCCGTCTTCCAGCATTTCAATTTCAACACCTAACGCCTGAAAGGCATGCATCGTTGCCAGGCAGTCGTGGCTGGGCAGAAAGTTCTGAATCCGAGTCGGACCTTCAGCCAGCGAACCGAAAATGATGGAACGATGGCTGATACTTTTATCCCCGGAGACGCTGATTTCCGCATTCAGCGACCGGATGGGATGGACTTTGAGGGATGACATTGGGCTTTCAGTAAAAAGTAAGAACGAGGAAGTAAGAAGTCTAAAATTAGCCGGCAATTATTTGATTGCGGCGGCGGGAAGCTTTTTTCAGAAATTGAGTGAGACCGGCAGAGTCTTCTTCTCGGATGAGGTCACGAACCGTGCCGAGCTGATCGATAAACTGCTGCATGGCTTGGAGCACGGCGGTGCGGTTTTCGGATAGGATCCCGTTCCAGAGTTCCGCTGATCCGGCGGCAACGCGGGTGGTATCACGATAGCCGGGACCACTGACTGCCTGTGCGTTCTCAGGGGTGCCATTGACCAGGGCGGCGGCAACAATATGCGGCACATGGCTGATGGCAGCAACCGAGAGATCATGTTCCTCCGGGCTCATCAGATGAACAGTCGATCCGAGTGCGATCCAGAAGGCGGTAATCTCTGTGACAGTTTCGGGACGGGTGGTTTCACTGGGCGTGATAATGGTGCAGGCGTTTTGATACAGATCAGGCTGAGCGGCCTGAATGCCGGATTTTTCACTGCCGGTCATCGGGTGGCTGCCGATCCACCGGGCACGTTGCCCGATCATTGGTGCAAGCCTGTGGTCGATACAGGCTTTAACACTGCCCACATCAGTAATTAGGCATTCTTTTTTGACCACTTCCAGCACATCTTCCACCAGTGTCTGCAAGGCGGTCACCGGAACACAGAACACGATCAGGTCGGCATCCTGTGCGATTTGATCCGGACGGATGGAACATGAGTCTGCCATGCCTTTGGCCTTCACATCCTCAAGGCGGTCACGATTCCGCGCCCAGACGGCAATGTGGGTTTCCGGAAATGAAGCACGAACCGCCAGACAAAGCGAACCGCCCATCAGACCCGGGCCGAAGATAGCAATCTTACGCATGGACTTCATTTTTTCAGTAGCTGCTCCATTTCTGCTTTGAAGCGAGTCATTTGTTCGGGTGTGCCGATGGAGACGCGAATCCATTCTGGCAGACCATAGCTGGTCATGGAACGGATGATAATGCCTTTCTGCAGGAGTGCCTGGAAGATGCCATCCGCATCGCCAGATTTCATCAGCACAAAATTGGCCTGAGAAGGCACGTAGTCCAGCTGCTGTACGCTGCACCACTGTTCGAGATCATCACGACCGGTCCTGGTCAGTTGACAGGTCCGGTCCTGATGTTCCATGTCATCCAGTCCGGCCAGTGCCGCAAGCTGGGACATCGCATTGGCATTGAACGGTTGACGGCAGCGCTGGAGCACTTCTGCGATCTCGGCGTGGGCCAGACCGTAGCCGATACGCAATGCAGCCAGGCCCTGTATTTTCGAAAAGGTGCGCAAGACGACCAAATTGGGAATTTCTGTTACCCATCCAGCGCTGGCAGGAGGGTCATCCAGGAATTCATAATAAGCTTCGTCAACGACGCAGAGGCAATGGCCCGGAACGGAGCGGATAAAGGCTTCCAGCTCCGAGTTGGGTATGCGCAGTCCGGTAGGATTGTTCGGGCTGGCAACGAAGACCAGTCTGCTATCCGCGCGAATGGCAGCGTACATGGCATTGAGATTATGTGCAAACGCCTGATCCGGCGTTTCAACGAATTCAACATTAAAGAGCTGGGCCATCAATTTGTAGACAACGAAGGCATACCGGCTGGCCACAACGCTGCTCTCTCCGGGATGGGTAAATCCGTGGTAGAGGAGTTCGATAATTTCATTAGAACCGTTGCCGAGCACGACATTGCTGCGGTCAAGATCGTTGCGCCGGGCAATCGCGCTGCGCAAGTGATAACCGCCACCATCAGGGTAAATATGAGCGTTTTCAATGCAGGCCTGCATGGCGGCACGCGCTTTCGGGGCCGGGCCCAGCGGGTTTTCGTTGGAGGCCAGTTTGACAACGGTTCTGGGGTCCAGGCCGAGCTCCCGGGCGACGTCATCAACGGGCTTTCCCGGTTCGTACGGAACCAGCGACTGCAGATGTTGATTGGCGATTTCCCAGGCAGACATAAGCGAACGATCATGTGAGCCAATTGCCGCTTTGTCTAGCACAGGACGATCCGGGATGAAGAAAAAATCAATGTGATCATAGCAGTAACCCTTCAGGCATGACACGTCGAGATAAGACTTTAGTGCATTGCAGTTTAATGGGAAGCGCGGGGAATGGAGTTTGACGATAACCCTGAATGAATTCGTATGCCCGTTGACATAAGCAAATGAGCTTTCCCGATGTAGGATGAGATTCTTCCGCCGATAGGCGGACGATCTCGTCAGGGCGAATCCTGCATCTGTAGCATGACGAGATCATTCCGACACCCTACGGGGTCGCGAGGAATCTCATCCTACATTTCAACAGCAGGATCAAGCCTTATGTTAATGGGTGTGCGAATGAATTCGGGGATTCGCATCCTTGCTACCTGTTCCTGATGGCACCGTCAGAAAAGGTCGCACGTCCGTGCGGCTCAGTCAGATTTCAAATTGTTTTAGTTTGAGCCTGCTTTGCCGCGTCA
>JBCDJI010000018.1:0-67869 GCA_038748025.1 Verrucomicrobiota bacterium
TGGGTATGAACCGGAGACCTTGGTAACACTTTGAACCAAGGACGTAGGTGACACTTTGGGTATCTTTGCCGGATGCCCTGGAAAGAAGTAGATCCTATGGAACAACGTATACAGTTCGTTATGTCGGTAAAGGAAGGTTCCCTTCCTTTTTCTCAAGTGTGTTACCTTTACGGCATCAGCCGCAAAACAGGTTACAAGTGGTGGAACCGTTATCAGGCCGAAGGCTTACCCGGTCTGGGGGGACGTTCAAGCCGTCCATGGACGAGTCCCAACCAGACCAGTGAGCTCTGGCGAGAGCGCATCATTGAGCTCAAGCTCAAGCACCGCTTTCGTGGCCCCAGAAAGCTGCACGCGATGCTTCAAAAGCGGTTTGAAGATGTTCCCGCTGCCAGCACTATGGGCAATATCTTAGGACAGGAAGGGCTCACGAAGCCTAAACGTCGACGCAGGAGCAGCTCAAAGGTCACCCGCAAATCTTTAACTCAACCGGTTTATCCGAATGATGTCTGGTCGGCAGACTTTAAAGGCTGGTTCCGCACCCTCGACGGGAATCGCTGTGATCCGCTAACGATTAGTGATCTAGCGACCCGGTATCTGCTCTGCTGTAAAGTCTGCCTTAATCAGAAGGAATTGACGGCTAAAGCCGTTTTTATTGAGGTCTTTAGAGAGTATGGATTACCGCAAGTGATCCGGGTCGATAACGGCGCTCCTTTCGGTTCTCGTGGTCCTTCAGGACTTTCCAGCCTGAGTGTCTGGTGGATGCGCCTTGGCATTAAGGTGGAGTTTATCGAACCCGGCAATCCACAGCAGAACGGTTCCCATGAGCGCATGCATAAAACCCTTAAAGCCGAAACGACTAAACCACCCTCTTGCAATCGCAATGCCCAGCAGCGGCGCTTTAATAAATGGCGCAAAGAATTTAACTGGGAACGCCCACATGAAGCACTCGGTCAGATTCCTCCAGCTTCACGTTATGAAAAGTCTGCACGTGCTTATCTTCCGGTCGCAGGTGATGTGCAGTATGAACCCACCTGGGAAGTTCGCCGAGTCAGAAGCACTGGCGAAATTAAATGGAAGAGTCGTTTACGTTTTATCGGCAGACCTTTTCGGGGTCAACGAGTCGGTTTACTTTTAATTAAACCCGGCATCTACCAAGTCTATTTTGCAGAACGCCTGCTCGGTGAAATACACGATAGTGATCCTAAAGGTATCAGACCCGTCACTCTCATTACCAAGAAACGAGCAAAATCTGCTCGCTACTCAAACAACAAAACTGCTAAGAAAGGAAAATAAATCTGTCACCTATGTCCTAAGTCTAATCTGTTACCACTGTCCTCGGTCGCACCCATGCTATGCTAAAACGGTGGGTGACGTGTCAGATTCTCTGACAAAGGAACGGGAGGCACTCACAGAGCGAGGCGGAGCCGAGCGTCGTCATACTTCTGGGATCCCAATGGGGTTTCAACAGATTTTCTTACTTAGCTAGATTGATCAAATCAGTTTCAAGTTTCTCAATCTCGGCGGGAAAGTCCTCTTGAAATTTGAGACGTTTATTAGCTCTCCAACTTCTTCCTTCCATATTCATACATGGGGAATCTGCCTTTAATAGAATAGGGTAGATTTCAGTCTCTGGGTCAAAATTGTGATAAATCATCGGGGGTTTTTGAGGTGCAATTGCACAAGCTCTCATTTGCATGAGTCTAGCTACATCTTGTAAACCCTTATCGTAAGTTAACAAATAAGGAAGCATGAATGCACCTTTCCGACCCTCCATTCCACATCGACGCTGCAACATTGTCCAAAAAGCAATATCCCAAGCCATATTCTTTAAATTGTGCAGTATATTTTTCCCTCCTTTTTGGATTTTCCTAAAAAAGAAACTGCTATTCTTGTGGTTCATAAACAATGAAAACGACAACCGTGCCAAAAAAGGCATCCATGCACCGGCACCAAAATGCATCCACTCAGCCAGATGGATTAAATTTTTTTCCGCTTGTTCTCTCTTAGGTCGAGTCAGCTTCAAGTAAGTTGCCCGTAGCAAAGCGCCATATGCTAACTGATTCATATTGGCTAGTGTGCCGTCGTTTTCACGCAAGTAGGAATTTAAAACGGTCATCGCATCTTGGTGGTATGCCCTTTGAGGGCTTTTACTCCTAAATTTTTTTTCTTTTAGAAAGTAATATTCATCCATGTCAGCTAATTTCTCGCTAGCCAATGTTACTTGCCAAATTTTTTCTCTAGTAGGTCCATCGGCGTTCATTAACCGGCCTGCTTCTTCAATGTATAAAGCAATATTCCAATTAAATTTCTTATATCCAAATCGATGTAATCCCTCAGCAAAATCTAAAGCAAATTCATTTTCGGTGTTGTTAACAAACCCACAAAGATAATTTGCAGTATTGCTATCAAGCATAATATCATGATCAAAAGCGATTACCGCTTCGCCACTTGAACCCATTTCAGAAAGCACTTCATTACTAAATACAGTTAATTTTTCACCGTGATATGGCGAAATAAGTGAGCCAGTTAAATCACCCCATTGTTGTGTTTTAAGCGGTAACTCCATGCCACTTGAATCGCTTGAAAGAAGTAGGGTCACATCTTTTAAATCTCGGGAATATTTAGCCCAAAATAACAAAATTGACTCTACTGGGTTAGCATCAAGTGCTGCATTGCCCAAAAGAATATCAATGTCATCAATAATTTTCATGGGAATTATTTAGCATAAAAAAGCGGTTTAGAATGCTAACAACGTCAACTTTCCCACAAAAGTTGTTAACTTAGTTCACATTTCTTGTGAACCATTCACACTTTTTGTGAACTACTGGGAATTTTTGAGTTTTTTTTGAATGGCTGCGTTTTGTGGATATTGACAAAAAGTCAATATTTGAGGCTTTTTTAGAATTACATAGACTGAGGCTATAGTTGCGATAACAGCAGCCCAATTAGCGGCAAATTGACTAACCTCAATTGATGTCACAAAACCAAAACTGTAAATTATTTCTGCACCTTGAAAAAGGTGGAATTGAAGACTATTCCCTTCAGCCATTCCCCGTCTTTTTCAAGTTGAACTCTCATAGGCTGTATAGTCACTGAGCCATTTGAAAAAGCAGCTTTATCAGAATTATATAAGAGGTTTTCAAATATATTAATCTCAGGTTTCACAGCTATGTCATCAGTAGTAATGACACAGCCATCATAAAGTATTTTGCCACCTTGCTCGTAAGCTACTAGATGTATGCTTCCTGAACCTGTTCCATTT
The DNA here is from genome assembly GCA_038748025.1 of Verrucomicrobiota bacterium. GTDB lineage: Bacteria > Verrucomicrobiota > Verrucomicrobiia > Methylacidiphilales > JBCBYL01 > JBCDJI01. The sequence goes on from JBCDJI010000018.1 coordinate 3,263, forward strand.
TCCGTTACATAATCACCACGGTAATGCGAAGGGTGGTCAAGCTCCCAAGGCTCTGAATTCAAAACCTCGGTGAGTTGATATTGAATTTTCACTTTATCGTCTGCACACGCTATGCAAACAAGACAAGCAAAGGCAAATGCCATTAAACCCTTTTTCATAATCTAACTCACCTTGTGCTACCACCACCAGAAAGTCCAGATGTTCTCTCTAGCGTGACTTTACTGTTGAGGGTTTGGCCTGCGGGCTGGCGGAAGCCTTTGAATTTTGATTTAGGGTAGACAGAAACATTAACAGCATCCCCCTGATTTCCGCCAAGCATGGCAACATCTCCATTCTTAGTCGTGCCCACCACAACTCCGACATGGTGTCCCCCACCTTTCATTACACCTATCGTGCCAAAATTGGGATCTTTGGCGTCTTCACCCCATTTGAGCCACGATTTAGCACGAACCCCATCATAACCAGGTAATCCTTCCCCTCCTCCCTGTTCAACTGCCCAGTTACAGAAGGCTGCACACCATGCATTTTTTCCGGTTCCATCATCTGTAAAGTGATAGCCAACGTCCGTAGAATTCATGTATTCTTTGATTCTCGGATTCCAGCCGTCTGTCCATTCACTTTGGCCGACTTCACCGGCGGCATATTTAAACCAAGGAGCTACTCTACCCTCAACGAATCCAGAAATATCTGGTGAATCATCTGTCATGCGATCTACCAAATCCTCAATCGTTCTAGCCGTTTCTCCAACAGTCTTAGCCAGTTCTTTGGTATCTTTATACTGCTGGTTTAGCTCTTTACGTTTGTCCTTATCTTTTTCCTTAACAGCCTGCTTTTTGTATTCGCTTGCTTGTTTATTCAGATCTTTAGCCTGAGTTTTAAGATTGTTAATGGCAGTTTCCTCTTTTTCGGTTTGCTTCCGCAAACCTTCGGGGTCAAAGAATGTCCACGGATTTTGAACGACATAACTATAAACATTAGGGCCGTCCACAAACCCCAAGGGATCGCGGGTGATGAAGCTGCCGGTTTCCAGGTCACGGTAACGGAAACCTTCGTTGAGCAGTCCGGTGGGATCTTCGTCCTTGGTATTGGCTTTCTGGCGGTCGCTGGTGCTGCCCTGTTCGGAGGTGCGGGTGCCAAAGGCTTCGTAAGCGGCCTGATAGGTCAGGGCTCCAGTGTCACTGGTTTTAGCTACCACATCACCACGGTTGTTATAATGGGTATAGCTGGGCACTCCGGCACGATCGGTATAGAGGATTCCTCCGACGCCTCCTCCATAGTCACTGCCCCGGATATATTCCACATCCGGGTTGGAGGCTCCCAGTGCATATTCCTGCACGCTGGTGCCTCCGCTAAAGACGATGCGGGCGGCCGATCCGCCGGCACTGGCTTCGCTGCGCTCCACCCGCCGGGTACGGTAGTCGTAGGTATACGCATAGGTTCCTTCGCCGCCGGGGCTGGCTTTGACCAGCCCCACCAGACGGTTTTCCATATCGTAAGTGTAGGTGTCTACTTTGACCGGATCCGGTGACCGGGTTTCACTCCGGCTGGCCCGGTTCCCGTTGCTGTCGTAGGTGTAGCTGCGTGTCACGGCCGTATCATTGGCGGTGAGCATCTGGTTGAGCGCGTTGAAGGTGTAGCTGGTGGTGGTGACGGTGCTTCCATCGTCCACGCTTTTCTGGGTACGGTTGTGGGCGTCATCATAGGTATAGCTGGTGGTGACGGTACCGGCTCCGGTAGTAGCAATCGCTTCACTCAGCAGCCGGTTGATGTCATCGTAAGTGTTGGTGACGGTCCGGTCGCTGAGCCCACCTGTGGCATAGTCCTCGACTACGGTGACGACATTACCCACCAGGTCGTAGGTATGGGTGTAGCCGGAGAGCTGGGTGGCGCCGGCGGTGTTGGTCGTGACTGCTATCATCCGGTTGAGTGCATCGTAGGTTTTGAGTGTCTCATCGCTGTTGGGCAGGGTCCGTTTGGTGATGTTGCCGTTCAGGTCGTATTCGTAGCGGGTTTCACGTGAGCCTCCTGCAGTAAATTCCTGACGCAGGAGGTCGAGGCGATTGAGGGCGTCATAGCCGGAGACCAGTGTATAGGCAGCGCTGCCGTATTGGGCAAAGAGCCGGTTGCCGGCCAGGTCGTATTTGTAGGTGTGACTCACGGCGGATGATGTTTCGGTGATCACCCGGTTGAGGTCATCATAGGTATAGGCCGCATCGGCTTTACCCAGCTTGCCCGGCTCGGTTACGGAGAGCAGGTTGCCTACCAGATCATAGGTATAGGATCTGGCCGAATCATGGTAGACATCTCCGGAGGTATAGGTCACGTCGGTCAGACGATGCCGGGCATCATAAATATATGAGGTCAGTTTGCCGTTTCCGTCTGTGCGGGATGTCTTGTTGAGGGCGTCATAGGCGAATGTCACGGTGTAGCTTTCACTGGTGCCTTGCGCATAGCTTATGGAAGTGTTGCGGTTAAGGCCGTCATAGGCGAAATCCGTGCGATTGCCTTTGCCGTCGGTCACCCGGGTGCGATTACCGGCTTCATCATACTGGTAGGCCACGGTGATGTTTGCCGCGTCTGCTGTGCTCAGCAGCCGGTTGAGTTCATCATAGGTGTTGGTTACGGTGTGGCCGTTGGCGTCCTTGACTGTGAGCACATTGCCATTCAGGTCGTAGGTGGTTTCTGTGACGGGGATTCCCGTTCCCCCACCGCCAACCGGAACCGACGGGGAAGTCACTTTGACCGGGCGGTTGGCTTTATCGTATTCGGTCTCGGTTGTGTTGTCCCGGGCGTCGGTGATCCTGGTGACGTTTCCAACAGAATCATACTCGGTCTCGATTTCCGGACGGATACTGGCCCCTCCCATATCCGAAACGGCCGGCTGCTCTTCCTTGATCTTGCGGTTGCGCACGTCGTAGCTAAAGTCCCAGCGGTTGCCGAGCGGGTTGATCGTCGCCGCTACGTTCCCGTTCTTATCATAGAGCGTTTCGGTAACCGGGTGTTCGGATGTGCCAAAGCCGTTGTCCACTTCAGGTGCGAATATTTTGACCGGACGACCAGCCCGGTCGTATTCAGTTTCGGTTTCCCGGTCGAGCGCGTCGATGGAAAGGTAGGCCAGTCCGGTTGAGGTATACCGGGTTTCCTCTTCCGCTTCGACCAGCAGTTCCCCATCAGCATGCGTCACTTTGACCGGACGATCCAGCGCATCGTATTCCACGCTCTTGCTGATATCCAACGGGTCGGTGGTTTCAATGACATTGCCGGCCGCATCGTATTCTATTTCAGTGGTGGCGGAGCCCGAGAGCGAATAGGCTACAGATGTTTCGGTCGGGCGGTAGAGTGCATCGTAGACTACCGTGGTTACATACCCGCGGGGGTCGGTGGTAGAAGTCGGCTTGAAGGAGCCGTCTCCCATGCCAACGCTGCCGGAGTTGGTGCCATAGGCAAAGGTGGTTTCATACGAGAGAGGAGCCGGCGCAGTCTGCTTTACCAGCCGCTGGAGTGCATCATATTCAAAGGTGGTTTCATTCCCTTCCGCATCTTTCTGGCTGGTCTTGCTGCCCACGCCGTTGTAGGCCATTTCGGTAACCAGGTCACCGGTGCTGATGGTACCGTTGCCGTCCATATCGCGGGCCTGTTTGACCAGCCGGCGCAGCGCATCATACTCATAGAGAGTGATGTTTCCGTTTTCATCCGTTTCCGATATCTTGTTACCGGCCGCATCATAGACCAGCTGCTTGTAACTGGTGTCCGCATAGGTGACTTTTACCAGCCGGTTGCGTTCATCGTAGTCGAAACTGGTGGTGTTGCCTTCAGGATCTGTGGTGGTCAGCTTGTTGTTGTTGGCATCATAGGTGTGGCTGGTGATCAGGTCAGTGGCGGCATCCACGACGCCGTTGCCGTTGAGATCCACCACTTCCTGCTCCAGCTGGCCTTTAGTGCCTGGAACATAAAGCGTGATGAGATCCTCCACCCATGCCGGATCACTGGCACCTGATAACTGCTTGACCGTCTTTTGGGTCATAAATCCGGGGAAATCCGGGTTGCCGTATTCAAATTCGGTAAGTTTGACCGTGGCGGCAGCACCGTCCTTGACCGTTTCACTGGTCCGGTTGCCGTAACTGTCAAAGGTGTATTCGGTTGTGCGGTAGGTCGCCACGCCGGCATCTTTTTCGGTGATCGTTGCCATCAGCCGGTATTCCCCGATCGGGGTGTAGGTGAATTCCTTGCTCTCGCCCAAGGTATTGGTTTCTTTCGTCGGGTCGGCGTAGTATTTGGAGATGGTTTCAGTGCCGTATTCGGTTTCCAACGTGCCAAGTTCCATCCATTCGTCCGTATATTCGTAGGTGGTACTGTTGCCGGAAAGGTCAGTCAACAACTGCGGGGAAAGGCTGGCGTCCATCTGGTAGCTGACGTGCTCCTGACCCAGCTGGGTGGTGTTGCCTCCCAAGGTGAAGCTCAGTCCATTTTCTCCTTGAACGTAAGCGATATCACTACCTGCAAAAAAGAATGTATTCATCTTCTGATAAACCACAAAGAAAGAAAAGCTCGGATTGGACGCGCTACTTATGCTGGCATTGTTTATAGCCAAAACCGGATCGTAAAACTCGAAGGCGGTGGCATTACCCTCGGTGTCGGTGATCTCATGCAGTCGCCGGGTCATGGCTGCAGGCAGCGGGTCGTCCTTGGTTTCTTCCGTCAGGTTGTCCAGATAGTCGTTGTAGTCCACAGCATTGCTCTTGTAGGTGCATACCGTTTCTCCCAGATTGCCCGGCAGGATGACCTTGTGGATGGCACGACTGACCGCACCAATCCTGGAGCCGGACGAAAGTGCTGTATTTAGATGCGGTTGAGTAACAAAACTGTATGTATTGTTGTTTGCATCAGCCAGAGATAACAATTCTTTTTGGTTATACAATATGGTGGTAAAGCCTTGCCCAGAATAAAATGTATCCGGATAATAATAGGCCGCGTATGCGTATGCAGTGAGAGTAGCTTCCTGTCCATTTATCGTCTGTTTAGTTCTAACAAGCTCTCCATTACTATATTCATAATCCACTGTATTGCCAAGTGAGTCAGAAATGTCGGTAATTAGGCCATCCGTGTGGTTAATGCTCAGTTGCGGACCGGCCGTGCCATTCTGGTAGACGAGCCTGATCGCGTCCGGGATAAGCCCGTCATTGTCGGCATCAAAGTCATAAACCAGCTGGTTCCCGTAACGGTCTTCCGCATAAGCAATGCGGATGTAGCTTTGAAGAAAAAAAGTAACATTGCCACCATTGCTAGTATTAGTAGACACTGAGGAATAACTACGGCTTAATCCTCCGGAAAATACTGTCCGGCCTCCGTATTTCTTCTTCAACACCAGATCTCCGTTCATTACTTCCAAACGGGCTGAGGACTGGTCCTTGTCACCTACATTAAGCACCTGTATGTAGACGTTTTCCTGCTTGGCTACATCAAAAAAGAACTTGAATGTGTAGGCCGCACCTACCTCATCGATCACCGTCATCAACATAATATTGTTGTCCAGTCCGGGAGGGCTGATACTGAAACCACTACTTCCTGTCGAAATGTTACCGAAATCCAGCGTATAACTGGCATAGGGCACCACGCTGGAAACACTCCAGCATGGGCCCATGGCCCGTTCATAACGCGAGGAGGGAGCATTACCTCCTGTCCAGACTTCCGAAACATAGTCCCGGCGCACCTGGAGGTTCAGTTCACAGCCTGGTCCGCCAGGCAGGTAAAAATCAGTAATGCTGTGCACCAGTCCGAAGTTAAGCGGATCAATATAAGTCTCTTCGTCCAACTGATCTGACTCAGGTTTGGCTTGCGGCTTTTCCGATGGCAGCAAACGGCCTGACAGTGATACTTTACGTAATCGCGCTCCTACCAACTCGCTTTTGTCTACACTTATGATACCTCCACCGAACATCTCAAGAGGAATCTGATTACTTTCAGTCTCACAACTACTTTGGCTGGGGGGGGTGTTTCCATTTTCATCTGGAGGCTCATTTTCGTTTTGTGCTTTCGCAACGACAGTTCCCAGAAGGATTAAAATCAATAAGAGCGTCCCAAAATGATGAAGATAAGATACATGCTTCATAGTTGTCCTTTAACTTTTTCAATCCGTTCTTCAGCTTTTTGTTCTAAGTCCTGAAGGTCTGGTATGTGCTGGATGGCTTTCATTTTCTCCCGAGCTTGCTGATACATTTCCTTGGCCTGTAAATCAGCCTGGCCGGGCACTAGTTCGGCAAACTTGCCGGTTATCTGATAATCTACGAGCTGGCCTGTGGTGTCGAAACGTCTGGTTTGCCGGGTTCCTGTGGCAGGGTTATAAAACATTTCTTTGAGCAGGTTACCCTGGTCGTCAAAAGCAGCCTGTTGCAGGATGACGGTATTGCCTGCCTTCTCGACTTCCAGTTTGCGCAGTGCCTTGAAATTTTTTCCGGCGGTCAGCACCTGGAACTCCCTTCTGGTCGTGCCGTCTCTTGAAAGAATTTCGGTGATCCCCCGGTATGGATCATAGTAATAGCCTTCACTGTAGCCATGCTGCCGGTGAGTGCGTTTCATTTTGGGACGCAGCAGTCTTTTTTTCTCCACTTCGGTGATCTGATAATCCCAGTGATGGTCCCTGCTGATTTTCCCTGTCTGCTGGTTCCATTCAAAAAAACGGGCTGCATCGCCGTTCTCAATCTCGAGGTAGGGTGTAAAGTCCTTGCGCACCCCCCGTTTGAGGGTCAGCAACGAACCATCCGCATAGCTTATTTCCCGGACAGACCCATAGACCGGCTCAAAGGCTAATGAGACCACCTGCGGGGTATCCGACCCGTTCGGAATGCTGAATTCAAATCCTTTTGCCACGTTCGGATTCAGCGCCAGGATGTCTTCTCCGCGTTTAAAACGAATCCGTGCCACCTTTCCCCGGCTGCGTTCCCACTCCAGCATACGTCCATCAGGAAGTTTCATCGATTTCAGACGACCCTGATCATAGACCAGTTCCAGACCCCCGCTGTGTTTGAGTGTTGTTATCTGATTGCTGACCTGTCCGCTCCATTCGCGCGAGCGGTGAGTCACCGCTCCTGTTTTGTCCACCTCGAAGTATTTTTCCTTGCCCAGCGGCATGACGGCACGAAGCGTCCGCTCTTTTTCCTGCCAGAGGTGCGAATCGAGCAGTGGAATCGACCAGCGGTCTGCCAGATGCTGACTGGTGCTGACCGGTGACGTATTAAACTGGATAAATAAAGGCAGCTGCAGACCCTGGCCCAGATCCAGATTTGCCAGAGGGATTTTTTCAATCAGGTAGCCGTGCTTATCGGTATTTTCGCCCAGACGGCTGTAGCTGGTTCCAAAGGGACTCCAGGACGGCGCACTCACAGCCAAGATGCTTTGAACACCCGGCAGCAGCCCACAGCTTAAGAACCAGTAGACAAGAATCCGTTTCATCGGAGCAGCCTTTACTCGCAATCGCCGTTGCCCTGATCCTCACCGCATTCAGACGCATTGGTCCTGTCCGGCGACACGGGAAGATCGGGTCTGGCGATGGCTGATTTAGCGGCAATCACGGAACCGCCGACGATAAGCATGTATAGCAATGATATTAAATGTGTTTTTTTCATATAGTGCAGTGTTAGTTGATTCAGTGTTTTTAGTAGCACTTTACTTAGACGGTTGTCAACACTCTTTAGTTGCATTAACGTTGCACCGCGTGAATTGGCCATCTCCAGACTTGTTTCACAACTATCTCCAGCGCAATGCCTACCGAACAATCACCGCAGCGGCACTGCTCAGTTTTATGCTGACAGCGGGCTTTAAAAATTTTTTTCTGCCCCGACAGGAATGGTTTCGTCCCAGCACTGAGGCCTGGGCGCTACTACAATATTTCATTCCCCATTTTTTCCATTCTAACCAATGGTTCACCGCGGCTGCCGTCTTTATGACGATGCTCTGCGTGTGGCTCTTGTGCTGGAACCGGCTGCCCAGGATTGTTCCTCTACTCATATTGGCCACCCTGTCCTGCCTGATGCTCTCCTGCCCGGTCTCTTACGGAAGTTTGTATGCCCTCTACGCATTCCACCTGCTGATCCTGCTGCTATGGCAGGATCATTCAGGGTTGAGCTCTGATGCCTGCCGACCCATCCAGGCCGGTCTGGTCACTGTGTATTTCCTCTCAGGATGGCGTAAGGCCGTCTGGGGTGATTGGATTTCTGATTGGGATACGCTGCTGAATATTCTATCCGGCCCTTTTCAGAGTGCCTGCGCGGGTTGGCTGATTCAAATGGTTCCCGCATTCGTCTGGACCTTTTTACAATTTTCCACTGTCTTCTTCCAGCTTGCCGCACCGCTGATCTTTTTTCATCCGCGAATGGTCCCGTATGCAGTTGTCAGTGGACTGGCCTTTCATCTTGGAATCAGTTTGCTACTACAGGATTTGTGGATATTCAGTTTAGCCATGCTGCCATTTTATGTTCCGTTTTTTGCCGGTTCCACACGTTTTGCAGGTATTCAAGCCAGATGAAGTCAACTTACATGGTGGCATGGTTTATCGGGGTGATCAGTTCCGGGCTGTCCGCCCATTCTGCTGCAGCCTTGATCAACCAAACCACCGGGTTGAGCCGCTATACTGCGCAATCGCGCTGTGAATTTAATGACTTTGAAGTTTATCTACCAGAATCATACCCTTCCCAAAAGCTGCCCCTGGTTTTCATCGGTCATCCCAAGGGCGGGTCTGCCCGCAAGGAAATGAAGAAGTGGATACAGCCAGCCGAAGCGTTTCCGTTTATTGCCGTGACCCTGACCCTTATCTCATCGTCCAAACATTCCAACTATATCCCGGATGATATCGAGTTTGTGGAAGAAGTCATTCAGAGGACCACACAATCCCTTCGTTATGATGAGAATCATGTGATCTACACGGCTTTCAGTGGCGGAGGTTACGCCGGCTGGCAGATTATAGCCACAGAACACGATGAACTGTTTACGGGTCTTTGCTTTCGCAGTGCCAATTGTAATGCTCATTTGCTGGACTTACCCGCCACATGGAAACATAAGCCTATTTATGTTTTCTGGAGTGACAATGATGCACCATTTACCCGCAGGCAGAATCCTGCACTTGCTGCATATTTAAAGGAGGATTTGAAAGCTCAAAAACTGAAAACGGAAATCATTCCGGGTGGCGGACACAGAAGCCGTCCTGAAAAATTCATTCAATGGCTGGCGGATATTTCAAATCAAGCTGTTCCCGAATGATATCAGGCCAATCCGGCAAAAACCATTTCCGACCCGGGACTGTCTTCAGCTGAGGCAAAGACGCGGGACCGGCCTGCCAACCGGTCCATTCACCCGTAAAGACCAGATCTCTTTTTGCCAGAACAGGGGCAGGACGGTCCTGTGGATTTAAAACAATAAAGCATGATTCCGGAAAAAAAGACTTTAAACGGTTCACAGCCTTGAATGAATGGCAAACCACCAGCGGCGCTCCATCGACAAACTTTGAGTTCACTTGCTCCAACGTTGCAGCAACAGCAAACGAATATGTTCCTGAATTTTCCAGATAAAGCTGTCTGAGCCGGTGACCATAAAAATCACCCAGAATTTCTTTCTCCGGCGCTACCAGCAGCACATCCGGCTTGTGCTGCCCTATGCAAACATGTCCATGCCGGTAGTAAATTTCAGGTGCGGCCCGGGGGTAATAATAGGAGCAAACTACATACAGCACTGAAAATGAGATGATACTTAATAGCGTGCCTATCCCGACGGCCCGGGCCCGCTGTTGCCCCCTGAAAATAGCTGCGACCAGCCATGCCATGGGTAACAGCCAAAGACTGAAGTGTTCTCCCACCGCATTAAAAAGAGCGGCAGTCCCAAACGCCAGCCAGACCGCCAGGGCTCCATACAGCCAGCCGGGTTTGCCAACCAATACGCATAACATCAGGCTAACGCACCAGCACCATACATAAACAAATCTGCCCCACCACGGGAGCTCTGCCAGCCATGTTCCATGGGAACTGAGCAGATGCTTCAAGACGCCTTCCGGATCATCACGCTCAAACCATTGCTGATAACTGTCAGCCGCACGCCCCAGACCCCAGCCTGCCGGAGCTGCCGCCAGCATAGCAGGCCATTGTTTCCATACTTTGACCCGACTCTGAATCGAACCATCCTGCACGTCGGTCACGATGAGCCTCTGCACATCCTGGTGGCTTTTCAGAGCAACCCCAAAAAGCAGGCTCAATACAAAAAGAATAGCGAGGAGCTGCCTGCACCCCAACTGCCTGAAATTCACAAACCCAAGCACGGCCAGACCGACACCCAAGGCAAGCATTGCACCACGAGAGGCTGAAAGAATCAGGGGAAAAACCAGAGCGGTTCCCCAAAAAATGCAGACCCATTTCCAGCGCCCTGCCGCTCTACTGCATGCATAAAACGTCAGTATCAGACATACCAGAAGAAATCCGAAATGGTTGGGATTGGTGTAGAAATAGGTCAGCCGCTCATGAAAAAACATGCTCTGGGATTTTCTATCGGGCCATGAACCCGTACGCCATTGCCACTTCCCTGGAAGGCAGCCCTACTCGGAGAGCGTCAGGAATACTTTCCTTTGCGGCAGCAGGCACTACTTCCTCATTGATGTAATCACCGAAGTAGGGAGGCTCCCTGAAGCCCTTCAGGAACTCAGGTGGAAAGCCTTTTTTGGGAAGGTTCAACTCACTGTTGAAATTTTCCTGCTGCATTTTTTCGACGTAATCATCGTACTTTTTTTTCAAATCCAGTGCGTACTGGAAAAATGCAATCCCCAGTTCGGTCGTTCTGGGGCTTGATCTGTGTCCCAGATTAGGTTCCGCCTTAAAGAGAATGGGATAACCCATGGACTCTGCCATACGAAAAAACTTAACTGCATTTGGATATCCCCATTCCAACTCGCCCGTGCTGATCAGCCAAAGGCAGCTCCTGGCATCTTCCACGGGCATTTCATAGGAACTGTTCACATGAGCATGAACGGCAAGGAAATGTTCAGGATACCGCAGCGCCAAACGGTGGGCCCACTGGGCACCTCTTGAAATTCCATAAATCAGCAGATTTTTTTCCGGCAACCCGTATTTCCGGCAAATATCTTTGAAGCCTTCCCTCCATTCTTTGGCTGCAATATTCATTGCATTCCGGCTGGATCTGGCCTGTTGCTCAGTCCACCGGAAACTGTTGCTTGTCGAGTAGAGTGTCTGAGTAGTCCATGATATGACACCCAGGTTATTTTTGTCAGCAAAGAGGTATAAGGGCTTTTTCCTTCTGCTTTTAAGCCGCTTCAGAACACTCTCGGGCTCAGTTTCATGAGTGATCTCTGCGACCAAACCGTCCAGATGATCTCCCGCTTTCTTTCCTGGCGGATAACGGACTGCAAAAAAAATAAGAGGCTGACTGTCGAGCCTGCTTCTCTCTTCATATGTGACGAAAGCACGCTCTGATTTTTCAACAGCACTTGTAGCGTGACAACAAAGGGAAAATCCTATTATCCCGATCCTAAAAATTTTCAACGGGCTCATCGGATTCGGCAGGTGTCTCTGAGTTTTTACCAAGCATGGATTCAGATTTCATTTCCAATTGCACATCATCCTGAAAAAAACCACCCGCAATGCGCTCAATACCCTGCTTAGCGAGACGGCTGCCTATGTAGTGACCACGAGCTTTCAGATACCAGGCCAATGCCGTCCCCGGCTCCCCACCTGCCTCCTTATCGCGAGCAACCATAATGCTGTTCACAAAATCTGCAGCCCGCACGGTATATTGAGTTCTGAACTCGTTCATTTTCGGGTCATGGGGAAAATCCGTGTAAATCAGCTCCAACTCTTCCCACGCACCGGGATAATTCTCCAATTTGGCGTTTTCCTGAGCCCGAGCCATGGCGATTTCCACCTGCTGCATCTGATCCAGTATCTGTCTTAATTTTTCCTGTGTTTCAGGTATGCCGGCGGCGGCGGCAATGAATTTAGCGCTTTCGTCATAAATCTGACGATAATTATTGCGGCGGCTGAGCCCTTCCAGATCACGCAGGATTTTATGTTTCTCATTCGCTTCCGAAAAAACCTGCGCTGAAAATTCCTGTAACTCCGGATTACGAGGCCATATTTCAGTCGCTTTGCGTAACTCAGTTTCCAATATCTCCTGATTACCCGCCGCAGCAGCGGCCTGAGCTTTTGCAAGGTGCATCCGGCTAACGGTTTGAGCTGTTTCAATCTGAGCAACTGCTCTGGTGGACTGAAAATCTTCAGAAAACTTTTCGAGCTCCTCGATCATCGCTTCAGCCTTGGTATAATCCTTAACTTCCAGTGAGGTGAGCAGTTCGTTGGATTTTCGAATATATTGCAGGCCCAGACGTTTTTGCTCACGGGATAAATTTTTGATGACAGGAAGATGCTCTCCGATCGCAAAAGATTCCGCTAAACGTTCGGTAGCGCTGTGCAGTTCTTTTTTTTGCATCAGAAAGAGGTATGCATCTACGCCGCCAGTCACCTTACCTATCATTTCATTTGACAGCGCACTTATCACAGCAATCGTCGGTGAAACACCTGAGTCGCCGGAAAAGAGCTCCTTAGCTCCGTCCGCTACCGTTACCTTTTCATCACCATCTCCAAAGAGTGAGCGATAAAACCTGCACCCGATCAATACGTGCTCAAACCGCCGCTGTAAAAAAAGCTGAACAATCAAGGTTTGCATTTGAACCTTGGATTCCAGTTTTGAAAGACTGGAAGAGGCCTTATTTTCAACCATCGACTTCTCGATTTCCTCAATCCGGTTCATGTAAGGGCGCAAGCGTATTTCGCGCTTTAACTGTCGGTTATTCTGCTGCTCCTTAGCATCTGCACCGCCGCTGCCCACATTGCCACTCAGACTTGAATCATCTACCTCTGCCTGCATATTCCAACGCATGGAATCCAACTCAGTCCTTAATGATCTGTTTGCCTGCTCCAGCCGGTTTTGCTCTCTTTGAGCAAGCCAGACGGAATATATTGCATCTGCTAAATCTGCAGAAAGATTATTATCGATTGGATACTTAGAGGCTCTAAAAAGCAGGCTCCAGGCCTCATCCAGGCGCTTATCACTAACGTTTTCAGATGATACCTTGTCCAGTATGGAGCTGATAATCTTGTGGTATTGCCTGTCGTCCTCGTCTGTCTGTGCAGACATATTCAAATACTTTTCAAACTGAGAGCGAAAAGCTCTGTTATTGTTGATATTCCACATTTTGCCATTCCACGACGCCGTGTCGGTAGAGGAATCAAAAGAAGGCATTAACGACGAACTATCATCTTTGGCATTGTTATAAGAACGCTGATCTGGAGTAGCCGCACCTGTAGCCTCTCCGCTTTCATCGCTGTTCTGACAAACTGCGACCTGCACACAAGCGGTAGCGATCAGCAAAGAAACTAAAATTATGGTGCTTGTCTTCATTAACTCTTATCAATTTCCCTGGCCTGAATAAATCCGTCCCGGATAATTTCAGCCTTAATCTGATAGCGTTGCCCCTTCTGGACGTTTAGGTCGGAAAACTCGGGCGGCAAATAGATTGGGAGAAACACCGTCTGTGATTTAAAATCAGTCTTGAAGGAAACCAGCCGACCTTTTTCTTCCGACCACGAGAGCAACTCGGAGATTTCACCTTCTATGCCATAGGTATTGCCACGAATTTGGCTGGCATTGTCCAGGTAAACGGAAATATCCAGTGAAGAAGATGACGTCCGTTTCTTTTGCCCGGGCAAAAGAAAAAACGCAGCTGCTGAGAGCAACACAACCATGAGGATTGAGCTGGTTATCCACGCGACAGGCGTTTTAGTCTTTTTGCGACGTGCCATTGGGGGAGATTTGTCAATATAGCAGATTTTACAATTCTTTTCTGACCAAGCTATGCAGTAATTTTTATGAAAATATCTTTCAATAAACTCAAAAGCCATCACGTCAGATCAAGTATCTGGATTCTGATCTGGTTTATTCCCGTCTGCTGCTATGGATTATTCAAACAGCACGCCTTCTATGTCCCTAAGATGATTCGACCGTTACACCACACCAGCGGCTTCTTCCAAAATAATCCAAAACCACTCAAGTTCTACTACATCCAGGTCTTGAATCCGGAAAACGAAACATGGGAAACGATTGACGAATACCAGTTTTTTGATCGTATGCCTTTCGGTAACCGCACATATTTTCAACGCCTCATGCACGCTTCGAGAAGCATCAATGGCAGACTGCTGCGGCTCGAATTAAAACACTGGTTACTGGAGCAAATGAAGCGCAGTTCCAACCGCCAGTACCGTTCTGTCCGCTTCTTAGCCGGCACGCTGGATCCGGCAGTTAAAAGAACCTATCGGGGCAAGTGGCACCCGGCTGGAATTTCTGAAATCCATGCATCTAATATTGAGATAATCGATTTGGGTGAGTCAGAATGAGTTCATTATCTGAAAGTGTATGATAAGAGAATTTTTTAATTTAGAGCATCAAATCAGGCGGATTCCTCTATTCTTGATCTGTGGTCATCGCACCGCTTAAATACTGCGCATATGAATTCCATTCTTGTCACAGGGGGAGCCGGCTTTATCGGCTCCAATCTCACTTTAGAGCTGCAAATGCGTTACCCGGAATCCGAAATCACCGTGCTGGATGATTTCCGTTCCGGTCATTTCAAGAATCTGGAAACCTTTCGCGGTGACATAGTCGCGGTCGATATTGCACAGATTGATCTTCAGGCCCAGTTCGGCGACAATCCGTTCAGTGCCGTCTTTCATCTCGCCTCGATTACCGACACGCGGGAAATGGACCAGCAGCTGCAGGTACATGACAATGTGGAAGGTTACCGCAACCTGCTGGAATACCTGGCGGAAGATCAAACGCCGCTGGTCTACGCCTCATCCGCAGCGACTTATGGTATCCGGGGGGGAGTCAATAAAATCACTGATGCGCCCGCGCCTGCGAACCCCTACGCTTTTTCCAAGGTGCAGCTGGATTACCTGACCCGCAGATATCTCAAGCAACAGCCGGATTGGAAAATCAGTGGCTTGAAGTACTTCAATGTCTACGGACCCCGTGAGGCCCATAAAGGCGTTCCTGCCAGCATGATTTATCATCTGGCAAAACAGATGCATGAAGGAAAGCGCCCGCGCATTTTCAAGATGGGTGAACAAATGCGCGACTTTGTCTATGTCAAAGACATTGTAAACTACACGATTAAAGCCATGGAGGTGGATGAGACTGCATTGATGAACGCTGGCAGCGGCACCGCTCGCTCCTTCAATGACCTGGTGGATATTTTGAACGATGTGCTGGGCACCAGTCTGGAAGCCGAATATATCGACAATCCCTACCCGTTCTATCAGCCGCATACCGAAGCCGATATGAGCTATACCCGGGAAGTGCTGGGAATCGGCCCCGACTACAGCTTCGAAGCGGGTATTAAGGATTATTTCAAATCCGGTTATCTGATCGATTAGAGCATTCTTAGTTTAACGGGATACATAGGGAATGGCCTGTGACAAGAAGTCTGCGACATTCTTTATTCCGACACACTGCGCGGTCGGAACTAAACTAAACACATTAGCTATATATTTTAACTGTCCCGACCACGAAGGGTGTCGGTATTAATTGAAAGTATGGTTAAGCAGGACTGGCCGGATCCCGTTCAAAATAATCGCGAATTTCCTTCAACGATAATGTTGGAATCTTGAACTGCGTTTCAAATTCCGCAACCACACTGTCGAGACCTACGCTCATGAGGTTGAGCTGCCGGCGGAAGGATTCAACCACAAACGGATTAAAAGTGTAAAATCCGGCAAATATCTTCCGGTTAAACGTATCCGCTTCATTGACCTGGCGGCAGACCAGCGCCGCATGCTGCTGAGGACTGTTGAAAACTACGACCCAATACCGTTTCATTTCCTCCCGGAAAAGCGGGATAAAATCAATCTGCGGGCAGCGTTTGGGTGGAGTCCCTTCACCCCACACCCGCACTGCGTCCAGATCTCTGGCAATACCCTTGTAACGTTTTTTTTGCGGCTGAAAGTTATCAAAGTTCTGAAACGTGGAAATCAGTTCGCCTTCCCGAATCTCAGAAGCCAGATCTTCAATGGCATGGCTAACTGCCAGCATCGCCTTGTTGTTGAACAGGTGGGTAATGTCCGTGGCCGGCACTTCGACACGATCTCCTAAACGAACCATTTTCCGCTGCCTAGAGCTATGCGGCTCAAGAGAGCATATATCCGCCTCGTATTCATGCAGATAAGGCTTCAACACTTTTTCAAAGCGCTTTTTTGTATGAGCTTCGTTGGTTGTTTCAGCAATCATTCTACTACTATTCATTACACCGCTTCAGCGGCTTCCGCAAGTATACGAATGACAATTATTGCATATCGTCATCCCGTGCGGAATCCGCCAGTCTCTGCAAAAACCGTTATTGGAGCATCGGTAATCTGATCCGGATACGGTGAAGGCCGTAGAGCAGATACCGGGTAGCAGCTTAAATCTGAATTGCTTATGAATCTTGCCCGGAATGAATCATGCCAGGTTCCGGGATCACCCGCTCAAGCAGTTTTGCTGAAGAAATAACTCCGGGAACACCGGCACCGGGATGCGTTCCCGCCCCTACCAGAAACAGTCCATCAACGTCTTCAGAAACATTATGCGGACGAAACCAGGCACTTTGAGTCAATACCGGCTCGAACTGGAAAGCCGATCCCTTGAAGGCATCCAGCTCCGTTTCAAAGTCTTTAGGGGTCAGAATGATCTTACTGACCAGGTGTTGCCGCAGGTCCGGAACCACGCTTTCCAACGACTCCAGGATAGCATCCGCGTATTTCTCCTTGGTCTTCTCCCAGTCGATGTCCGCATCCAGATGTGGAACTGGTGAGAGCACATAAAAACACTCATGTCCCTCTGGTGCCAGTGATGGATCCGTGCGCGTCGGCGCATGCAGGTAGAGTGAGAAATCCTCCGCCAGAACTTTGTTTTCAAAAATGTCATCCAGCAGAGGTTTATAGCGCTTTGTCAGCACAATAGTATGGTGCGCCAGTTCCGGATACTGCCGGTCTGTTCCGAAATAGATTAGAAACAGGCCCATGCTGTAGCGCATCTTATCGAGTTTCCGGTCTGTCCACTTTTTACGCTTTTCAGCGGGAACAGCCTTGCGATAAAAATTCGCCACGTCTCCGTTGGATACCACCACGCGAGTTTCGAAGGTATCTCCGTCCGAGGTGCGCAATCCGGTAACCTGCCGGCCATCCATGATCAGCTCCTCCACCTTGCAGTTGAGGCGAATCTCGCCACCGATGTCAGTAAAAAGTTTTGCCAGCCCGCGGGCCAGTGCCCCGGTGCCACCCATCGAAAAGAAGACTCCCCATTCCCGTTCCAGATAATGGATCATAGAGTAGATCGAGGATACAAAGAAAGGATGCCCCCCTACCAGCAGAGGCTGGAAACTAAACACCTGCTGCAAGAACGGATCCTTAAAACAGGACTTAGCCAATGAAAATACAGACTGGTCCGAACGCAACCTTGCCAAGTCACCCGCCACCTTGACCATGTCCCAGAAGGTACTGAAGGGTTGATCGGAAAGATCCAGAAAGGCCCGTTTGAAAATCTGCTTGGTCTTTTCCACATAGCGGTGGTAGCCCGCCACATCATCCGGATTGAATTTACGAATTTGCTCCACCATTCGTTCGGTATCGCCCGTATATTCAAATTTTCGCCCGTCGTGGAATACAATATCGTAAAATGGATCGTTAGGAACAAGCTGAATGTAATCATCCTTGTTCCTGCCTGCCAGTTCAAAGAGTTCGTCGATCAGAAAAGGTGCCGTGATGATGGTAGGTCCGGCATCATAGGTAAAGCCCCGGTCTTTGTATACATAGGCACGGCCGCCTACCATATCACGCATCTCAAAGATGGTGGTTTGATAGCCTTTGACCTGCAGCCTGATGGCTGCTGACAATCCACCAAATCCGCTGCCGACGACTGCAGCTCTTGGTTTCATGGCTGTTTCTGTTTTCACCTGTTTTACCGATTGCAGAGTTTCCATGAACGGAAGCTATCACGTTTTGAACGAATGCAAAACACCGTTACCGGAAATTTCCCGTTCCAATTGAATCATTTTACTTCGCCGGACGTCGTTAGCACTGGTAAAAGATAAAAAGCATGGTAAGCACAAAGACTATGGTAAATCAGGGATCCAGAGGAAAATCATATTTGCTGACACATATTATATTGTTTTGCACCATATTGAGTCTGGGAGTCGCGTTTTCATCCGCTGCAGATTGGTGGCCGTTTGGCGACGATAAGAAATCCGGCTCAAAATCGAGCCAGCCCAACACAGCAGAAGTGATTATCAATGAAGCACCGGTATCACGCGACACCAAACTCACCACCAGTTTCTCGGATGTCATCAAGGATGCCAGTCCGGCAGTGGTCAGTATTAAAACTGCGTCTTATGTCAGCAACCAGCGCATCCATCCGTTCTTTCGGGAGTTCTTTAACATGCCGGAACAGCAGAAAAACGGAGAACGCCAGCTCCGGCCGCGCGGTATCGGATCCGGCGTCATCGTCAGTAAAGACGGATACATTTTAACTAATAACCATGTGATCGAAGGCGCTGATGAAATTCTGATCGATTTTGCTGACAAGGATAATCAGGAATTTCCGGCTACTATCGTCGGCACCGATCCGCGCACTGATCTGGCGGTCTTGAAATTAGATATGGAAGAAGAGCTGCCCGCTGCCACGCTGGGAAACAGTGATCAACTCGAAGTCGGTGATATTGTGCTCGCTATCGGCAATCCGTTCGGACTGGGACAGACCGTCACCATGGGAATCATCAGTGCAACCGGTCGCAAACAGGTCATTCCGCAACGCAGCGGGGTGCTCTATCAGGACTTTATCCAGACCGATGCATCGATCAACCAAGGTAATTCAGGCGGTGCCTTAGTGGATGCGGAAGGCCGCCTGATCGGCATAAACACCGCCATCTTCAGCCGCACCGGTGAAAATTTGGGCATCGGTTTCGCGGTGCCGATCAAGATGGCTCGCAACGTGATGGAACAGTTGATCGAATCCGGTAAAGTCAGTCGTGGATACATCGGTGTCAACATTGATGAAGTCAGCAAGGATCTGGCCGAATTCTCCGGTCTCGATTCCGACAGAGGTGCTTTAATTACCAAAATTGAAGAAGATTCTCCTGCTGACAAAGCCGGAATGCAGAATGGCGACATCATCCTGAAAGTCGGAGACACTGAAATTCTAACGGTTAGCGACCTGCTGCTCGCAGTCAGTCAGGAAACACCCGGCACCGAAGTTGATGTTGTCATCTCGCGTAACGGGAAAGAGCAGACGCTTCCGGTCACCCTGATCGAGCGTCCTGATGAGACAGAACGTTCCATGGAAAAGAAAGAACCGAAAAGTGCTGAAGAAGAGGAAGCTGGAGGTAAACTCTTTACGGGTATCAAGATCCAGGACATCACGGCTCAGGCCCGCACCCAGCTCAAACTCCCGGAAGAAATCAATGGTGCGGTTATTACCAATGTGGCTCCCAATTCGCCCGGTGCACGTGCCGGATTGGAGCGCGGTATGGTTATCATGGAAATCTCTGCCGGCAAAGTTACCAAGACCATTGAGGATGCTGACACTGCCATTAAATTCAGCAAAACCGTCAAGAGCAAGATCGCCCGACTCTATGTCTACGACAATGGCGCCTACCGTTACCTGGTCTTAAAAGAATGAATGCAGGATGCTAAAGTGCTGTAAAAGCCCAGTTCGTTTGAACTGGGCTTTTTTATTTTAAAAGGGATCGTCCGGCCGTCAGAATTCGACGACTTCATCCTCCTGGTCTGTCTCAACCACAGGCGCGATTGCCTGTAATGCATCTCCTTCCCGCAAACCGATCAACTTCACGCCCTGGGCATTGCGACCGGTCTGGCGAATGCCTTCGATACTCATTCGTACCATCTGCCCCTTCTCGGTGATCAGCATAATTTCATCATTCTCACGCACCGACAGCGCAGCCATCACCCGGCCGGTTTTATCTGTGGTTTTCATGGTAATAATACCTTTACCCGCACGTGACTGTTTGCGGTAATCTTCAAAAGGAGTCCGCTTGCCGACTCCCTGATCTCCGGCCACCAACAGTGTCGCGTTGTGGTCCACAATCGCTGCTCCCACTACACGATCCTTCCCTTTCGGCTTGATTCCACTAACCCCACGCGTCGCACGACCCATCGCACGCAGCTGATTTTCATCGAAACGCAGGCTGAGACCATCGCGGGTGACTAGAACAATTTCATCCTCCCCGTTCGTCAACAGTGTCTTGATCAACTCATTGCCGTCCTCGATCTTGATGGCGATGATACCTCCCCGACGGAAGTTTTTGTATTCGGACAGCTGAGTCTTCTTGACCGTTCCGTCTGCCGTAACCATGACCAGATTCTGCGACTCGGAGAACTCATTAACGCAGATCATAGTAGCAATCTTCTCGCCCGGTTGCAGTTGCAGGAAATTCGCAATCGATTTGCCTTTGGCAGCGCGACCCATTTCCGGCAGTTCATAGACTTTTTCCACATAAACCCGTCCGGTATTGGTAAAGAACATCAGGTAATCATGCGTGGATGCCGTAAACAGATGCTCCACAAAATCCACATTTTCCTCCTGCTCGGTAGCCGCCTTCTTAGTGGTCATGCCTTTGACCCCCTTACCACCGCGGCGTTGCGCCTTATACGCACTCAAGACCGTTCGTTTGATGTATCCGGCGTGACTCAAAGTGATGATACAGCCTTCATTGGCAATCAGATCTTCGATGTTGATCTCACCTTCATCCGGCACGATCTGGGTGCGACGCGGATCCGCATACTTCTCTTTAATTTCAGAAAGCTCGTCTTTAATGATGGCCAGCACCCGCTTGTCGCTGGCCAGAATCGCACGCAGTTCTTCAATCAGCTGAATGATTTCCAGGTATTCTTTTTCGATCTTCTCACGCTCCAGTCCAGTCAGCTGATAGAGACGCATGTCCAGAATCGCATTCGCCTGAATCAGCGAGAGCGTATACTTCTTTATCAGCTTCGTTCTGGCATCATCCCGGCTGGCAGCTGCACGGATGATTTTTACGAAGTCATCCATGTTATCCAGCGCGATCTTGAGACCTTCCAGGATGTGAGCACGCGCTTCAGCTTTACGCAATTCGAAGCGGGTGCGGCGTACTACGACTTCACGCCGGTGCTCGATATAAAGTCCCAGCGCATCCTTCACCGACAGCAACCGCGGACGCTGACGGTCCAAGGCCAACATATTCGCACTGAAGGAGGACTCGAGTGCCGTCTGTTTGTAAAGGTTGGCGATGATGATCTTGGCAATCGCATCCCGTTTGAGTTCGATCACGATACGAATGTTCTCATCCGACTCGTTACGCACATCGGTAATGCCTTCCAGCTTCTTCTCGTTCACCAGTTCGGCGATACGCTTGATCAGCTCTTCCGGGTTCACGTTGTAAGGAACTTCGGTCACGACGATGTTGTCTTTACCCTGACGTCCTTCTTCCACGCCAATCTTGCCACGCAGTTTCACCGAGCCACGGCCGGTATTGAAATACTGCTCAATCGGTTTTACCCCGCATAGAATTCCCCCAGTTGGAAAGTCTGGCCCAGGCATGACCTTCATGATGTCCTTGGTGGTAATCTCCGGATTATCGATCTGCAGGGAGATGGCATCAATCACCTCACCTAGATTATGTGGTGGAATATTGGTCGCCATCCCGACAGCAATACCGGTTCCGCCATTCACCAGCAAATTCGGAAAGGATGCCGGAAAGACAGTCGGCTCCTGACGGGTTTCATCGTAGTTGTTGACGTAATCGACCGTGTCTTTGTCCATGTCCGTCATCAGGGCGGCCCCCAGATGCGTCATGCGCGCTTCGGTGTAACGCATGGCAGCCGGAGGGTCGCCATCAATGGAACCGAAATTCCCCTGACCATCTACCAGCGGATTCCGGATCCCCCAGGCCTGGGCCATGTTCACCAGTGTCGGGTAAATGACCGCCTCACCATGTGGATGATAGTTCCCTGAAGTGTCACCGCAGATCTTCGCACATTTTCTGTGCTGACGGCCAGGACTCAGGCTCAGATCGTTCATGGCCACCAGAATGCGCCGTTGAGATGGCTTTAATCCATCACGGGCATCGGGCAGCGCACGGGAAACAATGACCGACATCGAATAGTCCAGAAAGGACTTCTTCATTTCATCGGATACGTTGATAGGAACAATTCGCTCGTTGGGACTTGTCATAGTAAAATAGGATTAATAAATGATAAAATTGGTATGGTGATTGGCTGGTCTGCCTGACTTAGACATCAAGGTTCTGCACGTTCAGTGCATTGGTTTCAATGAATTCCCGGCGAGGTTCCACCACGTCACCCATCAGGATCGAGAATGACTCATCGGCAGCAGCAATATCTTCAATTTTTACCTGCAACAACTGACGATTCTCCGGATCCATAGTGGTATTGAACAACTCCTTGGCATTCATTTCTCCCAGACCTTTGAAGCGCTTGATCTGAATGCCTTTGCGGCCATTTTCTTTGACGGCATCCAGCACCTGCATGATGGAAAAGATCGGAGTTCCCTGCGCATTGGCACCATCGTTGGACTGCAACTCGAACAACGGACTGTCCTGTGCAGAATAGTGCTCCATTTCCAGTCCTTTCTTAGAAAGTGCCTTCAAGGTTTTTTCGATCGACTCAGACTCATAGATTTCAAACATCCGCAAGGTAGTGTGTTCATTCACCTGTATCGTCGACCCTTCTTCCGCATCCAGTTCACCACCAAATTTCTGTACGAAGGCGGCACGTTCCTTATCATTCATGACATATTCAAAGCGGTCGTCATTATTTTCCCGAATCCAGAACAGGTAGCGCGGCAGATCCCCCTTCTTGTTCCTTTTTTCAAGATAGTCTTCAAAGCTGGCACCGCGACGAATAATCGCCTGCGACAGTCGTTCCAGCTCCTGCAGACTGTGCAGAATGTCCATGACCTGCTTGGAAGTGAACTTCTTATTGTCTTCCAGGCGAACCAACGCGGTATCTTCTGCTCCCAGCTCGATCAGCATCTTGTTCAAGGTCTCGTGATCTTCCACGTATTCTTCCCGCTTCTTGCGTTTCACCTGATACAGCGGTGGCTGTGCCACGTAGATGTGGCCGGCTTCCAGCAACGCGCGCATCTTGCGGTAGAAGAAGGTCAGCAGCAGCGTGCGGATGTGTGAGCCGTCCACGTCCGCATCCGTCATCAGAATGATTTTGTGGTAGCGCAATTTTTCCAGGTTGAATCCTTCATTTTCGCCGCCGGTGCCGATACCGGTTCCCACCGCCGTGATCATCGTCCGGATTTCATTATTATTGAGCACTTTGTCCAGACTGGCTTTCTCAACGTTGATCAGCTTACCCCGGATCGGTAGAATCGCCTGGGTGCGGCGATCACGCCCCTGCTTGGCAGAACCGCCTGCTGAATCACCCTCTACGATGTAGAGCTCACAGACGGACGGATCCTTCTCAGAACAATCTGCCAGCTTGCCCGGCAGGGATCCGCCGGAAAGCGCGCCTTTCCGGACGGTCTCACGCGCACGGCGTGCCGCTTCGCGGGCTTTAGCTGCCTGCAATGCCTTACCGATGACTCGTTTTGCCACCGATGGATTTTCTTCAAAGTAGGTGGAGAGCCCTTCATAAACGATCGAGTTGACCACCCCTTCAATCTCCGAATTCACCAGTTTTACCTTAGTTTGCGCGTTGAAGCGCGGATTCGGCAGCTTGACACTGATGACACAAATCAATCCTTCGCGACAATCGTCTCCAGACAGCTTCGGATCCTTATCCTTCAACAGTTTGTTCGAACTGGCGTATTGGTTGATGGCACGCGTCAGCGCACTGCGGAAACCGGAGACATGGGTTCCGCCATCCAGATTCGGAATGGTGTTGGCAAACGGCATCAGCGTATCGTCATAGCCTTCATGATACTGGATGACACAATCCACGATCACCTCTTCGCGCTGTCCCTGCAGTGGAATCGGCTTGGGATGCACCAGTGATTTCACACGTGAGAATTCCTTCACGAATTCCACGATCCCCTGTTTGTAGTGAAATTTCTCGGTGCGGTCATTTTCCCGTTCATCCACCAGATTGATTTCCAATCCGGGATTGAGGAATGCCAGCTCGCGCAGTCGCTTCGTCAGCATATCGAAGCGGTAGGTCGTGGTCATGGTGAAGATCTCTTCGTCCGGCTTGAAGGAGATCTTGGTGCCGGTGCGTTTGGTTTTGCCAATAACCTGCAGCTTCTGGGTGGTCTTCCCTTGCGCAAAGGTCATGTGGTGCACCTTACCGTCGCGGGAGACTTCCACTTCGAACCATTCGGAGAGTGCATTCACACACTTGGCACCGACCCCGTGCAGACCACCGGAATATTTATAAGCACCCTGACCGAACTTACCGCCCGCATGCAGATTAGTCAGCACCAGCTCGACGGCCGGCATCTTGAACTTCTTGTGCATATCCACCGGAATCCCGCGACCATCATCCTTGATCGAGACCGAACCGTCGACATGCAGCACCACATCAATCTTCTTACAAAAGCCGGCGAGATGCTCATCAATGGAGTTATCCAGCACCTCGAAAACACAGTGATGGAGACCGCGTTCATCGGGATCTCCTATATACATTCCCGGCCGTTTTCGAACTGCCTCCAGGCCCTCCAGTTTGTCAATTTTTGATGAATCGTATACGTCTGCTTTTGGTGCCTTTTTGCTCTCTGCCATATCGGAAAATAATCTCAAAAAACAGGGCTTTGAGCAATGATTTTCTCGAAATTAAACAAAATACAAGTGACTGATTTTGTGTTACTTACAAAGTAAAGAAAATATTTTTCAGGTTTTAAATTTGTCGAGTAAATAATGCGGTTTTTTTCCAGATTTCAAGCCTGAAAAAATGGGCAGTTTTTACGTTTTCAGCGGGAAATTAACGCCGCCGCCCGAGGCGTTTTTTAGCCCCTGGTTTGCGACCTGACTTCGGCTTGATACCCGGCTTCTTTTTCAGCTTGGTCTTGGGCGATTTTCCGGGCTTGGCTTTGACGGCTGCTTGGGGCTTGGGCTTCGCTGGCTTTGCTCCTGCTGGATCTTTATCCCGTACCGAAGGTCTGCCTCCCGTCCGTGGTTTCACTTCCCGCATCAGGCGCTGTTCCCCCTTATCCCGCAGCACCCACAGAAGGGGACAGCCTTTTAGCGGAAATTCCTTACGGATCGACTGATCCAGATAACGCTCGTAGTTCTCGGTCCACAGCTTGCTATTGTTGATGAAGGCGACCAGTGTCGTCGATGTCACATCCTCCCGCTTCTGCGCCATGTAGTAGATCTTGAGCACGCGATTGTTCTGGCGATGCGGTGGATGCCGCCGCATGGATTCTTCCACCAGGCTGTTGAGTCTTCCGCCGGGGATGACTGTCTCACGCGCCTGACAGATCTCGCGCACCGCATCAAACCAGCTACCGATCCGGCGCTTCTCCAGCGCACTGGTAAAGATGACCGGTGCGAAGCGCAGAAAGAACAGTTGCTCCAGCAACGCTTCCCGATACATGCCCAGAAACTTCTCCGGGCTGGGCACATCCTCCGGACGATCCGCCGTATTATCAAAGACCTGCGCATCACGCGCCAGATCCCATTTATTTACCACGATCAGACACGGTTTACCCGCCTTATGAATTAGGCCGGCAATCTTCTTCTCCTGCTCAGCCAACCCAATCTGAGCATCAATTACGAGCACACAGATATCCGCGCGATTGATGGAGTGAGCCGAGCGGGCCGTCATGGCCCGTTCCAGCGGATCATCCAGCCGTGACCGCTTACGCATTCCGGCAGTATCCACCAGGCAATACTCCACCCCATCATGCTCGAAATGTACATCCACCGCATCACGGGTGGTACCCGCTACCGGACTGACAATGACACGATCCTTATCCAGCAGTGCATTGATCAAGGAAGACTTACCGGCATTGGGACGTCCCACCACGGCGATATTCAACGGTCGATCCTCAGCCAGGACATCCAGCCCGTCACTCCAGTCCTCCGACACCCGCTCCATCAATGCACCCACGCCACGACCATGTGCGGCAGAAATAGGGAACACTTCATCAAATCCCAAAGCATGGAACTCGCTTTCCCAGTTCTCCTGCTTGTCGGTATCCAGTTTATTGACGACCAGAAAGATCCGTTGCCGGGCGCGGCGCAGTCTTTTCGCCACCGTGAGATCCATCGGCGTCACCCCTTCGCGACCATCGACCACAAACAGGATGTCATGTGCCAGATCAATCGAAAGTCCCACTTCTTTCTCAATATCTGCTTCAAAACCGGACTCGTCTTCCAACCCGATTCCTCCGGTATCGATCAGCGAATACGGTTTCCCTTCCCAGATACAGTCATGGGTAATGCGGTCGCGAGTCACACCAGGTTGATCGTAGACCAGAGAAATCTGGTTTCCGGTCAGGCGGTTGAAGAGGGCGGATTTGCCGACATTCGGGCGCCCCACGATAGCCATCACCGGCTTCATTTCCGGGTATCCTCCGGCGGCAACAGTTGGAACTGACCAAACAGCTCAACGCCTCGTCTCAAATAGACTACGATGGATAGCAGGGTAAACACGCCGGATAAAATAACGAACGCCTGACACCAGTCCATCGGCAATTTCAATAAGATCGCCGATAAGGCCGTCATCATGAGGAAAGTGGCTGTTTTCCCCAGCCCATGCGCCGAAATCTTCACCCGCTCACCGGTTAAATGCAGAATGCAGTAGCCAACGATCAATACCACATCCCGCGTCAGTACCAGCACCAGAAACCAGATCGGAATACGGAACAAGCCCGGCACATCCATCCAGCTCAGACTGATCAAGGCGGAGAGCACCAGCCCCTTATCCGCCACAGGGTCGAGAATCGACCCCAGATAACTGTGCTGGTTAAAACAACGCGCAATAAAACCGTCCAACGCATCGGAGAGTGCCGCCGTCAGAAACGCCCCCACCGCAATCCAGCGGAAGATCTCATCCGGAGCCCCATCCCGCACACTCGCCTGATAATACATCAACGCCCCGAGGAAAATCGGGATCAACCCGATCCGGGCAAAGGTGATCTTATTGGCGAGTGTCACAACCCCTGATTAAACCACGGATCAGAAGCATGTACACGCCCAAAGCTTACCTCGTAGTGTTGCCCAAACTAGGGACGGAGGTAAGTCCGGAAGTTCTCGGACTTACCTCCGTCCCTAGGTTTAAGATTTCTTCTGCGCTTTGGCCCAGTTATCGCGCAAAGCAACGGTCCGATTGAGAACCAGCTTTTCACTACTGGTATCCGGATCCACGCAGAAATATCCGATGCGCTCGAACTGGAAGCTGTAGCCCGCCTCGTGTCCCGCCAGCGCCGGTTCAGCATAAGCAGTTTTGACTTCGATGGAATTCGGATTCAGATGTTCGCGGAAATCTGCGTCTTTTCCGTCATCCGGTTTCTCCACATGAAAGAGCCGATCATAGAGACGCACTTCCGGTTCGATCGCATGCTCCACAGACACCCAGTGGATGGTGGCCTTCACCTTGCGACCATCCTTGGCATCGCCACCACGGGTTTCCGGATCAATGGCGCAGCGCAGCTCGGTGATGTTGCCTGCCTCATCCTTCACCACGCTTTCGCACTTCAGGAAATAGGCCCAGCGCAAGCGCACTTCACGGCCGGGTGCCAAGCGGAAAAATTTCTTGGGGGCATCTTCCATGAAATCAGCACGCTCGATATAGATCTCGCGGCCAAACGGTACCTGCCGGGTGCCTGCCTCCGGATCTTCCGGGTTATTGACGGCATCCAACATCTCGGTTTTGCCTACTTCCCAGT
Source organism: Verrucomicrobiota bacterium (assembly GCA_038748025.1). Classification (GTDB taxonomy): domain Bacteria; phylum Verrucomicrobiota; class Verrucomicrobiia; order Methylacidiphilales; family JBCBYL01; genus JBCDJI01. The sequence continues at coordinate 31,190 of JBCDJI010000018.1, forward strand.
TTTCGATCACCACTTTCAACGGATCCAGCACGCCCATGAAACGTGGACAGGTTTTGTTCAGCACCTGGCGGGTTTCATATTCCAGCACGGCTACATCGGTCATGCCGTTAAATTTAGTTACTCCGATCTCCTCGCAGAAATTACGGATGGCTGCCGGTGGGATACCGCGACGACGCATCCCGGACAACGTCGGCATGCGCGGATCATCCCAACCACTGACATCTCCTTCTTCTACCAGATTCAGCAGCTTGCGCTTGGACATCACCGTGTAGCTGAGGTTCAAGCGGGCAAATTCATACTGGTGCGAAAGAAACTGATCCAGCGTTTCCAGGAACCAGTCGTAGAGCGGACGGTGTACTTCAAATTCCAGCGAGCACAGGGAGTGAGTAATTCCTTCCAGCGAATCCGAAACACAATGCGCATAATCATACATCGGGTAGATACACCACTGGTCGCCGGTGCGCCAGTGCGGGGCCTGGCGGATACGATAGACTGCCGGATCGCGCATATGCATATTCGGTGAAGCGAGGTCGATCTTGGCTCGCAGCGTGCGCTCACCGTCAGCGAATTCGCCATTTTTCATTTTTTTAAACAGCTCCAGACTTTCCTCGACCGGACGGTCTCGCCACGGACTGGCGGTAGCTGGTTCCGTCGGTGTGCCGCGGTATTCCCGCATCTGATCCGGTGTCAGTTCACACACATACGCTTTGTCCATTTTGATCAGCTCAACGGCCAGTTCGTAAAAGCGATCAAAGTAATCCGAGGCATGATAGAGATGCTCGCCCCAGTCAAACCCCAGCCATTTAATGTCGCGCTGGATGGCTTCAACGTATTCAATATCTTCCTTGGCCGGATTGGTATCATCGAAGCGCAGGTGACAGTGGCCGCCAAATTCTTCCGCCATCCCGAAGCTCAGGCAGATCGCCTTGGCATGTCCGATATGCAGATAGCCATTGGGTTCCGGTGGGAAACGGGTTACGACGTTACCGCCATTCTTACCGGCAGCGACATCATCGCTGATGATCTGCCGGATGAAATGGTTGGCCTTGCCTGTTGGTTCAGATTCGATTGTGTTGCTCATGAGTTAACCCCACCAATATAAGTATCCAGCCGATCCAGTACACGATTTTTTCCGAGTACCTTTAGCATCGGTAGCAGGTCCGGACCTCCCCCGGATCCCGACACCGCATAGCGCAGCATCGGGAAGTAATCAAATTTCTTACCCCCAGCCGCATCCGCACAGCTGACGCAGGCCTGTTCCAGCGCTTCCACGCTCCAGTTTGGATCCTCAATCAAAGCAAACCCGGCACGGATGTCCTTCGCCTTAACGATCGGATCGCTCTTCTTGGCCAGCTTCTCTCCTACCTTCGGGTCATTTTCAAATGAATCACTGAAGAAATATCCGACCAGTGAAGGCAGATCGGTCAAGCGGTTCACTTTAGCCTGTACCAGTCCCATCACATCGGTCAGATACTCCGGATAAACATCATTCACCATCTGGGCTGGAAGCACTTGCGCGGCTTTTTCGGCAAACGCCTCAATCGGCAGCGACTTGAGATACTCCGCATTCATGTGAGTGAGTTTTTCGTGATCGAACTTGGCATTGGATTGGGACACACCTCCAAAATCAAAGTTACGGATAATTTCATTGATTGGCATGATCTCCCGATCGTTCTTCGGCGACCACCCGAGCAGGCACAGATAATTGCGGACCGCATCCGGCACGAAGTGTTCTGCGATATACTGTTCGATCAGCGCCCCTTCATCACGCTTGCTCATTTTCCCTTTTCCGGTCGATTTCAGGATCAGCGGGATGTGAGCAAAGCGTGGCGGTTCCGCTCCCAGCGCATGAAACAGTTCGCAATGTTTACTGGTATTCGAGAGGTGATCCTCCCCCCGAATGACGTGCGTGATGCCCATGGTTAAGTCATCCACCACATTGACTAGATGAAATACCGGATCGCCGGAAGAGCGAACGATGACAAAGTCCCGCTCCTCCGCCCGCTCCACTTTCCCGCGGATCATGTCATCAATGATTTGCGGAGCCGCTTTAACCTTCTCCACTTCCTGACCCAGGTGGGAATCAAATTCGGTATAACGTTCACCTTCCAGCCGGAAATACAGCGCGCCCTCTTTTTCGTAGGTGCGCCCGGATGCCTTGAGCTTCTCAATATACTCCTGATAGATCGCGCCCCGATCACTCTGAAAATACGGCCCGACCTCGCCGCCAGCTTCCGGCCCCTCATCCCAGTCCAATCCCAGCCAGCGCATGCCATCCATCAACGCCTGCAGCGCGTCCGGGGTATTGCGTTGCTGGTCGGTATCTTCCACCCGCAGCACAAATTTTCCGCCAGTATGCCGGGCATAGAGCCAGTTAAATAAAGCCGTGCGGGCCGAACCGACGTGAAATTGACCGGTCGGTGAAGGAGCAAAACGAACGCGAACTTCAGACATAGATATGGTGTGATTGAGAAAACGCTAAATCTTTAAGAAAACGCAGTTTCGTAAGATGATAATATTATTCATTCTAATTCGCTTAGTTTACCGTAGGTAAAGAAATTAAGTGATTAGGTGATTGAGATACAGCGGACAACCTCAATAGGTCATTAGCGAGCCATCTTCCCGCTTGAGAGGGACAAATTCGTCGCGATCCGCGTAATACTCTCCGATATAACCATCTTGTGCAAAAATCAGCGGTACACCTGTGCGACGGCTTTCTTCAAGCAATTTTTCATCTCCGCGCTTGAGCGCCTGTTCAATTCCCTTCGTCCATTCATCTCCAGTTGGAAAATCTCGTTTTACATCGTATGCCATGGACTCTTCTTTAACGGAATCTTTCATATCCAGTTTTATTTTCTCAAATAGCTGTTTTTGCACAACTTCTATTTTTTCCCCATTTCCTTTCGCCACAATGGATCTGGGCAGACTCCGGTTATCAAACAGTCTCCACTCATCGACAATCAATCGGTATTGATTCCAGAAAAAGTTAAGACTTTTTTGATACCTGCGTGATACCACATCATCTGGAATGTGGTGCCCCCCAAGCGACACACGCCTGCGAACTCTTGCTTGAGCAGTCTCAGCGTTAGGAATCCATAGATAATATAACTTGAGGTAATACCCTTCAGATTTTAGTTGCTTCAATGTCTTTAAATAACTCAGCCCACTTAATGTGCTTTCAAGTGCAAAACTCTCTTTGGCTGCCGCTAACTCACTTAATCGCTCCAAAAGTAAACGTCCGGCCTTGAACGAAACCTTTTCGGGTTGGAATGGGCTTAAGCCTTTTGCAATCATGTCCGCGTTCAAAAATTCAAGGCAGTGTCCCTCGTTGGGTAAATAGTCTTCGAAAAACGTGGTTTTTCCTGCCCCGTTTATTCCTCCGATGAGATGTAAAACCGGCATGGCTTATATTCTCCCCAGTTTTTCCGCGATTTCTTCGATCGGGTAGGTGACGATCTCTCCCAAGGTCGGATGATAATGTGGAACTTTCAGGAATCGCTCCACCGTCACATTCAGTGCTACTGCCATCGCAAATTCATGAATCATGTCCGAGGCGTGTGGTCCGACAATCTGCGCGCCGACAATCCGGCCCGTCTTCGTGTTGACAACACATTTCACAAAACCGAATTCCGCTCCCATGATCATGGACTTTCCGTGATCGTTAAACGGATAGGATGCCGCTTCCACCTGAACACCGCGGGCTTTAGCCGCCGTTTCCGTCAAACCAACTGAAGCGACCTCCGGCTCGCAGAAGGTAATCTCCATCGGTGTGCTGTAGTCCATGGATGCCATCCGCAGGTCTTTGGCTGCTTTCCCGATCTGGACGGCGGCATTCTTTGCTGCCAGTTCTCCCTGCTGAATGGCAACATGCACCACTTCATGCGGCCCGCACACATCCCCGGCCGCAAAAATATGCGGCCGGCTGGTCTGCATTTTCCGGTTCACTCCGATGGATCGGCCCGAAAGTTTGACCCCGGCGGCCTCCAGTCCCAGCCCTTGAGTATTCGGGGTGCGTCCCAGTCCGAATAAGATTTCCTTCACTTTCAGTTTCCTTTTTTCACCGGCATGCTCAAAGGTGATCAGCTTATGCTTTCCGGAGGTGCTGACGGATCGTAGCCGGGTGCCGGTATACACTTTCATGCCGGAATGGCGGAATGACTTTTCCACTTCTTCGCTGACTTCTTGATCCAGTGTTTTCAGGATGTGCTTACTACGCTGGATCAGCGTGGTCTTTACCCCCATTTTATGAAAGTAGTCGGCAAATTCCACTGCGACCGGTCCTCCTCCCAGCACCGCAATTGACTTCGGAGGCTTGGTCAGATGAATCGCATCATCACTGGTCAGGAACCCTGTTTCATTCAGTCCCTTCAGCGAAGTGTCCTGGATGGTAGATCCGGTTGAGATGAGATACGAACCTGCTCTCAGTTTTTTAGGAATGTCTTCGGCGGAGGCTTTCACTGGAGATAGCCGGATGGTATCCGCATCCAGAAACGTGGCACGGGCCCGATAGAAATCGAACTTACTGTTCTTCAGCTGGCCTCGCCGGTATGAGGCAAATTCTTCGATCAGTGCATCTTTCCGGGCAACCACTTTTTTCCAGTTGGGTTTCACTGACCCCGAAAGACTCAGACCGAATTCAGCCGCACGCTCAATCTCATGTTTACGATGGGCCGGTTCGAGCAAGGCCTTGGTCGGCATACATCCGCGTAAAATACAGAGTCCGCCGATCTGGGATCCACCATCGACTACGGCCGTCTTCAGGCCGAGATCCATGGCGGTGCGGGCTGCGGCGTAACCGGCACTACCGCCGCCAATGACGATGAAATCGTAACAGGTTGAAGAATCCGACATGCAGGCAGCTTACTTGGCTACCTCAACTTCCCAAGCAGGAAGTTCCTCGACTTCGCTATTTTGAGCATAAAATTTCGGATACAGGAACTTGGCTGCACTCATCCCTTGACGCGTTACTACCGAGGCAGTCTCCAGTCCATGCTCTTTGAGTCGATTCAAACTCCTCAGCAATAGTGCCTTGCCTCCACCACGGCAGCGGTATTCCTCCAGGACGCAAACTCCCGAAACCAGCTGACGCCTGGAATCCGGATCCAGATTCAATGTGCTTAATCCTACCAGACGGCGCCCGTCTTCCCAAACGACAATTTCTGATTTGGTCTCTCTTTCAAAACTTTTGGGGAAAAGGTCTTCAAATTCAGATAACAAGTGCTGCAAGTCATCAGTAGATGCACGCTCAGTCATGAGAGAACCTTTCAGAATGTTGGAACATGCCTCAAACTCTGATTTTTCAGCCAACCGCAAATCTCCCTTGATCGCTGCAATTTCACTTTCATCCGGCAGAGATGATAAGTTCCACGTATACTGTATCCATTTCGGCTTGTACATATCGGGCAATGAACAATGTCAGGCTATTGATCGATAGCAAGGGCAATTATGCGTAAATCAACAATACCATGACTTGATAGTAACCTTCATTTCGACTGTGGGATTGCTCTCTGTTCACGAATTCTCTTGGATACCGGATACTTTTATGACGCTTCCTACGCTATCTGAGTTCAATTACCGTAACTTATGGATCTCGCATAAACGTGAAGTCAGCTTTGCAACGTTGCTCAATTTCAGTTGCAGCTATGGACAAACCTTTTTTATATCATTATTGCTGCCGGCAATGGCTGCCGCCGCAGGACACACCCTGGAAACGGCCGGATTTTTTTATGCAATCGTGACACTGCTTAGTGCATTGCTACTGGCCTCGAGCGGATTTCTGGCGGACCGGTATTCACCCAAGACCTATGCCTCCGGTTGTATGGTCCTGATAGGACTAGCATGCCTAACCGCTTCCATGATCCAAGGAACCGTGACCCTTTTGCTTGCTTTGTTATTACTCCGGTTCGGAGGACAAGGACTGCTACCCCATGCTGCCAATGTGGCCGTTGCCAAGCGCTTCAAACAGGATTCCGCTCCAGCCTATGCGGTTAGTTCACTGGGCATGCCGCTGGGAGAGGGAATTTTCCCACTGCTGATCGCAGTGCTTTTGACGGTCGTCACTGTATCTCAAATTTGGATGATACTGGCTTTAGCAGTATTTTTACTGGCGCTGCCCTATGTTTACTGGTCCGGTAAAGCGTTCGATCCTACCTTTGCAGCGCGTTTATCCGAATCTGAAAGTGCGCCCACAACGTTTTTTAATTCCAGAATTTGGACCGACAGCCGCCTGTGGTGGCTGACTCCCCACATCTTTTCAATCCCGTTTGTATTCACGGGTATTCTCTTCTATCAATCCACTCTGGCAGACGAAACCGGATGGAATATCTGGCAGTGGGCAACTGGGTTGACCCTTTTTGCCGCCAGCCGTGCCATCGTTTCGGTTGGAGCAGGTTTTCTGATGAGCGGTCGGCCAGCTCTACCACAGATCCCGTTCATCACAGTTCCTATGATGTTGGGCTCACTCTTGCTCGTGTGGCCCGGAATAGGTGTCTGGGCACTACACGCTTTTTTCGTAACGACTGGCATTTCATTAGGCCTGGCGACGGTTGTCGGAAAAACTGCTTTGGTTGAGGTTTACAGCACGCAGAATATCGGACGTGCTAAGGCAGCAGTGAATGCTGTTATTGTACTTTCCACAGCTGCCGCACCGCCCGCCATGTCATTTTTTGTCAAGCTGGCACAGGGAAACTGGGTGACAGGAATTCTGGTCGGCAGCGCACTCGTCATGTGCCTAAGCACATTCTATACATTTTTCGGAGTTCATGTATTAAAGAAGCGTATCCATGGACAATCTATCTGATCCCCCACCAGCAAGTCAGAGCTGGATCACCCAGACCGGTGCAGGGCTACTGATCAGTATCCCACTATTTCTTTTGAGTGCCGCAGTCTTTACCATGGGGTTCATTATCTATTATACTGGATCTGTTTCCGATGAGGTCGACTGGCAACTCGCCAACGACCTGCTGGCAGATTCTGCAAATTCCGAACAGGATGAAGCACTGGATGAGAAACTGCTTGAATCACGCAAAATCGTGATTACCACTGATGTTAATCCGCACCTGAGTAAACAGCTCATTGCGAGTCTAATTCTCTTAAATAAACAAGACCCTGACAAGCCCATAGATCTGTACCTGAGAACAGAAGGCGGCTGGATTTCAGATGCTTTCGCCGTTGTCGATACGATGAATGCTACATCGGCACCTGTTAATGTCTACGCGCTGGGAGGAACACATTCAGCTGGTGCGATCATCCTAGCCGGAGCCACCGGACGACGCGTCGCTTTTGAACACTCGGTAATTATGATTCACGACAATCTATCCAAACCCGGACAAGAAGAATACAACTCAGATCTGGTAGATAATCAACGCATCATCTCATTTTACCGAAAGCATGCCAAACTTCCCGAAGACTGGTTTCAGGGATACGGAGATAAGGTCTATTACCTCAACAGCAAGCAAGCACTCCGTTACGGTATTATAGACGAGATTGGTGAAAAATTCTAATGTCCAGCTAGTGTGGTATCAGCGGAATACCTTTGCTGATACCACATTAGAGCCGGATTGAAATTTTCATGCGCTGAAAAGTGGGTTGGTCGAGATCCTGGCCATTGAGAATAGTCCGCTCAGTTTTTTCAAAACGTCCGCGGTTTATTTTTTTCTCCAGTTCCAGTTCTTCCTGCTGAATAAAGTATTTCTGGCTCTCCCCTTCGGATGAAATCGCTTCACCAAACAGATCAACTTCATTTTCCTGTTCCACATAGTCCTCGACAAAATCCACTTCTTCAAATCCGTCACCTGCAGAAACGTCTGCGAACTGCTGTTCATTAAGGCCATCCGGAATGGCTGCGGTTTCCAGTTCGCTGAAGTTGGCGGATTTTTCCATGATATTATCAGCTACTACAGGATCATCCACGAGTGCATCCTCCAGCTGGGTGATCCCTGATTCAGGATTTCCGCTTGAACTGCTAAAAAGCAGCGTCAATCTCAACCTGCCCTCCATGGCCGGATCAACCAGTGCGCCGGAAGCGATGGGAAAGCCGTCTGGCAAATCTTCTTTTAGAGCACGCAGAACCGTCTGATATTCGTTCATCGAAAAATCGCTACCGCCGATCAGTCCGGCAAAAGCTTTATCGGCATGCTGCCAGGCATTTCCATCTTCAAACAGAGGACTCTGCAGCGCTTCGAGCACTACCTGCTGCAACCGCTCCGGTCCGGATGCTTCGCCGGTGCCTGCCCAGCCGTTCTCCAAACGCTGGTATGCCTCCTCAGTGACCTCTCCCATACCGGTAATATCTTCCCAGGTTACCTGAGAGAACCCACGCTCTGAAACCATGCGACGCAACGTTTCACTCAGATTCGCAACCGATTTATTTACTTCATGCAGACAGCAACGAATGTCATGATCAGATTCGGTCAGGTGTAACCCACGATCATTCGAAAAAGCAAAAACCGCATCGGCATCGTGCTGCAGCTCATTGAGTGCCAAAGCGGCGTTTTTTCTCCGACTTGCTCCTTCAAACTGAAACGGAGTGACCGCAAGCACCACTACGTGCACCTGATTCCTTTTGAGCCATCGGACCAGTCGCGGGGCACAGGCACTGCCTGTGCCGCCACCAAGAGAAGCCACGACAAAAGCGGTCTCTATCCCACAGAGCATTTCAGCAATTTCAAATTCCTGCTCTTCCCAAAGTGTTCCAGCAACCTTACAATCAGCACCGCAACCCATTCCGAAGACACGGGATTTACCCAGCAGGAATTTCTCAGATACGACGCTTCCCCGGATGCACTGCTCATCGGTATCGATGATATAGCAGTGATTGGCGTTTTCATTATTCAACCTTATCTGGTCAATAATATTCACGGCGCCTGAGCCGATACCAATGGTTGCATGTGACACAGTTGTTTGCGCCTCCTCAATTCCAAGCGGGCCGTCATTTGCAAAATCAATCATAACACTCTCTCCAATTTGATTAGAACAGCCCGATGTGTGAAAACATCTTGCTGAAACTTTCCGTTACCCTTGACCATCCTCTGACGCTCGGATGAGTTATTTCGTAGTTTCGTGCGTAGCGCAGCACACCGAGCACACCGGCCAGATCAGGGCGACGACTGTAGGTCTGGTCTCCCTCCAATTGAAATTCATGTGCCAGCCGCACCGGCACCGGAAATACGTCTGTCGCCAGCTTCTGCATCCCTTCCACCTGTGATGCCCCACCGGTAATATGAAGACCGCCATTAATACGATCCCACAAATTCAGCGAATCCAGATCTTTCTTGATCAACTCCAAAATCTCACGCTGGCGCAGATACATAATCTTCGCCAGCGAATGCAGGTAAATTGAACGTTCCTCATTGTTCGTGGACCGCTCCAGAATAACCTGATCATCCTGGCTGATCCCTGTCGGATATAACAAGCCGTGCCGGATCTTGAGCTCTTCAGAACGTTTATAAGGCAGCTTTAGTCCCAATGAAATATCATGCGTTAAGTGGTCACCGCCAACGCCCAGCACCCCAATGTGAGCCACTGCTCCATCGATATAGAGCATGTAGTCGCTGGTTCCACTCCCCAGATCAATGACTACCGCTCCCTGCTTCTTTACCTCAGCGTTCATGAAAGATTGCGCGGTGGCGTAGGAGGAGAGCACCACACCCTTCACTTGAATATCCAGCTCCATCACACAGCGCACGACGGTTTCCAGACGCGTTTGTAGTCCGTGAATTAAGAGATAATCTGCTTCGATCTCCCTGGCACTCAGCCCAACCGGTTTAATGGTTTGAGTGCGCCCATCCAGCGTGTAGTGCTGTAACAGCTCATGTAAGACGGCATGATCCTCCGGAATGGCCTGTTCACCGGCTGCCTCATCCAGATCCCGCACTTGTTCATCTGTCACGAGATGATCTTCATCGTCTGTCGCTGTCTTTACCCGCACTTTGTGCGATTTGATATGAGATCCGGTAATTGACAGAAAAACTTCTTCAATTTCCACATCTGCATTATTTTCCGCTTCCTCTAATGCGCTGCCGATATCCTTCTGTGCATTCTGGAAATCAAAAACCTCCCCTTTACGCACCCCACTGGAAGAGGCCTCACCAACTCCGCGCAAAATCAGTGAACCATCCTCCCGCACTTCCGCAACGGCAGCCACCACTTTATGCGAGCCTACTTCCAATGCAGCAATCACGCTCGGCTTCTTTTTGACAAAAAACATAGTCCTTCTCCCGATTAAAAATAAGTGACCGGCACATTCCGCTTAGGGGTCAGATCGACGGTTCTTATGTATTTGTGGTTTCGCTGACTGTGATTAAAAATGGTTTGCAGTCGTTTGATCTGCTGGTCGAGATGGTCAATCCGGAACCGGATTAGTCCGCGATCTCGTGTGCGTACCACCAGAATGCCACGCGGTTGGATTTCGAGCTGTCGCAGATCCAACTTACTTTTCAAACCATAATAGCTGGCAGCACGTAAAAGATTCAAAGCGCTCAGCACCTCTTCCTTTTCCATGAACTCACCTACCCGTACTTCATCCACTGAGATACCAGTAATGATCGGAAGCGGTTTAAGACGTTCACCTTCCTTAGGGCGCATGACATAGCCTCCTGAATCGATATAATAATTATATTGGGCTAACAGATTTCCTTTGGGTGAATACGGCATCAGCCGCGCTACCGGCAACCGTTCATTGATCGTAATTCTCAACGTCGCAGGCAGTGAACGCTCAACGTGCACACCGGCAATATAGGGGATCTGCTGTAGCCTTTGCTGCACCGCCGGTAAATTAACCTGCATCAAGTTCTGGCCTGTTTCCACGCCTGCCCAGGCCAGCACTTCAGTGCGGTTCAAATTACCGGTATTGTTGATTTCAATCGTTTCAATCGCGAAATCCGGATTATGATACAACGCATGTTGCATCAACTCGCTGATGACCAGATGTGTGAAATATCCGGTCACCGCTAAAAACGCCAAACCCAATGTGCTGGTCCATAACAGTTTCTCTTTTTTCTTAGACTGTCGTTTTTGTTTAACCGCGACATGCAGCACCTTCTGATTTCGCTTCCGGCGGACTGAAGTCGATTTCCTTTTCATGATCTCAACTCCACTGACAGCTCCAGAATCTGACAGCATAACTGACTGAATGAAATGCCTGCGGCCGCAGCCGCCTCAGGTAACAGACTGAGCTCCGTCATTCCGGGAATCGTATTGACTTCGAGCACCACTGGTTCGCCATTTTCAGGCAGCAATACATCCACGCGGGAATACACGTCACAGCCTACAGCGTCATGTGCTTTTAAAGCGCATTCCTGCACTCGTGCTGTGGTAATATCATCCAGCGGTGCCGGACATAAATGTTCCGATTTGCCGGACGTATACTTATTGTCGTAATCGTAAAATCCCTGCAGTGGACGGATCTCCACCAGCGGCAGTGCTTTCCCGTCTAAAATTCCCACGGTGAGTTCACGGCCAGTGATCAGTTCTTCAACCATGTAGTTTCCATGTTTCCCGGCTACCTGCTCTGCAGCATTACGCTCCTGCTCTTCACGAATCAGAAAAACCCCCACACTGGAACCGTCCGCTACCGGTTTAAGCACAAAGGGAAGTTTGCATTCCATTTCCGGCTTCCACCTGCCACCGTCAGCAATACGCAAGCCAGCCTCCGCAAACGAATCTCGGGCCAGCAACTTATTGAATGCAACGCGGCAGGCGGTAGCATTTGATCCGGTGAACGGGCGGCCATTATCTTCCAGACGTTTTTGCAATTGCCCATCCTCACCAAAAGTCCCATGCAGACAAATGAACACAGGGGCCGAATCTGGCAGTTCAAAGTCTGGATGTTCCACGTCGAGTTCAATCACCTGATACCCTTCTTGGCGCAATGCAGCAGCAACTGCAGTACCCGTCTTAAGCGAGACCTCTCTTTCTGAAGAGATGCCTCCTTTAAGAAGAATAACACTTTTTTGATTCATAAATTATTCCCCAAGAATGATGACTTCAGTCTCCAGTTGTATCCCGCGTTTTTCTGACGCCTCACGCTTCACAAGATCAATAAGTTCCAAAACATTCTCAGCCGTTGCACCACCATCATTCACAATAAAATTTCCATGTACAGCAGAAATTGCAGCACCACCAATTTTTTTCTCCTTCAAGCCCAGCTCTTCAATCAATTTTCCTGCTGGAATCTCGTGAGGATTCTTGAAACTGCATCCGGATGAAGGCTTGGCCGGCTGCGACGCCCAGCGTTTCTGACTGTAGGACTTGAGATTCTGATCAATCGTTTCACGATTACTTTCAGCAGCCCGCAAAACAGCACTCAGCGCCATATGGTCCTCAAATAAAGGCACATGACGATATCCAACTTCTATTTCCTCCCGGGAGACCTCCCTGATATTTCCATCCAGATCCATCACCCGAACTGATTGAACCACCTCAAAGGTCCAGCTTTGCATGGCACCCGCGTTCATACACAGTGCTCCTCCCAAATTTCCCGGAATTCCCTCCATGAATTCCAGTCCACCCAGGTGACGTTTCTTAGCCTCAAACACAATGTTTTTGAGTCTTACTCCGGCACCGCAAGAGATCTGTTTTCCATCGAATTCCAGCCGATTGAACTCTCCACCTTCCAAATGGCAGCAAATCCCCCGAATCCCACCATCTCTGACCAGTAAATTACTGCCTCTCCCGATTATTTGAAAAGACTTTGTACGTTTTTTTGTGTAATAAATAATCTCAGCCAGGGCTCGCTCTGAATTTACTGTAAGCCAGACATCTGTCGGACCGCCTACTCCCAGTGTCGTATGCCTGGACATCGGTTCATACAAGGAACATCTTCCCTCATCGCCGATTATCTGCTGCAGTTCTTCTGCCTGAAGCAGCTCAGCAGCTATTTGCTGAGCAACCTGATTAATATCACCTGCTCCCATAACCAGCAGGGTGTCACCCAGCTGCCACTGGCTGCGAATCTGTAAGCCCAATTCCTTGAAGGAAGCATGAAACGTGACAGATTCATGCTCAGAGCCAACCACCTCTGACAGCTTGAAACCGATACCACTACCTGCCGATTCCTCACCGGCACTGTACACATCCGTCAGATACACCGCGTCTGCTCCATCAAAACAGCCGGCAAATGTGTCCATCAATTTCTGCGTGCGGGAGAATCGATGTGGCTGAAAAACCGCAACAAGTCGCCCGCCCGTTCGTTTACGTGCTGCCGCTACCGTCGCCTGAATTTCGGTCGGATGGTGCGCGTAATCGTCTACAACGGTTCCATAGCTGTTAGAAACCAGAACTTCATAGCGTCGCCGGGCACCACGCACATCCTTAAATAATCCGGTCACTTCCTCCGCTTGATAGTCTAGTTTGATGCACATGGTGATCACCCCCAGCACATTGGAAGCGTTGTGCCTGCCGTTCAGTGCCACCGCGATCCGGTATTCCCGTTGATGTCCAAAGTCTGCAGTAAAGCTTGATCCAGTTTCTTCCACTTTCCAGTGACTCCCTTTAACTGCGCCGTTACCCACAAAGCCGTACAGCGTTACATTCTCATTATCGCGAAAGGCACCTGATGCCACCGGATCGTCACCACAAACAATCGTATGGCCTGTGCAGCGGTCTGCCACGTGGCGAAACGCCTGCTGGATTTCTTCCAACCCTGAGTAATGATCCAGATGATCTTCTTCAATATTAAGCACCAGCAGGTGTGAAGGACTAAAGCAGGTGAAACTGCCATCACTCTCATCCGCCTCCACAACCGCCAGTTCATCCTGTCCGAGATAGGCGCTGGTTCCAAACAACGGCACCTCTGCTCCGATATAAAATGAAATATCCCGGCCCAGCTTCCGCAGTGCGTGCGCCATAAGAACCGCCGAAGTGGTTTTACCATGAGTTCCGACCACGAGGATCACTTGGCGATCATGCAGCAGCGCAGCAAGCATCTCAGCACGATCAGCCACAGGTATCTCTTTACTCCGGGCCCAGTGCCGCAACAGATGATCATCCGGTAAGGCTGAAGAACAAACCACCAGGTCCGCTATTGACAAAGGCGGGTCAACACTTTCTGAGAAGAAGATCAGCCCTGCACTTTCCAGCTCTGTGATTTCTTCCGATTTGTGCTGATCACATCCGTAAACGTTTAATCCTTTTTGCAGACACATCCGGGCCAATCCAATCATGCCACTGCCTGAGACCCCGCCCAGGATGACCGTAGCACTCCCATGCGATAACGGTCTGAGCGCCACATTATCCACGGACTATCCCTCCACCAATCTCCGCGACTACACGCTCCGCTGCATTTTCGACACGGGCAGCGGTGATATTGGCTTTCAGCAGGCTGCGTCGTTCCTCACTGGAAACCAGATCCGTTAATTTTTCCGACAACAACTCTGTAGCATTAACCCCCTCTTCCACCAGATAGCCTCCACCGAAATCTACATACTCCTGAGCGTTATAGTTCTGATGCTTCTCTGTTGCGTAGGGATAAGGCACCAAAATCGCAGGTAACCCGAACCAGGCACACTCGGTGAGAGTCGCTGCACCTGAACGAGCAATCACCAGATCTGCAACGCCAAAAATTTTTTCAATCTCATGGCTGAATTCGATCACGCTTGCCCGAAATCCATGCTTTGAATAAGCACGCGACCACTCGCTGGTATCACCGCTTCCCGTCAGATGAATAAAATGCAGTCGATCTTTGTATGAGCGAATATATTCCAGCGAGCTGCGTACCAGCTGATTTAAACTATGCGCACCCTGGCTGCCACCGGTCACAGCCACAACAATGGCAGATTCTGCTATGTCCCACTTTTTCCGCAATCCGGCAGGATCCACACGTGCCAGTGAACTCCGCACAGGCGTGCCGGTCCAGACAGTCTCCGCATCCGGTAAATGCTCTGAACAGGATTGGAAGCCGATAAACACCTTATCTGCAATGTTTCGTAATAACCGCGTTGCCTTACCGGGTATCGCATTAGATTCGTGAATATAGCAGGGTATTTTCAGTAGAGCGGAGGCCAGCAGTAAGGGAGCACAACTGAATCCTCCCATTCCCAGCACCGCTTGCGGCTGTTCCTGCCTGAGTAGTCTTCTGCTTGCCACCAGGGCAGCTGCAAACTTTATACAGAAACTTATCAGTTCAAATCGTATTCCCGGAAATCCGGTTAGGGAAACAATGCTGGATTTAAATTCCGGATGGGCACTTAAGATCTGCCGATCAATTTTTTTAGGAGAGACAAATAATCGGATTTCATGCCCATTGCGGTGCAATAGTTCCGCCACTGCCAGGCCCGGATACAGGTGCCCGCCTGTGCCTCCGCATGCGATAAAAAAAGTGGCCATAAGGTTATAGCCGCTCCGGTATGACCGGAGGCAGATGACCCCGGCGCTCGCGGCGGGTACTGTATACTGCATGCCGGTGAATATTCAGCAACGTCCCGACACAGAACATACAAAGCATCAAGTTAGAACCTCCATAGCTGATAAAGGGCAGGCCAATACCTTTGGTAGGCATCAGGCCGGTAACAACCGCAATATTCATGATTGCCTGCAGGCCAACGAGAGACGTCAATCCAATCCCCAGATACACACCCTGTGGTTCTGGAGCATGACAGGAAATAATTCCGGCACTCAAACACAGCAACAAGAAACATAGCACTACTGCCAGACTGAAAGTCAGGCCGAGTTCTTCTCCGACAATCGGGAAAATAAAATCAGTGTGTGATTCCGGCAACCACTTCATCTTCTGGATGCTGTTTCCCAGACCACGCCCGCTGACACCACCACTTCCGAATGCAACTAGTGCATTATGCAATTGCCATCCCGCTCCGGTAATGTGTTCCTCCGGATTCAAGAATGCCAGAATACGGTCTCTTTTCTGGGGACTGGCGATTGCAAGCGTCAGAATTCCAAAAAATCCTGCCAACGGCAGGGGAGCCAGATATCTCAGTCTTGTTCCGGCAACAAACATCATGATAAAGGCGATCGTAAAAATCAGTGCCGTGCTTCCCAGGTCTCGCTGCAGCACACATAACACCAGTAGTGCGCAAACAACAAGCATGGGATAAGCAAAGCCGTATTTCCATGATTCTATCTTGTGCTGGTATTGCCCCAACCAGGCAGACAACATAATGACGACTGAAATTTTAAATGGCTCCATGGGTTGCAGGCGCATGATTCCCAGGTCAAGCCAACGGTGCGCACCCTTGATCTTCAACCCGATCCCAGGCACAAAACAAAGCAGCATGAGCACAATACTACCACCGACTAACCACCAGCGGTATTTCAACCAGAAGTGATAATCAACGCTTGATGCAATAAGACAGGCAATAACACCCAGCACCAGCCAGATACTCTGGCGGGTAATGAAATGTGCGGCATTACCCTGATTGGCAGGCGCAAAGGCACTTACACTAGTCAGCATCACGAGGCCCAGACTTAGCAGGGCTACCGTGGCAGCAATCATGATAAATGCACTGTTGCGCAACATTTTCCGAATGAACTCTGAATTTATGCACCTGGCACCATCGCCATGTCAGTAGTGGTCTCAACGGAACCGGCAGCAGCGCTGGAAGATGTATTCGGCACTTTTATCGTATCACCCGCCCGTAGCTTTGAGGGATCAGAAATTCCGTTCAGCGATGCAATGGCCTGAGGCGTTGTGCTGAATTTGCGGGATATTTTCCATAGCGTGTCTCCTTTGCTCACGGTGTAGGTGCCGGTGCTGACTGTGGCTGCACGTGGAGCCGGTTTCGCCATGCTGGTCACAGCCTCAGGTGCAGCGTCCGCTATGCTCGCCAAGTCGTTCACTCCCGGCAGCATCAGTTTTTGTCCGATTCTGATCATACTGCTATCCAGTTGGTTGGCCTTTTGAATTTCAGTGACCTTCACCCTATAGCGTGAGGCAATACCACTTAGAGTATCCCCTTTTCTAACAATATACTCCACTCCTTGGATAACAGCAGCAGGCCGGGTTATTTCTTTCACTGGCTCTATTTTTTTCTCAGCCATCGGTGCAGGCCGAAACCCGGTTGTTTCTGCTAACACGGGTTGAGGGGCCGCTTCCGCCCGGTTCGCCGTCTCCACCATTTTCGGATCAATGTCATTGGTGACAGGAGGCTGACCGGTCCAGATGGGATCATTCGCGGCAGGCATGGGTAACGGTATGCCGTTCTGATCCATATCTGCATCAGTAGAAGCTGCCAAAGGGGTATCGTATGCGGTTATCACCTCTGGCGAAGTCACATCAGCTTCCTCCGTCAGGATGGATGCATAACTTCGGGGTTCGGGCGGACTCATCCGTTGCGTCATTTCAGTGGAAGTTCCTCCTTTTAACAGGTGGTATGCACTAATCAGCACAATCACCACAACGTGCAGGCCGAGCACGACCATAAAGATCGTCGACAGCTTGGCATTACTGAACATATTACTGCTCTTTTCTTCACTCATTCCATTCTCCTTGTTGCTGTTGCTTTTATTTTAAGAACCATTCTTTTGAATGATTCCCCTCTTTCTTCAAAATTCTTAAACATGTCAAAACTTGCGCACCCTGGCGACAAAAGTACAGTCTTTATCCCACCGCGATTGGCATAGGCCTCCCGCACGGCACTCTCCAGCGTGTCCATCACTTCACAGTGTGTCCATTCACTCCAAGCCTGATACAGCTCGTTTCTACAATCACCAATGAGATATACCTTGGGACAACACTCTCCGACCAGACCTGCCAGCATGCTGAAATCAAAACCCTTGTTCATGCCGCCCGCTATCAGAATGGCAGGATCCTCGACGGCCTGCAGTGCGCGAGCCAAGGCATCCGGATTTGTTGCTTTGGAGTCATTGACAAACTTTACTCCATTGAAATCGTCGACGACCTCCATCCGGTGTGCCAGCGGCCGGTATGCCTGAACGGCCTGAATCACTATATCCTCTGAAATACCAAATGCATCCGCGGCCGCAAAAGCAGCCATAATATTCTCTGCATTGTGTGACCCCATCAGTGCAGTTGTTGCCATATCAATCACCGGAATGCCCTCACGTAGGATCCAGCCATTTTCAAAACCAAAACCGTCCCCGCCTCCGACACCTGCAATACTTACTGAGCGGGCCTGCAACGGCCCGAGCTTCAGATCCCGGTGAATCACAGCCAGATCAGCTTCATTCTGCATCATGAAGATACGCTCTTTTGCCTGACCATAAGCTGAAACATCGGGATAACGGTCCAGATGATCCGGAGCCAGATTGAGATAGATGGCAACGACAGGATGAAAACTCTCAACACTTTCCAGTTGGAATGAACTGACTTCCACCACGGCTATGTCAGCGTCAGTCTCCAAGACTACATCGCTGAGTGGTTTACCGATGTTACCACAAGCGATCGCGTTCAGACCTGCGCTGACGAAGATGGATTCGATCAGCTTGGTCGTCGTGCTCTTACCGTTGGTTCCGGTAATGGCTATCATTTTTCCTTTAAAATAAGATGAGGCCAGTTCCACCTCACCAATCAGCCTGGTCGATAGCTCTAAGGCTTTTCGGGCGATTTCCGCATCCCGCGGAATTCCGGGGCTGAGAACACAACCATCAAAGTGTTCCTCCGGTAAAGCATTCTCGGCAATGTAAGCATGTCCGGATTCAATCCATTCAGCACAAGCCTGGCGGAACTCCGGTTTATCTACAGCATCCCACAAAGTAACCCTGGCTCCCATAGATACGAGCAGCCGTGCAGCCGCCATACCGCTTTTACCAAGCCCGAGAATGAGCCAATGCTGTCCGTCTACATTCATCTTAGTTTCAAGGTTGCCAGCGCCATCAACGCGCAAACCACTCCCATGATCCAGAACCGCACGACCACGGTTGTTTCATTCCAGCCCTTCAATTCGAAGTGGTGGTGAATCGGGGACATCGCAAAAATGCGTTTACCGGTAGTTTTAAAGAAAAAGACCTGCAGAATAACCGACATGGCCTCCATGACAAAAACACCGCCAAGAATCACCAGTAAGAGTTCCTGATTCAGACAAATCGAAAGCACCGCGAAGGCACCTCCCAGCGCCAGTGATCCGGTATCGCCCATAAAGACCCGCGCCGGGTGACAGTTGAACCACAGGAAACCGACACAAGCCCCACCTAACGCACCACAAAAGATCACCAATTCTTCGCTGCCGGGTGAGAACTCCAGGAGTAAATAATCCGCGGCCACCGCGTTACTGACCGCATAGGCAAAAACTCCGAATACCGCTATGACCGGAATGCTGCAACCAATCGCCAAACCATCCAGTCCATCCGTCAGATTAACGGCGTTCGAGCACCCTACAATCACGAGGCAAAAAAAGATAACCGCCAGCGGCCCCAGATTATCTACAACAGGCTCTTTAAGAAAAGGGAGCTGCAAGCTGCGAGCCGCTTCTGCCGTTTCCGGGAAGGTGATGAGGAATATTCCTACCGCCACCGATATGACCATCTGACCCAGCAGTTTCTGCCTGGAAGTCAGTCCTTCCGACTGCTTGCGCTTTATTTTCAGATAATCATCCGCGAAGCCCAGCGCACCAAACAACAGTGTCGGAATCAGCACCACCCAGAGATAGATATTTTCCGGATTTGCCCACAGCACACATCCGACCAGCAAGGTCAGCAATATCATCAGGCCACCCATGGTCGGCGTACCTTTTTTACTTCCATGCAATTCCGCCAGTTTATGCACTTCCTCCGCACCACGAATCGGCTGCCCCAGCTTAAGTCGGGTTAGCATCCGAATAATTACCGGACCGCAAACCAGCGATACCAGAAAAGTGGTGACTGCTGCACCAATCGCACGAAACGTGATCGATTCAAACACCCGCAATGGCCCGAAGGCTTCTTCCAACTCTTTAAGATAATACAACATCGCTAACTTCCTTCTGCCTGAAGCAGGGACACTACCCGCTCCATAGCCATGGAGCGCGAGCCCTTTACGAAAATTACATCCGTTGGTTCAGACTGATTCAGATATGCATGAGCCATTTCCTGATGCGATTCAGCCAGCTCCAGCTGTGAGGCATCCATGCCCTCACTTTTCGCCCCTGCCAGATAGAATTTCGCATCGGGTCCCATGACTCCTAAAAAATCAATTTGTTTCTGAGCTGCCTGCACACCTACCCAGTGATGCAACTGAACACTGTAATCACCCAGTTCGGCCATTGCTCCCAGCAGCGCCACCCTGCGTCCCGTGCCAGGAATCAGCTCCAGACTATCCATACCGGCAACCATGGAATCCGGACTGGCATTATACGTATCATCTAAAATCCAGCCACGCTGGTGCTGGTGCAGTTTCAGGCGCCCACCGGGTAGTTCCAGCCGCTTCAGCCCAGTGGCTGCCGCAGCCAGTGAAATACCACACACCTGAGCCACCGCCAGTGCCAGACCCGCATTGGCTGCCATGTGTGCCCCGATTAATGGAATGGACACTTCGACAGACTCACCGGCTCCGCTCGCTTTAAATCGGGTTCCTGCTTCTGTCGCGCTCATATCCGAGAGCTTGACAGAGTTTTTTGCATTAAAGCCGGAACGAACGATGCGTGCCTTGGTCCAGTGATCCGTGCGTTCCAGAAACGGGTCGTCTCCGTTGACTACAGCGAAGCCGTCATCGCTTAATGCGCGAATTAATGCTCCCTTCTCTTCCGCGATCCCATCGCGCGAATCAAAGGCCTCCACGTGCACCCAACCGATCCCCGTCACGATACCGATATCGGGTGCAGCCATTTCTGCCAGCGGCTGAATTTCTCCCGGATGATTCATCCCCATCTCAATCACCGCGATCTCAGTAGATTCCTCCAGCGATAACAACGTAAGGGGCACTCCAATGTGATTGTTCAGATTTCCCTCAGTTTTCTGAACGCTGAATTGCACGCCTAAAGCAGCCGCCACCATTTCTTTGGTTGATGTTTTTCCATTACTGCCGGTAATCCCGACCACGCGGAGATCCAGTGTCTTTCGGTATGCAGCAGCCAGACAGTGCAAAGCCCCCAGTGTATCCTCTACACGAATCAGCGAGAGCCCTGCAGGAACCTGTGAACTGTCAAACCTCTCATCACACAGCATCGCAATGGCTCCTTTTTCTGCTGCCACCGCGGCATAGTCATGGCCATCGAAGTGCTCACCACGCAATGCAACAAACAGATCTCCGGGCTGCAATGTGCGCGTATCCGTGGAGACACAATTAACAAAACGTTCCCCTCTGCCTTGCAACAGAGTTCCACCCGACCACTTACAGGCATCCTGTATGCTGAAAGGCTTCATGCCCGCCTCCCTTTCAATAACTCGCGGATCACTTCCACATCCGAGAAAGCATGCTTCACACCCTGAATCTCCTGGTAATCCTCATGCCCCTTGCCTGCAATCAGCAAAATGTCTCCACGTACCGCATTTTCCACCAGTTCCGTGATAGCGGCCTGGCGATCCTCTATCATCCGGTAGTTTTCGCGCGATTCCACTCCAGCCACCATATCTTGCAATATCGCGGCGGGCTCTTCATCACGCGGATTGTCCGAAGTGAAAATTACTTCATCTGATAACTCACACGCCACCCGCGCCATCAAGGGACGTTTGCCTTTATCTCGATTCCCACCGCATCCGATCAAGGTTTTCACACTCGTTTCACGCAGTGGCCGCAACGCCATCAGCACATTTTTGAGTGCATCCTCGGTGTGCGCGTAATCGACCAGTATCGTAAACAATTCGTCCTCTCCTACCCGTTGCATCCGCCCTGGCACTCCTGGTGCACGCCCGATCAGCTCAACCAGTAAACTCACTTCCACTCCGCAGGCCACCGCAGCGGTCAAAGCCGCCAGCGCGTTTTCCAGATTAAAGGCACCGATCCAGGGAATGATTACTTCATGCTGTTGTCCATCGATCTGCCAGATAAAAGATGTTCCGTTCCGGAAATACTTTACATCGTACGCGATAGAGTCACCAGCTACCCCGACTCCATAGGTATAAACGCTCACATCATCAGCAATCATTTCTCTTAAGCGCCTTCCAGCGTCACCTTCCGCCGGTAATACTGCGTAGCCTTCCGGCGCGATCTGGTGGAACAACTGCGACTTCGCCATAAAATAAGCTTCCATGTCTTTGTGATAATCCAGATGGTCCTGACTGAGGTTGGTAAAAATTGCCCCATGGAAGGGCAAGCCTTCCACCCGACCCTGATCCAATGCATGGGAAGATACCTCCATCACCGCGGAAACGCAGTTCGCGTCACGCATTTCTGCCAGCATCCCCTGCAAATCAGATCCCTCCGGTGTGGTTCGTGTTGCAGGCTCCACTCGATTCCCTAAGCGATATTCCACGGTTCCAATCAGTCCACATTTACGTCCGGATGACTCCAGGAAGTAGTGCAATAGCGTGGCTGTGGATGACTTTCCATTTGTGCCAGTAATGCCTGTAACCGAAATGGCATCTGCCGGCCTGCCATAGCGGTTCGCCGCTACCAATGCCAAAGTGCGACGCCCGGACCCCACCACGATACAATCACATCCCGGCAATGTTTCCGGCTCCCGTTCCAACACTACCGCTGAAGCACCGCGCTTGTCAGCATCCGCAACATACCGCATGCCGTCTGACTGCTGCCCCGCCCAGGTACAAAATAGATCTCCAGCCTCCAGCTGGCGACTGTCATAAATAACTCGTCGCACTAGCGCCTGACGGTTGCCTTTCCAGGATTTGACAGGAATCCCTTTCATCACAGATTCAATCGGCATATACTCATCAGTCATTCCGTCCTCCAGGCTGAAAGGACCGTTGAACGGCTTGTTTCCACATCGAGATGCTGTGCTACTTTCCGCGCCATTCTCCCAAAAGCAGGTGCCGCTACGACTCCACCACCATATTCTTCACCTTTCGGGTAGCCGACAACGACGGATATCAGGATTTGCGGATTTTCAGCCGGGAAAAATCCGATGAAGGAAGAACTGTAGGCACCATCCATATATTGACCATTGATGACCTTGCGTGCAGTACCGGTTTTACCCGCAATTCGAATTCCCGGCACGGCAGCCTGAATTCCGGTTCCATAATTTACCGCATCCACCATCGCCTGCGTAACTGCCTGGGAAACGTCAGGCCGCACGGCCTGACGCACCATTCTAGGCATGAAGACTTTAACCTGATCACCTGCGTCATTCTCAACGGACTTGATGAACTGGGGCTGCATCAGCTTACCTCCATTCGCAATGGCAGAAACCGCCATGCTCATCTGTAGATTGGTCGTCGCAATTTCATATCCGATGGGAATCCGGGTAATGGATGTCCTGGACCAGTACTGCGGTGGTCTGAGCTTACCGGCCGGTTCTCCATTGAATGCCATTTCAGGCCCCTGCACCCGCTGGCCGTAACCCAGTTGCCTTCCATAGCGGTAGAGTCTTTCCTGTCGCAGCTGTAATGCCAGCTTGGCAAATGCGATGTTACTGGACATGGCAAATGCGGATTTGACATCCATCATCCCGAACGGCTTGTAATCATTCAGAGGACGTCCCGCATAAACAAACTCACCGTTTTCACAAAATACCGGTGTTCCCAGATCTGCAACCCGCTCGCTGAGCGCTGCAGAGAGGGTCACAATCTTGAAGGTGGAACCCGGCTCATACATATCCATGATCGCACTGTTACGCAGTCGTTCATTCTTGCGCGTTCTGGTATTGTTAGGATCAAAGGTAGGTCGATTGGTTAATCCCAAAATTTCACCGGTCGATGGATTCATCGCAATAATCGACAAGCTTTCTGGCGAAAATTCCTGAATCATATGATTGGCCTCGCTTTCCAGAATATGCTGAATCGCCTGATCCAATGTAATCACCACATTCAATCCATCCAGCGGTTTACGATCCACTTCCCGATAGGCTGCTATCTCGCTCTGGTCTCTGGCCTTGACCACCCGCTGCTCTCCGGGAATGCCCGCCAGATATTTATCCATGATACGTTCAATACCCTGCATTCCGGCTTCCATTTTTGATGGCTTGTCGTGTCCGGCAAAAGTCTTATCAATCATGTTAGTGAAACCCACCACATGACTACCCTCAACTCCATTAGGGTAAATACGCTGCAGCCGGTCTTCAAAGATCAGATAGCGGGCACCTTGAGATTTCAGCAGGCGTAACTGTTCCACAGCACGCTCCTTCAAGTCACGCTGTATCAATTCCCACCGCCTTTGGGGCGACAACTTGCCCTGCAGATCCATTAAGGGCATATCGAGAATATCTGCCACCAAAGGCAGCTGCTCGGGTGATTCCAGTGCCAGTTTTCCGTCGATATGCAGATCCGTAAGTTTCAGTGTCTGTGCGAAGACACGGCCATGGCGGTCCAGGATCCTGCCGCGTTGCGGTGGCACCGGCAGGTGCTCAATGTGCATCTCTATCGATTTTTCACGATAACGCTCATGACTGACCAGTTGCAGATACACCAGGCGGCTGGAAATGATGGTAAAAACGCAGGCGAAACAACAGATCACCCCGAGTGCGCGCAGCCTCAGGGAACCGGAATTCATGGGTTCATCCTCCGATCCGCTACCATGGAGTGCTCACCCGTACGCGCTTCAATCACCTCAATTGAGGGATCACTCATTTCGATCATATACAAGCCCAACATAGCAACACGACCCTGCAATTCTTCAGGGCTCTTGAGTTTTTCAATCTCCAGCCGGTAGACACTGTTCTTCTGCTGAATCTGGGTCAGGGAATCCTGAAGATCATTAATTTCCTCAGACAGGTTGTGAATGCTGATGCGCTGGAAGACGAAGACCAGGCCCAAAGCTGTCAGCACTCCACATACCGCCACCCACCGCCACAGTTTTCTAAACTGGAGGGAATTTTCACTTTTGATTCGGTTGCCGGCCATGGTTTTTTACGTGTTTGATTTTTATGGTTTGATTGAAACAGATTCTCTGGTTTTCAATTTTTGTTAAAATGGTCAGATTTTCTCGGCTCCTCGCAGTCGCGCACTGCGTGCCCGCGGATTCTCCTGAATCTCCTGGTCCGACGGCTTCCAGCGTCCCAGCTTTTTCATGCAGAAATCCGGATTCGGTTGCCCGAACGCATAGTGCTCCCCTCGGATCTCTTCCTCACTGTGCTTTTCAATAAAACGTTTCACTCGCCGATCCTCCAGCGCATGAAAGCTGATCGTCGCCATCCGGCCGCCAGCATTCAACAGACTCGGAACGGCTTCCAGTGCCTCATCCAGCGCAGTCAGCTCTTCGTTCACTTTGATGCGTAATGCCTGAAAGCATTTGGTTGCCGGATGAATCTTTCGATCCCGGCGGCCACCCAGCGCCTGACTGATAATGTCTGCCAGCTGATGCGTTGTAGAAATTTCACCTGCCTCACGCGCGCGCGCGATAGCGGCCGCCACCCGACGTGATCCACGCTCTTCTCCAAACTCAAAAAAGATCTGTGCCAGCTCCTGTTCGCTGCCGCGATTCACCAGACCTGCTGCGGTTAGGGAAGATTCCGGATCCATCCGCATATCCAACGGTCCGTCATGCTGGAAACTGAAGCCCCGCTCTCCACGATCCAGCTGCGGCGAAGACACACCGAGGTCAAAAAGAACGCCATCGTAACGTTCTCCCGCATCTACCACTTTCTGTAGGTCCCTGAAGTTCATCTTTCTAATCTCAAATCTGTCTGCGCCAAATTCCTCTACCAGAGGTGACGCCGCCTCGATCGCATCCGGATCCTGATCCAGCGCAACCACTGTCGCACCAGCCACGAGCAACTCACGCGAGTGGCCGCCGCGTCCGAATGTCGCGTCGAGTATCTTGCGGGAAGACTGCGGTTGCAGCACTTCCAGCGTTTCCGTCATCAAGACGGATCGATGCTCCCTGCCCATCAGGAAAACCTGATGCGACGCTCTCCGTCACGGTTGGGTCGGCGCAGGCCAATCGCCTGATAGGCGTTGCGCCGCTGCAGGACGACCGTGCCCTGGCCGCCTACCTGTCCGCTGTTGTCACGTTGAAAACTGAATCCTATTGCCATTTTTCTGCGTCCTGGACTCTTCATTTTCGAACTGTCTTTCCGGTTAAGGTTACTAAGTTAACGAACAACTACGCTCATCTCCTGACCCCATATTTTCCGGGAGCGTCATCGGTCAGGATTTACCCGACGCTCCTAAACTGTTTCGCTGACTACGCTGGCGGCGTTGCAGTTCATCCCACAACAGTTCCGCCCGCTTCTTTACCTGGCGCCGGTGCACTCGTTCCAACGGCGGCAGATTCATACTCATTTCCAACTGAATCCACTCTCCCCGTTGCGCGATCCTTGCCATTTAAAATCCGGCCAGATCGGCAGCGGCCTCCAGTGTGAGCTCCCCTTCCTGCTTCTCGCTCCACGTCTCGTGATTCCAGATCTCGAAGTGATCAAACTTTCCTACCAGCGCTGCCTGAGCCTTAGCTTCCAATGCAGCTCGCTGGCGGAATTTCTCCTTGATGGAAATGCGGTGGTGCGAATCCGGCGAAACCTGCTGAATCCCGGATGCCAGCACCTCAAGGGCCTTGCGGCGCGGATCATTGATAGATGCCTTTTCGATATCCAACTGCGCCCGTTTCTTGGCGAGATACGATCCCGGATAGACTTTCAGGCAACCTTCGCTCGAGGGAATGACATGCAATACCGTCTCAAATCCGGCCCGGCGCCACTCCTTCGGCACAGTAATCCGGCCTTTGTCATCAAATGAATGCTCAAAGGTATCCGTGTAAGCCTGCTGTATCTCAGTTTCCATGGAATTTCTTACACATTCCGGCATATCTGCACACTTTAACTACTTTATATCCCATAATATCCCACTTTATCCCATAATATCCCCCAATATGTCAATTTTATTGTACAAAAGCCCCAGAGGCTGACTTATTTAGGCCGAATTATTGGACGTTTCCAACAAATGGTTTACGTCATTTGCAACAGATTGTTGTCATAAATTATTTAACTGATCTATTACGAGCATGATGCATGATCTGATCCACGAATGGTTTCCAATTCGCTCTCAAATTTCCATGATTTAGTAGCTTAAAATAACGCCCAGGTGCCAGCGGGAGGCGTAACGGGCGTTGCCGGTGTCGATGAGCTGGAATGCGTAGTCGGCGCGGATGGTCATCCAATTATTCACGTTGTAGCGTAGGCCTGGACCAACCCCACTCATATCGACGTCATGGGTGGTCACCCCATCAATACGGGTCACCAAACCGTCACCCGCCCAGGCTTTACCGTAATCCCAGAAGGCCAGAAATTGGAGCTGATCATTCGCCCAGTTTTTGCCGAACGGATTGCCGGAGATCTGTAAGACGCTGAAGGCAGGAAAACGGAGCTCGTTCCGTAGAATCCAGCCTTCATCGGTATTACTCAGTTCACGCTCGTCATAACCCCGGATGGAATTAAACCCGCCAAAGCCGAGTTGCTCGGAACTCAGGAGACTCGCATTGGAGATCTGCCAGGTAAATTCGTTGAAAAGCGAAAAATCCCAGGGAAGCCGGGTCAGCCGAGATCTCAATGACCGGAGCAAAAGTGGCCAGGTATTTGGACGGGCTAAAGAGGTATCCTGAAACGATCACGGTTGATAACGGTAGTGAGTTTTACAGCAAAGCCATGGATGAGTGGGCGTATAAAAGAGGCGTTGGCCTGGACTTCATCCGTCCGGGACGACCCGTTGAAAACGGATATATTGAGAGCTTCAATGGCAAGCTGCGTGATGAATGCCTTAACGTTCATCTGTTCTGGGATATAGAGGACGCACGGGAAAAGCTTGAAGTCTGGAGACTAGACTATAACAATACTCGTCCACACAGTGCCCTCGCAGGGCTGCCTCCGGCAGTCTTTGCTCGGTCACTGTGTGGAAACAATATAACGACTACAGAACTCGCTCTAAAGCGAGCCTTCGTGGTCTAGTTCGTGGGGGTGACCTGACCCCGAAAAACTGGACGGTTTAAAAATGGAGTTCTGTCTGATAAAAGAAAGGCAGAATGAAATGAAAAAGAGTCGATTTAGCGAAGAACAAGTGGTGGCCATCCTGCGGGAAGGTCGTGGGATGAAAGTGAAGGAAGTCTGTGCCAAGCACAATATCTCCGAGCAGACCTACTACGGCTGGAAGAAGAAGTTTGGAGGGATGGAGGTCAGTGATGTGCGCAAGCTGCGGGTGATGAACGAGGAGATGAGCCGGTTAAAGCGGATCATTGCCGACCAGGCGGTGCAGATCGACATCCTCAAGGAAGTGAACTCAAAAAAGTGGTGAGCCCTCTGGCCCGGCGGAGGGCGGTTCAACACATTGTGGAAAGTGGTATTGGCAATAGTTTTCAAGGGTGCCGAGCCCTGGGACTGAACCGGTCGAGCTATTATTATGTGCCACATCTCTGTGAGCGCAGCCGCCAGATCTGCGAACAAGTGGTTGATAAGAGTCGTGGACATCCTCGATATGGCTATCGGCGTATCACGGCATTGATGCATCGTGATGGCCAGGAGGTAAGCCATAAGCGTGTCCAGCGGGTGCGTCGCAACGAAGGGCTGCAGGTGAGCAAAAAACAAAAGAAGATGCGTCGTGTGGGTCAATCGAGTTCATTACGTAAGCAGGCCGAATACGCCAATCATGTTTGGAGTTGGGACTTTTTCGGTGATGAGGTAGAAGGCAGTAACGGGTCCCGGATGCTGACCTTGATTGACGAATACACCCGTCAATGGCTGGCGGTGCACGCGGCCTGGTCGATCCGTGCAGTCGATGTCATCAAAGTAGTAGAGGGTGCGATGGAACACTACGGTGTGCCTGAACATATCCGAAGTGATAACGGCCCGGAGTTTATCGCCTACTGCATTGAGGACTGGCTCAAAGATAACCAGATAGAAAGTATGTATATCAAACCGGGTTCGCCCTGGGAAAATGCCTATATCGAATCCTACCACGACAAACTCAGGGATGAACACCTCAACCGTGAGATCTATTGCTCGTTGGCCGAAGCTAAAGTGCTTTTAGAAAGCTTCCGGATCGAGTATAACCAGCAGCGAATCCACAGCTCTTTGGGATATCAGACCCCCAGTGAGTTTGCGGCCGACTGCCGGACTGCGCTTCGGGCTATCCCGATCAGCATCGGGACTGCGTCCAACAGCCGATCCATAAGAAAGAGAACATTAACCAAATCGACAGAACTCTATTCATGATCTGTCCAACTTTGGGGGGCAGGTCAGTATCTCATTACTACCTTTCATTCTTTATGGCATATATGCGAATGCATGGGCAAGCACGTATTACTGGATACCCTGCTTTCTGACTTTGGGTGGAATGTTGGGATTCATCTTTGCATATTCACTCAAAGTGCCCATCTCAGCAGCTCAGGATTTCCGCTTTCTTCCCGCCATTGTTTTACCTGCAGCTTACTTCCTGTCCGGAAATATGAAATTTCTCAACCCTACCAGAGATCTCGCTCTAGCGCTATTTGCCGTCAATTCGACAGTATAGCTACTCTTCCTGCTCTGGGCTTGATGAACTTTACAGAAAAGCCAGCCCCTGATGTGTTAAAAAAAACAAGATAGCGGATAGGCCTGCCAGCCACACCACATTCCATCTTGCCATACATGTACCTGTAAAATCCCGTAATATTAAAAAAAGCGCCAGAATAGGGACATGGTATCTGAATTCAACTAAAGGCATCAGTGCAATAGACACCATACTAATAACCCAAAATAAGCCGCAGGGATTCATGGCCAGTTTAGTGCGAGCAACCAGGATAATCGCAGAAAACAAACCTAGAAGTGCCAGTATTCTGCCAACCGGATGATCGGCCCAAAAATAAAGCAGTTGGTTATGAATATAAAAATCCAGTCCTGGAGAATTATAATTATGTGAGGAATGGCGATTGAACCAGGCAAACAGGGCCAATGCCAGCCAGACTCCTATCCAAATCAGCAGTTCTTTTCTCCCTGGTTTATTTTTCCATGCCTCGGCTACAGATACCGGCCAGAAAAGCCAACCCACGGTAATCAGCAGAAAAGAGACATTAGTCAAATTGAGCGATTCCGACTGATTCGTCTGGTCGCCTACGGCAATACCACCGTTGTAGATAAAGAAGCATCCAAATCCTAAAAAAACCGTTCCGTAGGGCCATAACAGAGATAACAGCTGCATTATACTTTTCCACGAAAGCTCAGGCAGCTTGTTTTCATTCGCTTTAAATATGGCCAGACAAACCGCGTAACCGACCCAGATCAGGTTCGTTTGGCGGGTGAGCACAGCTAATACTGCAACAATTGCAGCACTCTTGTGCTTTCCAGCAAACGAAAACCACAGCATCAAAAGCAGTATTCCTAAGCTCCAGAGGTCAGTGTACAACAGGAACATCAGGGGAAAAATCATGGGAAGACTGACCAGCAGGGCGGTCTTGATCAGGGCGGTCTCTTTTTTGATGCCGAATGCAATCCCGTAGGCGATTAATGGCACCATTGAAGCAAATGAGAGTGAAATCAACCGTGCCCCGTCGATCGATTCCATTCCCAGTAATTTCATCACCGCTGCGATCACCACATGATACCCCAAAAATGTGGCGATATGTCCGGTACTCGAATAATTTCCCTGTAAGAATTCTCCTATCTGAGGTCCGTGAAAGCCTTCATCACATCGATGTGAAATATCCTTCACCAGTAAAAAACCAATGACTACGACGAGAACAAATACCCCCCAGAATACAATTTCTTTGTATTTCGCATTTTCAACCCCTTGCAATTTTTGGGATAACATTAGATGATCCATTTATTTATCAGAAGTCTCAGAGTATTGCCGTATAATTGAGCATGTAGCTCATAATGATAAGCGATAGTCCCAGTAGCCAGACGATGTTGGCATACGCCAGAACAGAACATCTCATCTGCCGTAGAATGATTAACATGGCAAGAGTCGACATTTGATACCGTGAATCTACTACCGGCATACACACCACCGAGAGTATGCTGATGACATAGAGCCACCCGTATGGATTCATGGTGTATCGACCACGACACAGGAAAATAGTGGTAACCCCTAGAGCAAAGGCTGCCATGCACCTGCCTCCAGGATGATCGGCCCAGAAATAGAGCAGGTGGTTGTGAATATAAAAATAAACACCCGCTCCGTTGTATGGATGCTCCGAATGACGAAAGACCCAACTGATTCCCATAAAACAGAGCCATATGGCACACCATTTTATGATTTCATCTCTTGTCGGCCGCCGGCGAGCAATCTCATCAATGACTATGGGCCAAAATAGCACCCCAATACTCACGAGCAGGTAAGGCAGGTTGGTCGGATTAAGTACACTTGACTGGTTTTCGCGATCTCCATGAGCGACCCCTCCATTCCATAAAACAAAAAAAACAAAACCCATCAGCACCAGCGCATAAGGCCAGATCTTTCCGATGACTTCATTTCGTCTTTTCCAGAGATCGTACTTTTGTAGCATGTCCTTCCAAAAAATCAGTCCCACTAACACTGCTGCATAGAGAACCCATATCATGTTCGTCTGACGAATCAATATGGCCAAAACAGCAACCACTGCTGCCCATTTATGCTTGCCCGAAAAGAGCAACAGCATCATTGCCAAATGTGCCCCCATACTCCAGACGTCCGTATAAAGGTAAAACATCAGGGTAAAGACCATGGGAAGGCAAATGACGATTGCCGCCTTCATTTGAGCTTCAGCTCCTTCCCCCCTTTTGAGGGATAGGAAATACACCAGAACCGGAACTAAGGTGGCCCCCATCAGAGAGATTGTGCGTGCGGCCTCCACACTTTCACCCCCAATCAGGGCCATAATAATAGCAATGATGGTGTGATACCCCCACAGCATAGCCAAATCCCCTTTGCGCGAAAAATCGCCCTCCAGGAAATATCCGATACGAGGCCCGTGATAGCACTCATCGCAGAGGTAAACCGTATTCTGGTTCACTCCGAAATAACAAAGCAGTACTACGATACCCAACCCACTCCACAATAAGGGTTGAGTCCATTCACGACCTTTTATCCATGAAGTGTTCCACATCCCTGTCATTGCACACTCCTTGCTTTATTCTGAAAAAATCGACCACAGAGCCATACCGTATTCATAATGAGGAGTGGCTCCAGCGGCTTACGGTACCGCCCCTCCATGGTGACATAAGGCTGGAACCATAAAAAAATCAGCAGAGACAGCGTAAACAACGGAACAGGGTGCAATGCCTGTCTCCAATCCTTCCGGATGATCACCATATCCCCGATCACACAGAACAGGATCACCGGCGCCCAGATCCATCGGTGCCAGTGATTGAGCAGGGCAATGGGATCCTGGTGCCCGGCATCCGGCCAGGAAGGAGCAAACAACATCAACGCCCAGTTCTCTGTATATCGCCTGATGAATCCCGATAAATCATTAGGCAGCGATTCATACGTTTCTTTCCAGTCGCGAACCCCGTTTTCAGATCGGGCATGAACGACGATCTTATCATCATGATATGCCCTTGAAATAGCCCAGAGGGAAATGGGATCCAGCGGTTGCTGGTAGGCACTGGGAGAACTGAATATCCACCTGCCGTCATTCCAGAAAATTTCAATGTGCTTGGCATCGGAGCGATGCTGGATCTTCGTCAGCCAGGACATTCCCAAAGGTGCCGGAAAGCCTAAAACCTGCCATGTCCGCACCGTGTTGGGCAGGAGTAACAACAGCGCCAGTCCAGCCGCCCACAAACCGGTCCGAATCGGCTTACCCGAACAAAACCAGGCATAGAACAAAGCGATACCAGCCAACGGAGCTACCGACGGTTTGGTCAAGACCACCAGCACCCATAGAAACGATATCCACAGAAATGCTTTACGGTCTCTTTTGCGTGCTGAACGCCCAGTCATCCATAACGCCAGTCCCACCAATGGCAGCAGCAGGGTTTCCATCATGAAATACCCATAGATGGTCCAGAGCGACGGAATCCACGCGATAACTGCCCAGACGATCAGCGCATCATACTTCCCAAGTCCGAAAGCACGGCTGGCCCGGTAGTACGTCCAGGGCATCACTGCACACAAAACTCCAGTCACCGCACCAATGATCCACTTATTACTAAAAGTGAGTTGTTGAATCACAAACAGGTAGAGCTGGTACAAGATCGGATCTGCCCCTCCCATCAGATCCGGGCTGAAAAAATGAGTTGCGTTATTCCAATGCCGGGCCGGATCTGAAAACAGGTGATCCATGGGATTGAACCAGAAACCGTGTAAAAAACGCAACAGGGTAGCCAGTAAGATACATCCGAAGATGATCCGGACATTCCAGCCCCAATCTTTCAGTCTCCACTTCATGATTCTGCTGGAATGGATCGATGACGTCGTCTCTGGATCCATTGTTTCCACTGTGCCCACCAGCTGTTTTGATCCATCCAGGCCGAATATTCCACATACGCAGGATCCTGCATCAGTAAGCGTTCTTCCACTTTAGCCCGTCCCACATACACACCGCATTTCAGTGTCAGTAACAGACATGCCTGTAGACAGATCATGGGATCCGAAGAACTCACAAAAGGAGTCAGCAGCAGCCACCAGCTGATGCACTTAAAGACATAAGCCGGATGTTTCATGAACCGGTAGGGTCCAAAGTTAATGATGCCGCGATTGGTGAGATTAGAAAAACGACAGCCAAAGCAGACCGTCGCCCAGACATAGAAAAACAGGCTGAACAGGATCGTCGTCCCCCAGGCGACATACAGCAATGGATAATCTATGAGAAAGACCTGCCAGTCCTGCTCTGCCTTAAAATGATAATAGCTCTGCCCCATCAGGGATAGAAAAGGCGGATAACAGATCAGGGTCACCAGCCAGCCGGAAACCGTCTGGTCAGGAGTACGGATATGAGCATCCAATACCCGCAGCGTCATCAGGTAGCCGATAGCTCCGAAGATAGTATCCAGCGTAAAAATCAGGTTCATCGATGTGATGAAGAAGTTCTGGAAGGAATCGAACTGGAATCCATGCTCCATCACATTGCCCACGTTGTGGCACAGAAAGCCTAGCATGATGGGCAGAAAGAATACTTTAACCCCCCAACCGAGGATAAACGGTTTCCATGCGATACTCTGAGTTGAGCATTTTTTTCGGAGTAACCAGGCACCTATCGCATAATACGCATCCTCGGGCTGATCCAGGCGGGTATCGGTCCAGATAATGTAGGGAATCGCAATCAACAGAATGACAGGCAGCAGATATAGAATGAGCATGAATGCCGGCAGATAGAGTTCTTTCTGGTATTCAGGAATAAGCCAGTAAATAAAGGCCAGACAGCCCACGACGCCCAGAAACCCCAAATACTTGATCCCACAACGGCGCAGCAGCCCCTTTGTCACCGGGCGACGTTGATTCAATCCGGCAGAGGATCTGTGGTGCACCTGATTCAGAATCACTTCAATGAAAATCAGAGCGATTACCGCAGCAACCAGGAGAACCAGCACACTGACTGCCTCAGAAAAATCAGCAAACGACTGAAGCAATAGTAGCGTGGTGATAGCGACAACGGCAGTAATCCCCCCGACCCAGGAATCCTTAATTCGATCTGAGGCATGAGATAAAAAATTCGCACTGTTTTGCTGCGTATTCATGTTTGGGCAGCAGTGTAGAAAGAACTCCCATAAGATCAAACCCTAGGTTAGGAAATAGATATGCATCGCCTTATTCGCATTAGAGGGGAATACAGCTCAGCTGGAAAATATTAACCAATTACTCCCCAATGTGCCTGCTTAAAGTTTGAGGTTCACTTTGATATGCCCGGCAAAAAAGCTACCTTTAGGTTTAAAAAATCTACTTTGAGGATTGATCCATTATTCCTTCAGGTATTACCGGTTCAAAACTCACACATCCCTCAGGTATTTCCACTTTGTT
The DNA here is from genome assembly GCA_038748025.1 of Verrucomicrobiota bacterium. Classification (GTDB taxonomy): domain Bacteria; phylum Verrucomicrobiota; class Verrucomicrobiia; order Methylacidiphilales; family JBCBYL01; genus JBCDJI01. Next base: position 66,029 of record JBCDJI010000018.1, read on the forward strand.
AAAAGAATATACCGTCTTTTTATCTTTATAAGCATCAGATGATGAATTAGCCCCCGGTTTACGTTTTTCAGTTAGATATTTCCTGTACTCATCAGAATACTTAATGATTCGCGACATTTTCTTAGGATACCAGTAACCATTTGAGAGTTTTTGAAGTTCGTCCACTACATAATACTTTATCAAATCGTCAGAACCTTCTGTTATTTTATGGTTAAAAATCCGCTCATAGCGAACTAATGCGTATTGCTTTTGAGGATCTAAGTGATAGACAAATTTTAATCCTATTTCGGAAACCTCATACAGCAAATGCACCAACCCGTCGTCAGAATCTACAATTTTAAATCGTGAGACTAATTGCATGAGAGGCCGCTCATTAAAATCTTTGATCGCACCAAGTGCTGTAAAAGGAATACCACTGTAGAAGTAGGGGTAGCTAATTTCGTTTTTCTCTTCATTTTTTTTATGAAGACTATCGCGATCAGAGCGTTCTGCTAAGAAACGGGTACCATCGTGGTGCTGGCTCGATTGCTGCCAATACACTATAGTATCTTCTGATTCCCTGAAAACCGTTTGCCAAGTAGCCAAATAGGGCGCAGCCCCTTGAATCCATCTATTAATAGACGGGCTTTCCTTCAAAAGGAAAAATCCTTTGGGCTTATTTTCAAATAGAAAGCTGAATGAGGTAGTAACTGGCGTAACCTCCCATACATTTTTTTCAGTGTTCCAAATGTATTTCCGGGTGTAACCATTGATATCTACTACCGCTGTTTCTTTGTCCTGCTTTGCAATAATCGAAAAGACGGAATCCAGATCTGTTTCTAGTGCTTGAGCCAAATTTGGAAAAGCAATGGTAATTGCTATTACTGCGGATAGTACGTAAGCATGCATTTGATTTTATGGTTAGTTAGTAAAGCTCAAAAAAAGCCACCCAATCATCTAAAAGCATAGTTACTCTTGCAAGTTAATTAGTTGTATTGATATGCCTCAGATAAATCAGTAAACGACTGAAGTAACAGCAGCAATCCCCCCTACCCAGGAATCTTTAATTCGATCCGAGGCATGGGACAAAAAGTTTGCACTTTTTTGCTGCGTATTCATGTTTGGGCAGCAGTGTAGAAAGAACTCCCATAAGATCAAACCCTAGGTTAGGAAATAGATATATATTACGTTATTCGCATTAGAGGGGAATACAGCAATATAGGGCCACCTACCAAAAGCTTGTCTTAAACAAATGGAATTAACTTGTTACAACTACCTGGATGCACATGCGACAGTAGAGCACGCAAGAAATTATTAGCCACAAAACTAATGGTTATGACAAAACTGTTCACTTTTCCTCTGCACCCACTATAAAAATTCTACCTATAACAAACGGTAATATTGCATTAAAAAAAGTTAGTGAAAGATAAAAGTAAGGACTTAAATCATCAAGACTCATGCCAAAAAATCTCCCCCTATGAGTTAATTCATTAAGGAAAAAATATACGTAAAACAAAAAACTTATTCCGTTAATAATAGAAAAAACAATAACTACGCTCTTTGCAAAGAAAAATGCGATTTTGTTTTGAACATAAGAAAGAAAAAAAGCAAATATTGCTAACAATCCAAAAGAAACATAAACTTTTTCATATTCAACATATATGTACATAGTAATTGCTAATGAATAAAGAAAAACATATCCACAAAAAAACTGAACTGACTTATCCCTTAACTTAGACATAACATAATATATATCTATAACAACGGCCGAGCAGGAAGCATCCCTAATGCATTAAGCTTCAAACCGCTTTTGTCATAAATTTCAATATTCCCAGCCATAGCTATAAGATTATTTGATTTAA
>JBCDJI010000019.1:0-66913 GCA_038748025.1 Verrucomicrobiota bacterium
GCCTCGCGAGTTGCCGCACGAAGATCTTCGAGGGCATGCCGACGGCCGGGCTCCCCTACCGGCTCAGCAACTACGGCGAGTTCCAGCGCTTCATGAACACGCTGGTCCGCGCGAAGGCCATCCAGACGAGCCGGTCAAGGTCCAGGTGCCCGAGCCCTGCTTACCAACAATACTAAAAGAATCGCCGTCCAAGGAACCTGAAAAGGTCGTACTCGTGTTGTCACCACCAGTCTCCAATACCCCATCACTTATGTCTATGGTGCCGCCGCCTGCCAGCGAACCCAGCGTAAATGTTTCAAAATCCTCCAGCATCAGCGTTGCTCCCGAACTGACCGTCACTGCACTGTTGGAGAGCGCACTCTGCGCACCGTCAACCAGACTCAGCTGACCTTCGCTCACCGTCGTCGTCCCGCTATACGTACTCGCCCCGGAGAACGTCACCGTGCCCGTGCCCGCCTTAATCAGATTATTGGAACCGCTAATGATCCCGCTGGCGGTGAAAGTGCCGGTGGCGTTGTTGGTGATGACCAGATCATCGGCCAGAGCGAGGTTGGAGCTGATGGTGTGGGCGCCGTTGCCGTTGGTATTGCCAATCGTGATAGCCGCCGAGCCGGAGCTGGCATCCAGCGTCAGGGTATTGCCGGAAAGGCTGTAGTTATCGCTGTCATCGATGGAAACCGTACCGACCGTGCGATCCGAGTCGAGGGTGATGGTGGTGCTGCTACTGGTATTGTCCAGGATCACTTCCACCCCGGCCCCATCGGGCCCGCCCGCTCCCGGACTGGGGGACCAGTTCCCGTCGGTCGACCAGTTGTTATCCACTCCGCCAAAGTCCCAGGTAAAGGTCTGGGCGGAGGTGGTCACGGCCATGGCACTCAACATCAGGGCGACACCTGCTGTCTGGCAGGTGAAGGAGAGCCGTATCCGTAATGAGGTCATGGCGGCTTTATACAACTCGAAGATGAGTTGAAGATGAAATGACGAGACTCTTTTAACCTGAGTTCGGGATATCAATAGCTGATAGGAGGTGACCTCCGGGGTCACCGACCCCGGCTACAGTAACGCTGTGAGTGAACCGCCTGAGGCGGTTCGGCTACAGTTCAAGCTCTAAGCAGTCACTCTAGATCGGCAACTGGATGGTAAAGGTCGTTCCCTGCCCTAATCGGCTTTGGACTTCAATATGTCCTCCATGGGCCTGGATAATCGTCTGGCTAATGGCGAGTCCCAGACCGAAGCCACCGGTTTTGCGGTTACGCGAGGAATCGACCCGATAAAATCGCTCAAACACATGCGGCAACGCCTCTGGCGGGATACCTTCTCCTTCGTCCTTCACCAGGATCTCCAGGTGAGCGTCTTTCACCGCCGTTTGCAGCCGGATCGATTTGCCCGCGCGGGTGTGACGCACTGCATTGTTGAGCAGGTTCACCAGCACCTGCCACAAGCGGTCGCTATTGGCGGTGATGGTGGCATCTTCAATTTTTACATCCAGAATGACGCCTTTCTCTAAGGCAACCGGCTCGATAAGTTCCACCGCTTCCTCGGCGACATCACGGACCACACATTCAGTAAAATCAAAGGCGACTTCCCCACTTTCGAGGCGAGCCAGCTCGAGCAGATCATTGGTCAGGTTTTTCATCCTGACTCCGGCCCGCCGACAGGCCTGGATGGCATCCTGCACCTCCTGCGGGCTGCGGTCTTTTTCCAACGCAATCTGGCAATAACCGAGAATCACCGCAATGGGAGTGCGAAGTTCATGCGAGGCCTCGGAGGTAAAGCGCTTCTGCCGGTCGTACATGGCTTCAAAACGGCTGAACATCTGATTCAGATTCTCCGAGAGCTCCCCCATTTCATCATCCTGCCGGGAAGTCAGCGGGATGCGGGTGCTGAGTTCGCCTTGACCGATCTGATCCGCCGCCTGCTGGATCGATTGTAGCGGGCGCAGCGAGCGACCGATCAGAAACGCCCCTAAAGAGGTGGCCACTGCAAAGACCAATACACTGGAAAGCACAACACCCCACTGGCGGCCGATCACTCCTTCCGCAAACCAGGATTTCGAGTAACCGATGACCAGCACCGCTCCCCAGGGTTCCCGATGCAGCAGCAGTCGATACTCGCCAGCATCACGCAAAATATTACCTTTTCGTTCCTCGACCGGAACGTCGAATTGCAGATCTTCCGGAAAGTTGCGGGAGAGCTTACGCGGGGTGCCATCATAGCCGTAGCCCCCGAAGAACCAGCCTTTGTCCAGCAGCTCTTCCAGTCCGTCAATCGGAGGGGTGGGCGGGCCACCTCGACCGCCCATTTTAGAACCCGGGCCGCGGGAACGGAAACGAGGATCTCCGGCATCCAGGGCTTCAAATTGCTTCCATTGGCCGGGATCTACCGGCTCGGTATTGCGGAGGGAAGGAATCACACTGTGCCGGGCGTCCCGCAGCAGGCCGTCATAGGCTGTGCGCTCGCTGACCCGAATCCAATAAATGGAAATCACCGTGGTGACCGACAAGGCCAGCAACAACATCAGCGCATAGTAGCCCTGTAATTTCCAGCGAAGTGAACGAAACCTAAACATCACGCGTCAACCCATTCATATCCAAGGCCCCGATGGGTCTTGATGGTGGAGCGACCAAATTTTTTCCTCAATCCATAAATGTAGACCTCGACGACATTCGACTCTCCCGCTTCACACTCCTCAAACAACAGCTCCCGGATCTGGTCTTTGGAGATGATCGAACCCCGGCGCTGCAGAAAGAGCTCTAGCAGATTCAGCTCGCGAGCGGTCATTTCCACCCGCTTTCCATCCTGCAATACAATCCGGGCAGCAGGGTCCATCTGAAACCCGGGAATGATGTCAATGAGCTGACGCCGTTCACCCGTCTGACGCCTCATCACCGCCCGGATGCGGGCTTTGAGTTCATGGATATCAAAGGGCTTGGAAATATAGTCATCCGAACCTAGGTCCAATCCCCGCACCCGATCCGACGGGCTATCCATCGAGGTCAGCACCAGCACCGGAGTGGACTTCCGGTCGCGCAAGCGGCGCAACACCTCCCATCCATCCAGTTGCGGCAGCATCACATCCAGAATGATCAGATCATAATCCTGATAGACGGCGCGACTGAGTCCATCCGCGCCACTGCTTTCGCTCTCGACCACATGCCCGTCCTCACGCAGCGTGTTTACCAATAGCGTGCGCAGATCATCATCATCTTCGATAATCAAAAATTTCATTTAACGCAAAAAAATCCCTTTCCAGCTATTTTTATGGCATCCAGAGATGAGTGGAACATTAAATGACATGAAATACTGCTGTCGAAGCTGAGAAGGCACTCCACAATCACCTAAGTCGTTATCAGAAAATACACGGCACCGCTCCGCTGTAGGTAAGGTCGATTGGTCGCGTCGCAGTCTTGACGTAGGCGGATGACCTCGCCTAAAGATGTTATTTAATTATTCGAAACCGCTCTAGAAGCGAGCGGTTACGGAGCCGTTGATGCTGTGGGTTTCGGTGTCGGCGCTGCCTTCGCCGAAGTAGTTGAGCTCGGTGCTGAGCCAGTCGTTGAGGATGGCGTTGATACCGAATCCGGCGACGATGCTGTCACGGGCCTGGCTGGAACCATTCACGGTGAAAGCACTGCCGACTCCCACAGCAAAACGCCCCGTCGCAGCGCCTTGAGTATCCAGGTATTCATGCCGCCAGCCGGTATGCAGAAATGGATTAAATTCGAAATTCGAAATCCGAAACTGGTAGGATGCGCGAGCGCCTACCGTCGAATAGAGACTATCACGGGTGCCATCGGCGATGGTGAGTGGAGCGAGGCTACCGGTTTCGGTGAAGCCTTCCGTCCAGAGGTGGGTGTAGTTCAGGCTGACTTCCGGACCAAAGCGCAGGTTGCCCTTTTTGAATTCATAGCCGAGGGCGCCGCCGGCACTGAGTTCGGTCGCGGTGGTGTCGCCGCTGGCGACTCCGCCGAAGCCGTTGCGGTCGGTTTCATACCAGTGGTGGGCGCCGCCGGCGTTGGCTTCCGCGTAAAGCATTCCATCGATTTCATGCTTAGTCGAAAACTCCTGCGGCATCCACCAGGTTCCGGTGACTCCGAAACGGGCGGTGTCGGCTCCGGCCTGACCGCCGTTGTTACCGAGGTTGGCGTCGGTGCGGTCGTAGCCGCTGTAGATGCCGACGGCGGCGGTGTCCGTGATGCGGTAGTCGGCACCGATCAGGACGGAGGCGGCATCATAGTCGTAGCCTGCTCCGTTCTGGTCGCCGTCGTAATCCCCGAAGGTGCCGCTGCCGCTGACGAAGATGCCGAAGCGGGGATCGGCATAGACAGCCGGTTCCATCAGCTGCAGTCCTGCGGGTGCCACCGCACTCACATCCGCAAGTAATGAACTGCTGCGAAACTGACCGGATTCATCAAACAGGCTGAAGCCGCTGGTATCGATTCCGCCTCCGGCTCCATGGCGAATGGCCCGCAGGCGGTTGCCGAGGCGCATAATGGCGTTGCGGGTATTGGCAAAGCTGAAGCCGCTCAAAGCTGCCAGCTCATCCGGGTTGATCTGCTCTAGGGCGTCTTCCAGGCTGGTGCCGGGCAAGCCGTTGAGGGCATCGATCAAAGGGCTCAAATTCGGGTCAGATGAAATACTGTCGAGGGAGAGGGCGATAGCCATCAGATCCGGATCACCCCCGGTGAAGGCTGAGTTGTTGAAGCTGCCCTGCACGGCAGTGACCACATAGGTATTGCCTCCGATGATGGCAGTGGTGAATTCCAGCGCATTGCCCAGCGTATTGATTACGGCATCGAAATCACCGGTGATCAGCGCAGCGTCAATGATGCTGAACTCATCTCCATCATTCGGACCGAATCCCGGTGTCAGGTTCAGGGTGCCTGCCAGTGCAGCAGTCCCGGTGACTACGACCTGATCGTGACCACTACCCGGGGTGATGCCATTCAATTCAAAGTTGGAAGTCGAACCTGCATTGAGAGTGAAATTTCCTGTGATGTTGAGGATGCCGGGGCTGGTGCCGGGTGCGAGCATACCACCGGCGTTGATGGTGACATTACCGCCGATGTTGCCGATGCCTCCCAAAGTACCTCCACCAACGATGACGTCACTGGTGAGGGTGCTACCTCCGGCAATGAGCAAAGTGCCACCATTAACCGTGGTGCCGCTGCCTACGGTGAGATTCTGGTCGATGGTCCAGGTTCCTGTGCCATCCTTAGCCAGGGAGCCGTTGACGGTATGGGTGGTAGCGCCGCTGTTGATCCCACCAGTGACTTCGGTGGAAAGCAGGGCATTACTCGTGCCGGTGAGCGTAACGACAGTGGAGGTATGGGTGCCGACATCCAGCAGACCGTTGATCACCCCGCCGCTGTTGAGCGTGATGATGTTCTGAACGTTTCCGGCGTTGCCTCCCGAAGCTGCGGCTCCCAACACCACATCCCCATTCAGGGTGCCGGCGTTGGTGAAGTTCATGCCGTCGCCGATGATCTCTACCGACCGACCGCTACCGGTAATGGTGCCGCCTGCTAGGTTTTCAAAGGTGCGAACCCCTGCCACCGTGATTTCCACGCCGTCGTCGCCGGTACCCGTGATGGTGCCGCTGTTGATAAAGGAACCGGATAGCCCGGCGAGCTCGACTCCGAGCGTATTTCCTAAGACGGTTCCGCTATTGTTGAAATTACCATCCAAGGTGCCGGAGATATCAATGCCTTCCACAGTCTGGGAATCGATTGAGGCACGGTTCGTAAAATCACCACCGGTAATCAAAAACAGTCGAATGCCCTGGGTCGTGCTGAAGATGTCACCACCCGTATCGTTGACAAAGTCGCCAAAAATCGTGTCCACCACATCAATCCCTTCGCCGCTAACGCGCTGAGAGGCATCTCCGATCTGGCCGGAGTTGATAAAGCCGGTAGGATTCATCGCTATGGCATTGACACCACCGGTGATGCTAATGCCGTCGCTACTGAAGATCGACTGAGTCCGCAGGTCACCCGTGTTAGTGAACGTACCACCTATCCCACCACTAGAGATGACAATAGGAATAAAGTCCCGCACATCGATGGACGCGTGGTTGGTAAAGTTACCTGTCACTCCGGACAAAAAGGCGATCCCGTTATCGCTGCTGAAAATATCGCCACCGGCATCGTTGAGAAAGTTGCCGGTGAGAGTGTCGTTCAACTGAATGCCATCCCCGCCGACGGACTGAGCCGAGGTACCAATCTGACCGGAGTTCGTAAAGCCGTTCCCCACCGTTCCACTAATCCGGATGCCGTTATCGCCAAAGGCATTTCCTGCGGTCAGGTTACCGGTATTAGTAAAGGAACCATCTACGTCACCCAATATCAATAGAGCATCGTCATCCTGCGACTGAACGGCCGCACGATTGATAAAATTACCGGTGAGACTGGTTCCGGTATTGGAGAGTAAAATACCGTGGCTGGTGCTGAAGATATCGCCCCCGGTATCATTGAGGAAGTTGCCCGTGACAGTTCCGGTAATCTCAATTCCTTCTTCACCCACATGCTGCGCCGAGCTACCGATCTGGCCGGAGTTGGTGAAGCCATTGCCCACCGTGCCTCCAATGTTAATCCCATCCAGATTGGCCATCAGGTCACCGGTATTGGTAAAGGAACCATCCACATCCGTATTATTGAACTCTATGGCATTGGAGCTCAGTGAATCGATGGAGGCATGATTAGTAAAGTCTCCATCCATATTAGAAAATAAAAAATAAATACCCTGATTATTGCTGAAGATGTCGCCACCGGTGTCATTGATGAAGTTATGAGTGATGCGGCCGCCTACAATGATAATGCCGTTAGTTCCCACCCGCCGAGCCGCGGTGCCAATCTGTCCTGAATTAGTGAAGCTGGTAGCAGGCCCGGAGGACCCTACTGTTCCAGCAATCCGAATGCCCTGGAGGCCAGCCTGGAGATCACCCGTATTGGTAAAGGAGCCACGCAAGTCATCGATTCGCATGGCATTTCCGTTCTGCGAATCAATGGAGGCATGATTGGTAAAGTCACCATTTACACGGGAAAACAGATTGATGCCGTGACTACTACTGAAGATATCGCCGCCGGTATCGTTGAGAAAGTCACCTGTAATGTTCTCTAATACCACAATCCCAGCGTCACCGACCCGCTGCGATGAGGTGCCAATTTGACCGGAGTTGGTAAAATCTCCGCGCACCAGGCGATTGAGCCTGATACCATCAGAACCAGATAAGAGAGCCCCCATGTTGGCAAAAGAGCCGTCAACATCCCCAAAAATCACGATTGCATCCTCGCTTTGCGAACGGATAGACGCACTGTTCCTGAACATGCCGCCAACCCCTAATACCCTGACCCCTTCGGAGCCTGAGACAATCACCGGATCAGCACTGGAAATGGAGGTAATCGCAAGATCTCCCGTTGTCGTAATGAGATTGATTCCTTGATCAACTGCATCGATGGCTCCAGAGCCGGTAAAGTTAATCGTAAGATCTCCGCCATCGGTTTTGGTGATCCCGACTCCCGGGCTGGTGGTCGCCACGAAGATATTCACCGTCACCGGCGAACCCGATGTCTGATTGGCATCAATCGGTGCCGCAGGATCGCTCGTCACATTGATTATGGTCTGCCCGCTCAACGGAACTGCGAAAGCCAGCATACAAGCATAGAGCAACCACCATTTGAAAGAACGGAATTGAAGCTCAAACCCGTAGGCAGCAAAGATGTTCCCGAAATACGATCGTTTCATTTCGGAGAGATTAGTGGCGGAAACGAATACGACGCCGAAGCAGTAAGCAGCTTCCTGCCAGTCCCAGCAGTAATATTGTCGACGGTTCCGGCACGGCGGTGTAGTCGAGCTTAAGATTATTCCCCTCCTGACTCAGGGTAAATGCTCCCTGACTGGAGGGATCGCTCGTGAAGCCGCTGGTGTCCAGATCCCAGAAGGCGGCATCAAAACCAGTGATGCCGGTGGTGGTAGTCAGGATCAGCCAGCTCTGATCCTGTTCCAAAAAGTTGGGCACATCGCCGCTGGTGTCCGCAGCGGTCAGTGAGAGAATATCTAGCAGGTAGCTGCCGGTGGTAGTGCCGGTGAGGGTCAACTCACCGTCGATCTGGATCTGGTCATAATCATCTCCGGCAACGGTTCCGAGCCAGTCATTGGTTTCCCATTCGTAGGTAAAGGCACTCCAGGTCTGGTCCACGCCCAGACTCTGAATACCAGGACTGTTGCCGGGTGCCAGCACCTGGCTGGTGTCGTTCAGGGCCAGATCCGCGTTAATGATGCCAGTGCCTTGAATGGATCCGCCTGCAGCGCCAAAGCTGACCGCGTTGTCCAAGGTCTGTCCACCGGTATCCAATGCCCCACCATCAATCAGGATATTTCCGCTACCCAGTGCATCGGCATTATTGATCACCAAGCGACCTGCACTGACCACGGTATCACCGCTGTAGCTGTTGGTTCCACTGAAGGTGAGGTCTCCGCTACCGGTTTTGTTCACGCTTCCGGTGCCGGAGATGTTCCCGCTGAAGGTGGAATTGTCAGAACGGTTAAAAGCCAACGTGCCCTCATTCACCACGTCTCCTGTGATCGAGCCGGTCGTGCCGCCATTGCCAACCTGCAAGGTGCCGGACTGGATGGTCGTGCCCTGACCGACCGTAAGGTCCTGGTCGATAGTCCAAGTGCCGGTGCCGTCTTTGATCAAGGATCCGTCGAGCGTGTTGGTGTTGCTGCCGCTGTAAATGCCGCCGGTGACTTCTGTGGAGAGCAGGGCGTCATCCGCACCGGTCAGCGTAACAGTGGTGTCCGTATGGATCCCGACATCCAGCATGCCATTGATGACCCCGCTGCTGTCCAGTGTCACCGTATTCTGAACATTGCCGGCATCGCCACCTGAGCTAGCCGCTCCCAGCACAACGTCGCCATTCAGGGTGCCCGCATTGGTAAAGTTCGTGCCAGCGCCGATGATTTCCACCGACCGGCTGCTACCAGTGATGGTCCCGCCCGCCTGGTTTTCAAAGGTGCGGATGCCGGTCACGGTGATTTCAATACCATCGTCTTTGCTGCCGGTGATCGAACCGCTGTTGGTAAACGTCTCGCCCAGCCCACCTAGCTTCACCCCGAGCGTATCTCCTTGAACGGTGCCGGTATTGAGGAAGGCACCCCACGTTGTTTTTTTGATTTCAATTGCAATATCATCCCGTGAATTGATGAAGGCGTTGTTGGTAAAGTCACCGAAGAGATTGGAAGAAAGTAAAATCCCCTGGTCAGAGCTGTAAATATCGCCGCCGGTATCGTTAACGGTATCATTGAGAAAATCGCCGGAGACGTTGCCGGTGATGCTAATGCCCGTTTGGCCGACCCGCTGGCTGGCGGTGCCGATCTGACCGGAGTTGGTGAAGCCTTCCCCCACGGTGCCGCCGTTGATGTTAATCCCATCCAGACTGGCCATCAGGTCACCGGTATTCGTGAAGGAACCATCCACATCGGTATTACTGAGTAGGATCGCATCCAAACTCTGTGCATCGATGTTCGCATGGTTGGTGAAGTTATTGTTCGCGTAGGCAGAGAACAACGCAATGCCCTGGGCCTTGCTGAATATGTCACCGCCGATGTCGTTCACAAAATCACCACTGATGGTGCCAGCCACAATATAAATCCCGCTGCCACCACTGCGCTGGCCCGAGGTGCCGATCTGGCCGGAGTTGGTAAAGCCATTGCCCACGGAGCCTAAGATAGAAATGCCGTGGTCGCCAAAGCTGCTGCCGGTGGTCAGATTACCGGTGTTGGTAATGGAGCCCCCCACGGAACTGCTGAATCGGATAGCGTCATCGCTGGACGAAGCGATGGAAGCCGCATTCGAGAAATCACCGGACAGTCCCGCGATCAGCAGTCCATCACTGCCCGAGGTAATCACAGGATCGGCACTGGAACCGGACGTGATCGTGAAATCGCCAATGCCTGAGCTGAGGTTGATGCCGATGTCAGCGGCGTTGATGGCGCCGGTGCCGGTAAAATTGACAGTCAGGTCGCCTCCGTCGGTCTTAGTGAGGCCGTCGCCACTAGAGCTCGTCGTAGCCACGGAGACGTTGACGGTCACCGGGGAGCCGGAGACCTGATTGGCGTCGATCGTCGCCGCCGGGTCGGCCGTCACGTTGATCGTTGTCTGGCCAGCTGCATGAGAGATCATACAACCTGACACTATTACGAATACTCCTATCCATCTGATTCTCGAGTTCATGGCTACTTCCTTCAATGTTTCGTTTTCTGAATGAATCCAAGAGGGGAGTTCATTTACCAATTTTGAGATTAACCCATCGAAAATGAAGATTAGCTGACGCTGATCCAGAAAAGTTCATGCATAGCTCATTTTTAAGGCGTTCTCCTGGTTCCAATATGAGAGAAACTCCGGGGTCACCGACCCCGGCTACAGTTTTATGGAGCCACATTCCTGTGACGCAGCAGAATCATTCCTACTGCCAGCAGGAGCAATAAGGCTGTTGAAGGTTCCGGTATCGCTTCGTAGTCCAGTTGCAGATCATTGCCGACCTGGCTCAGGCTGAACTGCCCCTGCCAATTCGAATCGCTGGTGAAGCCGCTGGTGTCCAGCGTCCAGAAGTTTTCATCAAAGCCGGTGATGCCGGTGGTGGTCGTCAGGATCAGCCAGCTCTGGTCCTGTTCCAGGAAGTTCGGCACGTCACCTGGGAAGTTACTGGCGGTCAGGGACAGGATATCCAGCAGGTAGCTGCCGCTGGTGCTGCCGGTCAAGGTCAGTTCGCCGTCGATCTGGATCTGATCGTAATCGTCTCCGGCCACCGTGCCGAGCCAGTCGTTGATCTCCCATTCGTAGGTGAAGGCGCTCCAGGTCTGGTCGGCACCCAGATTCTGGATACCGGGACTGTTGCCAGGGGTGAGCACCTGGCTGGTGTCATTCAGGGCCAGATCTACGTTAATGGTTCCGGTTCCAGTAATCCCTCCGCCAGAAGCACCAAAGCTGATGGCGTTGTTGAGGGTCTGGCCTCTGACATCTAGATTTCCTCCATCAATGATGATGGTGCCGGTACCGGCGGCGGTCGAGCTGCCCAGCCTCAGGGTGCCTTCCTCGATCGTCGTCCCGCCGGAGTAGGTGTTGGCATTGTTCAAACTTACAATTCCGGAGCCGATCTTGCGCACCGAGCCGGGACCGGCACTATGATCTTCAATCACGCCTTGGAAAACGCTATTAAATTGGTTACCCAACGTGAGGGCCGAGCCGCCGCCGCTGGCATCGCTAATCGCAATGGTTCCACGTCGCGTACTGGTAGCTACGGTGAATCGGCCAATCGTCAGCAAGGCTTCATCCACGATCGTGGTGTCGCCGCTGGTCTGGCGAAAGTCGTCGGTCGTGACGGTGGCACCATCTGCGATCGTCAAGCTGTTGTTATTCGTGACAGGGCCCAAACTTCCCACTTCCGTAGAAGGCCCCGTAATCAGCGTCGTCCCACTGTTGGTTAAACGATCGAGATCAAAATTGTTGCCGGTGTTTTGAATGGTGAGCTCAGCTGTCGATTCGACAATGACGTCAGAAATTCCATCCCCGGTGCCATCCATAACGAGCTTTCCAGCAGAAACACGCAACTCGCCAAGCTGGTGGCCGGAACCGCCTAAGGTCCAGGTGCCGGTGCCTCGTTTCTCCAGAAAGTCAAAAGGACTACTGCTGGTGAGGGTTCCGGTAAACGTGGTACTCTCGTTGTTGCCGCCGACGAAAACGTTATTTGATCCCATCACAACACGGCCGCCTCCCGCCAATGAACCCGCGACGAAATCTGCTGTGAATGTACTGAAATCCAACGTAGCACCCGAGTCAACGGTCACGGCGCTGTTGGCCAACGCGTTAGGAGAATCAGAATCGATCACCAATGTGCCTTCACTGATCGTGGTGGCTCCGCTGTAGGTGTTTTGCCCCGCAAAGGTGAGGGTGCCCGTCCCGATTTTGATCACGTTGCCTGTCCCACTAATGATGCCGGAATAGGTGGTGTCCGCGTTGTTATTGCCGACGGTCAGCAACGTCGACCCAAGATCAAGATTACCGCTGCCCTCCAGTCCACCCAGGGTCGCGTCGATGTCATCGACGTCGAGCCCGTCGTTTGTGTCGAGCGAAACGGTGGTGTTTTGCAGCGTCAACTCGTCCCCAATCCGCAAAACGCCCCGTTCAATGGTGGTTGTTCCACTGTAGGTGCTGGCTTCGGTCAATGTGATTCTTCCAGAGCCGGTTTTGCGCACCGAGCCGGGGCCGGTAGTGTGGTCAACGATCACCCCTTCATAGGTGCTGTTCGTGCTGTCACCCACAGTCAGGGCGGTGCCCCCGCTGGCATTGCTAATGGCGATGGTTCCAAGATCGTCATCGGAATGAAACTGCTCGATGGTCAGTGAGGCCTGGTCCACGATTGTCATCTGGCCGTTGGACTGTCGAAATTCGTCAGCGGTGACACTCGCCCCATCCGCAATGGTCAGCGTATCTCTGTTTATGAGTTCGTCTTGAATGCTTAAATCTGTGCTGCTCCCCGTAATCAAAACCGTCGCACCATTAGACGAGGTTCTGATTCGCTCAAGAGTCAAAGCGTTGGTGTTTTGAATCGTGAGGTGACCTGAATTGCGCACTGAGATTTCTTTAACGCTGCCACTCACCTCAGCCAGCACCACGCCCCCCTCACTCACCTCTAATTCAAACAGATCATGCCCGGAACCGGTCAAGGTCCAGGTACCGGCGCCCACTTTCTCGATCACCGCTTCTTCATCAATCTCATCTAATAGGAGGGCCCCGGAAAAAGTGGTGCTGGTATGGTTTCCGCCGATTTCAGCGCTTGCTCCATTAGTCAGGAAAGTGCCAGCACCGGCCAGCGAGCCAAGGGAAACGATATCATTATTATTAGTACTCCTAAGCCGCAAGGTTGCCCCTGCATTCACCGTAACGGCGCTGTTGGCCAGGGCATTGTTATTATCATTATCAATGAGTAACTGGCCCGCATTCACCGTGGTCGTGCCAGTGTAGGTGTTGGCTCCATCAAAAGTGAGGATACCCGTCCCAGTCTTGATCACATTCCCCGTCCCGCTGATGACACCGCTGTGTGTGGTGTTTTCGCTGTTGTTACCAACGGTCAACGTCGTGTCACCGAGGTCGAGGTCGCCACCGCCGCTCAAACTACCCAGGGTCGCGTTGAGGCCATTGAGGTCGAGCCCGTCATCCACGAGAAGGCGAACCGTGGAATTTTGCAGCACCAAGCTGTTCCCAACGCGCATGATACCGTCATTGATCAGCGTGAACCCGCTGTACGTGTTCTCGCCGGAAAACGTCAACGTTCCCGCCCCCTCTTTGGTCACTTCGCCCGTCCCGCTGATGGCGTTGCTGAAGCTAACGTTGTCCAAGCGGTTGAACGTCAGCGTGCCGTTGTTGGTCACATCCCCGGAGATACCACCGGTCGTGCCGCCATTGCCGACCTGAAGCGTGCCCGCGTTAATGGTGGTGCCGCCGCTGTAGATGTTGTCGCCGGTCAGGATTACGGTGCCCGCACCGCTTTTGGTCACCCCGTTGGAGCCGCTGATCACGCCCCCAACGGTAAAGGCCCCGGTCGAGTGATTGGTGATCACCACGTCATCCGCCAGCGACAGATTGGAATTAATCGTGTGGGCGCCGTTGCCGTTGGTGCTGTTAACCGTAATGGCCGCCGAGCCGCTGCTGACATCCAATTCCAGGGTGCTGCCAAAGATGATGTAGTTACGACTGTCGTCAAACGTCATCGTCCCGACGGTTTTTGGGCTGAGGAGCTCAACGTTGGTTCCAGAGCCCAAGGGGCCAAAGACCACGTCATCGCCGCGACTATTCGGAACATCCTTTGGTATCCAATTTAAAAAAATGTCCCAGGCTTCGCCAGTGGAGCCATTCCAGGTAAAGCTCTGGGCCGATGCCGTGGTTATCAGCATGCAGACAGCGATGGTAGCTGCTAGAAAAGGAGAGCTTGGAAGTAACGGTTTCATTTTCTGAACGTCAGCATAACTGAGTGAAAATGAAGATTAGCTGACGCAGATGCAGAAAACTTCATCCAGGCCTCATTTTTTTAAGTCCGTAGATGAACTGCCTCAGGCGGTTCGCCAGATTTCAACGTAATAGAAACTCCGTCCCGATACCCTGCGTGATCGGGACGGCTACAGCTCCCATGTATGTGTCCTCGCCATGTTGCAAAGCCACAGAAACTACGGGCTCATCCTCCTACGTCAGGACTATGGTGCGACAGGACGACCCAAGCTACAGTTTAAAAAAGTGCGGACACTTGATCGGAGCCTTATCTCGATGGTGGTCTTCCACCGGAAGGTGGCCCCCCTCCAGGAGGTGGTCGCCCGCCTGATGGCGGACCTCCCGGCGGTGGGCCGCTGGGGCGAGGCGGACTGGCCGGATAGTCAGAGCCGAGTCCCTCGTAACTGGCAGTCATGGAATTAGGGTCAAATTGCTGAAAAAACTCCACATTACCGGCCACAAACAGGATAGGCGTTTTCTCGCCCGGTTGATCATCCTCGCGGAAGGATGGCCTCTCCCGGGCATCATCTTTATCGGCATCGTCCACTGCTCCCGCCCAATACAGCGCCTCACCCGCCAGAATATGGCGGGTAGGTTGTGAAATCTTTAGCTGATAAACCGGAGCAAACGGCGGCTTAATTTTAGCAGCCCGGGCTTCCAGAAAGGCCGCCCGGACACTCAAGTAGTATCCATGTTCCATCTCGGGGACGTTCGGGCTGGTATAGACATCGCTCTCCGGGTCAATAAATTCACGGATCTGGTATTGCCAGGGCCAGGTCGTCTCATCCGTTTCAACTACTTCGTCATAGGTATGGCGCCCCCGAGCGATCGGATAGCGACCATTGTTTTCTGAGGCGTAGAGATTGAGCCCTGCTCCAATCTGCCGGAGATTGGACGCAGATTTGGTATCCTTGGATGCTTCCAGCGCACGTTTCACCCCTACAGACCCCAAAGCCACCAGAATGCTCAAAATGGTGACCACGACCAATAATTCGATGAGGGTAAATCCGGATCTGTGTTGTCTTGGTTTCATAGTCATTCTATGTGGCTGGATATCGTAGCACGTTTTATCCGAGCTTAAATAGTGACCTATCGCCGAAGCAATTATTATTCCAGCCTCAGAGGTGCTCTCTCTGCTGTAGGTGGGGTCGGTGACCTCGCCTGGTTCCAGCACTACAGAGCATCCGGGGTCAGCGACCCCGGCTACAGCTCCGATAAAATCGCGAGTCTTCGACGAACTCACCCTCAGAAGCCAAATCGGCGTCTGCTTAATACCAGTAAGCCACCCGCCAGCGCAACCAGCAGTCCGGTGGTCGGCTCAGGAACGGCGACAATGTTTGAGAGTCGATTTCCACCACCGTCTGCGATGTATACATTTCCAGTGAAATTAGATGGAACTGCTGGATTGAAGTCCGTATTGAAGTTAAACGTGTAGGTGGCCGCAGCAATGGTCAACGTATCACCTGTGGTGAGTGCAAAAAACGAAGAGTCAAAATCGAGCCAGCCATCGTTTTCGGATATATCTCCAAAATCGGTAGCATTATTATCGAAAAACTGAAAAGCCTGGGCAGAAGTCGTCGAACCGCCGTTTAAAGAGTAGTTGATACTTTGCCCGCTGGGACCAATCGTAACAAACGAAACCGCATTTCCACTTCCGTCGCTGGCAACCCATTCATCAAAGACCAGGTAAGTTGCAAGTCCATTGGCAATAATATTGAACGTAATGTCATCGGTAATGGCGAGGGTCGGTGTGGGAGAACCGGTTTGAAAGTCTCCGGACAGAATCACTGCCGATTCGCTATGGGATACCGCGAGCAGCAGGAGCGCACTTGCTAAGATGAGTAATTTGAGGCGGTGTTTCTTCATACGCATGAATGGTTCAGGTTCGGTTCAGGTTGTTAAATTCTTAGCGTACCAAAAATGACGATTAGCTGAAGAAATCGAAAAAAATGAAGTGAAAATCCAATTCCTACCTAAACCAAAAACGTGACAGGATCCAAAACCTTCTCGGGGAGACACTTCAATAAAGTTCCAGGCCTTCATTCATTCGTCATTTTACTTATGGTATTTCTGAGCAGACTCAGTGAGAGACAAGAGCTCCGCGCATTTACAACGTAATGAATATTTTACTCATAGAAGATGATGCTCATATCCGCAGTGGCTTAGTCCAGTTATTGCGGGAAGAGGGTTTCCATGTGGACGCCTTCGATAACGGTGAAGAGGGCCTCTACCACGCCAGTGAGTGGGAATACGACCTAATCATCCTGGATGTGATGCTTCCTGAATTGAATGGTTGGGAGATTACCAAACAGCTGCGGGCACAACAAAAACGTATCCCTATCCTGATGCTGACCGCTTTAAGTGAAATCGATGATGTCGTCACCGGGCTCAATCTGGGAGCGGACGATTTCATGACCAAGCCCTACAATGAGCGTGAACTGCTGGCCCGCGTCCGGTCCCTGGCACGACGCGGGCAGGGCAACCCCTCGGATGAGATTCAATTAGGCCGAGTCATCCTGAATACACGAAAACAGGCAGTCTCCGCCGATGAGGTCGAAATCTCATTGACCGCAACCGAATACCGCATCGTCGAACATCTCGCGCTGCGGGCGGGCCAGGTGGTGCCGCATAGTCAGCTGCTGGATCTGGTCACCGGTGAACTAGATGAACCCGACTCCAACGTGATCGATGTCCACATCTACCGGATCCGGCGCAAACTTGGCAAAAACTTCCTTCAAAATAAACGGGGACTGGGCTACATCATACCAAAGCCCTAGAAGAGGTTTGGTAAATCCGCGGTAATGACTCAGCCACTCTCCCTCAAAAACAATATCCTGCTGCTCAACGCCCTGATTCTCGGGACGGTGCTGGCTCTGCTGGGCACCACCTTTTACTTCTACGAATATGAGAAACGCCTCTCGCTGATCGATGCCTCGCTGGATCAACTGGTGACGCCGCTGCGGGGCAAGTTCTCCCGCCCCGGACATGATCCGACAGGAAAAAGGAACCGGCCGCCTTCCGGTCCCAGACCCGAACCCAGCGCTTTCTATCAAGGACTGGAAGGCAGCACCTGGGAACGGCGTGAAGACGGTTTCTTCGGGAGCGGCGGTAACAAGTCATTTAAAGAAGGTTTTGGAGAACGATTCAACAACGTTCAGGTTCCTCTTGGCTTCTATGCCGGAGTGACTCGCAGAACCGATGGCCAGGAGCTGTTCCGTTCCTCGAATTTTCCCGATATGGAGATTCCCCAAGGAACCTATCAGGGTTACTTCTATCGTTTCCGGGAAGGTGACTATCGCGAGATGCTCCATGGAGAACGTCGGGTCAATATCCTCATCGGCCTGGATCTGGCCAGGTTTCGTTCAGAGCTACATGTGCTCAAACTCCAAATACTGGCAGTCGCCACGGTGATATTCCTCCTGTCGCTAGGGTTCTGGTATATCTTCATCTCCAGACAATTGAGGCCGCTCAAATCCATTCAGGACACCGCGATCAAAATCGCGGACGGGGAGCTCTCCGAACGGATCGACTCCGGACAGGAAGGATGCGCCCGTGAGTTTGATATTCTCATCCGGGAACTCAACCACTCCTTCACCCAGCTCGATGACTCCTTTCAAAGGCAGTTGCGGTTTACCGCAGATGCTTCGCATGAGCTGAAAACCCCGCTCACCGTGCTCAAAGCCCATATTGAGCTCGCCCTGAAAGGCTCGCGTAGCTCCGAGGAGTATTTAAGGATGCTCCGGATTTGCTCCCAATCCTCTGGACGCTTAAATCGTATCATTCAGGAGCTGTTGGAAATCTCACGTTATGATGCAGGAAATGTTCAGCTCGAATTCGAAACCCTGCCACTCGACGAAGTGATTCGCGGTCTGGTCGAAGAAATGGAAGCCTACGCCCAAGAGCGTAACTGTGTGATCCAAACCGACCTGAATTCAGGGTCCGTCGAGATGGATCCCTTCCGCATCGAGCAAGTGCTGACCAATCTGATCAACAATGCCCTGCAACACAACGACGATCCGGTCACCGTCACCGTCCGCTCCCGGATCGCCGACGACCAAGCCATGATTGAAGTCATCGATAACGGTAAGGGCATCCAACCCGAAAACATCGACCGGCTGTTCGACCGCTTCTTCCAGGAAGATGACTCACGTACCCAAAAACAGGATAGCCAAAATACTGGGCTCGGCATGGCGATCTGCAAGGCGATCATAGACCTGCACGGTGGATCCATTCAAATCCGCAGCAAACCTGGTGTCGAAACGGCGGTGGTGGTAAAGATTCCCCGGAAGCAATCCAATCAAAACTGACAGCGTTGAAGTATATTCCCAAGGCTTCTCTTTATACAGGGTTACTTTCCTGACACCGCTTCGTATTCAGCATCTCCCACACCCCCGGCAGCGAGGCCCGCTTCCGCCTCATCATCCCACTAAGGAATATTCCATGACCTTGGAGTGCAGCCCTGATCGTGCATACAAACCCGGAACCGTAACCTTTTTCCAACCACAAAATAAAGCGTGTCAGCGCGGTTAAAGCGGCAATACCGCCGTTCATACCGTGTTCAAATTCCCCACGCGAACGAAGCAAGAGCAAATACGAAAGAAGAAAATAAAAATCTTAGAAGTGGTTTCAATAAGAACATTGTTCTTCGGCCACAAACCTATACTGTCCATTTAATGATAAGGAAAACCATCGGCAAACGCACGGACCGGGATGTTCTGGTCAGAATGGATCAACTACGGAGTTCCATGCTGTCGTTGCTGGGGAAAAAAGATTTCAACCACCATGAACGAACTCTTCCCGTTCGAAAAAGCCTTCGCTCACCTGCAAAGTCATGATGTCCGGTTCATCGTTTGTGGCGGCCTGGCTGTTGCATTCTGTGGTTTCGTTCGTGTCACCGAAGATATTGATATTCTGGTAAGTACAGACCAATCCAACGTGGAACGGCTTTTGACCGCGCTAAGCACTTTCGGTGAAGGTCTGGGAGGAACGCTTGCTCCTGAGGATTTTACCCTCGAAGCCGGATGCTTTGAAATCAACGAGACCGAATGCCGTATCGATATTTTCACCCTGATGGACGGAAAGACGTATGAGGAGTTGCTACCAGCCACCCAGACGTTTAAAGCAGAGAATCTAATAGAACCTCTTACCCATCTGAACA
Source organism: Verrucomicrobiota bacterium (assembly GCA_038748025.1). Taxonomy (GTDB): domain Bacteria; phylum Verrucomicrobiota; class Verrucomicrobiia; order Methylacidiphilales; family JBCBYL01; genus JBCDJI01. The sequence goes on from JBCDJI010000019.1 coordinate 19,203, forward strand.
AAGTGCAACTCATTTCGGCCAAGTCGTCTACCTACCGTGATAAAGACCGGATCGACGTGGATGCATTGCAACAGCTACTACGGGAAGAAGAGAAAGCTTCTAAGGATTAACTGCTGAATGTGAAAGCGTAGAGCCCACGGAGTGGATTCCAGTACGGAATGTTCTTTTTCGGATCGCGAGATTCGCTTAATGATCAATCGTTACATCATGACATTGCCTTCTCTTTTACCGCATACCATATTGACAGCACTCGTTGCTCTTGCTGCTTTCGGCACCCATAGCTTATGGTCGCACGAAGGCTATGGGAATCTGCACCATTGGGAAACGGCCAGCGCCGACCCGGACCGGATTGTGCTGACTTTTGCGGGTGACCCGGCCACATCACGCGCCGTAACCTGGCGCACCAGTGCCGAGGTAAAAAATGCAGTTGCTGAAATCACAGTCTCTTTGGGTGAACCTGGCATGTTCGATCAAACCATTCAAGTGACCGCCGAGACCGAATCTTTCGACATGAACCGCTATTCCTCCAACAAGCAGGGTGTGGTGCACTACCATTCTGCCGAGTTTTCAGATCTTCAACCCGATACGCTTTACGCCTACCGGGTCGGCGATGGTCGGCGACGCTGGTCAGAGTGGATCCAGTTCCGGACGGCAGCAGCCGAACCGGCACCGTTCCGCTTCCTGTATTTTGGCGATGCCCAGAATAATGTGCTCAGCACCTGGTCGCGGGTCATCCGGATGGCCAACCAGACTGCACCGGATGCCCGCTTTGCGATTCATGCCGGGGATTTAATCAATATGGCGCACTCCGATCAGGAATGGGCCGGCTGGTTTAAGGCTGGCAGCTTTCTCCACGCCCAGTGGGCCACCGTACCCGTGCTGGGTAATCACGAGTTCATGCCCTTAAAAGAGGAGGAAAAACCAACCCGGCACGTTTCCATTCTATGGCGCCCGCAATTTACCCTGCCGCTTGTCAGTGAACTACCGGAGAAACTACACGAGACCGTTTACAGCATCTCCTATCAGGGAGCCCAGATCATTGTGCTGAATTCCAGCCAATCCATCGAAGCCCAGACGGAGTAGCTCAAGGCACGGCTGCAGGAACCCGGCTACCAATGGCGCATCGTGAGTTACCATCACTCGATCTACTCGCCCCGCGGTCGTTCCAATACCGAAACGGATCTGATGCGGAAATACTGGGTTCCGCTGTTTCACCAATACAGGGTGGATCTGGTGCTGCAGGGACACGATCACGCCTACACCCGCGGGATCAAATCCGCCGCCATACGCGACGAGGTGGACACCTCCCCATCGCCGGTCGTTTATATCACATCAGTCAGCGGGCAGAAACAGTATGAAGTCCAGCGCGAAGCGTTGGAGCGCTACCAGCAGGAGTATCAGGTCACTACCGACCGGATCGCAGAAAACACCCAGTTCTTTCAAGTCATCAATGTGGATAGCCAACGTTTAACCTACCGCGCCTACACCGCAACCGGAGAACTCTATGATACGATCCACATCGATAAAAATCCGTCAGACGGCACCAAAACCATTACCTCTGATCCTCCGGTAACTCCCGAACGCAACTTCGGCAACACCACCGGAAAGAGCCACGATGTGATCAAGGCGATGAGAGAAGCACTGAAAAAAAAGTGAGTCTTGTTATCTATGCATCGAGATTAGGTAGGAGAACCTGATTGGGGTTGTTTGAACAGATCCATTTGCGGGATGGTCTTTTTCTTGGCGGTGGATTTGCGTTTGCGCTTCTTGGGTCGATCCGGATCATTACGTGAATGGGCAATCTGCGGCTGGCCGGTGGCATCCAATTCGTTTTCTTCCAGATTGCGCAGAATCTCCTTCGCGCGATCCAGTACCGGCTTAGGTAAGCCTGCCAACCGTGCTACCTGGATGCCATAACTCTTATCGGTTCCCCCCGCCACGATTTTACGCAGGAAAATCACGCGATCGTGCCACTCGCGCACTGAGACATTATAATTCTTCACCGCTTTGCAGATCACCGCCAGCTCGGTTAGCTCGTGATAGTGGGTCGCGAACAATGTCTTGGCTTTGCACTGCGAGTGCAGGTGCTCGGCCACCGACCACGCAATACTCAACCCGTCAAAGGTGCTGGTGCCGCGTCCGATCTCATCCAGAATCACCAGGCTCTGCTGCGTGGCGTTGTTTAAAATATTCGCGGTCTCATTCATCTCCACCATGAAGGTACTCTGCCCGCGAGAAAGGTCATCACTGGCACCCACCCGGGTAAAGATGCGATCCAGCATGGGCACCTCCGCGGCCTGCGCCGGAACAAAACTCCCGGTATGCGCCATCAGGGCAATCAACGCCACCTGACGGATATACGTACTCTTCCCTGCCATGTTCGGTCCGGTAATCACCATCAGGCGGCAGTCCTCATCACTCATATTGAGGTCATTCGGCACAAAACGCTCGGCATCCTCGAGCTGTTCCAGCACCGGATGGCGCCCCTCCGTGATCAGGTAACGACCTTCCTGACGGATTTGCGGGCGGCAGTATTGACGCAGCCGTGCCGTCACCGCAAACCCAGCCAGTACATCCAGCATCGCCACCGCACGGGCAATCTGCTGGATCTTCCGGGTGTAGGTCACCACCTCGGTGCGCAGTTGCACGAAGAGTTCATACTCCAGCTTCTGCACCCGCTCTTCCGCCCCGAGAATCTTGGATTCCATCTCCTTCAACTCGGGTGTGATAAACCGCTCGGCATTCGTCAGTGTCTGCTTGCGGGTATAATCCTCCGGCACCTGATCCAAATTCGATTTGGTGATCTCAATGTAATAGCCGAAAACCTGATTGAACCGCACTTTGAGTGATTTAATCCCGGTACGCTCCTGCTCGCGCAGCTGCAACTCGGTGATCCATTTCTTGCCTTCGCGTGAGGCCTGACGCAGTTCATCCACCTCATCAAAATACCCGTCCTTAAGGATGCCTCCCTCCTTCAGCGAAAGCGGCGGCTCTTCGGTGATGGCACGATCAATCAGCTCTACCAGCTCCGGTTGCGGCTCGATCGATTCCGCCAGTTCATCCGACAACGGCGTTTCGAGATCCGCCACCAGCTGACGCAAATCGGGCACCGGCTCGATGGATTTGCCCAGTGCCTGCATGTCCCGTGCATTACCCGCACCCTGTGAGAGCCGGCTGATCAGTCGCTCCAGATCTTTGACCTCTTTGAGCTTGGCACGGATGTCCTCCAGCGGTCCGATGTCTTCCAGGAAACGCGCGACCACCTGCTGACGACGTTCGATGGTTGCGACATCCCGCAACGGCTGCAGGATCCAGCGCCGCAGCTCTCGCCCCCCCATGGGCGTCACCGTTTCATCCAGGGCTTTGAGCAGGCTGGTATCCGATGCCGAGCTGCCGAGACTTTTCACCAGCTCCAGGTTCCGCTGGGTGGCAGCATCCACTACCAGATGATCCGCTCCGCTATAGGGGGTGAGCGAGCTGACATGCTCAATCGAGGCGCGCAACTGATTCGTCGCGTAATGCAGTAATCCACCCGCCGCTGCCACTCCCAGCGTCAGTTCCGTGCAGCCAAAGCCGTCCAGCGACTGTACCTGGAAATGTTCTTTCAGATGTCCTTCGGCAAAACCGGGCTCGAACACCCAATCATCATAAGGCGCTTCAAAGATATTGTTAGCCGCCTCCACATCCACCGGCAGTCCGGATTCCTGGGGAAAGATCAGCTCGCGCAAATGCAACCGCAAGAGTTCGTCCTCCCACTGTGAAGCCGTTTCAAATTCAGTCAGCCGAAACTCACCGGTGGTCAGATCCAAATACGAAAATCCAATCCGCTCTGCATGATGCACCACCGCCGCCAGGAAGCGGTTCTCCTTCGGTTGCGTCAAATTCAGATGGCTGGTGTTGCCCGGGCTTAGGATCTGGGTGACTTCCCGTTCCACAATCTGACCGGGCCTGGGCTCCGAAGTTTGCTCGCAGATGGCGACCCGGCGTCCGGCTTCCACCAGCTTCCCGACATAGCTGTCAGCTGCATGAAAAGGCACCCCGCACATCGGCACCCCGTTGCGCTTGGTCAGGGTCAGTCCCAGTATGTCAGATGCAATCCGTGCATCGTCAAAGAACATCTCATAAAAATCTCCCAGGCGGAACAGCAGTAGCGCACCGGACGGGATCTCGTCCTGTATCTTGCGATACTGCTGCATCATCGGGGTTAACTTTTCTGCCATAAAGCAGTCAGCGTAGGGAGTTGCCCGCTTTTTGCCAGCGGGAAACGCTCTTCCCCGCACCATCTCCAGCTGAAGCTATCGTTAGAAAGAAACCAGATTCGGTCCTGGCTCACCGCGGCTCTGATAAACCAGATTTTCCACTGCAGTGCGGGCGATGTTGTCGAGGGCTTCATGGGTAAAGAATGCCTGATGACTGGTGATGCGAACGTTCGGAAAGGTGGTCAGGCGCATGAGCTGGTCGTCACCGATAATCCGGCTGGAAAAGTCTTCAAAAAAAACTCCTGCCTCTTCCTCGTAAACGTCCATGCCCAGATATCCCACCTGACCCGACTTTACGGCTGCGATAATATCTCCGGTATCAATCAAGGGGCCGCGACTGGTGTTGATCACCATTACGCCGCATTTCATTCCGGCAATCGATTTCTCATTGATCAAATGCTGCGTGTGCTCATTCAACGGACAGTGCAAACTGATGATATCGGACTCGGCAAATAACCCCGCTAAATCCATATAGCACACTCCGGCAGCCAGCAGCTCGGAATTCTCCTGAATATCAAATGCGACCACCCGGCACCCGAAACCCAGCATGATGCGGGCAAAGCAGACTCCGATTTTACCGGTTCCTACCACACCCACCGTTTTGCCATGCAGATCGAAGCCTTCCAGACCATCCAGCGAGAAATTATTATCTCTGACCCGGTTGTACGCCCTGGAATATTTGCGATTCAATTCCAGAATGAGTCCGACCGCGTGCTCAGCCACTGCATACGGGGAATATGCCGGCACCCGCGACACGGTGATCTGACACTTCCGGCAGGCGCGGAGATCGACGTTATTGTAACCCGCGCAGCGCATCGCGATATGCCTGACACCGTGTTGGGCCAGAATCTCGATCACTTCCGGTCCGAGTTCGTCGTGGACAAAGCAGCAGACCACCGTATGCCCCCGCGCCAGAATAGCGGTTTCAGGCGTGAGTCGGACTTCCAGAAAGGTGCATTCAATTTTATTGCCGCCGGAATCTGCCACTTGCTTGAGTTCTCGAGTCAGTCGCTCACGATCATACGACTTGGAACTGAATACGGCTGTTTTCATTAATGGCAGGTTAAACTACCGGAGGCGATCTGCCAAACCCAAGGAATCACAAACTAACACAGCTCGATTTCGCCCTCTTTAAATCATGCTGGTCTTTTAAAAAGCACCACGGTAGGAATAAAGGTTTGTGGTGTGGGGTTTCAAGCTGCGGTGGGGTTCATTCGGCTCGATACATCATGCCCAGTATAATTAGTTCATGAAACGCGAACGACTCCCCTCCAAAGCCCTTGAGGTGCTCTTCATCAACGCCGATGAGGAAATGTCTGAAAAAATGATTAAATATCTGCACGTGTCCACCAGTCGCACGTTCCAGGTCACCCGCGTCCGCACTCTGCAGGAAGGCATCCACTCACTGGGCCATCATCACTTCGGGGTCATTCTGATGGACCTGGATCTGCCTGACTTGCAGGGTATCGAATGCTTTGACCAGATCCATAAACTGGCACCCACTACTCCGACGGTGTTGCTGGTGGATTCAAAATTTGAGGATGCCGCAGTCGAAGCCGTCCAGGCTGGTGCGCAGGAATATGTCATCGCCTCCCTGACCACACAGCGCGCGCTGACCCGGGCCATCATGTATGCCGTCACCAAAGTGCAGGACTCCCGCGCGCTGGCCTTGCAAACACAGTTGATGGATAACCTGATGCAGAACACGCCCGACCGAATCTTCTTTAAGGACAAAGACAGCAAATTTATTCGCATCAGTCGCGCCACCACCGAACACTTCGGTCTGGTCAACCCCGACAAAGCCGTGGGTAAGACGGACTTCGATTTCTTTTCCCAGGAGCACGCACAGCAAGCCTACGAAGACGAGCAGGAAATCCTGAATGGCGGCACCCCGATCGTCGGAAAAATCGAGAAGGAAACTTTCGACGATGATGCGAAAAATGACTATTGGGCGCTCACCACTAAGATGCCGTTATTGGATGAAGACGGTGAGGTTATCGGCACCTTTGGAATTTCGCGGGATTTCACTCACCAGAAGAAAATGGAAGATCAACTCGAGCATGAGCGAGACCAGCTCAACCGGCTCAGTGAAGAGCTCCGGGAACAAAACGCCGTCATGGAAGAAGACATGCATATGGCGCGCGAGGTTCAGCAAGCGCTCATTCCACAGGAACTGCGCACCCTCAAGGGCGGCAAGTTCGGCGATTTCAATATTCACCCCTTCTACCGCCCTGCCACCTCAGTGGGTGGTGATTTTGTTTATTTCATCCCGATCGGTGCTGACCGTCTTGGCGTGTTTATCTGTGATGTCATGGGTCACGGACTGCGGGCTTCCATGATCACGGCGGTGCTGCGCGGACTGATGGAAGAACTCGTGCGCGACAGCCCGGATCCGGGTGATTTCATGTCCGAGTTAAACCGCCTGATCTTTAAGATTCTCCACTCATCCAATACCGTCAACCTGATCTCCGGTTACTACCTTTTGCTGGATCGCAACAGCCAGGAAGTGCGCGTCAGTAATGCCGGTCACCCGAAACCAGTTCGATTCAATCGCCAAACCAAGGCAGTGTCTGTTTTTTCAACAAATGATAATGATCGTTTCCCCGCGTTAGGTATTGATGAGGAAACGGAATACCAGACCGGCTTTGCCGAGATGGCCCCGGAAGAAACGCTGTTGCTTTACACTGATGGTCTGATTGAGGCAGGCTCTGAAGAACTGGGCCTGTGGGGAATGGATGGACTGGCCCAGGCCATTCAGGCCAAAGCGGATCTTCCCGCCAACCTGCTTTTTGAGCACATCATGCGGCAGGCATCCGATTTCAACCAGTCCCCTGATTTTGAGGATGATATCTGTATGGTTGCGGTCGAACGTGGCAGTGCCAGCTCTGAAAAATAATTCCCAGGCTGCCGCCGCAGCGTTAACTTACCGGTAATAAAACCATTTATCCGCTTGAATCACAGCCTTCAGCTCATAACCTGACCCTTGTATGAGCCCCATTGGAACAGATATTCTAGCCGGTGCTTCCCTGTTTATCCCACCGGAACCCGATTCCCTTGAAACCATCGATATTGAACCTACCACTATCGAGGGCCTGGTGCTTAAAACTCTGGCTACCCGCAGTTCCATGGTTGCCAGGGATCTGGCGGATTATCTATGCCTGCCTTACTTCAACATCGTTGAGCCTGTCATTGAACAGCTCCGTGCGAACCGCCTGATTGAGATCACTCAAGGTGACATTCAGGCCATCTCCTACAACCTGACCATTTCCGATGCGGGACGTATGCGTGCCAACCAGTTCTTCGAACAATCCGCTTACAACGGTCCTGCTCCGGTTTCCATTGAAACCTACTATGAAGCCATCAAGACCCAGACCATCCGCAACATTCAGGTCAACGAGCGTAAACTGAACGCTGCTTTTGATGATCTGCTGTTCGAAAAGGAGATCCTCCAGCAGGTCGGTCCGGCCGTCAACTCCGGCCAGTCCATCTTCCTCTACGGTCCTCCTGGCAATGGAAAAACCTCTATCTCCGAACGCATCGTGAAAGCGTTCGGAGGCAACATCTTTATTCCCAATTGCATCGAAGTCAGTGGTGCGATTGTCCGTCTTTTCGACGATTACAACCACAATGAAATTACCGATCCTACCCAGGATGCCCGTCTCAACCAGAAATATGACCAGCGCTGGCGCCTTATCTCGCGTCCTGTGATCATCGTCGGCGGGGAGCTTACCATGGCCTCGCTGGATTTGATCTGGAGTGAAGAATCCCGTTTTTATGAAGCCCCGTTCCAGATGAAAGCAAATGGCGGTGCCTTCATGATTGATGACTTCGGCCGGCAACGGATGGACCCGAAAGAGCTGCTGAACCGCTGGATTGTGCCGCTGGAAAAGAAAGTGGATTACCTCACCTTGCACACCGGGGTTAAAATGGAGATCCCATTCGACCAGCTCATTATCATCTCCACCAACCTCGACCCGAAAGATCTGGTGGATGAAGCGTTCCTGCGTCGTATCCGCTATAAGATACCGATCAACAACCCCTCTGAAGAAAACTTCAAGGGAATCTGGAAAATCATGAGTGACATCAAAGGCTTCCCCTATAGCGATGAAGTCGTGGACTACTTTATCCAGAAACACATGCAGCCGCATGGTCGCCCGTATCGCGGTTGTCTCCCGCGCGACATCCTGGAACTGGTGGGTGACTCCTGCCGTTTTCAGCAGATTTCCCTCACCATTACGCCTGAACTGCTGGACGCGGCCGCCGACGCCTACTTCGTCGACCTCGAAGACCGCTTGACTCCGTAAGCGTATCTATTGGGCAAATCCATGTTTTAGTCTAGTCAATGACCATTCCTCGATTGGACGAGATAGCTGCAAAAACTTCCCAAGGGCTCAACGCAAACTCATTACCTAGAAGAAAAAAATCTCAAAATCATTTCAGGTTGCCAGCCGTTCGGGTTTTGACAGGATCACTGGTTACACATGGGCTCATATCAGGAAGAACTCACTGCGGCCATCCATGCCGTGCGCCAGGCGGCGCGCATTACTACTGCCATTCGCAAGGAACTGGTTGCCGGGCATTCGCTGGAGAAGAATGATCGCTCGCCGGTCACCATCGCCGATTACGGAGCGCAGGCGCTGATTTTCCATGATCTCTTTCAGCACTATCCGGATATTCCTGCGGTTGGTGAAGAGGATGCCAGTTCACTGGATGATCCAGATCATGCCGGGCTGAAACAGCACCTGCTGCACTTTGTGCATCAAGTCGACCCTTGCTTATCGAAAGAAGATGTCATCCATGCGATCAACCGCGGCAACCATTCCGGTGGAGCCGCAGGGCGCTTCTGGTCGCTCGATCCCATCGACGGCACCAAAGGCTTTTTGCGTGACGATCAGTATGCCATCGCCCTGGCACTGATTGAAAATGGTAAACCGGTGCTGGGAGTGCTGGGCTGCCCGTCCCTGCCTGCACGTGATGGTAGCGATGCCATCGGCTGTCTCTTTGCGGCGGCAGAAGGCGTTACCCCGTTTGTCGAACCGTTGAGCCGGCCGAACGCCAAACAACTCATCCACGCATCGTCAACGGCCAGCGCCAGTCAGTCCGTGTTTTGTGAATCGGTTGAAAGCGGTCATTCCTCCCACCGTGCTTCAGCCGATATCGCCAAGACTCTGAGCACCACCAGTGAACCCGTTCGGATGGACAGCCAGTGCAAATACGCTGCCGTCGCGCGGGGAGAGGCCGATCTGTATCTGCGCCTGCCCACCCGAGCAGGCTACCGGGAAAAAATCTGGGATCATGCTGCAGGCGCTTATCTGGTGCAAGCCGCCGGCGGAACCGTCACCGATATCGGGGGCAAACCGTTGGATTTCTCGCTGGGCCGCACGCTGAAAGCCAACCGCGGCGTCGTGGCATCCAACGGAAAATTTCATTCCGCCGTGCTGGAAGCGATTGAGTCGACGGGTATTTAATTTCATCGCACAGTCACTGAACATAATCCTTGTGCTTGAATTCGTGAACAACGACCTCGGGCGGGCAGTTCAGACGAAGAGCCACCCCGCAACCGCCGGTGCCAGTGGTGGTGTAGCCTGGCATTCCTTCCCACTCCCATGAACCGCGCGCGCACCAGCGCGGTGAATTCGAACGTGTGATCACCGGCACCCCGCCCGGCAGGCAGATCTGTCCACCATGAGTATGCCCGCAAAGGAAGTAGTCAAATCCCGCATCCCCTGCCGCCTGATAAGTTTCCGGAGAATGTGACAGCAGCACTTTGAACGCACCTGTCGGAACGGATTGCAGCGTGCGCGGAATATCATAGGTACGATAATAATGCGCATCGTCAATCCCGCATAGCCAGAACAGTCCTGCGCGCACACTCACCTCAACAGCCTCATTCAGCAGCATTCGCATTCCCATGGCCTCCATCCCGACCGCTATCTCGAGATCATCATGATTTCCGAGAATACCGTAAACGGGTCCCTTCAAAGCCTCCAGCACAACACGGGTTCCGGATAATACCCGGGAAAAATCCCCTGTATTATTGTTTCGGAAGTCACCAGTGATCACGGCTAAATCATATTCCAGCCCTTGAACCCGTTCCGCGATGACTGCGGCCAGTGTCAGATCCAGGTCAATATGCAGATCTGAGAGTTGCAGGATTTTCAGTCCCGTCAGCTCCGCCGGCAGCGCTTTCAGCGGCACTCTGTGGTGCACTACCTGAATATCACGAAAATTTCGACTCCCCCGGGAAGCCAGCCCGCAAATAGTAAAGGCACCGCGCGCTGCATATTTGATCAGATCCCGACTAAAAAAGCGGAGTCCCCGCATGGACCGGTCCGCATTAACATTCTGTTTTTGGATCCTCTGGCGCAGCGCAGCCTCACCCATCCGGTCGGCCAGGGACAACCAGTCCACTTCACCGCCATACTCATAAGCGCGTTCGATCTGCATAGCCGAAACGCTAGCGAGAATCCGGCGCTGGTCAGCAGAAATCCGTCTCGGAGAATTGTTACCGAGCTGTGACTTGCCCTTTTCCCGGGAAATGGTCAGTCTGCCTGCAGTGAAAACGCGTTGTCTGGTATTTGATTTTGATGGCACTATCGCGGATACCATCGAACAAGGCATGGTGATCCTTAACGAACTATCCAGCGAGTATGGCTTCAAACCACTGGATAAAAGTGAACTCGCAACTGCCAAGGACATGTCCGCCCGTCAGTTTATCAGCCATCTGGAAGTGCCACGCCTGAAGGTTCCACGAATTTTAGCAGAAGGGAAGAAGCGTCTGCATAGCCAGATCGGTAAAGTGGCACCCTGCCAGGGAATGGTCGAACTGGTCAAATCGGCTCGCGCAGAATACGAGATCGTCGGCATCCTGACTTCCAATTCCCAGGAAAACGTGGATATCTTTCTCAAGAATCATGGACTTGAAGTTTTTGATTTTATCAGCACGATTCCCAAACTTTCCGGCAAAGCGAAGAATCTGAAAGCCATCATGCGCACCTTTAATCTGGTGCCCCGCGAAACATTTTTTGTGGGAGACGAGATACGCGACATTAAAGCGGGTAAGAAATCCGGTATTCCCACGGCAGCAGTAACCTGGGGCTTCAATTCGGAAAAATCTCTGCGGCAAGCCGAACCCACCTATGTGGTCTCAGATACCACCATGCTGCTCGAAATTCTGCAGCATGCCCAGGACGAGGACTAGCCGCAGATACCGACTCAGTGCGAAAAGATCGCATTGCGGTCACCTTGCCCGACATCCCAACCGTTCAAAAAAAGCTGCACGAGTGTCGGGATGAAGGTCTGACAGCGATCATTGAGTTCCCGGTAACTGATTCCAGTGGGTAAATTTCCTTTCTGATCCATGATGGACTCCAGCTCGGCCCGCAATTCATTGAGCCACATGACATCATTGGCAGCATATTTGAGTTGGGCCTGCGAAAGCTCCGGAGCCAGCCAGAAACTGGTCTGTTGCGTCTTGTCCAGTTTGGTGTCCAGCAACTCAGCAACTAGCTTGGCCAGGCCGTGATCCGGCGAATAGGTGCGCGCAATCTTGCTGGCAATCTTGGTGCAATACAGATTCACGGGCTCAACACCGGTATGCTGCAGCAGGAAACTGCAATCCATTAATGCAAAGTGAAAAATCTTGGGTATCTCCACATCCTGCAGCAGCTTTTTAAGATTTTCAGCGGCTTTCCAGTCCGGCGTGCGCAGGAAGTTGACATAACCATCGTGATCGCAGACCTGGACAAGACAGAGCAGATCGCGCCGGGCATTGAGCCCAGTCATTTCAGTATCGATTGCAACCATCTCAGAGTGCCGAAGTCGTTCCAGATCCTGAGGTGTCAGGTCCTGCTGCACAAGGTATTCCGTTTGAATGGGCATAGCCGTAGTATGTTCAATATCAAAGACAGCACAACCCGTTATCGGGTAAAATCTCCGGAGGTCAGCCCATCATTCTGGCAGCCAGAATACCCAGTATGACCCCTACACCCAGTGAGGCCAGAATCGTCGCGGCCAATATACCTTGCCAAGGCAACGAACTCGGCTGCAGTTTTTTATATTTGAAATCCTGCTGTGGATTCCGGTCTGCCCGGGTGGGAACAATACGTCCGGAATCCGTCATTTCATATTTGGAAGGCAACGGTTTACTATCGGAAAAATCATCACCTCCCTCAATCGCCTGCTGAAACTTGTCAAAGCTGACACGTGAGGTTTTACGCCGGTAAATCCGGACTGCACTATCTGAGGGCAGTGTATGATCCGGGATGTTCTCGGCTTTGTCACCTTTGGCCTCTTGTGCCGCTTTTTCGATGTCATCTAACCGGCTGGTCACCTTCACCTTAAAGTCCTCCCGCACTTCATAGGTAAATCCCACGGTTCCGAAGAAAACCATTTCCCCTTCAACCAGCATGGTCGGCTCCACCAGCGTCGCACCCCGGATGTAAGTACCATTGGTCGACCCCAGATCTTCTACCCAGAAACCTTCATCCACGTTATAAATGCGGGCGTGCACTGAACTGATACTGGGATCCGGAATCCGGACCGCCATGGATTCACGGCGACCCAGCTCAACGATTCCATCCGGCACCGCATAGGCTTCCATAGTCTGGGAGTTTACTAAAACAGCATGCGAATTCATCGTTAGCAATTTTACACATCACGCTTATAATACAATTAAGTATTTTCCAAAAAACACTTATTCATGAGCCACTCAATCCATACGATGCAGCATTCCGATTCCTTCCAGTGTCCTTATTGTGGTGGTGAAAATGAACTGACCATCGAACCGGGGCATACTAATCAGGAATGGATTGAGGACTGCACCGTGTGCTGCCAGCCGATGCTGTTGCGACTGGAAATATTAGAAGACGAATGGGAGATTAACGCAGAACGACCCTGAACACATTTTTCCCGACGCGTTTCAGTGTCGGGACTGCACTGCACTACGAGTTTTGGGATTTTGGATTCGGTATCACTAACGATATCCATCCGAGAATCAGCAGGGTGCCGCCCACAGGGGTGACGGGACCCAACCATTTCCATGGAGTCAGGCACAAAAGATAAATACTGCCCGAAAAGAGCCAGGTTCCGGTAAAAAAAATCCACCAACGCTTCAACGGGACCGGTTGCCAGCGGGCCAGAACGACCAGCAATAATGCGTGAATAATGTGGTAGGTGGATGCTGTTTTCCAGGCGGCAGCGTATCCTCCAGCTGTCAGCACTTCTTCCAGCGCATGTGCTCCCAGCGCACCCAGGGCCACAGCCGCAGCACCTGTCAGGGCAGCGAGCACCCCATAACAAAGGACCGTTTCTTTCATAGGGCTAAAAAGCGTTGCGCCAACTCCTCCCATTCCTGTTCAAAGGATCCGGCAGGCATGGATTCCCCGCTGCGATCATACCAGTAGCTGGCGTTTTCAGAATCTCCTTCCTTGCGATGCAGGTAGGCATGAATCCGGTCACCATGAGCTGTCCCCTCCTGCTGGCAGAGATCATGAGCTCGATGCCAGTCGCCTGCAGCATCCGCCCACAGCGACTGTAACTCCAACGACAAGTCGTCCGGCATGGACGCTTGTTCCAGGGACGCAACAAATGATTCCAATGTCTCAGGCAAACCTACTCCTCCAGCAGTTCCTGCAGTTCTTCCCAGCTTAAATTCTGCACGAAGGCGTCCTCACTGATTAATGTGTTAGCCACCATTTCCATTTTCTTCTTCTGCAGCTCGATAATTTTTTCTTCCACCGTGCCACGGGCGATGAGTTTGTAGGAATTGACGACCCGCGTCTGACCGATACGGTGGGCGCGTGCCGTGGCCTGCTCCTGCACCGCAGGGTTCCACCAGGGGTCAAAGTGCACAACTGTATCCGCACCGGTCAGGTTCAGGCCGGTGCCACCAGCTTTCAGGCTGATCAGAAAAACCGGCACGCTCTGGTCATTTTGAAAACGTTTCACTTCGGCTTTACGGTCAAGCGTCGAGCCATCCATATAGCAGAACGAAAGATCACGACGCTTGAGCTCTTCCCCGATAACCTTAAGCAATCGGACAAACTGACTGAATACCAGCACACGATGGTTGCCATCACGCGCCTGATCTAACAATTCGAAAAAATAATCCAGTTTAGCTGAAGGCGCTTTCCACTGCTTCTCACCCTTGGTCGGAAGCAGGCTCAAATGACAACATGCCTGTCGGAGTCGCATCAGCGTTGTCAGCACGGTCAGTCGTTTCTGATCTGCAGCGTCGTGGCCGGACGTATTAAAGACCATCTTTCGTGCCTGTCCGAGAATCTCCTTATACACTGCTGCCTGTTCCGTGCTTAGATCACAATAAGCCACCTGGTCAATCTTCGATGGCAGCTCCTTAACCACTTCCTTCTTGGTTCGCCGTAGGATGAAAGGTCGAACCCGCTGACGCAGACGATTCTGGGCATTGGCATCACCGCTCTTGAAAATAGGTACCTCATAGCGGGTTTTAAATTCTTTCGCAGTGCCGAGATACCCCGGCATCAGGAAGTCAAAGATCGACCAAAGATCAAAAGGCGAATTTTCCAGCGGAGTGCCCGTCAGCACCAGCCGGGAATCCGCTTTGAGCTGCTTGACACTCTTTGCATTCTGGCTGGAGCGGTTCTTGATAAACTGTGCTTCATCCAGAATCACAATATCAAATTCCTTAGCTTTGTGAGCAGCCAGATCACGACGCAGCAGCGCATACGAAGTAATCACCAGATCACTCTCATTGATCTTCGGGAATTCTTTCTTGCGGGCAGGACCATGCAGGACCAGACACTTCATCTGCGGCACAAACTTGGAGATTTCATCTCGCCAGTTGTAAACCAGAGAAGTCGGGCAGACCACCAGAGCTGGTTTGACCTTGGTGCCACTCCCGTTCTGCATCCGAGCCCGGCGGTAATTCAAATAGGCCAGTGCCTGCAGCGTTTTTCCCAGTCCCATCTCATCTGCCAGAACTCCATGCAGACGGTTTTCACTAAGATAGTGCATCCAGGAAATTCCTTCTTTCTGGTACGCCCGGGCCATCGACTCCAGCGGCTCGTCTAAAGCTATCGCCTCCACCTTGTTCAATGATTCCGGCGGCTGCCAGTCAGACTGTTCAGAGAGTTTCCACTCGTTTTCCTTAAGTGCCTCTCCCAGATAACCTGCATAGCGTTTTTCCAGCCGGTATTTACCGTCTTCCTGCTGCACCTGGCAGTCATAAAGCACTTCATGGAATTCTTTCATTGCCTTGCTTGGTAATAACGCGATACGACCGGAGTCGAGCCGCTGATGACTGACACCTTTTTCCAATAATTGGCGGACTTCTGCACCCGAAAGCTGGCTCTTGCCGGATTCCTCACGAAACTGAATATCCATAGACAACCAGTCCTGGCCGGTAGACTCCACCGAAAGCTCCGGTTCGATCAGGTCACACTGGTCCACGACTTTCTGCATCCGCGGCGTGTATTCTATTTCCCACTTCTGTTTCCACTTAGGCAGGATATTGGCCAGAAAATATCCGATCCGGGATTCAGGTGAAAGAGTGTATAGTTGCGGGTTGCGATTACCGGGCAGAAAGCCCGACTGCAGGATCTCAGTGCGGACCTTATCTTCAAACCGCTTGCTTTTGATGTAAAAGCGTTTGGGGTTGCCCGGATCCGGACGCCAGTCCTCAGCCTGCGGCATGCCATGACGATCTGTTCCGCCATCATTTCCATTGCCCGGCTGATTCATGGAATCACTTCCCTGGATGATATCCGTGTGGTCAGGATAAACCGCCTGAACCTGACAGCTCAGACCTGACAGCATGCCATCAAGTATCAGTTTGATTCTGGGTTTCTGACGCTTGAATTGAAACTCGTCGCACTCCGGGGAGAGGTTCAGTTGCACTTGCCGCTGCAGGTATTGCAACTCGTGATGAAAAAAGTGCGCCAGTTCCTCCCGCGGCACTTCCCGATCCGAGCCTCGCAGTCCCAGATATCTCAGTGGCAGGCCATTGAGCTGGATCAGTTCATTTTCCCTGAACCACCATTGACCAGTCTTCGATTGCAAAACCTGTCCTTCGCCATTGGCCGCATCGGTCAGGGACAGTGTCAGACTGCCTTGGCTGGTCACGCTGACTCCCAGCTCGGATTTTTGCGGAGACGGCGGTATGTAAAGCGGCTGCTTTTTCCCCAGCCATAATGAAGGATGACCAATCAGAAGTTTCAGAAATTCTCCAGCATCCTTTGCCGGCAGCAGCCACATACCGGGCAACTGGTCATGATTGTATGAACGGATGGCATCCAGCGCGGTAGCATCCGCATCCGAAACCGCAAAGGGCTCCAATCCGGCCTTTTTCACAATTTGATCCAATGGCACGTGTGCTCCATCGTCCACCGATCCCTGCACAATAATCCGGATCTCACCGGTAAGCCAGGAATCCACTAACCTGGTCGGGAAAATAATATCCAGTTTGAGACGTCGTGCCGTATCGGCAGCTTCGGTATTGAGGATGTAGGTGATGGGCGGATCGTCGCTGGTGACTGGCGCCGCGAGTGCGGCCGGTTCCTCCGTCACCTCAGCCACATTGGAACCGATATGGACCAGGCCCAGTGCAATGACGTGACAACAGATGGTACCATACTCCCGCGCCTGGCGACAGGAGCAGAGGTTTTCCACCTCCGAAAGGCGGCTGCCCACATGCAAGCGGGCGTTGACGGAACTGGTACCTGTCAGCACTTTCCCGGTCAACAGGGGAGGATTCCACTCAACGGATTCCACCTTGCCTGCGGCTACCAGTGCCTCGGCTTCTTTCATCGCCCGCCATCCCCCGATTTCCATCAGGAACTTGCGATCAATAACCAGTGATCTGTCCTTGGACTGCGACATATCGGGATAAAATCATACGCCTCACACCGAGGGTTCGGCAAGACTTCCTTGAGCAAAAAAGTCGAAACTCAGAGAATGACGCTAAATCGTCACACTCGTGCCAAGGAAATGAACATACCTGTCATCCCGCATCCACATCCTGCTGCCTAGGAATCCGAGCCGTGCGTGAGATATTCCGCCTCAGAAACCAGACAGATCCCGCCAAACCGCTTCAGCACCGGATGCATCGCAGCAGTAATCTTCTCAGCCTCTGTTTCACTGCACGCAATGAGAATGTAGACATTAGTGCAGACTCCGGTTAATTCATCACCTTCGATTCGCCCCCGGTCGCCCATACCTTTCACGCCCGGAATGATGGAATAGCCGGAAATTTCCATTGCATTCAACACCTGTTCAATTTCATGCAACTCTACTGAATTGGTGATAATCTCGACTCGTTTGACGTTTTGCATAGTGATTTACAGCTAAGTTTATCCTCCAGTCCATTTTCCGATGACCAGATCATAAAATGGAATCCCCACAATAATATTGAACGGAAAAGTAATGGCCAGCGCCATTGGCAGGTATAGACCCGGATTCGCTTCCGGAATTGCCAGGCGCATAGCCGCAGGCACTGCAATGTAAGAGGCACTCCCGGTAAGCACCGCCAGCATCAGGGCATCCCCATGGGATAAAGCCAACAACCAGGCAACCGCCAACCCGATCATACCGTTAACCGGTGGCACTAAAATGCCGAATATCCATGGCATCCAGCCCTGTTCCAGTAAACCAGAAATACGGCGTGCAGAGACCAGCCCCATATCCAGCAGAAAGAAACATAACACTCCTTTAAAGATGCCATCTGAAAACGGCTTGAGATCCTCGTAACCGTCCTTACCCGTGATCAGACCAATCAGCAAGCTACCCAACAAAATGTATACCGAGCTGTTGAAGCAGGCTTCCCGCATCAGTTCTCCCCAGTGAATCCTGCTGCCTTCTCCCTTGGATGCATTCAGCCGAACGATCAATACCCCGACAATAATGGCGGGAGACTCCATCAGTGCCATAGCCGCCACCATATGCCCACCGTAGGATTGACCGGTGCTGGCCAAAAAGGCATCTGCCGTCACAAAAGTAACGGCACTGATAGAACCGTAAGCCGCAGCCACGGCCGCAGCGTTTGCCAGCGAGAGTTTAAGCCGCAGGATAAAGAAGCAGTAGACGGGGACAATAAATGCCAGCACGACCGCAGCTACCAGTGTCAGCACAATCTGCAGGTTCATATCCTCCTGACTCAGTTTGACCCCACCATGGAATCCGATGGAGAAAAGCAGGTAGAGCGAAAGCAGCTTGGGAATGGGCGCCGGAATTTCCAGATCTGAACGGACTGCAATAGCTAACATGCCCAGAATAAAAAAAAGTACCGGCGCACTGAGAAAATTTCCTAAAAATAAATCTAACATACTTTTGTCAGTAACTATATCTGCCCGTTAAAAACTTCCTTGAGTTTGCGCGCCTGCTGGTAGGCTGCTTCGGCAGATTCTTCCAGCACTGTAAAATGCCCCATTTTGCGTCCTGCTCGTGGATCTAATTTTCCGTAGAGATGAAGTTTTGTAGCACGGTGTCCCAGCAACTTGTCCCACGGCGGAATCCGTTCTTCCCATGCATCTCCAAGAATGTTCACCATCGTAGCTGGAGAACGTAATGACGGATCTCCCAGTGGTAATCCTGCTACAATCCGCACCTGTTGTTCAAACTGATTGGTGACACAGGCATCTATGGTGTAATGACCGGAATTGTGGGTGCGCGGTGCCAGTTCATTGACGAGTAGTGTACCTTCCCGAGTTACAAAGCATTCCACTCCGAGAATGCCGACGACTCCCAGCTGTTCCGTGATAGCAGATGCCAGCTGAACCGCCTCCTGCTGTAATCCTGTGCTGATCCGGGCCGGAATGATCGAGAAATCCAGTATGTGGTTCGTATGAATATTCTCGGCCACGGGAAATGCTTTCAGGTTCCCCTGCTGATCACGGGCACAAATTACGGAACATTCGCATTCATATTCCACCCATTGCTCCAGCACTCCGCGGTCGCTATCAAAATGCCGCCAGATCTCCGCTGCATCCACTCCTGGATTCAGCTTAATCTGCCCCTTACCATCATATCCAAAATCCGCCGTTTTAAGCACGGACGGCATGCCGACCTTTTTCATTTGTTCCTGCAGGCCAGTCAATGAATCAATAACCGCAAAATCTGCGTGCGGATAGCCGTGCTCACGCAGGAAAAGCTTTTCTCGCTCGCGGTTCTGGCAGATATGCAGCACCTGCCATTGAGGAAAAACCGGACAACACTCTGCGATCTGCTGCAATACCTCTGAGGGAATATTTTCAAATTCGAAGGTAATCACATCCACACCGTCTACAAAGGTCTGTAATGCCCGCTGATCTGAATACTCAGCTCGTGTCCAGGAATCAGCCAGCTGACCGGCTGGAGATTCATCCCCCGGCTCAAACACATTAAATCGGTATCCCAGACGACGGGCTTCGATCCCCAGCATTCGTCCAAGTTGGCCTCCCCCCAGACAACCGATTACTCCGCCCGGTGGAATCATCAGGTGATTTTTTTCGGTAATCGTGTTTTTAACACACCAGCTGTTTGCCTGGAGCGAAAAGCTTCCAGACGTTTAAGCAGTGCAGTATTGTCCTGCGCCAACTGAGCTACCGCAAACAAAGCTGCATTGATCGCCCCGGCCTTGCCGATCGCGAAGGTCGCTACCGGAATTCCTGCGGGCATCTGCACGATCGATAACAACGAGTCCATCCCCTTCAGGCTTCTGGATTCCACGGGCACTCCCAGAACCGGAACCGGAGTCATTGATGCTGTCATGCCCGGCAGGTGCGCCGCACCACCTGCTCCGGCGATAATACACTCAATACCGCGCTCCTGAGCAGATTTGGCATACTCACAGAGTAAATCCGGCGTCCGATGCGCACTAACCACCTTGCACTCATGCGCAACCTTGAGTTGTTTCAATGTTTCGGCAGCATGCCCCATGGTCGGCCAGTCCGACGAACTTCCCATGATGACTCCAACCTGCGGAGTCAGCTGACGGCGTAAATCAGCTTTGGTCGCTTTACTGGTTTTCATCTAAATTCTGGCAGGCTTCCATCAGCAACCCCATGGTATCACCTTCGATGGTCACCTGTTCGGGTTGCTCATCCAGCTGGAAGATGAAATCTCCCGTCTGCATGCCTAATAAGGCGGGCAGTGATTCAACCCCCTCATAGCCCTCATTAGTATAGCCGTGAATGATCTGTCCCTGATTGAAGAACATTTTTCCAATCTGACCGGTTTCTCCATTTTCAATGTTAAGACAGCCCGTCTTATTTCCCTGTGAAAGAATCTGGCATAAGTCAATCATCGAAAAATCTGCCAGACTGCCGGAAAGGTTTCCACCGTCAGCAGCGGATCCGGCATGATCTCCCATGGACTCAATCTGCTCAGCCACTTTCATCACGGTATCCAGCTTACTCATCAAACGATCCAAAGACTGCTCACGATGGATGAGATTGGTGGCCACATTACGTGCCAGACCCATGGCGTGCTCGTTGACTACTTTCGTGTTGATCGCCTGGGTAATCTTACCCGGCTGACCCTGCTGGGGAGTAATATCGTAGATACTCTCCAGCGGCTCATCAGGCGTGGCTACGGATTCACCGGCACTGAGAATATTAATCATCAGTCGGCGCTTGTCTGCGGTTGCCTCGAAATAGGCCGTGACCTGCATCGTGTTGCCAGCCTGCTGCTTGAGCGTGACTTCCCGCAAAAATCCGTTCTCCTCACTCATCAGATCCCGCTGCTGACAGGCAGCTTCCAGCACCTTCGAATAACTGAGATCAAACAACTGCCCGAACATCGCATTATTTTCCAGCTGGTGACGAGGAATACCGCTCATCTCGGCAAAGCGCCGGTTGAAGACGTCCAGTTTGCCGTCCTCCGAAAAATACAGCATGGGCAGATAGGCCTCTTCAAACAGCATCTTAAACTGACTCCCCATAAAGCCCGATTTGAAATTGTTATCAAAAAGCTGCTTGTTTTTATTGGAAAGAGCCTGCTTCTGCGCGGAGGTAGCCGTTAACAGATGACTAATGTTTTCCACATGGTTGGTCAGGGCTTCCCGAACCGAAAGTAAACCCATGAACGTTTCAGCATCCAGCACGACAATGTCATTAAAGAAGTCCTCGTCCTCGACTTTTTCGCGACAGAGGCGGTTGACCACGTTATCCAGTGAGTCGTCCGCCTGAACCACCAGCGGATCCTGCACCATAATCTCGGTAATCGGCTGGTTTTTGCTGCTTTTATCAAAGCTGCTGGAAACCAGATGCTGGTTAAGATGGCGACGGGTAATCAAGCCGAATTTTGTACCATCCACCACTCCGATACTGACCGCAGAAAGTTGTGTCTGAAACCACGCTTGCAAGTCCCCTACCGACATCGAACCTTCAACGAAGTTGGTCGTGTAAATCAGATCTTTGGCTTTAGTGCTGGATGTATCGGACATCCTCACGAATCTAAGCAAGTTGACCACAAGATCAAGTAGAAGTAAGCCTGCCCTATTCGGATTGGAAATAATTCTGTTCAGATCGTGCGGATACCGCCTTAATGGACACCATGGAGGCCCGTTATCAGGCGATTCAGCGAGTGCTGCTGCGTGTGCTGCTGATCCAGGTCATGCTGGCAGGATGCAAGCTGGGACTGGGCTGGCATATCGGCAGTCTGAGTATTCTTTCTGACGGCATTCATTCATTTCTCGATGGAGCCTCCAGTGTGGTGGCTTTACTGGCCATCGCCATGGCATCGCGCCCTCCAGATCGCAAACACCCTTATGGTCACCGAAAATTTGAAGTGCTGGCCACCTTTGCGCTGGCTGGATTGTTATTGCTGACCTGCTGGGAATTACTGGGCAGTGCCGTCGAGCGGCTGCGCCACCCTGCACCCACCCCGGTTTTTTCCTGGTGGGCCATGCTGTTCATGCTGGGCACACTGGGCATCACCTTTTCCATGTCCCAGTATGAAAAATTCCAGGGTGAAAAACTCAACAGCCCCTTGCTGATTGCAGACGCCCTGCATGCCAGGTCGGATTTTCTGACCACCCTGGTAGCTATGATCGCCATCTTTTCGGCCAAGTTCGGGCTGCTGTGGCTGGATCCTGTTGCAGCGATCGTGATTGTTCTGCTGATCGGCACCGCTGCATACAGCATTATCCATGAAAGTGTTGCAACCGTGGCAGAAGAAAACCGGCTGGACGTCAACCAGGTGCAAAGCGTTGTGGAAAATCATCCCGAAGTTCACAACGCACATGCCATCCGGTCGCACGGAATGGAAAACGATATCCATCTGGATCTGCACATCCGGATTGATAAAGAGCTGACGGCGCGAGCAGTATTCAACATTGAGAACGAGGTCAGCCAGATCCTGAAAAAACGGTTCCCCGGCGTCACAGAAGTTGCTATCCGCCATGAACCCTCAGACATCTCGGAAGACGAGGAAAAACAGCCGGATCTGTTTAACACATAGCTGTTCGCTCTCCCGTAGCAACATCTCAAAGCTGGCCGCTATCATTCCGGCAACGAGTGCGCGTCACTTTCCATTTTCCCCACACGCCGGCGTTTCGGAAACGGCGTATCATCCCGGACCGCTCTGGTCCGGGGGTCTCACGCAGTCGAACCACAAACCGCCCGGCGATTTCAGACGCCAAACGGTAGCGCCGTACCAGAAACCCCGGCACCCCGTTTTGCGTATCCCGTTTCATCACCTGATCCAATACCCAGTCTCGCACATCGTTTTCAGGCACACCACCTGTCAGCCGTGCCATAAAGCGCATAATCAGTAGATAAGTATCCACCCGTGCCTGGATTTCCATCGCACAGGCAAATGACTCAGACTGAAACATCTCAGCCCGATACCCGTCCCGAAAGGCCAGTGCGGCATGGGTGCCGTGCGTGATCTCCTCAATAAAATCAATCAGGCTGGAGATATTGCGATGACTGATGGAACGCCGCGGATCCTCGCTCTCCAGATCATTAATCACTGCAGGATGGTAATAGAGTGCCAGATACAGACGATCGCGGCATGGCCGCATAAACGTAAAGGCACGTGACGAAAAATGTTCCGGATGGATACCGGATGCTTCGATCAACTGCGACAACCGTTGCGGCCCGATCACACACTGACCCAGATTGACTCCGGCGGGTCGATAGGTACGTTCCAGCACCTGCTGGCAGTCATCCAGTAACGTGATTCCCACTTGAGATATCTCCGGGATTTGATAACAACGCGGCCGCCTGATGATCCTCTTCCGAGAGATGCAGGCATTCACCCGATAGTGTATTAAGCGCCAGGCGCACCTCCACAAAATAATGCGAGAGCTTTTCAAAAATCTCTGACAAGGATTCTTCATGTGCCCGCCTGTCGCGCGATGCATAGTAATACTGGCTCTTGCCCATCTGTTCATAGAACGAGAGGTCCGGTCCGCCGCGCCGCTCACGCACTGCTTTCACCCGTTCAATAAAAATACCGCTGACAAACAAGGTGGTATCCGCAATTTCCGCCCGCAGGTAAAAGGTCTCGCGGGACCCTGCTTCCGCCATCATGATCAGCAAATCCGATAGATACGGTAAAACCTGCCGGCCGCTGCCGCCACCCGACTGGCGTGTGAATGCCACTAACAAACTGGCAATGTAATCTGTCAGCTCCCGGTCATCGATACCGTGCTTCAGCAGCGATTTACGCGTCAGCACATAGAAATAAAGCTGCGGAGAAACCGCTAAAAACGAGGGAGCATCCGTGATTTGATCATAGACGCAGTGCTGGTCCAGGAGCGTATCGCGCACATCATCGTCACCGAGTAACGATTCCAAAGACACGCGATCATTGGCGCTCCGGGAGAGGCTGTCGGCGACAAACTGCAAATCTCCCGGTGTCAGACGATCGCGGCATGAACAGCGCACCATCATAACATCAAATCAGCATTTCCAATGCCAATATAAGTGTAGTTGATTTTAATTTTTTTGACAAGCCGTTGCTGTTATACCACCCTCGTGCTTAGGTTAAGCCGCCACTCGCAACGAATGCATCTTGCAGCGGTCTCAGCGGAATCGGGTCCTAGCCGGTTTCCGCAGGTCGCAGGCCTTTTTCGGACAGTAGATACTGCACCGGATAGTCATGGCATTCTGTGGGGATTTTTTCCACCAGCTGACATTCAAACTGTAATCCGATCGTAATGCCGGAAAACTCTGGCTGACTTAGAAAACGGTCATAATAGCCCTGCCCGCGTCCGAGCCGATTACCCGCATAGTCAAAGCCTAACCCTGGCACGCAGGCCAGTTCCACTTCACCTGGCTGCACCTCTTCGCACTTGGATACTTCCGGTTCCATGATGGCTAAATTACCACGCACCAGTCTTTCTGTAGACTTCACCGAAAATAACCGGATGGTTGTTTTAAGCGGTTCAGTTTTGGGGTAAACGCATACCTTGCCTTCATCCAGTCCGGCCCGAAGCAGTTCTACCGTGCGGGGCTCTCCCGGCAGAGCGCTGAAAAACATGATCACCTGCGCGGATTTCCATAATTTTGAACGCACCAGATGCTGTTGGATCCGGGTTGAAGCCTGATGGCGTGACGCAGTGCCCAGTGCACGCAGGGTGCTCTGCATCTGTGTCCGCAATGCGGCTTTCTCCTGAGAGATCATGTATTCCCCCTTACACAAACTGGATCCGGTTTGCGAGAATGAAATTTCCGATACTTACTTTATGGTCCGGGTATCACTCTTTTCTGCTGCTTGATTCCGAACCAGACAAAAAGTTGCCATCCAACCGTCTTACAGAAGATATCTTGTCCTGAAAGAATTTGAGTTTTTGCATTCTTGCTTCTTACTTTATGGATGCCCACCCGTCCTCCATGGCAGGAGAGGAACTATGTCACCCAGGTAGTGCTTCCGGCCTTGTTTGCCAAAAAAGAGGGCCAACGACCCATGACACCACCGGAATATCCGAAACTGGATGGCAATCAGGTTTGTCTTACCTGGATCGGTCATGCATCGTTTCTGATTCAAACCGCATCACAGAACATTCTCCTGGATCCCAACTGGGCAAACTGGCTGGCAGTGCTCAAGCGCGTGCGCTATGCCGGAATGGAAATCCACCACCTGCCGAATATCGATCTGGTACTCATCACGCACGCCCACTTTGATCACCTGAACCGCCGCAGCCTGCGACGTATCGCCCAGGATCAGCCCATCATCGTTCCAGCCGGCGTCTCCCCGCTGGTGCACAACCTGGGGTTTGAACACGTACATGAGATGCAGTGGTGGGACCGGCACCGGATGGGCGACCTCCAGATTACCTTTACTCCCGCCAAACACTGGGGTGCCCGGCGCGTCATTGACACACAGCGCGGATATGGCGGTTTCCTGATCGAGCACCATGGCCGTCGGGTCTACGCCTGTGGTGATTCCGCCTGGTTTGACGGCTTTAAAGAAATTGGAGCACGATTGCACCCGCAGATCGCGCTGCTGCCGATCGGAGCCTACGACAACCCTTCCGGAAAAGAACATCACATCAATCCGGAAGAAGCCATACAGGCCTTTCGGGATCTGGGTGCCGAAACCTTGATCCCCATGCACTACGGCACCTACCGTATGACCTATGAACCTGTCAAAGAACCTCCACAACGCCTTCTGAGAGCAGCCCGGAACGCCGGCTGCCTGGATAAAGTCCACATCCTCACCGAAGGTATTCCACAGGTTTTTTAACTTCTTAATTCTGCATTCTTACGGCTTAATGCAACCATGCCCCGAGGTCGCAAACTCCAGCGCAGCACCCACGCCAAATTCCGCAGCCCGATTATCGTCAAAGACGAACACTTTCTCGAAAGACTGATCGGGCAGAAAGCGGAGAAGGACGATATCTTTCTGCTGATTCTCGACAGCATACAGGATCCGCACAACCTGGGTGCCTGCATCCGCTCAGCGGAAGCCGCCGGATGTGATGCCATCATTATTCCACGTCACCGAACCAGCCCGGTCACTGAAACCGTCCGCCACGTCGCCTGCGGGGCGGCTGAAGTACTGCCGATCATTCAAATCGGGAATCTCGCCCGCACACTGGACCTGTTGCGTAACCATTTCATCAAGATTGTCGGCACCGGTGATGAAGCATCTGATCCCATCTTCGCCCAGAAGCTGACGGGGCCATTGGCCCTGGTGATGGGTGCCGAAGGCGAAGGTCTGCGTCGGTTGACCGGAGAAAAATGTGACCACCTCGTCTCCATTCCCATGCTTGGTGACACCCCCTGCCTCAACGTTTCGGTCGCCACCGGCATCTGCGTCTTCGAAGCCGTGCGACAACGGTTGACTGCATCACAAACCAGTAATTGATCTGATTCATGGCATCATGCATTGCTGCTTCATACAGGCGATATCGTGTGAAAAAAGACCATATTACATCTAAAGATGGATACTTGTAAGACAACTGGAAAATAAAACAGGTTATTTTTTATAAGCGGCCACCCAAGCTACTTCGACTTTAAAATTCCCGGGTTTTTTATCGGCCAGGATAACGCCGATCCGTTGAATGGCAGCCGGATTGAAACGGTATTCAGATAACTCACGCCCGCGCCAACTCTGGCGCAGCGTGTCGAACGGCACTTCCACTTCCACCCATTGGTCAGGTTCCGTAGGGATATCTCCACTGAAGGAAACCGCCCAGCGATCCCGAAAACGGGCGTCACTTTCCAGTCGCAACTGATAGACACGCCCGTCACCCCGCACTTTCACGCGGATACCCTGATACTCAGACAGGTCCATTTCAACCTGCTGACGGATAGAGGAAAAACCGCCGTTGTTTTCCAGCGATAAATCACCGCTAAACAGCATTCCATGCTCGCTGATTCGTGCAGAACCCTGCGAAAGTCCTCCCATCACTCCGTCATTGGTTGCCGCCCATGGTTTGGAAGCAACAGACTGGTTGAACTGAAATAATACTTTTATCATATCAGAGTACGCGTAATGAGCTGCTGAAATGACAGATAAACCCAGCGATATGAGCAAAAAATTCGTCAGAAAATTCTTATGACAATACGCTGGATTTAGATTCAGCATGATGAAATGTAAGCGACTACAGGCCAGAGCGCAAATCTTCCGGTTATCCTCTCAGGAAGCTTCCATGCGTTTCTGCCGCAACCGGCGCAAGATGCCGAAAGCTAACAGAAACAACAGGCTCATCATGACCAGGACCAGTCCCAGCCCGAGCCAGGGAGACAGCGCCCATAGTCCCAGTCCGCCCAGCACGAAACCGTCTTCGGCCAGACTGGCCACAGAATTACTGACAGGTTCAGGAGAAGTATTGAGCAACAGGCGTCCACTGGCTTTGGTGGCATGTCCGGTAAGCCCCGCACCGCCACTGACCAGCACGGCAATGATCACCCAGAACGGATCCAGTTCTCCTACAACCGTAAAGCCAAGAAATGCGGCACCTAAAGGGCGTATCAGGGTATGCACGGCATCCCACACCGAATCCAACCAGGGAATTTTATCTGCCAGAAATTCTGCCAGCATCAGTCCGAGCGAGGTGTAAAAGAATGCCGGATGGGCCAGTATTTCCAGGCTGCCATATTGAGTCGCCAGCGACAGCCAGTCCAGTCGCAGTGATAAGCTGAGCACGAACACCGTCAGGTAGAGATTTATCCCGGCTAAGGCACCCAGTCCTACCGCAGCTACCAGTAAGTCTATGATCTCCACCAAAACATCATGCCACGGTTCACTCCGATGACGAGGGTGTTTTTTTCGCTCCCCTTCAGACCGTTCAATGTTTATTCTGCAACAACAAAGTTTATGGACTCCCCTCCCATTTTATCGACGGAACTCTCTATCGTCATTCCTATCTACAATGAATTGGAATCCATTCCGGCACTGCGTGCTGAACTGGCGGTGGTCCTGTCACAAACCCGACTGGCTTGCGTCGAAATCATTTGTGTCGACGACGGCAGCACTGACGGCAGCGATGCATTGCTGAAAGCCTGGGCACAGGAGGATCCGCAAGTGCATGTGCTGATCTTCTCACGAAATTTTGGTCAGCAGGCGGCCATTACCGCCGGGCTGGAACACTGTCAGGGTGAGCGGGTGGTTATCATGGATGCGGATTTGCAGGACCCGCCGGAACTCATTTTAGAGATGCTGGAAAAATCCCGACAGGGCTTTGACATGGTCTATGCCCGGCGCCAGAACCGCGAAGGCGAATCCAGGTTCAAGAAAGCCAGCGCCTATCTGTTCTATCGCCTGATGCGAGCGGTTATCGGACTGGATCTACCGGAAGATACCGGGGACTTTCGCCTGATGAACCGGCGCTGCCTGGAAGCCTTTCTTTCCATGCGGGAACAGAACCGCTTTCTGCGCGGCATGTTTCACTGGGTTGGATTCAGGCAGACCGAGGTGCTTTTCTCCCGGCCCCCACGCCAAAGCGGTTATACCAAGTATCCTTTTTCTAAAATGCTGTCCCTCTCCATCAATGCGGCGCTTTCCTTTTCCACCCTGCCGTTGCGGCTGATCCTAATGCTCGGCTGTGGTGTCAGCTTGTTCGGGGCTGGATACGCGATCTACTCGATTCTCTGGCATCTGATCACCGGGGATACAGTCAAAGGATGGACCACCCTGATTGTTCTGATCACACTGATCGGAGGCAGCACTCTGATCTGCCTCGGCATCATTGGGGAGTATGTCTCTCGGATTTATGATGAGGTGAAAGGGCGGCCGCAATATCTGCTGCGGGAAATAATCGCCCCGGCTACCCGGAAATCAGCAGAATGACCGATGACGCGCGCATCATGACAACCCGTTCCATGCTGCTGCACCAGCAGCCTGATTGCCAGCCGGCAAAGGATGCAGGGAGGACAACCAGACTGCCTCAAACTTTATGACTGAATTCAATCAGTATGCGGAAGAGTACGATGAGAATATGAATCGCTCGCTTGGCGGTTTAAAGCATGATGTCTTTATTGCCTCCAAAGTCTGGCACCTGCGACAATTATTTGACCAGTGGGACCTCTCGCCCGCTTCTAAAGTACTCGATCTCGGTTGCGGGGTGGGAAAATTTGATACCTGGCTGGAAGATCGCTGTGAACTACACGGATGCGATCCCAGCAATGATTCGATAGGAATTGCCCGCAAAACCAATCCCCGCATCCCGTATCAAACCATGTGCGATGGTAAAATACCCTATCCGGACAGTTCCTTTGATCTGATTTTTACAATCAATGTGATGCACCATGTTCCACCCGCAGAGTGGAATACCTTTCTCCATGAGGCTAAATCCAAACTCAAACCCGGGGCTCTCTTATGTATTTTTGAACATAATCCCTGGAATCCGCTGACACAACTTTCGGTTAAAAATTGTGCCTTTGACGAGGATGCGGTATTGCTGCCAAAAACGAAAATCCGATCACTGTTACAGGCCGCTGGCTTTGCGGTCCGAGACGGTCGCTACATCGTTTTTTTTCCATTCCATTCAACACGGTTTTTTGCTTTGGAAACCTGTCTCCGCTGGGTTCCGTTCGGTGCACAGTATTATCAGTGCGGAAGCAAAGAAATTCAGTAGCCCATCTGACCCATTTCCGCTGTTGTGCTGATTGAATTTCCCTGTCAATAGGATGTAATAAGAACCGATGGATCCAAGGCACTACATTTCACTCAGTATTCTGATTTTTGCGCTGCATGCCGCGATTACGCTGCTGATGCCGCAAAGCCTGCTGGAAGATCCGGGCATCGGCTGGCACCTCAAGACGGGCGAACTGATATTAGACAAAGGCGGCGTACTGGATAATGATCCATTCCTGTGGCGACCGGCAGGTGACCAGCCCTGGGTGCAATTCGAATGGCTCTTTCAGGCGTGCGCTGCTCTGCTGGAAAACGCTGGCGGCGTGCCGCTCTTCAGCGCGGTAATGAGCTTCCTTTTTGCCTGTATCTTCGTCTATTTGCTGCGGATCCTGCTGAAACAAGGATGCCATCCCATCCTGGCCATACTGTTGACCGTCGTTGCCTACCTGATCCTCTCCTGGCACAGCCTGGCCCGCCCGCACGTCATCACTTACCTGTTCTTTCTGTATTTCATGGACCGCCTGCATGACTTTACACTTAAAAAAGAGCCTGTATCCCTGTGGCCGCTGGCGGTTGCCATGTTCTGCTGGTGTAATTTTCATGGAGGCTTTGTGGTCGGGCTGATCCTGATGTTCCTGACCTGTCTGGGTCTGTGCGTACAGGCGTGGTGGGAGAAAGACCTGGATGCGCTCAAAAAATTTCTGTTTATCATTCCCTGGGGACTGGGTTGCGGCGTCGTCAGCCTGCTGAATCCGTTCGGCATTACACTGCACTTGCACATTGTTCACGCAGTCAATCTGGAATGCCTGGCCATCTGGAGTGAGTTTGCTGCACCGCAACTGGACGGCTCCAATATTCATTTGCTTCTGTTTGAGGTGCTGCTGATCGGGCTGCTGTTCCTGTTGTTTTTTAAACGCGGTCAGGTCACCTGGCCGCAACGGATCTATCTGGTCTTTTTTCTCCATTTTGCTTTCACCTCCGTCCGGCACATCAATCTCTTTACCCTCGTCTGCATCCCCGTGGTCGGAGTCCTGCTCTGCGCTAATCTGGAGCCGAAACTGGGAAGACGTTTTGTCAATGCCTGCCAGTTTTCACTGGAACATGCCCGCCAGCTCCGAATCTGGCTTATCACAGCTGCCGTTGTGGGAGCGGTCTGGATCGGAGCGGCGCTGATCCAACCCGGCTGGTTCGGCAGCCACGTGGGATCCGGTTATCTCAGTCGCGGCACGGTAGACTTCATTCGCAACCTCAATCCTCCCATCCGCAGACCCTACAATACCGAGAATCTCGGCGGCGGATTAACTTATCACTTTTATCCGAAGATGAAGATCTATCTGGATGATCGTGCCGACTACTATGGCGACGATCTGATTTTTGATGAATACCTCCCTATCCGCAATGCAGAGTCCGGCTGGAACCAGACGCTGCAACAGCTCCAGGTCGACAGCCTGATTCTGCAGGCCGATGAAAAGCTGACCCGGACAGCCATGGATCACCCTGACTGGAAAATGGTCTATCGCGACGCTATGAATGCCGTATTTTTGAATCAACACCTCCTCCATTCGTCCCAACCGCGTTAGAAGTATTGCTATTTCGGAATCTTTTTCGTTGCACCCTGCCTTGCTTTTCGAGAACGTGAACGGATTCACCTATGAAGGTACCCATTTTGATTTTGAGCCTATTGCTCTGCTTGCTTCCCGGGGTGCCTGTGCACGCTCAGAACCAGACCGGTGACGACAGCGAAACGCCCTCTGAATGGACCGGCACTGTATTTCAGTGGTATGGTCATGCCTTCGTCTATCTGA
Source organism: Verrucomicrobiota bacterium (assembly GCA_038748025.1). Lineage (GTDB taxonomy): Bacteria > Verrucomicrobiota > Verrucomicrobiia > Methylacidiphilales > JBCBYL01 > JBCDJI01. Next base: position 50,749 of record JBCDJI010000019.1, read on the forward strand.
CATCTGAGAGTGGCATCCGGATTGCACTCAATCCCTTCAGTACCGGCATCTTTGACTATACCTTCCCGAATGCGCTGCCAGCCGACATTGTGCTGATCAGTTGCGAGTCAGCAGATTTTTCCGGTGGTAAAGAACTCTTCGGACTGCCTCAGGTTTTCCGCTCGCTGGCGGGAGTCGGACTCAATAATGCCAACGGCCTGACCTTCCGCGGAACCCGCACCTACCGTGATAATGAGCAGGGGCGTAAACTCGGTGGCAACACCGTTTATTCCTTCATGCTGGATGGTGTTCGCTACTGTCACCTCGGCGCTATCGGGCATACCCTCTCCTTTAAAGAGCGACAACAAATCGGTAGAGTGGATGTTCTTTTCCTGCCTATCGGCAATCCAATCCTGAGTGAACTGGATCTGTGGAAAATCACAGATTCCCTCAAACCCAAATGGATCGTTCCAGTTGCCTATAAAACCTCTAAATCCCGAGACCTCAATTTCCGCGCGTTCACTGATCTCAATATTACCGACCGACCTTACCGATATGTTTCCGCCTCTGAATTTGTTTTTCGTAAAAATGAACTCCCGACGGAACCCACCCTGTTGATCTTAGAATCGCCATGAAAATACTTATTGTTGGAAATGGCGGGCGTGAGCACGCGATCGGCTGGAGCCTGCAAAAGGACAGCCGTGTCAGTGAACTTTACTTTGCACCCGGTAATGCAGGCACTGCCCGTATCGGCACCAACCTCGACATGGCTGCTACCGATCTCGACTCAATCGCTGCTTGGGCGGAGGCCGAGCAGCCCGATCTGACGGTGGTTGGCCCGGAAGCTCCATTGTGTCTGGGACTGGTAGACCGGCTGTATGAACTGGGACTGAAAGCTTTTGGACCTGACAAGCAGGCCGCTCAACTGGAAGGCAGCAAAGTCTTTACCAAGAACCTGATGAATCTGGCTAAAATTCCTACCGCAGAATCTGCAGCCTTCACAGATGCCAAACCTGCATTGGAATATGTTGTCACGGCAGAACTGCCGCTGGTGGTCAAAGCCGATGGACTGGCGGCCGGGAAAGGAGTACTGATCTGCCAGACCCGGGAAGAGGCGGCTCAGGCCATCCACTTGATTATGCAAGACCGTCAGTTCGGCGATGCCGGTCATCAGGTCCTGATTGAAGAATTTCTCGATGGTCAGGAAGCATCGATCCACGCTGTCACCGATGGCACCGATCTGGTGTTTTTCTCCCCGTCGCAAGATCATAAAAGAATTTTTGACGGGGATCAGGGCCCGAATACCGGCGGTATGGGTGCCTATGCCCCGGCACCGGCAGTCGACGCCGAACTGCTGGAAAGTGTCACGGAGAGCGTTTTTAAACCACTGCTGGCAGCCTTCCGGGAAAAGGGTATCCGCTACCAGGGAGTGCTGTATGGTGGCCTGATGCTCACGGCTCAAGGCCCCAAAGTGCTGGAGTTCAATGCCCGCTTTGGTGATCCCGAAACGCAGGTGCTGCTGCCGCTACTGGAAACACCACTGCTCGACATCCTGCTGGCCACGGTCAACGGTGCGCTGAGTTCGATTGATTTTAAAGTGAAACCCCAATCTGCCATGACCGTGGTAATGGCCTCGCCAGGGTATCCGGATCAACCCCGAACCGGAGATATCATTTCCGGTCTGGATAAGGTGGAGTCCGAAGACCAGTTCCTATTCCACGCCGGAACCAGTGGATCCCCAGATGCACCGGTTACTGCCGGCGGTCGCGTCCTTGCGGTCACCGGTATCGGCCCCACGTTGCATGATGCCCGCGGTCAAGCCTATGCCGGTATCGGGAAAATTTCCTTCCCGGATGCCCAGTACCGCAAAGACATTGGCCATCGGGCCCTGTAACCATCCGCCGTGCCACTCTCCCCGCTAGGACGATTTACACAGCCCCTCCCGCCAGACCAGGCGGTTTCATCCTCGCGGGTGGTCATGATTTGTTCAGCCGGGCTGATGACGATGATTCTCGGTGGAGCGGTCACTTACTTCCTGCTCTACCACACCCCTTACCTGGACCGTATCAAACCGGAAGTGATCTCTCCGGTCGCTGATAAAGATCCGTCTGACGTTACAGAACTGCCGGCCATTCCCCCGCGTCTTGTCACCTCACCGCCCCCGCGACTGCAACAACATCTTAAACCACAGGAAAACGAGGTTGAAGAAATAATCGATCTGCTGCGCACCGGTTATCTGGAACCTTCCACTATACTGGTGGAAAAGCTCAATCAGGACTCACTCGAGCAAATCTTCAGTGCCAGTGACCACTATGTGCGACTCAGTATGGACGCGGTGCTCAGTCCGTTTCGCGGTTCCCGTAACGTTGTCGAGACTCTGCTGTATGATATTGCATACTGGCGGCCAAACCGTCTGGGAACCGGGGCTAATCGGGCGTTGATCCGGCAATGGCCGGTCTGGCGCAGCGCTCCCTCCCCCGGGCTGATCATTGATCTACGCTTTTTCCGCGATGGAAATAATTTTGAAGGTGCTGCCATGGCGGCCGGACTCTTCACGAATCCCGGCACTCCGCTTTTCAGCATTCAGGACCTGGCCCGACCACAGAGAATCTTCCGTTCCGAGCAGCAGCCACTGGGCATTGAGCGTCAATTCCCGATTATTGTGCTGACCAATAACTACACACGGGGTGCAGGAGAAGCATTAGCTTACCTGCTCAAGGAGCAATGTAATGCGCTGATCATCGGACAACCCACCGCAGCCGAAGGAGGGCTTTATACTGAAACGAAACTCTCTTCCGGACGTTACCTGCGGCTGGCTTCCACGCGGGTGACTCTGGCCGACGGCACAGACATGATCGGACGCAAGTTGCACCCCGATATCAAAATCCCAGTCAGCCCGCAACAGGAGGTGGAAGTTTTCCTGGAAGGTTTTCGTAAATCTCCCAAAACGCAGATTCAGGAGCCCTTCATCATCAAATCCCGTCAGCAGCAAAAGGACGCCACCATAACGCGGAATCAAGATATAATGCTTATTCTCCAGCAGACTGATATTACCCTGCAGGCTGCCGTTGACATGATTCAGGCCATCAGCAATCAGCGCCGTGACGTTCCGACACTGATTGAGTTCGACCTGATGCGTCAGGAAGCAGCTGCTGATTCGGCAGTAAAAGAATAAGGAAAAGCCTAAAATGCGTGTTCACAAGTTCCCGATCCCTTCTTATACTTCCCGCTAGTTCATGAAACACGTTATCTTTGTCTGCACCGGAAACATCTGCCGCAGCCCCATGGCTGAAGGTCTGCTCCAGCATGAACTGGGAGAAGACTCCAACATCAAAGTCAGTTCGGCCGGAATCGCCGCCACCACGGGCATGCCCCCCAGCACCCATTCAGTAACAGCCATGAAGGATCTGGGAATCGATATCACAGCGCAGCGCAGCTGTCCGCTAACGCGGGAACTGGTGGCGTCCGCCGATTACCTCTTCGTCATGACCTATGGACATCTGGATGCCATCCTGATGATGTATCCGGAAGCGGCGGATAAGACCTATCTGGTCAGACATTTCATTGAAGATGAAACACTGCTTCATCGCGACATCAGCGACCCTATCGGTCAATCCGAACAGATCTACCGTCACTGCCGGGATGAAATCGCTTCGGCGATGGAATCCATTGCCGGGTTTTTGAAGCAATAACCCTTTCGATACAGGATGCGGTTCTTCGCAGAAGATCTTGCCAGTAAAACACCCATTCCATTGTGCAAGTAAGATCATCCGCATGAGGCGGAAGAAGCTTAGAGCATTTTTAGTTTGATAGAATGCATGAGCAATGGCAAGAAATCCTCCCGACCGCACAGGATGTCGGGAGAACATTCTCACTCACAAGGGAAAAGGCAGGATGAGAAAAGCATGCACGATGAGTGCATTCAGGATAGATTTCAAATCTCTTTCGTTGGATCTCGGTTGATCGAGTCAAAGAATGTCGTAAGACTTCCCGTCATGGGCACAAGCACTTGCGGCCCACTCAATCATCCATGCGCTAGCCTGCTTATTTATTCTGAGGTTGCGGTGAATTACCTTCCGCGACGATCCGGCTGAGTTTTTCAAGATTTTCCATCACTTTCTGCTGATGGGATTTTCGGCGTTGCTGGAAATCCGGAGCAGATGCCAGACTTTCCCAGTGTGCCAGCGATTGCTGATATTTCCCGGCCTTCTCTAAAGCATAGCCAACAAAACGATCCGTGTAGGATGGCGCTCCTTCGCATTCCAGTGCCAGGCGATAATATTGGGCGGACATCTCATAATCCTCCAGTCGCTGCCAATACAGCTCTGCCAGGCGCAGATACAGCCCGTACTTCTCGGGGTTAGCCCGAATGCCGCGCTCCAGCATATCAATCCCGGTATTAATCCACTTGCGCGACTCAAATTGCTTGCGCTCTTCGCTCTTGCCTTCCTCGGCATACTTGGCCACTGAAACACTGGCATTCCAGGCCAGATGCCAGGCACCATTCTCCCAGAAAAAGAGCACTCGTGGTTGAAGTGTTACCGCAAAGTCCGCCAGCGTGCGCACTCGCGTCCAAGTCTGATCCTCCCATGCTTGAGTGACAGAGATCCATAGGAAATTGGCTACAATAGCTCGAAACCCGCCCAGAGCGGCTAAGGACAGTTCCTGTCCGATGGTCTCTCGCAATTCAAAAGTGATTGGGATGTCACTACCGTAGATAATCTTTGACCGCTCGGCACTGATACGTCCTTCCCAGGGAAGTTTGATACCTGCCCAGACCAGCAACAGAATCAGCGCCATACCGAATGATTTCAAAGCTCGCGTTCCTTGAAGATCAGACCACCCATGGCGAGAATAACAGCTGCATAGCACAGCGAATATCCGGCAATTTCCAGCACATAACTCCAATGGACCACATTCCCGGCCAGGATTTCATCAATGATACTATAAGATTGAAAATCCGGAACAATCAAACTGACTAACAATAGTACACACTTTTCGAACAGACTGCCCGTCCCTTCTTCCAGCCATACCTGCCGGGCGGTTGCCTGCAGGTGGCCGATGAAATATACCACCAGCGTCGAAAACACGATAAACACGGTTGAAGTTGCCATCGTGGAGAGTGTTACCGCAATGCCCGCTACCAGCGCCAGCTTCATCCAGATCAGCAATAACGCCTGTAACATCCCGGCATCCCGCGACTGCTGCCTGATCTTTTCGATCATTTCGGCCTGCCCTTCATCAGGCAAGCCGTTCTGAACCTGCAGCATGATTTCCTGCACTTCCATGGTCTCCTTGATGAACATCACTACGCCAAACATGCCAGACATGATTGCCAGCATGATGGTTAACAACGCCAGTAACCCGAAGTATTTGCCGAGCAGAAATTCAAAACGACGCACCGGCTTGCTCAGCACCGTATAAATTGTGCGCCGTTCGATTTCAGCGGGAATCAACTGCGCTGCCCCGATCATCGCTACCAAGAGTCCGGTAACACTGATGGCAGCTGAACCGATATCCTTCAGAAACTTGAATTCATCAATAAACGTGAAATGGGTGAAATACAAAGACGCACCGGTCAACACCAGCCCGAACAGCAGCAGCACCAGCAGCACGCGTTGCCGCAGCGACTCAATCAATGTATTTTTCGCAATCGTTGTGATCCGTAGTGCAATGCCTGACAACCCGTTCATATCAGCGCATGACCTTCCTGATAAAAAATGCTTCCAGCGATAGCCGGGGTCGCCGGATCACAACGTTCTTGATTCCCGCCCGGGTTAATACCTCACGAATCTCATTCTCTGAAGCCTGATCTGCATCCGTCACCTGAATTTCAATGGCATCCGGCAACTCCAGCAGCTCTTCCAGTGAGCCTTCGCAAAGTTTCTGCCCCTGGTGCAAAATGACTACCCGGTCGGAAATCTCCTCTACCTGTTCCAGCAGGTGTGAGGAAAAGACGACCGTCTTGCCTTCATCCCGCAACCGGATCATCAGATCCCGCATCTGACGTGATCCGATAGGATCGACGCCGGCGGTCGGTTCATCCAGAAACAGAACCTGCGGATCATGCAGCAATGCCTGCGCCAACCCGATCCGCTGCAGCATCCCTTTGGAATACGTGCGGAGCGGTCGCGCAGCTGCATGAGTCAGCGAAACCAGCTCGAGTAATTCATCTGAGCGCTCTTTCAGGGCTTTTCCGGTAATGCCGGACAAACCGCCATAGTAACGTAACACTTCGTAACCATTGAGGAACGAAGGAAAATAGGGGTTCTCCGGCAGGAAGCCGACCCGGTTGCGCGCTTCCATCGAGCCGGAATCATAACCTAAGATCCTGGCTGATCCTTCCGTTGGCTGCACCAGCCCCAGCAGACACTTCATGGTAGTGCTCTTACCGGATCCGTTGGGTCCCAGCAGCCCGAAGATCTGTCCCTGTTCCACCTGCATGTCCAGGCTGTCAAGCGCCAGCAATGCCCCACGTCGCCAGTTCAACTTGAACCGTTTCGTCAAGCCACGCACCTCGACCGCAAGTGTTTTTTCTTCCGCATTCATCGAAGTATGCTGAATCCTCTGATAGCAGGATCCGGTGCGACCTCCGTCTCTTCTCTTTGCTTGATAAATCCGTTCAAATGACTTTGATCGACTTCCGAAATCAGGTCATTTACCTCACCGACATCACCCTGTACAAACAATTCCACCCGACCGTCCGGCAGATTCCGGACCGTGCCACAAATATCAAACCCGGCGACAATCTGCTTTACCGAGAATCGGAACCCGACCCCCTGAACATGACCGGTGTAAAAAATCCTTTTGGCATTCATGAACTAAGCCGATAGTGTATTTATAAACCAATAGTTTTCAATCCAATCTATCCCATGAGTATTGCCTTTAGCGAGATCAGCCGCATGTCCCTGTTTCGGGGTTTCGACCGTTCCTTCATCCAGCTGCTGGATCTGTTCTTTGTCGAAAAAAACTATGATCCGGAAACGTTGCTGGTCGATGAAGGAAAATTACAGAGCACTTTTTATATGATCTTTGCCGGTGAAGTGGAAGTATTTCACCATTCCTCTGCCGGCAAGCCCCTGGTCCTGGGAAATCTGTGCGCCGGACAGTTCTTCGGAGAAATGAATCTGTTCGACCCGGGCCTTGCCACCGCCAGCGTGAAAACCCTGACACCCGTACGGACGCTGGAAATCTCCAACGAAAAATTCCGCTATTTCATCCAGGAAAAACCGGAACTGGCTGCCGACTTCGCCCTGCAGTTAACCGAAACCATCGTCAAGCGCTTTCGCAATACCAACGATAAACTGCTGGAACAACTTATGGACCCTGAAAACCTGATCAAAGCCGAACAACACAATCGCGGGCCGGTAGCATGATGGTCCATTCCCGATCTTCCATTTCAGCTTATACTCAGATCAAGACAGCACTGCATTGTTCCGAACGATGATAACTCATTTACGTTTCCTCAGCGTGACACTCTATCTGCTCATCACGCCATTTGCGATACCAGCTGAAACAGGAACGGCTGTTTTGGAAATTATGCGGAAGGTTTCTGACATTCAGAAATCGAACTATGGTAAGAACTCGTTCCTGCTGACCAATACCGGGAGCAAAGATATCATCAGCTTTCAGCTGGATGTCACGCATGCACTCTTCCCGGATACCGTTTTTGATCCTGAAGGCCTGGCAGGTGACAGCGTCGCCAAACCACTGCAGATCAACCGCAATCAATCGACAGGAGTCGAAACCCATGCTGGGGAAAAATCGTCGCATTACATCGGCGATGGTGGTGCTCGCGGCTATGAGCAACTGGTTATCCGGTTCAATCCTGACCATGAAAACGGCTTCAACCCCGGTGAAACCCTGGGTTTCTCAATCGATATGGATCCGAATTCCATCGCCGGCACGCAGAAAGCGCCCCTCGATGAAAGCAGTGAACCGCACTGGGATGTGGGCGGCGTTTCCGGTGCAGAATTGATCGGATCCACATTCGAGGTGATTTTCGCGGATGGTTCCAAGGCCAGCGGAACCCTCTTTGCCGCCGGCACCCAGGCGGGCAGCCACGGCATTGCAACCGAGCAGCCGGGCAACGTTAGCGTTGAGCTGACCGCCAACAGCAAACGCCCCGGCGAGAGCGGTTCGTATTCTACCGGCGGCCCGCAAATCCGGATCCACGGTAAGCCCGGCCTGCGTGTCCGCGTGGTAGTGGCCAAGGGCTTCATCCAGCCCGTCCGCGCCTACAGCCGGGATCTGGCAGATCAGCTCCAGAACCTGACGCGCCAACCGTTCCCGGCAAACAATGCCGTTGAATTCCAGTTTGCGGACATCACCCTGACGGGTAGTCCCATGGATATCTCCTCCCGCTTCGATTTCAGCGGTATTGAGCGTTACGACTTTAAAGCCCATCCCGACATGCCCTTCAGCATCGATGAAGACAAGGTCCCGCTCGGCATCACGGCGGCAGTCATCGACCCTGCCCAAAATGATCTTCCCAGCGGACTGGCAACGGATCCTATTTATCTGACATTCGAGTAAGATGTTAAAGTTCCGGCGGCATATGCCAGATCAGGACGTGCTGGTTCCCGACAGGTGAGTTTCAGCTCGGCTGTTACATCACATATTGAACCGCGCACCCAGATACAGCTCGCGGGCGATCGGGTCATTGACCAGCGATTCGCTGGTGCCTTCCACCTCCACCTTTCCCTCGCAGATCAGATAGGCGCGGTGAACTACACTGAGGGTTTCGCGCACATTATGGTCGGTGATCAGAACCGCCAGACCCTTGCGGCTCAGCAGTTGCACGATCTGCTGGATGTCCTGCACGGCGATCGGATCCACCCCGCTGAAAGGTTCGTCCAGTAGCAGAATGGACGGCTCAGTAGCCAGACAGCGGGCAATGGTCAGGCGACGTTTTTCCCCGCCGGAAAGCGTGTAAGCCTTATTCTGACGGATGTGGTCCACGCCCAGTTCCACCAGCAAATCCTCACAGCGCTGTTCCTGGTCTTCCTGCGGAATCGGCAAGGTCTCGAGGATAGCCATCAGATTCTCCTCCACACTCATGCGGCGAAAAATGGATTCCTCCTGGGGCAGATAGCCAATACCACGCCGCGCACGACGATACATCGGCATGCCGCCAACCGGTTCACCCCCCAGATAGATTTCTCCCTCGGTCGGGCGCACCATACCGACAATCATCTGGAAAGTGGTGGTTTTACCAGCACCGTTCGGGCCCAAGAGACCGACCACTTCTCCGGCATCCACACTGAGAGTGACACCATCAACCACGGCGCGCTCACCATACACTTTGACGAGCTTTTCTGCCTTGATAACTTCGGACATGGAGGATCAATCCAGGAAGAACTCGACCTTGCTGCGGCCATCCACTTCCATCCGGTCGCCTTCCGGAAAAATTTTGATGATGGTGCCGGTAATCTCATTGCCATCCTGGGTGACCACCGGATCGCCATTGAGTTTGAGACTTTTCTCGGTAACGGAATATTCCGCTTCCCGGCAGGTGGCGGAACGTTCAGTGCCCTGCTGGATTTCCACCTTGCCGCGGGCTACCAGTCGCTCCACCTGGTTCTTGTCATCAAAGTAAGCAATGAGCTCTTCAGCGGTCAGTTCAAAATCCGGGTCAACCACGCGCACGCCACCGGCAAATACTCCTTCTTTTTTGGAAAGATCCAGCCGGAAACGATTACTGGTCACAACCGTACCTGCATCTGCCTGGATACCTTCACTGTCCTGCGCATGAACCTTGGCAGGAATCATCGTAAGCATCATACCAAGTATTGCAGCCAGCACGGGCAGCCACCCGGTCGTTTTCTGTAGTAATACGTTTCGTAAGTGCATCTTCATAACTTAAGAGGGATCTTCCTGTGGTGCTCGTTTAATTTTCAACTGCACATTGTCCTTGAAATCTCCGCGTGAGGACTCCAGTTCCCAGTTCATTTCCTCAGCGGTCAGTTTAAAATTCGGATGTTGCACTTCCACCCCGCTCTCGGTCGTCAGGCGCTCTTCCTTGCGCCAGTAGTCGCTGGATGCTGCCGTAATGACAGTCTCCACCTGATCGCCACTGAAGATATCAATCCTGAGACCATCCACTTTAATCCGGTTGGCACTGATGACCGTGGCCTCTCGACCGAAGATGGTCAGGGTCAGCTTGCCGTCATCATCCCGCTGGGGCAGTTCGAACTTTTTCACAATAGCACCGACCGAAAACTCGGCATCCGCTACCGCAAATACTACCAGACCGCCCAGCATCAAAGCGGTCAGGACCAGTACTCGTGGCATTCTGAATTTAGACAACATCATGAATCTTGGCTATTTGTCGCAAAATCTTGGGCAATCGCGCAAGCGGAATCATATTCGGCCCGTCGGAGGGAGACAACTCCGGATTCGGGTGTGTTTCCATAAATAGTCCATCCACCCCGGCTGCTACTGCCGCTCGTGCCAGTACCGGAGCCATGGCTCCGTCGCCGCCCGTGCTGCTGCCTTCCCCTCCCGGGCGTTGTACCGAATGGGTGGCATCAAAGATGACACGATGTCCAGCTTGCCGCATCCAGGCCAGCCCACGCATATCGACCACCAGATTATGATAACCGAATGTGCTGCCCCGCTCGGTAATCCAGTAGTCTTTGCAACCGGACTTCACCAGCTTGCGGGCAACCGCATCCACATCCCCGGGTGCCAGAAACTGACCTTTCTTGACACTGACCGGTTTGCCGGTCCCGGCGGCTGCCAGCAGCAGATCGGTCTGGCGACACAGAAAAGCAGGAATCTGCAGCATGTCAACAATGGCTCCGGCGGCCTTCGCTTCATCTGCCGAATGCACGTCCGTAATAACCGGAACCTGCGCCTGCCTGCGGATCTGATCCAACATCTCCAATCCTTTCAGCAAGCCGGGACCGCGCTTGGCATCCCCGGAAGTGCGGTTGGCTTTATCGTAAGAGGCTTTGAAAATATACTTCCAGCCCAGCTCCTCAGCGAGGGATTTGACCTTACGGGCGATGGTCAGAGCCTGCCGCTTTTCCTGCAGCACACATGGACCGGCAATGAGCAGGAACTTATTTCGACGCTTTGGCATTGGCAACAGCAGCTCTCAAAAAATCGCGAAACAACGGATGCGGCTTCCCGGGTTTGGATTTGAATTCGGGGTGAAACTGACAGGCGACATACCAGGGATGATCCGCCACTTCAACAATCTCGACCAGATCACGTCCCTCATATTCACCCGCGACACGCAATCCGCCCTTCTCCAGGGTCTCGCGGTAGGCACCGTTGAATTCGAAACGGTGGCGATGGCGTTCAATGATTTTGTCCTGTCCGTAAGCTTCCAGAGTTTTAGTGCCAGGCATCAGCACACAGGCGCTGTCACCCAGCCGCATGGTGCCTCCTTTGGTGGTCACTTGCTGCTGTTCATCCAGCAGTGAAATCACCGGATGCGGTGTGCCTTCTTCAAATTCCATACTATGCGCCTCAAGCAGGTTGCAGACATGACGGGCAAATTCAATGACCGCGATCTGCATGCCCAGACATAATCCAAGATAAGGTGTCTTGCTTTCACGTGCAAAACGGGCGGCAGCCACTTTTCCTTCGATTCCGCGATTTCCGAATCCACCCGGCACCAGCACACCGTGGATTCCGGTAAGAAATTTTTCCGCCCCCTCTTTTTCGATATCTTCAGCATCCAGCCGCATGATCTGCACCCCGACATCCTCCGCCGCGCCGGCATGAGTCAGTGCTTCGTAGATACTCTTGTAAGCGTCCTGATGTTCGATGTATTTCCCGACCACACCGATCGTGATATGTTTTTTGGGAGCAATGATGCGATTGACCATCACTTCCCAGTCAGACATGTCCGCGGGCGGCAGATCCAGATTAAGATACTGGCAGGCCAGGTCATCCACTCCTTCGCGTTTGAGCATGAGCGGCACTTCATAGATCGTGTAAGCCACGTCTTGTTCCTCGATCACGGACCCTTTCGGAACATTACAGAAGAGCGAGATCTTCTCACGCATGCCGGCTTCCATCGGATGTTCGGTGCGGCAGACAAGAATCTGCGGCTGGATCCCGATTTCACGCAGTTTGGCAACACTCTGCTGGGTGGGTTTGGTCTTCAATTCACTGGCTGCCTTGATATAGGGCAGCAGGGTGACGTGAATGAAGAGGCAGTTATTGGGTCCGGCTTCCAATGCAAACTGCCGCAACGCTTCCAGAAATGGTAGGCCTTCAATATCTCCCGTTGTGCCGCCGATCTCGGTAATCAGCACATCGCAGTCGCAATTCCTGCCGGTCTCACGGATACGCTGCTTGATCTCGTCGGTCACATGCGGAATGACTTGCACCGTCGCGCCCAGGTAATCACCTTTACGTTCCTTGCGCAGCACCTCCTCATAAATCTGGCCGGTCGTCAGGTTGTTATGGCGGGTGAGATCGCCATTGGTAAACCGTTCATAGTGACCCAGGTCGAGATCCGTTTCCGCACCGTCCGCCAGCACATAGACTTCACCGTGCTGAAAGGGATTCATCGTCCCGGGGTCGACGTTCAGATACGGGTCAAACTTTTGCAGCGCGACTCTCAATCCGCGCCGTTCCAGCAGCGTCCCGAGTGACGCTGCGGTCAGCCCTTTTCCTAAAGAGCTCACCACCCCGCCTGTTACAAAAATATATTTCATCAAATTGTCCTGTCTAGCTATCCAGAATGTCTGCCGGCACGCGGACGGCATTTGAAGTTCTAGCGGGGTTCATCTGCTTTTGAAAGCAGGGATTCCACTCGTTTTACATCTTCCGGGACATCCACCCCGATACTGTGCAGCGACGTGCGCACCACCTGGATTGCCATACCATTTTCCAGCGCACGCAGCTGTTCCAGCTTCTCCCGCATTTCCAGGCGTCCGGGCGGCAAAGAAAGCAGCCGTTTAAGCGCATCCGGCTGGTAGGCATAAATTCCAAGATGATGTAAATATGCTTCTCCCCGATCCGTCCGGTCCCGCTCATGGGGAATCGGGAGCCGGGAAAAATAGAGTGCATGCCCGCGGACTCCGGTCACCACTTTGACGACATTCGGATCACTGATATCCTCCGCTGCATCCATAGGCCGGGCCAGTGTTGCCACCGGTGATCCGTCCAGCTCACCAATGAAACGATCCATCTCCTCCGCCGGGAAAAGCGGCTCATCACCCTGCAGATTAATAATGTAATCGTAGGCATTCATTTGATCTCCCAGTGCTGCCGCAATACGGTCAGTGCCGGTCGGCAGTGCCGGATCCGTCATCATCGCCTCTCCGCCTGCAGCACGGATAATCCGGGCAATCCGCTCATCGTCGGTGGCCACCACCACCCGGTCCACTCGCATGGATTGCCTGGCATTCTGCCAGGCATACAAAATGAGCGGCCTGCCTGCCACCGGCACCAGCATCTTCCCCGGAAAACGGGTGGATGCGTATCGCGCAGGAATGACGACGAGCACTTTCATCCGCTTACTCCTGGGCAACGGGTTGTTGCAGAACCCATTCTGCTGCCACACCCAAATGCTCGGCCGTGAAGTCAGCCCGTTCGCGAGCACGCCGCTGACCTTCCCCGGCATTTCCAGTCAATACCAGCACGGACCGGCAGCCGGCACGGTGACCGCACTCCACGTCTATTTCCTTATCACCGATCATGTAGGACGCCGCCAGATCAATCGCCATCTCTTGAGCGGCACGCTGCAACATGATGGGAGAGGGCTTACGTTCTTCAGAGCCGTAAGGATCTCCGGGGGCCGCATAACAGAAATATTCAGCATCGAATCCCTTCACCCTCAGCTGACGGTAGGTCTCCCGGTTCACGGAGGCGACCTGCTCCTTGGTAATCAGTCCACGTCCTACCCCGGACTGATTGGAAACCATCACCAGCAGCCAACCCGCTGCCTGCCAGGCATGAACCGCTTCCGCTGCACCGGGACAGAGTTCTACCCGGGAAGGGTCTCCCAGATACGGCACGTTTCGGATCAACGTGTCGTCACGATCAAGAAAAATAGCCTTCATCCTCAAAGCTTTCGATGAGTTCTTCGGCTTTCACGGTGGCCGTGCCGGACTTGGCGACGACAATGCCAGCCGCATGATTGGCCAGCTCAGCCGCCTCGTGAGGCGCCAGCTTGGCTACCAATGCTGCCGTATAAATCGCGATGACCGTATCACCGGCACCGGAAACATCATAAACTTCCATCGCACGGGTCGGCGTATGATAGGCCCCTTGCTTGCGATCAAACAACAACATGCCCTGATCACCTAGGGTGATGAGCAGATGATCGGTCACCCAGCGCTCCATCAGAAATTCTCCAACCTCACGCACTGCGTCCAGTCCTCCCTGATCTTCCTTATGAGCGGAGAGAAAGGCTTCCAGCCGGTTGGGCTTGACCGCGGTCACGTCATGAAATGTCAGTGGATTGCGCGGATTGGGATCAACCGTGATGATTTTCTCCGTTTTCTTGCAAATTTCAGCAATCTCATCAAAAACTTCCTGGGTAATGGTTCCCTTACCGTAGTCTTCCACAATAACGGCATCATATCTGGGAATTTCACGCGCTAGAAATTTAAACATGCGATCCAGCTGTGCACTGGTGAGCTTGACCGGTTTTTCATAATCCACCCGCACCACCTGCTGCTGGCGGGCAATAATCCGTTCCTTCACTATCGTATGCTGATGGCCTTCGATGAACAGTCCATGGGTGGCAATATTCTGCCGCTTAAGCAGGGAGATCAATTCCTGGCCGTTCGCATCCTTCCCGATTACTCCGCAAACACCGCAGTTCACTCCAAATTCAGATAAATTACGGGCTACATTCGCCGCACCGCCGGCAAATTTTTCCTCCTCAGTCACGTGCACCACCGGAATCGGCGCTTCCTGAGAAATTCGGCTGACCATGCCGCGAATGAATTTATCCAGCATCAGGTCGCCGATGACCAGAATGCGGGCTTTCTGCATCCGACCAATCGCACGCTTGAGTCGCTGAGAAGTAAACTGAGGTTTTTCCATAATGATACATATATGGT
Source organism: Verrucomicrobiota bacterium (assembly GCA_038748025.1). Taxonomy (GTDB): domain Bacteria; phylum Verrucomicrobiota; class Verrucomicrobiia; order Methylacidiphilales; family JBCBYL01; genus JBCDJI01. The sequence continues at coordinate 65,763 of JBCDJI010000019.1, forward strand.
CTAGCGGCTTGCTGTGAAATGCACACTGAAAAAATCTCCAGGTCACACCGTCGGTATATTTTGCTTGGTTCCTGACTCTGTCCCGCCAGTGTGTCCAACATGCCCGAATGGCTACTGACCATAATTCACGGTGTGGTGGAGGGAATTACCGAGTTTCTCCCGATATCGTCCACCGGACACCTGATTCTGGTGCAGTACTTTCTGAACGATCCGCGGTCGGAATTGTTCAATGTCGGTATCCAATCCGGTGCCGTTTCGGCGGTGGTCCTCATTTACTGGCGCAAGCTCTATGACCTGACCATTCACTTTCATCAGCCAGAGCAGCGGGATTACCTTCTGAAACTGGCTTTAGGATTTGCAGTAACCGTGGTGCTGGGTCTGACCGTGCGCAAGCTGGGTTTCAGCCTGCCGGAAGAGCCTCTGCCCGTGGCCTGGGCTGTTTTCATCGGAGCCCTGCTGATTTTTGCATCGGAATGGCGGCTCAGCCGCTGCACACCGACTGAAAATCTGGGATGGAGTGTTGTGGCTCTGGTAGGCGTGGCACAAGTCATCGCCGGAGTCTTTCCCGGCACTTCACGCTCCGCTGCCACGATCATTATGGCCATGCTCTGGGGCGTTTCACGGATGCGGTCCACTGAATTTTCTTTTTTGCTCGGGATCCCGACCATGTTTGCCGCCGGATTCTATCTGGCGCTGGAATCCTGGCTGCAGGACGGTGCCGCCGCTTTTCAGGATATGGATCAGTTCTGGCTCGGTTTTTGGGTATCAGCCGTAGTGGCCTTCATCGCCGTCAAGTGGCTGCTCGGTTTCATCCGCACTCACAGCTTCAACCCGTTTGCATGGTACCGGCTGGCTTTGGGATTGTTCCTGCTATGGTGGTTTTATCAAAACCCGGCATCGTCGCCGCAAAACTAGTGTGGTGTCAGCGAAATACCTTGGCATTTGCTGCGAGGAATTTGGGGGTGTTCCCAGGCAGGAATGCAGACAGGTATCCTGAAGCATACCTGTCAAAAGAGTAACGCCGGAAAGCCTTCAATGCACCGCAGCCCTGTGGGTTGGGCTCAAAACGGATTCTGCCCGCGTTACTCGTCAGTCACAGCCCCATGGAAGGGATGCTCCTTTCTCGCGCCTTGGCAGTATCCGTTTTGAAC
>JBCDJI010000020.1:0-59005 GCA_038748025.1 Verrucomicrobiota bacterium
AGCGGAGTTGATTATCAACGAGTTTGCCAGTGGCTCCCGCGGCACCATCGCGATCAGTGATGCCAGTGGCGGCACGGCCTTGACGGTGGGTAACAGTGATGACTCCACCTTCCAAGGGGTGATCGAAGACCATACCAGTGGATCGGGTTCTGTGCTCAAATCCGGCACAGGCACGGTAACGTTCTCGGGGGCGAGCACCTATAGCGGATCGACAACGATTAGTGAAGGCACCTTGCAGATTGGTAACAGCCTGGCACTACAGAACAGCACGGTTTCCATCGACGTGGATGACGGGTTGGATGTCAACGGCATTGATGCTACGCTGGGAGGACTGGAAGGCACGGGCACTCTCGACCTGGGCACGACTTCCATCACTATTGGGGGCAATAACGAAGACACCACCTATTCCGGAGTCATCAGCGGCACCGGCAGCGTGACTAAATCCGGCACGGGAACGACAACCCTTTCCGGCGATAATACCTATACCGGCACCACCACGATATCAGGGGGAATCCTGCAGGTCGGCGATGGAGGCTCTGCCGGAGCCCTGGCCGGTAATATCATCAACAATGCCAACCTCATTTTTAATCGCTCCTCGGCTTCCACCTACGCTGGAGATATTTCCGGAACTGGCACTTTCATGAAGCAGGGAAGCGGGACACTCACGCTTACAGGCACCCACAGCTACACCGGAGCGACCGCCATTGATGCTGGTATTCTTCAGATCAACGGCAGTCTCGGTAATACCGCAGTGGCGGTAAACAATGGAGCGACACTGGGCGGTAGCGGCACCATTACTGGAGGTGTTACCGTCAACTCCGGCGGCACCCTGGCACCGGGCAACAGCCCGGGCACCTTGACTCTTGGCTCGCTTACTCTCAATGCCGGATCGACGACCCAGTTTGAAATCAACGGCACGACGGCAGGAACGGATTATGACCAGATTGTCGTGACCGGCACCGCTCAGTTGGCTGGCACGGCTGAACTGAGCTTCGGTTTCACACCAAGCAATGGCGATACCTTTACCCTGATCGATGCAGCCACGATTACCGGCGACTTCGACAGCGTCGTCAACAGTCTGGGTAATGCACTGCTCTTCACCACCAGCGTTACGGATGATTACATCCTGACCATTACCGCCGTGCAGACGAGCTTTGCCTCAGATGCTTTCACCGGAGGAGACCCGGAACTGATCGCCATTGCAACTGTCTTGGATGACAACTTCAGTGACCCGGTCCTCGAATCATTGATCGACGCCCTCAACGGGTTGCCTGGAACGGATTTAGAAGCGGCATTCGAGGAGATCAACCCCGATGAGCTGGCCGCTTTAAGTGGCTTCAGTTTTGCCAATACCCGCAATGCCGTGATGCGCCTGAGCAATCGACTACGCGCGATTCGCCACGGAGCAGGTGGCGGTATCGACACCAGCGGCTTTAGTCTGTTCGACGAATCCGGTCAGTTTCGTAGTAAGTCACTGCTTGCCGACACCTCCACGATAGCCCCGACCGGCCTCCAGCTGATGGAGCCTGCCGTGTATTCTGATCCTCGCCTAGGAATGTTTGTCAGCGGTAGTGGCACCTTCGGGGATTATGATGGGGATGTAAACGGATCCGGTTACGACTACGATGCCGCCTCGGTCCTGATCGGTGCCGACTACCGCGTCACCGATACTGCTGCCGTTGGCATCTACGGCGGCTATGACCGCACCGACGCCACCCTCGGAAATAATGGGGGGCAAGCCGGAGCCGATACCGCCCGCTTCGGGGTGACGGGAACCTGGTGGATGCCGGTGCCACAGGCACCTCTCTCTTCGGTAACAGGGGAGAGAAACGATACGGTGTATCTGGAAGCCAATGCCGGTGGCGCCCATCACTGGTATGAAACGGACCGCAATGGCTTCGGCGGAGTCGCCAGCGGCGACACTACTGCCACCGAACTCAGTGCGGGTGGCACGCTCGGGTATGAGTTCAAAAAGGGCAACCTGCGCTTCGGCCCGGAAGTCAGCCTGAGCTACACTCACCTCTGGACTGAAGGCTTCACCGAAACCGGCAGCCTAGCTCCACTTAACATCGCCAGCGGCACCCGTGATAGTCTCTATTCAACAGTAGGCGCTCGCGCCTCTTATCAGTTTCGGATTTCGGGTTTCGAATTTAATCCATTTCTGAGTGCTGGCTGGCGACATGAATACTTTGACACTCAGGGAGCTACTACCGCCCGGTTTGCGGCGGGAGTCGGCAGTGCCTTCACCGTAAACGGATCGAGTCAGGCCCGCGACAGCATCGTGGCGGGAGCCGGCATCAACGCCATCCTCAACGACTGGCTCAGCGCCGAGCTCAGCTATTCCGGCGAAGGCAGCGCCGACACCGAAATTCACAGTATCAACGGTTCCATCACTGCTCGGTTCTGATTTTTTTTAAATCACAGGGCACTGAGAGAACGCAGAGGTTCGATGGATAGCACCCCTGCGGTTAAATCAGGGTTTCGGGATAGTATTCCTGGTTCATTTATGCTGTCTTGACAGCAATATATGTGATGTAATGATGTTAACGTGAGAACGACAGTGACCATCGACCCCGATACGGAAGCTTTGTTGAAGGAAGAAGTTCGTCAGACGGGACTGTCCTTTAAGGAAGTTCTGAATCGTTCGATCCGCCGGGCCCTGAGCCGTTCGGAGCGGGCCAAAGTCCAGGTGACTCCGTTGTTTACCGAGCCTTTTCCCCCTGAGTTGACACCGATGAGCATGAATCATCTGGCTGATGAACTGGATGATGAGACGACCTTGCGGGAACTCGGATCATGATTCTGCCGGACCTCAACGTGCTGCTTTATGCTTACAACCCCCATACCCCGCAACATCAACGTGCTGTCACGTGGTGGCAAGCTTGTCTGAACGGGGATGAACTCATCGGTCTCCCCAACGAAGTCTGCCTGGGCTTTGTTCGCATTGCCACCAATCAGCGACTGGGCAAAGCCGCTGTCGGAATTTCTGAAGCGCGAGCCATTGTAGAACAATGGGTGCAGCAACCTCAGACACGGATTCTACAACCAGCTGCAGATCACTTTACCGCCGTCATGGATTTGATGGAAAGTGCGATGGCTTCAGGAGCATTGGTCTCCGATGCCGTGCTGGCTGCCTATGCCATTGCAAATCGTGCCACCCTTTATTCCAATGATGCCGATTTTTCCCGATTCTGCGACCTTGACTGGAAAAACCCATTGCTTTGAACAAGCCAGGGTTCAGCGCCGAAACCCACGCACTAACGGCTCTATCTAGTTTTCAGGAATGATTCCCTTCTTCCTTTAGCAGCTGCCGTAAGGCGTCCACGTCGATCCGGTCTTTATCGCGGTGGGTGGTTGATTTCGCTGAAATGAGTTGAGCTTTATTGAGGTGGACGAGCGGGTGATCCAGATTCTCTGCCTGGAAGGTCTGAGCGGCGGGTAGGAGTTGCTCATACGTTTGGCCGTCCATCAGAGTAAAAATATCAATGCGGCACTCCGTTTCGTTGATCTCAAAACATCCGGGTTCGAGCGTAAAGTCATCGGGATCCAATGTGCCCCCCAGTCCCGCGCCGAAAGTGCCCAATGCTTCAAGTAGTCGCCCTACGTTGGGTCGATCTGTGCTGACAAGAATATCAATATCTTCAGTGACACGAATAAATCCGCAGAAAGCAACAGCGAGACCGCCGCAGACGATGAATTTCACTTCATAGCTTTGCAGGTGAGCCAAGGCTTTTTCGAACGGGAAGAGTTCTTTCATGACGGCTAAATCCCTTTTTCCTCAGCAGCGCAAGCATGGAACTGCGTAACTGATCCATTCTGACCAGCACATCTCTTTCTGTGCGTTTGCCGATAGTTTTCCTAATCACGTTATCATCATGACCCGTTTATGAGTGAAGGACAATACTCTTATCCCAATCGAGTATTTAGCGGGTGCACTTTTTGAATAGTGTATTTGTAGTTGTTGTAGCTGGGGTCGATGACCCCGGAGCTTCTAGCGGAGCCGCTGCTAGGGCGAGGTCATCGACCTCACCTACAGGGGGTGATTTTGCATTTTGAATTTGTGTTTCTGACTTTAGCCTCTCTCCGTGAGTAGTTTTATCAGTGTATTAACCGCAGTGCTTCCGATCTTTGGCACCATTGTGCTGGGACTGCTCTTGCGTCGGGGTAAAGTGCTGACGCGGGAGGCAGATCAGAGTCTGTTGCGGGTGACTATTAACGTACTGATTCCCTGCCTGATCTGGGACTCGATTCTCGGTAACCCTGCGTTGGATCATGCATCGAATACCTGGCTGCCTCCGGTGGTCGGCTTCAGTACGGTGGCGCTGGGGATAGGAGTAGCCTATCTGATGTCCCGCCTGGCGGGACTGCGGGAGAGCAGCCATCGGCGCAGTTTTGCATTGAGCGGAGGGTTGTATAACTGGGCGTATCTGGCTTTTCCGATTTGCACGCTGCTGTTCGGTAAGGAAACGGTGGGGGTGCTGTTTGTGCATAATTTAGGGGTGGAGATCTGCATGTGGACGCTGGGTATCTGGGTGCTGAGTGGCACCAGACTCAGGGAAAGCTGGCGCAAAGTGTTCAATGGTCCGGTGATTGCGATTGTTACCGCTCTGATCTTTAACGCGCTGGATGCGGATATCTGGTTGCCAGATTTTCTTTTAACCGGAATCTCACTGATCGGGGCCAGTGCGATACCCCTGGGACTGCTGCTGGTCGGTGCTACCTTCTGGGATCATCTGGGTGAGGCGGATATTTTACGCCACCCGCGCGTAGGTGGAACCGCTTTACTGGTGCGGCTGCTATTCATGCCGGTGATCATGCTGGGTATCGCTTGGTGGCTGCCGGCTTCGATGGAACTCAAAACGGTGCTGATCGTTCAGGCAGCGATGCCGTCTGCAGTTTTTCCGGTGGTGCTGGCGCAGCATTACGGGGGACATGTGCCTACGGCACTGCGGGTGGTGCTGTGGACATCCTTATGTGGATTGATCACCATGCCTTTATGGATTCACTTGGGGTTGCAGTGGTTCGGGATTGAGGTGGGACGTTGAAGCCGGATGCCAGGACCACGTATTTTTATGAGCGCTGGCGGGCGGTGGGGGCCGGAGTGGTGGAGACGCTGGCGGCTACCTTTTTTCTGCTGATTGTCATCGAGTATTACCAGGCGGATGCGCCCGTGCAGGCTGTCGTGGCTGCATCGCATGCGGTCGGGTTACTGCTCAGTCCGCTGCTGACTTTTATGGCGCGATCCGCCCGCATCCCGGTTTCGCATTTGTGTGCACTCCAGATACTGATTGGGGCCATGGCATTGGCAGTCTATCTGATCCTGCCGTCGCTGGCCAGCTTTGTGACGGGTGGAATCGTGGCCTCCGTAGTGGTGACTGGTTCCGTCCCGCTGCTGACTCAGATCTATCAGCAAAATTACGACCAGCAGCAACGGGGAGCTTTATTCAGTTCGGCCAACGGGATTAAGGTCATGGCGGTCGCACTTTTTTCGGCGGGTGCCGGTTGGGCGTTGCGGGATGATTTAACCCAGGTGCCTTTATATGTGACGGCGCTGGTCATGGCGATGCTGTTTTCCGCCTATTGTCTGTGGCGGGTGCCGAGCCAGCCGCTGGCACCGCGAGCGGGACATTTTCCGTATCAGTCGCTGGGACTGCTGGCCCGGAACCGGGATTTTCGCTGGCTGATTCTGGTGTGGATGTTCATGGGTTTTGGCAATCTGATGATGGTGCCGCTGCGCACTATTTTTCTGGTGGATGAACAGTTCGGGCTGGAATATTCGCCGTTGCGGGTGGCGTTGTTGACGGGAGTGATTCCGGCAGTTACCATGTTCTGCTTCACCCGCATGTGGGGCATGCTGTTTGACCGGATGAATTTTTTCGTGCTGCGGTTTATCCTGAACCTGCTGTTTGTGGTTTCGATTCTGTTTTATTTTCTGGTGGCGCAATTCTGGGCACTGGTGCTGGGCTCGTTTCTGTTGGGGCTGGCTTTTTCCGGAGGGGCCATTGCCTGGAGTTTGTGGGTCACCAAGGTCGCCCCGCCGGATGAGGTGGCGGACTACATGTCGGTGCACACCTGCATGACCGGCGTGCGGGCGCTGATCGCTCCGCTGGTTTCGGTACCGTTGATCCAGGTATTGCCGCTTTACTGGATTGTGGCCATCAGTGCGGGATGTATCGCGATTTCCTTAATCCTGCTCGGTCCGGAAGTGGTTTCCCGTAAGCAGCGACCCAAAGGCTTTCGCCTGACCGGTGAGTTTCGCGAATGAAATTGCAGTTTGCATGCTGCAGCGTTTAACTGCGGTATGAACCGTCGCCATTTTCTGCAAACGCTGGGTCTATCTGGAGCCTTATTAAGCTTGAATCAGTGTTCGCCTTCGCAGACACGACGCCCGTGGCGGATGTTGTTTCTGACGGATTTTCATGCCCGTGAGGATCTGGAAGCTCCGGTCGCGCTGCATCTCCTGGCAGAGAGGGTGAACCAGCTCGCGCCGGATTTTGTGCTGGGTGGTGGAGATTGTATTCATGGAGGATTTGCCGGTGAGCCGGAAGTCTGTCGCGAACGATTTGGTATCTTCAAGGATTTTATTCAGAAGATCAAGGCGCCGGCCCACTGGATGATTGGTAATCATGATTTCGTGGCGGCGGTCGATGTAAAAGGCAATCCGCGGAGCAACGACCCTACCCGGATGTATCGGGAGTTCACGGGAAACCATGAATTACATCGGCATATTGAGCTGGCGGGCCGATCCCTGATCTGTCTGCAATCGGTTCAGGTCGTTGGGGGTGAGCAAGGGTATCGGGGTTTTGTGGATGAGATCCAACTGGAGTGGTTGAGAAAAACGCTGGCGGGCATTCCTGAAGACCGGCCCATCCTCCTGTTCAGTCATATCCCGTTGCAAACAACCTTCATGCAGTCTCTCTACGGCTCAATGTCAGCCTTACCTTCCAATCTGGTGGTGGAAAATGCAAAGGCCGTGCTGGATATGTTTTCTGATCGCCCACTGCAGTTTGTCTTGCAGGGGCACCTGCACATCAATGAACGGGTCATCTGGAACGACACCACATTCGTGATGGCAGGAGCGGTCTGCGGTGCCTGGTGGAAGGGCGGGAACCGCGGCACTCGGGAGGGCTTCGGGCAATTGGATTTCCATCACAAAGATACCGTTCATTACCGATATGGAGATTACGGCTGGTCCGCTCCATCGCGTTGATATTTACAGCGGCGGGATCTGACTTATCTTGCTTAAGTATGTGCTCATCATCGGAATCTGCAGGCAATCTTCTGGCGAGGGAACAATCTCCGTATTTATTACAACATGCCGAAAATCCGGTGCACTGGTTGCCGTGGGGAGAAGCAGCCTTTGAACGGGCGCGCACCGAGAACAAGCCGATTTTTCTCAGTATCGGCTATTCCACCTGCCACTGGTGCCATGTCATGGCTCATGAGTCGTTTGAGAGTCAGACGATTGCCGATATTCTCAATGAGCATTTCATCAGTATCAAAGTCGACCGGGAGGAGCGGCCGGATGTGGATCGGGTGTATATGAGTTTTGTGCAGGCGACGACGGGGCAGGGAGGCTGGCCGCTTAGTGCCTGGCTGAACCCGGATCTGAAGCCGTTCGCGGGTGGCACGTATTTTCCGCCGGAAGATAAATATGGTCGGCCGGGATTTACTTCGGTGCTGACCAACATCGCCAAAGCCTGGGAGGATGAGCCGGAGAAAATTCAGGCGCACGGGGAGAAGGTCTTCACCGCACTGGAGGAAATGAGCCGGAAATCGTCATCGCTGACCGATTTGAATCCGGCGTGGCTGGATCATACCTACCGGAAAATTCGTGGCAGCTATGACGAAGAGCTGGGAGGCTTTGGCACGGCGCCCAAGTTTCCCCGCCCGGTGAACTTTCATTTTCTGATGCGCTATGCAGCAGGCAAGGAGTTGCCGGTGGGCGAAGCCACCCAGGCGCGGGAGATGGTGTTCCATACGCTGCGGGAAATGGCGGATGGCGGAATGTATGACCAGATCGGTGGTGGATTTCACCGCTACTCAGTAGATGAGTTCTGGCATGTGCCGCATTTTGAAAAAATGCTCTACGATCAGGCGCAGCTGGTGTCTGCCTATATCGAAGCCTTGCAGGTCAGCGGAGATCCACATTTTGCAGAGGTGGCGGAGGATGTGGTGACGTATGTCTTGCGGGATCTGACTGCCCCGGAAGGCGGATTCTATTCTGCTGAAGATGCCGACAGCTTCGCGTCATCGGAGGCGAAGCAGTCCACCGAAGGCGCATTCTACGTCTGGACAGCTGAGGAGCTGCAGGCGCTGCTGGCGCAAGAGGAATATCGTGCAGTGGAGTTACGTTATGGGGTGCGCACTGCAGGCAATGTGCGGGCGGAGAGTGATCCGCACAAGGAATTGACCGGCCAGAACGTGTTGTCTGTCGCGTTAAGATTATCCGAGGTCGCGGAGAAGCTGGCGCAGAGTGAAGATCAGGTGGCCGCTTGGCTGAAGTCGGCGCGGCAGAACCTGTTTGAAAAGCGTGAATTGCGTCCGCGTCCGCATCTGGATGATAAGGTGATTACCGCATGGAATGGGATGATGATTTCCGCGTTGGCACGGGCGGGTGGTGTGCTGGCTCGGCCGGACTACATCCAGGCTGCCGTTCGCGCAGCGAATTTTATCCGGGAGAAGTTGTATGATGGGGAGCAACGGCAGCTGTATCGCAGCTACCGGACGCAACGTAGCGAGGTAAAGGGCTTTGCGGATGATTATGTGAACCTGATTGCCGGGCTGCTGGATCTGTATGAGGCCACGGGGCAGGTGTCCTGGCTGGTCTGGGCACGTGAGTTGCAGGGTGCGATGGATGAGCGCTTCCGGGATGCAGCGCGTGGTGGTTATTTTGGTGTGGCGGCCGGCGAGGAATCGGTGCTGTTGCGGTTGAAAGAGGACTATGATGGTGCTGAGCCGTCACCGAATGCGGTGGCCGGCGAAAATCTGATCCGGTTGGGAGATCTGCTGAAAGCGGATGGTTATCGCGAGCGGGCGAATGAGGTGCTGCTGGCGTTTGCGGATCAGTTGCAGGATATGGGACATGCCGCACCGCGGATGCTGGCGGTGCTGGGGTGGCTGCAGACGCCGCCGAGCCAGCTGGTTTTCGGCGGGCCACGGGATGCACCGGAATTGCAGAGCCTGCGGCAGGTAGCATGGAACCACTACGATCCGTTCCGGGTGATGGCTTACGGGTTGAGTGAGGCGGACTTACCTGAGCCACGGGAAATATATCAATCGCTCAGCCTCTTCGCCAGAGACCGGACTCAGGTTGCAGTGTGTAAAAACTTCGCTTGTCTGGAGCCGGTGTCGGATCCGGAGGCGCTACGGGAGCAGTTACGATTAAATTAAGAAGTATGATTCAAGAAGGGTTTGTAGGATGAAATTCTTCGTAGAAGATTTCGTCATGTGCGCTTGGCAAGATCAATCTGGCTGCGCCGGATGGAATCTTACCCTACAGCTTATCTTCTACGGCGTTTCTGGGCACCGGCCTGCTGGGTGCGGGGTGGTTCGGTACGGCAGCGGAAGGTGATCCGGGCTTTACTCAGATCATAGGGACTCATGTCCATTTTGACGCGATCACCGATGCCAAGGCGGATAAAATGTTTTCGCATTTTACCGGAGATGTGGGCCAATACTTCATGCCCGTTGTCCAATTCCACCTTGAAAGAGGTGCCTTTCAGCACTCCTTTAACGGTTCCTTCTACTTCGATGGTTTCGCCTGCCATAATGATTTAAGGCACGAAAGCTATCAGGTTGTCACGATTTTGCGAAGGAAAAAGTGGGAGAGCGACGACTGCTCTACCACTTGATCCGACCGCCATCGGTAGCTTCCCAGAAGGATTTCAGGTGGCTGTCCTGACGGACGACGGGCAGGTAGCCGGTAAAGGTGCGGGCAGGCGCATCCGGTGCGTTCTTGGCACGGATGCGAACAATCATGTTATACAGCCATTCGCTGTATTGTTTCGCGCTGAGTTCGGGCACGGCCTGGAAGAGCAGATCTCCCGGGCGTTCCACGGTCAGTTGGGCGACGGGTTTTCCATCCGTGCGGTTGACGTCCACGCCTCCCTGAACAATGCAGGTCACGGAAACACCGTCCTGATGGGAAACCAGGTATTCGGTGCCACGCGCGGCAGAAACGCTGATCGGGCTGACAATTTTAAAGGAATGGGGCTGACCGGACTCCAGTTTCAAGGTCTTGATAAAACTGGTGCCCTGGGTGATGCCGATTTCAGAGGTGACTCCGCTGGAGGACTTCTCCTGCCGGAACAGGATTTCACTGCCTCCATCCAGGTGCAGGGAAGCCAGTCCAGGTGCGGCAAAATTCGCGGATACTCCCGGGGCGGTTTGAATCCGGACGCCGGAAGCAATGCTCAGAGTGGTGAGTTCTTCCCAGCCGGAACCGCGGTCGATTCTGATCACACCATTGCCGGACTTGGAGGTGAGGGTCAGTTTGCCCAGACTGGATTCCCGGGTGGCAGTGTCGGGAGGAGGTGACTGGTGCAGCCATGGTATGGTGCGCTTGAGATAGACGACGTCCGGAGTCTTCGAGCCGTCGGGCAGGGTAACTTCGAATAACCCTTTGCCGGATTTCTGATAATCCTCTTCCTGAATCACCACTGCATTTTTGTCGATACGCTCCAGCAGGGAATCGACGACCAAGGCTTGATCGACATAGCGATACGTAACGGCATGAACCGTGGTGGTGAGGAACAGGGCGGCAGGAATCAATAGTGAGGGTTTCATGATGTATTCGGTAAGAGTTGAGCCAGTAGAAAATTATTCCAATTATAATGAGAGAGACAGCTGAAAGTAAGCAAAATCGGCATCGTTGGTCTGGCGGCTGCCGCCGAGTGTCGGTGCGGTATCGCGCAGGTAATCACCGGCAAAGAAGTGGGCGTATCCGGCCTCGAGAGACATCCAGCGGGTGAGGTGGTAGCGGCTTTTCAGGTCGACTTCGTGGCCGACAAAGGCACTGGGGTTGCCGCTGAGGGCATTGCCGTAGCGGCCGGTGCCCCCGAGGGCGACCTGATTTCCGTTGCGGAGCGGGTCGTTCACTTCGGCCAGCCAGAAGAGATGATGGCTGAGAATGACGGTCCATTTGGAGGTAGGCTGGAGTTCAATACCCTGAGCAAACTCGAGCATGTTCATCCAGGCGATCCGGTCCATCTGCCCATGTAACGGATTGGGCGTGGGGTAATGCGGCTGGAAGGTGGTGTTGAGGTCATCGTCGGGATTGCTGTCGCCGGAGGCGTAGTTGAATTCGAGGAAGAGGCGGGGCTCGGCAGGGACATCTTTGAAGGTGTAGCCGATCTGCGCATGCACCGCTCCAGCAAGGTGCTGCTGGCTGCCGGTGTTGATGGTTTGTCCGCCGACGGTGCTGGTAAAGCCTTTCGGATTGGTGGTCTGGCCGGTCTGCAAGGCGGCTTCCACCCGGAAATCAACACCGCTGTAAGCATCCGGATTGGACTCCCACCGGGTGCCTACTGTGACCACGTCACCACGTGGTGCATTGTTACCGCTGCGCTGGTTGTCATTGTTGGTGAGCGTCGTGTTGCGATCGACATCCGTCTTATGGCGGTAGAGCAGATAGGCATCCGCCGTCCAGTCTGATAAATGATGACTTTCCAGGTAGAGACCGGAGAAGAGGTCTTCGGTATCCGGGCCGTCCACATCATCCGATTCCGGAATGACCGGCCAGGCGGAGAAGGCATCCAACTGGAAGTCCGGCTGGAGCAAGGTAGCCCGGACGGCATCAAAGGCGCGGGCGTTGTTGTTCCAGTCGTTGGAACCAATCAGGCGTTCGTCGCCGAAGGAGAGGTGCTGGCGGCCGACGGTGAAGCCCAGCGGGAAGGCGGGATCTGGCACCCAGCGGACGTGCGCGCGGTGGAGGTCGATGGGATTGTCATGATTGATGAATTCACGATTGAAGGTGGGCCCTTGCGGTTCATCCAGCCAGGTGCGCGAGTCCTGTAGTTCGGCGAAAAGTTCGAGTGATTCTGTGGGCCGAACCGTTAACCCGAGTCGCACGCGCTGGAGAATGGCCAGATCGTCACGTAGATCGAAATTATCGTTAAAATCAATCCAGTTCTCAAAGAAGACGAGCCGCATGCGCTCCTCAAAGCTCCATTCGATCCTTTCATCGTAGAAGGTGATGGGGTCGCCCGGAGACCAGCTGGTGGTGCTGAGATCAAAAGCATCAGCTGCATCTGCCACTGCCAAGTGCAGTGGTAGTATCAGTGCCAGAATGGTGCTTGAAACCCGCATAGGTGCAGTAATTCGCTATGATAGGCTCAATTTTACAGTAATTTGGAGTAAAAAGTTATTCCTGAAGCTTTGAGTATTTCAGGAAGACTTCTCGGGCCTGTAGTTTGGAGAGCTTTAATCCCAGGCTGCCGCCGCGGCATCCTCCTTTAATCAGGTAGCTGCGCAGGAAGCGCCAGATGCTGTGGGTGTAGGGTGCCAGCATGCTGGCGCTTTCACCGTCGACTCGCTTCTGCTCGGCCCAGAGGGTGGAATAGTGATCCATCCGCTGCAGGTAGTCGGCTTCGTCTTTGAAGCTGTGATGGATGATTTCCCCCTTCAGTGGTTTGATTTCTCCCTGGATTTCGAGGCGCTCGTGGACGTGGCCACCGGCGAACTCGGCAGCGTCTTTTTTGAAGAGACGCACTAAGGTGTCCGGATACCAGTCACCAAAGCGGACGTGCGTTCCCTGATAATCCACCACGCGCGACATCTCATAGCCTGATACTGTTTCAGCGGGCTTCTTGGCTTTCAGCATAAGTATCGACTGTCTGAGTTCCGGTGAGACTTCTTCATCGGCATCCAGACATAGCACCCAGTTGAACTTAGCTTTGGAAAGCGCAAAGTTTTTCTGGGCGACGTAGCCGTTCCATTCGTTGCGGATGAAACGGGCGTTGAAGTCGGTAGCGATGTAATTGGTGCGGTCGGTGCTGCCGGAGTCCACCACCACGATTTCATCCGCCAGATCACCTATGCTGGTCAGGCAGCGCGGGAGATTCTCTTCTTCGTTGAGCGTAATGATACAGGCGGAAATTTTCATAAACCGACAAAGGTTTAACCACAAAACCTAAGTGTGTCAGCACTGGCAAATCTTTATTTCAAATTTGTTTGGTTTACTGACAGTAAAGAAATGGACACGAATTTTTTAAAAGGGACGGTATTTCCAAATCATACCCTAGTGGGCAATAGACAAGGTGAGGTCGGTGACCTCACTTCCATATACCTCCGAGGTCACCGACCTCGGTTACAGTTTCAGAGTATTAATGCTTAATTCGCCGTATAGAGCGACTCGGTCTTCAGCTCATCCAGGTTCAGTCCGCCTAGTGTTTTGTAGAGGGCGATGAGCCGGGTTCCCTGGCGGGTGCGGCTGAGGGAGAATTGCTCTTCCGCTACCAGCAACTGGCGTTCGACATCCAGCACGGAGAGGATGTCATCCAGTCCTTCCTGATAACGGATCTGTGCCAGCTCCAGTGCCTTCCGGCTGGACGTTACCGATTCGGCCAGTTTGGCACTCCGCTGTTTTTCCGCTTCCAGTCGCGCCAGCGCGGAGAAGGCTTCTTCCAGGGCCACGAGCACGGCCTGCTCATAACTGGCAATGGAACGGTCCAGCCGGGCATCGGCGGCACGCTTGCGCTGGATCACCCGCCCGAGATCCAGAAATGCCCAGGAAAATCCGGGGCCGAAGGACCAGGCGCTGCTGCCGCTGGACAGCAGGGAGCCGATTTCCAGACTGTCCACTTTGACCTCTCCGGTAAAAATGAAGCGGGGGAAGAAGTCAGCAGTCGCCACCCCGACGTCGGCTGTGGCGGCTGCCAGCAGCTGTTCGGCCTGCCGGATATCCGGACGGCGTTTCAGCAGGTTCGAGCTGAGTCCCACCGCGATCTCCGCAGGAACCGTGATCTGTCCCTGGCGTTGTTCCAGCAGGTCGGAGATCTCTCCCGGCATGGCTCCGGTCAGAACGGACAGTCGGTTGAGTGACGCCTGCTGCTCGCCCTGCAGTTCCGGGATGACGGCTTCGACGAGCGTAAGATTGGACCGGGCCCGGACCACATCAAATTCTTCGCCGATCCCCGCCAGCATCCGGTTTTCGGCTACGGTCAGGGTCTCCTGGCGGATGGCCACGTTACGGCGGGCGATTTCAAGCCGGTCATCCAGTCCTCTCAATTCGGTGTATTCGCGCGCGATTTCACTGACGGTGGTAATCATGACGTCTGCATAGGCTGCAACGGCGGCCTCGCTTTGCGCCGCAGCAGATTCCACCTGACGCCGCACCCGGCCGAAGAGATCCAGTTCCCAGGTCGCATCGAATCCCAGCGAGAAGAAATCATTCTGGCTGGTGTCGATAGGAATACCGGTTGGAAATGCGTTCTCACTGGTCTTACTATTCTGATAACTGCCTTGTGATGTTACCGTGGGCAACTGGTCTAGCTGGCGTAAACCACGCAGCGCGCGGGCCTCATTCAGATTGGCCCAGGCAATTCTCAGATCCCGGTTATACCGCACTCCGCGTGCAATCAGGGTTTCCAGTATCTCGTCATCCCAGCTCTGCCACCAGCGCGGGTCCGGAGCCACTTCGGTAAAGTGCTCCCCGCTTTGAGCCAGAGCCGGGGCATTCCATCCAAACTCAGATGACTGGTAGTCGGGACCGACAGCGCATCCGCAGATCAGCGTTCCCAGGGTAATCATCAGGCCAGTGACGATCCGGTTCATAAGGCGACGGTTTCCCTAGGCTGAGTGGCAGGTGCCGGAGCAGCAGCGGGACGCGTTCCCAGCAAGTGAATACGGCAAAGCAGCAGATAGGCGGCAGGCACCAGAATCAGGGCGATCAGCATGGATCCTCCGACGCCGCCTCCCAGCACAATCGCCAGTGAAGGCCAGAATTCTCCACCGGCGAGCAGCAGCAACGGCATAAAGCCACCGATGGTGGTCAGCGTGGTGGATACGATATGCTGGCTGGTTCCCATCACCGCGTGGTAGACCGCGTCCATCTCACCCGAGCGGGCGACTGTTTCAGACCGGATGGCGGCAATCACCACAATACTGTTATTGAAAGCCAGACCAATCAACCCCAGGGAACCGAGGATGGTATTGAAGCTGATGGGGAACTGCGCGACCCAGGTGGTAGCCAGGCCAAAACCGACGGAGAGCCCGGCGGCAACGACCAGCAGTGCTGCCAGAATCACGGAACGGAAGGTGAGGATGAGGGTGGCCACGGTCAGCGTCAACAGGACGGGCACATACAGCAGCAGGTTGCCCTTGGCTTCGCCATCCTGTTCGGCAGCACCGCCCACATCAATGCGGTAGCCGGGGGGAATCAGCTTCTCGGTTTCAATCTCCTGCAGCACTCTTCTGGAAATTTCAATCGGCAGGGCACCTTCCAGGGTATAGGCACTAATGATGTTCGTCCGCTCTCCATTATAACGCGTAATGCCGCCCGTTTCGGGGCGCAGTTCCACCTCTCCCAGTGCGGCCAGAGGAATGGAGTCGCTACCGGTCCGGCTGGCCAGCAGCGTCGCGGTTATGGCTTTTTCTGCACTACGGCGATCCGAGGTCAGCCGTACCCGCACAGGAAGTTCCTCCAGATCTTCAATCAGGGTGCCCCCCATGCTGCCTTCCAGATTGCTTTGAAATTGGCGGGCCAACATGCCCAGGCTCAAACCCGCCAGATGGACTTCATTTTGATCGGCGTCGATAAAGAGTTTGGGCCGGGCACGCGGCAGCGAGGTCTGGGTGACCTGGACTTCCGGTTGCTGCTGCAGCTTCAGCCGGACCTGTTCCCCCAGGTCCTTCAGCACATCCATATCCGGCCCGAACAACCGGTATTCCACATCGGCGACTACAGGAGGTCCCTGCCCGAACTCCCGGACCACGATCTGGGCATGGGGGAACTCATGGGTCAGCTGCTGCTGCAACTTCGGGATCAATGTTTCCGTTTCATCCGACGAGCCAGTGACTATGATGCCGTGGGCGTAGTGGGGAGAATTATCCTGGTTCATGATCAGGTTGTAGTAAACAGAAGGGAAACTCCCGCCGGCCAGCCAGTACACATGCCGGGTTTCCGGGAATTCCCGGGCCAGCCGGTCCATCTCCAGTGCGTCGCGGGACGTTCTTTCAATCGAGGCGCTTTCCGGCAGCCAGACATGCACTTCAAACATATTGCGGTCGACTGCGGGAAAAAAGGAGTTCCCTAACGTGCTGGATAAAGCAAACCCGCCGAACGACAATAACACTACCAGTGCAGCCGCCAGGATGGGCCGGAGCAGCGCCAGCCGGATCACGGGTGCCAGGAGCTTTTCAACATAATGTCCCAAGCCGCGGGACAGGACGTTAGCCTTACTGTTGCCATGCTGCACGAACCGGCCGGAAAGCCCGGAGACGATGGTCATGGCAACGAAAAATGAGGCGATCAATGCCAGGATGACACCGACCGAAATGGTGCCGACAAAGTCTCCTGCGCCTCCCGGCAGCAGCATGATCGGGGCGAAGGCCAGCACGGTAGTGATGGTGGAGGACAGCAGGGGAAAGAACAGATGACCGACGGCTCCCTCCACGGCCTGCAGGCGGCTCTGTCCCCGGCCGATCCGGGTTGCGACTTCATCCGCCATCACGATCGCATTATCAATCAGCAGCCCGAGCGCGATGATCATGCCGAAAATCGACATCTGGTGGATGGGAATACTGCCGAGTTGGAATACGAAGAGCACCAGCGATACCACCAGCGGCAGGGCTGCACCGATGATCAGTGCCAGCCGCCACCCCATCATCAGGAAAACCGTAAGCACCACGATCGCCGCGCCGGCAATCAGATTTCCAATCAGCTCATTGAGGCGTGCCATGGTGTAGTCGACTTGTTCGAAGAACGGTGAAATGGCGATGTTTTCCCCCAGGCTGTCCTCAAAGGTGGCCATGACGTCGCGCACCTGCTCGGCCCACAGGTCCACCCGCTGTTCTCCGCGCATCCGGACCGCCAGCAGGATACTGCGCTGATGATCGATGTAGGCCATTTCCCGGACCGGCAGCTGCCAGCCGCGTTTCACTTCGGCAATGTCTCCTACCCTTAGTACACCGAAAGACGGGTTGGTTAGGACGGGGACCTCGGCAATCCGTTGCAGTGAATCCAGTTCCCCGTCCACTTCCAGCTGCACGTTCGCGTTTTCCGAACGTAATACGCCGGCAGGCGATTTGGTATCAGCTGCTGCAATCTGACTGGCCAGGGACTCTACCGAGAGTCCGAGTTCAGCGAGTTCCTCCCAGTCCGCCGCTACAGTAATCTCCTCATCGGGTGCCCCGTAGAGCCGCACGATCTCAGTTCCCGGGACATTCCGTATCCGGTCTGCCAGGTCTTCCGCCAGCCGGTTCAGCAAACCCAGCGGGATCTCCCCGGCTGCGGTCCACTGCACGGCGATGATTTTGGTAAAGGCGATCGGATCCCGTTTATCATCGATAAAGGGCACCGTCGCTTCCGGTGGCAATAACGGCTGCACTTCCTGCACTTTGTCCCGGATGCGTGAAAAAATCTCATCTTTCCTGTCCTCTTGCACCGCATCGAGCAGCTCGACGGAAACCAGCGAGACTCCGGCCCGGGAGGTGGACTCGATGTTTTTGATTTCATCGATTTCATTGAGGCCGTTCTCGAGTTTTTCGGTAATCAGCGTCTCGATGCGGTCCGAGGACGCTCCCGGCATGAAAGTCAGGATGATCGGGCTGCGGTTGACGATGCGGGGATCC
The DNA here is from genome assembly GCA_038748025.1 of Verrucomicrobiota bacterium. GTDB lineage: Bacteria > Verrucomicrobiota > Verrucomicrobiia > Methylacidiphilales > JBCBYL01 > JBCDJI01. Next base: position 17,794 of record JBCDJI010000020.1, read on the forward strand.
TCCTGTCGCGGCAGATTCAGCGCTGCGCCCAGACCGGCCACCATGATGACTACGATGGAAAGGAACAGCAGGTGGCGGTTCCGGTAAAACAGTGTGGCTAGCGAAGAATTCATCGGGTTTCGCCTTCTACGATTCCTACTGCAGGGTAACGGCTTGGCCGGCATTTGCCGGTTCCGCTGTCGCGGTCTCACTTGTTTTTTTCTCAATAAAACGCACGGCCTGGCCTGGGATGATCCGGTGCAGCCCGTCCGTGACCACCAGCGTTTCAGCATCGATACCGCCCCGCACAAATGCACGGGCACCGTCGTAATGGAGCAGTTCTACATCGCGCTTGCGCAGGACTGCATCCGAACCTTCTAGCTCGTCCAGCGTATACATGGCCCACAGTCCGCGGGTTCCTTCCGCCAGTGCTTCCAGCGGAACCCAGACTCCTTCGATAGCTACCGTGCGCGGTATATTCAGGCGAACGAGGTCACCCGTCCGCAGGTGCGATTCCACGGCCTCCAGCGTAAACAAGACATCCACCGTGCGGTTGGAAAGATCCCGCACGGGTAGAATGGAACGCACCGTGCCATTTACTGTAATCCGGTTAATGCTCAGCGGATAGGATGCGCCAGCCTGAATGGAATCTATGGCCAGACCCGCTACCGGGATGCGGGCTTCCGGGTGACCGGTTTCCATCAGACGCAGGATGGGTGTTCCGGCCTGGATAACCTGCCCTTCATCCAGGAACCGTTCCGCGACTACACCGTCAAAAGGAGCGGTGATGGTTGCTTTTTGGATCTGGATCCGGATGACCTCAAAGCTGGCAGCCGCCCGCGCTTGTTCCGCCTCCAGGCTGGCCAGGCTCTGCCGGGCATCGTCCAATCGCTGATCGGACACCGCTTTCAATGCATATGCTTTTTCCAGGCGCTGTAACGTCAGCTCAGCCAGTTCAACATCTGACTGCAGCCGCCTGACCTGCGCGGAGGCTTCATCCAGTCTTGCCACCAGAATTTCGGTATCCTGCTCGGCCAGCTTATCAACCGCCCGGACCTGGTCGCCCTCATTCGCATACAGTGTCTTGATCTTGCCTCCGAGTTCAAAGCCCACGTCGCTGGTCCGGCGCGGTTCCACCCGACCAATGAATTCCCGTTTTACTTGGTAGGAGGACTGAGGCGACACGCGCATGACTTCCACCACCATTTTCCCGGGGTTTCCCGCTTCTGCTTGCTGGGCTGGCTCATTTTTGCTGCAGGCCGGCAAAATGAAGGAAAGTAGGAATAGCAAAGCTAAACATCTGGGTGCGGTAGGGACACCCTTGCCGATATGGATGGGACGCCTATGGATGTTTTTGAAGTGAGGAGTCATCTAGTCTCAAAAGTTCTGGATAGTGGCGATTTCTGTGGAAAACACTTCCTGGCGTAGGCGGTGGGCAGTCGCCTGGTAGTCCCACTCGCTGCTGAGCGGCAGCCACCCGCAGCCGTCCAGATAGCGTCGGTAGTTGTCGGACAGATTTTCGAAAGCGATCCGGTGGACATTGCCGTATTGGATGATCTGTCCCTGGGAAAGCAGATGGGCGCCTTTGGAAAGACCGATCAGGCCTGCCATGATTTCATGCCCCGTCACCCGTTGCAGGTCTAGATCGTCCGCATGGAACGCGGCATCAATCACCTTCTGGCAGTGGAGGCAGGCCTCGTCTGCCACTTGCTGGGCCCTGACTTTCAATTTCTGCGAGGCTTTTTCCCAGACGGAGGGGCTTTGCACCAGTTGATCCAGCGCAAAAGCATGGGGGTAAAGATGGCTGAGGATCTGGTCCGCCATGCCTACCCCGGAAATCTTCTCGCGGGTTCTGCCCTCAAACCCGGCCGCACGTGAAAACAGGTCAACCCGAGTCTCTAAATGCCAGATGACCACTGCCAGAATAATATCCTCTTTACTCTTAAAGTGCTGGTAGAGAGTTCCTTTTGAATATTCTATCCGTTCTGCCAGTTCATCGAGATTAAATCCGATGTATCCTTTGGACACCAGTAGATCGTTGGCTTGTTCAATGATCAGGCACTCACGTTCTTTGCGTACGCGCTCTTTTCGGGTTACTTGGGCACTCATCCTGACTTAAATTTATTCAATTTGACTTAAAGTCAAAAAATAAATTTTAGTCAAAAATAACAATAAGAGGTGGATGCGGCCGGGTGGTACGGAGCTGTCCGTTTTTTGCGAGTGATCAATGATTCAACTTTGTCTGACAGGCTTCCAACACCCGCTCTTCGCTCAGCTGGTTCATACAGCGGAAGTCGATCGGGCATTCGCGCAGGAAGCAGGGGCTGCAGGGAACATCTTCCTGCAGGACTGCGATGGAATCCGAAATCGGACCGGTCCAGCGTGGCTCGGTGGAACCAAAGAGGGCAACGCCGGGAGTCCGGAACAGGGAAGCGGTGTGCATCGCCCCGCTGTCATTACAGAGAATGAGTCGAGCATGAGCACAGAGCGAGAGAAATTCCCGGAGTGAAGTTCGTCCGGTGGTGTTGGTGTGGGGAACCGTGAGCTGCTCGGCGATGTTGCGGCAGACTTCACGATCATTGTCTCCGCCGGAGAGCACCACGTGCAAACCATGTCTGGCTCCCAAGGTGTCAGCGAGGTGAGCATAGCGGTCTGCCGGCCAGCGCTTGGCAGCGCCATACTCCGCTCCCGGGCAAATCAGCAGGTAGTCGCCTTGCACCATCTTGGTATGATTGGGCGCAGGAATCTCAGGTGCGGGCAGTCGGGTATCTTCCGGAATGAGGTGGAAGTGTTTGAGCAGATCCAGCGGATCCAGGCTCTGATGGTGCGGCAGTCCGGTTTGCGACGGGCGGTCAAAAGTGTGGGTCAGCAGATATTTCCGCCATTTCCCGGTAAAGCCGATCCGGCAGGGGATACCGGCCAGGCAGGCTTCCAATGCCGTGCGGGGGGAATTGGGAAGAATGAAACTGGTATCCGCTTTCCACGGTGCGATGTTAGCCACCGTAATGGCAGGATTCCGGTCAGCAACAAAAACGGCATCCATGCCGGGAATGTGCTGCCAGAAGGTCTGTAGGTTGGCCGGTGCGACGACCGCAAATGTTTGATCATTGCGGGCGTGTTGTTGCCAGGATTGCAGTGCCGGCACGGCCATCACTGCATCCCCGAGCCAGTTCGGGCTCCTTATGAGAATGCGACGGCTGTCTTTCGGCTCCATACCATAACTGTAGCGAAGTCAGCGCAGGACGCCAATGGCCGTGCGGCGGTTGGCTGAGTAGGCGTTTTCGCCGGAGCCGCTCTGAGCAGGGCGCTCTTCGCCGTAGGAGACGGTAGACATGCGAGAGGCGTCGATGCCGAGACCGAGCAGGTAGTCGCGCGTCGCCAACGCACGTCGTTCGCCCAGTCCGAGATTATACTGGGTGGTGCCGCGGTCATCGGTGTGGCCGGCCATCACGACTTTTGCGCCTGAGTTATCATTGAGCCAGGCGGCGATGGCTTCCAGTTTCGGCCGTTCGGAGGAACGGACGCTGTAGCTGTCGAAATCGAAATAGACCGTGTAGTTGGCGAGCGTGGAGTATTCTGCGTTTTCAGGATTGGTGGCCGCGCTGCGGACGGGCAGTTCATACTCGATGATGTCTTCTTCGCTACTGGCGATATAACCGCCATTGTTGTCCTCTTTTTCCAGATTGCGGGTGCAGGCGGAAAAAGAGCAGATCACCACGAGGAGTAGGTTAAACCGTAAAAAAGTGAGCATGGAAATGTTCATGCTCTTTTCCTAGCCGCTTCTGCACAAATGTACAGCAAAGAAATCTGAATGAAGTGGTCTTCCGTTCATGTTCTATTCAGGTGGATATGATAGCCTGAGGGCACTGTGAAAGTGCTGGTGATTGAAGATAACGACCGATTGCGGAAATCCGTCCTGGACTATGTCCGGGATGAAGGCTTTGCCGCGGACGAGGCAGCGGATGGGGAGGAAGGCTTCTACAAAGCGACGAATTGGCAATACGATGCCATTATTCTGGATATTATGCTGCCACGGTTAGATGGATTGCAGGTCTTGCAGCAGTTGCGCGATTCGGGTAGCTCGACTCCGGTGATTATTCTGACGGCGCGGGATGCAGTGCAGGACCGGGTGAGTGGCCTGAACAGCGGTGCAGACGACTATCTGGTCAAACCGTTTGAGATGGAGGAGCTGGTCGCCCGCATCCGTGCGGCGATCCGACGGGCCGGTGGTCGACCTAAGCCGGTGCTGGAGGCGGGACCGATCATGCTCCATACCGCACAGCGCACGGTAACCCTGAATGACCGGCAGGTGGAGTTGACGGCCCGCGAGTACGCCTTGCTGGAAATTCTGGCCTTCCGGCAGGGCGCGGTGGTAACGCGGGATGAGATTTATGAGAAGCTGTTCGATGAACGGGACGAGACGATGTCGAATATGCTGGATGTCTACATCTACAAACTGCGGCAAAAATTCGGCAAGGAACATATCGTCACCCGGCGCGGCATGGGCTATCAGTTGGTTCCGTGAATTCGTTCTGGAACAGTATTCGTTGGCGGATTTTTTGTTATTATACGCTCCTGACCGGGGTAGCGATAATATTACTGGCGGGTGCTTTTTATTTTACGGAAAAGGCCAATCGGGAACGGTTGGAAGTGACACGCCTGCAGGCGACGGGGGTCAAGTTGTTACCCATGATTTTCCCACCGGCTGGGATGCCGTCGGCTCGCATTTCGGAGCCACCAGTAGCACAAGGGTCCGCACGGATGCCGCTTGAACGACGGTGGGCCGAGACTCGTGATCTCATGGACAGGGATCGCATCTTCTATCTGGCTTTTTCGAGCTCGGACCAATTACTGCAGAAATCAGCAGGGGCTCCTGCCAGTTTGGAAGATCCGGGATTTTCCCGTGATAAGCGGCAGATGGAACGGCTGGAGCATCCGGATTACATGGTGGCGGTTATCATCGCACCCCGGGGCAAGCGGATAGTGGTTGGTCGTTCGCGCGAGGTGATCGATGCGGAAATCGGACACTATCTGCGAAATATTCTGGTATTGGCGATGACCGTTTTTGTGATCACCACGGCTTTTGGATACATTATTATTACGCGTGGATTGCGGCCGATCGAATCCATCAGTGCTACCGCACAAAAAATCGCGGATGGGGACTTGGGTGGCAGGATTCAAATCAGGGAGCAGAGTTCAGAGTTGGGAGGGCTTGGATCTGTTTTAAATCAGACCTTTGACCGGCTGGAACAGTTGTTGAAGCAGCAGGTGCAGTTCACGGCGGATGCCTCGCATGATTTGCGCACACCCATTGCCGCCATCCTGGCCGACTGCCAGTTTTCGCTGAAAAAACCGCGCACGACGGAACGTTACCTGGAAACCATTGAGGTGTGTCATGAAAGTGCCCAGCACATGCGGATGCTGGTGGATCAGCTGGGGTTACTGGCACGCTTTGATGCGGATACCTCCGAGCTGACATCGGAAACGGTGGAATTGTCGGAGGAAATAAAAACCATCTGTCATGTGTTGCAGCCGGTGGCGGATGATATGGGAATCTACCTGGGCAGCGACCTGTCTGAGGCGCATTGCAAGGGAGATCGATTGCGGTTGCGCCAGGTCTGGTTCAACCTGCTCAACAATGCACTGTGCTATACGGAGCAAGGCGGGCATGTGAAAGTCCGCACCGGTCGGGAAAACGGGACGGTCTGGCTGGAGGTGGCGGATAATGGAATCGGGATTCCGCCGGAAGTCCAGCCACACGTATTTGACCGTTTCTACCGGGTGGATGAATCCCGCAGCGTAAAGACCGGAGGCACCGGTCTGGGTCTGGCCATATGCAAGACGATTGTCGAAGCCCACGGGGGAAATATTTCGGTGCAAAGTGAAGTCGGGAAAGGCAGCTGCTTCCGGGTGGAATTACCGCATCAGGCTGATCTGTAGCGGGTATGCTGGAAATGAAAGAAATAGAAAAAAGTTCGGCTTGCGTGCGATAAAATGCGCTTGGTTCATCTAATGTTCATGTTTCTCGTGTTATTTATGATCATCGTCAGTAACGAAAGAAGAAATGATGAATGAAAAGTTGCCACCCCAAAAACAACCCCTGCGGTTTTCAGGAATGGAAACTGGTCCGGGCCCCCGGATGTTTGAGCACCAGGCCGAGAATTTGCCTTGCAGCCGCAAACCGCCTTCGGTTCGTCTCCGCTTGAACAAGCTGATGCTCCAGTCGTTGCAGGATAATAACTGACCGGCGAGACTTCGCGGTGCCAGCAGCAGGTATTACCGGGTACTGGAAAACACCCACAGATCTGTAGTATTTGCCTGAATGGCGTTTATTCTAAAAGCTCTGTAATAATTCGCCCCGTTAATGTTGCGTTAAGGTTGGATCTGATACGGTAGGTGCGTGAAAAAACGCGCCGATCCAGGAAAAATGCCACTTGGCTGGTCCGCCGCAGGCCGCAGCATGCTGATCCTGCTGATGCTGTGGTTTCAACTGGGGCCTTCGATCATGATGGTTGCTGCCAATCCAGTTGGCGAGCAGGTCATTGCCGGCGGTGCGACGTTTGATCGTGCCGGTTCGACGCTGACCGTCAACCAGGGCACCGATAAGGTGATTATCAACTGGCAGGATTTTTCCATCGGTGCGGGGGAAATCACCAACTTCATCCAGCCCTCGTCGACTGCCGCCGCCTTGAACCGGGTGGTCAGCCAGAATGTTTCGGAGATCTACGGCACCCTGAATGCCAACGGACAGATTTATCTGATCAACCCGAATGGGCTGGTGGTGGGGGCGACCGGGGTAATCAATACCCAGAGCTTTATTGCGTCCACGCATGATGTTTCGAATGCGGAGTTTCTGGCAGGAGGAGATCTCACGTTCAAATCCCAAAATCCTAAATCTAAAATCCAAAATTTAGGCGCCATCAGCGCCGACGGTGGGGATATTATTCTGATTGCGCAGGAAGTGGAGAATGCGGGTAACCTGTCGGCTCCGAACGGGACAGTGGCGTTGGCGGCGGGAACAGAGGTGCTGGTCAAGGCTTCCGACGAGGAACGGGTGTTTATTCAGGCGGCAACGGATGATTCGAAATTTGAAATTAGTAATTCGGGTTTAATCAGTTCTGCGACAGCAGAACTGAAGGCAGTCGGTGGCAATGAATTTGCCCTGGCGATCAATAACTCCGGGGTGATACGGGCCACCCGGGCGGTGACGGAAAAAGGCCGGGTTTTCCTCAGGGCAGTAGGCGGTAAGGTGCGTCAGGCGGGGGAGATCATTGCCAGCAGCGCGGGAGGCGAGACCGGGGGGGAGATTCAGATTTCGGGCGAGGACATCGAACTTGCGGATGGATCGCTCACCGATGCGTCGGGGACGGCATCGGGTGGTTCGATTCAGGTGGGTGGTGGTTTACGGGGTGAGCAATTAGGTGACTTTGAGAATGCGCGGATGGTTACCGCGCAGCAGGGGGCGCAATTGAAGGCGGACGGCGGTGATGGTCTGGTGATTTTGTGGTCGGATGGCACGACCGTTTACGAGGGGGATATTTCGGCAGACGGACAGGGGTTTGTGGAAGTTTCGGGTAAGGAATACCTGACATTCCAGGGCACGGTCAATACCGGTGGAGGGGAATTATGGCTGGACCCGTTCAATTACACGATTGGGACGACGGAAGCGGCGGCCATCGTGGCGGCACTGGCATCCAGTAACGTCACGATCAACACCAACAACGATGTCTCCGGTTTCGGTTCTTCCGGCAACAGTTCGGACGCCGGCGATATCATCATCAACGCAGATATTATTTACCAATCGAGCCGGAATCTGACGTTCCTGGCGATCGGGGACATTGAGGTGAATGCTGCGGTTCAGAATCTGAACGGGGACGGGGAGATCAACATGGTTGCGGGCTGGACGGGTTCCGGCTCGTTCAATGCCAACACCTTCACCAATGCGGATGTCACCTCGACCACGCTTTACGGCAATGGCAACGGCAGTGTCTTCATCGGCTCGGCCAGTTCTTCAGTGCCGGTGGCGGTGGGATCGCGTGAGGGAACCACCCGGGTGTTTGGCCATGATATCATTTTGCGGGGCGGTAATTCAGCCGATGCCTTGGCGATGATCGGACTCCAGACGACTCAAGCGCAAGCTATCGACGGGACGAATCTGCAGGCACTGACGGGACAAGGCAGTATCCCGATTACGGGCGATATCATTACCCGCAGCACGAACGACACAACCTTGCAGGCGGGAACCGCCAATTTCACCTACGCTCAGATCGGCCACGGGGGACGGGAAGCATCTATTACCGTGGTGACGGATATTGATATGGCGGTGGGGGGTAATCTGGATGTGCTGTCGGGCACCGGAGGCGGAAGCAACGTGGCCTACAGCCAGATCGGAAATGGTGGATGGCGGGCGCGTGGACTATTTTCCATCCCGCAGGGTGGTGATATCACCATATCGTATGTTGGGGGTAACCTGACGATGAGAGGTGGGGATCGGGGGGCAAGTTCGGCACAGATCGGTGGGGGTGGTATCCAATCGGATCACATTTACGACGGCAATATTTCAATTACCAATGTGCAGGGTAATGTCACGCTGACCAGTGGTGCGCGTGCCCGCAGCGGTGTCTTTATCGGATACGGCGGTATCGACAACACCGGGAGTGGAGATCCTGGGGGCGGGGATATCACTTTGGAGGCACTGGGGAATCTGACACTGACCGCGGCAAGTGCGCGTGGTAACATTGCGCTCGTCGGGCATAGTTCCGGCCTTACTGAGCTGTTCGGTGATGTCACTGTGACCATCGGTGGGGATGTGGTGCTGACTGGAAGCGGATCGAACATTGCCGGGATTGGCCACTCTGCGCAGCCACGGAGTAGTGGTACCCTGGAGGCTACTGGTGATGTGATGGTGCAGGTAGATGGTAACATCACTATGGACCGGGCAGCCATCGGGCACGCCAATGATACCACCAGTGGAAATACGTTCATCGGCGTGGAGGGAGATATCACGACGACCGCGAATGCGGAGTTCAGCAGTGCTCTGGCAGCCGACGGAGGAGAGCTGCGGCTGTATGTAGGGGGAAGCGATTTGGTCAATACCGCGGCGACGCTGAATGGCATTGCCCATGGCGACGACCCGCTGCCCAATAACCAGGGGGACTTTGCCTTCGGAACGGGGACGTATACGGCTGAGTTTTCTTATTACGCGGCGCAGACGCTCTATAATTACATCATTGATGCGGCTGCAGCGCTGGAAATCGTAAATGCATTAACCCTGGGCGATGTCACCATTGACTACACGTTGGATCAATCGCTGTTCGGGGCGATTGAGGATACGGATGGAGGCACTCAGTTCATTCAGATCGACTCCGGGATCACATTTGGATCGGATTTTCTCTTTTCGTTCCTGACTACGGGAGACATCACGGTGGATGCCGCCATTGAGGGGGGTGGGGGCGACCTGACCTTTGAGTCGATCACCATGGGAGATATCACTATCAATGCCGATATTCAGCTGACCAGTTTGGCTGCCGGATCGGGCCCGGACGGCAGCATTTCCTTCACCACCCAGGACGGGGATATCCTGGTCAATAGCGGAACCATTTCCACGGTAGGCGGAGGCGATTCGGCTGGTGGCGGGGATATCACCTTTACCACGATGACGGATGGAAATGTGGTGACGATCGGGTCGGGTGAAGGCGGAACCGGAGCTCTGGTGCAGACGGCGCATGGGGTGGTCAGCATCAATACCACTCAACTCAATTTTGACGACGCCACGCCGATCCAGACCGATGGCAAAACCACCGACCGCACCAACGGTGGTCTGGTGGATTTGACCGGGGTGTCGAGCGTGGTCATTGATCTGGAGCCGACGTTGTCACCGCTGGGCGATCCGCGCACGGTGACGATTGATACTGATGTCGGGGATGATGGAACCGGTGGAGATATCCAGTTTGCCGAGGACGGCGAAATTTCCGCCAGCAGTTTGGCTTCGAACAGCGATCGGCGACTCATTCTGGACACTAGCGGTTCGGCGGCAGCGGGGAATGTGAGCCTGAGTGAAGTCGGGGACGGCGATGCTGGAGAGTTTCTCCAGCAGGTGCACATTTTTGCCACGGACGGGTCGTCCGGCGGCGGGGTGCTGGTGTTGAACGGGGATATTTTGCTCGATGATGATGGCTCGGGGAATGCGTCTTCGTTTAGTTTCAACGGCACCAGCGTGGTGCTCTCGAGTTCCGTGACCATCGATACCGAGCAGGGGGATACCTCCGGAGTCAATGGGGGGAACGTGGATTTTGGTGATGCGACCTTTTCAGCAGATACCGCCGGTTTTGATATTTCCATTGATACGTCGACGACACAGAACGTCACGTCAGGGAATATCATGGTGGGGAGTTTTACGGATGACGATGCGGGAGGCCTGGGTGGATTTTTTGTCAACGATATCACTTTCGACGCGTTCAACGAGCTGGTCGGTACCGATGGGGTGATTACGACGGGCAGCCAAATTTTCCTCGATACGGACGGCACTGCCACCGGTGGCGGTGAGGTCACCATTCTGGGGAGTTGGCAATTGTCTCAGTCTGTGTCGATCGATACCAACCAGGTGACAGCAGGCTTACTGAATGCAGGTAATATGGATTTCAGGTTTGCCACCATCTCGGCAACCACGGCGGATGTGGATTTGACGATTGATTCCACGGCCGTGACATCGGCAAATGCCAATGGCGGGCAGGTTCGCTTTGGCGTCATCGATGACTCGGGTGGGAGTCTGATCCGGAATATCACGTTCGTTACCGCCGGGGGTGATTCCGGAGGAGAAGGGGGAAATCTGGATCTTCATGCGGGGATCGAGATTTCAGGAACGTTTGACGCAACCACTCGTGATATTCGTTTTCGCAATGCCACGAACTCGCGACTCGATACCCCGGCGTCAATAACGGCTGGAAGCGTTGTTCTCCGAGCCATAAAGAATGAGGCGGGGGGCACGCCGGACATTGAGATGGAGGATAGTGGAACCAGCAATACCTTCATCACATCCACCAGCGGTGCCATCGAGCTCGAGGCGGAAGGAGATGTTCAGTTAATGGAGGTGAATTCGGCGGATAATCTCACGGTGACGGCCGGGGAAACGATTTTGCTGGGCGATGATGTGACTAGTGTCGGCACCCAGTCCTTCTCTAACACCGCTTTGCTTTTGACCGATGTCACCGTGGATGGAGCAGGGATTTCCTTCGACGGAACGGTGGACAGTTCTTCAGGCAACAATTTCAGCCTGACCGTCAATGACAGCGGAACGACCGTTTTTGCCGGTGCTGTAGGCGAAACGGATGCGCTGGCGAGTCTCGCTACCGATGCGGGGGGCACCACTCAGATCAACGGGGGGGCGGTGACCACCACCGGTGATCAGACCTATGAGGATGCGGTGCAGGTCGATGGGGCCACTGTCCTCACCATGACCGGCGCGGGGGGGGATTTGCTTTTGGCAGCAGGCTTGAGCACAACGGATGCGGATACGGATCTGACCCTGCTGGCCCGTGGTGATATTACGATCAATGGATCGATCAAATACGACGGAACCGGATCCATTCACGCGGTGGCCGGATGGGATGGCAGCACGGCTTTTGACGCCACTACCTTCCTGGCTGAGGATGTGGCGACGACCATTCTCTTCGGGAATTCCGACGGCAGCATCATCATCGGAGATGGCAGTCAAAGTGCCGGGATCTCGGTAGGATCACGCAATGGGTCGACCAACCTGTTTGCGGACGATGTGACCCTGACCGCCGGCAATGGCACGGACAATAACGTGCATGCTCAGATCGGTTTTCACGCCACCGATGAGGGTGCTTCCTATGTCATCGGCGGCGATATCAATGTGCTGGCGGCCGGGGACGTTACCGCCTCTGCGGCGGAGACCGGCACCTTCGGGTTTGTGCAGATCGGGCATGTCGGCGGTCAGAGCGGGACCGCGAACACCACTGCCGAGGCGACGGTAACGGATGCCAACATCCGCATCGATACGGGAGGAAGCGTTCGCTTTTTGGGAGGAAATGATGACACCTCCACGTTGACCAATACCGGCTCCTACGCTCAGGTGGGGCATGGCGGGTACAGTGCCTACGGGGATTTTGGTGGAACCATCACCGTCCGTTCGGAGGGATCCATGGAATTCAGCGCGGGTGATGTGGAAGCGACGTATGTCCAGTTGGGACATGGTGGCCAGTTTGTCGAGGGTAGTTACAGTGGGGCAATCACAATTACCAAGGTCAATGACCTCACCTTCGATGCGGGCGCGGGCGATGATACCTCCGCCCAACTGGGTCACGGTGGGGTCTCGGCAGTGGGAAACCATAGCGGCAATATCACGTTGACCGAGGTGACAGGAAATCTGGATTTCACCGCCGGTGATGGTGAGGATGCTTACAGCCAGCTGGGCCATGGCGGATTGTTCGCAAGCGGGAACCACAGTGGGGATATCACCATTACAGAAGTGGACGATAGTGTGGTCTTTGCGGCGGGGGGAGGAGAGTCAGCATTCGTTCAATTAGGTCATGGCGGACAATCTGTGATTGGTGATCAAAGTGGAGCGATTACCATCGGCACGATATCCGGTGATTTTACGTTTACTGCGGGTGACGGTGATGATGCCTACAGCCAGCTGGGACACGGAGGCACCTTTGCAGGTGGGAGTCATGATGGAGCGATCCGTATCACGAGTGTTACTGGTGAACTGTCTTTTACTGGAGGTGAAGGCGATGATACCTATGCGCATTTAGGTCACGGAGGGTCTTCGCTGAGTGGAAATATGAGTGGGACTATTGATATCGGAAGTGTCGATGGAAGTTTATCATTTAATGGAGGTGATGGGGAGGACTCCTACGCTCAACTCGGTCATGGGGGGAGGTCCGTCGACGGCACCCACAGTGGTGCGATTACCATTACCCAGGTCGATGAATCACTTGTCTTTACCGGTGGTGATGAAGAAGGTGGTTATAGTCAGCTCGGTCATGGCGGGGCATTAGCCGACGGCAATCATAATGGAAGTATTACGATCACCCGCGTGGGTGAAAACATAGAATTTTACGGTGGAACCAATGAAGGTACGTACAGCCACTTCGGTCATGGCGGTTTTCTGGTTGCTGGGGATCTGAGTGGGGCTATCACGATTACTGAGGTGGAGGAGAATGTGGAATTTTTCGGTGGTTCCGGAGAGGATGCATATAGTCAATTAGGTCATGGTGGAGAAGGTGTGATAGGTGGTCATAGTGGTGTGATGATGATCGAGTCTATCGGTGGTGATTTGGACCTCGGGGGCGGATCCGGAGCGGATGCCTATGCGCAATTAGGGCACGGCGGACGTGGGGTGACTGGGGATCAGGATGGGGAGATCACACTGACCCGGGTAGAAGGTGATCTGGAGCTCAGCGCCGGAAGTGCAGGTGATACCTATGCTCAGATTGGTCACGGAGGCGTGTCCGCGAATGGTAATTTCTCCGGGGATATCGATATTACTGTGACAGGGTCTGCTGATTTGACGGGGGTGGATGCGGATCAGTATGCCCTGATTGGCCACGGGAACACTCCGGGTGGGGTGGATGTCGGACAGAACCGGAGTGGTGATGTTCAGCTGAAGGTGGTCAATGATATCAATCTGACCACTGCCGCGGTGGGACACCTGGTAGACAGTGGGGGCAGTTATACCAGCGGAAATACCTATATCGGCGTCTTTGGCAATATCACTGCGGACAGTGGCACCCAGTTCAATTCCGCACCCGCCAGCAATAGCGGTGAGCTGCGGTTTTATGTGGGAGGGGCTGATAATGTGGACTCGGCCGCACTGCTGAACGGCGTTGCCCACGGCGGCACGGCATTTCCCAACAACCTGGGAGATTTCGCTTTTGGACAAGGGCCTTATGTGCCGGGCACCTCGGGTGTCAGTGGGCCAGTGGTGGCGGGCGAGTTCAATTACTACGGCCTGCTTGGCGTCTACAGCTATCTGGTGGAAGCCGCCGAAGCGGCCAACATTGTTGCTGACCTGGCGGCCGGTGATGTCAGTCTCGACTCGAGCGTCAACGAGCCGGATTACGGCGCTTTCCTGGTCTTTGACAATACCGAGATCCGCATCGATGCGGATATCAATTACGACTCGACCAACGTCCTGAGTTTCATCACCGACGGGGAAATCATTCTCAATGCACCGATCACCAATATCAACGCCGGTGCCCCCAACGACGCGGTGGTCATTTCCGGCAGTAGCTTTACTAACAATCAGGGCAGCAACGCCATCAATCTGACTTCCGGTCGCTGGCTGATTTACCTCGATGCGGTCGATGGTAATACGTTCGGCGGACTCGATTCCGGCAACCAGGCCATCTGGAACACCGCCTACCCGACCGCCGTCACCCAGACCGGCAACCGCTACGTCTTTGCCGAACAACCGACGCTCACTTTCACCACCACCGATGATACCAAAACTTACGGCGATGATTTCACCACCGACATCCAGGACAACTTCACCGTCAGCGGCTTCGTCGATGCCTCGACCTATGGTAATGTCTTCACTCAGGACACCCTGGCCAACACCACCACCGGCACCGCCGTGGCGGATTCCACCGGAGCGGCAGCCACGGCGGCGGTGGCCGGTAGCCCGTATACCGTCTCCATCGATGTCAGCGGCGTCACCGCCACCACCGGTTACGCGATCGCCACTGACGAAGATGGGGAACTGACCGTCGATCTGAAGGCATTGACGATTACGGCTGATGATCAAAGTAAAACCTATGGGGATACTTTTAGCTTCGCCGGAACCGAATTCACGACCAATGGCCTGGTCAACACCGATACGGTGACCGGTGCAGATCTGAGCAGCACCGGAGCGGCAGCCACCGCAACGGTGGCCGGCAGTCCTTACACCATCAATATCTCCAATGCGGTGGGAACCGGGTTGGACAATTACGATATTACTTTTGAGACGGGTGAGCTGACAGTAAATCTCAGGGCGCTGACCATCACAGCCGACGATCAGACCAAGACCTACGGTGACGCCTTCACCTTTGCCGGAACCGAGTTTACCACTAGTGGATTAGTCAACAGCGACACCGTGACCGGTGCCGACCTGACCAGCACTGGCGCGGCGGCCACTGCGACTGTAGCGGGCAGTCCCTATACCATTAACATCTCCAATGCAGTAGGAACCGGGCTGGCCAACTATGACATCACCTTTGAAACCGGAGAACTGGCAGTGGATCCCAAGGCATTGACCATCACGGCAGACGACCAGACCAAAACCTACGGCGACACATTCACCTTTGCCGGAACCGAATTTACCACCAATGGTCTGGTGAACAGTGATACGGTAACCGGTGCCGACCTGACCAGCACTGGCGCGGCAGCCACGGCGACGGTGGCCGGCAGTCCTTACACCATCAATATTTCCAATGCGGCGGGAACCGGGCTGGCCAATTACACCATCACCTTTGAGACGGGCGAGTTGACGGTGGATCCCAAGGCGTTGACCATCACAGCAGACGACCAGACCAAGACCTACGGTGATACGTTCACCTTTGCCGGGACGGAGTTTACCACTAACGGATTGGTGAACAGTGATACGGTAACCGGTGCGGATCTTTCCAGCACGGGAGCGGTGAACACGGCCAACGTGGCGGGCAGTCCCTACAGCATCAATATTTCCAATGCGGTCGGAACGGGTCTGGCCAACTATACGGTATCTTTTGTCACCGGTGAACTGACCGTGGATGCCCGCGATATTACCGTGACCGCTGTGGGCGGCAGTTCCACTTACGGCGACAGCCCGGCGGATCCGGGATTGAGTGCTACCAATCTGGCCAGCTTCGATGATGCTTCCGACCTGACCGGCTTGAGCAACAGCTTCGGCATCGGAAGCACGACCGCGGCAGGTAACTACACCCTGACCGTCGACGGCACCTTGACCAACACCAATTATAACGTCACCGGAACGGTAAACGGCCTGTGGACGGTGGATCCGAAGGCCTTGACCATCACGGCGGATGACCAGACCAAGATTTATGGCGATGCCTTCACCTTTGCCGGAACGGAATTTACTACTAATGGTCTGATCAATGGCGATACCGTCACCAGTGCCGACCTAACCAGCACCGGCGCGGTAGCCACCGCGACGGTGGCCGGCAGTCCTTATGATATCAACATTTCCAATGCGGTGGGCAGTGGACTGGCTAATTACACCATCACCTTTGAAACCGGTGAACTAACGGTACAGCAGCGGAATATTACCATCACTGCCGATGCCGGTCAGAACAAGATCTACGGCGACGCCGATCCCGCACTCACCTTTACGGTGGGCGGTCTGGGACTGGTGAACGGGGATACGACCAGCGGATCCCTCCAGCGCGATCCCGGGGAAAACGTGGGCAACTATACCATCAATCAGGGCACCCTGGATGCCGGTAACAATTACAACATCACTTATGTGAGTGATTTGTTTGCGATCACGCCGCGTGCCATCGAAGTGACCGCCGGCAGTGGCAGTTCGGTTTTCGGCGACAGCCCGGCCAATCCAGGCATCAGCCTGACTGGTGGATCCCTGGGCTTCAGCGATACGCTGGATGGTATCGGTCTGGGCAATGATTTTGCGGTGGACGCCACCACACCGGCGGGCACTTACGTGATCGCCGTCACCGGAGATAATGCCAACTACAACATCACTAAAGTGGACGGCAGTTGGACGGTGGATCTCAGATCGCTTATCCTGACTGCACTGGATCAGCGTAAGGCATTGGCGACCACCTTTACCTTTACCGGTACGGAATTCTCCTCCTCCGGTCTGCAGGGAACCGACACCGTCGGAAGCGTCCGTCTTACGAGTCCGGGCGCGGCATTCTCGGTGGGAGCTGGCAACTACCCGATTTCCATCTCGGATGCCAGCGGCGGCACCTTTGATCCCAATAACTATGACATCACCTTTGTTCCCGGTAATCTGGAAGTATTTGTGACGGATGCGATCTCCAACCTGACGGTGGAACAGCAGAATGCTTTAGCTCCGTTCCTGGACAGTGACAGTGATTTTGACCTCAATACCGAAGAGCGTCTGCTGAAGTTCCTGAATAGTGACGAAGGCCGCCTGCTCTTTGAAGGGGAAACGGATAAAGAAGCCCTGGAAAGAATCCTGCTCTGGCTTTCCAGCTTCGATATCGCCGCGAATTAGAGAATTTCTAGATCATGTTCTAGCAACTGTAGGTGAGGTCGGTGACCTCGCCCCCAAGAGTTGTCCGAGGTCACCGACCTCGGCTACAGTTTAAAACGCTTTAGAACGAGCTACGGATCCGCTCTCGATCAGGCATCATCCAGTTTCAATTCCCGGCACAGCTTTTCCAGCCGAGGCAGTGCTTCGCTGTCTTCTTTGAGTTCCAGCAGTGGCGAGAGTTCTTTTCTGATGAGCTTTAAATTTAAGGCATGGTTTTTTCGGATCAGAATTGTGCAAACATCCAGCCAGTCTTGCTCACGCCCAGCAAAGACCTTGTGGGTCACCAGATCTTCTGCACTACAGGTGTTCAAGGTAACGGTTTCGGAATAGTGCCAGGCGGATGAGCGTTCGATGCAATTCTTTTCGAATTTAGTGGCTCCCAAAGAAATATCGATGGGAACCTGGTTGCTGGCATAAAGCAGCAACACGCGTCGTGCCAGCGCAAAGTCTCTGGCGTCGTTATCACGCGGCTGGAAGTGTTCCAATAACTGGTCGACCACAGGCTCATCGTGGACGATATCTGTCAGAACCGTCGCGTCTGCATCCTGTGTCATACGTGGCTCACCCCAGCGTTGCACGGCGATGCCGCCGATCAGGCAGTAGGGGTAGCCCATCCGGGTCAAAGTTGCATCCAGTTCCGCCGCTGCCTGAATGACACTATGAGCTGTGGGTTCCATGTAGTTTTTTGAAAAAACGTTGTTGTTCGATGAAACCCAGACTTTGGCGACGTTCTTCACTGCGATAAGCAGAACCCACGGGGACTTCAAGCGAGTCAAAAATGCGGGCGGATTCTGACTCGGTCATGGAACGCAACTGCTGGTGTTTCATTTCTTCCAGCAGTGGCCCGGCTTTTTTCCAGGTCTCCACCAGCAGACGGTTTTTTTCCTCTTCGGTCATGATTTCATCTTAGCAGAGACCCCAGGTGAAGCGAGGTCAAATGCCTGGATGCCATGGTCATCTTGAACAAGCCATAGATTTTCGAATGGCGTGAGTTGTAGCTGGGGTCGCTGACCCCGGAGGTGCTGCTAGGTGAGGTCGTCGAAGACTCGCGATTTTATCGGAACTGACCTCGCACCGCTTAAAAATTCCGTCCCGACACCCTTGTTACTGCGTGATCGGGACGGCTACAGGTTTAAAATAGTTTCCCGTTTCCCTGCCTAAACTCTCAAAACGGCCTCCAGTCGAGTCCGGGCACCGCGTTAAAATGCTCGTCACGACTCAGCAGCACGAGACTGTGGCGGATGGCGATGGCGGCAATCCAATGGTCATTGGTCGGAATGGGCTTGCCCGTTTCCCGCAGTTGCTGACCGATGCGGGCATAGACTTCACAGGTCGCGTAGTCGATTTCCAGTAAGTTCACCACTGGTGTCGCCAGAAATTCCTGTAAGGTCAGCAGGTTTTCTTGTTCTCGTGCACCCAGCCGGAATCCAAAGAGCAGCTCTCCCACCACGGGATAAGGCAGATAGAGGTGTTCGGCGGAACGGATGAGGGAGGAGACGATCACATCTCCCCGCAGCATACCCGAGTACGCGTTGGTATCCAGCAGCAGCTTCATTGCCAATGCTCGTCATCAATCTGCCCGAAAGCACGCTCTGTCTCCTGATCAAAACGCTCGGACTCCTGTGGCGTCCACCGTCCCAGGAAGTCGTCCAGTTGATTGCCGATCATCTGCGGTTTGACTTGATCGGTCAGGCCGAGGCCGCGGCGCATCAGATAGGTGGCCACCTGATTCACCGACCAGTCGCGTTCCTTGGCCATGGCATTGATGCCTTGCTCCAACTCCGGATCCATAGCACGAATTGTCATTTGTTTCATAATGAAACATTACATGAATCATTGATCTTGGTCAAGAGCATCCTGCTGTAGCTGGGGTAGTCGAAGACTCGCGATTTTATCGGAGCTGACCTCGGATTTAGGAGTAAAGCGGGGTCAGCGACCCCACGCACAATTGTTAAAACATGGTTCGGAAACGCTCTAAAGAATCTCTCCCTACAGAAAAGACTTAAGCCTTGAACTTATTACGCCTCAGCATCTGATCAACTGCTTCATTGAATGACGATTCCAGGGTTTTTTCCGGAACGAGATCCTCCAGGCGGGACGAGCGGTGCATGTATTCGCCCAGTAGCAGGAAGATCATGATGGCGGTGGCGCGGGGGTGTTGCACCTGAAAGTCGCCTGTCGCATTGCCCTGCCGGATGATTTCGCTCACGCGTTCTGAGACCGGTTCGAGTCCGGCTTGGACCACCATTTCGTGCACCTCCGCATCTTCGCTTACCAGGCCTAGATCTTGGCGGGTCAATTTCTTTTTGAGTTTTCGCCGGTCACCGACAGATGCCAGGACAAGGTCCATTTTTTCATCCGGGCTCAGGGTCTTGTCGACTAGCCAGATGTCCATTTGGTCGCACATCTGGCCCATGCTGCGTTTGGCAATGCCTGCCATCAATTCCTTTTTGCTGGGAAAATGGTGATACAGCGCGCCGGCGGATATTCCGAGACTCTCTACCACATCGCTGATACCGGAGGCAGCGAATCCTTTTCTGGAAAAGACCTTTTCTGCCATGTCCAGTATTTTGTTCTTACTGGCTTTCCCCTTGGGAGTCCTGCTTCTGCCACTGCGATCTTCCGAACCCATCTTATTTATTAATTGAGCAAGATAGCCTCAAATGTGAAGTAAATATAAACAAAACCGAATTCGGTTTTGTTATTGACTTCCGGGTGTTTTACCGGTACGTATAGGAAATCAATGAATCTCCACAGTTTACGCCGCAGTACCAAATCGAAAGCACTACTATGAACGAATCCAAAAAAGCCGTCAGTCAGCCGCTGCGTTTTAACGGGATGGAAACCCAATCCGTGCCTTTTTTGTTGGAACACCGGCCGGATCATTTGATTCTCAGCAAAAAGCCGCCCTCGGTCCGGCTACGTCTGCGGAAGCTGACCTCTCAGTCAGATGCATAGAGGATCGGGACATTATTAGTTTAACTGATAAAAGCGGCTGTGAATGGCAGCTGAGTGACCGTTGATCATCTCAGAAATGTAACCCAAATAGTGCTTTGCCAAGTACGTAATGTCTGTAGGCTCTACCAGTTTGAAACAACCATGTATCTCGCTTTCTAAATTTTCTAAATCTGCCGCGGTTCCGCCGCAGGTCACTCCCCTGCGGGCGTTTTCAAAATCCTTTCTTATTCTATTGATGCTGTGGTTCCAACTGGGACCGACGGCATCGTTGGTGCTGGCGAATCCGAGCGGAGAGCAGGTCATTGCCGGCGGTGCGACGTTTGATCGTGCGGGTTCGACACTGACGATTAATCAGGGAACGGATAAGGTCATTATCAACTGGCAGGATTTTTCCATCGGTGCAGGTGAACTGACCAACTTCATCCAGCCCTCAGCTACCTCGGCGGCCTTGAACCGGGTGATTAGCCAGAACGTTTCCGAGATCTACGGGACACTGCAGGCGAATGGGCAGATTTACCTGATCAATCCGAACGGATTGGTGGTGGGGGCAAGCGGAGTGATCAATACCCAGAGTTTCATTGCCTCGACCCATGATGTTTCGAATAGTGAGTTTCTCGCCGGAGGAGATCTTCAATTCAAAAGTCAGAATGTAGAAGGAAGAATTAAGAATTTGGGGAATATTTCCGCCGACGGTGGGGACATTATCCTCATTGCCCAGGAAGTGGAAAATGCAGGGACACTTTCGGCTCCGGACGGCACGGTGGCATTGGCTGCGGGTACTGAGGTGCTGGTCAAAGCCTCGGGTGAGGAACGGGTGTTTATTCAGGCGGCAGCCGATGATTCGGATTTCGAAATTCGGAATTTGGGTTTGATTCAGGCGGCGACGGCGGAGCTGAAGGCGGCCGGAGGCAATGAATACGCTTTAGCGATCAATAACACTGGTGTTGTCCGGGCTACAGGAGCACACAGCTCTGGTGGACGGGTCTTCCTGCGGGCAGCGGGTGGCACAGTGCGGAATAGTGGATCGATTGAAGGTGCGGCGGTGGTCGAAGCAGAGAAGGCAGAACTGGATGCCGAGGAGGCGGATGTTGTATTGGGCCAGAATACTGCCGGCTATACGGGCAGCGAAGATCTGGAGTTCATCAACGTGGATCAGGTGACGATCTCCCGCGCCGGAGATGGGAGTGAACTGTGGGGGACTTCCGGAAATGATGTTATCAATGTGACGTTGATCGATGAAGACACGATTGTCTATGCCTTTGAAAACGGAACGGAAATCACCCTGGACGGATTACGCCAGTTTTCCATTCAGGGCGGGGATGGCGATGACTGGGTGAACTTTGATGCCTCGGCAGGTGGCAGCCTGCTGGCCAACGGGATTGATTATGATGGAAACGGACCCGCAACCCTGCCCGGGGACGGGATGTCGGTGATCGGCGACGGCGTGGATGACTCTCTCGTGTATGCTCCGGATGCGGTCACCTTCGGGGATGGCACCTTTATCTTCAACGGCGGTGAAATCCGTTTCCGAAATCTGGAGCCTATCGATGTGAGCGGGATGGCGAATGCCACCGTGGCTCTGCCAGGAGCTGACGATATCCTGACGGTGGAAAATGGAGTGGATTTTACGACAGGGACTCAGGACGCTATCCGGGTCTCCGGGACTTCCGGTGGCGTGGCGATTGAGACGGTGGCTTTCTTTAACAATACTACCGTCACGATTGATACCTCGGCCACCTCGGACGGAAATGACACCATCACCATTGCCAGTGCCGATAACTCGCATGGGAATGAGAACCTAATTTTTACCACAGGGGTGGGAACGGATTCCATTGAGCTGGATGGTACGATTACGACGACGGGAAATCAGATCTTTAACGGAGATGTTCTCCTAACAGGTCCTGGCAATCTTTTTCGCCTCTTCACAGCAGGCGGGGATGTGACCTTCAATGGTGATATCAATTCGGCTTCAAGTTCCCTGCTAGTCAATGCGACTGGTGATCTGACCTTCAATGGGTCAGTAGGTAACGTGACGAGGCCTGGAAGTATTGAAGCTACCGCTCAGACGATTTTTTTGAATGGAGGGGATATTTCGGTGTCTGATAGGATTATCTTTTATAGCCCTATCGTGCTGGGAGCGGATACTAATATCCTGGCAGTAAGCAGTAATTTAAGTTTTCGTAGCACGATTGATGGTGCACATCACCTGACGGTGACCGCTCTGCAAAATGCAGGTGGCATTCAAAATCTAACCTTCTTTGGAGATGTAGGATCTTCAGCGCCTTTAGCGAGTCTGACGATCAATGCAGATGAAGAATTAAGTTTCCTGGGAGGGGCATCCTCAGTTACCACTTTAGGAAATCAGACCTACAACGGGCAACTGAATTTGATTCAGGACACCGTTTTCGCGGTTACCGCGAGCGGACAAGTAGCCTTTCCGCAGGGATTGGTCAATGATGGCTTGGATCTTACCATTCTGAATGTTGGTGATATTACCTTTGATACCAGTCTTCAGCGCAACGGGGGCGGGGATGTCAATCTTGTTTCCGGCTGGGACGGAACCACAGCGTTTGATTTGACCACCTTCCTGAATGCAGATCTGGCCACGACCACGTTATTTGGAAACAGCAGCCGTGTGCGTATCGGTGATGGCTCCCAGACGACCGGTATTGCCGTGGGGTCGCGCAATGGTTCCACCAACGTCTTTACCGGACGCTTGAGTCTGAACGGCAGTGGTTCGGCGGATGGATTTTCCCAACTCGGGTTCCAGGCCACAGATGGGATTGCTCAGGACGGCAGCAATTTGGGAGCCGCTCGGAATATTAATGGGGATATTCTGATTCGTGCGGTCGATGATATTGTGGCCAGCGGAGGCAGTGGTCTGGGGGCCTATGCGCAGGTGGGGCATATCGGTATGGACACCTTAAGCAACACGACCGTCGACGGAAACAGTGCGGGCTCCATTACGTTTGAAACAGGCGGCCTGACGTTCGAGGGAGGATCAGGACTCTTTTCCTATGTGCAGTTAGGTCACGGGGGATATGGCTCCCGAGGTGATTTCACGGGAGACATTACGTCTTCGGCTGCCGGGCAGATTGACTTGCGGGGGGGGACGCTGGATTCTGCCTATGCTCAGCTGGGGCATGGCGGCGATCTTACCCAGGGAACCGTTTCGGGCAGTATCACGATTACGACGGCTGATGAACTGGCCTTGATTGCCGGCACGGGCTCCAGTGCGTATAGCCAGTTGGGGCATGGAGGGCTAGGGGCTGTGGGGGACTACTCGGGAACAATTGATATTACCGTAGATGGGGTCTCGGATATGATCGGCCAGAATGCCTCTACGGAATACGCACACCTGGGGCATCGCGGTATTACCACCTCTACCGTATCAGGCGATATCACACTCCGGGTAGCGGGCAATCTGGAACTCGCCAATGGATTTATAGGTCATCAGGCTCCTACGTTCAGTTCAGGTAATACATTTCTGGGGATTGTCGGGAACCTGACGGCGGATGCCAACAGTCGATTTAACAGCGCACTGAGTGCTTCCGGTGGAGAGCTGCGCCTGTATGTAGGTGGCAGCGACAACGTCAACACGGCGGCTTTGCTCAACGGTGTCGCCCACGGTGGAACGGCATTTCCGAACAACCAGGGGAGCTTCGCTTTCGGGGAAGGTCCTTATGTGGCCGAGTTTTCCTATTATAACTTTGCCGTTCAATATGATTACATCGTAGGGGCGACCGAAGCGGCTGCCATCGTGGCGGCCATGGCGGGTGGGGATGTGTCACTGGATTCCACACTGAATCAGGCGGCGTTTGGCGCCTTTGCCACCTTCGATACCCCGACCATCACGGTGGATGCGGCGATCACCCAGAACAATGACAACAATCTTTCATTCGTTACCCTGGGGGACATTACCATTAATGCGAACATCGACCTGGAGGACTTCGCGTTCCTGGCGAACGTTGGGGAAGGAGACTTCACGCTGACCAGCACCTCGGGAAATATTATCCTCGATGCGAATGTCACGACCGGGGACACGCTGACGTTTAATGCGCCGGTGATTCTCAATCGAGATATCACGACTCAGGCCAAGACCACGGTGTTTAATGACACGATCGACAGCGCCAGTGGCAGTCACTTCAGTCTCCATGTATCTCAGCGGAGCAGTAACACCGGGAACATGACCTTTGCCGGGCAGATCGGGGCGACCGATGCCTTGTCCAGTTTCACGACATCCGGACTGGGAACCACAATTTTTAATGTTTCCAGTGGTGGAACCTTGCTGAATCCCACGGTTCAGGCCACGGGTGATATTAATCTAGGCACCTCAGGACTCATTGGTGGAGCCACTCGTCTGGATCAGGATACGGCACTCGTCAGTGCGACGGGAAGTGTGACAGTTGCCGGAAATGTCAACGGTCAGACGGCCGGAACGAGTTCTTTGATCGTTTCTTCGGAAACGGGGACGACCTTAGGTAATAATATCGGTAACTCGGCCAGCCTGAATGAACTGACGGTGACCGGCAATGGTGCCCTTATCCTGAATACGACTACCTTTGCAACATCCGTGCAGACGGAAGGTTTTCAACAGTTTGGAACTGATGTGACGTTGACTAGGGATGTGACCTTCGATTCGAATGCGGATGCCAATATCACCTTTGACGGCACGGTGAACGGGGCGGTGAATGCGGTCTTCAATACCGGGGGCACGCTGACTTTCAATGCGGCCATTGGTGATGACACCGCGCTGACCAGCATCACGACCGATGCGGGGGGAACCACGGTACTTTCCGGCACCTCGCTAGCGACGACCGGAGTGCAGGACTTCGGGGATCAGGTATCGATTCCCGGAGCGTTTACGTTTTCCAACTCGACGGCAAACAGTGATATCAATTTCAAGGGCGGGCTGATGACCGGTGATGCGGATACTGATCTGATCGTTCTGGCGACGGGAAATATTCTCATCAATGGATCCATCCAGTATGACGGAACCGGAAATACCAACTTCGTCGCGGGCTGGGATGGCACCACGGCTTTTGACGCTGCGACCTTTTTGGCGGAAGACGTGACCACCACCACTGTCTTTGGCAACAGCTCCGGCTCAGTGCTTGTTGGGGATGGCACTCAGGGATCGGCAGTGGCGGTAGGATCGCGCAACGGATTCACGAATGTCTTGGGTCATGATGTCAACGTGCAGGCGAAGAACGGTACCGGGTCCGGTTGGTTTGCGCAGATTGGATTCAATGCCACGGATCAGGGAGCTGCCTTCACGATCAACGGCGACATTAACGTGCTGGCGACGAATGACATCAATGCCATTGGTGGAGATACGACCAGCAATGTCTATGCTCAGATCGGGCATGTCGGGATGGATCTTGCTTTTAATGGGGTGATCGAGGCCAATGTGGATGCAGACATCAGCATCACGGCCGGAAATGATCTCAACGTCATCGCAGGAGATGGGTTTGCCGCCTACGCCCAGTTGGGGCATGGCGGACGTGGCGCGCTGGGCAATTTTGAGGGCGACATTCTCATCAACCGTGCGGATGCGATCACTTTCAATGGGGCGGCAGGTAACCAGTCTTATGCCCAGTTGGGCCATGGCGGGCGTCTCGCAACGGGCACACATAGTGGAACGATTACGATTACTGAAGCCGGTGACATCAGCTTTAACGCCGGAAGCGATTTTGCGGCCTACGCGCAGTTGGGCCATGGCGGGCATACTGCCGCAGGTAGCCATTCGGGAGCCATCCTCATTACCCGGGCTGGCGAGCTCTCCTTTATCGCGGGTAGTGATTCTGAAACCTACGCGCAACTGGGACACGGCGGTCGGTTGGCGACGGGTAGCCATAGCGGAACCATCACGATAACCGAAGCTGATGATGTGAGCTTCACCGCCGGCAGTGAATTTGTCGCCTATGCGCAACTCGGGCATGGTGGCCGGGGAACGGCGGGAAGTCACAGCGGTAATATCGAGATCGGTAGTGCCGGTTTCATGAGCTTTGCTGCGGGCAGTGAAAACGACGCCTATGCGCAACTGGGACATGGTGGAGCATTCGCTTTTGGTGATCACAGCGGAATGATTACGTTGAGTGAGGCCGGTAACCTCGAGTTTATTGGCGGCAGTGACTTCTCCACTTACGCCCAACTGGGACATGGGGGGAGACAGGCACAAGGAAATCACAGTGGGGCGATTCTGATCAGCCAGGCCGGAACGCTGACCTTTGCGGGAGGAACGGATACCGCTAGTTATTCGCAACTCGGCCACGGGGGCAATGATGCGATCGGGAACCATAGCGGTTCGATTACTATCACGGAGGCCGGAAACACGACCTTTGCCGCCGGCTCCTTTTCGGCGCAGGCGCAGTTGGGACACGGGGGTAACAATGCCGACGGGGATCACAGTGGTAACATTTCCCTGACATCTACCGGAACCGTAACTCTGACCGGCATCAATGACGTCCGCTATGCCCGGATTGGACATGGTGATGAAGGGGGCGATTCCGATGCGGGGGATACGGTCAGCGGCGATGTGATGGTGCAGGCTCGCGGGGATGTCGAGTTGACCTTCGCCCAGATTGGTCATGAGGTGGATGCCGATGGTGGTTATACTTCCGGAAACACCTATATCGGGGCTGTCGGGAATCTGGTGGCGGATGCGGATTCGGAATTCCGTTCGGCATTGGATGCGGACGGTGGGGAGCTTCGCTTCTATGTCGGGGGTTCCGATAATGTGAATACCGCTACACTGCTCAACGGCGTGGCGCATGGCGGCACGGCATTTCCCAATAATCAGGGAGCCTTCGGTTTCGGCGAAGGGCCCTACAACGTCCCCGGAGCGGATGTGGCAGGCGAATTTAACTATTACAACCTGCTGGCAGGATTCAGTTATCAGGTGGATGCGGCCGAAGCGGCAGCCATCGTCGCCGCACTGGCGGGTGGGGATGTGGCGTTGGATTCGACGTTGGATCAGGCAGCCTTTGGCGCATTCTTTGCCTTTGTGACACCTACCATCACGATTGATGCCGCTATCGCCTACAACCAGACCAATGATCTGACCTTTACGACGCTGGGGGACATCATCATCAATCAGGACATCACCAATGGGAGCACGGCCGGTGGTGATTTAACGCTGACGTCGAGTAGCGGTAGTATCACGATTGATACGGGAAGTATTATCACCGGCGGGGCGCAGACGTATCACTCCGACATGGTGCTGAACACGGATGTGATGCTGGCTTCCAACTCGCTCACGGCGGGAAGTATTTCCTTCGCCGGAGCCATCACCACGGCCACGGGGGCGGAAAATTTCACGGTTAATGCGGCGCAGAACATTCTACTGAATCCCGGATCTTCCATTACCACGACGACGGGAAATATTACGCTGAATGCCAATACGGCAGGCACGGCCACGGGGAATTTTACCGCTATTCACTTGAACGATGCGGATATCCAAACCACCAGTGGAGCGATCTCTCTGACAGGAGAAGGATCGAATAGTACAGGCTCAAGCAGTTTCTCAAGCAATCGGTATGGAATCCTGCTCTCCAATGGTGCCACCATTTCATCTACGGAATCGACGACTAAAGCCGGCAGTATCACCCTGACAGGAACGGGGGCAAGCACCGGATCTGGAAATGTTGAAGGGGTGGCGCTTTTTGGTTTTGGTAATTCGAGCCAAATAAATTCGGTGACTGGGGATATTTCTATTACAGGCACGGGAACTGGCCGGATACATCAAGGGGTTAGGATATTATCTCCAGCACGGATTAATTCCACGGGCACGGGGGCGAATGCGGCGCGCATTACGGTCCAGGGAAATGGCAGCTTTGGGAATAATACGGCTGGAATCTTAGTGGCTGGAGTGATTAGTTCCGTGGATGGAGATATAGGTTTGACGGGAACCAGTGGTTTTAGAAGCGGTGGGCGTCATACAGGGATCAGTGTGACTGGCAGGGTTGAATCGACCGGTACGGGGAGCACGGCGGCTTCGATCACATTAGAGGGAACCGGAGGAACGGGAGGTCTGATGAGTCATGGTGTTGTTGTGGGGGGTGGGGCTAATTCAGTGAGTTCGGTCGATGGGGATATTACCATTACGGGCACCGCCGACACGAGTAGGCCAACAGCGGAGAATCGAGGTATTTTGTTGCGTTTTGGAGGTGGGGTGACCACAACCGGAGACGCGGATCTTACCCTGATTTCTGATGATATGGATTTTGATGGAACAGGAAGTGTCGCCAGTCTGACCGGCTTAGGGGATCTTACGATTAAGCCGCTGACCGCGAATGCGAGTATCGGCATCGGTGATGGTTCGACCGGGACGTTGAATCTGACGACTGCGGATTTGGCGATCATTGCCGATGGGTTCAATTCCATCACCATTGGTGATACCACAGCCGGCGATGGAGCGGTGGATGTCCAGGATGCGACATTCCTCGATCCGATTACGATTGCCGGGAAGTCCGTGACGGTGAACGGCGTTCTGGATGCCGGAGCGAATGACATCACTTTCGATATCGGTATAGTTTCGGATGGAACGGCGACGTTGAACAACACGGTCGCGACGACCGGCAACTTCATCATCAATGGCGGCGCGTTTGATGACAGCCTGGTCATCGATTTCACCACCGGAACGCCGGTGCCCGCCTCTGGTCTTGCCTTTGCCGGGAACGGTGAGGCAACCGCCGCTGGAGATTCAATCACCCTCAATAACGGCACCTTTACCACTGTCACGCATACGTTCACGACCGCAACCTCGGGGACGATTGATATGGATGGAGCCGTCGTTACCTACACCGGACTGGATCCGATCTTCGATAACTTATCGGTAACCGACCGTGTCTTTGACTATCGCGGCCTGAATGCGTTACCGTTTATTTCCGATACCGTGACGCTGTCGGATGATGCGACGGCGGGCAATAATATCTCCTTCATTGATTCCAGCCTGGGCGAGGAAGTGACCTTTGTGAATCCGACGGACTCACTGACCATCCTGACCAATGGCGGCAGCCTGCTGGACCCGAGTGCCGCCTTTGACATCACTCTGGATGGCATTGACTCACTGTTTGAGGCGGATCTCACCGTCAGTGGTGATTTTAATGATGATCTATTTGTTACCGGCACGTTTGCGATAGGCCGGTCGAGCATCGACTTTGATGCACGCAGCATCGAAATCACAGGAACCCTCTCCACTGAAAATAATAATCGCATTCAGATCGATGCCCTGCGCAATGTGTTCATCGATGGCGGCCAGATCATCACCGAGCGGGGTAACATCCGCATCCGGGGGAACAGTGATGGGTCATTCTTCGGCGATTTTGACGGGATTGAAATCGTGGGTGGTGCGGAGATCAACACCCAGGATGGTGATATCACTTTGAATGCGAACGGTGGTGATTCCGGGGATGGTAATGAAGGGATTGAGATCGAAGACTCCAGTATCGTCCAGGCAACGGGCACGGGATCGATTACCATCACCGGTCGGGGCGGCGGCGATGATACGGGCGACAATAGCAGTGAAGGGGTGCAGATCGATGATGCCTTTGTCCGCGTAACGGATGGAAACCTGATCATCGACGGAAGAGGCTCGTCCAGTGGTTCTGAAAATGAAGGCGTGGAGATTCAGGATGGCGCCTTGGTGCAATCAACCGGCACCGGAACGATCACGATTGAGGGAATCGGCCGCGGTGATGACCGCAGCAATGGGGTCAAGATTGAGGATGCCCAGGTGATTTCGGTGACTGGAGCGATTGCCATTACCGGTGAATCACGCGGCAGCGGGGATATCGCGGAAGGTGTGGTGATTGAAGACGGAGCGCAGGTTGCCTCGACGGGTACCGGTGCCTCAGCGGCGACGATTACGATTAATGGAATCGGTGGAGACGGCAATGAATTTCTCTCCGGAGTGTCTGTTCTGAGCAATGCGCGCATCACCTCCTTTGATGGAGATATTTCTATTATAGGACAAGGTGGGAACGGGGCTGAGGATGGGGTCGGTGTGGTTCTCTTCGATGGGGCATTGATCCGGAGTGATGGAACGGGAGTGGATGCGGCCAAGATCACGATTCAGGGCAATGGCGGTGTGGGAGAGGAGAATAACTTGGGCATTCTTGTCTCTGGAGCTGGGGTGTTCACCAGTGACGGTGATATTGAGGTGACCGGCGTTGCAGGTAGCGATGGAACCGGGGATGATAATATAGGCATCCAGATCTCGGACGCTTCGGTGATTACCGCGAATGGGGATGGTGCCGTCACCTTGCATGGAACCGGTGGGGACGGGGTGGATGACAACCTCGGAGTATTTATTGAGGACAGTTTTATCGATGTAACGGATGGAAACCTCCAGATCACGGGAATCGGTGGGATGGGA
The DNA here is from genome assembly GCA_038748025.1 of Verrucomicrobiota bacterium. GTDB lineage: Bacteria > Verrucomicrobiota > Verrucomicrobiia > Methylacidiphilales > JBCBYL01 > JBCDJI01. Next base: position 48,351 of record JBCDJI010000020.1, read on the forward strand.
ACGGGAGAGAATAATATCGGAACCTCGATTGGCTCCAACTCCGGGGTGTTCAGCTTTGGTGCCGGCACGATCACCATCAACGGCACGGGCGGAACCGGAACCAATGGCAGGCTCGGGATTGAAATTTTCGATGGAACTTCCATCCAGACGCTGAACAGCAATATCACGATTGTGGGAACCGGAGGTGCCGGAACGGGTGAAGATGCCTTCGGATTCGGTATGTTTGCAGGATCCCAGGTCTTTGCGGCTGGGAGTGGAAATATTCAGCTCACGGGAAATGCCGGCAATGGCGGCACCGATGAACTCATCGGGGTCTTCATATTAGGAGGACCTACGCCTTCCCGCGTGGCATCGGAAGACGGGGATGTCACCATTCAGGGAACCGGCGGTAACGGTTCTGGAGATTTCAATATCGGTGTCAGCCTGTTTGAGGGAGGCTTGGTGCAGAGTACCGGGAATGGTAACATCTCTATCACCGGTGTTGCAGGCACCGGCGTAGATAATAATTACGGGGTCGAAATTACAAGAGATTCGACTACTGGAACCGGTAGCGGCGTGACTGCGGCAAACGGGAACATCGTGATTACCGGAACCGGCAGTGGTAGTGAGGGTATCTTTGTCAATAATCGGGCATCGCTGGAAGCGACGAATGGCACCTTAGTGACTGAAACCCTGGGCGGTGATATTGATATCAACGGAGTGATCACGGCAGATTTCCTGGAAGTGCTGGGAACCGCTGCTGCTACCGGGTTCTTCACGAATAATGCGAACAATGTCGGAACGCTGGCCGGGGCGATTGGAGCTTTGGATTTTGAAAACAGTGCGGATCTGGCCATCGGGGTGGTCAACAGCAGTAACGGGATCACCACCCAGTTGGCCGATGGTATCCAGATCGAAGTGCGTGCCGGAAATCTTACTCAGAATGCGCAGCTGGTCGCCAACAACGGAGGACAGATCTTCCTCAAGGTAGGTCGTAATGGCTCCGCTGAGATGAACCTGAATGCCATGCAGACTACCACCGGTAACTTCAGCGCGGAAGGCGGCAGCGATGCGGACACCTTTAATCTGGCCGTCGTCAGCTCGACGCTCGAAGTCAATGGCCGGAATGGAGATGATGTCTTCAATATCGGAAATGCCGGAAATTCGCTCGACGACATCACCGCCGATATCTCCGTGCTGGGTGGCGGAGCCAGTGACACGCTGAACATCAACGATCAGGGAGATACGGATGCGAATATCTACCAGATCGGAGACGACAACCGGATCCAGCGCTTCAACGGCGTGGATATTGCGATCACTTACAACAACGCCACCGAGACGATCAATCTCAATGGAGGCACCAGCCCGAACGATGTACTGCGTGGTTCCGATAGCGATGACACCTTTATGCTGACGGGAGCCGAGTCGGGAGTTTTCAGTAATCCCGCCCTGTCGTCCGACGTCAACTGGACCGGGATTGCCCTGTTTGACGGGCAGGGCGATGATAATGATACGCTGGACTACTCCGGCCTGGCCGGTCCCGTGACCTTCGTAACCGGAGTCACCGGAGTGAATATCGAAAATATTTTCGGAAGTGCCTCCGGAGCGGATATGGTCCAGGGCTCAGCAGGCAGCGAGACCTTTGAGTTCAATGGGAACACCATCACTTTCGGTGCTGTTACTCTGACGGGATTTGAAATTGTGGACGGTGACGACGGCAGTGACGTTTTTGATTTTATAGCGGGTCTCACTACGATTCTGGTACAGGGAAATGACGGAGATGATCGCTTCAACTATCTGGGAGGTTCCACGGCTGCCGCAGCTGAGGGCGGAGCCGGTAATGATACCTTCAGCTTCACCCTCGCGAATTATGCGACGCCTGTGGCGTTTGCCGTGGATGGAGGCAATGAAACCGACGGGGACACCGTTGAAGTCACCGGTGGCACGCTGGATATCGACGGAACCGCAGGAACGGTCACCGATGGGAATGCCGTGGTCGACTTCACAAGGGATATCGAGAACCTAGTGGTGAGTTCCAGCACCACCGTAGTGAACAACAACCTGCTGCTACCGGGAATGCTGGACGTCGATGCCAGCGGGGATGTGACCTGGAACGGATCAATCACTGCATACAATGTGCAGATCCAGGGCAATACCCTGTTCATGAACAACAATGTGACCAGCACAGCAGGTGGAATCACCCTGGTCGCCAATACGTCCTTCCAGAACAATGGCAGTGCCTTGAATCCTGCCAGCCGCTTCCTGGTGTATTCGGTCGATCCGTTTGATGATACTCTGGGTGGTTTGACCGGTTCAGCCGCATTTGGGCTGATGTTCCCGGATCTTCCCGGCTTCTCAGGCAATGGATTCGTCTACAGCACCAGCCTCAACAACAGCATTAACGGTCAAGGGGTCTTCCTGAACCAGCAACTGCAAAATGCACTGACCCAGTTGCTGATGGATGGATTTGAGCCCGCTACCGTCGAAAAACTGGCCGAGTTCCTCAACAGTGAAGAAGGCCAGAAATTGCTGCTGGAAGGTGGAACCGACAAAGATGCCCTGCAAAACATCCTGCTCTGGCTGTCCAGTTTCGATGTGGCACAGAATTGAACCTGAATTTGAGCTGAATCATAAAGTGCTAGGCAGAAAAGCGATGACCCTCTAGAAGAATACAGGCTACTCACGATGAAAAGGATACACAGTATGGTGCTGTTGGGTCTGTTCCTGACCGTTTCGGTTCAGGGACAGGATTTTGAACGGTTTGCGCCTAAGCCGGTTCCACAGGAGCAACAGACCCCGGAAATTCCGTCTGAGGTGCCGGATGCCCTGGGTGAGGATGATGTCTTGGTGGACTCTCTTATCGGTGTCGTCCTGGTGGACTCGCTGGATAAAGTGGTCCTGGAAGGTCTGCAGGTGGAAGGGATTACGGCAGATGATTTCGAGATTTTGCAGGATGAGGATTTCCCCCGTGTCATTGAGCCTTATCTGGGACAGCCGCTTTCGATGCAGTCGCTCAACCAGATAGTCCGTGATATTATTATTTACTATCGGGAAAATGATTATCCGGTGGTCGACGTGATCGTGCCGGAGCAGGATATCACGACGGGCACGGTACAGATTCTGGTGGTGGAGGGAAGGGTTGGTGCTGTCCGGGTGGAAGGCAATGAATGGTTTGCCACTAAACTCCTTTCCGGGCAGGTGCGCATTCAGTCGGGAGATCGCATTAAATCGACGAAACTGCTCAAAGATTTATCCTGGCTGAACCGGAATCCGTTCCGTTCGGTGGATCTGGTTTTTGCGCCGGGTGAGGAACTGGGCGGCACCGATGTGGTCTTACGCGTGGAAGATCGTTTTCCCATTCGTGTCTATTTCGGCTACGAAGATTCAGGGAATGATCTGACGGGGGATGAACGCTGGCTGATGGGGGCCAACTGGGGAAATGCCTTCGGCTTGGACCATCAGCTGAATTACCAATACACCGCCAGTTCCAACTTTCAGGATATCGGTGCGCATTCGGCGTCCTACGTGGTCCCGCTCCCGTGGCGGCACACCCTGACGGCCTTCGGTTCCTTCGTGGAAAGTGAAACCGTCGTCCCCGGAGCCACCCCGTTCAATCTGCAGGGCAACAGCGCGCAACTCGGTATCCGCTACACGGTCCCCTTGCCGGATATCAAAACCTACCGTCACGAATTCTTTGCCGGATTTGACTGGAAGCAGTCGGATAGCTCGCTGGAGTTTGGTGTGGTGCCAGTCACTGCCAATACCACCGACATCGGGCAGTTTTTGTATGGTTACCGGGGGACATTACCGGATTCGCACGGAGTCACTGCACTGGATGTCCAGGTCGTGCATGCCGCTGCAGGCCTGTTTGATCATCAGTCGATTGCAGACTACCGGGCAACACGCGCCACGGCTGATAATGAATATACCTACATGCGCCTGAAATTCTCTCGTCTGACCCAACTGCCATGGGAGCTGACTTTATCGAATGAATTCAACTGGCAGATCTCCAATGCCAGCCTATTAAGTTCCGAACAGCTGGGCTTTGGGGGGTACAGTTCGATTCGTGGCTATGATGAACGTGAACTGGCCAATACGGACGAAGGTTGGTTTGTGCGTAATGAACTGCGCTTACCGGCTTTCAGTATGCTTCAGATTTTCGGTAATCCGTTTGGCAGCAACTGGGCCAATGATCAGCTGCAGTTGCTGGGCTTCTGGGATTACGGCATTGCGCAGGCGGCTGACGGGCAGGTCACCCGAGTGGACGGCACCACATTCGATAAAGTCTACATGTCGAGTGTGGGTCCGGGACTGCGATATACTGTAAATAACTGGCTTAGCGTTCGAGCAGACTATGCCTTCCAGCTCATTGATACCGGCAACGCCCGCTACGCTTCTCGCTGGCACCTGGGTGTCATTGTCAGCTATTAAAGTCTAACGCGAAACGTTCGGTTCAGTGCAGCTGGAGATGTTGCGGGTCAGCGGGGTGGTTTTTCGGGTGACCGTGTCGCACAGATAGAGTTTACCGGAGCGGGCAAATACCAGGTGGCGGGAATCGCGGGCCCAGCTGGGGCTTTCGTTGTTACCGCTGGAGGTGATGATCGTTTGTTTCTTGGTGCGCAGGTCGGTGATGGCAATCTGGCTTTGGCCGGCGGTCATGATGGAGTAAGCGATGAAATTGCCGTCCGGCGACCAGTTGGGCTCCGTGGTATAGCTGGCAAAGGTCTGTAGGCGTGAAAGTGAACCTCCGTCTGCTGGTACAATATAGAGTTGGGGTGAACCGCGAACGTCAGAAACAAAGACGACTTCACTACCGTTGGGTGACCAGGAAGGAGAGGCTTCCGTGCCGCGGGTGCGGGCGATGCGGGTTGGGTTGCCTCCGGCAGCGGGCATCGTATAGAGATCCGTATTTCCATCTTTCGAGAGCGTGAGCGCCAGCGTGTTGCCGTCGGGTGAGAAGGATGCGCCCGAATTCACGCCCGGGAAAAAGGCGATGGCACGTTTGGTGGAGCGGGCGAGGTCAATGACCCAGACATCCGGGTAGCCGGATTTGTATGACGTGAAAGCGATACGCTGCCCATCCGGCGAAAACTTAGGTCCCAGTGCGATGGATTGATCCCGCGTGATCTGGCGGACTTTTTCTCCGTCGATGTCCATGATGTAGACTTCCTTTTTTCCGGACTGTTTGCTGATGAAGGTGACTTTGGAGGTAGCGATGCCGGGCTTGCCTGTCATATCCTGGATGACGGCATCAGCCAGTTGGTGGGCTGCGGAGCGCAGATCTCCACTGAACGATTTGGTAAAGCGTGTTTGACCGGAAGTGGATTTCAGGGTGCCGCTGACACCGGAACCGGTGCTGCTGGCTGAGATGATGAATTCCGCCTGATCTGCAGGTACGACTGTGCTCACTCCAGTGAGCGTGAAATCGTTTTTCAAGATCTTGCCTAATTCACCTGAGGCTGTGATGGAAACTGGTATAGAGCTGCCGGCTTTTACGGTAATAACCGGATTCTGTGCTATCGCCGCGGAAGTTAATCCCAGCAGGCACATCAGAGCAGGTAAGGCGTAAAATTTCATGGGATGTAATGTAGACGAGTGAGGCTGGAGGTACAGAAAAGATTTTTATAACGGGCTTATTTATAGACGAAGTTGATCGTGACCTGGTAATCGGGCGATCCCATTCCTCTGGGGAGGGGAGCGGAAACTTTTCTGGCGTTTTGGGCAGCCTGAATCACCGAGTTGTCCATGGAGGTATTCCCTGAGGATGCCGCGAGGCGAAGGAATACAATCGTTCCGTCTGGAAGGATCTTAAGTGTGACCTGAGCTTCCAGAGGTTGTGGTGCTCCGCTGGGACGATTCCATGAGCGATAGAGCGCGTTGCGAATTTTCAGGTGGTAAGAGTTGATGGTGGATGAGGAAGCGGTAGTGCTGGCAGAGCTTTTCATCTGCACGGCATCCAGAGAATCACTCAGACGTTCCGTGAGGGTATTGGTATTACCGCCAGTGGCTTTATGGGTGGTGGTCTTTTTAATGACTTTCGTGAGATCCACTTCTACCGGAGTGGGCTTCGGCTTAGGTGGAGTCGGTTTAGGAACGGGCTGTGGCTTAGGCTGGACCGGTTCGGGCTTCGGCTTCGGAATCGGTTTAGGTTTTACCGGCTCTGGAATGGGTTTTGGCTCAGGCTTAGAGGTAGGAGGCGTGGGCTCCGCTGGTTTCGGATTTCGAGGTTCGGGATTCGGATTTTCCACAGCGGCAGGCTGTGGGCCAGGTGCGGCGGGAAGGTTGATCCATTGCAGTGTTTTTTCCGGTATCTTCTTTTTTTGAAAGGAAGGGGAAAATAATAACAATAAAATAAAGATAAGGTGTGCGCCAGCCACCCAGAGCACGGTCTTCTTTAGGGATGGTTTGGATTTACGGGGGCGCATGAGTTTAAATTAATAATGAGACAGTAGACGATGTGGGAACGATTTAGATTCGCTAATCTTAATGAGTTCCACTGTCACGCGGATCAGTTTTCCGGAGTGGTAGCCAGTCCCAGCCGTGCGCCGGACTCTTTGATCGTATCGAGCACCAGCACCAGTTGCTGGTAGCGCAGGTTGGCATCTGCCCGCAACGAGACAGCTCCATTGGGGTCGCGCCGCATCAGGTCGGCTAAGGCCAGTTCCAGCTCCTTGAGGTTGATGACTTGTTTTTCAAAGAAGATGGTTCCATTGGCATCCACTGCAATTTCCCGCACGGTATCCGGTGCGGATGAGGTCTGCTGGTTGGACTTGGGTAATTCAATTTCCAATGAGTGCTCCATCAGCGGGGCGGTGATCATGAAGATGATCAGCAGGGTAAAGGCCAGGTCGATCAGTGGAGTCACATTGAGTTCACTGAGCAGGGTTCCCCCCATCCTCTGCGAATACCTTTTCACTTATTTGATCTCCAGATAACGGTGCTCAAACGCGGAAGCGCATTCAGCAGCGAAGTTTTCCATTTCCACGGTCATACTCTTGATGGTGGTGACGATGTAGTTATATCCGAACATGGCGGGGATCGCGACGATCAGTCCCACCACGGTGGTAAGCAGCGCACCGGATACGCCGGGTGCAAGGACAGCCAGGTTGGGTGTTCCGGCTTGTGCCACGCCGGTAAACGCGTCCATGACACCCCAGACGGTTCCCAGTAGTCCCAGAAATGGGGCTCCGCTGACGGCACTGGCCAGTAAAATGAGCTGGGATTCCAGTTTGAGCGCCTGTTCTCCGACGGATTGTTCCATGGCGGAACGAACGGAAGCCATCGAGATGCCTTTTACCGTGCCGGAGGAAGCCAGCCTGCCGTGGAAGGTTTCATCCACCTCCGAAGAACCCAGAAGATGGAAGCAGAGCTCCCGGGATCCTTTAAAGTAAATGGCACTGAGAGGAGAGGGGTGGTACTTTTTAGCGATCTCGTAGATCTCCAGTGGGTGGCGGGAATCGCGGAACTTTACCAGAAAGTGACGGGTAGCTTTCTGGGCGGCTTTGATCGACTGGTATTTGGTCCACATCACCGACCAGGAGAAGACGGATCCGATGACCAGCAGGATAATAATCGATTTGGCAGCGGGGTTGGAGCTGCCGAAGGCATACAAAACATCGGCAAGATAAAATGCGGTGGTGAACACAATCATATGCAGTAACAAGCTAACGAAGATTGGCAATTCGTACAGTGTTTTTTATGAGAGCATGAAATTACCGGTGGGGTTTGAAAGTTGGTGAAATATCGATTTAAAAGAAAATGTATGATTATGAGAGCAAGGGTTATAGGCCCCATGGCTCTTCCTGCAATGTCCGGGGTTGAGCGAGGCAGGGTTTTCTCAATTTTCCAGTGGTTGTGGAAAGGAATTTATCGCGGAGGCGCTACATGAAATGAGGATGTGCTAAGGTTATAGGCAACGGACAACTGGAACCATTTAATCCTTGGCGGGTAGGGTTAATTGAATCTTTGGTTTACTGAGTAAGTACTTCAAATTCCTGACGGATGTTCACATTTCTATTTCCCCATTTTTTGATCATTTGGAAACATGGGGGCTTCACTGAGATCCACTTGCTGTATTTTAAAATAGAGGCTGGTCAATAGATGCCCTGTAGCCTTTAAGAATATTTATGGGTAGCGTGTTAATTAAAGTGGAATAGTTGGGAAAATCAACCTCTTCCACGTGAAGTGAGCAGTATGACCACCAATCCACATCCATGATATTGGAGCGTAATGCGGCTTCTCCGGTGAAGTAATTGGATAGCTCTACCGGTATATTGGCAGGTTGCCCTACAGCCGTGTAACTGTTATACTGCGCCATAAGCGCCCATAAATAGGAATGAGGGGAATTGACATCATTCAGGATACTGTCCATGTAATCAGAGACCGTTGACCAGGTCGTCAGGCTTTCGCCACACCAGTACTGCTTTACCGCTTTATTTGACCAGAAATTCGTGGTCTCGACATTATCTTCCAGCCATGTTTTGGCGCCGTCAGGTAAGTCGTGTGTGTATTTTCCCAGTCCTACAACAATCCTTCCGGAAGTTGACAAAATAGTCGAAATAGTCTCGCCAGATTGTGATTCGGGGATGATTTGCTCACTTCCAAAAGTATCTGTAATCAGTAATGCCAAGTCTTCTATATCTCCTGCTGTCCAGCTTCCATTAAGCCGGTGAAAATCCAGAATTACGATTTCCTGGTCCGTTTCTCTCAGGAAATCGTTAATTAGCTGCGCTCCCTCGATAAAAGAGAGATTGACCAAATAATCGTCATGGCTGAATTGAAAGCGGGTATCGCCGGTTCCATCGATCATTAATCGGATATCGATAGCGCGGATCCCCTGTTCCAGCTGTTGCTGGATATTCAGGGACTGGGTTTGTTTCCATCCTCCTTCCATTCCGTCTGCATTATAGGTTCCGGCATCGTGAGTTCCTGGCAGTGTGAGTTCGGTAAGCTTGAGGTGTCCTAGACAGGGTAAATACAGCTCCATCCATGTTTTAGCCCAGTTTTTTACCGATGGCTCCAAAGCGCTGGTATCCTTCGAGGGGTATTCTACAGGTTGCAAGGGGGGAGGCGTTGGTAAAGTGAGAGGCGGGGCATACTCAGGTGTCGGATATGCGGGGACAGCCTGTTGAGTCTGTCCGTCGAAGTAGCCGATTCCAATCGATACTGTACCGTTATGAATCCAGCCGACAGCGGATTCGCCATTCACATCGGGCGGTGGATAGACGAATACACCATCGGGAATATTTTCCCATTTAACGAGTATGCCATAACCATAGTCTGTAGGCACATAAGGACTGGGTAGATTATCCACGCCTTTCATTTTCACGCGAATCTTGACCTTGAAATCAGGATACTCGTCTAATGAATAGTCTGCCTTCGCGGAATCATCTATGTTGTAGGTAGTCAGACTAGCCAATTTATAAGCTCCTGAAAACTGTGCGTATGAATTAGGGGAAATTTCGGAACATGGGTTCCACTCGTCCATCTGATACTCATGAACGCTGGATCCGGAAAGGCGCATGCTGTGTGGGGTGGCATTAACAATCTGCAGATAAAAAGTCTCTCCCATGTATTTTTTACAATACAAGTCATTTTGGATTCTGAAATACTAAAATGTAGTTCTCTTGTTATGGCTATGGAGCCAATGAGTCCTGATTTGGTTGGTGGAGGCTCTTCTTCATAAGAAGTTTATTTTTTTAAATTTGGGGTTGACCCAAAATCAAAAATCCTTAACTTCCTCTCTCCCGTCGCTGATCTCGGGCTGGCTCAAACCAGCAACCGGACAAAGATTATCGACCTCTGAAAAGAATTTATTCTTTTTATCAAAATTGGAGTTGACCGAAATAACGTTTGTTATACGATGTCTCTCCGCTTCTCACCATAGAAGCCAAATGAAGGTGCTGCACATGAGGTGCGCTTCTTCGATTTCAGGACGAGGAATTCGACCTGAACAGCTTTTTGACAGATTGAAATCGGTTATTGGAATATGCGTCTGCTACAGGCGAATATTGGCAATAACTGACAGCAACACGTTCTGTTTAGATGGTACAGTAAAATGTGCGTCTAAATTGAAATTTATATTAAGTAAGTCAAAAATTGAGTTGTGTGGAACGGACGTAAAAGTGACTCGCTAAGGTCACTTTTACGGCTCATCAGGTTAACTGATGACGAGTTCTTACAAATATTTATTAGCGATCAATAGAATCATTCTATTATCTATTATATGGAGAGTTTGATTCTGGCTCAGAACGAACGCTGGCGGCGTGGATAAGACATGCAAGTCGAACGAGGTTAAATGAGTTGGGTAACCAATTTATTTGCTTAGTGGCGAACGGGTGCGTAACACGTGGGAATCTACCCTGATGTGGGGGATAGCTCACCGAAAGGTGAATTAATACCGCATGATAAGGTAACTTTAAAGCTGGGGATCTTCGGACCTGGCGCATTAGGATGAGCCCGCGGCCTATCAGCTTGTTGGTGAGGTAAAGGCTCACCAAGGCAACGACGGGTAGCTGGTCTGAGAGGACGATCAGCCACACTGGAACTGAGACACGGTCCAGACACCTACGGGTGGCAGCAGTCGAGAATCATTCGCAATGGGGGAAACCCTGACGGTGCGACGCCGCGTGGAGGATGAAGGCTTTCGGGTTGTAAACTCCTGTCACCAGAGAACA
>JBCDJI010000021.1:0-56272 GCA_038748025.1 Verrucomicrobiota bacterium
CGCCTCGGTCTTCAATGCAGGGACTTCGATGTGCAGATCAATTCTATCAAGCAGCGGTCCTGAGATTTTTGCCAGATAACGCTGGGCTTGTGCGGTAGTGACGCGTCCGGTCTGGACATCGCCGAAGTTTCCTGTTGGCGTCGGGTTCATCGCAGCAACAAACATGAACTTAGACGGGAAAGTGAAAGTGCCGGCGGCACGGGAGATGGTGACCTGTCCGTCTTCCAGCGGCTGTCGGAGCACTTCCAGTGCGGAACGTTTGAACTCGGGCAGTTCATCCAGGAAAAGGATTCCATGGTGAGCCAGGCTGACTTCACCGGGAGAGGGGTTGGTAGACCCGCCAATGAGTCCGACATCCGAAATGGTATGGTGAGGAGATCGGTACGGTCTTGCGGTGAGCAGGCCTTGTCCGCCCGGAACCAGCCCGGTGACGCTGTGAATGCGGGTGGCTTCCAGTGATTCTTCCAACGTCAGCGGCGGCAGAATCGAGGGCAGTCGTTTGGCCAGCATACTTTTACCGGAACCGGGTGGGCCGATCATCAGCACGTTATGGGATCCGGCTGCCGCGATTTCCAGCGCACGTTTGACGGATTCCTGACCTTTGACTTCAGAGAAATCGGGCAGGTTGTCCGGTAAAGTATCCTGAATGCCTTGAGACACCTCAGCAGTGAGCGTAACTTTATCTGATAAAAAATCAGCTACCTGTCGCAGGTTTTCGGCAGCATAGACCTGAATCCCATCGACGACCGCGGCTTCCCGGCAGTTTTCAACCGGCACGATGAGCCGCTGATAGCCTTTTTCCTTGGCCAGCAGGGCAATAGGCAGCACTCCGTTTACACGGCGCACGGCTCCTGTCAGCGCCATTTCGCCAACGATCAGCGTGGAATCTGTATTTTTGTCCTCCAGTTGTTGCGATGCCAGCAACATACCGATTGCCATCGGGAGATCAAAGAGGGGGCCTTCTTTCTTCAAGTCGGCAGGTGCCAGGTTGACAGTGACTTTGCCCTCAGGGATTCGAAATCCAGAGTTCCGTAAGGCGCTTTGAACCCGGTCGTTGGACTCCTTCACGGCGGCATCCGGCAGTCCCACCAATGCGAAAGTATCTTTACCAAAGGATACGTCCACCTCGACTTCCACCGGATGAGCGTGGACCCCCACCACGGCTGCCGAGAACACCTTCGCTAACATGCGAAAACGCTATCGAAGGAAGAGGGATTGGCAATCATTCTGTGCCACGAGCACCGGACAATCCAATGTGCATGGTTTTACATTGCGTGAATAACGTGAAAACCGGTTAGCGGACATTGAGCTCAACCGCAGGATATTCTTTCAGCGTACTTTATAAATATATCCCTTGGACGAAATGTAAAAACTTTGCGTAACCGTCGTGGTGTGCTCTTTGGGCATCATGAATTCGGCGTTTGGCTGACCGTATTCATCTGCCATCGTCTGGGATTTTTCCAGCCTGAGGAATTTATTCTGTTTTTGATACAGCCACACTTCACCACCACTTCCATCCGGACGTGTTGAATCAGGTGGTCCCTGTTTTTCCAGCAGGACAGATTTATGCTGAGAAAAATAATCCTGACTACCGCCACCGGACGAGGCACAACCCGAAACGAGCCAACTCAATAACAGTGCTGTCAAAGCGATCTTCATTTTTTACACGCGAGTTGAGACGACCTAGCTTATTTTATATATATACTACGGATCATCTTAATTTACAACAAACAATATCATTGAAATTTTAGCGTATTTTTATCGCGGTAAAGTCACTATATGCTTTTGCAATCTACCATTGAATAATAGCCGGCCTGATTTAGTAATTAGCTCTCATGCAAAATGCCACTGCATCGATAGAAATTAGAGACATGCGGGTGGACTATGAGGATTTCACAGCCGTTAAAGGGCTGACCCTCCGAATTCCCAAAGGGAAAGTCTTCGGTCTGGTGGGCCCCAATGGAGCTGGCAAGACCAGCACGTTCAGTGTGCTTGCCACCCTGCTGGAACCGACCTATGGAGAGATCAGCCTGTGCGGTGTGGATATTCGGGAATCTCCAGCGGAAGCCCGCAAACTGTTCGGCTACATGCCGGACATGGCGCCTGTACCGACGGATTTAAAAGTAGGGGAATTTCTGGAGCTTTATGCAGCGGCTTACGGGCTGGAGGGGGCCGAAAAACGGGAAAGGATTGCGGAATGTCTGCAACTGGTGGAGATGAGCAGCAAGCGAGATGTGTTTTGCAGAACGCTGTCGCGCGGAATGACGCAGCGGGTCGTGCTGGCCAAGACGCTACTGCATCGACCAAATGTATTGCTACTGGATGAGCCTGCCAGTGGCATGGACCCGCCGTCGCGTGTTGCGTTGCGAAAGATCATTCAGCATTTGGCTCAGGAAGGTGTTACGACCTTGATCAGTTCCCACATCCTATCGGAGTTGTCGGGATTTTGTACTACGATTGGTATTTTCAACCAGGGTGAGCTGCTGGACAGCGGCTCACCGAGTGAAATCATTGAACGGATGGGAAATCCTGAGGAATCGCGAATGCTGAAAATTTCTTTGCTTGAACCCTGCCCCCCACTGATCGAGTTTCTGGAGCGGGATCCGGAAATCAATCAAGTGGATGATGCAGGTAAGGTGCTGACATGCCACTATGCAGGGAATCCGGAGCAGCAGGTGAAGTTGCTGGCACAGATGGCGGCCCGGGGTTTTCCCGTCCGCAGCTTCGAGGAACATGCGCAGAGCATCGAAGATATCATCATGAAACTTCATCAGGAGAAAAACTAGTGACGCGGGTGAAATTCAACTGGGTTGCTGATGTGTTGCGGGCACTCATGCTGTGGCGTAATCCGATTTTCATTCGCTACTGCCACGCCAAATTGCGCTGGAAGCCACTGCTGGGATGGTCACTGGCCAGTTTTCTGGGAACCGGATTTATTTTCACGCTGACCTATTTACTCATTCAGGATGACACACTGGTAACCAGTCAGGAGGCGGCACAGGGGACACTTATTCCCTTGATTGTGATTCAGGGGATTATTCTCATGGCCAAGGGATCGTTTAGCGTCGCGTCCGGCATCACGCGTGAGGGGATTGAAGGGGTATTGGATTATCAGCGGCTGAGTCCGATGCCGCCGGCACAGAAAATCATTGGCTATCTGTTCGGTTTGCCCGTGCTGGATTATGTTTTGTTTCTGCTGACACTGCCGTTTACGTTCTTTGCGATCTGGAAAGGACAAGTGCCATTGGACATGATGCTGCGGATTTATGGAGTATTCACGACTTCGGTACTTTTGTATCACATGACGGCATTTACCGCAGGCATGGTAGTCAAGCAGCGGTTTCTGGTCGGCTTCCTGTCGCAGCTGATGATGTTTTTACTGTATTTTATTCTGCCGATTCTTTCCAAGTTCGGATATATCTTTTTTGAGCATTTTACCATCCGGCCCACGATTTTTGCTGAGTTTGCTGCTATATACCCGGAAACCCGCAGCTTTCAGATTGCCCGGCAGACCATGTCCTTTTTCGATTTCGAGATCCCCTGTCACATTTTTTCGATGTTGATTCAGTTGCTGATGCTGACCCTGTTTACCATGGTGGTGTATCGGAAGTGGCAGAATGAAAATCATCATCTGCTGGATAAACATTCGGCTGTTATTGCTTTGGGCACACTGTATTTCGCCTTGATCGGCAGCATGCTGCCGCAGATCTCGACCGGCCGAATTTTTCCTTCATGGGGACCCAGATATCTCTTGGAAATACCACCTCCAGACTTTATATCACCCGAGGAAGCCCTGTTTATTCTGGGCTTCTTTGGGGTCTTTTCACTGATCATCTCCATTTTAACCATTGCTTTGATCACTCCTAATCTGGATAAACAGATCAAGGGTCTGCGGCGGATGCTGAAGCTGGGAAATCGGCGCGTTCCGCTGCGTGATGATGAATCCTCCTCGTTCGGGCACGGTCTGGCTATCTGTGCGATTACCTTTACCGGCTGGTGGTTGTTTGTGGGTTACTTATTTGAATCGCCCTGGTATCAGGGGTGGATGCTGTCCCCGTATGCCTGGTTAGGAGCACTGCTCTCCCTGGTGGTGCCGATCATGAGCTTTCAGATGTATCTGGAAGTGAAAGGCGGTCACGGGCTATTTATCGTGCTGCTGATTGCCTGGATCGTGCCGTTGCTGGGTGGTATTCTGATGGCTGCAGCCTCGGATCATCTGATCCATGCGGCGACATATGTTGCCGCGCTGAGTGGATTCCTACTGCCTTTTTACAGCGTGGAAGCCGGTTTGGTGCAAAGCTACTTTCTGGATGAAATGTCACAGGCACGGCATGCTTTCTTTCTGGTGCTCTTTCTTTATGCTACCTTATTACCCATTCTCTTTGTGGAGTGGAGAAAGCATCACCAAAAAATCAGAGAATCACTCAACGCATGAAACAAAACCTTCTCTATATTCTGGCTGGTGCGGCCATCGGTGTTTTTGGATATACCTTGTTGGCGCAGCTGACCCTGGGTTCGCTGGGGGGAAGTCGCGAGGCGACTCCGAATCGTCTGGAACAGAGCAGCGATATGCAGCAACTCAAGCGGCAGCTGGAGCTATCGCAAAAGCGGGTGACCCAGCTGGAATCTCTGATCGGTGCAGCATCCCTGGCCAATGACCGGATCAATCAAATATCAAAGCGTAACGACGAGGAGATTCACAAGATTTCGAATCTCAAGGGTCTGATCGACAGCGCCAAGCCCTTGCTACGCGAGTTGATACTGCCGGAACTGGAAGAGGCAATGGCAAATGGAGATTATGAAGATGTAGCCACATTTATGCAATGGGCCGATGAACTGGATCTGAGTAATAGTCAGCGTTTCAATTTGAAACGGCAATTCGAAGAACTTTCCCGCCGAAATGCGGACAAGCTACTGGAACAGATTAAAGACGATGAAACCTCCATGTTCGCGATCTTCCAAGGAATGGAGGACTATGAGGCTAATATCGGACCTGAGGTAGATGCCATTTACCAGTCTGAACTGGATTCCGATCAATTCCTCAAATATCAGACAAAGCAGTTTGAAAAACGTGCGCAACTGGTATCGGATCAGGCGGACTCGCGACTGGACAGCCTGAATCGACAGGTAACTGACCTTTCAGCTGAGCAGCAGGATCAGATCTATACCATCATGGCAAGAAAATCACCTTATTACAGACCGCAGATGGAAATTGAAATGGAGGGTAATGCCGTTGCCGGTCTGCCACAGATTAGTTCAGACGAGGAAATGTATAGTGAGATCGGTCAGGTTATACTGCCCCATCAGCGAGATGACTGGAAAAAATATCAACGCCGGCAGAAATTGCTATCGGGACTAGGGGTCGATTAGTGCTAGAACTCGTGTGCCGGTGCTTTGGCCGGAATCAGCTTTACGACAGGTTGTGAGGCAATCTTCTTTTCTGCAGAATGGACTTTGATAGCCAGTTGCATGAAACGTGACTGGGCACGGACGGGTTGATGAGTATTGTCAAATAACGTGTTATGGAGTCCGTCAGAGTGAATCATGCGGGCCTTCAATGTGTCCTGCTGGAAAATCTGAATGACTTCATCTATGAGCCGCTGCTTCAACTTGGGATCTTCAACCGGGAAAACAACCTCCACGCGTCGGCTAAGATTGCGAGTCATCCAGTCAGCACTGCCCATAAAGATCTCAGCTTCCCCGTTATTTTCAAAATAGAAGATGCGGCTATGTTCCAGAAACTGATCGACAATGCTCCTGATGGTAATGTTTTCGCTGATACCTTCAATACCGGGGCGCAGACAGCAGATGCCCCGGATAACAAGTTCAATTTTAACACCGGCTCTGGATGCCTTGAAGAGTTCAATGATGATTTCTGTATCCACCAGTGAATTCATCTTGGCGTAGATATAGCCATTGCGGCCGCCCTGGGCATGCCGGGCTTCACGCTGGATCAGTTCAATGAAGCGCTGGCGCATTTGGAAAGGGGCAACCAGCAGTTTTTTAAATTCCGGCTGGTGAGACATGCCAGTCATGGCATTGAAGAGAGCTGCCACTTCCTGAGTCAGCTCCTTGCGGGTCGTCAGAATACCCAGATCGGTATAAAAGCGTGCAGTCTGCGGGTGGTAATTACCTGTGCCCAGATGACAGTAGTGCCGGATTTGATCATGATCCCGTCTCACAACCATCAGAGTTTTGCAGTGTGTTTTGAGACCAACCAGACCATATACCACATGGACGCCGGCATCCTCAAGCTGGCGTGCCCAGGAGATGTTGTTGGCTTCGTCGAAACGTGCGCGCAGTTCCACCAGGACCGTGACCTGCTTACCGATATTGGCAGCCTTGATTAATGCCTTGACGATGGGGGAATCGCCACTGGTGCGGTAGAGCGTCATTTTAATAGCCAGCACTTTGGGATCCACAGCGGCTTTCTCTACGAACTCGACAATTGAGGAAAAGCTCTCATATGGATGGTGCAGCATCAAGTCCTGCTGTCGCATGGCTGCAAAGATGTCAGCATCATCCTGCAGCTCTCTGATGGTTTGTGGTGTCCAGGATGGGAATTTGAGGCTTGGATGGGTTTCCAGCGATGTGATGGGCATGAGCCGTACCAGATTGAGCGGACCGTCGGAAACATAGATGTCTTTTCGGGTCAGTTCGAACTTCTGCAACAGGTAGGCCCGCACTTCCTGCGGACAGGCAGCTTCCACTTCCAGGCGGACGGCATTGCCTTTGTTACGATTGCGCAGCTCTTCCTCAATCGTGCGAAGAAGGTTCTGTGCTTCTTCGTCATCAATATAGAGGTCGCTATTGCGCGTGACACGGAAGGCATAGGCCCCGCGGACGGTAACGCCGGGAAAGAGGCTGCCGACGTGCTCCATAATGAGTCGACTCAGAAAAATGAAGGCATGGTGCTGATCGGGACGGTTGGGCAAAGTGATCAGTCGGTTAAGCACGCGGGGCACCTGCACGATAGCATAGCGGTCATCCATCCCCGGTTTTCCTTGCAGGACCACGATCAGGTTGAGTGACTTGTTGAGCACATGCGGAAACGGGTGGCTGGGATCAATAGCCAAAGGGGTGAGAACCGGAAAGACTTCTTCATGAAAAAATTGAGCCGACCAGTCCAAATCATCGCGAGAAAGTTCCTTCATGCCGAGGAAGCGTATGTGATTCTCCTGCAATGCGGGCATGAGTTCTTCACGCCACAGCCGGTATTGCTCACCGGTCATGCGGGTAGCTCTCGCGTGGATCCTTTCGAAGACCTCCAGTGAGGAGAGTCCATCCGGGCCTGGATCACTGATATGATTATCGATCAGCTGTTTGAGGCCCGAGACGCGTATTTCGAAAAATTCATCCAGGTTGGAACTGACAATACACAGGAATTTAACCCGCTCCAGTAAGGGAGTCAGGGGGCTTGCAGCTTCTTCCAGAACGCGATCATTGAATTCAAGCCAACTCAACTCGCGGTTCATGAAATAATCCGGATTCCGTAGCTCCTGGTCCTTAGGCATAAGTGAACTTTATACCAGAATGAACGGGAGCGTCCTACTTCAATCTGTGAGATTTTTATTACTTTATGGTGACAAGGCAGTAACCTGAGGTATCAGTCTTGAATGCTTCGTTTCACGTTATTCGGCTTTCCGGTTATGGTGCACTGGTTGTTCTGGCTGATTGCGTTTTTACTGGGCGGGGGTTTATTTATGCAGTCCGCCCGGGAATGGCCTGATGTTTTTGTCAGAATGGTGGTCATCTTTTTTTCGATACTGGTGCATGAGTTAGGCCATGCTGCAGCTGCCAGATTATTTGGCTTAAGACCTGGCATCGCCTTCCACGGCTTGGGAGGATTGACTTACTTCAGTGGAGGAAGTCTGGAACGCTGGCAGCATTTTCTGGTAGTTGCTGCCGGACCGCTTAGCAGCCTGGCGTTGGCAGGGTGCTTTGTCATATTGTTGCCGCTGGAGAACATATCTCCATTGATGCCGACCTTAATTTGGACAGGAGTCATTTTGAATGTGGCCTGGACCATCATCAACTGCCTGCCGGTATTGCCGATGGACGGTGGCCAGATGCTGCGTGATATTCTGGGGCCGAAGCATGAGCGTACAGCCTGTACGATCGGTGCTGTGGTGGCAGCACTGGTGATCATTCCGGCAGTGCTCTTCAAGTTCTATATACTGGCAGTATTGATGGGATTCCTGGCCTATTCGAATTTCAAAGGATCAACCTCAATGCAAGGCGGAGTATTGAAGCAATGACGCAATGTTCAGGACTGACGCGTGTCGAGGTGGTGGTGCTGATATTTATTTGCGGGCTTTTTATCGGGGTGTCGGTTCCGGTGTATACGATGTGGACGGACCGTATGCATGATGCCCAGTGTAAGCATAACCTGTTAGCCATCGGCAACGCACTGAATGCCTATGGAACCGATCATCAGGGAGTCTGGCCATCCTTGGCAGCGGAGCGGATGACACGTTCCCAGCAGGTTCCCGTGCTGGATGTGGTGCTGGCTCCGTATGCCTCATCATCGAACATCTTTGAATGTCCAGGTGATGATAATGAAGTTTTCCAAAGAACGGGCTCCAGTTACCGCTGGGATTTTTACCCGCAAGCAATGAAACAGCAGCAAGGGGGAATTCCGGATTTATCTACAGCGACTTTTCGAGTTGAAAGCCGCCCAATTTTGCTGCACCAGGCCATTGTTTTAGACAAAGAACCTTTTCACAAAAGCAACAGTCATGCTAACGGGCTGTATCTGAGCAGGTAATCAAGCCTTGACCACAAGCCGGTTCAGCCTGAAGGAAAGTAAGATCCGGTTGGCTTACAAAAAAATCATGCAGTTCTTCCGGCTGCATCAACAGACAGGCAGTGGAAAATGCATCGGCATAGGTAGCTGACGGATGAGCCACCCAGACTTGCTTCAAAGGGAGTCCGATTTCATCCGGTTCATCTGGATGCACTAAGTGATTTCCCTGCATCTGAACGCCGGAAACACTGAATCCTTCAGAGCCCAGTGAATAGGAGTTGCGCCCCTCTTCCTGATCGTGGATCATTTCAATAGGCCAGGCGTAGTCACCGAAAGCCAGGTGAGTACTGGTGCCGGCTGAGAGCAGGACGGATTCGAGTTGCAAAGGCTTGAGCACTTGAGCCCACTGATCCAGTGCATAGCCTTTACCGATACCACCCAGATCGATCTGACGTCCGGCCGCCAAGCATTGCACCATGGGCCGGTCATCGGTAATTTTAAGCTGACCTGCAGGTGATGGAGCCTTGCCCGTCTGGTTATCCTTACGATGGGTTACCTGTTGACCCAGGGTGGCATCAAACAATCCTTGCGTCGCTTCACAGGCTTGCAATGCACGTTTGAGACACTCGTGAGTTTTAGGGTCAATCAGTAACTCATCACCCGTTTGCATGTGGTTGATGCGGCTGATATCACTGTCATGGCGGTAGCGACTTAGCAGGCTTTCCAGTGTTTCCAGCAATTCACAGCAAGTATGAATTGAGCTTTCGACCCCGGCGGGATCGGCACCACGCAGCCGGATGGAGAAGGTGGTGTTCATGCCGTTGAACTGATATAGCAGAGGTTCTGACTCACTCATCATGCTGATAGGCTTCCCAGATGTCTTTACGGATACCCAGCCAAAGGGTGACTTCATGTCGCAGTCCACGTGGCAGCCACTGGTGGGAGTCTTTTCCCGCAGCAGGAATTTCCCCGTTAGTAAAAATGAGTGGCGCGGCTGTCAACCCGGGCACCGTATCTTCGGAGTGATAGTAACCAACATCCAACGAACGAAGATACCAGGGTAGTGGCCAATAACTTGAGCCAATCACTGCGCTTGTATGATTGATGTCAGGATTTTTGATGTCCGCACGAGGGATATGGGCGGAGATATCATTTTTCACCCATTCTGTCATGCGCACCAGATCAGGTGAGGTAGGGACATATGCATAAGGATTTCGATTGTCATTGGGCCAACGCAATGCAGCGCGGTAAGCTTGGACACTCTGCCAGCCGAATATGCCGATTACCAGGATACCTGCCAGTAACCTGGATCTATCGGGAATAAAATGAATTATTCCCGGAATTCCAAACGCGGCGGCCAGGCAGACATGCAGCCAGGCCAGACAGATGAGCCACGGAGTTTTGTAGGAGATGAGTGAGAAGACTAAAAACATCACCAACCCGCTGACCAGCAGAAAGCGGCAGGCTACGCGGGCAAGACCCCGGGGAGTCAGCAGGTATCCGCAGACCGCAAGGATGAGCACGGCAGCTTCAGTCCATAAAACACCCATACTGCGCTGGGGAACGATCAGCAGTTTCAAGTAATAGTCCCATGCTTTATCGTGTCCCGGGGTCGTTTCGTAAACCAGGAAGGTGCGGAAAAAATCAATGAATCCTGCCGGGTGGCGTCCCAACTGGCTATAAAAAGCAAAGATGGTGAGCAGGCACGCGATGCCGGCCACGGCGAATGCCCGTTGATGTTGCAGGAGTTTCCGAATCGGTTCTGTCGGGTTGTGCGATGCACGGCCTGGCAGCCAGACTGCCAGGCCCGCCAGGGTCCAGCTAAACAGTGCGATAACAACGGTTTCTCGCGTTGCAGCCATCAGGCCGACTGCAATACCAAAACACAGGGCCCAGGGCAGGCGGCGGGTTTCAATATATTTTGCGATAGCCAGCAATGTGAGTATCCCGGTAAAAACAAAAAGTGTCTCATGGATATACATGCGTGAGTAATAGACGAGGAGAGGAGAGGTAGCGACGAATGCAGCAGCGGCAAGCGTCAAGCTCCAGCGTGCCGGAAAGAACAGGCATGCAGCTACTGTAAGCAAACCGGCAATGGCAGTGACTGACCTTAATGGAGCAATGCTCAATTCAAGCCAACTGTTCTGTTTTTGATACCGCGCGAGGGGGGTGGTAACGGTGCTCAATAGCGGGCCGTGAAAATGCTTTGGGTCGAATGGCCGTTGCTCATCATCCAGATGGTATCCGACAATCCTGGCACCTGTGGCTTCATCAAAATGGAGTGGACGATCTTCAAGATCATTAAATCTGAGAAATGCTGCGGTGCAGAGGATGAGTGCCGCCAGCAGGATACAAAAGAAAGTCGATGTGGGAGAGGTTTTAGACATCTATCGATCATTCAGGCTACAAAAAAACGCCGGAAGGATCAACTTCCGGCGTTTAAAGGTTATCAAGGCTATAAACTCTATTTTCCGAAGATTTCGACTTCGGTGTAATGATTCATGTCATTGGAGGTATTTCCTGCGCTATAAAGGCGAACATATTGTGCTTTTTTGCCTTTGGCATCAATCAGCTTGCCGAAACGGCTTTCGATGTAGGGAGCATCGTTCCCTTTACCCATTGCTGCAGAATTATCGTAATCGTTATTGAAGATAGTGGTAACGCCGGATTTAAATTCAGGGTCGTTAGATAACTGGACGATGACATCATGATAGGCGCGTGCCTGGCTATGAAAATGCCAAATCCAGACGGCATTGATTTCAGATTCTTTTTCAAGATCAATTTGAACCCATTGCAAACCGTCCAGCAATTCAACAAAATAACCTTCACCGCCTTGCTTATCACCGTCGGTAACATACCCCAGTTCTCCAACAAAGGGGAAGTCATCGCTCGCGGTAACGGGCTTACCTTTGGAAAGGAGTGCCGTACCTTCCGGAACATCAATGGAAGGGGCAGCTTTTGGAGCCTGTTCCAGTCCGGGCACGCCTTGAACCGGAAGTGGTGTGCCTTCAATAATTTCATCCGGAATTTCCGTTTTGAGCGGCACAGCGTGAAGTGTGCCGCTTGAGGTGGCGACTGCAGTAACAGCCATGAGAATACTAAGGATTTGGTTTTTCATAAAAGTATGTTTGTTTTCCGGCCTTTAGACAGAAAGATGCTCATCGGTAAAGTTGATAATCTTGTTTTCCAGTGCAGCCGGATTGACCCAGTAGATCGGGGCTTCTGATTCAAAAGCATGGCGGGCGTCGCAGTTGAGCTTCTCCTTGCCTCGAATGGCATTATAGAAATTCTCCAGATGCGGCTGGTGTGGTGGTTTACTTAATTCACCGGGTAAAGCAAACTTATCCGGTGGTGCCGAGGCATAGGAGGCAATCTCATCGGACCCTCCGGCAGCCACACCGGCAGCGACTTTTTTAAGATAACCTTTCGCGATCAGTCGGTCCCAACTCGGGGCACTGTTTTCACGATAAATGTTGGTATAGGCATCGCGTTCCGAGATTTCGACCGTTCCTTCGGTGCCCATAAAGGATTCATAATATCCACCTCCGGCACTGGTAGTAGTCAGCACCTGATAAAAGGCGCGTGCCCCTCCTTCCGGAGTGTCGTAATCAAAAACACACATCACGTTATCAAAGTGCTCGCGGTTTTTGAAGTGGTTGTGTCCACCGGAAGCCATTACGGATTTCGGCTGTGCATCGAAGAACCAGTTGAAGATGTCGATCTGATGAGCTCCAAGATCAGAAATCGGACCTCCGGAAAGGTCGCGATAAAATCTCCAGTTGAAATACTGATGCAAATCCTTAAATCCGTATTTCTTCAGAACTTGATCGCTGGGAAGCGTATTTCGTTTTTTGGGATCATTCATCACGTCGCCGCCAATATCTCTGGATGAGGAAACCGCACGGTTCCACTGACCGTTAGCGTTGACGATTTGTCCACAAATTTTCTGTTTTTTGATGAGTTCATGCAGGGTGTACAGGTAACGGGGGTTTGAGCGACGTTGATGGCCGATCTGACACAGTTTGCCTGAACTCTCAGCGGCTATGACCATGGAACGGGCCGCATCTATAGTATGGGCCATCATTTTCTCGCAATAAACGTGACAACCGGCTTCCAGTGCCATGATGGTATGCGGGGCATGCCAGAAATCAGGCGTGGCTACGATCACTGCATCCAGGTTTTCTTTCGCAAGCATGTCCTCAGCATCGAAGTAGGGTTTCGGGCGGTAATCCAGTTTCATGGCCGCTTTGATGCGGTTGGCCGCAGCTAGTTTTTCTTTATGAATGTCACAGACGGCAGTGTAGTGAAGACCGGGAATGTTCTTCATCGCGTTGAAAAGAACATCATGCTGTTTTCCGCAGCCGATGAATCCGACTCGGATTTCATCTGATGGAGCATTCTTTGCATCGGCGCTGAGAACAGAAGGAGCTCCCATAATGAGACCGGCACCTGCCAGCGAGCTGTTGGTAACAAAGTTTCTTCTGGTGATCATAAAAATATAATTTCCCGTTTAATTGTAGACGTTAGAACTTCTTGAATAATTCAAACCGATTGTGTTTTACGGTGAACAAAGCCATAGCTACTAATATAATATGACTTGCCAGCCATGCAATTCCGGCATCCTGTTTTAGCAAAATCAATCCAACAGTCAGGGACGTATACATCAGGCCCATCAGAAAGAGAGTGGTGCGGGTAGCCACTCCGATGAGCAGGGTGAATCCGAGCAGGAGTAAGGCGGGTCCCAGCAGGATATTATACAAACTTAATGCAAAATCCGGGATGAGCGGCTCGTTGGAAAACTTGGAATACAAAGCCTGTGGAACGCCTTGATAAAATTCAAATCCGTAGGATTTGCTGCTCACCGTTTCAGTTAATCCGTATTCATTAGTTTCACCAGCAATATCCACCGCGGCATCGGAAGTGCTAGTGCCTGCAAACTTTTCAATACCAGTGATAATGGAACGTGCAGCCAGCCAGATGCGAAGCACTAGAAATCCATAAGTGGCGCCTAAATCGAATGGCTGCTTCTCAGCCTGTGCCGGGGAAGATGAATCTGTCATGATGGTAATGTGGTTCTTTCTTAGGTTAATGAATGGTTAAGTCAGTAAAGTGACATTGAAAACTTTTGTCGAATTATGTCAATACACTTCAGTCGCTACCGACGAAGTATAAACATATCTTAAGGCCAGGTAAGTATTATTTTCAGTTTTGTCATTGTCAAATCACGTCAATACGTAAATGATGCTGCATTGATGGTCAGGCCTAAGACAGCTCAGGAACAGTTCTTGGATCAGTTGCGTCCCGGACAGATGCTGGAAGCATTGTTTGACTCGTTACCCAATGCCAACTTTTTTGTCAAAGACCGTGAAAGCCGTTTTATGTCTGCCAGCCGCAGCTTTGCGCAGATGCTGGGAGAAGACTCAGTGGAAGCCTTGCTGGGAAAGACGGATTTCGATTACTCAGCGGATTTTCTGGCAGAAGCATTTATCGCGGATGATCAGAAGGTGCTGCGGGAAGGTCAGCCGATATTGTCTAAAGTCGAGCTGGTGCCCGATGTGGATTCGCTGGAATGGGTCTGCACCAGCAAAATTCCTTTGTTTGGATTGGACAATGAAGTTATAGGGTTGGCCGGCATCGTGCAACACCTTGAGGATGGGCATGAACTTTATCTGCATCATGCTGAAATGCGTAAAATTGTTGAATTTATTCAACATAATTACCGCAGCAAGGTGACCCTGAGCCAAATGGCAGAAGTGGCAGGTATCTCGGTCAGTTCGGTTGAGCGGCTTTTTCGCCGGAATTTCGGACTGACACCATACCGGTATCTTCAGAAAACCCGGCTCAATGCCGCTTGCCGTTATCTGCGCAGTGATCAGGTTGAACTGGCTCAAATTTCTACGCGATGCGGCTTCAGTGACCAGACGAGCATGACTCGTTCCTTCCGGCAGGAACTGAAAATCACGCCCTTAAAGTATCGGCAGCGCTTCAGCGCAAAATCATTGAACGGAAACGAGAAAACAAAAATATTATGACACACAGTAAAAATGACCAACTGGTATTCTGGGGTTCCTTTATTGCCCTGATTACAACCTCCATGGCCTTTATTATCCGGGCTATTCTTATCAACAGCGGCATCTGGCCTGAGCAGTTCGGTCTGGATAAAGTGGAAAGCGGATCTCTTTTCGGTGCCGGCATCTGGCCTTTCGCGATCAGTATCATTCTTTTCAGTCTGATCATCGACCGGGTGGGATACAAATTTGCGATGTATTTCAGCTTTGTGTGTTATGCCATCTTCGGAGTGCTGGCCACGATCGCTTATGGCCTGGTCAACGGCGAGGTGGCAGATCTGGCAGCTGCGCAAGATAAAGCCTGGCACTATTTATACTGGGGATCGGTCATCCTTGGACTAGGCAATGGAACCGTGGAAGCATTTATTAATCCGGTGGTAGCTACTTTGTTTAAAGATGAAAAAGCCAAGTGGCTCAATATTCTGCACGCCGGCTGGCCAGGTGGACTGGTACTGGGTGGCTTGCTGGCGATCGGCCTGGGAGGTATCGTTGCTGAGGATTGGAGAATTCTGGTAGGTCTGATGTTCTTACCTGCTGTGATCTATCTGATCATGCTGGCGAAGGTTGAGTTTCCGGTCAATGAACGGGTGGCGGCTGGAACCAGCTACCGCGAAATGCTGGCTGAATTCGGAGTGATCAGCGCACTGATCAGTTTTGCGTTGATCTTTGTGCAACTGGCACAGGTATTTGCCTGGCCGACAGCGGTTCCCGTGGTGCTTACCATTGCCACTGTGGCCGCCTTTGGATTTTATTGTCGCTCGCTTGGCAACTGGCTGCTGCTGGTGCTGGTGATTATCATGATGCCGCTGGCAATCACCGAGATCGGAACCGACGGGTGGATTTCCGGGCTGATGGAAAAACCAATGGATGAGGCAGGTTATAATGCGGCCTGGGTTCTGGTTTACACCTCAGCCATTATGATGGTGCTGCGGTTTTTTGCCGGTCCGGTGATTGCATTTTTCAAACCGTTGGGCTTGCTGGCGATTTGCTCGGTTCTAGCCATCATCGGCTTGTATCTGCTGTCCTTTTCCAAAGGTTTAGCGATGATTTTTGCGGCAGCCACCTTGTATGGCATAGGTAAAACTTTTTTCTGGCCGACCATGCTCGGCGTCGTAGCAGAACAAACCCCCCGGGGAGGAGCTCTTACCTTGAACGCTATTGCAGGTATCGGGATGCTGGCTGTTGGGATTCTCGGATTCCCATTCATCGGCTTCCTGCAGGACAGTTCTGTCAGTAAATCGGTCAAGCAGGAGATTCCGGGGGTATACCAGCAGGTAACGGTCAAAAAGGAATATGTGCTGGGAGATTACAGCTCATTAAATTCTGAGATGGTTGCCAAGCTTCCACCGGCGCGACAAGAACAAATTCAGGAAATTGTAGAAACCGAATCTCAGGGGGCGTTAGCCAAGATGACCGCTTTCCCAACATTCATGTTATTATGCTACCTGGGATTGATCGGCTGGTTCAGGAGTCGTGGCGGTTATAAGCCAAAAGTAATTGGCGAAGCTGCACATTAATTTAATCAGTAAAATAGAAGGAGAAAGTTATTATGTTATCAGCGAAAACATTAAATGTCGGCATGGTTGGCGGCGGCGGTGGCGCTTTTATCGCCAACCCGCACCAGAAGGCCATACATATGGATGGAACGCGTCGCGTGACTACCGTAGCCCTGCATCCTGACCCGAAGATTGCGATGGAAGAGGCGGAGAACTGGGCTTACCCTGTCAAAGGCTATCCCAGCTATGATGAGATGCTGTCAGCCCAAAAGGATCTGCCGGAAGAAGAGAAGCTGGATTATGTCGTGATTGTCACCCCGAACCACGTGCATTTTGATCCTGCGATCAAGGCGTTAGATGCCGGCATTCCGGTCATGTGTGAAAAACCGCTGGCCCTAAATCTGGAGCAGGCGACCCAAATTGCGGCTAAGGTGGAGGAGACAAAACTTCCTTTTGCCGTGGCTCATACCTATCTGGGGCATTGGAGCACCCGTTTCTCACGCTGGATTGTTCAATCCGGATTGCTGGGGGAAGTGCGGTGGGTGGACAGTTATTACCTGCAGGGCTGGCTGGCGGATAAGCTGGAAGACACCGGTCAGCAACAAGCCAGTTGGCGAACCGATCCGAAACGTGCCGGGGCTTCCGGATGTGGTGGTGACATTGGAGTGCACGCCCTGACGCAACTGCGCTACCTGACCGGCCTGGATGTGGCCAAAGTCAGTGCTCATCTCGAGTGCTTTGTGCCGGGTCGCCCGATTGATGATCATTTCACGGCTTATGGAGAACTGACAAATGGTGGTCGCTGCCTGATTCGTGCATCGCAGATCTGTCACGGACATAAAAATGATCTAGGCATCAAGGTGGTGGGACAAAAAGCTACACTGACCTGGAGTCAGGAAAATTCAGAACTGGTGGTTATTTCGGAATCCGGCAAGCCGGATCGATACTATTATCGTGGAGCCATCGCCAGTGATGATGAATTTCTGGGAAAAGTGCCTGATGAGATGATTAATGAGGCTACATTGCCAAGCGGACATGTGGAGGCGTTTCATGATGCCTATGCCCGACTGCACCGTGAGTTTGAAAAAGACGTGCGTGCCTGGAAAAACGGAGAAACCTGGTCTTGCGACGGTTCTAAATATGCCAACGTGCATGACGGGCGTATGGGTCTGGCATTTATTGATGCTACCGTTGCCTCCAGCGCCAATGAGGGAGCGTGGACGGAGGTCAAGTAAACGGTAAAATTATCCATGACAGATCATGCATATCCGATGCAGGTCATATTAGTCGGGCTGGTAGTTGTAGCGGTGCTGGCGTGCACAAAACCGCCTGAGCCGCCTCAGTATACGACGATTGATGAAGCGATCGCACGAGGTGATCTGGCCGATGTGAAGTTGCATGTGGTTGCAGACCCCGAGGCGGTTAATACGGGGCAACGGCCGAACATGACTCCACTGCATATGGCCATTATGCGCAAGCAGGTCGACATCTCACGTTACTTGATTGAAAGCGGAGCCGATGTCGATGCGCTGGATAGTGGAGAACGAACGCCCTTGCACTTGTGTGTGGACCGGGATCTGCCGGAAATTGCAACCGCATTACTGGCAAAAGGTGCCAGGCCGGATGAATGGGACAAGGCAGGATGGACACCTTTACACCACGCGGGTGCCAAGAACAGATTTGCCGTTGGCAAGGCATTAGTTGCCGGAGGAGCCAACCCGAGTGCTCTCAGTGTGCGCGGTGGAACACCGCTGCATGAGGCGGCAGCCAGCGCCGGTGGTGAATTGGTGCAGTTCCTGCTGGATCAAGGAGTAGATCCCGCAACCTACGCTGACGACGGTTCGACTGCGTGGTCGGTGGCTCAGACCAGCGGAAATCAGGCAGCGCTGGAAGTTCTGAAAGATGCCGGGGCTGACTACCAGTCAACGAAGTGGACTTCCTTATTTGACGGAGAGACCCTCGAGGGTTGGACGCAGCGCGACGGAAAAGCCCGATATGAAGTGCGGGAGGGAGCGATTGTGGGAATCTCGGCCAGGGGAACTCCGAATTCCTTTCTATGTTCCAACGGTCTGTTTGGTGATTTTGAGTTGAGGTTTGAAGTGAAATGCGGTCCCATTAATTCAGGTGTCCAGATTCGCTCGCAAGAGCATGTTACAGACCAGCAGGGAAATATTAAAAAGGAGCGTGTGAACGGTCCGCAAGTGGAAATAGAGCATTCGCCGGGTCAAGCTGGTTTCATTTATGGGGAAGGGTATTCGAAGTGGAGGTCGCCCGAGCCTCAATCACACAATCCGGCCGTTAAGCAACATCACCATTTTAAGAATGATGAGTGGAACCATTACCGGATCGTGGCTCAGGGGCCTCGTATTCAGACCTGGATCAACGGAGCGCCTGTCGCAGATCTGAATGATCCGGAAAGCTATGAAACGTATTCGAAAGGGTTTATCGGGTTACAAGTGCATTCGCACAAAGTCGCAGATGTGGAAATCCATTGGCGCAATATTCAAATCCGAAGACTTTTGCTGGATACTGCAAATCCAGACCCGTCATAAGTGGCCTGCGCTCTCAATTTATCTACTAGAAATTAACTAAGAAGGAATACGAACATGTCACGACCAGTTACATTATTCACCGGCCAGTGGGCCGATTTATCTGTTGCAGAACTCGCACCAAAAGTAAAAGAAATGGGCTTCGATGGAGTGGAGTTAGCCTGTTGGGGGGATCACTTCGATGTGCAGGCTGCACTCAAAGACGAGGACTACATCCCGAAGCACTGGGCCTTGCTGGAGCAGCACGGGCTGAACTGTTTTGCGATCAGCAGTCATCTGGTAGGACAGGCAACCTGTGACAACATTGATGAGCGCCATGAAGCTATCCTGTCACCTGAAATCTACGGTAATGGAGAAGCAGAGGGCGTGCGGCAGCGTGCGGCAGACGAAATGAAGGACACGGCCCGTGCAGCGCGTAAGTTTTTCAATGCCAAGCCTGGTGGTGCTCCGGAACGAGTGGTGGTGAATGGTTTCACCGGCTCTTCCATCTGGCACCTGCTGTATTCCTTTCCGCCGGTGCGGCCGGGACAGATCGATGAAGGCTTTGAGGATTTTGCCAGACGCTGGCTACCGATCCTGGAAGTCTTTGAGCAGGAGGATGTGTATTTCGCACTGGAAGTGCATCCGACCGAGATCGCGTTTGATATTGCATCCACGGAAAAAGCTCTCGCTGCCATTGGTGGGAATGCGCGTTTCGGTTTCAATTACGACCCGAGTCATCTTGGTTATCAGGGTGTCGACTATGTGAAGTTTATCCGTCAATTTGGAGAGCGTATTTTCCATTGCCATATTAAAGACGCGTGGTGGGGGCACTCCAATGGCGATGCGGGAGTATTTGGCGGTCATACCGACTTTGGGGATGCACGCCGTTACTGGGACTTCCGTTCGCCGGGACGCGGAGATATTAATTTTGAGGAGGTCATCGTGGCGCTCAATGATGTTGGCTATAGCGGTCCACTTTCGATCGAGTGGGAAGATATCAGAATGGACCGGTTCCACGGTGGTGCTGAAGCCTGTGCATTTACCCGGAAGATGGATTTTGCACCGAGTAACGTAGCTTTTGATGCAGCATTTGATAAAGAGAAACAGTAAAGCGATCCTAGTGAAGAAAATCTCGCGTGGATCTTCAACAGGGTATGCTGTCATACTGCTGTCACTGTTGTTGATGTCCAAACTTAATGGTTACAGCGGTCATGTGTTCGGGGATCCGCCGAATGAGCACTATCCATGGGGCATGCAGGATTTAAATCGACCACATCCACCAGTCGTTCAGCCGGGTGTGAAGCCCGGCGGACCACCATCGGATGCAATGGTGCTGTTTGATGGCACCGAAGACTCATTCAGGAACTGGAAACACACGACGTTTAAATTAAAGCGCAAAGGGGATTGGAAAGTTGAAGATGGCGTTCTGCTGAGCACGCCCGGAGCTGGTTTTCTTGCAACGGTTGAGGAGTTTGGCGATTGCCAGTTACATCTGGAATGGGCACCACCACTGGAAAGGAAAGGTAGCGGGCAAGGCCGAGGCAACAGCGGGGTTTTTCTGATGGGGGAAATCGAAGTCCAGATCCTGGATAATTATCAAAATCCGACCTATGCAGACGGAACAGCAGGGGCGGTTTACGGTGAGATGCCACCTGAAGTCAACGCGCTGAAGGGACCTGATGCATGGCAGTCTTACGATATCATCTTCCGGCGCCCTATTGTCAAAGGCGGCAAGGTGCTGGATGTAGGGTCCATGACAGTTCTGGTCAATGGAGTAGTGGTTCAGGACAGCGTTCCTTTAAACGGCGGCGGAGGCTACCGGCAGCGCAAACAGCCGCAAGACAGTTTGAGATTACCGGATAAAGGACCGCTCTGCTTGCAGGATCATGGAAATCCAGTGCGTTTTCGCAATATCTGGATTCGTCCCTTGCGTGCTCGCCCGGTAGATGGTGGATTGGACGGTCGGCTCGAGCCAGACGTGGTATTTGCCAAGCGCGCTGAGATAGCAAAAACGCTACGGCAGCAAGCCAAAGTACTGTCCGGCCGGGAGCGTGCTTTTAAGCTGATGGATTCATTACTCTACGAGACAGAGGAAAGCGTCTGGAAAGAAGCAGAAAAGCTGGCGCTGGCTTATATTGTTGAATGTTCAGGACTTTCTCGGCAGCAACTCGATAAGCGCAGGGAAAGCATCATTGAACTCTATCGGATGGTCAAGCACTTGCGTAAGTACGAGCGGGTAACCCAAGCATCAGAAATTGATGACCAATTGAAAAAACTGACTGAAGATCAAGGCTGGAACGTAAAATTCCAGTGATTGAGCAATGAAAATATTTTTGTCTTTCGTCGTATGCATCATCGTATGCTCCTGTTCAGAATCTGTCTTGAATCCAGTCGCCGAAAACCGGTGGGAAGGGCAATGGCTGCGAAGTGATGGAACGTATCGTTTGATGATCGAAGAACTGCAAGCTGGCAGGTTCACTGCTACCTACCTGAATCCGCGTTCGATTAATGTCCAGAAAGTCGAAGTGCAGCTCAAGGGCACACGTGAACATCTGGTGGTCGTTCTCAACGATGTCGGTTATCCGGGAGCCGTGTATGACCTGGTATACAGTGTGACAGCG
This sequence comes from Verrucomicrobiota bacterium, assembly GCA_038748025.1. Taxonomy (GTDB): domain Bacteria; phylum Verrucomicrobiota; class Verrucomicrobiia; order Methylacidiphilales; family JBCBYL01; genus JBCDJI01. Next base: position 21,463 of record JBCDJI010000021.1, read on the forward strand.
GATCGACTGGTTGGCACCTACTACAATCCGAATGCAGCTCAAATATATGATGTTTCCTTCACTCGTCAGCCTTAGGGTCAACTGACACTTGCGATTTACCGGATATTCGAGAGAGTTATAGCAGTATGGATTCTGAGATGTACTTCAAGCGGGCGCTGCGAGTGCTTCCCGGTGGAGTCAATTCGCCGGTGCGTGCTTTTCGGGCGGTGGGTGGGATTCCTTTTTTTGCCGATAAAGCCTCCGGTGCCTATTTATGGGATGTGGATGGGAATCGTTATGTCGATTACGTGTGCACCTGGGGGCCAGCTATTCTCGGGCATGCTCCGGATCAGGTCATTAATGCTGTGAAGGCAGCCGCTGGTAAAGGAACCAGCTTTGGAGTGCCCGGACCTCTGGAAGTGGAGCTGGGTGAAAAAATTGTAGCGTGGGTGCCTTCCGTAGAAAAGGTGCGGATGTGTAACAGCGGCACGGAAGCCACGATGTCGGCTATCCGTCTGGCACGTGGCTATACCGGTCGGGATAAAATCATCAAATTTGAAGGCTGCTATCATGGTCATGTGGACTCACTGCTGGTCAAGGCAGGTTCAGGCGCCTTGACGTTGGGGCAGCCGGACAGTGCCGGGGTGCCGGCTGGGCTGGCCCGGGAGACGATCACACTGAAATTTAATGATGTGGATGCGCTGGATGCGATCGTGAATGAAACAGGTGATCAGATTGCCGGAGTGATTCTTGAGCCGGTTCCAGCCAATGCCGGACTGATCCTCCCGGATCCCGTTTTTTTAAATGCACTTAGAACACGGTGCACTCAACATGGGATTGTGCTCATCTTTGATGAAGTCATGACGGGCTTCCGGCTCAGTCAAGCCGGAGCGCAGGGGATTCTGAACGTAAAACCGGATTTGAGTGCTTTTGGAAAAGTGATCGGAGGTGGTCTGCCAGTGGGTGCTTTGGGTGGTAAGGCTGAAATTATGGATTATCTGGCACCGGATGGGCCGGTATATCAGGCAGGCACCTTATCGGGTAACCCGTTGGCAATGGCGGCCGGGTTGGCACAATTGAAGGCACTGGAGGCCGGGAATGCATTTGAACAGTTGGAACATATCGGCAAGCGGCTGGAAGACGGAGTGCACAGCATTTTGAAGCAATCGGATGTTGCTGCATCATTTTATCGGTTAGGATCCATGTTTTGTCTATTCTTTACAGATCATGAAATAAAGAATCTGGATGATGCCCAAACCAGCGATCTTGATGCCTTTCGCACTTATTTCCATGCGATGAAGGAAAAGGGGGTGTATGTTCCTCCATCTCAATTTGAAACCAACTTCATTTCAGCAGCTCATGCGGAGGCTGATGTGGACTTGACCCTGGAAGCAATCGAGTCGATTCTTGCCTAATGTATTGCTTGCTGCGGATAAGCGCTGTGCTGGTCTGGACGGTCATCCCGATGGCATCCTGCTTATATGCGACCCCTGATATCTTCCCGCTCGACGAGATCAAACCGGGCATGAAGGGCACTGTTTATACTGTGATGCAGGGATCTGAAGTGGTTCCGGTTGAAGCGGAAATACTGGGCGTTCTGAAAGGGGGCATTGCTCCGGGCCGGGATATGATTATCGGGAAGCTGATTGATGAAAAGACAGAGCTCACGGGTGCCGTGCATGGTATGAGTGGCAGTCCGCTGATGATCCGGGGTAAACTGGCTGGAGCGTTATCGCGCCGCTTGATTTTGTTTGAAAAGGATGGACACTGCGGTTTTACGCCGGCGCATGATATGCAGGATGTTTCCCGGCGCGGTCCCAGGCGATCATCGCAGACAAAGCGGATAGGAATGAGTGATTTTACAACACCACTAACTGTTTCCGGCGGAGCTAATAACTGGGGAGTATTGGAAGATAAGATTAAAGAGTGGTTTCCCGGAGCTTTGCCCATAGCCGGGGGTCAAACCGGAGATCAGAAAAAGAATTTGCCACCGCTGGAGGCAGGTTCGCCATTGGCAGTTGTTTTGATGGACGGTGACATCTCCATGGCTGGCACCGGCACTGTTACGTGGGTTGAGGGTAACCAGGTAGTAGGCTTCGGGCATGCAATGTTCGGGCTTGGTCCCATTGATTTTCCCATCGCTCCAGCAGAGATTATTACGGTAGTGCCAAGCTATATGATGCCGCATAAAATCGCTAACGCGGGGCAAATCAACGGCACTCTTGACCAGGATCGACTCTCCGCAGTCAGCGGTAGAATAGGCCCTGTGCCGGAAATGGCAACCTATCGCGTGTTGCGTAAACATAACGGGGAATCCCGACCCGGTTGGAAAGGACGACTGGTTAAACACCATCTGATTGCACCACAGCTGATCGCTACTCTGGGCTCCAATGCCATGATGGATGCTCAGGATTTCAGCGGTGAATTTTCCATGCGGTCGAAGACTACAGTCAAATTCACAGGATTCGAAGCGTACGTAATGGAGGGCTACTACAGCGGAGATCAGATGGATCGAATCATCGGGATGTTTGATCAGTTGATGCCTCTCATGCAGATGATGGGCCGATATGGTCACCAACTCGAACTGGAGTCAGTTGAGTTTGATGTTGAAACCATGGAAACCCAACGGAACTGGACCATACTTTCGATGGATGTCGAGCGTGATGAAGTCAAGGTGGCTGAGCCACTGGATCTGGTCATTACGTTGCGGAATGAAGAGGGCCGGCAGCAAAAGTTTCGCTGCTCATGGGCGGCGCCTGAGGAGTTGCGAGGAAAGCGTGTCATATTGGAATGTGTCAGCGGACTGAATCTCAACATGACGCAGCAGGCTTCTGCTACAGTTTTTGCCGGTGATGATCCGGAAGATGCACTGAAGCAACTGCAAACCCGGTTTGATAATGATCGGATTTACATCCGTGGGGTGCAGCGCACAATGGGTATATTAAAGTCCGGAAGACTGCAATCTGGCTTGCCCTATGCGGTTCAAAAAACTGCTCAGGAAAATCCTTCACCCGCAAGTGTTACAGCAATGGAGCGTCTGATTTATGGAGAGCAAACAATTGATATAGATGGTATGGTGTCAGGATACGAAACTGAAACGGTATGGATAAAATGAGAACAGGCAGACCAACTAAGGTCTTGGTGCAGTTACTGTTGTTTGCGGGGTTATCTTTCTTGCCCGCTGTTTACGGGGTGCAACCCCAAAGGTTGATCATTGATGTCTCAGAAGACTTTGCCCAGGGTGAAGCCGACTCCGTGATTCTGGAGCAGCCGGGACAATTGCGGCCCGGGCCACGGGTAGATATGCTGCACGACTTCGATAGTACCCTGATGTGGGATGCTGTGGAGCTGCCGAACAGCAGAGACTTGATTATTGGAACTGGTCCCGCAGGCAAAGTATTTCGCCTGGATTCCAAAGGCAGAACCAGAGAACTGACAGCATTTTCAGAATCAGATGTTTATGCGGTGGCTCTCAGTCCGAAAGGTGAGATTTTTGCGGCCAGTTCACCCGATGGAAAAGTTTTCAAAATGAATCGTCAAGGTCAATTCGAAGTGTGGTTTGAGCACCATGAAAAATATGTCTGGGATATGCAGTTTGATGGTAAAGGGCGTTTGTACCTGGCTACGGGTCAGACAGGCAAACTCTTTCGTGTGGATGCCAGAAACCAGGGCGAGGTGGTTTTTGATGCGGAGGAACCTCATCTGCGCAGCCTGGTTCTCACCCCCGATAATGAATTCATTATCGGCACAACAGGTTCCGGTCTGGTTTACCACTATCAACCCGGCCGGGAAGCAGTCGTCTTGCTGGATTCCTTCAGATCCGATATTTCAGCGGTCGCCGTGAGTGACACCGGCATCATTTATGTGGCTGCGGTAGGCAAGAAACAAGGTAACTCATCAAAATCAACGGTTACGCTAAACACTGGTGAACAGATGCTGGCAGCTGTTCGTGGCCTGACGAGTTCTAACGGCTCGGATGAGAATGAAAATCCCCAGGCAGATACGAAGGCCACCATTCAAAAACAGCCTATTTCCAAGGGAAAAGCTGCTGTTTGTGAGATTTACCGGATCGACCGCCAGCGCTATCCGAAAGTGATTTATCATTCTCCGGATGAAATACATTCCTTGGTTTGGGGTGATGGGCGACTACTGGCTGGTGCAGGCCAGGGCGGTCGCTTCTTTGAAATCAGGGACAATGGAGAGACCGCGCTGCTGGGAAACATTGACTCCAAACAGGTTACCGCTTTGCTGTCAGACTCGCGAGGAGGGTTTGTGCTGCTGGGAAGTAACTGGGGCAAGGTAGCCCGCCTGGTCCTGTCTGAAAAGGAAGCAGGAGTCTATACCTCCAAAGTGATTGATTCCGGACTCTTTGCCGACTGGGGCAGCCTTAAAATTCAGGGCGAAGGAAGATGGTCCGTGCGCACCCGCTCCGGCAATACCCAGAATCCGGATAAGTCCTGGTATCCCTGGCAGTTTTTAAAGGGGGAGAAACCGGTCAGTCCGCGAGCGCGTTATTTTCAGTTTGAGCTTCGTCTGGACTCAGGCTTGGTAGAACGGGTGGATTTCACTTTTCTACCTCAAAACCAGGCTCCTCTGATCAAAATGGTCAAGGCGCTGGAACCGAATCAGGGGTTTGTTTCCATCAAGCAAGCTGCGCCCCCGGTGAAAATTCAGACCAGCAGCCAGCTCCTGAAGCAGCAGAACGCTTTGCCGCTTTCTATGGTTCGTTATCGTCCGGTAAAGGAAGCGGGTTTGCGGACAATTGTATGGGAAGCTACGGATGCCAATGCGGATCGCCTGCAGTATGATCTCGAGGTCCGGAGGGACGGCGCGGACTGGGAAACTCTGGCAGCAGGAATAGAAGATAACGTTTTCAGCTGGGATACCCGTGGCTGGCCGGACGGAGTCTATTACGCACGTGTCCGCGCCAGCGACCATATGGACAATGGAGCCGGGAAAGAGCTTATTGCTGAAAAAACCAGTGAAGCCTGGAGGATTGATCATGCATCACCGGAAATTCGTCTGGTTACGCAGAGTGAAGAAGCGGTGCGAATCCAGGTTACTGACAGAGGTGGTGTGCTGGAGGCTGTGGCTGTTTCTGAGGATGGTCAATTTTACCGGATAAGTATTCCGGAGGACGGTATTCTGGATTCGGAGAGTGAAGAATTTACCGTCGGGAGAAATCCGGAGATGCCGATCTATATTCGGGCCAAGGATGAGAATGGAAATGTCTCCGGATTACACATCCCTGCTGAAAAATGAGCGCGCCTGAGTTCTCTGATTTTTTTGATGCCAGCCGGTTCTCCCATATTGAACTTTTTCGCAAAGGGGATGCGGTCTGGCTGGCAGTTCCCAGAATTGCAGAGTATCTGCAAACGTTACAGCTGGATGAAAATCATGCAGATATAACAGGGAGCCCGGTTATCGAAGGAGCAGTCCATATTGGCCCAGGAAGTAGAATTGACCCCGGTGCTTATATTCAGGGACCGGCATGGATCGGCGAAAATGTTCACATCCGACATGGTGCCTATATTCGGGGTAATGTTATCGTTGGAAACGGATCGGTCCTGGGAAACAGTTGCGAGTTTAAAAACTCTATTTTGATGAATAACGTTCAGGTGCCGCATTTTTCCTATGTCGGAGACTCAATTCTAGGCAACAATACGCATCTGGGGGCCGGTGTGATTTGTTCAAATCTCCGCACCGACCAGGCGGAAATTTGTGTGGATTGGGACGGGAATAAGTTCGATACAGGGTTGAGGAAACTAGGCGTCATTACCGGCGATGATGTTGAGGTAGGCTGTCAGTCTGTCCTGAATCCGGGAAGCTTGCTTGGAAAGTCCAGTTGGCTGCATCCGGGTGTGGTATGGGCTGGGTCCTGCCCGCCGCACAGTAGAGTGCTGAACCGGAATATGGTCAAATGGCGCTCGCAGGAGCGTTAAACCGCAAAAAGCCCGACTGCATGAGCCGGGCTTTCTGGTTAAGATTGTTGAGAAGTTATGATTTCTGCTCAGTTTTCTCTTTTCCTTTTTCTTTTCCTTTGCAGTCACCACAATCACCACAGCTTTCTGCGTATAATGAAGCAGAAGTGACAGCTACGGTTACGATAGTAAGTAATATATATTTCATCATACGTCAGTAGTGTAACCTGCCTCTCTGACAGGTCAAGTTAGCTCCCGAATTTAGTTCCTTACTCTTTGACGGGGAACACTTTAGAGGTAGCAGTTTTTGAAATACTGGGAGTCTTTTTCACCAGACTGATATGAACTTCACAATTTACCTCACCAATGGTGATGATCTGCCCGTCCCGGGCCAAGCCCTGAATCATGGGCTCGCCATTGATTTTGATGCCGTTCATGGAACCCAGATCACGAATCAGGATGGTATCCTGATTAATGATACACAGAGCATGCTTTCTAGAGATTGAAGTATCCGGCAGCACCATGTCATTATCCGGATGCCTGCCGACACGCAGTTGTTTAGAAGTTACCTGAAACTCGAAAGGAGGCAGCTCCACACTGCTGACTTTAAGCATAATCAGATAGTTCTGGTCTGCGTCAATAATGGTTCTGGTTTTGTGTAATTCTCCTGCGTTTTCCTTAATCCTTTCCAGTTCACCCGAGCTGGCAATCTGGATGGATTTCAGCACGAGATCCTGCACTGTGCCGCTCATGGTCATTCGGTTAGGCGTGATAGCGTCCTGCCAGTCATATTCCGGGTTCTGCCATGACAGAATATCCCACATGGCGGTTTCACCTGAAAGTTGCGGTGATTCCGCATGCGCTACAATTCCGGACATCAGGTATACAGTGGCCTGTTCATCTGCATTCTTTACCGTAAATAACCCAGTACGGCCTGTCTGACCGTAGTGTTGCAGTATTTCGGCAAAGGGAAATACAGAACTGCCAATTTCATTTTTCTTAGACATATAAAGTTATAATTACTATATATAGTAATTCCGGCTTTTATAAAATAAATAAAAACAGAAGATACACAACTAAAAGTATTGCTTATAGTTGCCAGTTGTCTGAAATGATACCAATGCGTCAGCAATTGAAAAAATCCAGGGCTATTTATGCCTCAAGTGATCACTCTGCGGATTTATATTACGCGACCCATTTTGATGTTCCAGATCCGGTATTCTGGTTTGAAGTCAGGGGGAAATCCTACCTTTTACTCAGTCCTTTGGAGGTGGATCGCGGTCGTAAATCAGCTCGTGTCGACTGTGTCTTGTCGCTGTCTGATCTGTCTGACGAGTACCAAAAGGCTCATCAGTCGGCAGCTGTGCCGAAGATGGAAGATCTGGTAGTATTTCTCTCAGCAAAGTTCCAGATCCGGAAATTTCAGGTTCCGCCAGACTTCCCTTTGTTCATGGCGGATGTACTAAGGGGCAGTGGCGTGGAGGTTTTAGTATCTGATCCTTTTTTTCCCGCGCGCAGGAAGAAAAAAGCAGAAGAAGTTCTTTGCATTATCAAAGGCCAGCGCCAGGCAGAAGCGGGATTGCGTCGCGGCATGGAAATCCTGCAAGCTGCATCGATTCGGAAGAATCAAAAACTTCGCTGGGGAAACCGGCTACTCACTTCCGAATTGCTGCGCTTTGAAATCGAACAGGCAGTTCGACTAGCGGGTGGTATCCCCCGTCATACCATTGTGGCGGGCGGTATCCAGTCTTGCGATCCACATGATGTGGGTTCCGGGCCATTGCGTGCGGGGGAGACCATCATTTTAGATATTTTTCCGCGTGATGCGGAATCCGGCTATTTTGGCGATTTAACCCGGACCGTTGTAAAAGGTCAGGCGTCTGAGTCTCAACGACAGCTTTACACTGCGGTCAGGCAGGGGCAAAAAAAAGCTATCGATGCCATCAAAGCGGGAGTTGACGGAGCAAAGCTCCAGCAGCAGATTAAAAATGAATTCACCGCACAAGGCTATGCGACAGAAGTTCAAGATAGTCGCTGGGTCGGGTTTTTCCATGGCTTGGGCCATGGGCTGGGACTGGATATCCATGAGGCGCCCCGCATTGCGTCCGGCAGATTGCGTGCAGGCGATGCCATAACGGTTGAGCCGGGCTTGTATTATCCGGAAATCGGAGGAATCCGGCTGGAAAATCTGGTGATTGTCGAGCCGGCGGGAAGCCGGAATTTGACTAAAGCCGCGTATCGGCTGGAAATTCCGTAAGTATTTTATTAAAGATATTTTTCAATCAGGGGACCGAGCTTTTTGATCTGCGTTTCCGGCCAGTGTTGGCGTGGAGTAGCAATCGCGTTTGCCAGTGAAGAATGGCATGGTGTATTTTCAGTGTGATCCAGTGATTGAACTGCACGTTTAACCGTTTCGGTAGCCAGTTCAGCATTATCGTGAAGAATCGCTACTACGTCGGAGACACGCACTTCGCTTTCATTTTCGTGCCAGCAGTCGTAGTCCGTGATCATGGAAACCGTGGCATAACTCATTTCAGCTTCACGAGCGAGTTTTGCTTCGGCCAGGTTCGTCATCCCCACCACGTCAAAATCCATGCGGCGATGAAATTCAGATTCAGCACGAGTTGAAAAAACAGGGCCTTCCATATTCACATAAGTACCACCCCAGTGACAGCGAGCACCTGCTGCACCGGCAGACTGGAACAGCATGGATGCCAGTCGGGCACACACTGGATCACCAAAGCTGGCATGTGCCACGATATCACGCTCAAAAAAGGAGTGATGCTGCGTATTTTTTGTGCGATCAAAAAACTGCAAAGGAATTAGAAAATCACGGGGCTGGTATTTTTCTTTGAGTGAGCCAACGGCACTAAGGCTGATAACCCAGCGGACGCCGAGTGATTTAAGGGCGTAAATGTTAGCCCGGTAAGGTAGTGCTGACGGAGCAATGCTGTGATGCCTCCCGTGCCGGGGAAGAAAGGCCAGGGGCACTTTGCCTAAGGTTCCTGTAAGAATCGCATCCGAAGGATCACCATAAGGGGTCTGGACCACGTGTTCCACTGTATTGCTGAGCCCCGGGAACTGGTATATGCCACTTCCTCCAATGATTGCGATGGGTATCGGGCTATGGTTCACTGTCTGCAGATGCTAAATCTCTATTTCCCTGACTACAACTATTCCACCGTTACTGATTTAGCCAGATTTCTCGGCTTGTCTACATCGCAACCACGCAGCACTGCGGTGTGATAGGAGAGCAGCTGCAATGGAACGATGTTCAGAACAGGCTGCAGCATTTCAATGGTCCGAGGGACGTAGATGACGTGGTCTGCCACCTGGCCAATTGCCTGATCACCTTCATTAGCAATGGCTATAATCGGTCCGCTACGCGCTTTGACCTCATGCAGATTGTTCATATTTTTTTCGTAAAGAGGATCTTTAGGTGTAATGAAAATGGAAGGAGTTTCCTTATCCACCAGGGCAATGACTCCGTGCTTCAGTTCGGAAGACGGGTAGCCTTCCGCGTGGATATAGGAAATCTCTTTCATTTTCAAAGCGGCTTCGAGCGCGACCGGGAAGTTGTAGTTTCTGCCGTAAAACAGCATGCTCCTGGAGTGACAGTATTGCTCAGCTACCGCTTTAATTTCATCGGATTGATCCAGAATTTCAGAAACCTGACCAGGAAGCTTTTCGAAAGCATTGATAACTGCTTTGCCCTGCTCTGCTGAAGTATATCGGATTCGGCCAAGTAATAGTGAGAGCAGCCCGAAGATAGTAACTTGAGAGATAAATGATTTGGTGGCTGCAACGCCTATTTCAGGTCCGGAGTGCATATAAACGCCACCGTCAGACTCACGGGCAATCGTGCTGCCGACACTGTTGCAGATTCCGAGCACTTTATGGCCTTTGCGCCTGGCTTCCCGCAGTGCGCCCAGTGTGTCCGCCGTTTCACCTGACTGACTGACAACGAAGAACAGTGTATTCTTTTCAATCGGAACATTGCGGTAACGGAATTCACTGCCAAAATCCGTTTCTGCCGGGATATTTGCGATGGATTCAATCATGTGCTCACCGATCATTCCGGCATGCAATGCGGTGCCACTGGCCATGATTACGATGCGATTGATGTCACGAAGTTCTTCGTTGGATAAATTCAGGCCTCCCAGCCGCGCTGAGTTGTCTTCATGACTGATTCGACCACGCATCGCATTTTTGATAGCAGCAGGTTGCTCAAAGATTTCTTTGAGCATGTAGTGTGGAAAGTCACCTTTCTCAATGGATTCCGGTGCAAACTCAAGCTCCTTGATCTCGAAGCCGGAGTCACTGTCTCCCATATTTTCGATCTCGAAATGATGCTTATAAATTTTAACCAGATCGAAATCCTTAAGGTAGACGACTTTCTGAGTGTAGGGGAGCAATGCGGTAGCATCGCTGGCCAAAAAGTGTTCATTATCTTTAATACCGACGACTAGCGGGCTGCCTCGGCGTGCACCCAGCACCAGGTCAGGCAGATCAGCGTGAACGATGGCGACCCCGTAAGTCCCTTCGACCTCGCTGAGTGCCTTCTTTATCGCATCGGTCAGACGTGATGTACCGGTTTTGGATGAGCTGTCATAGTATTCGCCAATCAGATGTGCCAGTATTTCAGAGTCAGTGGCTGATTGAAACTCATGCCCCTCTTTTTCTAACAATGCCTTGAAATATTGGTAATTATCAATAACTCCGTTGTGAACCAGCGCCAGCTTGCCGGACTGGTCCAGGTGTGGATGTGCGTTGTTGTCAGTAGGTTCGCCGTGGGTAGCCCAACGGGTGTGGCTTATTCCTGTTGAAGCAGCAACGGGCTCCTGCTGGAGGAGTCGGCCGAGTTCGTTGAGGCGACCTGATTTCTTTTGGACTTTCAGGCCCCTACCATTCTGCATGGCGGTGCCTGCACTGTCATAACCCCGGTATTCCAGTCGGCTCAGCGCATCGAGCAAGATGGGTTGAGCGTCTCTATTCCCGGTATACGCAACTATTCCACACATAAGCAAAAATCAGTTATTGTTTTAGGGATAAGGCTCTGATACAGTCAATGTATTCCTGAGAGAATCCTGCTATACGTAATTTATGGAGCACCGTCTATCTGACCCGAGTCGCGTCATCTCATTGATTCTGGGTGGAGGTGCTGGCACCCGGCTGTTTCCGCTAACGGAAAAAAGAGCAAAACCTGCTGTTCCTCTGGCAGGAAAATACCGCCTGGTAGATATTCCAATTAGCCTTTGTATCAACTCGGGATACAAACGTATATTCATTTTGACTCAATTTTTGAGCTCTTCGCTGCATCGTCACGTTACCCGGTCCTATCGTTTTGATGATTATCTGCCGCAGGACTTCGTTGAGATTCTGGCGGCAACACAGTCGGCTGGTGAGGGTCCGGACTGGTATCAGGGAACTGCGGATGCAGTGCGTCAGAATTTAGATCATTTTAATACGCATGAGCATGATATCGTGCTGATTCTTTCCGGTGATCAGCTTTATCGGATGGATTTCAGGCACATCATTGATTCACACATCCGAAGCAATGCAGATGTTACGGTGGCAACCATCCCGGTCAGCCGCGAACCCGCATCCGGATTTGGCATCATGCAAGTGGACGATGAGCGTAAAATAACCCGATTTGTTGAAAAACCAACGGAAAGCAACCTGCTAGAATCACTTAAGCTGACGGAAAAAGGTTTAGCAGAATTAGGCCGTAATACCGACGAAGAGCTCTTTCTCGCATCCATGGGAATTTATGTGTTCAACCGCAGCGTGCTGGAGCAGGCTCTTGCCAATACAGAGCACACAGATTTCGGAAAACACATTATCCCGGATCAGATTGAATCCGGCAAAGCATATTCCTATGTCTATCAGGGTTACTGGGAGGATATCGGAACTATCAAAGCATTCTATAATGCAAATCTGGATATTTGTCAGGCAGTGCCGCAGTTCAACTTCTTTGATGTCTTAAGTCCTATTTACTCACGGGCTCGTTTTCTGCCAGCCACCAAGGTTGTCGACAGTCACATGTCTAAGGTCGTGGTGGCAGACGGGTGTATCATTTCCAGCGCCCGGATTAGCAGCTCAATTATTGGGATTCGCAGTCGTATCGGACAGGGGGCGCAGATCAGCGACAGCATTATCATGGGCAATGATGCTTACGAAACGCGGTCTGATGTGCATGATGAATCGCATGGAGATCCGGCGTTAGGTATTGGTGAAAATTGTGTCATCAAGGGCACTATAGTAGATAAGAATGTTCGTATCGGTCACAACGTGACGATAACTAATGAAGGCAAGACAGAGAATGTAAACAGTCAGCATTACTACGTTCGGGATGGTATAGTCATCGTTCCTAAAAGTGCTGTGATTCCCGACGGAACAGTAATATGAGTATCTTTGCTAAGTCGCGGACTGGCGACTAACCAGACACAATACCGATGAAGGCATAGTGCCTGCCCGTTTTGCCTTTTTCAGAACGGTAGGAGTAGAAGCGATTCAGGTCTGTTGCTGTATTTTCACCGCAGTCTGTGAAATGCCGGATGCCGGATGCATAGACTTGACTGGCAATCATATGTGCAAAATCAGTTTCGTAATGCGGTGGCCTGATACAGGGGCTTAGAGCTGCGATCAGCTTTTGTGGATCAGATTGATAGGTGCGTGACATGGCTGTTACAACAGTTTCAGCGATGTTGAGCTGAGTGCCCTTTTTGCCGGAGTGGGCCAGACCTACTGCCCGATGTTCCGGATCAAAGATAAACAGTGCTCCGCAATCGGCAGTGCGTATCACCAGCAGGATATCAGAGGATTGGGTGACGAGCCCGTCCGCCCGGTGGATGGTTGTGCCGGCATATGACTGGTCCACAGCCTTAACCTGATTACCGTGAATTTGTTCGGCCTGAACCAAAGTCGATGCCTCATACCCGTAGCTGGCTAACACTTCTGCTGCAGGTATAATTTCATTTTTTCCAGAGCAAGTTCTCAGGGAAAATCCGTGCACTATTTCCGGGAACTGGCTGAAAGTCTCAAATTTGAGCAGTGTATTGATGCATGGATCATTCACGATGAAGCGGAAATTAACAACTGTTTGATACCGCTAAGAGAGTCAGGAATTTGCCCGCTTTTGTTCGCAGTAGTGATGCATGGTCTCATAGATACGAACCCATGCCTGCTGATCTTCCGGAGAAAGGCGTGCGGAAATTTCATTTAAGCAGTTGATTAATTCCTGACGTGCATTTTCGACGACCACTTTTCCGTTATCCGTTATTTCAACGTGAACCTGCCGCCGATCTTCAGTGCTGCTCGTACGTCGTACCAGGTTTGCTTTGCACAGCCGGTCTACCAGACCTGTAGCTGCCGGAGTCGAGTGACCCATTAAGGCAGCCAGATGTCCCATGGTAAGGGGGCCTTTTGCAGACAGAAATCCAAGTAGTGTATATTGCGGAATGGACAGTTTCAGAACCGAGGTCTGGTGAGTCAGGCTGATTAGAAAATGTCGCTGCAAAAACATCGTCAGTTCTGCTAAATTTTCAACCGAGTGATTATTTTTCAAATCTGCCACACTCTTGTTATCATAATAGCAAAGCATGCGGGATTCAAGATTTAGTTACTATTTATCTACAAGTCTGTTTAAGCAGAATAGACATCAGTAATTTCCGATTTACATCAAGGAAAAAAAGTTTGCTAAGCAGGCGATTGCCCATACGATTCAAGCTCTTTTTTTGATGCTCTGCTCAACTAAAGGCACGTGAATTTACAGAATACTAATATGGACAACACATTACTGATCGCACCGATTCTTGGCGTTGCCGGAATGATAGTAGCTTTTTTTATATACCGCTACATTGACAAAAAACCGGCTGGAGAAGGAAAAACATCCGACCTGGCAGGCAAAATTCATCAGGGCGCCATGGTTTTCATGAAACGCGAGATCAATTTGCTGGCAATCTTCGCACTGCTGATTGGAATTGCGTTGATATTCAAAGATCCCCACGAATCTGTGGCCTTTTTCTTTGGCGCTGTATGCTCTTCGGTGGCTGGATTCATTGGAATGTACACAGCCACAAAAGCTAATGTTCGAACCACGATCGCAGCGCGTGACAAAGGACAGGCCAGTGCATTAAGCATTGCTTTTTTCGGCGGATCAATCATGGGGATGACAGTGGCATCCATGGGATTGATTGGCCTGGGTGTGCTCTTTATCGTCTACTGCACGAACTCAGTTTTCAATATGGGCGGCGCTGAAAATGGAGCACACGTAATTCACGGATTTGCCATGGGAGCTTCGCTAGTGGCACTTTTTTATCGTGTCGGTGGTGGAATTTTCACTAAGGCTGCTGACGTTGGTGCCGACCTGGTTGGCAAGGTCGAAGCCGGCATACCCGAAGATGATCCGCGCAATCCTGGTGTGATCGCAGATAACGTAGGCGACAATGTGGGTGATGTGGCAGGAATGGGATCTGATATATTCGAGTCTTATTGTGGAGCACAAGTTGCTACCATTGCCATTGCCGCGACGATGGCGGCACCGGCGCTATCGGGACTCGAAGCGGTTCGTCCTGATCTGATGTTTTTACCACTGGCGTTGACTTCGGTAGGACTGGTTTGTTCCCTGCTGGGGGTTCTGCTGGTTAAGCTCTTTTCAAGTAAAAACCCGGCAGAAGCTCTGCGGATTGGGACTATCGGAGCAGCGGTTCTCTTTATTGCAACCGCTTATTTCCTTATTCAGTTTATGGAAATTAGTACTAAAGTCTGGTGGTGCGTGGTGAGTGGTGCGGTGGGAGGTATTATCATCGGTCTGGTAACCGAATTCTACACAGGTAGCAGTCCGGTCCAGGCGATTGCAAAATCTGCTGAGACTGGAGTGGCTACCGTGATGATCAAAGGTTTAGCGGTAGGCTTGGAGTCCGTGGTCATTCCATTACTGACCATTGCCGGCATCATTTTCGTGGCGAATGGGCAAGCCGACCTGTATGGTGTTGGTATTGCTGCTGTCGGAATGCTGGCAACCGTGGGGATCACCATGGCGATTGATGCCTACGGGCCTATCGCGGATAACGCAGGCGGGATTGCTGAAATGTCTAAAATGGGTGAGAAAACTCGCGAAATCACAGATTCGCTGGATGCCGTTGGAAATACGACAGCTGCTATCGGGAAAGGTTTTGCGATCGGTGCAGCCGGTCTAGCGGCTCTCACGATGATCGCAGCCTACATTCAGGTGGTGAACCAACATCATCTTGAGTTGGGTATCCCCGAGTTAAATCTCAGTATCGGGGAACCTGAAGTGCTGATCGGAATCTTCATTGGAGGCGTGATTCCATTTCTGAATGGGTCCATCACGATGAATGCAGTGGGCAATGCTGCTTATGAAATGATAGAAGAAATTCGCCGTCAGTTTAAGGAGATTCCGGGATTGCTGGAGGGAACCGGGGAGCCGGATTCAGAACGTTGTGTGGATATCGCGACTCGAGCTGCGCTGAAACGTATGATAATGCCCGCAGTGCTGGCAGTTGGTGCTCCCGTACTGGTAGGTTTTATTCTTGGGCCTGCCACTTTGGGAGGTATGCTCTGCGGAGCTTTGCTGGGGTGTGTCTTGCTGGCGCTGTTCATGTCTAATTCTGGTGGCGCCTGGGATAATGCAAAGAAGCATGTCGAATCAGGAAACCATGGTGGCAAAGGATCCGAGGCACATAAGGGAACTGTAGTGGGTGACACGGTAGGGGATCCGCTCAAGGATACTTCCGGGCCATCCATGAATATTCTGATTAATGTGATGGCGATTGTCAGTCTGGTCATTGCGCCACTGCTCTGAATTCTGAACGGGACTTGATCTTTTACTGCGAATTTATATATATATTATTCATATGCGGTCATAGCTCAGTGGTAGAGCACTACACTGACACTGTAGGGGTCGGTGGTTCAAACCCACCTGATCGCACCATTTGCACGGAATATCTGAATTCGGATTTTTTTGTTTAAACAGCAAATCCCTTGATAGCACGGAATATTCTTTATTAGCCGCGAGTTTTACTTGGCGGTCTGCTCAAACTTTCTATAGGCTATCCCGCAATGTCATCCCTCGACAAGGACCAGAAGCTGCGATTGCTCGAAACGATGTCTTCCAGTCGAGAAGGTGACCGGCGGGAAGGCATTTTGTATCGTCAGGGTAACGGATGGTTTCAGATCGGCAGTGTTGGCCACGAAGCGCTCTCTGCTATTGCGTTGAATCTGAGACAGGATGACTATTTGTTTCCTCATTACCGTGACCGGGCACTGGTCATGATGAAAGGAATGGATACCCGTATGTGTGCACGCGGGTTTTGGGGCAAGCTCAGCTCGACGAGTGGCGGGCGCCAGCTTCCCAGCCATTTCAGCAGCCGCAAAGATAACATCTGGAGCATGCCGTCTCCTACGGGAAGTAACTTGTTACCAGCCTGCGGTGCTGCATGGGCGATGCAACTTGATGGGCTTGATACTGCAGTCGTGGCATGTGTGGGAGATGCAGGAATGCGGCAAGGTGAATTTTATGAAGCGTTTACACTGGCGGTGCAGATGCAGTTGCCTGTGGTCTTTGTGGTAGAAGACAATCGTTTCGGGATCAGCACATCAACGCTAGAAATGAATCCGATGCGTTTAGGCATTCTGGAGCCAGAATTTATTTCCAAAGTCGATGGTAGAAATGTGGAAGATCTTTATGTGCAAAGCGAGGCTGCCACCCGTAAAGCACGTGCGGGTAAGGGGCCAACGATTTTATGGTGTGAACTCGACCGGCTCTGCAGTCATTCATCCAGCGATGACCAGCGCCAGTATGTTTCAGAAGATGAACTGAACACAATGGATAAACGGGATCCCATTGTCCGCCTTGAAAATGATCTGATTGCCAGCGGCGTCATCACTCAAAGTCACTGGGAAGTCCGTAAACAGTCCATTGTGGATGAAATTGCCGCGATTTATAATGAGGTTGCGCAGGAGCATGATCCAACTCCGGATCATGTCATGCACGAAGTCATAGCACCTGTGGATATTGACGCAGACGTGATCATGCAGGGAGGCGATGACCTGCGGATCGTCGATGCGCTGAATGGATTTTTCCGAAAGTTGCTGGAAAAAGATCGTCGTGTGATCTTTTTCGGCGAGGATGTTGCTGATCCGATGGGAGGAGTCTTTAAGCTGACTAAAGGGTTATCCTCCGACTACCCGGATCGCGTTTTTAACGCACCTTTGGCGGAGGCGACGATTCTTGGGGTTGCGTGCGGCCTGGCATCTTACGGGATGCGGCCTTTGTTTGAAATTCAGTTTATCGACTTTACCGGGCCTGCCTGGAACCAGTTAGTGACCAACCTTTCTACGTTGCGTTGGAGGACCAACGGTGAGTGGAAATGTCCGGTAGTCATTTATGCCCCCTATGGAGCATACCTGCCAGGCGGTGGGCCGTGGCACAGTCAATCCAATGAATCCGCCTTTGCCCACGTTCCTGGGATCCGGACGGTGGTGCCTTCCACCCCGGAGGATGCAGCAGGATTGATGGCTACCGCAGCACGTGCTGAAGACCCGACTATCTTTATGGTGCCTAAACATCTGTTGCGGGTGCGCCAGGGTGCTTCGAATAAAATCTGTGCCATCCCATTTGGACTGGCACGCCAGGTAGAAGAAGGCTGGGATGTCACAGTGGTTGCATGGGGCAACTGCCTTGAGCAGGTGGATAAAGCTCTGGATGGAGTGCGTGATCGTGTCTCTGCGGATGTCTATGACCTGCGATCCATTATCCCTTGGGACAGGGAATCACTCAAAGCGTCCGTTCTCAGAACAGGTAGGCTGGTCGTGGTTCAGGAAGATAATCGTTCTTCATCAATCGGGCAGATGATCATCCAGGAGTTGTTGGAGGATGCGGAAGTCTGGGCGGCACTCAAACAGCCGCCACGTCTCTTGTCCAGACCGGATGTGCATGTCGGGTTTCATCCCAATTATGAGTGGGGTTCATTGCCGCTGCCCGAAGATATCAGGAGTGTGCTGCTGGCAATGCTGCATGACGTTCTAGCACTGGATACGCAGTTAGAGAAAGAGAGCGATTCGGAAGGATCAAAAAACGGGAAAATGGATATGTCGGACCTGATCAAACTTAATGTGCCTGCCGTAGGCGAGGGGCTGGAAGAAGCGCGCATTCTCAAGTTTTTCAAAAAACCGGGCGATCAAGTGAATAAAGATGAACCGATTTACCAGTTGGAAACCGACAAAGCTGTCGTCGATGTCGAATCACCTTCTGCCGGTATCCTCAATGCCTGGAAGGCAGTTGAGGATACGGTGGTGGAAGTAGGCAGTGAGGTGGGCTCCCTGCGAAGTGAAGGAAGTCAACCGGTGGATGAATCTGATGATATCGGTGAAGCCAAAGCGGCGGTTTCCTCGCTGTCACCAGCCAAGATTAATCCGGAACTTGAATTTGAGGAACAGACGCTCTCTCCCAGCCAGCAAGTTCTGGCAGGTCGCCTGGCACGGGCGGCGCAGGTAGCTGTCCCTGCAACGATTTTTCAGACAGTCTCGTGGGAAAATATTCAGTCAATCCGTGCCGAACTCAAGAAACGTGAGGAGGCTAAGGTGCTGACTTCATTCTCTGTAACCGCGTGGTGTGTGGTGAATGCCTTGCAGGACAACCCCAGCTTTCGCAGCTGTCTGCCGAAAAGCTCAGTGCTACGCGTTTACCGTAATGTACATCTCGGGGTGGCAGTCTCCATGGGGGATGACCTGACCACGGCTGTGGTTGAAAATGCCGACACTCTGGGGTATGCGCAGTTTGCTCAGCGGTTGCGTCTGCAGGTGGAACGTGCCCGCAAAGGCCAGGATCAGGCAGGATTGCAAACCTCTGTCATTTTGACCAGTCTCACCACCATGAACATCCGGGATGCGATTCCGGTGATCGTTCCTCCCGCCATGGCAACGCTGGCATTCAGCTCGATGTTTGATGAGCTTTATATGGTAGACGGAGAAGTAAAATCACGCTCCATGCTGAATATAGCCATGACCATCGACCACCGGGTGGTGAACGGTTCAGCTGCCTCCGCCTTCCTCAATGATGTGAAAGAACGGATGGAAAACGTGACCCTGGCATCACTGGATCTGGACTGATGTTTTTTTTGAAACTGGGGGCACTCCGCTCGGATCGCGAACTGCCATACCGAATCGTGGCTTCCATGTTATCCGGGCTGCTGATGGCTGCCGCTTTCCCCCCGCTGGACTGGTCCTGGGCCGGATGGATTTCACTTTCCCCGCTGACGGTGGCATTGGTCAGCTTTCCGTCCCGACAGCGGTTTCTATGGCTGGAGGGACTGACTCTGGGAGGGTCTTTTTTCTTCGTGACTCTGTTCTGGGTGACGGAGGTCAGCTGGCTGGGTTGGATGCTGTTGTGTTCTTTGATGGCCTGGTATCCGGCTATCTGGCTGAATCTGATGGCGCCAGTTTTTCATGCGGCAAAGTTCTCGCTTTCCTCGTTGAAAAATCTTAACCGGGCATCGCTGGGAGCTTTCCTGTGGGTCGGATTGGAGTGGATTCGCAGCTGGATGTTGACCGGATTTCCCTGGAATCTGCTGGGAGTCAGTCAGTGGAAAATGGTGGGTGTCATTCAGATTGCTGAGTGGGGCGGAGTGCTGCTGGTTTCCTGGCTGGTAGCTTTTATCTCGATCGTGCTGGGCTTAACCTCGGTGCGGCTGTTTATGGAGTTGCGGCGGCAACAGAAAATGAGACCTCACTTTGAATTCACGCTAGGCATGATGGTGCTGGGCCTGGTCATTCTGTTTGGAATCCAGGTTATTTTCCAGCAGGAAGACGTCGCTAAACAAGTTCGGGTATTGGCGGTTCAACCTGACATACCACAGGATCCCTGGCGTCATACCATGTCACTTTCCGAGGCGGTAGCTAAGCTGGAAGTGCTAACGATCTCCGGACTCAGCCAGCATCCCGGCCAGATCGATCTTGTCGTCTGGCCGGAAACGCCGGTTGGTGAGGAAATGTATTCCTCACACGAATTTCTGGAGGCACGGCAAACCATTACAATGGATTACGAGCTTCCGCTACTTTGCGGGAGCATTGTCTATGCAGGAACGAACTTATACAATGCTGCGATGCTGTTTCCTGGCGACGGTGGACCGCCGCAGCTCTATTACAAGAATCACTTGGTGTTAATGGGCGAGACCATTCCTCTGGCCGACCAGTTACCGTTTTTGAGAAAATGGATACCGCTTAGCCAGAATTTTGCTGCTGGAACGGCAGCCACTGTTCTCAGTATGGATTTGCCGAATGGAGATACCTTGCAGATTGCCCCTCTGATCTGTTTTGAAGATATTTTCGGCTATCTGGCGCGACGTTATGCAGACACCAGTGCAGAAGTATTGATTAATATTACTAACGACGGCTGGTTCAACCAGTCTGCCCAGTCGCAACAGCACTTCGCGAATGCTGTTTTTCGTGCCATTGAAAACCGGATGCCTCTGTTGCGAGTTTCTAACAACGGAATTACCGGTATTATCAATCACAAGGGAATGATTAATAAAGATGGGTTTCTGGGTGAGTTTGATCAATCCAGCGCCCGGCAGGCAGGTATTTTCTATACGGTGATCCAAATACCTACTGGTCGTACGACGCTTTATCAGTCTCTGGGCAACTGGCCCGGATTCCTGGGCGGGCTGGGCTTGGTGGCTTATCTTCCTTTTTGGTGGAAGCAGGCACGGCAGTGAATTTTCATTTATTTCATTTCTTGGGTTTTTCTGATGCTCGATGATTGTCTGCTCACGATCTGGCTGGCTTGATTTTCTTTCCAAATGAAGCGAGCCTCTTATTATAATGATGTGTCAGGAATAAAATCTGTCTTCATAATCTGCACTTGGATTTTCGCAATTGGCAGCTTGTGGCTCTCGGCCGGGCCGGACGCCTCCAAGGAGATTCCGGATCCGCAGCTGATGCAGCGGGTGGTGTGGGAGAACATGCGGCTGAGGGATTTTACCTTGCGGGGAAACCTGCGTGTGGATGATGGGGAAACACGGGTCTTGCATCCGATTCTGCTCAAAACCAAAGGTCGCAAAATGGTGTATGAATTTCTCGAGCAACCCCTGCAAATCCGCGTTCAACTGACACCCTCGGGGAGCATCATTGATCGCCGCGGCGCTTCGGATGAAAAATGGGAAATGGTAAGTGGTAAGGAACGGCTCAAAGCTATCTTAAATACCGATGTTGCCTATGAAGACCTTGGGGTGGATTTTTTGCGCTGGGGCAAGGTAAAACCCCTGGGCATGGATAGCATTAAGACGTTGAAAGCCTGGGCATATGAGGCGGAACCGCCTGCTTTAAGCAACTATGCCAAGGCACGTTATTGGATAAGTGCAGACTACCTGTCTATTCTACGAGTGGATGCCTACAATGCAGCAGGAAAAGTGATCAAACGCGTGGGGGTCAATGGGGTGATGCGAGTGGGGGACTCGTATGTGATCAAAGAGATGATGATTTCCTCTATGATTCCCGGCAGGGATCTTTCGAGCAGTCGTAGTTACATCCAGATCAAGGATGCCGAGCCAGGATCGGGCCTGAAATTGGTTGATTGATCTGAGAGCCTCCTGTTTATGCCTGAATTCCGCATTGATTTGCACTGTCATTCCCATTTTTCGGTAGATGGAGTGTCGCATCCCTTGCAGATGATCTATCGAGCGCGTGAACTGGGTTTGAACGGGTTTGTGCTGACAGATCATGATACGCAGGAGGGTATCACGTATTTACGGAAACGTGGGCTGCTGGATGATAACATGCAGGCTGTGGATGATTTTCTGGTGATTCCTGGAATGGAGGTTTCATCCTATGAAGGGCACGTTTTAGTGATCGGAGCGGAACTTGAACCTATGCCTGGGGTGCGTTGCAGTGATTTGCTGCCACTGGTGCAGCAGCGGGGAGGAATCTGCATCGCAGCACATCCGTTTGATCCGGTGCGCAGGGGCGTGGGCCGTGATGTGCTCAATCAGCACGCCTTTGATGGCATAGAAGTCTTTAATGCTGCCAGTTGGCTGCCGGGTCTGAACCGCCGTGCTTACCAGTATGCTAAAGTCAGAAATCATCTGATGACGGCAGGGAGTGACTCGCACCATCCTGCATCCCTGGGCCGCTCGTATCAGGTGATCGAGGCCGATGAGCTTTCGGTAAAGTCGTTGATAGATGCTTTAAGCCATGGACTGTGTCGGCGGCATGAGCAGTTGATGCATCCGCGAGATTACTTTATCAAGAGCTGGTACAACATGTTTCGTCCCAAAACTCCGTTGGACGGATCACCAGGTGCAGATAGCTTATTATAAGTATGAGTTCTCCTCCGCTCAAAGAAATCGCACCTTGGACATATCGTTTCATCTGGATCAACGTGATTATTTTTGCGGCCGGCCAAGTGTTTTGGGCCGTAACGGATGCCAATCCGATTTCGGAATGGATGTCGTTACGTATCGGACATCTCATCGAGGGAAAGGTCTGGGAGGTATTTACTTATATGTGGGTGCATTCTGATTTTCTGATTGTTCACATCATTTTCAACATGATGACACTGTATTTTCTGGGGCGGTTGGTAGAGTTTAAATTGGGTAGCAGAGCTTTTCTGTGGATTTATCTGCTAGGCGGACTGGCTTCGGTAGGATTGTTTATCGCGGATGTGGGTGTTCAAACGCTTTTTTTCAATCAACCTATAGACCTGGAAACTCCGCTGGTAGGTGCGAGCGGTGCAGTTTGTGCAGTGCTGGGAGTCTTTTCGCTGCTGGCGCCGGATACCAAGCTTTACTTTATGTTTCTTCCCTGGCCGGTGCGGGCCATCAAAATGGTCCGGGGCTTTGTCTGGTTCAGTGCCATTGCAATTTTTCTGGGTTGGATCCCCGCTATTCGGGAATCGATTTCAATGGGTTGGTTCTTTTCGGTTGCCCATTCCGCTCATCTGGGTGGGATCCTCTTCGGGTGGTGGTGCCTGCGGAAAATTCAGAATCATGCAAATCCACCGTATACACCTTATCGGGTCGTCAGCGACAATCCGCCAGAAATTCCTCCCGAACAGATGAATTCATTTGAGTTACGCCAGGCATTAGATCCTATTCTATCCAAGCTCTCATCCCAGGGAGTGGACAGCCTCACGGAACGTGAACTTAAAATTTTACAAGCAGGCCGGCAATTATTTGGATAAAGTCGCTTCATTAATTCGGTAAACGAGCCTTATATCTCCATTTTTAAGTAGTTTTAGGTAGAAAAGGTTTTGACTTTTTACGTATAGAACCATAAAAGAAAAGGATATGAAGCGACTAACTCTTCTTACGATAGCTATGTTCACAGGCATAGTGACAGCGTTTAATGCGAGTGCTGATAATCACGGAACGCACTCCGGTTCCGATTACAGCTCGAGTGCCGTGACCACAGCACCGCCACCGCCGCGTCCTTTCCAAGTCAGAAATGCAGACGGAACGATGACCACCGTGGCTCCAACAGCAGAAGGTCGCCTCCAAATCCAACAAGCTGATTTACCCAGCAATACGGAACCCAGGCAGAAAGTGACTTTTCTGACCAACAGCGCGCCTCGCGACGCCAAGTCTGGTTATTATGTGGGGGCTCTGCTCGGATTTAACATTGATGCGTATCAGGGTAGCAATTTTACCAACTGGTTTGGTGCCGGTAATGGTTTATTTGAAGGAGAGCCTAGAATTTTTAATGGAGCCAACAGCAGCATGAGTCTTGGACCCATGGTAGCAGTCAAATTTGGCCACGTCTGGCCATTTGGAGATCCTATTGATCAGTTTGAGAGTGAAACTGGCGGTTTGCGTATTGGTGGTGCGCTGGAAGCTGAGTTCATGTATATTCACGGATTTCATGAATATGCGGGTGCAGGCGGTAATCTGAGTAATGAGGTGCAGCAGATCACCTTTGCACCGATGGTAAACGCATTACTCAAAGGATATTGGGGTCGTTCAGAAATCTATGGCGGTTTCGGAGTCGGTGTGGCGGTGACTACCTTCGATGGTGATGGTGGAACAGCACCAGATGATGACTCTTTTGGAGACTTTGCCTACCAGTTAATTCTTGGATATGAGTTTCACATGAACGAAGAATGGTCCATTTTTACGGAGTCTAAATATTTTACAATCCAGGATGTTACCTACCTGAGCACGGGAGATTCTTCCCATGTTCTGTTGGGGGTTGGGGTCAAGAAGGCAATTTTCTAGTTTAAGCTAACTTTTTTAATGCATCCAAGGCTGCGGTAGATTCTGCGGCCTTTTTGCTGCTGCCGCTGCCTGTTCCAATGTTCCGGCCCTCCGAGAATACTCGCACAGTATAGGATTTATCGTGATCCGGACCGCTCTCATCCACCAGTTCATAAGCGGGTGTTTCCTTGCCCTGACCCTGTAAGAATTCCTGCAATTCGCCTTTGGGATTGAAGATTTCTTCAGATACATCCAGTTCCAGCAGTTTTCGATCGAAGACACGCTGCACCCAGCTCTGCGTGAATTTATATCCGGCATCCAGCAGCATAGCACCAATCACTGCCTCCATGGCATCGGCCAGGTTGGAAGGCTTAGTTCGGCCATTGTTTTTACCTTCTCCTCTGCTGAGCAGGATGAACTGATCCAGTCCAAATTCCTGCGCAATTTCGTTTAACGCCTTCTTGTTGACGGCAGAGGCGCGCATCTTGGTAAGCCATCCTTCCTGATGTTTGGGAAAGCTGTGGTAGAGGTGCAGGGTGAGAGTCATCTGGAGGACGGCGTCACCCAGAAATTCGAGTCGCTGATTATCACCGCGTGCCAACTTCATGTCGTGCGCCAGAGAAGGATGGGTCAGTGCCTGTAGCAGCAGTTCCCGGTTTTTAAATGAGTACCCGAGGCGTTCTTCCAGCGGAAATAGATCAGGATCTGACATAGAGATGATTATGACTTTTTTGCCCGTGGATGAAAAGCGCGATGGCTCTGGGAAAGGCGCTGCTGATCCACATGGGTATAGATTTCAGTGGTGTTGATACTGGAATGCCCCAGCAGTTCCTGGATCATCCTTAGATCAGCACCACCAGCGAGCAGGTGAGTGGCAAAGGAATGGCGCAATAGGTGAGGATAAATGTTCTTTTTGATTCCCGCTTCATGCATCGCTTCTTTGACGATTGTCCAGATACGGGCACGGGTAAGACCCTTGCCATGCCGCGCCAAGAACAGTTCACCACCGGACTTGGCTTTGATCAGCTGGGGGCGCCCGGCTTCGAGATAGCGTTCCAGTACTTCAGCGGCACGATCGCCAAAGAGCACCATCCGGTCTTTATCTCCCTTACCGGTAACAATCAGTGTTTTCTGTTCAAGATTCAGGTGTTCGAGCAGGGCCGCTACCATCTCACCCACCCGCATACCTGTTGCATAGAAAAGTTCCATTACGGCACGGTTTCGCAAACCGAGGGGAGTATCCGGCCATTGAATATGCAGTAGCAGCTGCACTTCTGATTCCGTTAATGTTTCTGGCAGGCTTCGGACCTGTTTCGGGATCTCGAGTTGTTCGGCCAGATTCTCGGGATGATGTTTTTCCCGGTGCAGGTATTTGAAAAAACCGCGTAACATGACGATCTCCAGCTTCATGGATGCCGGGGACAGTTCGCCATAGGATTTACGATCCGCCAGATAAGCCAGCACGTCATCGAGCTGGACGGATTTCCAGGTCGGGGTACCGCGTTTCTGATCCAGCCAGCTGATCAGGCGTTCGATGGTGCTTTGCTGGTTGAATTGAGTATTGCGCGAGTGGCCCTTTTCCAGGGCCGTGTAGGCTAAATAGCTGTCCAGCAAACTCCGGTCTACCACAGCCTTTTACCAGGTGAAGGACTTGCCCGTGATTTGGGTGTAAGCCTCGATGTAACGCTCACGGGTTCGGTGGATGATGTCATCTGGTAACTCAGGCCCGGGAGGTTGCCGGTTCCAGTCAGGCAGCGACTTGAGATAGTCACGTACAAACTGTTTGTCAAAAGCATGTTGTCCACGCCCCGGCTGATATTCACTGGCCGGCCAGTAACGGGAGCTGTCGGAGGTCAGACATTCGTCGACCAGACAGATTTCTCCGTCGATCATCCCGAACTCAAATTTGGTGTCTGCGATGATCAGCCCTTTTGAAAGGGCAAAACGATGTGCCCATGAGTAGATCTCAAGCGAATGTTCTTTGAGTGATTGGTATACTCTCTCACCCACACATTCCATGGCCTGCGGTTCGGTCAGTGGTTGATCATGACCCTCTGCAGCCTTGGTCGTTGGGGTGAAAAGCGGTTCAGGAAGCCTGTCTGACTCCTGCAGGCCGGCCGGTAACGGGTGTCCCTGAACCATGCCGGTTTTCTGGTATGACTCCCATCCCGATCCGGCCAGATAACCACGCACCACACACTCGATTGGAATGACCTCGGCTTTTTTGCACCACGTGGTCCGGAATTTCCATTCGGGTCGGTTCAGCTCCGCAGGGAGATCGAAAGCAATGACATGATGTCTGATATTCTCCGGCAGGTGCTCGAACCAGTATCGGGAAAGTTGTGTCAGCGCGATACCTTTTTCGGGAATCATATTGGGCAGGATGACGTCAAAAGCTGAAATACGGTCGGTGGCTACAAGTAACAGTGAGTCTTCCCATGCGTAGACATCTCTAACTTTACCTTGATGTATGCACTGAGGTTCGGCCATAACTGAGTAATAGGTTGAAGCCATCAAGGAGTCAATCCGCACAGAAAACGCAGACAGACGCTAATCCAAACAAAATTCTTCTATTTATGAGAAGGGAGGGATAACAGCATGGATGCTTTTCTTTGAAGTTGAGTGCATCAGTCTTTATGGGCAGGTTTAACAGTTTTGAAAGCAATTCGGCAGCGAGCTAAGTTTTTCTTTGAGGGAGACCGGAAATGGTTTCTGCAGGGCTTTACGTACGGCCCATTTGAACCCCAAGGCAAAAGCGGCCTCTGCCTGCCGCGGGAAACGCAAGTTCGGTCTGATTTTGATCAGATGCGGCGGATCGGAGTCAATCTGATCCGCCTTTATCATCAGCCTCCGGAATGGCTGTTGGACGCGGCTGGGAATGCGGGGATTCGGGTTATCACGACGGTTCCCTGGCCCTTACGTGGACTCTTTCTGGATAATGTCAGGACGCGCCAGACCATCCTGAAAAACATGCGCGATGCCGCCCGGGACGGAGCGGGTCATCCGGCCCGGCTCGGTTTCTTTGTGGATAATGAAATGCCGGCAGATCTGGTTCGCTGGTTTGGGCGCAGACAAGTTCAACGCTTCCTGAATGAGTGTATTGCTGAGATCAAGCATCGGGATGCTGAAGCGCTGGTTTCTTACGCAGGTTTTCCACCCAGTGAATCCGTGCTACCGGATGCGGTCGACTTTTATTCCTTCAACGTGTATCTGCACCGGCGTGAGACGTTTCAGGGGTATCTGGCACGCCTGCAGCATCTGGCGGGTGACAAACCTGTTGTATTGAGTGAATTCGGCATGGATACCCTCCGGCATTCGGAAGAAGAGCAGGCTCAGCTTTTTACAAACTATCTGGAAGACTGCTATCGCGGGGGAGCTGCGGGTGCGGTTCTTTTCTCGTGGACGGACGAATGGTTTACAGGCGGTGAGGCAATCCAGGACTGGAAATTTGGTCTGGTGGATGAAAATCGCCATCCGAAGCTGGCGTACCGCTCGGTCGGGAAATGCTTTTTATCTTCGGAACAGGAGGTCACGGACGGTTATCCGCTGGATCATGCACCGTATGTTTCCATTGTAGTATGCAGCTACAATGGTGCAGATACACTTAAGGAATGTCTGCAGGCACTGCAGCAGCAGAATTATCCTCGATATGAGATTATCGTGGTAAATGACGGTTCCACGGACCATACCCGGGAAATCCTGCAAGACTTTGCGGACATCCGCATCATACATCAGGAAAATGCGGGCCTGAGTGTGGCGCGTAATCGGGGTATCGAAGAGTCCCATGGTGGGGTAGTAGCCTTTACGGATTCTGACTGTATGCCCGATGCGGACTGGCTCTACTACCTGATTCAAACCTTACAGCAGGAAAATACCGCAGCTGTGGGCGGACCGAATATTTCGCCACCTGCTACGCAATGGGTACAGGCAGCAGTCGCTGCCGCTCCCGGTTCTCCAAGCCATGTCCTGTTTGATGACTATCGGGCAGAGCATGTGCCGGGGTGCAATATGGCATTTCGGAAAGATGCCCTGCAACAGCTCGGAGGGTTTAATCCTGTTTATCGCAAAGCGGGTGATGATGTGGATGTCTGCTGGAAATTACTGGATCTGGGGTATGAAATTGCCTTTTCCCCTTCAGCTGTCGTGTGGCATCACCGTCGTTTTACCGTATCGACGTATTTTTCCCAGCAGAGTGGATACGGGGAGGCGGAAGCTTTGCTGCGCTTCCAGCATACAAGTCGTTTTGATACGATGGGAAATTCCCGTTGGCAGGGAAAGATTTATGGAGGTTTAAGCACAGATACTCTCTTTTACCGGCCGATGATCTATCGGGGCCTGTTCGCAACGGGTGCATTCCAGTCGATGTACACACAATCGGCAGGCAGCTGGATTGCCTTGTTTGGATCGCTGCAGTGGCTGGCGCTGACCGGCTTTATGCTGATGTTGTCGGTTGGGTTCCCTGCGCTGCGGATGCTGCCCGCAATCATGTTCGGCTTAATGCTTTTCTCGGCATGGATTCATATGAGTCAAGCGCGGTTGGAGCCGCGATTTGATGGGTTCAAGACACGACTACTGGTCTTTTACCTGTCATTCCTGCAACCGTTGTCACGCGCCTGGGCACGATATTTTGTCTGGATGGAGCGCAAACGGACGCCTCATTCGGTTGTAACCTCCAAAGAAGAACGGCCTCATCATCGCCCGGCCTGGTGGAAGAGCGGATTGCTGGAAGTATGGAGCCAGGAGGGGAAAAGCCGCCTGGAACTTTTGCAGGAGATGAATGAGTTGTTTGAAGAAGAGGGCTGGTGTTATGTGCTGGATAACGGCTGGAGCAACTGGGATATGCAATTCTACGTTAACCGCTGGTGGAATGTGCGCGTTCGCACTCAATCCGAAGCTCATCCGCACGGAGCTTGCCTGACCCGGGTCGGATTAATGCTGGCCTCCAGCAGTTTCTCCGTTCTGGCCGGTATTTTGTTGTTCGGGATTGGAATGAGTCTTTCGGTCGCCTTTGCCGGATGGTTGCCTGGAGTACTTTTGCTCTGGGCTGGTGCGATCACTTACTGGATGTTCAGTGGTTTACGCGCCAGGAGACGTGTCGCTGAAACGGTTCTGGCCGCAACACGGCAACAGGGGATGAGGCGTTTGGAAACCATGGAGGATGCATCTTGAATATTTATACCCGTGTCAGTAGTTACTACCGGCCTCATCTGGGCTCAATTGTCGGGGCACTGGTGCTGATGATGCTGGCGATTGGTTTCAACATACTAAAACCGTGGCCCCTGAAGTATGTGGTGGATGGTTTGCTGATCGAAAGCGGCAGGCTGCCGTGGTGGCTTCCGGTTGATACGTTTGGCGGGGCTTTGCTCTCTGCTGCAGCTGCATTTGTGATCATCCATGTAGTCTGGGGAATCCTCCATATGCTATCCACCTACTGGCTCATTGAAATCGGATTACGAGCCATGGTCAGGTTGCGGGCTGAATGTTTTGAAAAGCTTCACGCGCTATCACTGAAATTCCACAACGGCCACAACAGCAGTGATCTGGTCTACCGGGTCGTTTATGACGCCCAGTCGATCCAGACCTTTTTTAATCAAGGCTTTGCCACCATCGTTGGTTCCGGATTGACCTTAATCGGAATGTTGATCGTCATGTGGCAGATGAATGTGCTGCTGACCTTGCTCTCTCTGAGTGTTGTGCCCTTTCTGCTTTTAACCCTATGGTTTTTTGCGAAACGGGTGCGTCAACGTTCCAGTGAAGTCCAAACACGTGAGAGTACGGTTCTTCGCCTGGTGAACGACAGCTTGCGTAATCTGAAACTGATCCGACTGATGAATCGTCATGTGCAGGAGAAACATTTTTTTGACCGTTCGTGTCAGGAGTCACTGCTTGCCAATCGGGCACTGAATCGCACCAATCTGGTGAGCACACTGGCAGTGGGGGTGATCATCACGTGTGGTGGTGCGATATTGTTGTATTTCGGCTCGGGGCAGGTGGTGGCGGATTCAGCATTCACCGTCGGTGACCTGCTGGTCTTTCTGGCTTACTTGGCCATGTTCTACCAACCCCTGGAACAACTCACCTATACCACCTGGGCGGTGGAGGGAGCCGCCGCCCATGCGGAACGGGTTTTTGAAGTGCTGGACTATGAACAGGGCAAGGGTCAGCAGAAATGCCAGCCTGATCTGCCCGGGATCCGGGGCAATCTTGAGGTCAACGACGTGAGTTTCTCATATGAAACAGGCAAACCGGTGCTGTCAGATATTTCTTTTGCAGTGAGGCCGGGTGAGACGGTCGCCTTTGTCGGAGGAACCGGTGCCGGCAAGACGACCTTACTCTCCCTTATCCCGCGTCTGTATGAGATAGAATCCGGTCAGGTAACCATTGATGGTCACGACATCAGTCAATATAGCCGCTACAGTCTGCGTGAGCAGATCTCGATGGTTTTACAGGAAACCCTGCTAATCGACGGCACCGTGCTTGAAAACCTCTGCTACGCCCGACCTGCGGCAACTGGCGATCAGTGCTGGAATGCGCTTCGTGCAGCACAAGCTGCGGAGTATGTGGAGAGTCTGCCGGATCAACTGGATACTCAAATCGGTGAGCAGGGGGTGCGCCTGAGCGGCGGGCAGCGCCAGCGGATTGGGATTGCTCGTGCCATTTTGCGTGACACGCCTGTTCTGTTACTGGACGAACCCACCAGTTCCCTGGACTTGAAGACGGAAGCCGACCTGATGGAGGCTTTCCGGGCAGTCACTGCAAAACCTGCCACATTGATTGTCACGCACCGGCTGCATACCATTCATCATTGCGATCGGATTTATGTGTTGAATCAGGGTAGAATCATGGAATCCGGTTCGGGGCCTGAACTGTTATCCCGGAAAGGTCTGTATCACGCATTATACAACGCGTAAGTTCTGCGGATGGGCGCGGAATAAAGACTTGTACGTCTCCAGGTTATTCACATAGTTAAGACCCAGTGAGGATGTTTTTGAAAATATCGCTGTTGCTGTGGTTTCTGTGCGTCATGCTGTTTTCGGCCCGTGCCGTGACGCGCAGTCAACTGAGCAGTTCACTCAATGCCAAAGCAGTTCTGCTCACCGATGTCCGCACCGGTTCAGTGCTCTACTCCAGACGTGCGGACGTTCCTTACCCTCCGGCCAGCACGGTCAAGTTGATGACGGCACTGCTGGTCTGGGAGCGGACGCGCCTGATGGGTGAGATCAGGGTGGTGCGGTCGGATACCCGTGTGGAACCCAGTCACGTGCCCCTGCGGGTTGGCGAAGTGGTTTCGGTCTATGATATGACCCGCACCCTGCTGGTGGGATCTGACAACGACAGTGCGATGGCGCTGGGACGACACGTATCCGGCAGCAATGAAGCCTTTCTGACTCTGATGAATCGCAGGGCACTTTCACTGGGATGTCAGAATACGGTTTTCAAAACTCCCAACGGACTGCCGGCCTCCGGTCAGGTAACCACCTGCAGCGACATGATGAAAATCTTTAATGCCGTGATGCAGGTGCCTGAACTGAGGAAAATGTGTACGACCAAAGGTTTCACGCTGAGAACCGCGGTGGGTGCGCAGTGGGTTAAAAATCACAACAAGCTGCTCGGAAATTACCTGGGGATGGGACCGGCCAAGACCGGCTGGACCTATGCATCGCGACACACGTATGCGGCATCAGTGACACGCGACGGTCGTGAACTGCGGCTGACGCTACTCAACAGTTCCAATAAATGGACCGATGCAAAATTACTTTTTGATTACGGGTTCGCCAATATTCCAAGTATCTCCAATCCGGCGGTGGCCGTTCAGGAAGCACCCCGGCATGCCTCGGGTACCGTGCACCGGGTGAAACGGGGTGAAACGCTTTCTTCCATCAGCCGCAGGCACGGGGTATCCGTGCAGGCGCTCAGCCGGCTGAATAATATTTCCAATCCCAACGTGATTCGTGCCGGCATGGTCTTACAGATTCCTCATTAGTCAGCAGATGCGTTAATCCGGCGGCTGAGCGACACGATACATGGTAATCACACCAAGTGCATTTTCCTTTTCAGGAATATCAAATCATGTTTTAAGGATTTCCGGTATGAAACTCTATCCGGTGCTGCTATTAAGTTGTTGCTGGTTCCTGACATTGCAGGCTTCAGAGCAGGACTCGTCGGTTGAACTGGTGTCTTCCGCACAGGCGTTCCTGGGTGCCCTCAGTCCGGAACAGCAGGAGATGACCCGCTTCCCCATGCAGTCGCAGGACCGGATGGACTGGCACTATTTTCCAAAAGAGAGGCCCGGACTTTCTCTGGGATCCATGGACTCCTGGCAGAAGGAGCTCGTCTGGAAATTTTTCCGGTCGGTTCTGAGCCAGACTGGCTACGAAAAGGCCAGAGGAGTGCTGGCGGCAGAAATGATTCTCTGGAAGGCATCCGGACATAGTGAATTTCGGGATCCAGGAAAATACTACGTCTGTTTTTTCGGAAAACCGGACTCAGCCGGCACCTGGGGGGCTCGTCTGGAAGGTCACCATTTATCGATTAATATAACGGTTATTGCGGGGAAGATAAGGGCAGTCACTCCATCTTTTATGGGTTCAGATCCGGACCGCTTCCCGGATGGTTCGAGACCGCTGGCGGGTGAGTATGATCAGGTGGTAAAATTCGTCAGCCTGCTGAGCGAACCGCAGCTTAAAAAATCGATGCTGCCGGGGAAAGTGCCGCGCGAGATCATTACCCGGGCGGAGCGTCAGGTTTCCGTAATGGCGGCGCAGGGGCTTCCTGTAGCAGAGATGAGCGATGGCCAGAAAGAACAGCTGTTCCGCCTGATGAATGAGTATATCCACCGCTACCGGAAGCCAGTTGCTGATCAGGACTGGGCAAAAATCAGAAAAGCCGGAGTTGAGAATATTCATTTCTGCTGGGCCGGAAAAGTAGCGACCGGTAAACCTCTCTACTATCGGATCCAAGGGCCTACTTTCCTGATGGAATACGCCAACGCACAACGCGGAGCCAATCACTCCCACACGGTCTGGCGGGACTTTGCAAACGATTTCGGCTTAGACGTACTGAAACAGCATTTCGAGTCTCACCCGCACGAGTAAACAGAACGGTCTTTTAATGGGATTTTTGTTAGAGAAGCGGGAGCTGCTGTCGCTCATCGGTAAATTCCTCCAGATCTGATGCACCAACCTGTCCCGGCGATTGGGTATAAATCCAGCCGGAACCAAATTTTTTTACATTTATTTTCACCTGTTTTCGCCAATCGGCCCAAGGAAGCAAGTGCACTGTAAGGTGCCTAAGTGGCTGTTAACACTTCATTTATCCAAAAAACCAGGAAACACGCACCGGTTCGCTTATAGTCAAGTGATTACCTTGGCGACGTAAAAGTGGTTGCATCCTGGTTCAGAAAAAGACTACAAAGATAAAAAATAATTAACACCGTTAAACCACTAACCGAAAGAAACAATCATGAAAAAATCGATTATCGCACTCATCGCCACCGCCCTGGCCGTCGGCTCATGGCACTGGATGCAGTCCGAGTCACAGGCGGCACCGTCCGGCAAGCTGGAAATGAAACTCTATGAAGACGCCGAATGTGACGACGACGATGATGACCCTGCAGAGTAAGCATTGGAATTAACAGCGCACTCCCTCCACCTGGAAACCTGAAGAAATGAAATACGGACTCATGCTGCTGGCACTGGTTTACGGGATGATTCCGGCAGGCCACGCCTGCGGTCTGAACTGGGCCAAGCCCACCAATCACTTTGATGGAGTCAATCCGCGCGGCTACCTGAGTCACTGGGAGAATTGGGGATCAATCCAGATAAACGATGAACTGACCATTCCTTTCATCGTTGGATTTCGTTCCAACCGTGAATCAACATCTCCTTATCTGGGCAAAGGCTGGACCGCCGCGCTGCTGGAGAGCTATGCGGTGCCGGTGGATGAGCGACGCTACCGGGTCATGATGCCGGATGGGTATAACTTCAAGTTCTGGAAAGATAGGCAAAATCCTCAGAGTAATATTTATCATGGCAGCCGAGGATGGAAGGCACAGCGAAGCGAGGATGGCAGCAAGTTCACCGCTTGGGCACCGTGTGGGACGAAGATTGAATGGCAGGACGGCAAGATCCGGGAAATCACCACCAAAGGCGGTAACAGAGTCCGCTACATCTATCAGGGCGGACTGCTGACCCGGCTGGAAGACGGGCAGGGGAAGGAGCTAGTGGAAGTGAATTGGTTGCAACCGGGCGTGGCTAAGGATTTTGTGATGCATCAGCCGGATGGAAAGGAGCTGGAAATCGAGGTGGAGCAGGACAAGAAACCGGAGATCCAGCAGGTAGCCGGAACTAGTATGGTCGGTGAACTCACCAGCAGCCTGAGCCGGGTGAGCTGGCATCAGGACGGCAAAGAGCAACGCCTACGGAACTACGTCTTCCAGATCAATACAGACCAGATGCTGCCCACCCTCGAAATCCTGGAAAACGATGAAGTCGAGAGAAGCCTGGTCTGGAACCCGCAGACCCGCTACATCATGCAGGACGGGGAGTGGAAGTATCAGATCCAGCCGGGAGATAATGAGGATTGGCGCTGCCCCTGAAAACCGAAGTATTTGAAAAGTTAGTCTGACCGGATAAACCGGAAGGACTAGATGAAAAGAAAGAGATACAGCGAAGAGCAAATAATTGGGATATTAAAGCAGCA
>JBCDJI010000022.1:0-55312 GCA_038748025.1 Verrucomicrobiota bacterium
AAAAGACCCCGGCAGAGTTTGCAGCCCATGCCCGACTCCGGTCGGCTACGCCTCCCTGCGTCGGACATGGCATCAACAAAAATGAAAATCAACCGGTTGTACTAACTTAGTAAAGACTACGACTTAAGGGGCAGCGCCAGATACTCCGGCCTTTGAGTGACGCAGGGTATTGAGGAAATGCCCGCTTTCGGTTTCAATCAGCACCATATTCCGCAGGGCGGCAAACGGTGCGCTGCGACATACTTTTTGCCACCGCTTTAAGGTGTTCTTGCTGCCGTGGTGACGATAATGTTCTTCCTTATCGTTCATAACATCCTGCCAGGTGCGGGTGTTAAATTCGGGTGATTTGCCTTTGAGGTAAGCTTTGGCCATTGCCACATTAAGAGCGGGCTGGGCGGCGGCTTGGTTACGGGCAAAGCCAATGGCTTCAGCTTCCTGCTTGTCCTTGGTGAACAGGCTTTTCTGTTCACGGGTGATACTGTCTTCGATGTAGTAGGTTCCGCCTTTAGTGCGGGGATACACGCGGTATCTGTTTTTCATTGTCGTTTTGTTTTCTGCCTTTCAAAGCAATAAACGCTCGACAAAGGGCGGCTGACCGGAGCCGCCGATTGATTATGACCGGATAGTGACCCAATATTGGGTTCCTGCGGTCATCCACTTACACTTTTACTTACAGTTGCCTGTTTTGGAGTGTCAAATCCGACCGGAAACCCTTTAAACAAACGGGTTCAAGAGAAACCGGACAGGGTGGGATTCGAACCCACGGAACCTTGCGGTTCGCTCGATTTCGAGTCGAGTGCCTTCGACCGGACTCAGCCACCTGTCCATGTATGTAATAAAATAATGATCTGTTCGACAGCTGACAAGTGAGAACCCAAAAAGAACAAGCTATATATATGCTCCTGCGATGAAGAGTGGAAATACGTTAACTTATTTTTTTAGCTCACATACCATGGGACCGTATTCTGTTCAACTGGACTGTCAGCCATGGCACTCAGGGCTGAGAGTTATCGGCTATGGCATCATAGAATCGTCTGGGACAGAAGCAGTAGCAGGCTCAGGCAGCTGAATCCGGGCAATGGTTGATTTCATGATATCAGAAACTAATACAATAATTTCTTCATCGTTCATGACGTTGTGCGGCACTGCAAATTCGGCAGGCCGGGACTCCTTTTCTCCCGGCAGGCGCAATGCAGATATAAACAACACTGTTTCTTCGGGACCGGAAGTGATTTGATCAATCACCTTGACCGGCAGGTGAACCAGATAGTTTTGCCAGTAGGCTGCTTCCCAGTGACAGCGGATGGCGAGAAATCCGGGAATCGGACTTTGTTCAATGTTGATTACTTCCACTGCTGTGTCAGCCGGCGGAGATACCTGCGACTCGACACTTTGCTGCAGTTCTGTTGCGGGAGGCTGGTTTACATCAGTCGCCAGCTGTGCAGACAGGGTTTCACTGAACACAACGACAGCTACCAACAAAGACCAATTCAAACTTTTCATGTATTTTATGGTATGCTATTCCAGCAAATCATCACGCCAAAAAGTTAAAAAAGATTTTACGTCTAAACCGTTATTTACAGGATGGC
This sequence comes from Verrucomicrobiota bacterium, assembly GCA_038748025.1. Lineage (GTDB taxonomy): Bacteria > Verrucomicrobiota > Verrucomicrobiia > Methylacidiphilales > JBCBYL01 > JBCDJI01. The sequence goes on from JBCDJI010000022.1 coordinate 1,590, forward strand.
ACGTATCTCTATGCTTTACTGTTATGAAAGCTTGCAAAGGTTTTACCCTAATCGAAATCATGTTGGTGGTGGGAATTATCAGTGTTCTTACCGGAGCGGCGATTTTTTTGATGTCGGGTAATGTGGATGTAGCGCGGGAACAACGTGTCCTGACCGATCTTCAATCCATCAGCACCCAGGTCAAACTATACGAGATCCAAAACTATGCCCCGCCAACAACGAATCAGGGTCTGGATGCACTGGTGCGAAAGCCTTCTTCACCACCGGTGCCTGCCCGCTGGAAACAGTTGATGAAGTCGGTTCCGCTCGATCCGTGGGGAACCCCCTATCAGTTCCGCTATCCGGGCACCAGAAACCCGAGTGGATTTGACCTTTTTTCCTGGGGGCCGGACCGGACTGAAAGTGAGGACGACATTGGTAACTGGGAGACTTCCCAGTAATCCATTACTCCACTGAGGCTGCTATGCGCCGCACCCTGCATTCCGGACTCACTGGATTTACATTACTGGAAATCTGCCTCTGCCTGCTGATCCTCGGCGTTATTTTCGGTGTCGCCATACCACTGAGCGCCAGCCTGTTTAAAAGTCATCCACTGGAAGAGCAGGCGCGCTCTTTTCAGTCACTGGTCAATGCGGCAGCCCTGGCATCCTCCGAGTCCGGCTATCCTTACTCATTCCGCTTTGAGCGGAAACAAATTATTCATTTTGCCGAAGATGACACCGACAATGCATCCAACCTGGTGTTAGCTCCGAACGAGCGTTACCAGATCCAACTCTGGCCGTCCGAGCGGTGGCAAGAGCCGGATGGCGAATCCTGGTCCATCCCCCCGGAAGGACTTATTCTGCCGCTCTCGATCAAATGGATGGAAGGTGATTCATGGATCGCGCTGTCTATCAGTCCGTTAAGTGGTGAAACCCTGGAAATGACTTATGAACTCCACTAGCACCACCCCTTCCACGCGAGGGTATATCCTGCTGGAAATGCTGCTGGCACTGGCCATCTTCGTAATCGCGCTGGCTCCACTCGGTCGGGTCATCAATGAATTGCTTGATGCTTACGTTACCATCCGCCAACAGGATCAGCTGCAGACCGCTTTGATTAATCAGACACAACTGTTCATCTCGCGCCCGTTGAAAGAAGGAACCACCACCGTCAAAGATGACCGCACCGGGATCACCACCGAAACTCGTGTGGAACCTTACGAAAGTGACGCTACAGACGAAATCCAGATACGCAGGGTCTTTGAAGTCACCATCACCGTCTCCAGCTTTGACGGGGAATTAAGCAGTAACTTTTATTTCCGGAATCTGAATCCATGAATGCCGCAACACTCAGACCGAAAGCCGCGCAAAAAGATGCCGGATTCACGATGGTGGAAGTCATTCTCTCTGTGATGATTCTAACTCTGTTGTCCGACGCGCTCTTTTCTCTGCTTTCTTCCGTGCTGGATACCCGCCAGAGCATGCACGACCTGCTCAAAAACGAAAACAGTCTGATTGCATGGGAAAACTTTTTCCGCAGCACTTTGCAGGAACTTCCGGCAGAGAGCACCCTTTTAGCACGCCAGGCGGACGGCACGTCTTTCAGCACGCGGGAAGCTTTTACATTGGAAGTCATCAATGCACCATTACATATCGGCGCTTACGCGGAATACCGTCAGAACAGTTCCTATTATCTGGAAGCTATTCCACAGAAAGATCGTACCTTGTCGCTTGAACTTGTCCCGTATCCCCAGGAATCTGCGTTATCGGGGCCACAGGTATTCCCGCCGATCATTTTGCTGACAGGAATCCAAGTGCTGGAATTTGAATTTTATGATGCGTTTACCGACCAGTGGGAGAGAGAATGGCTCCGAAACAATCAAAAACCTCATGCCATACGCTGCCGCATCGAGTTGATCAGCGGCGAAAGGCAGGAGCTGCTCATCTGGATACCCCATGCATGAATCGTTGATACGCTGTTCCAGGCGCGGTTCCACCCTGCTGCTCGTGCTGGTGTTTTTATTTATTATCAGTACTACCACCATGGCACTGATCCAGGTTGTTAACGAATACCTGGACCATAAAATGTCCCGTTATGCGGGATTCCGGTCATTTGAACTCGCACTCTCCGGTCTGGCTTTCGGTATGGAGCCGGATCTCCCGCCGGATGATGAACGCCTGCGGCAGAATATCAGTGATCAGGAACGCTTTGAAGTCAGCTTTGAATCTGAGAACCGACGCATCAGTATTAATGCGCTGCTACTTGGCGAGAATCAGGAACCATTGGAAAGACTTTTGCGCGAATGGGGGCTGAACGCTCAGGAAGCCTCCACATTAATCGACCGGCTCATGGACTGGGTGGATACCGATTCACTCAAAAAATTAAATGGTGCCGAGGAAATTGACTACCTGGCTCAGGGGCGGCAAGGACAACCTCGTAATGCCGCTTTTCTCTCAGTCGATGAAATGAACAGTGTTCTCGGCATGGAGCGGCTTAACGAGCTGCGTCCCGACTGGCAAGAATACTTCACCACCGCCGTCAACAGCCCGCTCGATCTAATGGAAGCCGATCCGACCGTGTTGAGTGCTTTTCTTGACATTTCACTGGAAAAAGCAACGGACTTCAGTGACTACCGGACAGGATCTGATGGCATTCTCAAAACTGAGGATGATCCGGAATTCGAAAGTATCCAGGAAGTGCTTGGCTATCTGGGAGTAACTCAAGTCCCCGAAGCAGCACTCAATCAATTAACCATCCAGGCTACCCACCGGCGCATCCGATCTACCGGCTACGCCGGGACAAGTCAGCATATCATTGAAATCGTCGTTCCCGCAGGCAGTGAAATCCAGCGGCAAAATATAGTTTGGATTAAACTCTAGTTGCTTCAGTCTGTTAAAGTACTCCCCCCGTTCATGGCAAAGAAACAGCAAGAACACTACTTGATACTCCCCGGCACTCAAGACTGGGAGCTTTTCCGGTTCGGTGCGGGGCAGTCTGCCGAAAAAATCCCGCTGGATGCACTACCACAAAAATCCCGCAAGCACATCTCGCTGGGACTGCCCGGACGCTGGATCTATTCTTTTTATCTTAAGTTACAGCTGACCGAGCGTGCTCAACTGGAAAATGCATTAACGCTGCAATTGGAGAAAAACGGCCTTCCTACGGGTAAAGAGTGCTGGGGATTTTATGACTTGTCGCAACAAAAGACTTCCACCTCGGTTCACCTCTTCAGCATGCCGGAAGTCCGGCAGCAAACTAATCTCCCGCTGCCCGACATTTCTCCCACCCGCGTCGGTCCTGTCTGGCAGTGTTATTCATTCCATACCGACGGTATCTACCTCCAGCAGGAGTTGGGCCGATGGGATTTGTTGCTGGTCTCTGGTGGAAAAATCGCCTACAGCCGTGACCTCTCGCTTCATACCCTTGCTGCAGATGCGGTAGGAAGTATCCAGCAAAGCATTCTGCATCTACAGTGTCTCGAAGCGCTCCATACCGTTCCTACGGTTACTGTCCTGTGCCCGACACCACCACAAGACTTCATGCAGCGTATGAATGCGGCCGGCATCAAGACTCGAACTGAACTTCCGTTAAGCCCGCACCTGCCTGATAAGTGGGTGACACTGACTCCGGAAAAAATTCGTCTGGAATTCACGGCCCGCCAGTTGCGGTCTACCCGCCAGCGCAACGGCTTGTTAACTGGCATATTACTCACGCTGCTAGTGCTGGCTGTAGCTGTCTTCTGGTTCATGCAAAATCAAAAATGGCAGTCGGTTCAGGCAAAACTCACCGCACTTGCCCCTACCATGATGCAGATGCAGGAAATCGATGCGCGCTGGCAGCAGGTCGCTTTGGCAGTAGAACCCGGACTTTACCCGCTGGAATCCCTTCACCGCATGACAAAGCCACTGCCGGACAAGGGCATCCGTGTGACCCGTTTCCAGCAGAATGACTACATCGTGCTCATCGAAGGAGAAGCCAATAACGCCATGCTCGTCTTTGACTGGGTCAAAAGTATGCAGGACTCTGTAGATTGTGCCCACATCGACTTCAAAGATCCTTCCATCAAATCACTGCCGGGAAACAAAACCAGATTCACACTGCAGGCCAACCTGCGCCACGCACCTCATGAATAAACGTGAAAAAAACCTGCTGATCGGATTCGGTATTTTGTGCCTGGTAGTATTGCTGGTTGTGGGTGCTTTACGTTTGCGTGATTGGAATCGTCATGTCAAAGATGAAATTCGCTCCCTGAATGATCAGATCCAGACAGCAGAATACTGGAACGGACGCCAGACTGAACTGGAAACCCGACAGGCATGGATTCAGGAAAAGCTGCCCCTTCTTACCGACCGCAATGAAAGCACTTCGCGCCTGATATCATTGATCCAGAACACCTCCCGCAAGCATTCGCTTAAAACTGAGCGGCAAGAAGTTCTCGAAGTCGAAGAGAATGCCCGGGAAATACGCGTCCAGCTGGAAGCCAGTACGAATATGCAGGCACTTGCCCGCTGGCTGAATGACCTGCAACGCCCTGAAAACATGATTGCCATACCGGAAATCGAAATCAAACCCCAGTCTCAGAACGACAACCTCAAAGTAATTCTGGTAGTTTGCCAGTATTTTCTGCCTCAGACGGTAAATTCTGAAAACTAGCACCCTCCAGTCCGTGATTGCTTTTCCATTCTTTTTATGCAAAATGATGTAAATGCCTTTATTTTCGTTATTGAATTCGAAATCGCGTTTCCACAGTGCCGTATGCATCGGATTGTGTATCATATTATTCTCGGCTTATCCGGTCACCGCTTCGGTGATTCCTGAATCCTATGACATCGCCAGATATGACCATCTCTGGCAGAATTCTCCGTTTTCTATGGCCACCGTTACCTTGGAAGAAGGAGTTGATGCGACCTGGGTGCTGACTGGAATCAGCGTGCTGGATCAGTCTCCGTTTGTCAGTTTCACTAATCTGGATACCCGTAAAAGCGTTTCGCTCTCGCCAGGAGAATCAATCGACGGTCTGAAATTGGTCCATGCTGAATGGTCGAGTAATTCGGAACAGTCCTTTGCAGTTGTTGATATCAACGGGGCTCAAAAAAAGCTACTCTTCGACAATAAACAGCTGGCTGTGCTAGCCAGTAAAAGTGCTGCCGTACCGGGTCGCCCGGTAAATCCCGTCACTCAGCAGGTAAAATCTTCGACTTCGGCGCAAGCATCCACACCGCCAGCCACTGTTCGCTCCAACACGCCGGCCACCACACAGAATTCGAGCAGTATTCCCAGACGCCGCATCATTTTACGCAGGTAGTTTTTGTGATGTTATCATATTACAGCAGGATGTGTGTCGGGGGAGTCGTTGCCCTGGTATGCCTGGTGGGGCAGAAAACACTTTTTGCACAGCAACCGGATGATCTGGTGCCTATCCAGTTTCCAGGCACCCCGATTGAAGTATTGATCCAGCAATACAAGCGCATTACCGGAAAACAGATTATCGAAGGACAGAATCTTTCCGGCCCGACCATTACCCTGCATACCCCGGAAAGAGTTCCCCGCGAAGAAGCGATCCGACTGATGGAAGCCGCCATGCTTCTCAACGGGTTTGCCGTTGTTCCTGCCGGAGAGAACACGGTCAAAATACTCAATATTTCCTCCCAGAACCCCCGTGCTGAAGGACTTCCAATTTATACAGACCTGAGCCAACTGCCCTTCGGAGATCAAGTGGTATCCTTTTTTACCAGCCTGACCCACATTCCTGTCCAGGAGGCAGTCAATACCCTGGCTGCTTCCATTCCTCAAACCCCTTATACCTCGATCCTGCCCATCGAAAATAATCAGTCTGTTGTTATCACTGAAAAAACTCCTGTCATCCGGCAGTTAGTGCAGCTGGTTCGCCTAATTGATACTCCCCAGGCCAGCCTGAAACGGGAGTTTATCCAACTGACACGGGCCGATGCGGAAATAGTAGCCGAGCAACTCCAGAATCTTATCCAGTCTTCCTCCAACAACAATGCTGGCAACGCTCGAAACAACCGCGGCAACAATACTCCACCCGACCCGAATCCCGCAGAAACAGCGGCAGATGCGATCAGCACGCTGACTGCCGAGACGGTGCAGATTGTTCCGGACCCTCGCACCAATCGCATACTGATCGTAGCCCCCAAATCCAGTTTTGAATATCTTAAGCAACTCGTGCTGGACTTTGATTCTGCTGTTGATTTCTCCAAGCCCCTTACCCGCCCGTTACGTTACGTTAAGGCCGGTGAAATTTTGCCGGTGTTAGGTGAATTCCTGGCCGAGGGAGAAGAGGAGGTTGAGATCACAGACGCTGAGAGCGAAAGTAATACCAGCAACAACACTGGTGGCGGTGGTGGCTCCAGCCTATCGCGTCCGGATCAGCTGTCAGACAGTGATTTATCATCAGCCCCGCAGTCATTGACAGTCGGTAAAACCCGCATCATTGCCGACCGGCGAAATAATTCCATCCTGATCATGGGCCCTCCGGAAAACATCAACCGGGCTTCCGCTATCCTGGACAGCCTGGATATTCCCGCGCAACAGATTTTCCTTTCTGCTGTCATTGGCCAGATTACACTGGATGATACAACAGAGTTCGGAGTCGATATCCTGCAGAAGTTTGAACGCACCGGTGATTTCGGGGGTGCGGCTCAGAATCTCACCCAAGGCGTCACCGGCGGAACCCTGTTGGATCCCCGAACCCTGGTTACAACAGGTGCTTTCCCTGCGGGATCGGCAGGAACTGTGCTCTACGGAACATTCACTGACAGTCTGGATGTATTTGTCCGTGCTTTAAAGACTACTAATAACTTTAAAGTTCTCTCCCGTCCGACCGTTTTCACGACCAATAATAAAAAAGCCGTTCTGCTTTCGGGGCGCCGTGAACCGATTCCGACCCAAAGCCTTTCCACACTCAACAACACTACCGACATCAATTCATCGGTAACGACCAATGTGGATTTTGAAGATGTGGTTCTGAAGCTTGAAGTCATTCCGCTGATCAACTCGGATGATCAGGTGACCCTTACCATCGCACAACAGAATGACAGCCTTTCAGGAAACCGTGTTATCGGTGGTAACAGTGTTCCTATCATCAACACGCAAGAGTTACTGACCAATGTGACCGTCAAAAACCGTAACACCGTCATTCTCGGCGGGCTGATTGAAGACTCTGCTCAGGATGAAACCACCGGACTTCCCATTCTTTCCGACATACCGCTTTTAGGCAGCTTATTCAAGAACACCACCCGTTCACGTCCTCGCACCGAGCTCGTTATCATGGTGCAACCGGAAATTGTAAAACGCATTGAAGATGTGACTCCCACCAGTGACCGGCGTATTGGAGAAACCTTTGTCGGCAAGGATGCTGTTGATTTCAGTGATTCCGGTGGAGCACAACGGATCCGTCTTGATTCCATGTGGCGCTTGAAACATGGTCAGCCGGAAGCACCTGACCCGGCAAAGACAGCACCGGAGCGCCAGCAGGTCATTCCATCTGCAACTCCAGTCGATACTGAAACGGATGCCCCACCACAGGATATTTCACCTCAAGACGCGAACCTGGAAGCATACAACCAGGCCCAACCGTCAGCTCAGCAGAAACTACCTGAGGAAAATGCTTCTTTGCTGGTTGAACCCGAGGGTATTGAGCGCCCGCAAACCCCAGGCTCTTAGTCTTTCAGTATGTCGCCGGAACTTAAAAATCAATTCCTGCAGTGGGGGAGCACAAGCCAGTGCCAGGATCTCAACGCTCTTGCTTTGTGCCTCGATCAGTCGGCCCGCAAAAACCAGAGTCCGGTAGAATTAGCCTTGGAATCCGGGCTGGTGGATACTTCGTCATTCCTGGAGGCAGTTGCAGAAGGCCTGGGACTGGAATGGCATCCTGAACCCCAGGTGGAGCTGCAAGCAGAGGTGCTGGAAGCCTTTCCAGCATCACTGGCTCTGCGCTTTCAGATCTTACCGATAAAGCAGGAAGAGGGACAGTGGACCTTGCTTACTTATGATCCGTTACAGCCGCTGGCTCCGGCAACCGTTGCCACCCATATCAGCGGCTCGGTGATATGGGGCATGGCCCCCAAGTCCAAAATTCTTGAAGCACTCAAGCAGACGTTCGGGATCGGGGCGGAAACATTTGAACAAATTCTGGAAGGTCGTAACCCTGACGACTTTCTGGCACAGAGCCGGCAGGAAGTAAACGTCCTCGACGAGAATGATGCCGAAGCATCCGTCATCAAATTTGTAAACCAGATCATTCACGAAGCAATGGATTACCGGGCTACCGACATCCATGTTGAGCCGCTGGAACACGATCTGCGCATCCGTTACCGTTTAGACGGTAAGCTGCAGGAAATTCCGGTTCCCGCAAATATCAAGATGTTACAGTCTTCAGTCATCACCCGCCTGAAAATCATGGCTGATCTCGACATCGCTGAAAGGCGGCTACCGCAGGACGGCCGCATCAATCTGGAACTCAAAGGCCAGCCTATCGACGTACGTGTTGCGACTATTCCAACCATCTACGGAGAAACCGTCAGTTTGCGTATTCTCGGACAGGAGAAATTCGATTTGCAGCGACTCAACCTGGAATCCCCGTTCGATCGGCAGGTGGCTGAATTACTAAAGGAGCCTAATGGAATTATCCTGCTCACCGGCCCGACCGGATGCGGAAAGTCTACCAGTCTCTACACCTTTCTTTCCCAGCTCAATACACAGGACTGCCGCATCATCACCATAGAAGACCCGGTTGAGAATAAACTGCCCGGTGTGATTCAAATCGCGGTCAAACCGGATATCGAGCTCACCTTTGCCAGAGGTCTGCGCAGTATTCTTCGCGCCGATCCCAACGTTATTATGGTCGGAGAAATGCGGGATCTGGAAACCGCTGAAATTGCCATCCGTGCAGCATTGACTGGACACCTGGTATTTTCCACACTTCACACGAATGATGCAGTAGGCGGTATTACCCGGCTGGTGGATATGGGGGTCGAGTCTTTTCTGGTAGCTTCCTCGGTTCGTGCGTTTATTGCCCAGCGACTCGTCCGCACGCTCTGTCCCGAATGCAAAGTCCCGGCAGAACCTCCGCGCTATGAATTGGAGAAATACGGCTTAACTTTGCCGGAAAATCATCTCATTCATGCACCTGCCGGATGCCCGCAGTGCCGCCATACCGGATACAGTGGACGCAGTGCCATCTACGAAATCTGTTGCGTCACACCCTCTATCCAGGACGGGATTACTCGTGGTGAAAATGCCAACGAGTTGCGAAAACGGGCTCGTCAGGAAGGCATGCTCAGTCTTATCGAATACGGTTGGATCAAAATTTTGAATGGCGAAACCACATTGGAAGAAGTGTTAATGGTAGCCCAGCATGAGACCTCCGACAGTGAGGAACCTGCCATCCTGTAAGCCGAAGCGGGCTTGAATCAGCATGTCCCAGTTTGATTATGAAGCACTGACCCTGCGGGGAGATACAACGCGAGGCACGCTGGAAGCCTTGGATCGAAGTGATGCCCTGCGGCAGCTGGAACGTATGGATTTGCAGCCCGTTACCTTGACTGGCAGTGCCTCCTCCACACCACCAACATCCGCAGACGTGCTTTCAGCTCCCCGTCTCAGAGCCGCACAAATCATCCTGTTTACTGAGGATTTATGCGATTTGCTGGATGCCGGCCTCCAACTCGACCCTGCGCTTGCAGTAATGGAAAAACGACAGAGCAATGAATCTCTGCGTGTTACCGCCCAGCGCATCCGGCAACAACTCCGGGAAGGTTCTAATTTTTCTCAGGCGCTACACGTTGCCTCACCATCCTTTACTCAACTCTACTGCTCCATTGCCGAAGCCGGGGAAGCTGGAGGTGCGCTGCCTAAAATTCTGCGTCACCATGTCGTTTACCTGACCGCCCTTTCTCAACTCAAAGCCAAAGCCATCCAGTCGCTGATTTATCCCGCCTTCATTCTCGGAGCGGGCTGTCTGGTGCTCATACTGTTTGTTACCAATCTGGCTCCACAATTAGACCAGCTGTTTCAACAGACTGGAAGTCCCCCGCCCCTTCTAACCGGCATGCTGATGGGAACCAGTGCATTTCTGCTCAAGTACTGGTGGGCACTGGCCGGCCTGCTGTTCATCAGCGGCAGCGGATTCTTTCTCTGGACTCGTTCCGGCGATGGCCTGCAATGGTGGGGTAAGGCCCGTTATTCCGTGCCTGGTTTCGGCTCCATTCTCCAATCACATTTTCTGGCTCAGTTTTCTAAGACTCTAGGCAGCTTGTTGGCGAACGGTATCCCCCTGCTGAACGCACTCAAACTGGTGCGCAACGGGGTCAGTAATTCTTACTACGGTCAGACCCTGGACATCGCCATTCAGGCGGTGGGTGACGGTGCCCCGCTGAGCATGGCATTGAAAGCAGGAGGAGCTTTCCCACCGTTGTTCCTGGATCTGCTGACCGTTGGAGAGCAGACCGGAAGACTGGCCAGATCCCTGGATAAAGCCAGCGAACGCTTCGAAAAAGAAATGGATATTAAAATCCGTCGACTGATTGCCATGATCGGCCCGGTTGTCATTATTATCCTGGCCTTCGTTGTTGCAGTGGTCGCCTATTCTGTGATTACCAGTATCTTTGAAGCCGTTCAGGGGGTTCGTTCGCGGTTTTAGATTGAAGTTCATTGTGCAGCTGCTGCACAGGACATCATAAAAAGCAGATAAACCGTCTCGGTGCAGGAGCTCATTTTGCAGCAGATTTTATTATGCTGGTAATGTGGCAAACATTTATTTCGTACCATTTTTCTACTCTGCCCCTTGAGTTGCGTTATTAGCCTCCTGATTCATAGCCGCTGATTGCATCATGTGCACATAACCTTGATAATCTGACCCTCATTAGCAGCATGTCGGATCTCAGCCGGATCGGGCTTGACTCTTGTCCTCGAAAAACCAAAGTTTTTGCCGATTATGTCGGCAAATGGCACATGGCCGAAATGGCTTCCGTGGTTACTGAGCGGGCTCGTCTTGTTACAGATCATCGTGCTGTGTACTTCCCCCATCAAAGACGGAGATATTTTCTTCCATATGGTTTATGGGAAAACGGCGCTTGAGGAGAAAACCCTGATTGCGGATCACTCAATCTATACCTGGAGTCCTGCATCCAACGACACCCTGTATTGCAACTGGTTCTCCCAGATCTTTTTTTATCTGTGTTATACCATAGGCGGTTTTGCACCTCTATTTGCATTCAAATACGCCATTGGTCTGATCTTCTTTGGTCTCCTTTTACACCTCGCCAAGCTAACCCGTCTGCTCCAAAGCCCCATGATGTGGGCTATTGGAATCGTGTGCTTCAGTATGGCGGCTCCCTCCGGAGTGGTCATCAAACCGGAAGCGTTTTCGTTTATAGCAATCATGCTCTTCAGCTACCTCTGGGTCAGAATCAGGCTGTCTTCCGGGCAAAATGCTTGTTACTTGCCGTATTGCTATCCGCTGATCATGGCTATCTGGGTAAACAGTCACGGAGGCTTTATCTTTGGAGCTACTTTTCTGTTAGTCATGTGGCTGGGAGAGCAGTTGAACGTTTTCTTCTGCCCCAAAGAGGCTTTATCGCCAGTGATGCGCAAGCACCTTTTGATCGCTTGCATATTCTCTGCAGCTGCCCTCTTAGTAAACCCCCATGGCATAGCCTACCCCATTAATATTGCGTCCGGCTTGTTGGACAAATCTACTGTCAATGACTTCAAAACAATCAGCGACTATAGAACCGTTTTTTCTTCGGAAGCTAACTGGATGAATCTTCCCAGTTTCTTTGCTATTGCGTTGGCACTATTGACTCTCACCATCCGGGATTCCATCCAAAGCAGACGTTATAACTGGGCGGTCATTCTAACCAACCTTGTTTTTGCAGGTATATTTTGTTACATGCTCAGAACAGCTTATTTCTGGAGTGCTGTTCTTGCCATGACAAGCCTCTATCTCCTGAAAGACTCCTCATCGCTACTAAGGCCAAACCACAAGTTATTCCGCTATTCTCTAGCAGTCGCACCCGTGGTATTTGCGTTAATTTTTTCAGTGGTGCTCTTCTACAAGAAAACGGTCACTCCCGGAGAAAACAACTGGTTCGGCTATGGCATGTCGGTCCGCAATCCACAGGAAGAAGCAGAATATATCAAAGACCGCCTGTCAGCGTTCAAGTTAGGTAACGATTATGATTCGGGAGCTTACCTCATGTGGACACTCTACCCGGACCAAAAACACATGATTGACCAGCGTTACTTCCCATTCAAATCCTGGTATGCGGAATATTTCCGTGCATTCAGTGGAAAAGACACCCAGAGATTTATCGACCAGATGGATTGCGATATCTGGTGCATCGGTTTCAATCATATTAAAGCGATCAACTGGTTTAGAAACTCACCGGAATGGGAAACCGTTTTTTACGGACAGTCTGCCGCAGTTTTCGGAAGATATGACCATGGTTCCGAACCCGCCAAACCACTGGGCGGGAAAACAATCGAAGAGATAACCATCCTCTCCCGGGCTGTTCGGCTACTCAGTTTTTCAGTCAATATAGAAGACTGGAATGGGGCTTTTCGGATATATGAAGGAATGGCCAATCGGTTTCCTGATACGAAAGCGCTTGCAGATGCAAGACGTTTGCTGGAAGGCACTCTATTTTACAGGGCCCACCAGTTCAGTCTGGCTGCGGAGCGGCTTACTCCATCGGAGAGCGGCTCAATTTTCAGGGATGACGGTATTTTGCGAAACGCTTACCTGCATACTACTGTAGATCTATGGAAGCATAACGAAACAGATACCGCATTTATCTACGCACAGGCCGCCGTGCTGATCGCACCCAAAGACCTGATGGCTCATTACAACTACGGTATGATTGCTGCTTTTGTTGAAATCAACGGATTAGACCTTCAGACAGTCAATGAGATGCCGGACTGGAAACAGTCTTTAAGAATCTATGTCGACAACTTTCAACAGGTCAGCAACTTGCCTGTACATACACTGACTTCAGCCCGGAATACACTCCATGAAAAATCAATTAATAAGCCCAGTCTGATTGAACCGCGTAAACCAGATCCAGACAAAATCAGCTATTATCAGAATTTGATAAACCAGCTTGATTGATTTGTCTTTCTTCTGGGCAAAGGACTATCAGCATGCAACGGACTGATATTGATCACCGGTTCGAAAATCAAAAAGCTCCTGTGTCAGGATGCTTGTCCTGCTTCGCAACAGCCTGCAACTAATAAAAAAATCCACTAAGCATTTACGGGAGATATTTAATAGCTAAATGTTAATAAACGACGGAACACCGTAAATGTCTGACTCTTCCATTGAACTATCAATTGTTACGCCTGCATATCGCTGTGCAGCATGTATCGAAGCACTCTATCACAGACTCCTGCAGATTATCAGACCTCTAGGGCTAAGATTTGAAATCATTATGGTAGATGATGGTAGCCCGGATGATGACTGGAGCATTATCTCTCGTATCAGTGCTATGGACGATTGCGTTCAAGGTATCAAACTAAGCCGAAATTTCGGTCAGCATCATGCGATTTCTGCCGGACTCAATTATGCAAAAGGCAGGTGGATTATCGTAATGGATTGTGATCTTCAGGATCCTCCTGAGGAAATCCCACGGTTATTGGAAAAAGCCAGGCAGGGTTATGATATCGTTCTTGCCCGTCGCCTGCGAAGACAGGATTCATGGCTCAAGAGAGTTACCTCGCACGGGTTTCATCATCTGCTTGCCTGGCTGACAGAAACTCAACGTGATCCTACCGTTGCTAACTTCGGTATTTATCATCAGAAAGTAATCCACGCTGTGAATTCACTTCCAGAGCAGATGAGGGTATTTCCTACAATGATCCGCTGGGTTGGCTTTAAATCTACCACCATCGAGATCAACCACGCGGCCCGGGCGGAAGGAGCCTCCAGTTACAATATTTGGAAACGTCTCGAACTGGCCGCAGATATCTGCCTGGCTTACTCCGATAAACCGCTCAGGCTGGTGGTGTGGTCCGGATTTGTCATCTCTTTGGCTGGCTTTGCACTTTCCATTTATACAATCATTCTGGCACTGAAAGGAGAAATAGCAGTCATGGGATATGCCAGTCTGATTGTTTCCATCTGGGTTTTCTCAGGTATTATTATTTCTGTGGTTGGTGTGGTCGGGCTTTATGTTGGAAAAACGTTTGAAGGTGTGAAGCGACGCCCCGCTTTTATTGTCGATCTGGATGGCAGCAATATGCAGCCAAAACATTTGAATGAGTAAAAACACCTACCCAAAATCTGGCTTCACTTCCCGGTCAGACGCGGTTCATGGAAAATCAGTCTTGCAATATCAACCGACAGCCAATGACCGCTTCTGATTATAAAATATTTAGGTAAGCACCTCTTACGAATCATTAAACTGAACTGTAAATTTTCTGCAAAAAAACAACATTATACTATGAGCTATTATACAGCGGAAGAATTGGAAAAATTGAAATTTAACAGACTTGGCTGTGATGTGAAGATCAGTCGTAAGGCGTCCATCTACAACACAGACTTGATCTCTATGGGTGACTTCGCGCGCGTGGATGATTTTTGCGTCCTCTCGGGAAAAATCAGTATTGGCAGGAATGTACATATTGCACCCCACTGTATCATCGCGGGTGGAACTGAAGGGGTCAGTATCGGGGATTTTTCAGGATTTGCCTATGGTGTGGTAGTCATGTCACAGACTGATGATTACTCAGGCAAAACGTTGACCAACCCCACTATCCCGGATGAATTCAAACAAGAAACAAAGATTCATACCAGTATTGATAAGCACGTCATTGTCGGAACAAACAGCGTCATTCTTCCCGGTGCCAACTTAAACGAAGGTGTTTCTGTGGGTGCACTTTCACTCGTCACTAAAGCAACACAGCCGTGGACTGTCTACTTTGGATCACCTGCCAAAAAAATTCGTTCACGAAGTCGTGACCTGCTTAAACTTGAAGAACAATATCTTAAAAAGCAATCTTCTTAGGTTTGCATATTAACGCTGAAGCGTATCTGAAACGTTCTAGGGTTGAAACCCACAAACTGCATCAATGATCACCTCTGCCTGGTTTTTCTGAAGATTGTAAAACATGGGAAGACGAACCAGTCGCTTACTGATGTCCTCACTCACTGGACATGCTTCAGACTCTCCTCTCTGTTGATGCATGTATGGCGAACGATGAAGCGGAAGGTAATGAAAAACTGCTGTTATCCTTTTTGCTTTTAGATGACGAATCAGTGCATCTCTCATTTCCAGGCTTGGAAGCAGCAGGTAAAACAAATGGAACGCCTGATCACAATAGACAGGCACGTGGGGTAGTTCTACACCATGACGACTTGCCCAGTCACGGAAGCTTTCTGCATATTGCAACCATGTTTCCTGACGCTTCTGCTGAACTTTAGGCCATTGTCTCAACTGCCCCAAAAGAAAAGCGGCTAATAAATCCGACATCACGTAACTCGATCCCAGTTCAACCCATGAATACTTGTCAACCTCACCCCGGAAAAACTTGGTGCGATCCGTGCCTTTCTCCCGGATAATCTCGGCGCGTTCAATCAGATCCGGATCATTAATGACCAGTGCACCGCCCTCGCCGGATGAAAAATTTTTGGTCTCGTGAAAGCTTTGCGCAGCGACACCACCAAAGCTACCGAGCCACTTGCCCTTGTATTTACCGAAAAGACCATGGGCATTGTCCTCAACCAGCTTAATCCCGCGCGGCTCAATTATTTCTAATATTTCATCCAGGTCACAAGCAATCCCCCCGTAATGAACCACTACAACGGCCTTGGTTTGCCCGGTGACCAAGTCCCGCAATTTTTCTGCATCCAAGTTCAGCGTATCTGGACGGATATCGCAAAATCTGATTTTGGCACCGCGCAATGCGAAGGCATTTGCCGTGGAAACAAACGTAAATGAAGGCATGATCACCTCGTCGCCTTCACCAATATCATAAAGCAGCGCAGCCATCTCCAGCGCATGAGTGCAGGAGGTAGTCATCAGCACCCGTCGCAAGTCGAGTTCAGCTTCCAGCAACTGCTCGCATTTCTTACCGAAAGGTCCGTCCCCACCCGTATGGCCGCTTTGGAGCACTTCCTCAACCAAGTAACGGCTTTCCTTCAGATCAATCTGCTGATTAAACGGGATGCTTTCCATCGGATTCATTTTCGAAACTGCAGTTCAAACTCTTTTTGCTACAACAAAACAACTGCTGCCCAGCTTGATTTTCTGGCCCATCTGAACTTTTTTCAATTCCCAACCCTGAAGGCTATTTACCAGCATACTCGAAAATCCCCTGCCAGACTTATGCTCCTTAAGTGTCCTTGCCTGCCTGACATCTTTCCGCCAACCGTAACGGCTGGGAAGGCTGCGAAAGATCCAAATCGGTAGCACCAGAAAACAGAACAGGTAAGACTCAAATTCCACTTTGAACCCGACTGATTCGAGAGTCCTCCTGAGTTGGGAAAGCGTATAACGACGAAAGTGACCTGCATGATCATCCTCAGCTGACCATAGGAAATCAAAAGCCGGAACCGTCAGATAGAGTCTTCCGAATGGTCTCATCTTGGAGTAAAGCATTGTCAGAAATTCACCATCTTTTTCAACATGTTCCAGCACATCAAACATCCCTGCCGCCGGGATGACCTCGGGACGGAATTGTGCCGCCTCAAACGTGGAATGTATGATGTGAGTCACACCGCGACTCCTGGCATTACGAACACCCTCTAAACCGGGCTCCAACAGAACCGTCTCCATGCCTTTATCTTGCAGCCATCTGGAAACACAACCGTTACCACCTCCAATATCAAAAATCGGCTGACCTTGGGAATACTGACTAACGAAATATTCTATTACCCGATTCCGGTGTAAAAACCAAAATGAGTCATCCTCAAGTTGAAACACGCTTTCATTTCCATTATCAGGATAGGATACACTGCTTTTCTGTCCCGCAACCCAGATGTCTTCTGCGGATCTGCTCAAACCATCTGTGATTTTTCCAACATCTACCATCACGAAAATTCTCTTTTTCCAGGATACAGAGCCACCATCCTGATTTTATCTTCTGGATAAGCGGCTTGCATAAAGGAAATAACGAATAGAGCTGAACCCGGTGATCGGATTTGATCGCATCATGCCTGATTCCGAATCCGATATAAAAAATAGGTTTTTCTGCGGGAAATCTATCTTAGGGGCTGTCAACAGGTATGGCTCGACGCACTTCGTTCGCAGGGGAAATAACATCAACTGCATTTCCAGCGTTTTGGGATGAAGTGGATTCAGCACCCCCTAGTTTCTTTAGTCTGGGCACCCAGTATTCATCCCAGTCTAATTCATCTGTTGAGGGCTGAATAACATGTTTTTTATCATACAACTCCAGTGTTCCTTTTGCTTCAGGTAAAAGCGGATGTAAGGGTGCCTGATTTTCAACAAAGCGACGACTGATCGCTGCACCTTGACCTGGAGTAGAAATCACATAGGGAGTCATCATAATAATGATCTCCTGTCTCTGTCTGGTTTGGGCCGAAGAGCGAAAGGCTAACCCCAGCAATGGGATATCTCCCAGCAATGGAATCTGAGTGCGTTCATCCTGGATTTCTTCCCGGATCAGACCTCCGATAGCCACAGTCTGTCCGTGCTTGGCTGCAAATGTTCCGGAAGCCGATTGCTCGGTCACCACATCAACCGTTCGCTCCACAAAAGTTCCTCCGTCGGGAATCAGGACTGTTGCACCATTGCGGCGAATACTCGATTCTTCCTGCAGTAGACGCAGAGTTACCGTGCGGTCATCATTAATGTTAGGCGTAATGAGCAGGGTCGATCCGACAGGACGCCTCTCATACTCAACCGTTTCATTCTGCTGGATCACCGCCGCATCGGTAGCAATGGTCTCACTGCCTGTGACTTCAGTCAGCACAGGAATTTCCTCACCAATAAAGATTCGACTGACTTCATTGTTTACCATCAGCAATGACGGCTGACCTAAGGAAGTCACCCGATTCTTACTCTGCAGGAAGCTCATCGCGGCAGTGAAACGATCATTTAACGCCGTGAATGCCAAATTAGGGTTCGCGACAGTTCCTCCCGGTGCAAAGTTGACACTGGTGTCCAGGCCGGTCTCAGTGTAATTCCATTCAAATGCGGTATCCAGCCCTCGTTCCAAATTGACGGCATACACACGCACATCCAGTAAAACTAAAGGAGTCGGCACATCCAGATCCTCGACCAGCACAGAGATTTCATTCATGGTCTTTTCATCACGGGTGCGAACCATCACTTTATTAAGCCGGTCGATGACGGAGACATGAATATCCGCACGCGCCTGAACGATCTTTGCCAGCGCTTCCGGGTCTGCTGCCTCTAAAGCAGCAATCTCTTCTAACGTCAAATCCTCACCCAATTCGAGCCGATTGATCAGATCAGCATTGTCAATTGCCCGCTGACGAAAATTTCCCAGAGAACCTGAATTGTTATTATTATTGTTATTATTGCGATTACCCAATGTGCTAATAATGGAACCAGCTCCACCATCACCGGAACCAAACCCCTGACTCCTGCCATTAAATACATCAAACCGCTCCAGGCGCTGTTCCAGGTCTTCGGTAAGATATTCTCCGGGCTCTTCACCAGTATCTAATTGTTCCGACAAACGGACGCGATCCCCGAACAAATCACGTATCGTAAAGGCAACGTCTCTTGCATTTGGATATTTCAGAGTAAAAATTTGAGTCCTCTCATCAAAGAAGGAACTGGCATCACGGGCATATTCCTGACCGGTATGCAGGCGGATGATATCCGTCTTGGCAACTTTGGTCATGTAGAGTCCATGCGTTAGAGTCAGCGCATCTAAGACTTCTAACTTACTGACATTGGTCAGATAGAGACTGACAGGCTGATTCCGCGCCTGGGCTGATACCGCGATCTTGAGACCTGTTTCATCACTAAGTACCCTGGCTGCCGCATAAAGTGGCACCTCTTCTACTTCGAAGATGATGAGATCCGCTTGATTTTCATTTTCCTGCTGAATCGGCTGGGAATACAAAGTAATATCTGTTTCGGAAGATTTGTCTTCCATAACTACGCGCGAAGCTGAAACAAACCGGGCCACGTATTCCTTATTTGAATGTGAAAACGTTTCACCTTCACGGACAACAACAAAAGTATCCTCCGTGCGTATAATCGCAGCTCCTCCTAATGCTCCGCCCATAGAGTTCCTGCCAACGACCAGTCCCACCAGTTTGAGTGGAGTTTGGTTCAGGGTTGGGAGCTGCAAGCTTCCCTGATCTGCACGCACCGCTTTCAGGATTTTCTTCATCTCACCTGAAAGACGCGTCGGGTCCGGCTCCTCTTCCTGTCCCCAGGTTCTGTGCTCTGCAATATGGATCGTCAGCACAGCACCGAGAATTATGCGGCAAACAACTTGCATGGTTCTTAAATGGTTCATCTTACTCATAACTATTTCTTATCTGATTTAGACTGCCCCGCTTAATCCAATGAAAAAAGCGGCATATACGTAACCAACCAGCGCGCCAACAAACAGAATGATCGCAGGCTCCATCAGAGCGCTCAGTTGCTTAATTAAAGTCTGTAGCTGATCCTCATGAAACTCGGCAATGTTTTCGAGAGTTTCTTCTAAATTTCCGGAAGCCTCTCCTACACTGACCATTTTAAGCATCATCGGGGTATAGGAATACGGGTGATTTAAACTGTCTGCCAAACTCCCGCCTTCCATGATATGACGGCGGGCCGATTCCACAACCGCCACCAGATACTGGTTACCATGCAGGTCTTGAATAATACGTAATCCTTCAACGATGGCGATACCACTGCCCAATAACGTGGACATGGATCTGCCGAAGAGTGCAGTGGCTCCTGTTCGGAGAATTCTGCCAATCAATGGAGTCATCAATAGCAGACGGTCAAACATCAGCCGTCCTGCCGGTGTCAGCCATATCAGCACAATAGTCGTTACTATGAGCGCAATAGACACGCCAATGGCGACTCCCCATTTGGCAAAGAAATCAGCGATATCCAATAAGGATTGAGTAATAGGAGGTAAAGGTCGACCCAGTGCCGTCAGCGCTTTTTTCATGGGAGGAACGACTGCAACCATCATGTAGATCGCAATCCCAAGTGCGAAGACAAATGTAAAAGCCGGATAAAAGAGTGCTGTCAAAGTGGAGGTAATACTCTTTCGGCGCCCCTGCATCGTGTCTGCTGCACGTGTCATCACGGTATCCAAGTTACCACTTTCTTCTCCCATGGAGATCATGGCAATGACACTTGGAGGGAAACACTGATGCTTTGAAAGTGCCTCAGCCAGGCTCAAGCCGTTTTCCAGCTCGGCTCGCACCGACTGGTAAACCCGCCTGACCGCTCCCGAAGGAGGCTGCTCATTGATGGTTTCTATCGCTGCCATCAGCGTTAAGCCGCTTCTCAGCATGACGGCAATCTGTCGCAGTGTCAGTTCGATATGAATGGAACGCGGACTGCGCCAGTTCTGGAATGAGAAGCCCTCCGGATCAAGACCAGGGTCCGCTTCAACCAGACGTGTAATTTGCAGTCCCTGCTCCATAAGCTGCCATCGCACGCTTTCCATCGAATCCGCCTTTTGGCGACCCTCAACTTTTTCCCCGTCCGGGGTAATTGCGACATATCGGAAGCTGCTCATGGATATTAATTCTGGATAATTACACTATGCGTACTGCAATGTTGCTTTCAGAACTTCTTCAACCGTGGTATCTCCTGCTGCTATTTTTTCGATGCCATTACTGAGCAGTGAAAACTGGGCATCATTACCACTCGACGAACGCAAACTGTTTTCAACTGATTTTGTGCCGGCACCTCCGCTGATGACATCCGCCTCTTCAGGACCAATGGGTAGCATTTCAAACAACCCGGTTCTGCCGGTATATCCACGCCCGGCACAATGAATACACTTTCCCGGCTTTCTGGCAGGATAACCTTCCAGCGCGGGATTCTGCAATGCTAGTGCCTCTTCCGCAGTGATCGCTGATTCCTGGCTGCAGTGTGGACACAACTGGCGCACCAGACGTTGCGCGGCCACCAGTCTTAGCACTGAGGCGATCAAAAAACTGTCTACGCCTAAATCACTCAGTCGGGTAACGGCCCCTGTGGCTGTGTTGGTATGTAGAGTGCTCAACACCAGGTGACCCGTCAGCGAAGCACGCACAGCCAACTCTGCTGTTTCCCGGTCACGAATCTCACCGAGCATCACCACATCAGGGTCATGCCGCAGAATACTTCGCAGGGAGCTGGCAAAAGAGACCTTTTCACGCTTCGCATCCACTTCAGTCTGAGTCACCCCCTCAATCTCATATTCAATGGGGTCTTCAACCGTCATGGCATTCACTTCTTTCTTCGACAACAGGAAGTTGATTCCCGCATACAATGAGGTGCTCTTACCACTCCCCGTAGGTCCGGTAATCAGAATCATTCCATGGGAAAGCGTAATGGCTTTTTCGTACAGGCTGCGGTGATGCGAAGTGAAGCCAAGACTGTCCAAACTCAGCAGACCACCCTCGCTGGTGAGCAGCCTGAGTGTAATCCGTTCACCAAATCGGGCAGGAATAGTTGCGACACGGATTTCAATGGTGGGCAGCCCTTGTCCCGGTTCATAGCGGAAAGATCCATCCTGTGAGGCGCGTTTCTCAGAAATATCCAGACCGCTAAGCACTTTAACCCGGTTACAGACAGGAAGGCGAAGACTGGCCGGGAGTAACATGTCATCGGTGAGTTCTCCATCGATACGTAACCGGACTTGAACTTCTCCTGAACGGATTACGTTGAAATGAATGTCAGAAGCCTGACGCAAAATACCACTTTTCAGAATCTGATCACAGATCTCCACTGCATCATCGGTGCTGGCATCCGTGGTCTCGGTAGCAGGAATAGCCGCTTCAATCACAGGCCGTTCGAGAGAGATAGCCTCACGCAGATCTCCAAACAGCTTGGATTGCAGGGAGCGAATCGATTCTCCCGTCGCTTTGATGACCTTGATATTCAACCCGCTGATGCGCTGGATCATCCGCGTGGTATTATCATCCAAGGATTTTTCGACAGCGACATTGAGTTCATCATCCAGCACCACCAGGGGCAGGAACCTGCGCCGGATCATCAGGCTGGGCGGAAACCGCAGTGCCCAGCTGGGATCAAACTTAATCTCAGCCAGATCCAGCGTTGGGCGCACGGTAAGCCCGGGTGTATTTTCAACGGGTTGATTTACACCTGATTCAGCGGCTGGATTACTTTGAATTTTCATATTATCATCCGCATCAATTATGGACGTGAAACGGATTTAAGCGGTGGCGGTCCAGCATGAGTCGCGGCGCGCACCAGGCGTTGTTCCAGCACCTTTGGATTTCGGGTGTGTGATAGTGCCGTTGCTTTAAGCAGGTGTCCGGATTGGATCCAATCGATCAAATTCTGCTCCAAAGTCTGCATGCCGTAGCGGGTTCCGGTTTCCATGCTGGAGGCTAGATGCGAGAATTGGCCCTTAGCAACCATGTTGGCAGTGGCAGGTATCATTTGAAGAATTTCACTCGTCAGTACCCGGGTGCGTTTTCCTTCCGAAAAATCGTGCCGATCTCCCGCGGCGGGGCCATCAGCAATCACCAGATGCTGTGTCAGCACACCTCTTAAATTCATGCTAAGCTGACGCAGGACCCCTGTTTGTTCATCCGGTGGAAAAACCGAAACAATGCGTTGAATTGCACCTGCACAGTCAGGAGCATGCACGGTCGCAAACACCAGATGGCCTGTTTCCGCGGCAGTGATTGCTGTTTTAATCGTCTCGCGCTCTCGAATCTCGCCCACCAGAATAACATCAGGATCCTGCCGCAGTGAAGCCACCAACGCACTGTTGAAATCGGGTGCGTGAGAACCAATTTGCCTCTGATCCACGAGGGCTTTTCCGGATACATGCAGGTACTCCACCGGATCTTCAATCGTAATAATATGAACCGGGCGAGTCTGATTAATGTGATCAATCAGGGTTGCCAGCGTGGTGCTTTTCCCGGAACCGGTTGGTCCGGCAACAAGCACCAGACCGTCCGGTAAATTGCACCAGTCCAGCAAGGATTCCGGCAGACCAAGTTGGGTTAAGCTTCTAAATTCATTTTCAAGCCGCCTGAGCGCCACTGCGTATCCGGGCAGCCGGCGATAGATGTTATAACGAAACCGACCTTCACCATGATGCCCGCCTGTAATCGCCCCGTCCAATGCTCCTGTCTCCGGCATCAGGGTATCCACATGTCCACCAGCAAGATGGCTGGAGATATGCTTCAAGTCTGTTTCGGAGAGCTGATCCTGAAACCGCTCATTCGGGCAGAGTTTGCCATGCAGCCGGAACAACGGGGGATGTTCTGACGCCAGATGCAGGTCAGAAGCCTCCAGATCAATCAGTGCCTGCATTAACCGCGCGAGCAGATTTCTAGCATCTGCTTCCGCTTGTAATTCAGCTGCCGTCAGGGTTTTCATCGGCAGATCCAGAGGTTCCAGACGTGGATACTTTTGGTATCCTCCGACATGGGCTCCATTTCGATAGCGGCAGGGATGATAGGCAGGTCGGTCTCGCCCAATCTGGTTAACGTTTTTTGGATGGCCTGATAGCTTCCTGCCATTCTCAGCTTCCACAACTGAGCGTCACTTAAGGATTCCAGTAATGGCTCGAATCGTTGCAGATCCTCCCCTTCAGCCATACTTTCTTCCAGCAGGATGACCTGGTTGTCAGCCAGCAACTGGCCAATTTTCTCACCACTGCGGGCTTTGGCTTCCGGATTAGTCCAGTAATCCAGAACTTTCTGGCTGCGGTTCTTTCTTTCCTGCACCACTTTACGCTTCGCGTTAACCTCTTTTGTGATTTCACGCAGATCACTTGCCACACTTGAGCGGGCCTGGGCGGTGGGCACACGGGTTTCAGCCGCGTCAACCAGCCGACGCAGCTTTTCCAGTTCTTCGGACTTGGGGCTGACCATAAAAAAATAGTAAATCATCAGCAACACGACCGCCGGTAATGCCATCAGCATGATTTTTTCACGTGTGCTTAGATTTTTCACGAATTAGGAATGGCCTGGCTGACTTGATTGGGAACCGAACGATCATCTCTGGCGGCAGGAGTTTCGGCCACAACTTCCCGGGTTTCCTTGCGTGGCGGACTGGGACTCAGTCGAATCTCATAGGTCCAGGGACCGCCATCATCACGTAAAAGTTTTGCCGTGCGGCGGAACAGTGTAGCCCGCCATCCATGTTCGGCCAGATAGGTATCGATATTGCGTGCTAAATCCTGCGCAGCATTAAAGCTGGTCGCAATTCCTGACAGCAGTGTATTCATATCCTCGTCGGGAGATATTTCCAGAACCACAGCTTCTTTGATATTGGAGCCTTCTGATACCCCGGCCAGCAAGGCACTGATGCGTTTACGATGTGCCAGCACGTCAATCTCATCGGACTGGTAAGATGATTCCAGTTCTGCATCCAGTTTTTTTAGCTCTACTTTAAGTGCGCTGATTTTCTCACGATCGGCTTTTATTTTCTCTGCCGGTGCCTCAAACTCTGCCAGATCATCTCGCAAATGCTTTTCGTTAAGCAGCGTGAGTCCATAATGTATTCCCAAGATCAATATCATCACTGCCGCAAACCCGACTGAAGCCATGGCTAGAGCAGCGTTCCCCAACGGCGCTTTTGGAACCGCTACCAGCGGCATTCCCAGTATACGACCCGTAAGGGGATCACAGGCTTCAGCCAGGGCGGATGCCCAGGCTTCGATCGCCGGATCTTGCGCAAAATCCAACCAATTCAGTGAATTACTGTTCTCGAATTGCTGATCCGATGCGACGATGACATATGCGGGCTGCTCCGAAGGCATAAGCCCTGCCGCAACCTCCGGATCGGCCAGCGCATCTGCGATCGCCGATGCTCCATTCCAGCCCTTGAGATCAATGTTGGGAACGTCTGGAACGTGATACAGAGCAAAATCTGACCAATTCTCCAATTGCGCGGACGGTGATTGCATCCGGATCCCTGCCGGGTGTCCGACGGTAATTAAGCGGCTGCCGCGGGCTACCTGTCCAATCGCAGCCCGCAGTGCGGTGATGTTTCGCATGGAAACTTGCACCGTCCAGGCTTTTACCAGACCCTGTTCCGAGGACAGTCTTGAGGAGGCAAACATGCTTTCTGCCGTCGATAAACCACTCACCGTCTGAGCTTCCATTTGAGCCGCACTATGCCAGTCACTTTCACCAATCGCATCCACTTCAGCAACCACGGCTGTAATCTGGTCACTCAGAACCGAAATTTCGCGGGCAGGTTTACCTCCCTGCTTAAGTAACCCGGTGATTCCCTCGATATCGATATGACGCTTGGCTTCAACAAAAAAGTCTTCTGTATCTGCTTCTTTACGAATAGCTTGCTGCCTGCCACGAAGTGTCTTGAGCACCTGATAACCAGCCTGTCTACGCTGAAGATCCACCCGCAGAAAATGCTCTCCGGCTTGGATCAGAAATGTTTTGTCAGGTCGCTTGTTCACAATTTCGTTCGAATTTTTACTTAAAACAACGTGAGTGTAATGGTACCCGTCAATCGATCAACCGTAATATACTGAGCCACAGACTTTTGTTCCGATCCTGTTGTTGTGATAGCCGTGTCTTTGGTGGTTGGGTCATCATTATCCAGATAAGCGCGTAAGACCTTTGCACCATAAGGTAACTGCGTTAAAGTAAAGCTGTGCGAGACGATATCAGCCGTGAGGGTCAGTTTCTCCTCCAGCACGGTATGAAGCCCACCGGAACCGTCTGCACCGTATGCCCGTAATATGAGATTATCTCCGTTGGCAAATTCGATCGGGCTGCCGTCGGCAACCACAATCACTTCCAAGTCAATCTCCCAGCGGTTCTCCATCGTATTTTCAAAAACCATTGCCACATCTTCCTCATAGTCGTCTCCTCCTACGATTCCGGACAATCCCAGACTCAGCAGACTGGCAATCGTTTCACCCGGATCATCAGCATCTGAGCCATCTTCCTGAAAATATAAAAATGTGCCATTGAAACCATCAGTAAGATCCGTGCGAGTCAGCCCTAAGCTGAGATAAGGCCCACGCCATCCGGTTCCCAGTTTAATCTCTGTGT
Source organism: Verrucomicrobiota bacterium (assembly GCA_038748025.1). Lineage (GTDB taxonomy): Bacteria > Verrucomicrobiota > Verrucomicrobiia > Methylacidiphilales > JBCBYL01 > JBCDJI01. Next base: position 27,757 of record JBCDJI010000022.1, read on the forward strand.
CCCCTGCTGCCGTGTTGATCGCATAAGCCGAGATTCCATTCTGCAGCCACAATTCGGAGAGCTGCGTCGTCGGGTCAGATCCGATCACCTGCGGCAATCTGCCAATATCACCCAGAAACCCGGCCGCTATCTCATCACCCAGCACCGCTTTTTCGATCTCTTCCAGTTGGGAAAGATTCGCTTCATAATTGGTCTGATCCAGGGTCCCTACGATACTTCTCAGCGCTACGGTTGAAAGCACCGCAATGATGCTGAGCACCACCAGTAGTTCGACCAGGGTAAGTCCATTTCTATAATCAAGAGATTTCAAAAACATTCTCAATTCAATTAGGATCTACAGTTAACAAAAAGAGTACGATGTCATCACCCCGATCCGAATCAACCGCATTGGAGTCATCCGTCTCCAGGATGCGATTGGCACCGGCGGACACCAGCCGGGCATTAATGGTATCCGGCTGCTGCAGCAGCAAAGGTTTACCCCAGCCATCCAGAATAGCAGGCTCATCCAGAATACTGGCAGGAGTGTTTTCAAAATTATCACCCGTCTCGATATAATCACCGTAAGTAGCCCCTTCGTAGACGATGTAAGGCCCATTCCAGCCGCGGGCATTGGCGGGTGAAAAAAGAGGCTCAGTATCAACATTTTCGATCAACCCGCCAATAGTGCTTGGCAATCCACCCACATGACCGCGATATCCGGGATCTGAAACCGAATTGCCAATGAGTGCTTCACGCACCGTCTGCATGGTCCGCAGCGTGATGACTTCCCCTACTTCGCGGCTTTCACCATCCGCACCTCGCACCGTTACCCGGTCTGTGAAATTCAATGTTACAATACCGGCTACCCCGATAAGAACTAGCAGAACGACCAGCAACTCAAGCAAAGTCAGTCCACGGCAGGACTGCTGCATGAATTTGCCATGGCACTGAGGCCTACGGTTCGTCTGAAATTTCATTCTTTTCCCTAGAGACAGGTCAGGGAGCGCCGAATCAACAGCGCCCCCATCCTGTGTAGAAAGCATATGCTTTCTTCTTCGTTACTTAAACGAAGCTTAGTTGCTTACTGTCCGGAAATTTCCTGCCAGTAAACTTCGATGTGGTTGTCGCCAGTTTCGAAGGCGTCTCCGTCGATGCAGTAGCTGACACGGCGGAATTGTGCAGCTTCTTCGTCATCGTCGAATACTTCAAAGATAACTCCAAAACGGGAGTGCACTTCATCGGGCAGCACACCGGCAGTATCACCAAAGTGCACGGGTGGCTCAGGAGCCAGATTGCCCAGCAATGACCAGTCACGACCAATACCGAACCACACATATTTTTCACCGCCACCAGTAGGCAGGAAGATGGCATCTGCTTGTGCCGTTGTCAGGGTCAACACGGGCCCACCAGCGGCTAGCGGACGCGCTACACCATCAATGCTGAAGGTAACATTGGTGGGTGCTGCAGCATGATCAACTACAGAATCAATACCTACGGCAGCCAGACCAATCACTTCGTTTGCAGTCAGGTTAGCAGCCACCAGCGTTCCGGTTCCATTAGCTCCTCCGCCTGTTGCAGCGAAAGTAACTGTTGAGTTGTTCACCGGATCGGATCCGCCTGTGTAGATACCCGAATCGAAGTTGGTTCCGAATTCACCGAATTCCAACTGCACCCGCTGCATCATCTGATGCACTTCCGGGAAGCTGGTGGCACAAGTGGCAACGTGGGTACGACTCAGTGCATTGTTAATGGTGGGAACCAGCAGACCGCCGATGCCGACCAGGATGACGAGCACAACCAGCAGCTCGATCAGGGTCAGACCCTTTTGAGCTTTTCTGCTGCGCATGATTTGTTTTTTGATTTGTTTATTCATATTTGTTGTTAGTTATCTTATTGATACTGCGTCTCAATAGCGAACGCATAGTTATAGCTACCTGTTTTCTGTTCATTTGCAAATAAAAAAATCCTTCAGGGAGATCGTTTTATGTTTTGTCACACTATAAAATTTTATTATCCGTTGCTGCTGGCTTAACGGAGTTTTTTGAAAAATGTATATAATTTTCAATCATGTATTTATAAATATTGATGATAATTGTTTATCAATCAATTCATAAATTGAGATATTAATATTAATATTAAATTTTCTAATGGAAATCGCTCAATAACGGTGTTCAGCACAGCACAGCTTTTTATTTTGTATTGATTAATTATTAAGCAAAGACCCAGACCGTAACGGGTTTTTTCAGACTGAGTGAGCGTTCTGAACTCTTTTTTGCAGTAACAGGTGCTTAAGAGCCGTGAGATGCGGTAACTCCACCAGTGTTCCGATAATCAGGGCGGCATAAATCAATGGCTCTCCAGGTAAGGCGGCAGCTGTCACTGCCAGCATCAGCGGCGCATTCCGTGCCGCGGTGGTCATCGTCAGCAGGACATGTTCGGGATAGTCGAAGCGGAACCACTGAGACAGCCCCTCAGCCAGCAGGTAGCTCAGGACAAAAAAAACGAAAACACCGAGCAGAATCCAGCCGAATACCGCACGGTGTTCAAGTATGGTGCCGGTATTCCCCGCACAGATACAGAGCACTAGCAGTGCGATGACTACCGAGACCATACGTCCGGCCCAGCCGAGTAGCGCATTAAACCACGGTGTCGGTAGCAGCCTGGCCAGCAGCAGATGCACTCCCACAGCACCGACCAAAGGCAGTAGAAACCACTCCAGCAGGGATTGGTAGAGGGTACCGGATTCCACCTCCACAACCGTTCCTGCAAAAAGACTGAGGAAGACGGGATAAAGCAGCAGTTGCGATACCAGATTGATGGGCAGTAGCGCCGTTCCCAGCGCGGTATTGCCGCGCGCCAGTCGGGTAAATCCCAGAAACCAGTCGGTGCAGGGTGCCATGAAATAGATCATCAGCCCGATGAAAAATGGTGGTTGCCCGCGCAGCAGCAGCCAGGCGATGCCGAAACCGATGGTGGGGATGATGACGAAGTTGGCACCCCATGCCACCGCCACAAATTTCAGATGTCCCGCCGCCTGGGCGAAATGACGGAATCGCACTTCAAAAAACAACAGGGATACCAGCATCAGGATCAACGGATCCACCCCTTCAAACAATTTCTGACCCGTTGCCGGAGACACCCCGCCGACAAACGCTCCCACCGCAATAGCTGCCAACAGCATCAGCGTGCTGCCTGCATTGCTTAGATCGATTCGTTTCAACATGAACATGGTCTCATCTGAGATTGGTATGCGTGATCGGGACGGAACGGACTTAACAAACACATTCCTGACCGCAACAGGAGAGATCATGCAGGCGCATCTGATTGCGATCATAGAGTTGGATCAGGTCATCTGAAACCGGAATATCCAGCCGTGTGGCCAGGGCTTGTGCAATGACTGCAAAACGCTGGCGATATTTGTAGATGTAACAGAAAATATGATGCTCATGCCGCACCAGCGGGCCGGACAGGAACAGTCCAGCTGCAACGGTGGACTCATCAACCTCCGTGAGTTCAAAATGACCGTCGTCCCGGTAGTTGAAAAGATGCTCGACCGGTGCAGTGCCTCCCCGGAAACCAACTGCCAGGATGGGCGGTACCTCCGTAACAAACTCCATCCCATTACTGGCGATGGTGGCGTATCGGTTACCACTTTCCTTGACCAGCTCCACCTGACATTCATAACGAAGATGCAGATTTTGACAGGTTTTCTGAGCATCCAGCAGCCGCTGGCGGGTAAACGGAGAAAGCGAGCGGCTGGGATCCTGATCCTGCAGCGCCAGCTCCTCCTCATTACAGAGCAGAGTGACCGTCCTGCCCGCCTCGGCCAGATGGACTGCAGCATCCACCCCACTCTCAAAAGCACCGATGATGACAAACTCGTTACCTGGCAGATCCCGATACGATCCAATCTGTCCATTATGCCGGCACAGTGCTGCTCCGGGAAACGGGTTGAGCCGGGGAAACTGGAATTCGCCTGCAGCCCAAATCAAGTATTGGCATGCCATCTCCCCACGTGGTCCGTTCAGGCGAAAGCCGCCGGATGCATCTTCTTCCACGCCTTCGACCTCCCAGCCACCTGTTACCGGAATCTCCATTTCCTGCACCAGCGCGCGCAGATAGCGGGCATAGTCTTTTCCGCGGGGATGCTCCTCACCCAGGAAATTGGCCACTGAAGTGTCCAGCGTCACAGCATTCAGATCAAGGATACCAAAGGGAGTGGTATTGAACGACGGTGTGATCAGTCGCATCTCCTCCGGCCAGCGTGCAAAACTGGCTCCGACTTCGTGACGGTCCAGAATCATGAAATCATGAATTCCGAAATCCTTGAATGTCGCCCCCATCCCGACGCCAGCGGCACCGGCACCCACGATAATCACCTCATGCCGCATCCGTTACCTCCTGCGGTCGGGTTGTGATTAAAGATGCTCGAATGGCGGACTCGTCCAGCCGGACTCCGATCAGCACGGCACAGGCAGGCAGCTTCGGCTGTTGGCGAAGCTCACGTTGTTTGAACGTGTTAAGCGTTCCGTCTACAGTCTGGAAATGAAACCAGCGCGCCGGTTCCTCTGAAAAACGGATCAGCCCTTTGATTCGCAGCACATTATCCGGCAGAGCAGCCAGCCAGTCCCTGAGATGTTGGGTCGGCATCGGGTCAGGCAATTTCATTTCCAGGCCCACAAAGGCATGTGCCGGATGATGCCGGTCATGATCATGATGGGGTCCATGGGAATGGTGAGCTGTCGCATACACTTCCTCCATTGGCCGCTGATCCGGCAGAGCGGGGACTGGAAGGACATGGTCTGGCCGCATCATTTCCGCTAACTCAGCCGCGAATGACGCTGGCTCGATGGTGCGCGCTGCCGGATTCGAGCACTGCATGGAGCTTTGTACTTCTGCCGCGCGTTCATCGGACACCATATCCATCCGGGTCAGCTGGATATGGCTGGCTGTTTCCAATTGCAAGTGCTCCAGCTCATTATGATCATCTCGCAACTGCCAGCGTTGCCCGTCGACGATAGTCACTTGAATGAGCGGTGCGAAACGGGATTTCAGCTCCTGTTTGACCAGCAAGTGCTCGATCAGCACCGCCGGATCGGTTGTTCCATTGGCTTCAATGAGAACCAACCGGTTTTCTGTCAGCTCAATGTCCTCCAGCACACGGATGAGTTCAAATAATGAGTCGCAGCAGATACAGTTGCCATGGATGGGAATGACAGGTCTTCCCTCTTTTTGCAGCGTAGCGGCATCCACCCGCGCGTTGGAATAATCATTGATGATGACCAACGGCTCCAGCCCGCGTTCTTCCAGATTCGGAAGAATCTCCCGCAGGAAGGTGGTCTTCCCGGCGCCCAAAAACCCAACCACAATGACCAGGGGAGCCCTTGGATTCATAATTGAGTCGGATTAGGGGCATCGCCGTACACTTCCCCCGGATCAAAGGTTTTCACGGCTTCCTGAAATTCCAGTGGCTTACCCGCCGCATCTCCATGCGGAATCGAGCGATAAAAACAGCTGCGGTAACCGACGTGGCAACTGGCTCCGCTACCCGCCACTTCAACTCGCAACCAGATACAGTCCTGATCATCATCGATTCGGATATCCCGTGTATGCTGCACCAACCCGCTGGTAGCTCCCTTGTGCCACAGGCACTGGCGGCTGCGGCTCCAGTAATGAGCTTCCCCGGTTTCAAGCGTCCGTCGTAAGGCCGCTTCGTTCATATAGGCATGCATCAGCAACTCGCCACTGGAAAAGTCTGTGGTTACCACCGGAATGACTCCGCTACTGTCGAATTTAGGTGCCAGTTCAGCTCCTTCTTCGACCTGCTCAACCGATTTACGAGGATGAAATGTAATGTTCATATCAATAAGTATTCTGATAACAGTTTAGGGATCGAACAGCAAAGCGATTTACCACTTACCAGCAAGATCAGAAAAAAATTTAATGTGCTTCCGGCAAAGTCTCCCAGTCGGGGAATGGATCCGCCAGTGAGGCCCACGAGGAGACTCCCGACTCGATTTCTTCCTCTGTTAATAAAGCTGCCTGAAATGCCCCTTCAATGGCGTCCTGATCCATTTCCTGTCCGATGACAACAAGCTCCTGTCGACGATCACCATATGGTTTCTGCCAGCGATCCATAATCCCGTCCATATTATTCTCATCGTCCGGCCACTCATCCTCTGGCATCGCCGCCCACCACATACCGGCCCGACTTAGCGAACTCGTCGACCCTGCCCGGGAATACATTAGCGTATGATCCATCCGGGTGGCGAACCAGATGAAACCCTTAACCCGTATCACCCCGCTCAGCGAAATGCGCACTGCCTGATTAAAGCGTTCCGGATGAAAAGGCTTGCGTGCGCGAAAAACAAAATGACTGATCCCGTATTCCTCAGTTTCCGGAACATGTTCCCCGTTCAACTCTTTGAGCCACATTGGCGCCTCAGCCGCTCTTTCAAAGTTAAACCGTCCCGTATTCAGGATGCGATCCAACGCTACCTTGCCGTGCTCGCTCTGCATAATCTCCGCATCCGGATTCATCGCGCGGATGTGGCCCAGCACTTTCTCCAGTTGCTGTGCATCCACCAGATCCGTCTTATTGACAACAATCACATCAGCAAATTCTACCTGATCCGTCAGCAGGTCGGAAATCGCACGAAAATCTGCTTCATCCCGCCCCATTTGACGATCTTTGAGCAACTGATGCACATTTAGATCTTCCAGAAAATTTCGAGCATCCACTACTGTGACCATCGTATCGAGCCGGGCAACCTCCGACAGGCTCTGTCCTGCTTCATCGGCAAAGGTAAATGTCTCCGCCACCGGCAACGGCTCGGATATTCCGGTCGACTCAATCAGGAGATAATCAAACCGTCCCTCTTCAGCCAAAGCTGACACTTCATTCAATAAATCCTCGCGCAAGGTGCAGCAGATGCAGCCGTTACTCATCTCGACCAGCCTCTCCTCACTGCGGCTCAGTTGTGCCTCGCCTCGCTCCACCAGAGCTGCATCAATGTTCACCTCCGACATGTCATTTACAATCACAGCCACACGCATGCCTTCACGATTGGACAAAACGTAATTGAGCAGCGTCGTTTTGCCCGCACCTAAAAATCCGCTTAAAACGGTTACGGGTAACTCTTTGCGAAAAGTATATTGCGGCATAAAATATTCAGACCAAAATCTTATTGATAGTTAATTATCATTATAATTTACGATACATCAGTAGAAGTCAACATATGGTATTTTCTCTGGTTACATTTACATGTTCTTTTACTGTTCACTCATGAAAGAAAAACGGATTGGTTTTGTGGGCTTGGGACGGATGGGAAGCAACATGGCACGTTGCCTGAATGATAAAGGATACCAGGTTACAGCGCTGTATGACATTCATTCCGCACTCGCAGCTGAGCTGGCTGCAGAACTCAGGGCAACAGCCTATGATACACTGGCTGAAGTGACCGGGAATGCAGACATTATTCTGACTGTGGTCACCAATGATCAGGCGATGGAAAGCATTTTTGGGGGCGATGACAATCTGTTGACCGGCGCGGAAGGTCGCATTTTCATCAATTGTGCCACGCTCACTCCGGCGATTCATCACAAGCTGGGAAAGGCAGCTGCGGATGCCGGAGCCCAGTGTCTGGAAGCCTGCATGGCCTCCAGTATTCCGCAGGCACGCCATGGCGAACTGTTTCTGATAGTCGGCGGAGCACCAGATCTATTCCGGTCGACCCGACCGCTGCTGGATGACATGAGCCAGGCCTTGTGCTATGTGGGTGACACGGGCACAGCCTCCCAAGTGAAAGCTCTGGTCAATATGGTAATGAATATCAATACCGCAGCACTGGCCGAGGGACTGGGTATCGGGGATGCCCTGGGACTCGACCTCAACATGCTGTGCGACGTCTTTGCCCGGACAGGAGCTAGCTCGCGGGTTCTGGAAACCGATGCGGGAGACATGATCCGGCGCGATCACGAATGTTACTTTTCAGCTGAACACGCGGCCAAGGATTCCGGCATCGCACTCAAACTGGCCGAAACCCACGGCATCGAAGCCCCACTGGCTCAGGCAACGCTGGATCAATACACTAAACTGACCAAAATCGGCAAAGGACAACTAGATAAATCCGGCGTAGCGGAACTGACCTTCCAGGGTCGCAAAGATTAAATCCAATCAACGGCACTCGGCGTGATAGGCCTTCCAAAATTTGGAAGTGACGGAGCCGATTTTGAGCGATTTTCCTTTCCATTCCTGAACAGGCTGGAGCCTGAGCTCACTGCATTGAATGCGGAGATGATTCCCCCCGACTACACATCGCCTAGCATGAAAGAACTTGTGATGGCGGCCTGAGTAAACCTGACCGTACCAACGCTTACCTGAACAATAAACAGTCCGGCAAGAAATTGCCAAAAAGCTGTTTCTACCTGATGAAGTATCTATGAAATGACCGACATCTTACCATTTATTCACGTATCATAGCGCGATAGACACGCAAGCTATACCAAAGTGTCATGTTCCCATCTCTGGCCCACAGTTCACTACTCCGCAACAGATTTTAAAAAATTCCTTTACAAATTTTACATTTGTAATATTTGTAAATATTACAAATGTAATTATATGAATTATAAAGTTCAAATTTCAGATGCGGAATGGGCTATAATGAAAGTTATCTGGAAACTGGAAAAGGCAACAGCTAATGAAGTCATTCAACGTCTGGCCAAGGAAAGAAAATGGAAACCTCAGACGATCCAGACACTGATACGCCGACTACTAAATAAGGGCGTGCTGGCAAATAAAAAGAGAGGACGAGAGTTTGTTTTTTACCCTGCTCTGTGTGAAGAGGAATGTGCATACCGGGAAGCCCGCTCTTTTCTCGACCGGGTTTTTGACGGTGAACTGGCACCGTTTGTCTCCACGTTTATCAGTCAGGAAAACCTTTCCAAAAAAGAAATCTCCGAACTGAAAAGAATACTGGAGGATCAAAGCAACCAATGAACTCTTTTTACCACGCCGCAGAACAGGTATTTGATTGGATCATTTCCAATTCTCTCTACGCATCCGTACTCATTTTGGTTATTCTGATTTTCCGCCTGCTGTTACACCAGAAGATTCCTGCGAATATTTTGTATGTAACAGGTATAGTCATTATTCTGAAATTACTGATCCCTTATACTCCGGAAGTTTCGTGGGGGCTGCTTCATTTTCCACCTGCAACCCCATCGGGAAAGATAACACAAGCAGATATTCCGGAATTGTCTGTGTTTACTCACCAAGAGCCAACTGCGAGCAACCTGCAGCAAAGCACCCCTGCCATATCCAAGACCGGCAAGATTCCTGAGTTTGACTTAAAGATTCTGCTAGTTTGGGTCTGGTTGACCACAGCAATCGGCACCTTTTCATTGCCTGTCGTTCAGTCGGTGCGATTTTCAGGAAGACTTAGGAATGCCCCCCTACTTCAAAGCAGTCTACATTTAAAAATTTTTGAAGAATGCAAGGAAACCTTAAACGTAAAGCAGGACGTGCAATTAGTAGAACTGGAAGACTGGAAAACCCCTGCTATATACGGTATTTGGAGGCCCCATCTGCTATTACCGGCCGGATTGAAAGAAACCGTTTCAGAGGATGAGTTTCGAATGATTTTGTTGCATGAGCTGATCCATCTAAAGAAACATGATATCATATGGAATTGGGTCGTCATCCTGTTGAACTCAATATATTGGTTCAATCCGCTAGTATGGATCTCAATGAACCAGTTCAATTCAGACCGTGAAGTATTGTGTGACCTGCTTGTACTGGAGAAGCTGGGGTCTTCTCAGAAGCTATCTTACGGGAATCTGCTGATCAAGCTTTCCGAAAAAACTTCAACCATGAACTTATTCCCCAATCTGGTCCCAAGATTTTTCAGCAAAAAACAAATAACCCGGAGAATTACTGTGATAACCAACACCGTTAGGCCCAAAAAGCCAGTGATCATATTAACCGTAGTGACATTAATGGGAATAATTGCCGCCTGTTTTACGAAGGCCGAGCAGGCATATGCAAAGAACTCAAGCGTAACCACTGAAAATTCTGAAAGCAAAGTGAACACTTTAGGATTTACTCCTACCACCAGTATCCAAGTAGAACAGAGGGAAAAACGGAAGGAGGACCTGCTCCGTTATATTAATGAGTTGAAAGATGAAATCAGCAGGCATGATATGGCTATCAGCGGCCTTGAAATGAGCATGGAGGGACATGAAGCAGATCACTTACATGACCTTGGGATTTATAATGCCAAAGATTTACAGGACCCTGCCCTGACCCAGTTCATCCGAGAGCTGCAACAGCAAATCGCACAGGCAAAGCTTGAAGTTGATCAGATAGAATCACAGGTAACTATGCTGACTGTAATATTGGAATCAGGTCAAAAGTCATCTTTACTGACTGTTTTGAAAGATGATGTAATCACATCACTGATCAAGGAACATTCGGCTGTCGAGCAGGCTTTGGCCATAGCAAGGACTTCCTTCTCATCGAACCACCCGGAAATCATTAAGCTGAACAAACGCCTTGAAATCATCGATTCCCAAATTGAAAGGCATATGCAAGGCACTGTATTGGGGGTTAATATAAGACAGCAAGCCAAGCAAAATGAAATCAAACAAATGCATGAAAGAATGGAAGTAGAACGCCTTAGACTGAAGGAGATTGCAAAAAGATCAAAAAAGTACCTCGGCTATCTGGACAAGATAGATGAGCATAAAACCATGAAAAAAGCACTTACGCTCAAATTGGTGGAATCTCAGACCACCCTGATGGAATTATAGGCAAAAAGCCATGCAGTCCGTTTTTATTACACCATAGTCCTGAAAATTGCTTAGCTGAAACTGGCAGATGCCCCGCTGGATCAATACACTAGACTGACCAAAATCGGCAAAGGGCAACTGGATAAATCCGGCGTAGCGGAACTGACCTTCCAGGGTCGCAAAGATTAAATCCAATCAACGGCACTCGGCGTGATAGGCCTTCCATAGCTTGGAAGTAAGCGGTCCGGTTTTCAGTGCTTTACCTTCCCAGTCATGAACCGGCTGGATACCGATGCGGCTGTTGGTAAGAAAAATTTCATCGGCGTGATGAAGTTCTTCCAATAGATACCGCCCCTGCCGGACGGCACTGCCGGCACTTTCCAACACCCAGCGCCGGATGACCCCTTCCCGGCACCCGGCCTCTACCTCAGGAGTATACAAGATACCATCGCGAACCCAGAACAGATTAGCCATCGAGGCGGACGCCAGCTCACCTCGCTGGTTAAGCAATACCGCTTCATCGGTATCGGCTTCCTGGCGTGCCTGCAGATGCAGTAAATAGCTCAAGGTCTTATAACGGGCGTCCCAGGACGCGCTGTTGACTTTCAAGCTGGAAGTCGACAACGAGTAGGAATAGGGAACTTCCGGTAGGCTGGAATCAAACAGCATTTCAATGCCGCTTTCTGTCAGATACCACCGCCAAATCCCTGTTCCTGCAGGCGGTCCATCGATAAAAAACATGGGGCTGCGGTCAATCCCCAGCGCTTCAGCTCCGCGCATCATCACTTCTTCATGCCAATCCTGAAACAACGCTTTACCCCGGACAACACAAAGCGTTTCAAAAACACCCTTTCCATAACGAAAGCCTTCATCTGTAACGGGAATACTCATCTACCGGTTTATCCGAACAGACGATGGATTTCGCGTTCCGGGAAATATCTGCCGGGACAGATGGTTTCCTGAATGTCGCGGTGCAGCAGCAGGTCCGGACGTTGATGTAACAGTTCGTTTTTAAGATGATCCACCAGACTGATGACCGATTTCATCTGATGCTTGGTCGGGCGGCTGCGCTGAAAGTCCCCTACCAGACAGATACCTATGGAATTCTGATTGTAAGCTTCACTGCGCACATGCCCGCCATGAATCTGCCGGCGCCAGCGTTCCGAGACCTCAATCTGTCCGTCGCCCGATTCCGAACCGTTCCCGATCACAAAATGATAAGCCAGGCCATTCTCCATCCCCCGCACGCGACGGTGGTAGTAGTCAAAAATTTTCCCGCTGCCGGTAGGTGTGCCGCTGTGATGCAGAATGATGTGCTTCCAGCGCCGTTGCGAGAGATTACGAACATCAATCTTGCGCTGCGCTTTAGCCACATAAACCGAAGTCTTGCGCTGGGAAGTCATGATTTTGCTGGGCGTTTTGCCCGGAATCCTGAGCACATCACCAGGCTGTAGCAGATTATCCTTTTTACGATTGAGTGATCGCAATTCAGCCACAGTCACCTTGTGCCGCTTGGCGATGGAATAGAGTGAATCTCCTGGACGGACGGTGTAAGCACCTGAGGAGGAAGATGAGTTTAAAACAGGGATATTGAGTTTCTGCCCAATATTCAGCCGGTTATTTTTCAAACCGTTCAAACGCATCAACTCCTCAACAGAAATCTGGTAGCGTTGCGCGATCCCCCATAAGGTATCCCCGCGTTTTACAGTCTCGACACGAGTGGGCGTGGCCAGTAGCGGTGAGCTCAGGCCTTCCAACAAGAGCCCGCCTGCCAAAGCAGATGCGACTCCCATAAACTGGCGTCGTCCTTGGGGCACACTTAACACGTTAAAACAAGTAAAAATACTTGTAAATAGGATAATAACTATCCTGTCATCCGGAAATAGAGGTGTTGTCTGAAAAGTTTTGAATAGCGTAGACGCTAACGCATCCTACCACCATGATCAGATCCGTATTCAGTTCGTCATGTATCTTTATTTTTCTTTTGATGGCAGTGCCCGCGATGGCTTCCGCTGCCAGTCTCGGTGAAGTCGCCATCTATCAGCCTGAAAAAGACTTCACCGCCTATCTGGAAAAAGACGTGCGCGTGCTGGAAGAGAAGCCGGTGATCCTTCGTCCCGGTCAATATCTGAAGTCCGGCGACTTATATATGGTGGATGCTGCGGCGGCTCAGGACCGCGATCACATCTATCTGGAACTCATCGTCGACTGGATAGAACCGCTTAACCTGACGGCTCGTAGGGATGAAGTCCGTATTGCCGCGCTGCTGGGCAGTGCTACTGCTGTGCTGCCGGGCGCGACCACAGCTGATCCGCCTGTATCATTGAAAATAGGCCAGCGGCTGTCGGTCGGATCCAAAATTACGGTGGGCCCGCAAGGATGTGTCGGGCTGGATATCGGCGCAACCCATGCCATTTGCCTGACTCCCGGCAGCGTGGCCACTATCCGGCGTGAAAACATCAGCGGCACGGATAAGATCAAGATCGACCTGGAAACCGGTGCCGTGTTCTCACATGTGAATCTGAAAAAGAATCCTACCGACTTTCAGGTAGTCACTCCACTGGCGATATCTGCTGCACGCGGAACTGATTTTGTAACAGTCGCACTGCCGGACGTAACGGATGTCTGGATTCAGGAAGGAACCGTGGAACTGTTAGAACCGGACGGCACCTCTGTGGGCACGGTCCGTTCCGAAAACGGCGGCTCTCCCGGGATTTTGCGCTTCCCGCCGGCGGCAGATGACCTGGCCCGCATTGAAGCCAATACCCGCACCCTTACCGCTGCCGCTACCTTGATCCCGCAACTCAATGTAAATCTTCCGAAATTGCGTGCCAAGCAGACCGCCGGAGAATCACTCACTCCCGCTGAACAATCCGTCCTGGACAATGCTCAGCGCATGCATGTCCTGATCCAGGTTGTCCTGCTTGGAACTAGCGAATAATCCCCGGGTTTTTTTGCGGAAACAAAAGTGCCGAGATCGGACAGGTCTCTGCTTTTTTACCACGCGCGGGGGAATATTCCCGGCCGTAGAAAATGATCTGTAAATGCAGCTTGTTCCACTGCTCCTCAGGAAATAAACGCTTCAGATCTTTTTCAGTCTGCACCACATTTTTGCCGGAAGACAGCTTCCATTTCTTAGCCAGACGGTGGATGTGCGTGTCCACCGGGAAAGCAGGCACACCAAACGCCTGCGACATGACCACCGATGCCGTCTTATGCCCTACCCCGGGAAGCCGTTCCAGCGCTTCAAAACTCGCGGGCACTTCTCCAGCGTATTCCCGTACCAGTATTTGTGATAACCCTTTGATTGCCTGGGACTTGCTGGGCGACAACCCGCAGGGCCGGATGATCTTGCGGATATGATCAACCCGCTGCTTTGCCATGTCTGCCGGATTATCCGCCAGCTTAAAAAGTGCGGGAGTCACCTGATTCACCCGCACGTCTGTGCATTGTGCCGATAGTAACACCGCCACCAGCAGCGTGTAAGCATTCTGGTGATCCAGCGGCACCGGTACCTCCGGATAGTATTTTTCCAACTCGCGTGCGACAATATCTGCCCTTTCCTGCTTCGTCATGATTTCAATCACAAGAAACCCCGGAAGGAAATTCCGGGGTTCCATACTCTCAAGTGGTATCCGTTCGTGATATGGCTCAGGCGCTCAGACCCAGCTTGTCTTCCAGACCTGCCTTAGAAGTCATGCCCACAATTTCGTCGGTTTTTTCACCATCCGTGAAAACGATCATGGTGGGAATAGCACGGATATTGTACTTACCGGCTAATCCCGAATTGCTGTCCACGTCTACCTTACCGATGGTGACTTTGCCTGTGTGCTCATCCGCGATCTGATCCAGCAATGGAGCGATCATCTTACAGGGACCACACCATTCTGCCCAGAAATCCACCAATACCTTGCCCTCAGACTTCAGCACCTTTTCTTCGAAATTATCTTCCGTCAGTTCAATAACATTTTCACTCGCCATGCAAGTATAGATAGAGACAGCTTTTGGAATTGCAACCCACTAATCTTAAAAGACGATCTGAACCGGGCATCCGACCAGGTGGCTGGCGCATGGGTAAATACAATCCGCGGCAATATCACCGCTCATTCATCATGAGCAGCATGACGGCAGCGAATAAAAATCTTTTTAAAGGATATCGAAGAATCCAGCCAGAATCACTGCTGCGCTGATCAGCGAAATCAATCCGGCTACGATCGCCAAGGCATTACCTCCGCCACCACCGCCTGCAGCAGGTGCTTCTACCCGTGCCGGCTGTTTCCCGGCAGCAGCCGGGGGTGCTGCTTTGGATCCTAATGGCGCTTGCTTCGGCGGGGCCTGCTTCGCCGGCGCTGGACTGGCGGGAGCGGGAGCCGGAGCGGCAGGTTTAGGTCCACCGACAGCAGGTGCTGGCGGTTTGAGTCCGGTTCCGGCTGGAACTTGGGGCGGAGCACCTTTGGGACCTACGCTCAGCTGCTGAGTAACCGCCTTTTTGGGAACCGGGGCCGGGGCGGCAGGTCTAGGCGGTGTGGGTGGTGATTGAATCGATTCTGTTTTGGCTTTTGCTCCTTGCAGCGGCATTTTCATGCCACCCGCAGCAGCAGGCGCTACCTGCGGAGGGGCGGATTTCTGCAAAGGTGTCGTCGGAGCCGACGGTGCCGCGGGTGCTTTAGGGGCCACGGGTGACGGTGGTTTCGGCGGAGCGGGTGCAGGAGCAGGCTTGTCTAGAATCTTAGTCTGGGCCGCAGGCGAAGGCGCTGGTGTAGGCGGGACAGCAGGAACAGCGGGTGCTGCAGGCGCAGTCGGTTTCGGCGCAGTCGCTTTCGGTTTAGGCACCACAGGCCCACCCGGTATCATGGCGGTCGGCTCTTCCTGAGCTTGAATATTGGTTGTTTCCGTTACTGCAGGTTTAGCCGCAGGAGCCGGGAAATTAAAACCCGGTTGAGCCGGCTGCGGTTTAGGTGTACTCAAATTGGGATTGGCACCACCCATCGGACGGGTCACATTCAATTCAGATAAGGGACCTGACGGCGGTTTAGGTGCGGGTGGTACCGCGGCAACCGGTTTGGGCGGTGCCGGCTTAACCCCACCCAATGCAGCCACAGGCTTACCTGGCTGTGAACCTGGCTTGGGCGGCAGGCTGATGCGCATGGTTTCTTTTTTAATCTTACCTTGCGTCACTTTTAAATTCGGATTGGATACACCACCAGGCGCAGGAGCAGCCGGTACCGGTGAAGCAGGCGCTTTAGAGGTCAGGCGCGCTGCACCCATCGCAGCTCCGACATTGATGGTCTGCTTGGGTATATTCGTGCCGGCAGGCATCTGGGGCATTTGAACCGATCCCGGTGGTTTGGCCGGAAGCTTTGCTCCCGGAGGCAGTTTTGGTGCCGATGGTGGAGGTGGTGTTGCCATAAACTACAAATAAACCGAACAGTGTGACTACCGTCAATACCTTTTTAAAGTTAAGTAGATAAAAACATGCTTAAGATTTACTGATGCACTGGGCTTGAAGTAGCCGGTAATCCGGAAATTTTGCTGATTTTCCCCCTGATTAGAGTCCATTTTGCCAGAATTTATCGAATGCGTGCGACCAGTTCCAGCGCGCCTGAGTGTCGAGCGCTATTTTTTCCCGCCGGTCAGCGGATTCCGGACGGGCAGCCCAACCGGAAATCGCGTCCACCCAGCTGGCCAGGTGGTTGGCTTGCAGGATCCGACCATTCTCACCTTCAGTAACCAGCTCACAAGGTCCCCCCAAATCGGAAACATAGGCTGGAATGCCGGATGACATGGCCTCAATCACCACATTGCCGAACGTATCCGTAGTGCTGGGGAAAACAAACAAGTCTGCCGAGGCATACGCCTGAGCCAGTTCATCCCCCATCAGGACACCCGTGAACAGGGCATTCGGCAGTCGCTGCTGCATCTCGTTCTTGTAGGGACCATCGCCCACAATGGCCAGATCCAACACCACACCCCGGTCTGTCAGCGACTCAACCACATCACCTAGAAATTCGAGCTCTTTTTCTTTGGACACACGCCCGACATAAATCATCACCGGATGGCGTGCTCCACGCTTTTTCCAAAAATCTGGCGTTTTGCGACGGTGATTAAACTGGTCTGTATCCAGACCCCGGGGGAGAATCTTCAATTTCTCAGCCGGAATACCGCGATTGATCCAGCAGTCCTTGTAAAACTCCGAGTTCACGTAAATCAGATCCAGCTGGGAATAGAACCAGTGCATAAAATTCCACATCATGGTTTCCATCACTTCATCTTCGGTCAGAATCCGCACATACTGGGGAAAATCTGTATGATAAATCCCGGTGGTGCGGATGCCCATCAGCTTGGCTCCCGCCAGAGCGCTCAACCCTACCGGCCCGGGTGTACTGATGATGCATTCAGTGATTTGCTCCCGCTCGATGTAATCGATCATGTCCAGAATGGGCGGAAAACTCAATTTCTGCAGCTTATACTCCGGCAGTTCAAACTCGCCCACCGGATGAAAGTTCTTAATCGGTGCATCCTCAACAATCCTGCCCGTACGTGACGTGACAATCGTCAAATCGCGTCCAGCTTTCTCAGCAGCCTTACCCATCGTGCGGATCGTACGTGCCACCCCATTAACGTCTTCCAGCGTGTCCGTAAACCAGGCCCGCTTCTCATTACGCAAGACATCGGGCACCTGCGTGCCGAAACGGGCAGCCGTTTCCTTCCACATCGGGCGGTCGCCATAGAGATTAAAGTAGGAAAAGACATAAGGTGCCACACCAGCAACCACCGGCAGCATCCCGCTGGCGGGTTGTAATGCCTCCAGATACTTCTGCTGATCGACCTGTTCCAGGCCACGCTGAAACAACCGATACGTCAGGTCGTTTGCAATTTTGGATGCTACCCGGAACGAGCGACGTTCCGGGCTGGACTCGGTCCGGATCACCTGATCAATTTCTTCTTTGACGGTGGAATCCATAAAGTAAAACGCGATTTCGCGATTCAATGACAAGTCATTCGGTTTCAGGAAGTCCAGCGCCTTACCGGACTTGACTGCTTCCATCACATGCCCTACCCGTTCGGAAAACGTAAGGTGAGCCGGATTTTCCCCGGACAGAAAGCGATCCGCCACACGTCCCATCAGCTTGGCTGCATTAGGTGCCGTTTGGGAAAGGCGGTCACTGGCATACGAGAAGATAATTTTATACAGCCCCGCCGAAAAACGGGAAACATCGCCTGCATTACCGTGCACCTGAATGTTACCTGCCTGTACCTGTGCTAGAAATTCGGCCGGCGTGGCAGCCACATCAACTTCCGTGCAGCCGCCGCCGATGTACAGTCCGGCATGATCATCAGAACTGCCAATCAGGACCTTTTGCCATGGTTCAGTCCCTGTAGCCTGGATGCTGTGCTTCTCGGACAGACCCTGCATCAGGTCCTCATTCAGTTCTCCGACGATATAGCGAAAGACCTCCTGCTGTGCCTGTGAGGTGGATAAACTGACTCCATCAAAAATTTGAAACAGGAGCAGCAGTTTTTCGACATGATCCGGCCGCAGCTGTCCATTGATACTAGTTAACGGATAGGCCACTCCGTGAACCAATCCCTCTTTCCGCAAATACGCGGCCAGGTCGTAGATATTGCGTCGCAGCTTCTGGATTTGCAGATGCTGCGCTTCATTCAGGTTCCAAACCAGCAGGTGAATCTTGCAGTGATCTTCAGGAAAATAAGTCGTCACTTTCTCACTGAGAAAGACACCTTCACGGTCCGCAATCTCGAGACAGCCATCAATCCGGTTGTGATCCGTGATGGTCACAAAATCAAAGCCCTGCTCTTTCAGTGAATGGTAGATATCTGCCGGCTGGGTATAACTCTCCGGCACTCCCAGTTTCCGCAAGATCCATTCGGAGGGCCGGTCCGAATAGAGCGACTGAACTTGCAGATCACAGCGAGGCATAGCGTGCGTAGGTTATCGGCGTAAACCCATCCGCCAAGGCCATTTCTGTGATTTCACCAATTTGTTGCTGCAACTCAGTATATTTCAGATCGTCCGGGTGCAGGCTCAGGCGAATGGTGTCTGTCTTACGCAGCCGGTTGAACAAGGCTTGATTCCAGCTCAGGGAAAGTGTGCGTCGCCATGCGGCTCGAGCACTGTAACAGAGAGACTGGGCAGCAATGGTCTTTTTCTTCTGCAGCAGGGTAATGGTTTTCAGCCGGTTGGTATAGGTAAGCCCCATTTTTTTGAGAATGGCGTTTTGCTTATCCGGCATCAGCCAGGCCGGCGGGATGAACCCTTTGACCTGCCAACCTTGCTGGTGCCAGACCTGCAATCCCTGGTCCACCCGGTGCCGCACCTCGCCATCACTCAAATCAAAAAATTCCGATTCCCGGTTCGTGTAAAGCCGGTTCCAGAAGATATTTTCCGGTCGCGGATCATTGACATAATGGTAGTAGCCATGAATCACCATCTCATCCCCGGCCGCATAGCGTTCATCCAGAAAAGCCAGCGAAGCCTGATCATCCAGAATGTAGGGACCCATGTGAAACCTCGGCACTACCAGCACCGAAAAACAGGAGACGCCGATCTCATGCATAAACTTCACCTGCTCCGCCACCGCCTCACGACTGCCCGGATGAAAATCATGCAGCGAGACAATCAGGTGCTTCATGCGGTTTGCCCTTGCTGCTGTTCCCAGAGATCCTCGCCATACAGACCCGTGGACTCCGTCAGATCTCTCACCACGGTAAACAGATTAATCTGTTGATCCGTGTATTTTCTGAATTTAGTGACCTCAACGGAATCGATAACTTTGAACCCATAACGCGCAAACATCCGCACGCCACGCTTGCCGGTGAAGGTCACAATCTGCCCGTAAACAGAGTCTTCTCCCAGTTCCACCAGCTGACGCAGGAAGAACTCAATCATCTCCTTGGTCTGTTGCACGTTTTTATATTCCGGCAGTAAATTGATATGCATGTGGGCCATGTGCCCGGGCGTCTCCGGCACTTCTCGCCAGCCCCGCCAGAGCAGCCAATGAATATATTCCCGCGTAGGTTGCCGGTAATGCCCGAAATACCCCTTCAAAATCCTCCACAGCCGCGCGGGCAGCATTTGTCGATTATAGGCCGACTGCCGTCCCGGAAAGCGCGCTCCGAGAATATAGCCCATAATCCTTCCATCGACTTCCAGCACCACCGCACAATCCGGCTCTTCATCCGTGTAATAGCTGGTCAGAAAATCTGCAAAGAGCTCGCGGTCCTCAAACACCGGATCCACTGCTTTACCCAGAAAACCAGTCTCGCAGCAAATCCTGCGCACCTGCGCACGATCTTCCGGCTGATACAGGCGGATCACCGCATGTGGTTTTTTTTCTGCCTCACTCATGAAATAAACAAACCTCCGTGACGGTTAAATTCAGCATGCCGGGCAATCACGTCACGATAAATATCGCATTGCCGCGAAAATACGGACTCCCAGGAAAACCTTTCTCTTACCTGCCGGCATGCCGCTTCCCCCAGCTGCACCGCCCCGGCCGCCATCACCCGTCCAATGGCGGCTGCTAACGCGTCCGGAGTATTTTCATCCGCCCAATAGTCCAGTCCTGCAAAAATATTAGCATCCATGTAGCTGCCACGAATTCCGATCACCGGGCAGCCACATGCCTGGCTTTCCAGCGCCACCAGCCCGAAGGTTTCATGCACACCGGGGTGCACAAACGCATCTGCCAACCGGTAAAAATCTGCCAGTCGCTCAGAATCACTGCAATACGGTTCCCAGTAAAAAGAAGTCACCCGCTGCCTCAATCGCTCCACTGCTTCGCGCTGCGTGCCATCTCCAACGATGATAAAGGAATAACGATCCGGCTCTCGCTGGTGCAGCAGCTCGAAGGTCTCCAGCAACATGCGCGTGTTCTTTTCGCCTGCCAGTCGTCCTATGTAGAGCAATACTTCCCGACCCGCCTCGAGACCCAGGGATGGTGCTGTCATCTGCTGCGGTGGTCCGGGCAGAAAGACCTTCAGATTGACTCCCAGATGCAAATAGTGCGTATTCTGTACGCCCCAGTTCTGCAGCACTTCCTTCAAAAACTGGGATGGCACCATGGTTGCATGAAATTTATTGTACAGCCGCGCAATGTAATCTTCCGCATAAGCCAGCACCACATCCCGCACCCAGGGCCCAAAGTATTTCCCCACCGTGCGCAGATGTGCTTCCGGAAAGTGGGAATGGTAAAAGCCGACCACCGGGATATTCATCAACTGGCCGGTATGGCACAGCTGCCACCCCAGCTGATAGGGGTCTCCGGACTCGATGATGTCCGGCTTCAGCTCCATCAGTGCCTCCTGCGCCTTACGCAGATTCAACAGCATTCGATAGCGCGAAGTCTTGTTGATGCTGCGTGATTTAATGGTGCAGGTCCAAAGCCGGTCCTGCTGAATCACCTCATCCCGAGCCCCCGGAACCAGCAGTAGGTGCGTATCTTCGGTGCACTCATGGATATAGGCCCGTTTCTCCTTCAAATAACGGACTACTCCCCCCCCACTTCGGAGTAGAACTGAGTTGCATCACAGATGATCACAAAGGGGGAAAACTGGCATGTCACATCCCTGTGACAAGCAGCTTTTAAGCGTAAATGGTTTGCCTGAATGCCATTCATCACTCAAAGTAATAATTGTATGATCAGCAGGTCTCAGTTTATCAGATTACTGGGAACCGGCGTCGGTATGACGGCAGCCGGCTCGCGGCTGTGGGCCAACCAGCCACCCGTGCTGACTCCGGGCACACCGGAAACTCTTCCAGTCGCTGAACCATTACCTCCCAAGCCCGACAAGGCCCACTTCGTCTACAATGGCCCCGGTTTTGGAAACCGTATTGCGTTGACTTATGACGACGGTCCCACACCTGGTATTACCGATAAAATTCTCGATGAACTGGCTCAACGGAAGCTCAAAGCAACTTTTTTTATGATCGGTAATAAAGTGCGTCGTTACCCCGAGATTGCCCGCGCGGTGGTGGCGGCCGGGCACGAGATTGCGAATCATACATATACTCATCCCAGTTTGAACCGCCTTTCCGATAAACGCGTAGTCGAAGAGCTGACCCGATGCCAGGACGTCATCGCAGAAGTAACGGATATCACACCCGTCTGGTTTCGCCCCCCTTATGCCGCCTTTCAGAATAAACGACAGGGTCCCATGGCACGCCATCAGCATCTCGGAGTGGCATACTGGTCGGTCGATCCGCGTGACTGGGCCAATCCCGGTGTCAGCACTATCGTAAGCAAAGTGTTGGGCAGCACCCGCTCCGGCTCCATCATCCTGCTGCATGACTTGAAACGGCAAACACTCCAGGCCACTCCGGCTATTCTGGACGGGCTGATGAAAAAGCAGTTCCAGTTCACTACTATCTCAGGCTATCTGGGAGATCCTTATGGGCCCTACGCTGCCGTTTAAACTCAACAACGCTTCAGGGCCGGGTTAAGCCTGCTTTCTGTTTGCCTGTCGCTTGACTGCCCGCTTGACCTGTATCTGTTGCTGTTTGACCCGGGCTGCCGCCAGCTCGGAATCGGACATCACGGACGCTAGGATCTGATCTACATCAACGTGGTCACGTATCATATCCTGGATCATGCCAATTTTTCTTTGATCACCCGGTTCGGTCTTTACCGTCATCCGATTGATACGCGTGGCAACCGTAAAGGCATCCAACTCCAGCAGCAGTATGGGGAGTCCGAGTTCCTGCAGCTTTTTTAAAGCATCGCTGTCCGGCATGATCCCGGAAGTCAGCACCAGTCCCGCCAGCTGTTTCCATTCCGGATGCTGATCGATATTTTCCGAAATATAATCCAGCATCAGCACCCGGTCACCACCCGCTACCAGCAACACTTCAGGCGCCAGATATCTGCCGACATTTTCCGGTGAAGAGGCGGCAATAGCCACTTTCCCGATACGGCGATGCCGTTGATTACTGCCGGAAATCCAACGACCTCCCAATTCGGAGCAGATCTGCCCGAAGGTTGGCTTCTGCAGATCCCTGATAGTCGGAATGATACCCAGCAGTTTTACACCTAGTCTTTCCACCCCTTTTTGTGCATAACGATGCAGGGAATCGATTTTATCCGGCTGTACCTGATTAAAAATCACTCCGATAACTTCCACTCCCAGTTTTTCAAACAGCGCCAGATTCAAGCTGATTTCATCTATCGGCTTACCGATCCCGCCACGGCTGACGATGATAGCCTTACTCTGCAAAGCCTGCGCCACATGAGCATTGGACATATTAAACACACTGCCGACTCCCGCATGACCGGAGCCTTCGATCACCACAAAATCCTGCTCCCAGGAGGCACGGTTGAAGGCATTCTCCACCCTGCCCTGCAATTCCGCCGGATCGCCTTTGTCCAGATAGTAGCGCGTAAACCACGGATCCACCGCAATCGGACTCATCGCTTCCAGCGGTAACCCCGGATGATAGGTGTTATTGATGAGCACCGTATCTTCATCAATCTTCTTGCCGCTGATTTCCACAAAGCGCTGACCGATCGGCTTGATATATCCCACCCGGTCAAAGCGCTCACGCAGACTCGAGTACATCCCCAGTGCCGTGGTCGTTTTGCCATCGTTCTGGCGGGTAGCCGCAATGAAAATGCGGGGCGTCGTTTTGTTAAGTAGCATGGGAATCCGGCAGCAATATCACTCGGGGCAACTGGTCGGGCGTTGTTTATGACGGTTCCTGATCCGGGTAGAGCTTGCGGTATTCAATCGCCTGCAGCGCGACCAGTGCAGCAACACCCTTGATGTCCTCTACTCCGGCACCTCGCGATAACTCAGCCGCCGGCTTGGAAAGTCCTAATAGAATCTGACCGTAGGCCGTAGACCGGGAGAGCAGCTGCACCAGTTTGACCGAGATGTTACCGGAATTGAGATCCGGAAAAATCAGCACATCGGCCTGACCCGCTACGGAACTGCCCGGCGCTTTAAATTCCGCCACTTCCCTGATCAGCGCGGCATCCACTTGTAGTTCCCCGTCTAAATCCGCAACCACTTGGTGCTCTTTGAATTTCTGTTTTGCCAGCGCCAGTGCCGCAATCATTTTTTCTGCATCACGTGTCTTGGCGCTGCCTTTGGTCGAGTAGGATAACAGCGCTACTTTGGGACTCTTACCGGTCAGCTGGCGGCGTAACCAGGCCGTTTCCAGTGTGATCTCAGCCAGCTGCTCCACAGTTGGATTTGGCACCACGCCGCAGTCCGCAAAAAACAGCACCCCTTCATCTCCATAACTGGAATCCGGCAGATCCAGAATGGTGCAACTGGATACGGTCTTGATGTGCGGGAGCGGTTTGATCAATTGAAACAGCGGACGCAGAATATTGCCTGAAAACTCACTCGCCCCTGCTACCAGACCGTCACACTGCCCGTTTTGCAGCATCATCGCAGCAAAGTAATTCGGATTTTTCAGAATTCTGGAGGCCTCCTGATCTTTGATCCCGCGGTAACGCTGCAACGTTTCCAGTCGGCGAATAAATAACGGAAAATCCGCAGCATTTTCCGGATCAATGATCAAAATCCGCTTTAGACTGACATCTGCGTCTGCGGCGGCATCGGTAATTTTATTGCGATCTCCCAGCAAAATCGCAATCCCCAGTTCCTCATCCACAAAGGCCCGGGCCGCCTGCAAAATACGCGGATTATCACCTTCCGGAAACACCACCCGTTTCGGGTGAGCCCGCAGCTTCTCGTAAACACTATCAATGAAATTAGCCATACTTAATATTCAGAAGCTTAGTAGGTCGGCACCCCGGGGTCAATCGTTCGTGACCATGCATCAATCCCCCCCTCCAGATTATGCAGTTGCTCAAATCCGACCCGCTGGAGGAATTGCACTGCCGAGGCGGAACGCATGCCATGATGACAATAAACAACAACCTGTTCCTGCGGATCGGTCAGTGCCTGCTGCCAGCGGTCCTGCCAGGCCGAAAGAGGAATCCACACCGCTCCCTCAATCCGGCAGAAGTCCCATTCCTCCTGTTCCCTCACATCAACCAGACGGAATTCCTTCTGTTCATCCCGCCATTGTTTTAGTTCATCCACCGTCATTGATCATTTCTCCTGATAATACCTTGTTTAAATACGAGGCATCCTCATCAAACCTGACACAGCCGCAGCACCGCGGTTTCCAGTGTGCGCTGCCGGTCCCCCGTTCCAGTCAGCAACTGCAGATGCGTCTCAAAACAGATATCCAATGCACGAAACCAGCGGTCGGACGTCTTGCCGGCAGCCTGCCCCACCACCTTGGCCAGCCGGAAGCCTTTCGGTTTGACACCGCTCTTGTTGGCCGGCAGCAGGTCTTCGCCCTCCGGTGTCACTTCCACATTCATAAAATTCCCGCGCTGGGTCAGCTTAAGTAAGCGTTCTTCTTTCAGCCATACCCCGATAGCCGCCAGCCGGATCTGATTGCTCAGCAGGATCAGTATCCCGACCTCACTGTCCCCCTGTGCCAGCAACTGCCGCAGGATAGGGATGGCTTCGGCCGTATTGCTGGCAGTTACCGAATCACACAAATCCCATACCATCAGCGAACGATTGGACGTGACCACCTGGCGCAGATCTTCCAGCGTGATCATCCCCCCCGGATGCGCGAACAGGCTGAGCTTTTCAATTTCTGCTTCCAATAACCGGGTGTGATTACCGACACATTCCACCAGCAGCTCAGGCACCCCGTCCTCAAACTTCAGTCCGGCCCGGGACAGGCGTCCCGCCACCTCGTCGATCCAGGCCGCCTCACCTTTACCCGTCTTGATATCCGGTAAATCCAGCGACTCCGTATAGCCCAGTTTGGCAAAAGCCTTGTAGAACGCTTTCCGCTTATCGGCGCCGGCTGCCATCATCACCAGCCGTGCCTCATCCGGGCTGACCTGTTCCATCACCTCCAGTAATTCCGCCAGCGCTGCTTTCACCCGCTCGCTCTTCCCGATCACCGTATCCTGCAGCAATGAAGTGTTCTTGACATAAACCACCTTGCGCCCGCCCAGAAACGGCAGGGTCAGCAGCGCCTCACGGATGCGACCAATGCACTCCACCGCCGCGTCCACACTCTCTGCAGCACCATCCAGCGTCTCGAGATTCATCGGATCCTCAGGTTGGACCTGGGATACGACCTCTGCGGATCTGCGTTTCACCTCATACTCATCCGAGCCGGTGATTAAAACATGCTTGCCGGGTTTTGCTGCCATGATTGACTAGTGCCTATGGAACATCTTTGGGCACCATGGCGCAATGCTTACGTCACCGCAAGTGACGAATCCGGAAAAGAAGACAAGGACAAACTGTTTCTGACCATCGGCCAGTCCGGCGATGATGAAGCTAATTTCGTATTTCTGCGTTCCAGAAGCGTCTTTGCCGTCCTCAACCGCTTTCCCTACAATGCGGGACATACGCTGGTGGTTCCCTATCGGGAGGTATCCGACCTGCGGGACTTGGGCAACGACGAACAGAAAAACCTGTGGGACACGGTCAATCAGGTCAGCGGCCTGCTGGAACGCGCCCTCCATCCCGACGGCTTCAATATTGGAATCAACGTGGGCGCCGCCGCCGGGGCCGGCATCCCCAGCCACCTCCACGTCCACGTCGTCCCCCGCTGGCAAAACGACTCCAATTTCATGACCGCCCAGACCGACACCCGTGTCCATCCGGCAGATCTGAAGGAAATTTATCGGAAGTTAAAACCTGCCGACTAGCCTTTCGAATATGGGGTGATTGCTTCCGTTCCGGGGCTGCATTACGGCTCCTTCGAGCGTTTCTTTATCTCGGTACCCGTTGGAGCCGCCGAAGATTTCAATGGATTTCCCAAATGCGTTTTTCTGCTTGTCCCAGTTCATGCAGGGAGGCCGGATGCGAGTTTTCCGGCTCGACACCAGTTGGATTGAGGGCGAATCCCATGCTGTTAGATTAAGCAGCTGGAAAAGCTAAAAAAGAATCTTTTAGCGGATAAGTCGGTCATACTCCGCATGAGTTCCGATCCAGAACCAAGTGATTTGATTGTCTTTGAGTTCGCCTAGTGCCCTGTAGTGAAGCCCCACACGCACTGACCACACATTGCCTTGAAGCTGTTTGAACCGTAATGAGCGGTGTCTAGGATTCTCACACCATAAAGTATAGTTTTTATGTGCAATTTGCTGGACCTCTTTGGGCAGCGCATGGAATCTCTTCCAGAACCGCGGGGTACAACAGGAAATCACGGAAAATGCCGTAAACTCCCGTTGGCTTCGGCATCCCGCACTTCCTGAAGCAGAAAATCAAGTTTGCCCGCTTCGGCATCCTGCCGGATTTGCTCGTCCCACTGGTCATCGACAAAGTCCCGATACCATTGATCAAACTCGGCGAGTTTTTCTTTGGGCAATTTCTTGATCGCATCCTCTATTTCAGCAATGCTCATGTCTGTAAGATAAGTTACTGTGCTACGTTTGTCGATTCAATGATTGATGTTAACATGATAACAAGTGTTTCCATACCATTTCCCGCTGGAATGGTTGCGAGCATGGATTTCCAGGAATTTTTGAACGCTTAGCTCGGTGTAAATGCTGGTGGTTTCGAGCTTGGCGTGGCCGGTTAGTTGTTGGATGTAGCGAATATCCGCTCCGTTTTCGAGCATGTGAGTAGCGCACGCAGGTGTGACGGAAGAAGTGGCAAGCATAGTGGTGTCATGCGGACAGGCCGGATGCGAATTTTCCGGCTCGGCACAGCTTGGATTGAGGGCGAATCCCATGTTCTGCCTTGAGCGGCTATGAGAATGATCAGGACAGTGCTT
>JBCDJI010000023.1:0-20817 GCA_038748025.1 Verrucomicrobiota bacterium
AAAAGCCCGCAACAGTTCGAAGAAAAATTTTACCCCCATGGGGGTAATCGGACATGCCTACTGGCTTGACCGAATAACCAACCAATAGAAACATTAATCAATTAAGAGAATACTCTGTCAGCTAAACTCAGGGCATATCATGTGCAGGAGCATTCGGTGGTAGAGCAATGTCTTGAGAAATTGCGCCCTCTAGCTCTATCTCCTGATGAAGCAGAGGCATTAAGAACAGCTATCCAGAAAGAAGTATCCAAAGAAGACGGTCAGGTGGATAAAGCTATTTCTGAAATTATAGACAGGATTGCTGTTCTCCAAGCAAAGCTTAAAAAACTGACCAAAGGCTATATAGATGAGCTGATTGACGAGGACAGTTATCAGGAAGCTAAAGAGGACTTGGTGGTTGAAAAAACTCAACTAAAAGCAGAAAAAGTGAGGCTTCGTAAAAGCAACTCTTTTTT
This sequence comes from Verrucomicrobiota bacterium, assembly GCA_038748025.1. Taxonomy (GTDB): domain Bacteria; phylum Verrucomicrobiota; class Verrucomicrobiia; order Methylacidiphilales; family JBCBYL01; genus JBCDJI01. Next base: position 456 of record JBCDJI010000023.1, read on the forward strand.
CTGGAACGAACCAGCTTTAGAGTTCGTAAACCGTTTAGAATCAATAGGAAAACTGGATAGAGAGTCTTCTAAAGAGGAATTGGCCTCATTGGTTAAAAATATTGGAACGAACCATAAAATTTCGACAAAAACCGTCAGCTTCGCCTATGGCGAACCTTACGCCCAAACCCTTTCAATACTAGGAGAAATCCGTTCCTTGGGTTCCCAAGGTTCTCCCATAGGGAGTAGTGAACTCATAGAGAGTCCACATTGGTGCGCTCGAGAGGAGTCGAACCTCCACGGGGTTGCCCCCACTAGCCCCTCAAGCTAGCGCGTCTGCCATTTCGCCACGAGCGCATGAGAAGAATGCAAAACATGTCATATCCCGGTTACCTTGGCAACCTCTATTACCAACTCGGGTCACCGGGAAAATCTGACTTCAAACAGAAAAATCAGCGGATGAACCATACTAATCCGCTACTCTGAATATATTTTTACGCATAAATACTTTTTTATATACAAAAACGTAAAAAGTGATAGAACCGGATAAATGCGTTGTCAACCCAACCGGAATTATACCAGTGACGATGTGGTGCAGACTCCTCCAGAAATGGCACGGCGTCTGGTAAAGCATTTCCAGCCTGCCGGGCGGATGTTGGAGCCTTGCTGTGGAGAGGGGCATTTTTTGAGAGTAATGCCGCGCGCGAACTGGTGTGAGCTGACCAAAGGCAGGGATTTTTTTGACTGGCATGAGCCTGTGGACTGGATCATTACGAATCCTCCCTGGAGTCAGATTCGACCATTTCTGTCACACAGTATGGAGGTTGCTGATCACATTGTTTTTCTCATGACCGTGAATCATGCCTGGACCAAGGCGCGCCTGCGTGATGTCAAGGAAAGCGGTTTCGGGATTAAAGAGATTGTCCTGATTGAGATGCCGGTCACGTTTCCGCAGTCCGGATTCCAGCTGGGTGCGGTTTACTACGCGCGTGGATGGAGCGGTCATATCGAATTCACTGATCTATCCAGGCCGGTTCAGCGCAAGCCGCGGGTCAAAACTCGACGCTCTGTGCGACCTGTTGTGTCCAAAGCTTAAAACTAGGGACGGAGGTAAGTTGGACTCAACTTACCTCCGTCCCTAGTTTTTGTGAGCTGTGCACGCAGACGGCGCCCATCCCGAGCGATTCCCATGTTACGTTGGTAAATCCTATTTCCCCGAGTCGGGTTTTGAGTGCTTCGGGTTTAGGGAACTCGGCTACGGTGTTGGCCAGATAACTGTAGGCGTCCGCGTTACCGGCTACCACTTTTCCGATCAGCGGGAAGAAAGTCTGGCAGTAGAGGCGATGAAAGGGGCGCAGCCAGTCATCCGGTTCGGAACTTTCCAGGATGTGGAACCAGCCGCCGGGTTTGAGTACTCGCCGGACTTCCTGTGCGGCTTTTTCACGATCCGTAAAATTACGGTAGCCCCATGCGACGGTAACCGCATCGAAAGCGGCATCCTCAAAGGGCAACTCCAGTGCATCTGCTACCTGAGTGTGTTTGACTCCTTTTTCGCGAGCGCGTTCGAGCATCGGTTCACAAAAATCGGACGCCATCACCTCGACTCCGGATTCCTGTAGCAGTAAAGCGACGTCGCCCGTGCCTGCGGCGAGGTCGAGCACTTTAGTGGGCTGGTTTTGCAGCGTGAGTTCAACCAGACGTTTCCGCCACAGACGGTCCATCCCGAAAGTCATTGTCAGGTTCAGCCGGTCGTAACAATCCACCAGCGAACGGAACATGCCGCAGACCGCATCCGGCTGGCGCTGGCTGGGATCGGGTGATGAGAGCATGGGGAAGCGAGAAGTTATTTAACACAAAACATCACATGCGCGGAGCAGATAAAAAGCAAAGCTTCCTGCGCTGCGACCTCTACGCTACTGCCATAAATTAAGACTATTCTGATTTGGTCGACTTGGCAGGTTTATCATCCGGATTGGATGATTTAAAGGTCAACTCATCTTTCTTGGCGTCCACGGTAACTACGGTTCCCGCCTTGATCGTTCCTCTGATTAGTTCCTCAGCCAATGCATCTTCCAGATGACGTTCGATCGCGCGACGTAACGGCCGAGCCCCGTAGGCTGGATCGTGGCCTTTTTCAATCAGGAAGTCCGTGGCTTTCTTAGTCAATCTGATGGCAACTTCACGTTCTTTCAGTCGTTCCGCAACCTTGTCGATTTCCATCTGCACGATCTCCTGAAGATGTTCCTTGTCCAGTGAGTGGAAAACAATCACATCCGTCAGGCGGTTGAGGAACTCGGGCTTAAAGACTTTTTTAGATTCCTCCAGTAACCGCTCCTTGGTCTCTTCGTAGGAGGCACTGCTACCATCACCCGATCCGCCGAAGCCGACAACACGGCTCTTTTTAATCAGATCAGCACCTACATTGGAAGTCATCAGGATAATGGTATTCCGGAAGTCGACCTTGCGGCCCAGACTGTCCGTAACGTGTCCATCCTCCAGCACCTGTAGCAGAATATTCCATACATCGGGATGGGCCTTTTCAATCTCATCGAAGAGCACCACACTGTAAGGTCGGCGACGCACCCGTTCTGTAAGCTGACCCCCTTCTTCATACCCGACGTAACCTGGAGGAGAACCGACCAGGCGGCTGACGTTGAACTTTTCCATGTACTCGCTCATATCAATCTGGATCAGAGCCTCTTCTTCACCGAAGACATGCTTGGCCAGATGTTTGGCGAGATGCGTTTTCCCCACCCCAGTGGGACCCAGGAAAATGAAGGAGCCGATAGGGCGATTCGGATCTTTCAGATCTGCACGGGACCGGCGCAGCGCTTTGGCCAGTGCTTGAATAGCTTCATCCTGACCGACAACTTTATCATGCAACTCATCAGCGATGTGCAGTAGACGCTGCATATCCTTCTGTTCCATGCGGTTGAGCGGGATACCGGTCCATTTGGAAACAATGGACATGATATCATCCTCGTTGACCAGCACTTTGTGCTCGTCCCGTTTGGTGCGCCAGTCGGAAAGCTCTTTTTCATAGTCCGTTTTTGCATCTTTTTCTTTATCTCGCAGAGCTGCGGCCTTTTCGAAGTCCTGGTCCTTGATGGCCGACTCCTTTTCTTCTTTGATCTTGTCGATGCTGCTTTCGCGTGTCTTCAGTTCTTCGGGAACGGTTGTTGCCTTGATCCGTGCGCAGGAACCGGCTTCATCCATGATGTCGATGGCTTTGTCTGGCAGGAAACGTCCGGTCAGGTAACGGTCGGAAAGCTTGGCGGATGCTTCGAGCGCGCCGTCGGTGATCTCGGCATTGTGGTGGGTCTCGTATTTGGGACGCAGGCCTTTAAGGATTTTAACCGTGTCTTCTACATTCGGAGCTTCGACCTTGACGTTCTGGAAGCGGCGTTCCAGGGCTGTGTCTTTCTCGATATGCTTGCGATATTCGTTCATGGTTGTCGCGCCGACACACTGCAGTTCACCCCTGGAGAGTGCTGGTTTGATGATGTTCGAGGCGTCCATTGCACCTTCGGCGGAACCAGCACCCACAATGGTATGCATTTCATCAATAAAGAGAATAATGTTCCTGGCTTTGCGAATCTCATCCATCACCGCTTTGATGCGCTCTTCAAACTGACCGCGGTATTTGGTGCCGGCAACCATGAGCGCGAGGTCCAGTGTAACAACTCTTTTATCACGCAGAAGTTCTGGAACATTACCGGCAACGATTTCCTGAGCCAGACCTTCCACGATTGCGGTTTTCCCGACCCCGGCTTCTCCAATCAGCACGGGATTATTCTTGGTGCGGCGGCAGAGAATCTGGATGACACGTTCAATTTCAGACTCACGCCCGATGACCGGATCCAGCTCGCCTCTTTCAGCCAATTCATTAAGGTCGCGCCCGAACGCCTTCAGCGCGGGTGTTTTATTGTCCTTTTTAGTGCTTCCTCCTCCACCGGTAGCTTCTTCCATGTCTTCCGGGCTGAAATCATCCTCTTCTCCTGCTTCAAAATTCGGATCCAGTTCCTTGAGAACTTCGTTGCGGGTGCGGTCGAGATCGATTTCGAGCGTTTTGAGCACGCGAGCCGCTACTCCATCGCCTTCGCGCAGCAGGCCCAGCAGAATATGTTCCGTGCCGACATAACTGTGATGAAGCGCTTTGGCTTCCTTGCCGGCCAGCGCCAGCACCTTTTTGACCCGCGGCGTGTAAGGAATATTACCGGACATTTTGGTATCCGGTCCGGAACCGACTTGTTTTTCCACTTCCATGCGGACGGTCTCGAGATCAAGTCCCATCTTCTGCAGGACATTGACCGCAACACCTTGGCCCAGCTTGATCAGGCCCAGCAGCAGGTGCTCGGTGCCTACATAATTGTGGTTGAATCGATCTGCTTCTTTTCGCGCAAGTGCCAGCACCTGCTGGGCACGCGGGGTAAAATTATTCATTCGTTGTTCTCCATAGTCTTACGTTTAAAATATCTTCAGTTTTTTGATTTCGGGCGACGGTGCGGATTTCAGTGCTTCCCGCAACGTATCGGCCCGCATCGCATCACGTTCTGCCGCGTTGAGTTTCTTACCCGCTGAGCGCTGCAGGTGTGCCGGTTGTGTCTGTATAAAGAGATCATTAACCTGCTCTTTAAGCGTAGCCGGCATTATGCCTAAGTCCACCCCCAATATCATCATGGAAAGCAGATTTAATGCCTCTTTGGAGGAGACGGCATAGCAGTTGGCCAGCACCCCGTATGATCGACCCAGTTGATCAGCCACCACCCGGCCCTGATCCTGCAGCAGTTTGCCCCGGGCATCCGCTTCAGTCTCTATGATTTTGTTCACCACCTTGACCAGCCGGCTGATGATATCTTCCTCGCTTTCGCCGAGGGTCATCTGGTTGGAGATCTGAAACAGATTGCCTAGCGCTTCAGTGCCTTCTCCATACAGGCCCCGCACCGCCAGGCCGATCTGGTTGACTGATTTGATCACTTTGTTGATTTGATCACTTAATACCAGTCCGGGCAGATGCAGCATGGCTGAAGCACGCATGCCGGTGCCTACATTAGTCGGGCAGGCGGTCAGGTAGCCGAGCTTGTCCGAGAACGCAAAGTCGAGTGAGTTTTCAAGACGGCTGTCGATGGAGTCTGCTATTTTCCACGCATCATGCATCTGATAGCCGGGCAAGATGACCTGGATCCGCATATGGTCTTCCTCATTAACCATGATGCTGAGTTTTTCAGAGTTGTCGATCATCACACCGCTACCATTATTTTTCGCAGCGTGCTCGCGACTGATCAGGTGCTGTTCCACCAGAACCTGTTTTTCAAGCGGGGAGAGATCTCCCATCAGGATTTTTCGCGGTGAGTTTTTAAAATCCGGCAGCTGTTCCAATGCCGGGATGATCTGCTGGAGCGCATCGAGCCTTTGTTGTTTCTTCATCCAACCCGGGAAAGGCTGTTCACTCATGTTGCGTGCCAGCCGGATGCGACTGCTCAACACAATTCCGTCCGTCACGACTTGTGATGCCTGCTTGGCTGTATATTTTTTAGCCACTTGATAATATTAAGGTGATGCCGACAAATGCAAAAGTTAAAACTCGGTAAGTTTAAAAGACAGAATACAGAATGAGTAAAAAACATGCTTCTGTTCAGGGCAGGCTGTCTGCTTGGCCTGTCCACGGTGTGGATTTCCTTCGGATTGACGGGGTCAGGGGACTATCGCAGGATATGAACTGTGAAGATTTCCCGCAAAAGTATTTATGGTGCGCGTGCGATGATCGAAATTGCGTTGCGAACGGAGGAAAACGAAACGGCATGGCAGCAAATTTCCTCGATTGCCAGGACTACGGCGATTCCGGACAAGTTTCTGGAGCAGATTTTACTTACCTTGAAGAAAAGCGGCTTACTCAAAAGTCGCCGGGGAGTTGATGGCGGCTATGCACTCAATCGGCCTGCAGCAGAGATTACACTGGAGCAACTGGTCCTGACACTGGATACTCCCATGTCGCTGGATCAGGAAATCGAAGATGGCCCGGATGGCACGGGTGCCGTTTTCCGCCGGATGATTCAATCCGCAGAGGATGCCGCAGTGGAGGTTTTGCAGGCGAAAACGCTGCAGGATCTGGCAGCGGAGACGCGGGCATGGCGACAGCAGCATGATCCCGGTCTGGAGTTCATGATCTAAGGTATGAAGTGGCATGAGGAACTGGATCAGCGGGCAGCTCAAGTGGAATTACTGCCGGATGAGATCCGGCGTTACAGCCGGCACTTGCTCATTCCACAAGTAGGTCTCGAGGGACAGAAACGAATTCGGGCTTCGCGTGTATTGCTGGTCGGGGTAGGCGGTCTGGGTTCGCCGGTAGCCGCCTATCTGACCGCCGCCGGGGTGGGAACGCTCGGGTTGGTGGACCATGATCAGGTCAGCCTGTCCAATCTGCAACGGCAGATTGCACATCGCGACACGGATATCGGCAAACTCAAAACGGAATCTGCAGCTGAATTTGTCCAAAATCGCAATCCTTATACAAAAGTTGATACACATTCGGTGCCTTTATCGATACAGAATGTTGAGGAGATTTTGAAGGAATATGATCTGGTAGTCGACGGAACCGATAACTTTGCGACCCGCTATCTGATTAATGATGCCTGTTTTCTGGCCGGCAAACCATGGGTGTATGGCAGTATCTTTCAATTTGAAGGCCAGGTCTCAGTGTTTGGGATGCAGGGAGCTCCTTGTTATCGCTGTCTGCAGCCGCAAGCCCCGGAACCGGGCACGGTGCCGACCTGTGCGGAGGGAGGCGTTTTGGGGGCCTTGCCCGGGCTGATCGGAAGTCTACAGGCGAGCGAGGTTCTTAAGCTGATATGTAATATAGGAGATCCGCTGGCGGGTCGGCTGCTAGTTGCACATACCCAGAACTCAAGCTTCCGGCAGATCCGAATCCCGCGCGATACTGGTTGTGCGCTCTGTGGAGAAACTCCCAGCATTACCAATCTAGCCGCCGCCGCTTCAGATTATGAACTGGCGAGCACAGGATGTAATCGCTTTAAAGAAATATTACCTGAAGATTTGCGTCTTCGCCTCAGGGAAGCTGATCCGCCTTTAGTGCTGGATGTGCGTAGCATTTCCGAGTCTGCGCTAGAACCGCTGGAGTCAGCATGGCATATTCCCCTGGGTGATTTACCGGAACGGCTGCATGAACTGGATTCCCGTCGAGAGATTGTGGTCGTGTGCCAAGGGGAGCAGCGGACGGCATCAGGACTGAAACTATTGCAAGATGCGGGATTTCAGAAAATAGCAGGCCTGCAGGGTGGGGTGGAAGCTTTTGGGAAAAATAAATAAATCTGGCTGAAACTTGCGTCATTTTTGAGATGGCTGATTCCAGAAAAGATTTGGAACGGATTTACGATGAGCATGCGAATCATCTGTTTCATTTTCTGCTTTCATTGCGGTGCACAGAATCCGAATGCCGTGACCTGATTCAGCAATTATTTCTCAAATTGGCTCGTCGACCGCACTTGATCCAGCGCGCACGGAACGAACGTCCTTTTTTGATGAAAATGATCTATCGGCTGCATCTGGACGAGCTGCGACAAAAAATGCGTCATTCCGGACCGTCGAAACCTCACGCGGAACCCATGACGGACCTGTTTGAAGCCGGAACAGATGTCGATGCTGAAACCATGCGACGACACTTGGAACAGGCATTACAAGCACTGCCTGAAAACCAGCGCGTGGTGGTGGTTTTGAAGTTGTGGCATGGGAGTACATTTTCAGATATCGCACAGGTAGTGGGTGAGTCCATGGGCACCGTGACCAGCAGATATCGTTATGGAGTAAATAAACTAAAGGATGAATTACGTCCTTTTTATCAGGAATTGTCATAGTGGAGTCATTCGAAGAAGAGATCACAAAGTTTAAACCCCGGACAGTACCGACGGAGTGGAAACGCGATATTATGGCCGCTAGCTCAGATTTATCCGAAGAAAGGGAGCAAATGAGTTGGCTGCAGGTGTTTCAACTCCCGCAGTTGATCCGTTGGGGAGTTGCTGGAGCTTGGTTACTGATTCTCTGCATAAAAGGAATGACCCCTGTCACCGAGCCGCTGGAGCCTTTCGCACAGGTCATAACCCTCGAGGTGTTGGCAGAACACAGCTCGACAGTTCAGATGGCCGTGAATGGAAATTTTGGAAACATATATCTTACTGAAAAGGGAGCTCGTTTTGAGGTCAGAATCTATGAAAATTAGCCGAAGCTTTATGATCGTCATGGGACGTTGTATATTTGCAGGATTGCTGCTGATAGCGACCATCGTTGTGCTCGCATATGTCGTGATGGGATATCAAGGTGCCAAGGCATTACAGGAGGTGCGTCAGGAGTTGGCCGAAAGAGGAGAAACGCTAAATTGGCAGGAACTACTCCCTGAGGCCGTTCCAGATCAAAGCAATCTCGCTATGTCTTACCTGTTTAAAAATCTGCACTGGACAGGGGAGATTTCCAGCACTTGCCCGTTTCAATTTCCGAACATAGCTGGCGACGTACCCCAGCCCAAGGTGAAGGGCGATGTGGAGAGTGTGATCGAGAATTGGTCTGTATACATTTCGGGTAAATCTGGCAATGGACAAACGCCTGAAGAGGTCATCCTGAACTATCTGGAGGCAATACCGCTGGATCAGTTGCATCAGGAGGCGGCGCTGAGAAGAGCGATCCATTGGCCTATAAGGTACGAGGACGGAATACAAGCAAAAATGCCGCATGTGAATACCATTCTCAATATCTCCAGGGCTTTGAACTTAAGAGCGGTCGTATATGAAAAAATGAATCAACCGGAGTTGGCGATCCAGGATTTATTACTTTCCTTGAGACTGGCGGATAATACGGGTAATAATCTCATTTCGGAGCTGGTTAATGCGGTAGTTTACGGCTCAGCCCTACCCCATTTAAGCAGATTAATCAAATCTGGAAACGTTGGGGAAAAATCAATGAATGAAATACAGACCGTCCTCTCTGAGGTTCGTTCCATTCAGTCGTTGCAAGATTCCTTGCGGATGGAACGTGCGATCATTTCCAGGTCTATTTTGGAGATGAAATCGGAAGAAATGGAGCTATTTGTCGGGATGGCGGATGGTTCGCTACCGTGGCCTCAATTGGTGCAAATGATTTACCCGAGGGGCTGGCGCGAGTCGGATGCGGCTTTTCTGATACGTTGTATGCAGGACTACCACATTGATCCGCTTTATGCTCCAGAGGGAAGGCTTGATATTGAGAAAATGAATCAGTTGAAGGATTGGCTAAGTGAGAACAGATCCATCCGGTACAGCCTATCTCAGCTAACACTGCCAGCTTACATTGGCGTGATAGATAAGGTCGCACACTCGCAAGCAAAGATAGACATGATCTTAATTACCTCTGAATTAGCACGTTATCAGCAGCTCACAGGAGAATATCCGGAAAGCTTGCAAGATTTAGATGTAGCAGCAAGTTTGATAGATCCTTGCTCGGGTCAGCCGTACCGTTATGTCAAGCAGCCTTCAGGTGGCTATCTGCTCTATTCAGTCGGGTGGAATCAGGAGGATGATGGGGGCCGTGCCGGAACAGACATAAAACAGTCCAGGGATGCGGAAGATTGGTTGCTGCCCTGAGAGGAGTGCAAGTTTGTAAGATTTGGATGTGTTTCACCGCTAACTTTTGAGTTCGATGGTTTCTTAAAAGCACTCTCAGCGCTTGCTGAATTGGCTTTGGCGTGTTTACCTGTGAGCTCTTAAATTATGAAGTTGCGTCCGCTTAATGCGTTGTTGTGGGGAAATTCGGTGGCTCTCTCTTGGATGTGGGGGTTAGGGTTGTTTTTTTCGGTGCAGTTCACTTTTCAGTATGGGATCTACGGGCTCTTAAGTTTTGCCATACCAAATGCCATGGGGTTGTTTGCCTTCGGTTATTTTACCGGGGTGATTGCCAGACGACAGGAGGGTAGGGAAGGACTGAGTAATTTCTTTGAAAAGTGGTCAAAGCCGTTCCGCCTGGTCTTCTACCTTTATCAGGTATTGGCGATCACGCTGACCGTTTTTGCCATCATTCATTATCTTTTCCTGCCTATCTTCGAGTCATTTGAGCTGGGGAAATGGACGATGCTGGGGCTGTTTCTGCCGTTGACCGCGCTGATTGTGATCGCAGCCGGCTGTCTGTTCGGGGAAGAGTTTGATATCAAGACGATCAAATGGGGTCATGCGGTTCAGTTTTTGATTGGTCTGACAGCAGCACTGGTGCTTACCCTGGGATTGGATTTGTTCAACTGGGAGGATTCGGTAACGACGGCCCCCATGATCCAGCTGCCGGATCTGTCAGATCGGGTCTTTATCGGTTATCTGATTCCCATCTGGATTGGATTTCTGGTCGGTCCATGGCTGGATCTGCAGCAGTGGCAGCGCGCCATCGAGATGCGTCGCCAGTCCACGTCGATTGCATTAGCTTACTTCTTCGGCTCCACCCAGTTTTTCATCATGCTGCTGTTTCACGGGTTACTGGCAACCTGGGTATTGCGAATCGGTAACCCGGAATTTGTCGCTGTAGCCGGACTGGATCAGTTTCTGGACGGGCATCATCTCATTACCGACTTCATGACCAACGTGCTGCCCGAAACGGCCTACTGGGTTCCACTGGCCTATAGTGTCTTTATCGGGGTCTGTATTCTGACGACACTGGACAGCGGTTATATTGCCCTGAAGTGGTATCTGAACAAGCAGATGAGTTCAAGCAACCACGCGATCTTTTCGCTGGTGCCTGCGCAGATCATTAGTTCTCCCATCCCCACGTTTGTTTTTGCTGCGGCTTTTTCGTTTTTAGCGATTTTGATTCAGCTGCAGCTGGAGTATTTCATGGTGTTTTATGCGTCTTTTTTTGTCGGTTATGCCTCGCTGGGGATCGCGCGCTGTTTTATTCCGAATGCACAGGATCCATTGCCGCAGATCAAGATGTTTTCCATGGCCAGCTTGTCCGTGGTCATCTTTGCCTATGGATTCTTTCTCAAGGAAGGGGAGATGATGGTGATTGCATCCATCCTGCCGCTGCTCTACGTGCTGTGGCTGGTGGCCAATACGGATCTGTTCCGGGTGGTTTCCGAGCGGACACAGGAAGTCGTGGAAGCGGCTACTGAAATTCCGGCGATTAAGGCGATCACCGAGTCCAAAATTGCCCGGTTTATCCATGCAGGAGAAGAAGATGACGTGCATGCCATTGGTGGTCATTTCGAGGAGAAGTGGTTTGTGCATTCCTTTCTGGCAACGTATTCAGATACCAATTCGGTAGGAAATGTGTATTTTGGCACCTATCCGATGTGGGTGGGTAAAACGCGTGAGTTGTTTTTCAATAATGTGATGCCGGACTTTGATTTGAAAGACACGGAGTTTTATATTCTGACCCGTTCCTTCGAGCATAAGTTTGTGCGCGAGACTCAGGAGTTTGAGCGGGTGACCGTGAAGATCCGCGTCTCGGAAACGAACCGTAAAATGGCCACACTGGAACACCAGATTTTGAATTCAGCGCAACAGACGCTGGGCAAAGGAAAGCAGCAGTTGATCTTCGTGTCGTCTAAGGATTACAAATTGCTGGATATTCCGCAGAAAGTGCTGACGGCCTTTATGAAGTATATTTAGCGATTAAAGCAGTTTAATGCCTCAAAGCGACTAAAGTCTGTGTCATTGGAATACACCGTAGCTTTGTTTTCCATGGCATCCATGGCTAACGAAGCATCGGAAGTCCGCACGCCGGATCCCCGGTATTCCTCAGGCAGGGTCATCTCTCTGACACTATGATTTTCTTTGGGGATAATTCGCCCTATCATTCTAAGTATGATCTATCTGGACCACAATGCGACGACTCCCTTGAGCGAGCAGGCACTGGATGCCATGCTGCCTTATTTGCGTGAGTCTTTCGGTAACCCCTCCGCTATTTATGCAGCGGGCCGTGTGGCGCAGGAAGGGATGGCACAGGCACGAGAGCAGGTGGCCGGACTGCTGGGATGCGCTGCACGCCATGTCGTCTTTACTTCCGGTGGGACTGAATCCACCAATGCGGCCATCCGCTCCGCATTGGAACTCTCCGGTAAGCGGCATCTGGTAGTCTCTTCGGTAGAACACTCGGCGACCAGGAATCTTGCTGAGACGCTGGAGCGGCAGGGAATCGGGGTGACATATGTGCAGGTCGATTCGGATGGGCAGTTGGATCTGGATCAGCTGCAGCGTTCGATTCGGGCAGATACGGCACTGGTTTCGCTGATGTGGGCCAATAATGAAACCGGCGTTCTGTTTCCGGTTGAGGAGATTGGTGCGCTGTGCCGGGAGCGTGGAGTATTGTTTCATGTGGATGCCGTGCAGGCGGTCGGGAAACTGCCGGTGGCGCTTGAAGCCCTGCCGATAGACTATGCTTCTGTTTCTGCCCACAAAATTTACGGGCCTAAGGGAGCCGGAGCACTTTATGTGAACCGGCGCAGCGGGTTTGTGCCACTGCTGGTTGGAGGTGGGCAGGAATCCGGACGTCGTGGCGGCACTGAAAATGTGCCTGCTCTGGTCGGCTTTGGCGCGGCGGCAGCGCAGGTGTCTGCGGATACGGGGCGGGTCCGGGAATTACGCGACGAGTTTGAAGCTGAGTTGGAGCAGGCATTTCCGGATGCGGTGATTCACGGAGTAAATTCAGCGCGTTTGTCCAATACTTCGAATTTCAGGCTACCCGGCGTGGAAGCAGAATCCCTGTTGCTCCAACTGGATAATGCCGGAATCTGTGCATCCGCTGGATCGGCCTGCACCACCGGATCACTCGAACCCTCCCACGTGCTGCTGGCCATGGGGGTGAAGCGTGCGGATGCCACCAGCGCGGTCCGTTTCTCATTCGGTCGGGAAAATACACGCGGGGAAGTACAACAGGTGATGGAGGAGTTGAGACAGTCAGTTGCCCGCTTGAAAGATGGCCTGCCTCCGTTAACTTCCTGAACATGATCGATTTTCCCGAGTTCACTATTGAGCAGTTGAGTGCGGACGAGTCGTTGCGTTCCGAGTTGTTCCCCATCGTGAAGGCGCGCAATTTTCTGGCACATGCAGGCGTGACCTCTCTTCCGAAGGTAGCTACTGATGCGATGACCTGGTTTGGAGCGCGTGCTCAGACCAATCATCAGGAATCCGGAGATACTTTGCGCATTGTGGACGGGGTGCGGCAGTCTGCAGCCGACCTGATAGGGGCCGGGAAAGATGAAATCGCACTGCTCGGACCGACGGCATTAGGATTGAATATGATCTCGGATGGCATCTCCTGGGAATCCGGTGATGAGGTGGTTTTTTACCGGGACGACTATCCGGCCAATGTCTATCCCTGGCGCAAACTTGAGGCAAGAGGCGTCAGACCGGTAGCGATGGTATTGGAACCCCAGGGAGTCATAACCTGGGAAGGGTTGGAGCCCTATCTGAATGAACGCACCAGGCTGGTATCACTGGCAACCGCAAATTTCCTGACCGGCTTCCGGGTGGATATCGACGGGATCGGTCGCCGTTTGCACGAGCGGGGAATACTGTTTTGTGTCGACGGTATCCAGACACTGGCTGCTTTTCCGTTTTCGGTGGAGCATGTCGACTTCTTAAGTGCGGACTCACATAAATGGATGCTGGGACCGATGGGGGCCGGAATCGTCTATGTGGATCGGGATAAATTCAATCTATGTGAACCGACCTTGCTGGGTTCGTGGAATGTGGTGTCGCCCAATTTTATTGCCCAGGAAGAGATTCATTATTATCCGGGAGCGCGGCGCTATGAACCCGGATCTTTGAATCTGCCCGGAATTTTTGCGATGGGTGCCGCGCTGGATCTGTTGCTTCAAGTCGGGATTGATCAGGTGGCTGCCACCATCCTGGATCATCGGCAGTATTTAGTCGGTGCCATGGAGGATGCTGGATGGAAGCTGTATTTCGATCATGCACCGCAAAACGGAGACGGCTGGAAATCCGGTATTGTTACCTTTCGGGTTCCGGTGGGTAAAGAACGTGAACTAGTCCGGACGCTGGAAGAAGCCGGCATCAGTGTTTCGGTGCGCCATGACCGGACCGGTGAGGTGTTCCTACGGGCTTCCCCGCATTTTTATAATATCCGCAGGGAATTGGATGAACTGGTTGCAGTGTGCCGGAAGTTCTGAAGCTGCTGGACGGTGGAACCCGTGATGTCATGCCCGGCAACACGAATCAAAAAAAGGCGGGCCGGCTGACATCTTCCACCGTTTGTGTCTACCGGCCTGCAGGTGCGATGCCGGTTCTGATTTACGTTTTAATACCTTCACTGTTGACTTAAAGGGCGGGAATGGTAATTTGCCCGACCTTTTTACCGGAGAATTTATATGAAACCTACCTTCAAGCCTTCACTGAGAAGTCGTAAACGTCAGCATGGATTTCTGTCCCGCACCCGTTCCAAAAGCGGTCGTGCTATTTTGAATCGTCGGCGTGCTAAAGGCCGCAAGCGGTTGGTCCCGAGTGGATTAGATCGTCGCTTTGACCGCCATACCCAATCCTAGAGGTAACCGGCTCCCCCGCAAAAAAATTCTGCGGGGGCGGGATCAGTTTCGACTGCTTAAATGCGAAGGTCAGCGGAGAGCTGGCAGATTACTGGTCTGTAATTTCTTACAGCTTTCCGGTCGGGATCAGGTGGCCTTTATTATTTCCAAACGGTGCGGACCGGCCGTGGTCCGAAATCGTATCCGCCGTCGGTTGAAAGAAGCCTTCCGCCACTACCGGCAGCACCTGCAACCTGATCAGGTGATTGTCTGGATTGCCCGGGTTCCGGCGGGGGCGGCCAGCTATGCGGAACTGGAAGCGGAAATGCGCCAGCTGATTGGAAAATCAAAGCTCTGGAGTGCAAAATCGGGATTCTAGGGTTGCGTGAACCTACAAATCCCTTCAGCTTAACCCTTTAAAAATTTATGAATATGGACCGAACCAGTTGGATAGCGTTGATTGTATGCTTTTTGCTGCTGTTTTTATATCAGCCGATTCTCTATTATTTTTTTCCGGAATGGAAGCAGCCGGCACCTGCTCCTGCGAGCGAGACTGCTCAGCCGGCAGCACCTGCAGCACCTGCCAGTCCCGTCACTTCGGATTTGGTGACCCCCGCACCAGCCACCGGCGCAGCCATTCCGGTAATCGGTCAGGACGAGACGGCGGTGCCTTCCCGCCCGGTGAATGTGCCGGAAGCGCTGCAGGTCATTTCCAATGATTACTTTGACGTCACCTTCACCAACTGGGGTGGAGCGATTAAGAGTATCACGCTCAACGAGCACCAGCGGGAGGACGGTCTGCCGATCGTGCTCAATGACGGCAGCCCGCTGCCGATATTCAGCATCGCCGGATGGCAGGGAATGCCGGGATCATTCACCGCAACCGAGATCACTGCATCTTCGGTAACGTATCAGATGGAACTGCAGCCGGGCGTGAAGCTGGAGCGCGTTTATACGCTCAGTGATGGATACCAGATTGAGTGTATTCAGACCGTGTATGTGCCGGAAGGACAGGGGGTGGTGATGCCGCCGTTTCATCTGGCACTGGGAACGATGGCGCCGATCTACGGCACCAAGGAAGAACGCCGTTTTACCGGCCTGGCGTGGCATACGCCGAATCCCGGTGGTCATTACGATGATGCGTCGATGACTTCCTTTTATCCCGGCTTCATGGGGCTATGGGGCAACCAGTCTGAAATTGCCAGCGACAGCGGTGATCCGATCCAGTGGGCCGCACTGAAGACCCAGTTTTTCACGGTGATCATGAATTTGGGCGATGTGCCGGGTGAGGAAGTCCGCGGCATCAAACAGCGGTTACCCGGGGCACGGGATGCAGTTACCGGATTGATTCCGGAAGGTGTGATGGCGTCGGTCAGGATGCCGGGCTTCCAGGTCAATGCCTCTTACAGTCAGACCTTCAACTTGTATGCGGGCCCGAAAGAAGATCATCGGCTGCACGCCATGCCAACCGGTGAGGACCGGCTCATGCAGTTCGGCTGGATGGGAATTATCAGCAGGCCGATGTTGCGCCTGATGAACCTGATTCATGACGGCGTGGATCAGATCGGTGTGCCGCATGCATATGGAGTGGCGATCATTATTATGACGATTATCCTGCGCGGCATTTTATGGTGGCCCCAGACCAAGGCCAATCTGAGTATGAAGCGGATGCAGACCGTCGCGCCGCTGATGAAGGAACTGCAGGAAAAATTCAAGGAAAAGCCGGATAAACTGAATCAGGAAATGATGAAACTGTATCAGGATTACGGCGTCAATCCGTTCGGCGGTTGCCTGCCGATTCTGATCCAGTTCCCGATCTTTCTGGGATTCTACTATATGCTGTTAGGATCCATTGAATTGCGCCACGAGCATTTTTTGTGGATCAAGGATTTGTCGCAACCGGATACGGTTTTACATATCACCGCGCTGGAGTTCATTCCTATTTTCCAGGGGAACATCAATCCGATGCCGCTGGTGATGGCCGTTACCATGTATATCACTATGACCATTACGCCGCAGCCGGCCGGGGTGGACAATCCGATGATGAAAGTGATGAAGTTCATGCCGGTGATGTTTCTGGTGTTCTGCTACAACTTCGCATCCGCATTATCACTGTATTGGACCATGCAAAATCTGTTGTCGATTGTGCAGATGAAATATAATATGAAACATGAACCACCGACGCTGGAAGCACTCAAACAGGAGTCGTTGGAACGTAAGAAGGCCAAAAAGCAGCGCAACCAGGGCTTTGGGATGAGTGCTCGCAGAAAGAAAAGAAAATGAACCACTATTCACCGAAAGATATGCTGGAAGTGATGCTGTCTCACCTTGGGATTTCCGCTGAGGTGGTGGAGGAGATGCGTCCTTCGGGGCCGACGTTGCATATTGTGGATGAGGAAGCCTCTTTCCTGATCGGTGAAAACGGTCACACGCTGGATGATTTACAGTATCTGCTGAACCGCATGCTGGTCAGTGAGGAAAATGAGCAGACCCGGGTGGCGGTAGACATTGCCGGCTACCGTCTCAACGAGCAGGTGCGCTTTCTGGAAAAAGTGCGTGAAGTGGTGGAAACGGTGCGCACCACTGGAGAAGAAGTGGTGCTGGATCCGATGAACAGCTATGAGCGGATGATGGTGCATAACGCCTTTAAGGAGGATGCGGAGATCCAGACTTCCAGCCCGTCCGGTCCGGAACGCACCAAGCAGATCACGGTCCGGAGAGTTTCCTAACACATTGAATCATTCACCACTGCTGCGGCCAGCGTTGGTCCGTCCCGGGGGGATATTCTGCAAATCGTACAGTTTTTCCGTGACGCCCCAGCATTTCTGAGTATTTTGCACCGACTATGGAACGAACATTAATACTTCTGAAGCCGGACTGCGTGCAGGATAAGAACTGCGGTCAAGTGATCGGTCGCTTCGAAAAAGCAGGCTTTACTATTCGTGCCTGCAAGATGATGCGGCTCTCGCTGGATACGCTTAAAGAGCATTATGCCCACGTTGCGGACAAGCCGTTTTTTCCGGAAATTACTGACTTCATGCAGTCTTCTCCGGTAATCGGAATGATTCTGGAAGGTGAGTCTGCGGTCGACCAGGTTCGTGCGATGCTGGGACCGACCGATTCCACCCAGGCAGATAAAGGCACCATCCGTGGAGATCTGGGAAAAACCATGATGATCAATGTAGTGCACGCCTCAGATTCACCGGAAAATGCGCAAATCGAGATCAAACGTTTTTTTGATACTGCTGAAATCTTCTAAAACGGCCTGATTTAAAAAAGTCCGTACCTGCATGCGGAGTTTTTAGGTGAAAAGTTAACCACGTCCGTGACAGCACCGTGAAAAGGGGTCGCGAAAAGGGGGCTGTCATCAATTTCTGACAGAGAATGAGATACCAAGACCTTTGCGCTTACGGGCAGGATTCTTCCCTGAAAGGATTCGCGGAAAAATCCTGTCTTGCAGTCAAAGACAACGCCCCGCTTTCCAGAGCAAGCGGGGCGAAGCCATCAGACATTAACCAAACAAGCTAAAAACCGAGCGCGCGTAAGGTGGCAAAGGTCAGCGTTCCGCAAGGGTGGAGACCAACATCCCGCTGGAACTGCTTGATGGCAAACCTGGTCTGACTGCCCAGACGACCATCCACCCGCCCGACGCTGTAGCCGCGAGCCTTGAGCACATACTGCACATCAGCCACAGAGATGCGTTGTGCCGGAGCCGAGATGTAGCGGGTGGTGGGACGATAGTAGGTCACCGCCCGGCGATACGTGGTCGGGCAATAGCTGCGGTAGCGGGTATAGCGGTGCGGGGAGTAGTGACGGTGACGAAATGAACTGCCATGGTAGAAGCCGGACTTTCCAGTGCTGAACGAAATCGAGAACCCGGATCGGCTGCCACAGGAGCCGGCCTGGCTGGTAGCGGGAACGAACAAAATTACGCTGGCCGCAGCCAGTCCGGCGATGAGTGTCAGTTTAGTTTTCATAATATCCTTTGGGGTTGAAGTTCCAATTAATTAACGGTGTTAAGCATATAGACGGCGGTTGTTTGGGAATGATTCAGAAAAAGTCAGCGGAGCGTGTAAAATCCCCGCAGGCAACGGCATGAAACATACTTGGAAAAGTATCTTTAAGTTGCTTCTGTTGTATGATTGATTAATGAGATTGAAAGATTTCAGGTATGCAGCCCGATGAAGTGAACACCAGTCCGCAGGAAAAGAAACCGCCAACACCCGGTAATCTGATCTGGTGGCGGAATAAGCTGTTGGCAGGACTCTTTGTAGTCATTCCGCTGGCCGCCACGCTGTTTATTCTCAAATTTCTCTATACGATCATCAGCGCCACGTTTGATCCGGTGGTTAAAGCGATTGTCAGCGAATATCGTGTGGATCAACCGGACGGGTTTATCCCGGAATTTATCATTTATAATGACACCATCCCATTTGCGGCATTTTTCATTACCGTGCTGCTGATCATGGTTCTGGGATTGCTGGTTACCAATATTGTCGGCCGCAAACTGCTGGAATATCTGGAGGTGGTGCTGTTGCGGATTCCGCTGGTCAACCTGATTTACCCGCTGGCCAAGCAAGTGGTGGATTCCATCAAACTGATCGGCAAGAGTTCTTCCGGTGCTGTTCCCGAGCCTGGTGATAACCGTCAGGTGGTTTTTATCCAGTATCCGGGAATGGGAGGTTATCTGGTGGCATTCCAAACGGGGAGTTTTACCGATAAAGATGGCCAGGACTTTGTCTCCGTTTTCATTCCGACCGCACCGAACCCGATTACCGGTTTTGTGCTGATTTTTAAGGCTGCAGAAGTGATTGAGAGTGACCTGTCGATGGAAGATGCCTGGAAGCTGCTGGTGTCTGCCGGATTTGTCACACCGCCTGCTGCGTTGACCAAAATGCCCGTGATGGATAAAACGACTAGGGTGGAAACCATTCCGGTGCCTGCTGATATCGCGCAAACGGATTGAACTGCCAGCGCGGATCCACTCTGAGAGCCATTTCAACCCGGCAAGCTCACAATACATGGTTTGTCAGCAGAAATATTTGGGTGACAAAGCGGTCACCTTCTTGGAGTCTCGCTAATGATGCAGTCCTCGCGCCATAGTCTGTCCGATCATCTGAAAGAACTGCTCGAACTTCCGGGCGAGCGCCTCACGGTGCGGACCATAGCGAATCGGTTTGGTGACAAGGGGTTCGGATTGTTTCTGGTCATACTTTCGCTTCCCAGTGCTCTCCCGGTTCCGGCTTCAGGCTACAGCACCCCTTTTGGAGTTCTGATGGTCTTGCTCGGTTCGCAGCTGGTGATCGGTCGCGCCCGACCTTGGCTGCCGGAGCGGGCTTTAAATGCCTCGGCAAGTAAAACCTTTGCCCGCAAGATCTTCGGAGCGGCTGCCTGGATCCTGAAATGGACGGAGATGCTGGTGCGTCCGAGAATGGAATGGATCAACGCGAGACCGGGTCAGGCACTGATGGGCGGTGTGGTGATCTTCATGGGTTCGCTGATGATTGTGCCGATCCCCATGACCAATACTTTTCCGGCATTTGTGATCTTCATGATCGGAGTTGCCCTTACCGAAGATGACGGACTGACCGCACTGATCGCCTTAGCCACCGGTATATTAGCTGCGGCATTTTACATCTACGTCGTCTATCTGCTGGCCACACTGGGAGTTGACGGGGTGCTGGAACTTAAAGAATGGATCAAGGCCGTCCTCTTACAGCGCGAAACAGATCCTGCCTAGTGTGGTGTCAGCGAAATATCTTGGCATTTGCTGGGTTCAAAACGGATACTGCCAAGGCGCGAGAAAGGAGCATCCCTTCCATGGGGCTGTGACTGACGAGTAACGCGGGCAGAATCCGTTTTGAGCCCAACCCACAG
>JBCDJI010000024.1:0-19707 GCA_038748025.1 Verrucomicrobiota bacterium
CTGTGGGTTGGGCTCAAAACGGATTCTGCCCGCGTTACTCGTCAGTCACAGCCCCATGGAAGGGATGCTCCTTTCTCGCGCCTTGGCAGTATCCGTTTTGAACCCAGCAAATGCCAAGATATTTCGCTGACACCACACTAGCAGTTCAACCGTCAACCGTTTACTTCTTTAATAGACTTTTCGGATTCAGACTCTGCAGGTCTTTCGGCAGAAACAATCCATCCTTCCGGATCAGCTTGCCATCAAACCAGACTTCCCCGCCGCCGTAGTCTTTGCGCTGGATACAGACCATATCCCAGTGCACCTGTGAGCGGTTTCCGTTATCGGTCTCTTCATATGCCTGCCCCGGGGTGAAATGGAAGGATCCGGCTATTTTCTCATCAAAAAGAATATCGCGCATCGGCTCCAGAATATGCGGGTTGAAACCGAGGCTGAACTCACCGATATAACGGGCTCCTTCATCCGAATCCAGGATCTGATTGAGACGTTTGGTATGGTTGGCTGTCGCTTTGACAATTTTCCCTTTCTCGAATGTCAGCTGAACATTTTCAAAATTCACACCCTGATAGACCGTCGGCACGTTGTAGGAAAGCACACCTTCGACGGAATCCTTAACTGGACAGGAAAACACTTCGCCGTCCGGAATATTGCGCTTGCCCGTGCAGATCGCACCGCCGATCCCTTCAATGGAAAACTGAAGGTCCGTGCCCGGTCCTTTGAGATGGACGTGATCCGCCTTATCCATCAACTCTTTGAGCACCCTGGAACCACGCTCCATCTTGCGATAGTCCAACGTGCAGACACGGAAATAGAAATCTTCAAATGCCTCGGTACTCATGTTGGCCTGTTGGGCCATCGCGGAGGTCGGCCAGCGCAGCACCACCCACTTGGTTTCATTCACCCGGTAATTCTGCACCGGACGCATCTTCCTGAGTGCTTCTGCCATCCGTTTCGGAGACACATCATTCGCTTCAAAAATATTATGTGATCCTCGTAATGCAATGTAGCCCTGCATTCCCTTCATTCGTGCCAGTTCGATCTTTTTACTGAAATCCCAGCGTTCGGATTCGGCATGCATCAGGATCTCACGGTTGACTCGGGCTGAATTCAATTGGACATAAGGAATGCCCTTGCGCTTGCGAATGGCACGCACCAGGGCAATGACCATGTCCTCCGGGATATCGTAGGCATCGATTAACACGCTCTCTCCTGGCAACACTTCTACAGAATATCCGGAAAGTCCTTTTGCTAAATCGTTATATCTTGGATCCATAGAATGAGTACCATAGTCATTTGCCCGATGGACACAACCCTATCTCAGTGCAATAATGCAAGATACATGAAGGTTGCTGCCCGCTGTTATCTCACACTCTTGCTGCTGTTGCCTGTCTCCAGTTTACTGGCTGAAGCAGCATCTGGGGATCAACCGGCAAACATGACCACAGGAGCCACCATCTCAGGACAAGGAACCATCGAACTGCGTATTGATGTCACTCAGTTCCTCAAAGGTATGGGTCTGGCCCTGATTCCGGAAGGAGTGGTAACGGAGCTCAAGGAAATTCGTAATAAACGCTGGCTGGAATCCGCTTCACGTTTGAAATTCAATGCCGGCTATTATTATCTCGACCTGAAATCCATCGGCTATTTTGCCAGCAGCAAGGCCGTTCAAATCACCAGAAGTGATGCCGAAGGGAACTATACGTTTACCGGTATCGCACCCGGTCAATATCGTATCTACGGGCAATACAAGAGCCGGTACGCCGCTGGTTACTGGCTGGTTCCTGTCGAGGTACAGTCTGTAGATGATCAGATCAACATTGACATCAATAACGGGAATCTGGAAGAGATCTATAACCGTGAAGTGAAATAGCTGCAGGGCGACTTTCTTCAGGTCTTGCCTAGAAAAATGAATCCGCCTTTGGCCGGACACCGCCTTATCCTACAAAAAATCGGCTGTCAGCATTCTGCCAACAGCCGGTTAAATGTTGGTATGGCGCAGGTCTTACTCAGACTTCTTTTCTGCCTCTGCCTTAGGTGCCTTTTCCTTATCGGCAGCCTTTTTCCGGGCTGCAGGCTTTTTGGCTTTCGTTTCCTCTTTAGGAGATTCTTCCTCAGCAGCGTTCGTTACGCTGCTGACACCTTCTACCCACTCGATATAGGCCATATACGACGCATCAGAAGGACGGGGTCCGATTTTCAGAATGCGGGTATAACCACCTTCGCGGTCTTTGAAACGTGGGGCAATTTCCGTAAAGAGCTTCTGCACTTCATCCACCTTTCCGTCCAGACGTGCGATCGCTATCCGGCGATCATGCAGCGATCCTTTTTTACCCAGGGTCACCATTTTCTCCGCATACGGACGCAGCGCTTTGGCTTTGGCCAGCGTCGTCTTGATCCGGTTGTGCCTGATCAGGCTGCAGGTTAAATTGGCCAGCATCGCTTCACGATGATCAGTGGTGCGACCCAGTTTAACAGTTCTTTTACGATGTCTCATGTTTGAGATTTCCTATTTTTTTAATCAACCATGACCGGCTCATCTTCCTGAGGCAGGTCTACCAGTCCATCATCGAACTTCATACCAAGCGACAATCCCAGCTGGGAGAGTTTATCCTTAATTTCGTTGAGAGACTTCTTACCGAAATTCCTGTATTTGAGCATTTCTGCTTCGGACTTCATCGCCAGCTGACCCACAGTGGTGATGTTGGCATTGTTCAGGCAGTTGGCGGCACGCACCGATAGTTCGATTTCGTTGACGCTCATGTTGAGCAGTTTCTTCAGCGCGCTGTCCTGGGTAGAAGCTTTCTCTTCCTGCTCTTCAAACTCAACCGGTTCCTTATCAAAGTCGACAAAGATGTCCAGGTGATGCTTGAGGATTGCGGAAGCCTGCAGCAGGGCTTCATCCGGAGTCAGGCGACCATCCGTCCAGATTTCCAGATTCAGCTTATCGTAATCGGTCACCATTCCCACACGGGTGTCGGAAACACTGTATTTGACACGAGTCACCGGAGAAAAGAGCGAGTCAATCGCGATGACACCAATCGGCTGGTCTTCACGCTTATTGTCTTCACCGGAGGCATAACCACGTCCGACTTTAATCTCGAGTTCGGCTTCAAACTTCTGTTCTTTATCCAGTGTGCAGATGACCTGATCCGGGTTGACCACTTCAACGCCGGTTTCCAGCTGGATGTCTGCTGCGGTCACATCACCCTGCTTCTTCACGTTGATGAAGAGCATGCGGGTTTCGCGATCAGCGACTTTGAATTTGATTTTCTTCAGGTTGAGGATGATGTCGGTAACATCCTGCATCACACCCGGCAGGGTGCTGAATTCGTGCTGGGCACCTTCGATTTTGATTGAGGAAATGGCAGCACCCTCGAGCGAGCTCATGAGCACTCGCCGCAGGGAATTTCCCAGCGTGTGTCCATAGCCTGCTTCAAACGGTTCAGCGATGAATGTTGCATATGTATCGGTTGCCGTGTCCTCAACTTTTTCCAGACGGTTCGGCAGTTCGAATCTACCTAATCTAATAGCCATAATGACGTGTTTTCCTTTAAGTGGCCGGGTTCCCCTGCAATCCGCAACCCGGCGGTGCAGGACCAACGACCTGTATGATTGTTGTTAAAAAATCAGCGTGAGAGCAACTCCACCACGAGTCGTTCGTTCACAATCGGAGCAATTTCATCGCGGGACGGAATGCGTGCCACGGTGCCTTTGAACTGCTCCTTATCCAGTGTCAGCCACTCGGAAACTTCAGCCAGTGAATTGGCTTCCAAAGCGATCGTTGCCAGCTGACGTGATTTGGCATTGTTACGAACCTCCACTAAATCTCCCTGGCGACAGCTGTAGCTGGCGATGTCCACTTTCTTTCCGTTCACCAGAATGTGCCCGTGCGTTACCATCTGACGGGCTCCACGACGCGATGTGGCAAACCCGAAACGATAAACCAGATTGTCCAGACGCTGTTCCAGCAGCTGCAACAGGGTTTCACCGGTCACACCACGACGGCGCAGGGCGATGTCGAAGTACTTACGGAACTGCTTTTCCATGACGCCATACATGAACTTAAGTTTCTGCTTTTCAGCCAGAGCCAGTCCATAGTCGGATTTTTTGCGCTGACGCTTCGCACCGTGCACACCGGGAGGTGTCGGGCGACGTTCCAGCACTCTTTCATCATCAAAGAGCGGCGTCGCATAGCGGCGACTGATTTTACTGCGGGGACCTGTGTAACGAGCCATAATATTCTTTCCTGATTTCTTCTAAATTAGACGCGGCGTGCCTTACGTAGGCGGCAGCCATTGTGCGGGACCGGAGTCACATCGGTGATGGAGGAAACTTCGATACCCATGGCCTGGAAGGCACGAACAGCGGATTCACGTCCATTTCCCGGTCCTTTCAGGCGAACTTCCAATTCTTTCAAACCGTGAGCCATCGCCTGTTTGGTCGCATCCTGCGCAATGACCTGCGCGACGTAAGCGGTAGACTTTTTAGAGCCACGAAATCCCATCTTACCGGCACTGGACCAGCCCAGCACATTGCCGGAACGGTCCGAGATGGTAACGATGGTGTTATTGAAGGTAGCCAGCACGTGCGCGATCCCGTGGGTAACATTTTTGCTACCCTTGGCTTTAACGACCTTGGGAACTTCGATCTCCGCGTCGAGACTCAGGCTGATGGAAGGACTGCTGTCCTCTGTTTTCTTGGCAGCTTTGGCCTCGGTTTTCTTTTCTTCAGGCATAAGTAAATTCCTTGTTCTGTATTCTTACACTTTACCGGACTTGGCATTCTTGTTGCGAATCACACCTACGGTCCGGCGAGCACCCTTGCGGGTGCGGGCATTGGTGGAAGTGCGCTGCCCGCGAACCGGCATACCCCGCTTGTGACGAATCCCGCGGTAACAGTTGATAGCCTGCAGACGCTTGAGGTTCTGCTGGATTTCACGGCGCAGATCCCCTTCGATCAGGAAACCGCGATTCTGCATGATCTGAATGACCAGATTGATCTGCTGATCCGTCATTTCCTTGGCCCGCATGTTCGGATCCAGATCCGCTTCTTCTAAAATTTCGCCGGCTCGGGTCGGCCCTACCCCGTACAGGTACTGTAACGAAGCAAACAGCTTCTTATCTCCGGGAATATCAACTCCAATAATTCGTGGCATAATCGTATGGCCTTCCAACCCTATCCTTGCCGCTGCTTCAGGCGCGGGTTCTTTTTGTTAATAATGTATACCTTGCCATTGCGGCGAACCACCTGGCAGTCTGATGTTCTTCTACGTACGGAAGCTTTTACTTTCATTTTTCTTCTCCAATCGGAACCCGCTTATCACTTGTTCCAGCACGATAATGGGGCAAGGACATTATCAATGTCTTCTTTCCTTGCAAGCCATTATCAAGGCTCTCTTAATTTTTTATCCTGTTCCGTGCCCTTTCTTTTCCATCCTGAAGTTTGTTTTTTCAGATCTTTTCAGTGCTTATTATTCAAGAAATATAAATTACATGCTGCGTATGATACTGGTCACCACTCCGCCGATGATGATAACGGCCACCAGCGCAATCAACCACACGGTTTTATCTCCTGTATCCGTAGCTGCTCCTCCAGTCGGCCCCATGGAGGAACGACCACGGATTTTACCTTTTTTCAGGAATCCGTCGTAGTGGCGCTGTAATAAGTGAGTTTCCATCTGGCGCATGGTATCGAGCATGACCCCGACAATAATCAGCAATCCGGTTCCTCCAAAAAACTGAGCCGTAATCATCGGCACTTCCAGCATACGACTGACCATCATGGGCAGAATTGCCAGAATGGTCAGGAAGCCGGCACCGGCAAAAGTCAGGCGGGTCATGGCGGTGTCCAGAAAGCGGGCCGTGGGATCTCCCGGACGGACTCCCGGAACAAACCCACCATTACGTTTCATGTCGTCTGCAATCTGCGTCGGATTAAATACCATGGCCACCCAGAAATAAGAGAAAAAGAAAACCATACCACCATATACCAGATAATAGAGAGTTCCGTCATTCAAAGCAGACACAAAGCGGGAGGCACCTTCTGAATTCTTGAATACGAAAGTGGTCATCGTTCCCAGAAACACAAAAATCATACTGGCGAAAATGATCGGCATCACTCCGGCGTAGTTGACCTTCAGTGGCAGGTAAGAACTCTGTCCGCCATACACTTTATTACCGCGCACCTGTCGCGCATATTGGACCGGCACCCGACGCATGGCCTGGGTGATTGCAACCGCCCCGGCTACCACCGCAAACAGAAAAGCGATCAGCAGCACAATCACAACTGGACTGATTCCCTGTCCGGCTTCTGCCCCTGGATTAAAGACCTGCCATCCGGCTACCAGTGCAGACGGCAGCTCGGCCACAATACCCACCGTAATGATCAATGAAATCCCATTACCGATCCCGCGATCGGTGATTTGCTCACCCAGCCACATCAGTAACATGGTTCCTGCCGTTAGCGTGATGATTGTGGTAAAAACAAACAATCCTTCGTTGCCGACCACAAGCGGTCCCATGGTAGCCATGACTTCCTGAATACCGGGGAACAGCTGGGTCGGATTCAAAAATGCGGTTGCCAGGAAAGAACCCTGCACCAGACAAAGCACCAGCGTGCCGACGCGCGTAATCTGGGTAATCTTCTGCCTCCCCCCCTCTTCACGGGCCAGTTTACTCAAGCTGGGAATCACACCCGTTGCCAGCTGCATAATAATACTGGCACTGATGTAAGGCATGATCGTCAACGAGAAAATGGCACAGTTTTTAAAGGCTCCACCACTGAATAAATTCACCATCTGGAAGATGTTTCCTTCCTTGGTGGGATTCACGACCGTAGCAAAATATTCTCCCAGTACCGCCGGATTAATTCCGGGAACCGGAATGGCTGCCCCCAGACGCACGACTACCAGCAACGACAACGTGAAGATAATACGCTGACGCAGTTCAGGAATTTTGAAGCAATTAACGAATGCGGAGAACATGGATAGCCTTTGACCTTATCAGTAATTAATCCCGTAACTCAGTGGCTTATTTCGCTTCAGCGAGTTCGACCTTCGCACCGGCTTTGGCTGCTTTTTCCGCAGCGGACTTGCTGGCCGCATCCACCTTGATGGTAAGCTTCTTGGTCAGTTCACCTTTACCGAGCAGCTTGACTTTATCATAGCTGCCTCCGATCAGGCCTTTGGCTTCCAGTGCTTCGGTATCCACCGTGGCCCCATCCTCAAACACATCCAGCGAACCCAGGTTCACCGGAGCAAAAACGGTTTTGAAGTTCTTGTTGTTGAAACCGCGCTTGGGCAGACGGCGATAGATCGGCATCTGGCCACCTTCGAATCCGTCACGAATACCGCTACCGGAACGTGACTTCTGACCTTTATGTCCTTTACCACTGGTTTTGCCGTGGCCGGAGCTTTCTCCGCAGCCGAGACGTTTGGTGGAGTGCTTAGCTCCGGGACGTGGTTTTAAATCATGTAATTGCATCGTATTTTCCTCAATAATCCAAATCGTTCCGCGTTTATTTACCGCGTGCCTGCAGGATTTCTTCTTTCAGCGTCAGCTGACGCAAACCTTCCAGTGCTGCTTTGGCCACATTGGACGGGTTGGATGAACCCAGTGACTTCGCCAGCAAATCTTTAACTCCAGCAGCTTCGGCTACCGCACGGACACCACCACCAGCAATCAGACCGGTACCGGGAGCAGCCGGACGCATCAAAACGCGGCTGCCACCGAATTCACCGATGATTTCGTGCGGAATGGTGTCTTTAACCAGGTTGACTGACTCCATTTCGCGGCGCCCGGCTTCGTTGGCTTTGCGGATGCATTCCGCAACTTCGTTAGCCTTACCAAATCCGATACCGACTTTACCGGCACCGTCACCAACCACCACCAGGGCACTAAAGCTGAAACGGCGTCCGCCTTTAACCACTTTGGCACAACGGTTGATGAAAAGAACTTTCTCCATGATGCCGTCATCTTCGCGACGAGGTGCAGCCGGTTTCGGTCCACGACGGTTGTTCGGGCGTCCACCCGGTCCACGGCGATCATTACGGCCTTCTGCCTTAGGAGCTTCCTGAGCAGGTGCTGAAGCTTCTGCCGGCTTGTCAGCGGCAGATGGTGCCGCGGCTTCAGCCGGAGCAGCTTCTTTCGGAGTTTCTTCTGCCGGAGCGGCAGCTGCAGTTTCTACCTTTTCAGCTTCTGCAGCAGGTGCTTCGTTCGTATTCTTTGTTTCTTCTTCGGCCATAATAATTAGAAGTTGAGTCCAGCTTCGCGTGCAGCATCAGCCAGGGCTTTTACTTTTCCTGTGTAACGAAATCCGCCACGGTCAAAGACCACGTTTTCGATTTTTTTAGATTTGGCGCGTTCCGCGACCAGTTTTCCGACTTCCTGAGCACCGGCGGTGTTCGGGGATAGCTTTTTGCCTGCCAGTTCTTTTTCAGTCGTTGAGACGCTCACTACGGTTTTCTGGGCATCATCGTCGATCAATTGAGCGTAGATGTGCTGACCGGTGAAACAGACACTGAAGCGCAGACGCTCCTGGGTGCCGGTTACTTTGCGGCGAATGCGTTTGTGCAGTCGGTTACGGCTGGCTTTTCTGGTGTTTTTAACAGCTTTCATAGTATACGTGCCCTATTATTTACCTTGAGCGGTCTTACCTTCCTTACGACGGATGACTTCATCATCGTAGCGGACGCCCTTACCTTTGTAAGGCTCCGGCGGGTAGTAGCTGCGGATATCTGCCGCAACAGCGCCTACTTTTTGTTTATCAATTCCTTCAATGATGATCTTGGTAGTCTCTTCAACCTTCACGCTGATACCTTCCGGGATCGGGTGATTGATCGGGTGTGAGAAACCGAGTGCCAGATTAACTTCATTCCCTTTCACTGCGGCACGGAAACCGACGCCGGTGATAATCAGGGTTTTCTTGAAGCCTTCGTTGGTTCCCGTGACCATGTTCTGAATCAGGGAACGGGTCAGACCATGGAACGCCTTGTCCTTCTTGGTCTCGGCCTTACGGCCCACCGTTATCTGACCGTCTTCAAATTTAGCAGAGACACGGTCGGACATCGTATAAGACAGGTTGCCTTTCGGGCCTTCCACCTTTACTTCATTTCCCTCGATGGTCACTTTGACCTTTTCGGGGACTTCAATCGCTTTATTTCCAATACGTGACATGACTAATTACCAGACGTAGACGAGGACCTCTCCTCCAACGTTTTCCTTTTGTGCGTCCTGGCCGGTCATCAATCCTTTTGAGGTCGAAAGGATGGCGAATCCAAGTCCGCCAAGGACTTTAGGGATATCGCTGGAGCCGACGTAGCGACGCAGGCCGGGACGTGAAATTTTCTTGAGACCCTTGATTGGTTTGACTGCGCCGGCGGTTTTCATACGCACGTGCAGCTTCTGCTTACCGTCAACGGTTTCGAGTTCAAAATCTTCAATAAATCCTTCGCGCTTGAGGATGTCAGCGACATCTGCCTTCATGCGGGAATGCGGAGTGACCACATCCGGCTTGAGCACGGCGTTAGCGTTACGGATCTGAGTAATAAAATCTGCTAGAGGATCAGTTTGCATTATCTTGTTCTCCCTGATTACCAGCTGGCTTTGGTTACTCCGGGGATTTCACCGCGCAGGGCCATTTCCCGGAATTGAATACGGCTGAGACCGAATTTACGGATGTAAGCGCGACGACGACCGGTGATACTGCAACGGTTGTACTCGCGAGACGAGAATTTCGGCTTACGCTTCTGTTTAGCAATCCATGATTTTTTAGCCATAGGTCTGTTCCTTATTTAGCTGCCGCAACCTCCTGCGGCTTTTTGTCCGAGAACGGCATGCCAAAGAGGTCAAGCAGTTCACGTGTTTCGGCGGCATCCTTACCAGTCGTTACGATGGTGATGTCCATACCGAGTTGTCTTTTAATTTTATCCAGTTCCAGTTCCGGGAAGATACTGTGGTCGCTGATTCCCAGGGTGTATGCGCCACGTCCGTCGAACGCCTTCGGAGAAACTCCGCGGAAGTCACGAATACTGGGCAGTGCGATGCAGATCAACCGCATCAGGAAGTCATACATCTGATTTCCACGCAGGGTGACCTTGCAGCCGATTTCCATCCCTTCACGCAACTTAAAGTTGGAGATGCTCAGACGAGCACGGGTCTTGGCCGGCTTCTGTCCAGTGATGGTGGAAATGTCGTTCACCGCATCTTCCAGTGCTGCCTTGATGTCGCCAGCAGATCCGACGGAGCAGTTGACCACTACTTTCTGGATCTTGGGCACTTCCGTGATGTTCTTGTAACCACGGCTCTTCATCAACGCGGGGATGATGCGCTCCTTGTAATCTGTTCTAAAATCTACGATGTCCATATATAAGCCTTCGATGCGTTACTTTTTCTTTTTCTTATCACCGGCTTTGTTGTCTGCCGTAGCCGATTTCGTGACTTTTACGTTGGAGACGTGAATCGCAGTTTCCTTCTCTTCAAATCCGCCTTTGGGATTGTCCTGGGTCGGACGGATCGCTTTCTTGCGAACGTTCACACCTTCCACGATAACGCGGGCGCTGCCACGCAATACTTGGAGGACGCGACCAGACTTGCCTTTATGAGCTCCGCTGATGACGGTAACTTCGTCATTGCGCTTCACATGATATTTTCTAGGGATAGTGATCGTGCTCATTACAGTACCTCCGGTGCTAAAGAAATGATCTTCATGAAGTTCTTATCACGCAGCTCACGAGCCACCGGCCCGAAGATACGAGTTCCGCGAGGGTTCTGATCCTTGTCGATGACCACAATCGCGTTGTTATCGAAGCGCAGGATAGATCCATCCGGACGTCTCACAGGAGCGGAGGTGCGCACGACAACCGCACGAACCACTTCGCTCTTCTTGACTGTTCCGTCGGGAGCTGCCTCTTTAATATTGGCGGTGATAATATCACCCACTCCAGCGGTTTTGGTCCGCTTGCCGATTACACCGATCATCTGAGCGCGTCGTGCGCCCGAGTTGTCGGCTACATCTAACCATGACAGTAGTTGAATCATTTCAATTCCTTAGTGTTTCAGTATTTCCTTCAAGCGCCAGCGCTTGAGCTTGCTTACCGGACGGCACTCTTCAATGCTGACGCGGTCGCCCACAACTGCTTTACCATCAGTATCATGTGCATGGTAACGTTGGGACTTCTTAATAATTTTCTTATAGAGCGGATGAGGAACACGGCGGGTCACTTCGACCACGATCGTCTTCTCCGTTTTGTCGGAAACTACGATTCCGACGCGCTCTCTTGCACTACCCGTACTCTCTACGTTAGAGGATTCGGGAGCGGATTGTTCTACAGTGGATTCACTCATATGCAACAACTATGTTAAATTTATTTAGCCGCCTCAGTCGCAGCAGCCAGTCGGCGTTCGCTGCGGATGGTTTCGATGCGGGCGATGGTTTTGCGGATTTCCTGCAGGCGAGTCGGACGTTCGAGCTGTCCGCTCTGCTGCTGGATGCGCAGGTTCAGGCGTTCGTGCTGCAGATCCTGAACTTTCACGTTCAGTTCGGCATCAGTCATTCCACGTAATTCTTCGTTCTTCATGCTACCAGTTTCCTTTCGCGGGTGATAAAGCGGGTCCGGATCGGCAGCTTGTTGGCTGCCAGACGGATCGATTCACGGGCAATCGACTCAGGGAGTCCATCGACTTCGAAAAGCATCCGTCCAGGACGGATCACGGCTACCCAGTATTCCGGATTCGATTTACCCTTACCCATACGAGTTTCAGGCGGGCGCTTGGATACCGGCTTATCCGGGAATACACGGATCCAGAGTTTCCCTTTACGTTTCATGTTACGGTTGATGGCAACACGGCAAGCTTCGATCTGGGTGTTGGTAATCCAACCACGATCCAGAGCCTGCAGTCCATACGAACCGAAAGCGAGAGAGGTTCCACGTTTCGCATTTCCAGCACGTGAGCCACGCTGCTGTTTACGATGTTTGACGCGTTTTGGTAATAATGGCATATCAAATTAAGCAGCGGTCTTCGCAGCTTCCTCCTTTAAACAAATCCATACTTTGATACCGATGATTCCAGCCGGGGTGCTGGCTTCGGCGGTTCCATAATCGATGTTGGCTCGCAGGGTATGCAAAGGCACTTTACCCTGGCGGTATTCTTCCGCACGGGCGATTTCCGCACCCTGCAGACGGCCCGCACAACGAACACGAATTCCTTCGGCTCCGAAGTCCATGGTGGTCTGAAGCGACTTTTTCATCGCACGACGGAAAGCAATACGACGCTCGAGCTGCAGCGCGATGTTTTCGGCCACCAGCTGTGCGTCGAGTTCCGGATTCTTCACTTCCTTCACGTCGACCATGACATCACGGTTGGGAACCAGTGCGCGAATCTCTTCTTTGATCTTGTCGAGCTCGGAAGCTTTACGTCCGATTACCACGCCAGGACGGGCGGTGAAGATATTCACGCGCAGGCGATTGGTGGCACGTTCGATGAGCACCTTGGAAACAGCGGCGGTAGCCAGACGTTTCTTGAGGAACTGACGAATGCGGTAATCTTCGTTAACAAAGATCGGGAAATCTTTCTTGTTGGCATACCAGAGTGAACGCCAGTTGCGATGTACTCCGACACGAAATCCGATTGGATGAACTTTCTGTCCCATAACTTAACTTTCTTTATCCGTTGTTTTCTTGGCAGCTTTCTTGGCTGTCGCAGTTTTTTTAGCCGCAGCCGTTTTCTTGGCAGCCGGCTTTTTCGCAGCAGTCTTCTTGTCCGCAGCTTTCTTCTTAGCTTTCTCTGGCTTAGGAGCAGGAGCTTCTGTCCGTTCGTCCAAAATAATCCGGATGTGACTGGTACGTTTACGGATCGGTCCGGCGGATCCGCGTGCTTTCGGGCGGAAACGCTTAAAGGTAGGACCTTCACCGATCGTAGCTTCCTTGACAATCAAGGTCGCCGGATCCAGCGCATCGTTGTTCTCCGCATTGGCGATTGCACTCTTCAGCGTTTTGCCAATGAGCCGTGCTGCTTTCTGCGGGTAAAATTCCAATAATTCCAGCGCGTCCAGAGCGGGTCTGCCCTGAATATGCCGTGCGACGTTCCGCGCCTTGAAGGCGGACATACGCGTATATTTTGTGACTGCTTTTACTGCCATAACTTTTTATTTCACTGTGTCCATGAGCAACCGGTTCCCCGGCTGCACGTTTTTGTTTTTTACCAAATCTTCGACCAGGGCGGCGCTGAGGTACTCTCGCACTTCAATCAACCGGCAACGACCAATGACGTCATTCCCTTCCAGTATCCGGAAAGGAGTTCCGACCATGGCCCCCTGGGCTCTTCCAAAATTTACGATAGCGATTCCGGTCTCCACATCGAAGATGGTCACCTGACCTTCGTTCAGGTTGGCTGCCACGTTGACGTCTGCTTCCTTATCCAGCAGCAACGTCAGCAGCGTCCGGCGGGCTGCCTCCAGTTCCGCGCGCACCCTCGCTTTTTCCATCGGGCGCGCCTTTTTATAAGCCTCATCGACCGCCAGATAATCCTTAACGGCATTCTCCAAACTTACATTCTTCTTTTCGCTTCGGAACAAATCTCCCAATAAACGAATATTCTTTTCCTCAAGGCTTTTTTCGCTGGCCGTAAGCGCTTCAATTCCCAGCGCTTCCACTTTCAACCGAAGTTCCAGCCACTGCTGGTGGAAGTAATCAGCCTCTGTATTAGCCAGAGCCAAACTTTCTTCGAGTCGTCGAATCTGAGTTTTCAGATTCGTAACCTCTTCACTATCGTCTGTTAAAGATCTAATCGGAGCTTCTTCCGCTCCGAGGCAAGGAGCGACTGCGCTCAGCACAATCATCCCCACCATACAGCCCACTCTTCCTGTAGGCTTTCCTGCCATCGCTGATTACTTACCAGCTTTTTCAGTGTGACCGCCATGCCGTCTGAAGATACGGGTCGGAGAAAATTCCCCGAGGCGATGTCCCACCATGTTTTCGGTTACAAAAACCGAGTTAAATGTTTTTCCGTTGTGAACCATAAAGGTGTGACCCACGAATTCCGGGGTGATCATCGAGCGGCGCGACCAGGTCTTGATCGGCTTCTTGCTTCCTTCCTTGTTCGCCTTGTCGATTTTCTCCTGCAAGTGGTAATCGACGAACGGTCCTTTTTTCAAACTACGAGGCATAACTTAATTCCTTATTTTTTCTTACGGTTCTGAACAATGAAGCTATTCGAGGACTTGTGCTTACGGCGAGTCTTCAACCCGCGTGCCACTTTGCCCCACGGGGAACACAGGTGCTGGCGTCCACCACCGGATTTACTCTTACCTTCACCACCACCGTTCGGGTGATCGACCGGGTTCATGGCCATACCACGAGTCTGTGGTCGGATGCCTTTCCAGCGGTTCCGCCCGGCTTTACCCAGCACGACGTTTTCGTGCTGAACATTGCTGACCTGCCCGATCACGGCATAACAATCCTTATTGATCTGGCGGATCTCACCGGAAGGCAGTTTGATCTGAGCATAACCGCCGGTGAATCCCATGGAGGTCGCTGCAGATCCTGCGGACCGGACGATCTGTCCACCACGGCCCGGGATCATTTCGATGTTGTGAATTTCGATACCCACCGGAATCGCTTTCAGTGGCAGGCAGTTTCCCACTTTCGGAGCAGCCTTTTCGCCAGCAACAATCTTATCACCCACTTTGAGATTATCCGGAGCGACGATGTAACGGCGTTCCTTGTCCGGATATTCCACCAGAGCAATACGTGCGGTGCGGTTCGGATCGTATTCGATGGTCAGTACTTCCGCGGCTTCATCGCGGCGATTGCGCTTCCAGTCGATGACGCGATATTTGCGCTTATGCCCTCCCCCACGGTGACGTGCGGTGATACGGCCATTGTTGTTACGTCCGCCGGTTTTCTTGAGCGGGCGCAGCAGGGACTTCTCAGGCTGATTGCCTACAGTGAGGTCCGAGTTGTCTGCCAGCTCAGCGTAACGCTGGGACGGAGTGATCGGTTTAAATGTTTTTAATGGCATGGTTTTAGTCTCCTTGCAAATTCACTTAGGTGTTTATACCAGGTCGATGGACTCGCCTTCTTTGAGCGTCACAATCGCTTTCTTCCAACGTGGAGTCGTTCCGTAGTTGGCCGTGCGCAGGCGCTTTTTCTTCCCTCTGACATTCATCGTGTTCACACGCTCGACCTTCTTTTTGAAGATCGTCTGAATGGCTTCTGAAATTTCAATCTTGGTCGCTTTGGTGTCCACTTCGAACACGTAACTGTTATTCAGTTCGGTCAGACCGGTGGTCTTTTCGGTGATGCGAGCCGTTCTGATGATATCGTATGGGTTTCTCATCTTATTTGATCCTTTCGGCAAGAGTTTTAGTCGCGTCATCGAGCACTACGACATGCTTCGGACGCAGAATTTGCTCGGCGTTCACTTCGGCAGCGTGCATGACGACAACTTTCGGCATGTTACGTGCGGAGAGCACCAGTGCCTGGTTCACATCGTTAGTGATGATCAGCAGGGACTCAGCCAGCTTGCTTTTCTTAATCCATGCTGCCAGTTCCTTGGTCTTTGGCGCATCCAGCTTCAGACCGGAAGCCGAGAAAAGCTTTCCGCTCTTGGCTGCTTCACTGACAGCCTTACGCAATGCAAGACGGCGAACTTTCTTAGGCAGTTTCTGCGAGTAATCGCGCGGCTGGGGTCCGAAAACCACACCACCACCACGACGGATCGGGGAAGCGATGTAACCGGCACGTGCGTTACCAGTGCCCTTCTGGCGATAGGGCTTGCTGCCGGAGCCGTTGACCATGGCTTTGGTCAAGGTCGCCACATTGCCCTGACGACGGTTGGCACGGTAGCCGACCACGGTGTCATGCAGTGCCTGGGTTCCGATTCCGTTCGGGATCAGTTTCACGCCCAGTGCAGACTCAGCTGCTGAAAAATCCAATGCTTTAGCGCTCATTATTTCTTATCTCCATCTTTACCGTTCTTCTGCCCTTTGATGGCGTCACGAACCATGATGTAACTGCCTTTAGCCCCCGGAACGGCACCTTTAACCAGGATCACGTTGTCTTCGCCGCGCACCTGCATCACTTTGAGGTTCTGGACGGTGACTTTAGTGGTTCCCATGTGACCCGGCATCTTCTGGTTCTTCCAGATCAGACCCGGAGTGGAGCCTGCCCCGACCGAACCGGTGCGGCGGTGCATTTTAGAACCATGAGTCTGACGCTGACCTGCAAAGTTGTAGCGGTGCATGACACCCTGGAAACCGCGTCCTTTGGAAAGACCAATGATGTCTACCAGCTGACCTTCTTCAAAACGGTCAACACCGATGGTGGCGCCCACTTCGAGGGTTTCTTCACCA
Source organism: Verrucomicrobiota bacterium (assembly GCA_038748025.1). GTDB lineage: Bacteria > Verrucomicrobiota > Verrucomicrobiia > Methylacidiphilales > JBCBYL01 > JBCDJI01. The sequence goes on from JBCDJI010000024.1 coordinate 16,351, forward strand.
TCTTGGAGACGGAATTCCTTGAGCTTACGCTTCGGCTTCACGCCGGCTTTTTTGAAGTGACCCAGCATCGGCTTGGATGCGGACTTTTCTTTCATCTCGTCAAACCCGACCTGAACGGCATTCACGCCCTCCTTCTCGGCGGTTTTCACCTGAGTGACTTCATTCGGCTCGGCTTCGATCACCGTCACAGCCACCGAGGCTCCTGACTTATCGAAAATCCGGGTCATCCCGACTTTCTTACCTAAAATTCCAATACTCATTCTTGTCTCCTGTTAAAAATATCTTCTTCGCGTTCTTCTGCTTTGCTCTTCTATCGGGTCACGTCAGATCTTGATGGTGATATCCACACCGGCAGGCAGGTTGAGTTTCTTCAACTCATCCACGGTCTTGGCGGAAGGTTCCACGATATCCAGCAGTCGCTTATGCGTGCGGATTTCGAATGCTTCACTGCTCTTTTTATCTACGTGAGGTGAACGGTTAACACTGTAGCGTTCGATTTTGGTCGGCAATGGGATGGGACCAGCAACGCGGGATCCGGTGCGGACGGCCGTTTCACTGATTTCAGTCGCTGCCTTGTCGATCAGGCGATAGTCAAAGCCTTTGAGTCGTATGCGAATTGTTGTAGCTGCCATAATAAATGCCTTCTAGTTGGTCTAGTAACCTTTTTGTTCCATGAGTTGATTCAGTGTTCCCTGCGGAACTTGTTCGAAATGTGAGGGCTCCATGGAGTACGCGGCACGACCGCGGCTCAGGGAGCGCAGCGTATTCACATAGCCGAACATTTCGGCCAGCGGAACCTGCGCTTCGAGCGTAGTCGTTTCGTCCTTGGAGGTAACATCGTTGATCTGACCGCGGCGGCGGTTGATGTCCCCTAAAATATCTCCCTGATACTCGTCCGGAGTGATGACTTCCACATTCATCATCGGTTCGAGCAGTGCCGGTCCGGCTTTGTCCATCGCATCTTTGAGTGCGAACTGGGCAGCCAGTTTGAAAGCGAGTTCGTTGGAATCCACATCGTGTGAGCTTCCATCGAGAATGTTGATGTGAACATCGATGACCTGGCTGCCGTTCACCACACCATTGAGCAGACCTTCCTGGATCCCTTTGCGGACGGCACTCATGAATTCCTTCGGAATATTACCACCGACCACTTTGTCCTCGATGGTAATCCCTTTGCCTCGTTCGACCGGGGCGATATCCAGAATGACGTGTCCATATTGACCACGGCCACCGGACTGTTTGATTAGCTTGCCTTCGCCATCTGCCTGCTGCGTGATGGTTTCACGATAGGCAATCTGCGGCGCACCTGCGTTGGTCTTCACATTAAATTCACGATTCAGGCGATCGCAGATGATGTCGAGGTGCAGTTCACCCATCCCTTTAATGATGGTCTGGCCGGTTTCCTCATCACTCTGTACCTGGAAGGTCGGATCTTCTTCAGCCAGACGCTGCAGGGAATCACCCAGTTTATCACGGTCTGCCTGAGTTTTCGGCTCAATCGCCATGGAAATCACCGGCTCCGGGAAACTCGGCGGTTCGAGAATGATCTTGAAGCCCTGATCACTGAAAGTGTCGCCAGTCTTGACGTCTTTGAGTCCAACCGTCGCAACGATGTCACCCGCAAATACCTCATCAAGCTCTTCCCGCTTGTCAGCCTGCACCTGGATCAGGCGGCTGATGCGCTCTTTCTTACCGGTTCGCGGGTTTACGATGGTGTCGCCCTTTTTGAGCGTTCCGGAATAAACACGGAAGTAAATCAGTTTACCGACAAACGGATCGGCAAAGAGTTTGAATGCCAGCGCACAGAACTTGGCATCATCTTTGGTCGGGGCTTCGACATTGGCTTCCGCATCGTCGGGGTTATGGCCGATAGCGACCGGAATATCCAACGGGCTCGGCAGGTAATCAATCACGGCGTCCATCAGTGCCTGCACACCCTTGTTCTTGAAGGCGGAACCACCGACCACAGGAACAAACGTGTTGGCGATCGTCTGGCGACGAATCGCTTCTTTAATGTCTTTGGCCGTCGGCTCTTCGTCACCGAGGAAGATTTCAGCCATGATGTCATCGCGATCTGCCAGTGCTTCGATCAGTTCTTCGCGGGCCTGAGCCACCATGTCCTGCAGATCTGCCGGAACATCGCTCAACTCATAAGTGGAGCCCATCATGTCGTCATCGCTGTAAGTGATCACCTTCTGGTTAATCACATCGATCTGGCCTTTGAGGTCCTCTTCAGCACCCAGCGGGATGAGAACCGGCCAGGCTGGTGCGTTGAGCTTGTCACGCATGGATGCGATCGCTGCATTGAAGTCCGCTCCGGTGCGGTCCATCTTATTGATGAATGCGATGCGTGGCACCTGATACTTGGTGGCCTGACGCCAGACCGTTTCGGACTGAGGCTGAACACCGGCTACACCACAGAAAACCGCGATGGCTCCGTCCAGCACCCGCAGGGAACGTTCGACTTCAGCGGTGAAATCCACGTGTCCCGGGGTATCAATAATGTTGATGCGGTTTTTGGTGTTATCAAACACCTTAGCCATGCCTTCTTCAGTCTTCACCGGCCAGAAGCAGGTGGTGGCTGCAGAAGTGATGGTGATTCCGCGCTCACGCTCCTGTTCCATCCAGTCGGTGACTGCGGAACCATCGTGAACTTCACCCATCTTGTGAACCATGCCGGTGTAGAACAGGATACGTTCGGTGAGGGTCGTCTTACCCGCATCGATATGCGCACAGATCCCGATATTCCGGGTCCTTTCCAGGCTGTATGCACGTGTTCCCATAATCATGATTCTATCCGGTGAGACTTTCTTAAAATTACCAGCGCAGGTGGGCGAATGCCTTGTTGGCCTGAGCCATGCGGTGAACATCGTCACGCTTCTTGATCGCGTTACCCTGTCCGACCGCAGCTTCCTTGATTTCGTTAGCCAGTGCCTTGGAGAATGGAACCCCGCGGCGACCGCGTGCATTTCCAACCATCCAACGCATGGCCAGCGTGAGCTGGCGCTCCACAGGAACTTCCACCGGCACCTGGTAGGTCGCACCACCGAGACGGCGGGACTTCACTTCCAGGCGTGGTTTCACGTTATCGATCGCCTTATTGAGAACGTCCAGCGGACTGGCGTCTGTAGAGCTTTCGTTTGCCTGCTCGATGGCATCATATACCACGCCCTGAGCGGTGGATTTTTTGCCATCACACATGACGGTATTCACTAGTTTTGCCACTACATGGCTCTCGAACATAGGGTCCGATGCAATAGTGCGTTTTGCTGCGCGACGTCGACGTGCCATAATAATAATTCCTTAAATGTTTTACTTATCGCCCTTAGGCTTCTTAACCCCGTATTTGGAGCGGGA
>JBCDJI010000025.1:0-9324 GCA_038748025.1 Verrucomicrobiota bacterium
AAGATAATGTTTTCAATTCTATCTAATTCATTTGCATACAAATCTGATGCAAAAATTAAATTCAAAGAACAAAAAAATAATAAAAATTTCATGCTAAACAGTATAGTATTGTGAACACTAAACTCCCGCATTTAATTTAAGTAAATGCGGGAGTTTTTCTTACAATTTAAATGGTTAAATTACATTAAAAGCAGGGACCTCCATTTGCGTCTCCTGAACTCCCTCTAGGAACTGCAGATCCAGTGTCGCACACCAAAGCTACATATATTGGTATAGGTTGAATTCTGGATTCTCTGCATGTTCCTTCTTTAAGACGATAGCACCATGTAGTGCCAGGATCACACGTATTTGCCCCATCACTATCGTTTACTTTACACTGGTAATTTGTTTTGGGGCCGTCTTTGACCTGATCGCATTCGTCACCCTCAAATTTACTGATGAGACAACCTCCTTTAAGACCACTGTATTGGCAGGGCCCTAAATTTTCGACACATTCACAGGCCATCCCTTTAATATGTTTCAGCTCCTCTATTTCAACTAGCTCTGCACAGTTCCCGCTTATACTCATAGCAAAAACCATAATTGGCATTACTAGTCTCGTAATTATTGTCTTTTTGTTACAACTCATTTTTTTCTCCTTTTGTTAGTTTGCCATCGGTTTAAACTCTAAAGCAACGATACCGTTATTAATAACTTTAGTTATTGAATCAGCTTTTCCATACTGATACTCAAGTTCTCCTATTTTGACTGCCTTTTTCTTCTTGGAATTTTCATCTTTATACTCAATTGTAAGTTCGTCGGTATAAAAATTTCGTTTGGCGCGAACGATTCTTCCTTTCTCATCGATACGGTTGTAATATATTTCTCTTATTTTATTACCTTTACCTTCCGTAATATTTCTAAGATAGCCTTTACCTAATCCACTAGTAAACCATTGCTCAGTTCTGATAGTTCCATCAGCTGATTTAACGAACTTCTTACCCTTACTATGGTCCATATGCCAAAACTCATTTTCTTTTTTACTGTTGGTTCTGGTAATAGCTGAACTGTTCCAAGTATGCTTTTCATCAGGCTGTATCTGATACTTCCAATCTCCATCAGATACTACAAAGCCAGTGCCTGCTTGAGTTGTCACTTTTCGCCCGACTGAAGGCTGGAATGTCGGGACGATGTTGGAAGGCTCTACCTCATAAGATATTACTCTATCTTCTGCTCCATTTTTGATGATACTAGTCAGACTCTGATCTATACCGCCCACTAAATTTTGACCGTTGATTCGCTCGATTCTCGGTTTTTCTCCTAACTTCAAACCAATCGTCTGATCCCCTATTTTGATCTTTGTCACTCCTTCGGCGTATCCATCACGAATTACCTCAAGAACCGTTCCTGATCCTCCCTGCCCTCGAATACGGCTCACCAGTCCATTCTGGTAATCATAACGGAAGCTCTTACCATCGGGTGTCCCCATACTTAAAATGCGTCCGTTCCTGAAACTCAACTTCCAACCGCAATCCGCATACGCATGGATGATATCTCCACGAATTTCGGCTTTCCAGCCTCCTTGGCCATTCAGCAAATTAGGGTTCTTACTATCACGCCCGAAAGTCCTGAAGCGCCCTTCCGGCTGCCACATCGTAAATTCATTCTCATTGACCTGAACCATGCGACTTTCCAACAAAGGAACTGTCCAACCGTATCCCGCATAGGGAGAACTACTTTTTCGATCTGATTTGAAATGAATATGAATCGGAATTTGGTTCTGCCCCATTTCCACTTCACCTATTTTTTCATAATAAGATAAAATCCCATGACGATTAACATCAGGAAAATGAAATGTGGGCAAAGACCAATCTATTCCACACCCGGCAAGCAGACCTGCCTGCCCCAAACTGATAGCAGCTAGGGTTAGGCAGATCGATTTTGCAGATGTGAGCTTCACTTTTCTTTATTCGCTGGAACTGGAACTGGAGCTGCTGCAACCGGCTCCTTCTCCACTCAATTTAATGATTTTGTTGACCTTGCCGGATTCAAGATCTGCCCGCATCTGCATGGCATAGATCGTAACCACAGCTCCCCACATCACAGCGACCGTAATAAGAATTTTTTTCATAGTTTAAGTACCTTCTTGTTTATTCTTAGTTGTTATGCTCCCTATTTTCCTAACATGCAATATTTTTTAAATCTACCTAACTATTAAAGAAATTTAAGCGTATTTCACCTAACTTTAATTTTTACAACGACTTACAAAAAGTTATTATTGTAATCATAGACATACAGGTCATGAGCCCAGTCACTTTTTAGGGAAATAACCATACAGTAACTGGCTAAATGCGGAGCTTGCGGGCATAAATCCACCCTGCCCCTGCTAGAATCAGCAGATCCCGGCCTAACGCCCACCAGGCACTCCACCGGTCCGGTTCTGACGATCCAAAGCAGCCACAGTCGATTACCAGCCCCCTGACAATTGCAGAAGTTAGTGCGATCGCAAAAATCACGGCCATAACTACAATGGAGCCGGATGCCAGACGGTCAAACCGACCGGTAAGCAGCATCACCCCGGATAAAACCTCAAAAACCGGTAGCGAGAGCGCAATGACATTGATGCATGCGTCCGGTAGCAACTGATACTGGTCGATATTGTCTGCAAAGGCCAGCGGGTCGCCTATTTTCAGGATTCCGGCATAGATAAACACCCCCGCAAGAACAAGTCGCAAGCCCCATAAAAATATAGGATGAACCAAAAATGCTTTCACTCTACGGTCTCCTCCGGAAGCCCGGCATTCTGCCACTCCGACCAGCCGCCTTTAAAAACGGAAATATGCTGATACCCTAATTTTTCCAGAGCGGATACAATCAAACCACTGTCCTGGCAGGAGGAACTGGAGCAATAGACTATCAGGGACTGATGCTTATTTATCTCCAGCCGGCTTTTGATTTTATTGTATCCTTTTTGGAAATCGTCCCTAGGTAAACTGAGTGAACCTGGAATGTGCCCCAGGCGGTAAAAGACTTCAGGTCTGGCATCCAGGATGATTACACTTCCCTTATCAACAATCTCACTGACTTCATCCAGCGACAGTATGTCCGGCAGCTCTTCAGTAGACTGAGCGGCAAGTTGCCCGACTTGATTATTCACCGACCGCTCCTGACTCATTTTTAATACTGTCGTATTGAGTCGTTCCTGTTTCGACTGATAGACCAGTGGCAATGGTCTGTCTCTGAGTTGGTTCCCAGCCAGCCCCACACAAGCACATATGGTGGCCAGAATACTTATCTTGATCAGGTCGTTTTTCAGTTCTTTGATGTAAAGTTGCGTATCCATAATCAAATTCCCTCGTAGTTGCTGGACCCTGTACAGATCGCCGGCCAGGTCGGGATATAACTCCCGACTCCCTGCAGAGTCATCACCGCGTCCGGAAAACTTTGCTCCCAGACTGATTTAGGTCCCTGATGAAAAAATTCGCCAAAGATAACATTTATTTTGTCAATATCAGGTAACTCAACAAAAAGCTGCCGGGGTGTGAATGTCGGATTAATGACTGTAATTTTGTCATATCGTATGGCCCGGTCACGTATTTGATCGAGACAGTCAGGTGTCAGTTTCCCTCCCAATATCAACTTACCTTCCTTATTTTCCGGAATGCTTTCAGCATTCATAATCAAAGCAAACTCAGACACTTCCTTCTCAGACATAAAGTGCCTGAATGTTCGTCCCGGCTGATTGCCAAACAAGCTGCGTTCATATAGCAGGAATGATTCGGGATTCCGGTCTCCAACATAAATTACCCCTTGAGTAAAATACACTGGAGCTGTAGTGGCAGGACTGGGACATAACATGATAGAGACTAGAAGAATGGCGGCCAGGGATGGGGGCAAACACCACAAGCGCCAGTCTAACCATTGAGCTTGTTTCGCTCTGTAAACGATGACTACTACCAACGATAACAACGGTAATATCCAAAGCGGCTTGGACTCCGCTACTGAACTAAAAACTGCTGATGTTCCAAAAATGATCCAAATACCCAAAGGAATCGCCAGCCATAGCTGTTTCGATGATGGAATGCATAGCGTTAGAACCACTAACCAAAACAGCAGGTAGGCATAGCGCCCCAGCAACCCCAGCTCCACCAGCCAGGTCAGATGACTGTTCACCAACGTTCTGTAACCCTCCGTACGATCTAGTGGCTGATACCATTGACAATAAGCGTTTCCAGAATTACCAATCCCCCACCCTCCCGGTGCATCTCGCATCATCTGAGGAGCCATCTCCCAGATCGCCAAGCGGTTGGTAATGGAGCGATCCTCTTGAATGATCCCCTGGGTATATCGCTGATGCGCCTGGAATCCGACAGCGGCTCCTATCACCACCCATGCCGCTATCACAAGCCCGATGATCTGGACCCTGCTGATACGACACCGCCACGCCATCCATAACAGGGGAATCATGCCGAAGAATAACGCCACCATACCGCCCCGTGAAAACGTATGTACCAGGCAGACTCCCAGTCCGGCAAAGAGTGTGAGTGCCAGCCAGAATCCCCATCGCCGGATAAACGCCAGTCCCCAGACCGCCACCATCATCATGGCGATCAAAGCGGCAGTTTTATTGGGATTGCCCAGACCCCAGTCCATCCGCCAGCTGTCATTGAAGTAAAATGATTCCACTACTTCTGCCGCTCCCACGCATCCGCCAGTCGTTTATCTGCCAGAGGCACCCGGAATCCCGGCGGCACCATGTCTTTGTCTGCAACCGGGAATAAGTCCTGATTCACGATATCACCCACATATTCCGGATTTCGATAACATGCCGGCCATGGACCATCGGGAATCCTGTCCTGTCCGAATGTATCTGCCAGCAGTGCTTCATAAGTCTGCCGCTCCTCTATCAGCCCTGCCGCATATTCCAGAAACTTCTGCCGCATATTCCGGGATGCCGCTGTTCCGGAGTGGCCGACCCCCATATAGGCCTTATAAATGATCGGGTAATCCAATTTCCTGCAATCCATGAAGAACCGCTTGGACCTCTCATAACCGGATTCAAGTTCACCGGTGGTCAGGCACCACAAAATTCGACTGGCTGCCGGGGTCGGCTTATCGAAGCTGCTGGGGATGTGCACCTGGACCGCATGGAAATACTCCGGTTTCCGCAATGCCAGCCGGTGTGCCCATTGGGCCGCGCCGGACTGGCCCACCAGAAAAAAATTATGGTTGGGCAGGCCATATTTACGATGCAACTTCTGCACCCCATCCTCCCATGCATCCGCGACCAGGCTGAACGATTTATCCAACTGCTCGAAATCTTCTTTGGTGTATTCATCATAGTTTTTACCCGGATTCCAGATGGAACGGGACCCCCACGCCATCAGTGCAAACTGGTGTTTATCAGCAAAAGTGGTCAGACCACTCAGCTCACTCTGGTCATCCAGACCCTGCAACATCCGCCGGATACCATCAACCTGGTGAGCCAGGACACACCATGCCAGCATGCCTCTGGCTTGTGAGCCGTCCGTCATCCCCTTGGGAGGCCGGACGAAAATGGTGATTTGCGGGTGGTTCGGGTTTCTTGTTTTCACCACCAGTTCGGTCAGCGGATTCATGGCCTCTTTGCGGTCCACGAAGACTTCGGGAGGATTTTCATAGATCGCCTTTTCAGCAAAGGTATACCTCTCCGGAGGATAGCTGGAGGAGGGATACGATTTCGCCGCTATTTCATGCCGGTCCCCAAAAACCAACAGTACCGAGTATTCCCCGAAGGTTTCCCTGAGCGCTTGCGGGATTGCAAAAAATACCCGGTATTCCACCTCGGGTTCCATGATCAGGGGTAATCTGAAACGAGATTTGGGTTTGTCTTTCACTCCGGATTTGGACGGCTCGAAAAGAACCACCTCAGGTTTTTCCTCATCGTCCCTGAAGAAATATGCTTTGGCGATGAGTCCGGCCGTGTTGGTCTGTTTTTCGACCTCGACCCTGACTTCCAGACAAGGAACAAAGACCGCATTCTTGCGCCTGATCTTCTGGTCTTTATCAGCCGGTTTGATAATCGACCAGACACCTACTCCGTCCTTGGTGAGCGTGTCATGATATTTGATTCTGTTGATCTCAAAAAAATCTGCCCGCACTACGGACGCGCAGCTCATCGCCAATGTGGCGATAAGCATACCCCTGAATGCTGTGCTGAGGGTTGTCATTTTTCGAGCATTCTGCGAGCAATTGCTAACCCGCAATTATAACTGTTCCGGACTTCCTAAGTTTTCTAACATTAAGTGGCTGCTGTCAATAGCAATCCGTTATTCGCTAACGAGTGCATTGCTGGGAATCACAGCAAATAAGAACCTGCACAAAATTCACGACCCCGGTTCGGGAAATTCCTGCTCACTGCTGAACCTATCCCGGGCACCGCCTTTTCCAGGCAGTTACTGACATGCTTCTGTCTGAAGCATTTTCACTTGCTCTGCAACAGACAGCGTTCTATCCGGATCCAGCCCCCTTTAAAACCGGGACGGGCTGCAAAATATTTCAGGCCATTTTGGATCTTCCGGTAAAATACCAGGCCGCCATCAGCGACAGGACCACGTGCAACGCCAGCACAGTCAGACAGGCGTTGTAGGAAGCGATATAGGTTTCACTGGCCTGTTTCACAATATCGTAGTGCCGCGTGGTTTCCAAAGTCTTCAGATAGCCGCTCCAACCCCAGTACGCGGCAATGAAAGGGCGACAGGCCAGCGACAGCCATTCCGGCAGAGCCAGGGCAGCCCCCGAAAGTGGCAACTGGAATCCTACCAGATAAATCGCCAGTAATGATGCTCGCTCAGGCGAGGCACAAGCCGCTGAAATAGCCAGACAGGTGCTGCTCATCGCCAGCACCGCAGCAAACAGAATCACAACCTGCTCCAGCAAAGAGCCCGGAAATCCGCAGACCGACTTCACAAAAAAAGCCATCCAGAAAGCCTGAATCACGCACAGCCCGATCAGTTGTGAAAATTTGGTGGTCACGTAAGCAGCGGGCGACAGTCCGGCACGCAGTTCCTTGGCCAGAATACCTTTTTCTTTGGCAATTTCCCGCGCCCCGTTGTTGGCTCCGATCAACGTCAGCAGAATCACCTGAAACATAGTCAAGCCGGAGACCAGAGAGGACGCCGTGAAGGACTCCTTCAAATAGAGCAATTGCTCCGCAAGGGTTTTGACAATGTTCGTTTCCACTTCCAGAGTAAGCTGTCGGACCTGCGGCAGTCCCTGATAGGCAAAGACAGCCACCAGCGCCGGAAAAGTCAGAATCAATGCCAGATGCAGCCCGATCTGGGTTTTCTCCCGGAAGAACAGCCTGGTCTGGCGTAATAACAGGACCCCTAATTGTCCAAACCCGCCGGGAGGCTGTGCGGTTTTCAGCCCTCTTTCAGCCACCTCCTGCATGGCAACCGGTTCAGGGGGAGCGATTTCCATATCCTGAGTCTGGTATATTTCAAACAGATCACTGATGGATGCCACTCCGTGGGTTTCCAGTAATTCCTGTAAAGGAGCATATTGAATCTGGCGCCCCTGGTGCAGGAACAGAATAGAATCGCAGTAGTTCAAGTGATAAGTTGCATGAGTCACGAGCACGATGGTTTTTCCATGTTCATGCGCCAGATCCCTCAACCATTCCATCATCTCACGGTCGGAGAAGGCATCGAGCCCACTGGTCAATTCGTCCATGAGCAGAAACTCAGGGTCACCAATCAGTTCTTCAGCCAAGGCCATCCGACGCATTTGACCACCGGAGAGCGTTTTATACGGCTGATCCAGCAATGGCCCGATTCGTGCCAGTTCGACAATATGGTCAAACCACTGCTTCTGCATGTCCGCCGAGACCGATCCGGGTAAACGCAGTTTGAGGGCATTGGTCAAATTTTCACCGACAGTCAGATCCTCATGAAACGCTCCAAACTGGGGCAGATAACCTACTGCCAGTGGAAACTGCTCTTTAATTTCACTGACCGGATGCCCGGCAAATAGGATACGCCCGGATGTTGGAGGCATCAATCCTGCCAGGGCTTTGACCAAGGTGCTTTTACCGCAGCCGGAGGATCCGATCACAGCAATAAACTGCCCGGAAGCCACATCAAAGTGGATACCGCTTAACAAGTCCCTGGTCTTTTCGCCATCACCAACGGTCACCCATACATTGGAGGCGTGGATCGCGCTTTCCTGCATAGCCATCACTCAAGGCATAACAAAAAGAAATACCAGCAAAATAACTCAACCTACCAATCCCGTATATTCAATAACTCCATTACCAAATAGCCGGCTTCACCATCAGAGTAACTGTTGGTTTTTAGAGTCTCGTGAATTCGGGGGCTTAGGGGTCAGGCCAAAGGAACAAAGAACAAAGGGGTCAGCAAAGGGCAAAGGGGTCAGAGCAAAGGGGTCACAAAGAAAGGGGCAAAGGGGCACAAAGGGGCACAAAGGGGCACAAAGGACACAAAGGGGTCAGGCGACAATTCTAAGGACACAAAGGGGTCAGGCGACAATTCTTGACAAGCTCGGCTCTGCTATTTCTTTACGGTTTATCCTTCTGATTTGCTGAGAAACATTCGCTGCAGATTTCATATGTAATTGTTTCGATATCCAGTCGAGCGACACCGTGGTATTCGTTTTAATTTCTCTGGCGATGAAAACCTTTACCGGGTGACTTCCAGTCTCTTTCTTCAACTGCCCTCGGCTCAACCCGGCTGCCTTTAGGTAGGCGGTTATCAATTTAAGCGCACGTGATTCACCATGCTGCTTCTCCATATTACTCGAGCGATACCTGCGATCCACGACGGACCTGGTTCCTTTGAGTTTTTTAAGCATTTTCTCCTGAAACTTCTGGCTTCCCCAATACCAACCCCGTTGCAACGTGCTGTTTAGCGTCTGGTGCTTCGGTAACTTCACTCCAGCCTTTTCTTCTGCCTCACTTAGAACTGATTTTTCTAGTTGCTGGATATATCGCCTGCGTGAAGCAGTATCGTCCTTTGCTCCAAACAAACCCAATACTTTATCCACTGCGCTCCATGGTTTCCGTTTATTTGCTGGCACACTGTAGGATTGTCTCAAACTCGACCAGCGATAATCGAGCAATCCTTTCCCCTGGCTCATTTGCACCAGACCCGCTCGCACAGGGTTGAGATGAACGTAATCCACCAGCGTTAGAAAATAATCCTCGCTGCCCGAGCGGTTGCGACGCGTATCATCTTCGCAGAGTATGGCTTTGTACCTCCCTCCAAACACATGGCCCCACAGTTTATGTGCGGCATTAAAGCGACGCGTGTAGGTATTCTGCAACCACTTCATCCCAGCTACCAGATT
>JBCDJI010000026.1:0-8742 GCA_038748025.1 Verrucomicrobiota bacterium
CGCTTGATCCCGTCTTTGATCTGCTCCACTTTTCTGAGCTTCCCGTGCAGCACGCCCGTAGAACGGTAGGCATAGCGGATTACATGGCCTTCTTCTAATGTTTTCTTCTCACGGGTTCCTATCTTGTTGTCCACTTTGACAAATTCTTCCTGACCTTTGGAATTGGTTCGGCTCACATCTGGAATGTCATACATTTTTTTGATGGCACCCACCTGGTATCTCCAGCCTTCCGCATCGGTAAGGATATGTCCTGTCGCCGGATTCCATGTATAGACCGACTCATTTCCGTAGGGATCTGTTCTTTTGAAGGAAGGAGTGAGCGTCTCCTGGACAATTTCATGTGCAAACTGTTCTGTTTTACCGTCGGGATACTTCCAAAGCGACATGCTTTCATCCAGACCGGCAATCAGACGGCTACCCTGAATGGTTTCAACCCGAGGTTTCTTGTCGAATTCGATCTGATGCTTTTTACCGTTAATGATGAATCCCTTGATCCCTCCGCTTGATGTTGTTTCCACTTGAAACGGAGCATCTTGGGATGAGCCTGCCTCATGGATTTCTGCTACCAAGTTGTTCCGATATACCCATTGCAGGATGCGCCCGGTATCAGTGTGTAGTTCTGTTAAGTGCCCATCGGTATAGTGAAGCTGCCAACCATCAGCACGGGATATCACAAATTGGTCTTCCTGTGCGATTCCCGTCCATTCTTTATCCAGTGTCTGAAAACGGTTTTTCTGGTTCTGGTCACGTCGTAAAAACATGGTTTTACCACACGGTAACGTCGCCCTCATCATGCTCTCCCGTTTAAGAACGCAGGAACTCTCAATCATCGGCATCCAGAAGCCCTGACCCAGATAGGGAGAAGGATTCTTTAATTCCGAACTGAATTTATATCGTAAAGGAATCTTAAGTCCATCACCCCAATTGATGTCTTCCACATCGTAGTAGATTTGCAGGTAGCCATAGGCATTGGAATCCCCTAGCGAATTCATCGGAGCCGATAAATCCACAGGGTTAGCCCACAATGCTGTCAGCTGCATCCATACACCAACAACTATGCCTGCCATCGCATTTTTCATGATTCAGAATCAGGATTCCAGATCCTATTCGAATGAATCCTGATCACCCGGATCTTCGTTATCACACGACTGTTTCACTTCAAATGAAGCCGCTTGTGAATAGGTTTCCATCTGCGGAAGCAGCAGACCTGCGACCAATACCAACCATTTGAGTTTATTTGTTTTTTTCATAAGCTATCCATCTTTAACTTGCATTGGATCAGACTAAGATTCGCTGTGCGATCCTGTCTGATAAACAAGTAACTAGAGGAAACTGCGGGTAAGGTCAACAAATATAATGTTAGTCCGCTTAAATAGTCTTGATGGACATAACTAACAATCCGGGCTACTGATCATGCACTGCCGCCCAGTCCGCGTGCAGCGACGGATCCGGAAGCCAGGAGGAGAGAACTGCTTGCTCCGCTGCGGCATCAGCCGGCACCTGTTCTTCCGTCCCGATGTCTACCCAGCAGCCGTCGGCCGGCGGACGCACTTGCTGCTGGAGGCACAGAACAAAATACTTCCGCACGAAGTCCTGAAACTCACGCGATTGCCGATGCCCGGTCTGCCGGATAGAAACCCAGGTCCAGGGTTTTCCCGCTGAGCGACCTTGTTTGAAATACTCCAGCGACGCGCCCAATGCCGCGGCATCCAGTTCACCGGAAGCGACGATTCCTGCCGGATTTAACGGATTGGCTTCGGGCGCAGCCCACCAGCTCGCAGCATACGCGCACCAGGCAGTCACTCGTTCCGGCTTCCATGCCACGAAACGGCTGACCAACTGAGCACCCCCGGAAAATCCATACAATAACAACGGCAGGTCTTCCTCTCCCAATGCCTGCTCAATCGCCTGCAGCAGGAGCTCACCAGATCCTCGCTCCGGATAGTAATAGCCCTTGCCGTCACGCAACCGGTATTTATCCGACGTCAGGTAAACCCCTATCAATGCCAACTGATTTTCCCTGGCAAACTGCTGCCATGCCGGGTCCTGAACCAGTGATTCACCACTGGCATTCAGCTGCGGACATAATACCAGCACCGCCTGGTGGCTGGCACCGGTCCTGAGCACATAAAAATCAGCCCGATGAATTTCATCCGTTCCGGGAAGCGAGAATTTCTCAATATCAGGGGCGTTTCCACACCCGACGCCGATCAGGAGCGCAAGACCACACACCAAAACAACTTGATGCGGCCTGGCCGCACTCCGGACTTTCCGACGACACTTATAATGTCTGGGCCTCAATAATTTCATCCGAAAGCCTTTGCATTGCATCATTGGCAATCTGGCTGGCCGGATAATGGCGCTGGGCAATGGCATACCAGGTCAGGCTGTGGCCCAGCATCTGCTGCGACTCGGCATCTTTGGCTTTATTGATGGCGGCTACAAACTCAGCACCTTTGCCCGCCAGTTCACCCCGGAGCGCGTTGAGCTTGTTATCATTGGGTAACTCCGCGACGGCCAGTTCCACTGCCTCCCAGGCTCCAAAGACATCTCTGTTGTTTCTGAGCAGATTGGCTTTGCCGATCGCCGTTTCAGCAATCTGAACTTTTTCCAGAGCGGCTTTGAGCTGCTGCTGGCGCCCTTCATCGTCCTTCATCGCCGGAGCGAAGGCCAGCTGCTTCTCAAAGATCGCCCGGTAATTGTCTTCCTGCACCAGACGGTCAAAATCTGCCAGCGACTGGGTGGCGATGTCCTGTGAATCAAAAAACGTCAGTGCCTTGTCTTTCAGATCGGGATTACCCGGCCACGCTTCCGCTGCCGACTGGAATTCCTGCATGGCCAGTTCCAGATTACCCTGCTGGGCGGCCATCTTGGCTTTGCCCAGACGCAACTGGCTTTCCAGTTTCACCGCATTCACAATCGCCATGGGCTTGGTGGCATCAAAGTCGGCGGCAACTTCCTTCATTTCCTCCAGCAGCACTTCCAGATTGGCAAAGTCCCGGGCTTCGATCATGTTCTGCATCCGGCTGAGTTTGCCGGTAAAGACCTCGACCTGTTTTTTCTGGTCCCGATGCAGCTTGAGCACTGCGGGGTGGTATTCGCTCAGCATAAAGGCTTCCTGCAAGCGGTCCGTCGCGGAGGATACGTCTCCCTCACCCAGCTTGTATTCAAATACGTCCACCGTTCCCTTGACTTCCCGGTCAATTTCCAGTGCGGCATTCACCTGCTGCGCAATCTCAACCGGATAGTCTCCTTCATCAAAGATTTTGCGGTAAAAGTCAGCCGCCAGCAGCACATGCCGGTATCTGCCACTCGTATACAGCGTAGATATATAGGATGAAAAATTCTCTTTGGCGGTCTCCAGCAGTTTCTCGGCCTTCAACTCGTTCATCTTGATACGCGACTTGGCTTCGAGTGATTTCATGTATTCCGCGGTCAGTTCCAGCTTACCCATGACACTGTCCACGCTCGGCATGGCGACTCCGGCGCCGCCATTTTGCCCGGCCTGCGGCACTCCACCATTCGGCAACGGTGTCTGCTGATTATTGTTGTTATTATCAGTTTTGTTCCGCATCCGGCGCTGAAATTCGATTTCGTCTTCCCGCACCTGGTCGGACATGAAGTCCGCATTACGGATGGCGTTTTCAGCTTTTCTTTCCAGCAGCACATTCTTTTTTTCCAGGCTGATGGTGGTTTTGTCGGCATTCCAGATGGATTCCACCCGGTTGGCCAGTTCCCAGCTGACTCCCGCATCAATGTAGGTGTAATCAGCCAGTTCGAACAACTGCTTCCACGCATCAAACGGCTTGCCATCCCGCAGCAGATCAAGCACTCCGTCATACTTGAGCTGATACTCATCCAGTCGTTCCTGCCCGACCGGGGCCAGAGAAAGAAATTTTTCAAAGCGTGCCCGGGTCACCGGATCTTCAAAACGACCACCTCCCAGCGCATCTTCGGCTATCGCTTTCACCTTTGCCTGCTGGTTGGCCTGCATGACCTCCTTTGCTGCTGAGCCATCCTGGGGTTTCTTGTTGAACAGGTAATTAAGCGCTGATGAGGTGGCAGATGCCGGTTCCTGATCAGCAGTATTATTCGCTTCGCCGGCCGTTTCAGCGGCAGCATCCACCGTCGCAGCCGACGCATCATCCTGGGCCTGAATCCATGAGATGCAGCATCCTGCTGAGAGCAGTGCTGCAACAATCCTAATTTTTCTTGCAAGAGTTGGCATAAATGAGTCCTCCTTCCTTGACTTCAAGTTCAGCCATGTAGGTCTGGCCTTTGGTAAAATAAATGTCCTGGGCGACCGCATCCGGAACCATGACAGCGACCGGACGGGAGTCTTCACTGGTGGAAAAAAGCATCAGACGTCCCACCTCATCTTTGTATGCAAGATTGGCTTCCACCCTGAGTTCAGCCTGGAATTTCGAACCCAGCAGAGCTCGCGGGCTGTCCAGAAATTTGGATACCGGAAAAGGCTCCATCGTCCGGTACGGATCATTCAAATATCCCATCAGGAAAAAAACGCCCACCGCCGCGACGCACAACAAAAAGCACGTCAGACCTGCAGCCAGAAAGATATTCTTCCTGCTGGTCCCGGATGCCTGCGGAAAGGTTTCTGCACTTCCCGAAAAAGGGGAAAGCACCTTGGATGATTCAGAATCATTTGCTTTCAAGGAATTCACTTGTTTGGTGATAACCAAATACAATGCTAGGGTCAAGCGCAACCAGTGGTTGCGCACCAAAGACTTTAATGATTGTTATAGAAACTTTACCCAAAACCATCAACATGGCCCGGGGCTCCCGTTTTTGCCGGCACTTGCTGTGATCTTACCGAAAGCTAACTGAGCCAGCGACACTGACACTGTTTCATGAGCACACTGGCGGACCGGATCTTGCTGCATGAGGGTGAAACACGCAGGGAAAAAAACACTGAGATGAAGAACCGACGGCTTAGCCTGGCCAACAAGGTTAACTGTTAATACCTCGAAAACATTATTTCCCTCTAAAGTTCAAAATGGCTTTGACTTTAGATTTATTTCGTTCATACCAGATCCTGTTACATAGTTAGATAAAGATAGTTAGTGTAGTTAGATCCATACAAAACTAAACTTGGAGTTTGCTATGAAAATCCGGAGAAATCTTTTTCTCGTCTTCCCCTTAACCGTTCTTGTAGGGGCACTATTCACGCAATCGGCCACTGCCCAGGCTGTCAGTATCCAGGGTGAAATGATGCGCTGGCACAAGACGACATTGGTACTGGACGGACCCACCACTTCAGAAACAGCGACCTCGCCTAATCCGTTTTTCGATTATCGAATGACGGTCACGTTCAGTAATGGCAGCTCAACCATTACCGTGCCGGGCTACTTCGCTACCGATGGCGACGCGGCTGAATCCTCGGCCACCAGCGGTAACAAATGGAAAGCCCACTTTGCGCCTACGACGACAGGCAGCTGGACTTACGAGGTTGATTTCCGGCAGGGTCCGGGCGTTGCCATCGATACCAGCCCGACGGCCGGCACGGAAGTTTCTCCCTATGACGGAGTCAGCGGGTCTTTCCCGATCACGGAGAGTGACAAGGCAGGCGCAGACTTCCGCGCGCCTGCAAAAGGTAAACTGGTCTATACCGGCAAACGCTATCCCGAATGGCTGGGAGGCGGCGGGGCATTTCTGAAAGCGGCGGTCAACTCACCGGAAACATTTCTGGAGTATACCGATTTTGATAATACCACCCGAACCACTTATCCCGATCATATCATGGACTGGAATCCTGGCGACCCCACCTGGCAGACTGACAAGGGAAAAGGCATCATCGGAATCGTCAATTACATCTCGTCCCTGGGGATGAACAGTTACTACTTCCTGACCATGAATGCTTTTGGAGACGGGCAAAAAGCATTCCCTTGGAACGGGCAGACTGATTTCTACAGCTATGACGTTTCCAAGCTGGATCAATGGCAGATTGTCTTCGACTATATGATGTCTCAAGGTGTCCAATGCCAGTTTGTGCTCGGTGAGACGGAAAACCAGTCCATCTTCGAGGAATTCGGAACCAGCACCATTTTTGATGATTCGCGGAAGCTATATTACCGCGAAATGGTCGCCCGTTTTGGCTACCTGAATGCGGTCATCTGGAATATAGGGGAAGAAAACGGCTGGGATCAGGATACCTGGAATAACGAAAATGACTACAGCCAGCGCATCGCGTTTGCACAATACGTGTCTGATCTCCTGCCTTATAATGACAATATTACGATTCACAATGGACCAGCTACTAACGACGATATTTTCGGGGAATTTATTACCAATGGTACAGGGGCGTATCGCGGTATCAGTTATCAAGGACCTCATGACAGTTCTCCCATTGGTCATGATCGCATCCTCAAGTGGATCAATGACTCGGCAGCCAGCGGTTCACCCTGGATCGTCTCCTTTGACGAGCCTTTCTGGAACGGAAATGAAACTGTCAATCCAAACGAATTCCCGGTTTGGCGAAAAAACTCCTTATGGGCCGCGTATTCAGCAGGTGCTGCGGGAGTGGGGCTCTATCTTGGGGGCGGGCGTGATATCACCCAGGAGGACTTACGCGAGTTCGAGAATTATTATACGCTGATTGGCAATACGGCAGCATTTATTGATTCAGTTTTCGATGACCTTGCTTTGACCGCTTCTGCTGACGCGCTGGTCTCGAGCGGATGGTGTCTGGCAGAGACCGGTGATACCTACCTGGTTTATCTGGAGAACGGAGGCATGACTACCCTGGACCTGAGCGGGGTCTCGGGAGACTTTGACGTTTCATGGTATGATCCCCGCAACTACGGCAACCTTCAATCAGGCAGCGTGACCAGTGTGACCGGTGGCAGTGTCCAGTCACTGGGAAATGCTCCTAACAGCCCGTCCGACGACTGGGTGATCATCGTCAGCAAGCGTGAAGTAACGGTTCCGTTTTCAGCAAGACTGGAAGCCGAGGACGCCAGCTTTGTTGCCGGAACCCTGCTATCCGATCCGGATGCATCCGGGTCCGGCACGAACAACTATGTCAGCGGACAGCAGGGATTCAATATTACCTGGATGATCACCGTGGAAACCGCCGCCATGCTGGATCTCAATTTCCGAATCAAGGTGGCTTCAGCAGGCAGTAACAGCTCGATGGAACTGGTGGTCACTGATTTGACCTCCGGTGTGCAGACATCGTATGGGACACTGGACACGTCCTCCACATCCTGGGAGATTCAGTCGGCCAGTGACATCCTTTTCCCTGCAGGTGATTACGACATTGAACTCCGTGATACCCAGGGGGCGAGCGAATTCGACGTTGATTACCTGGAGCTCAGTGCCAGCACTGAATCCGTCCAGAGCTACCGATCCGCGGTCCAGGCGGCTGCAGCACCTTCAGGATGGAGCTTCCTCAGATCCAGTGACAGCAACATTGGCAATTCATCCAATTACAATTCTTTGAACCCGCAAACGAATCGCTACGCAGTCAATTCAAGCGTGCGTGGTTTCTACCGGGATGCCACGGCCTATGCCAGAGCGAGTAACAATCAGGCGATCATTGCGGCTTACCAGGTGCCGACAGACGGAGACTATGGTATTATTAATTCCGTCATTGAGTTTCTTGATCCCGCAACCAGTAAGGACGTTCAACTGTTTGTTTATCTCAATGATAGCCTGCAGCTTCAAACCCCTGTGATTGTTGCAGGCCAAACGGTGACATTTGACATCAGTCTAGATGACTTGCTTGCGAACGACACCATTTATGTCATTCTTGAGACGGATAATGGCGGTGGTCCTGATGATCGGCTGATCTTCAATTACGATATAGCTGAATTCCCCAGTGCTCCGGTCATTGAAAACTTCAGGCAGACGGTCATGGCGGATCCGGCCCCTTCAGGATGGAGCTTCCTCAGATCTAAAAATAATAATATCGGCGATGCAACCAGGTATAGCGCGTTGAATACATTCCCCAACCGATATGCCGTGAATTCAACCGTGCGAGGTTTCTACCGGGATGCTACCGCCTATGCCAGACCCAGTTCCAGCCGGGCCATCATCGCAGCATATCAGACTCCTGTGGATGGAAACTATTCGATCGCAAATTCCATCATTGAATACATTGATCCGCTGACCAATAAAGACGTGTCTTTATATGTCTATGTGAATGACATTGCCATACTGACGAGTCCGCTCTTTGTTACTGGCGGCCAGTCTCAGACCTTCGACCTCAACCTAGGTGCGCTAACCGCAGGTGATACGATTTACATCATCCTGCAAACCAGCAATGGCGGCGGGTCGAATGATCAGTTGTTCTTAGACTATAATATCGTTCGCTGAAGATCAGCACACCCGGATACGGGCTAAAGCATTTTCAGTTTGATGGGACGGGACGCTGGGAACGGCGTTTGACGAGAACCCCGAATGAATTCGTATTCCCGTTAACATAAGCAAATGAGCTTTCCCGATGTAGGATGAGATTCTTCCGCCGATAGGCGGACGATCTCGTCAGGGCGAATCCTGCATCTGTAGCATGACGAGATCATCCCGACACCCTGCGGGGTCGCGAGGAATCTCATCCTACATTTCAACAGCAGGATCAAGCCCTATGTTAATGGGTGTGCGAATGAATTCGGGGATTCGCATCCTTGCTACCTGTTCCTGATGGCACCGTCAGAAAAGGTCGCACGTCCGTGCGGCTCAGTCAGATTTCAAATTGTTTTAGTTTGAGCCTGCTTTGCCGCGTCA
>JBCDJI010000027.1:0-6727 GCA_038748025.1 Verrucomicrobiota bacterium
AATCTGGTAGCTGGGATGAAGTGGTTGCAGAATACCTACACGCGTCGCTTTAATGCCGCACATAAACTGTGGGGCCATGTGTTTGGAGGGAGGTACAAAGCCATACTCTGCGAAGATGATACGCGTCGCAACCGCTCGGGCGGCGAGGATTATTTTCTAACGCTGGTGTAGAGAAGCGGGAGCTGCTGTCGCTCATCGGTAAAATGCCGCCAGATGTGTTTGCAAAACGATTCAACCAACAACAGAATAATAAAAATCTCTATTTCGTTACGGCCTAATTCAGGGGGTACGGTCACTGCTTCAGTCCTAATTTAATCGCTACAGATTATTTTCTGAGCGAGTTGTATTATCCGATCATTTTTCGTTTATATAGGTCGTATAACCAGAACGGCAGGTAATAGATGGTGAAAAAGACGAGTGCCATCAGTTCCAGGGAAAGGATATACCACGGCCAGGGACCCAGATGATCCAGTAAGGTTGCGGATTGCGGTTTATCGCACAGGTAACCGTAGTTCTGGTCGGTAGCCAGATTGACCAGAATGGTAACTGCCGCATAGAGCTGAATCCAGAGGAACGCGCGCAAGATGGAAAACGGGTACGGTCGAAACTGCATTCCGAACGTCAGAAAGGCGGCGGCGATGAGGATGCCCGAGTGGGAAATGTTGAACGTGAAGAAGTAGAAATGCGGGAATCCGTAGGGCAGGTCCGGGGTGACCGTCGCTTGCAGGGTGCCGGCCAGTCCCCAGAAATAGGTCAGTTCGTAGAGGGTTTGCTTGCGCAGTAGTAAGGCTGCCGCTGCAATGAAAGTAACCCAATCGCAGAGGTGCATGGGCAATCGTTCCAGCCACGGAACGGTATTGTAGATGCAGGCGAAGGTGAAGACGGCCAGTTTGTTGAGCAGCAATATGCTGGCGATGCCGATCGCTATCGGGCGGGTAGCTTTTTTCACCCTGCGTGCCCACAGGCACAGCGCGACGGGAATCGCTACAGTCAGGAACAGCACGGTGAGATGCGGCGGTCCGAACAACGTAAAAGGATATGTGGTCTCAGTCATCAGCAATAAGAGTTCCGATCCAGCGGGTTTCCACTAATCGCGGAGCCAGCAGTGAATCGGTCAGGATCTGAGTCAGATGAAAGACAACGGCAAACGCGATGGCAATAGACAACCGTTCCGCCATTTCGTTGGAGGCCAGGGCGTGTGTCAGGATGGTTACTGCAAACGGCAGGGTCTTCTGACTGCCCACCATGGCCATGGCGGTTTGAATGCGCCGGTGGATACCGCGTTTTTCGGCATAAAACCAGAGTATGGCAAACCATCCGACATGCAGCACCAGGCTCAGCAGCAGGAAGCAGATCCAGGCATAAGCAGGAAGTGCGCGCAGGGCCTCAGCATGGCCTTGAGCTGCCAGCCATACCGTGAGAATCACACAGATGGACGGGACGTGTTTGAGGAAAGCGGGCGGGTTTTTGACGATCAGCAGACGCAAGAGCTGACCGGTTACCAGCGGCAGGAGAACCAACGCGAAGAGCTGCTGAATCAGCGCACTTTCAGCCAGATCTAAGGAGCTGCCGACACCGAGCAGCAGACTAAAAAGCATGGGAGTGAGCAGTGTGCCCAACAGCGTAATCAGCAGGGTCAAGACCAGCGCCAATACTTCATTACCTTCGGCCTGTGCGGTCAGAACAATACCCGAGGAGAGGGTAGTGGGCACACAGCATATGGCAGCCAGACCGATGAACCATGCCTCCGGCAAGGGTAGCAGCAGGCCCAGCAACAAAGCACACAAGGGTGCTGTTAAAAACTGGACAACAGTGACGGCAGCAAAAGGCTCGGCGGGTAGGGGTTCATCCAATAAGTGGCTGATTTTAAGCCGGAGGCCGGAAATCAGGAAAATGGTAAAAATCAGACAGGGGTTGAGTGGCATGACCGCAGCGCGGCGCACGATATCCTGACCTCCAGGCCAGCTTAGTGAAACAAACAACGCCAGCAACAGTCCCGTCGGGAGCAGGAAGCGATCTAGCTGTCGATTAAAAGGGTGGCCCGGTTCTGGATTACTGATCTTCAAACAAATGGAGATACTCTCCCAGGCCCGCTTCTTCCAGCTTTTCTTTCGGGACAAAATTCAGTGAAGCGGAATTGATGCAATAACGCAGACCGGTCGGAGCCGGCCCATCCGAAAAAACATGACCCAGATGGGAATCGCCGGTTTTGGCGCGGACTTCTGTCCGTGTCATGAAAAGTTTGTGGTCTTCAAGCTCCTGAATTTCTGCGGCATCGATTGGTCTGGTAAAGCTGGGCCAGCCGGTTCCGGAATCAAATTTATCAGTCGAGGCAAAGAGCGGTTTACCGGAAATGATGCAGGTGTAGATGCCCGGTTCCTTGTGGTCCCAGTATTTGTTGCGGAACGGCGGCTCCGTGCCGTCCTGTTGAGTGACTTGAAATTGCAGTTCAGTAAGTTCCTTCTTTAGTTCGTCTTGGCTCATTTTGGAGAGATCCCGTTGAGGTTTGGCGTTACTTAAGCTAATATAAATCATCAATATGATTAACGCGAGGCAGATGCTTTGCTTCATAAAAATAGGATACGCGAAATATTGGAATATTCCAGTGGCCCAACACGATGCTTTTCCGGGTTGCACAGGTTGGTTCCACTGCGTTCCGGTATTTTTTATCACAGAATTTTGCAACTTATGACGGATAGCTAAGTTTAAATTAAAAACATACACTGAAGATATGATAACAAAGTCTGTGCTAGGAATCATGACAGCCAGTATTGCCGTAGCGGGTACAACGGGGTACATGGTGGGGAAAAGCAGCTCAATTCCCCGTAGCGATCGAATTGCAGTCCCTGCGAATGAGTCCGGTATGGGAGCAGTCAGGCCACAGGCTGGATTTAATTCTGACAACACTGAAATTTTGGATAGCCAAGTGAGAAGCGGTTCCATGCGTCTCTCTTCAGGCCGGGTGCTGGATACTTCCTGGCATGAATACACCGGCCCATTTACAGTAGAAAGCTGGATGGCGATCCGGCAGGCGGTGCTGAGTGCCCCCTTGCAGCAGGTGGAGGATACCCTGGCCAGGCTGGCAGAGCTTCCCGTCAGCCGGGAACGGCTGGAGCTGGAACGTGAACTCCTGGCCATGTGGGCAACCAAAGATCCATTGGCAGCTTTGGAATTTGCTGCAGATATTGAAATGCGTGACCAGCGAAGCGACTCGCGTGAAGACATACTCAGAGTCTGGGCCAGCAGTGAACCTCAGGCAGCATTCGAATGGCTGGAAAGCCAGATGGGATTGATCCCCGACGGTGAATACCACCGACTCTTCGACGATGCGATGCGAGGTTATGCGGATCTCGATCTGACCCAGGCAATCGACTACTTCAATACGCTGAGCAATACGCTCGACGAGCGGCAAACGCGCCGTGGATTGAATGAGATTGTTGAATCCATGATTCAACAGGGAAAACTGGCTGAAGCTACAGATTTATTAGGTCAGCTGGACGACCCTGACATACGCCAAGAAGCTGCTGAGGAGCTGATGTCGGAATTGGCGGAAGTAGATCTGAATCAGGCGCTAGGTTTACTGGAATCTTATCAGGGAAGCGAGTTTTACGGATCCATGCAACGTGAACTGGTGGAAGAATGGGCCCGTAACGATCCGGCACAAGCAGCAGCATATATTTCCAGCACGGTAGCTCCGGGTAATGACTTCTCAGACATGGCATCCCAGGTGGTGCGTAACTGGGATGACCTGGCCGCCGCATCAGAATGGCTCTTGCAGTATGATCCGTCGCCCGAATTGGATCGTCCCACCATGACACTGGTCTTCCGTGCCGGCCGTGATGATCCGGCCGGAGCTCTTTCATGGGCCAGTTCCGTCACCGATGAACGCATGCAGAATCGGGCCATCAGCGTAGTGGCTTCCAACTGGAAAGCTACCGACGAAGCTTCCTATACGCAGTTTTTATCGCAAAATCCGGATCTGACGCCAGAGCAGATCAAGATCATCCAGAATGCACCGGCCCGCGCTTATGGCAGTCGTGGCTGGGGTGGTCGTCAGTGATTTATATTCTATTCCTGTGACGTATCATCCGGTAATGATGGTTATGGATGTCGGATGAATATGTAAAAGGTCAGCGTTGGATGAGTGAGGCGGAGCCGGAGCTGGGGCTCGGGCTGGTGGTGGAATGCGAGTTTCGCCGGGTACAGGTTCTGTTTCCTTCCACTGGTGAAACCCGTATGTATTCCTCCGAGAATGCTCCATTGAAACGGGTTCAGTTTCAGGTGGGCGACCAGATTCACACCCACGATGACCATTCGCTGACCATTGAGTCGATCGAGGACTGTTCCGGCATCTTTTACTACCACTGTGGGGAAGAATCTGTGCCGGAAATGCAGCTGGCCGATACGATTCAATTGAGCAGCGCGGATCGCCGCTTACTGGATGGCCGGGTGGATCCCAGTCAGCTCTTCGATTTGCGGCAGGAAGCCTGGCGGCAACAAAGTAAACTACGTTCCCATCCGGCATTCGGTTATATGGGGGCACGCATGGATCTGATTCCACACCAGCTGTACATTGCACAGGAGGTGGCTTCGCGCACCGTGCCGCGCGTCCTGCTGGCAGACGAAGTGGGTTTGGGCAAAACCATTGAAGCCTGCCTGATCCTGCATCGCCTGATGGTGACGGGGCGTGCCGGGCGTGCCCTGATCCTGGTACCGGAGCCCCTGGTGCATCAGTGGTTTGTGGAACTACTGCGCCGCTTCAATCTCAGCTGTGCTATTTATGATGAAGAGCGCTATGCCTCCATGGAGAGCGAGAATCCCTTTCTGGATGAACATCTGATCTTAACCAGCCTCGATCTGTTTCGCGAAAATCCGGAACGACTCCAGCAGGTGCTGGCGGCCGACTGGGGCATGGTCATTGTGGATGAGGTGCACCACCTGAAGTGGGAGCCGGAATCATCCAGCTGGGAGTATCAGGTGGTGGAGGCTTTGAGCCGTATCAGTCAGGGGCTACTGCTGCTGACGGGAACGCCGGAACAGTTCGGGGAAGCCGGTCACTTTGCACGACTCCGACTACTGGATCCGGACCGGTTCCATGACTACCAGCAGTTCTGCCGGGAGACCGAAGGATATCACGACACCGCACAGGTAGTGGATAAGCTGATTCTGGGGCAAAAGCCAACTCCAGCGGAAGCCAAGCTGGTGAATACGTTGTTTGCTGGTGCTCCCAGTTTGCAACCTCTGGTAGAAGAGTATCTGGCAGGCAAAGCCTCCGCCTCCGCCTGCGAGCAGCTGATCGGGGATTTACTCGACCGGCACGGCACCGGACGTGTGGTTTTTCGCAATACCCGATCCGCCATCTCGGGATTTCCCCAACGTAAAGTGCATGGCATTGCCTTACGGGCGGCGCAGACGGTGAATGATGATACGGACTACGCTGCATTGGCGGAAGCGGAAATGCGTTATGAGTTACACGATGATCAAATCGAGGAAACCCCCAAGCTGCCTCGCATTGGATCTAAAGATCCCCGTATCGACTGGCTGGTCAAATTCCTCAAGCAGAACAAGGATGAGAAGGTTTTACTGATCTGTCGTTACCGCGAGCGGGCGATGGCGATTCAGGAGGCCTTACTGCAGCGGGTGAATTTAAAGATGACGGTGTTTCACGAGGATCTGACGCTGCTGCAACGCGACCGGAATGCCGCGTGGTTTGCGGATTCGGACGGGGCACAGTTACTGATCTGTTCTGAGATTGGGAGTGAGGGGCGTAATTTTCAATTTGCCCATCATCTGGTGCTGTTTGATCTGCCAGTGGATCCGGAGCTGCTGGAGCAACGGATCGGGCGGCTGGATCGGATCGGGCAGAAACATGAAATCCAGCTGCACGTACCCTATTTTAAAGGCAGTGGAGGAGAGGTGCTGTTTCAGTGGTTCCATGACGGGGTCGACGCCTTCGAGCACTCGGTGCAAGGGGGAGCTCTGTTTCTAGACCAGTTCGGTTCCGAACTGAAAACACTCTTGCGGGAGCCGAAACAGGAAGGTCATACCGCAAAATTAAAAACCTTACTGCAGCAAACCGCAGCATTCCGGCAAGACTTGCAGCGGCGGTTGGAACAGGGGCGTGACCGCTTGCTGGAGCTGCATTCGTTCCGGCCGGAGCCGGCGCAGGAACTGATCAGCGCGATCCGGGAGTGGGATAGCGCGGATGCGCTGGAGGCTTTGATGACTGAAGCCCTGGATCATTATGGCATCCATATCGAGGAATTAAGTGAGAAACGCTGGCTGCTGACTAAAGGGCATTTGCTGCAGGATGAGCTGGCCGTCATTCCGGACGAGGGCAAAACGGTGACATTGGATCGGCGGCAGGCCCTGGAGCGGGATGATGTGGAGTTTCTCACCTGGGATCATCCGCTGACGGCATCCATTTTGGATTACCTGCTCGGTTCGGAAACGGGGAATACGGCTTTCGTCGAGGTAACCGCGCCTGAAGGGATGGAACGCGGATTATATGCAGAACTGGTCTTTATCCTGGAAGGGAGTTGTCCGCCCGAGTTCGATATTCAACGGTTTCTCCCCATGACTCCCATCCGGGTGGTCTGCGACCAGACTGGGACTGTGCTGCAGTCAGATCCGATTTCCAGACTGGAACAGGCCGCGAAAACGGACGTTGCGAGTCATGTGTTGAGCTCCAATACCGAAGTGCTTAAGGCACTGCTGCAGCCCATCA
>JBCDJI010000028.1:0-4190 GCA_038748025.1 Verrucomicrobiota bacterium
TCACGCAAATGGAATGGTCTGACCACCAGTTTTCTGCTATTGATATACGTGCTGGCAGCCTCCATCGGGCAGGCAGCCCCACCGATCGGGGAGATCATTTCCCTGCAAAGCGTCGACGAGAACCTGTTTGTCAACGTGGATTCCAACAATGGAGACCGGCTGGAAGCCAATTTTACGGAGGACACCGACACCGCGCAGCATTTTCTGGTGGAGGATGCCGGCGGCGGCAATATCCGGCTGTTTTCAAGATCCACCCAGGCTTATGTGGTGGCAGGTGCCACCGGTCAGAACCGGCTCTTTGCCGCGGGCACCCAATCGGATCCTTTAACAGTTTTTCAATGGACCGACGTCGCCTCGAATATCGTGCGACTGACGAATGTAAGCCTCGCTAATGACGTTAACTACAACGGTGGTCAGAAAACGGTTCGTGCGGCAACAACGGGGACCGGCACCGCCTTTCAATGGATTTGGGAAACGAAAAGTGTGAATGTCCCTCGGATTGCCAATACATCTTTTTCCGACTTTGACACACCTATATATACGATTAACGCCGTCGCTGAATTTGGCGCAGATAATACCGGGACGACCGATGCATCCGCGGAAATTCAGGCCGCATTGGACGCAGCCTTTAACGAATTTGGTGGCATTGTCTATCTTCCTGCAGGGAGCTATCTTTTACAGTCTCCGATCTTAATCCCAAAATCCTGCACCCTGCGTGGCGACTGGAAAAAACCAACAGATTCCGATAAGACCGTTGGAGGGACAGTCCTTCTTGTTGATCATGGCGCCGGTTCCGGATCTGACCCTGCCGACCTACCGGCATTCTCGTTTGAAGATGACACAATCATTCGAGATTTATCGATTTATTATCCGAATCAAAATGCCTCTGCTCCAATTGAATACCCATTCACTATTGATGGCAGAGGCGGGGATTTTATTGACGTCAGGAACGTGACTTTGGTCAACCCCTACCGAGGCATTCGTATGGATTTAGGCTCAGCTTCAAAAGCGTTGATCAACGGGGTCTATGGTTCGCCAATACACCGCGGCGTTGTCATGAACAGAGACACGAATATTTTTCGATTACAAGATGCCAACTTCGCACCTGAGTATTGGTCGGAATCGGGACTGGGTGCGACGACTACTCGTGCAGCGATTATCTCCGGAATTCGATCTGCTGGTGGGATCGCCTTTTCCCTGGGCGATGGCGATGGTGCGAGCGCCTACACGAGTCTATTTGCTGACGGCTACGATATTGGGCTCCAAACATTCAGTGGTGCAGCGTCTCGATTTTTTGATGTGACCTTAATCAATTGTCGCATCGGCATCGATATCCCTATCAGCAAAGGGAATCCCTACCTGTTTGCCGCCGGCTTTATCGATGCTGAAGAAACAGCATTACAGATTCGAGATCAGGCAAGATCTTGCGAATTCAACTCATTCACATTTCGAAGCCAGGGTTCGCTGATCGATCACGATACTGGAACGGTAAACTTCACTAATTGCATTTTTGAAAGTTGGGAATCGGGTTACGCCGTTGATTCTTCCGGAGGTCTTTTGACAATTGCTGGATGCGCATTCGGTCAGACCAATGATCATGTTCGATTGGATCCAGCAGTAGAGAGAGCGGCCATTTACGGCAATACGGTCCCATCGGGAGCAACACTTGATGTGCTCAACAATTCGACTGCGGGCTCAGATCAGATCATCATCGATACCACCTCCGTTCATCATTTTGCCCAGCTCGATACCCTGACCTATCCGTTCTTGAAACAGGATCGACTCCCAGCCCCTCCTGCAGGCACCTCACAGATATTCAATGTATTCGACTACGGGGCAACTGGAGACGCGTTCACGGATGATACCCAAGCCATACAGGATGCTCTGAATGCGGCAGGTAGCGCCGCAAGCGCGTCCTCTGGTTGTATCGTATTTCTTCCACCGGGAGCCTATAACATACAAGGCCGTCTCTCGGTTCCTTCCTTCGTCGAACTGCGCGGTATACATGACGGCATGTTCGCCAGAGACTCACGAAGTGTCCTATGTAGCTTCGCTGACAAGGGAGTTGAGAACGGGCCCGCTTTTATTAAACTAGCGGCTGACGCAGGAGTCAAAGGGCTGGCAATTTACCGACCGGAGCAGACCTGGAACTCACTGGAAAACGATCAATTTGTGATCAAATATCCTTATGCCATTGAAGGAACAAACAGAAACTGGGCCTACAACATAACCCTCGTTAATACTTACGACGGCATCGATTTTTCGAACGGTGGCGGGCATCATCTCGAGGGTTTGTTCATGAACTCTCTCAGACAAACAATAGACCTGCGGGCAGATGGGGCTCCAACAGTCCTTGAAAATTATACGATGAAGACCGAGGCCTGGAGAACCGCTCGAACCTATAGTTTACCTGGGTTTGTCAGCCAGAATTGGGCAGATGGTATTCCTAATGGTAACCAGGATGAAGGATTAAGAGATATTGGCAACGGTCCGAAAGCATCCGGCGACGGCGTCTTTCGCTACATGGGTTCCTACATCAACTCTACTCCGGAAAAAATTTATGAGATTATCGGATCACCAACCCTTAACATGTATCTGGGCGGCGGCGAGAGAGAGAAAGGGGAATCCGACGTCATGGGGATAAAAATTTCTTCCGACGATACAGGTAATATGGATATCGAGCTGGCGGGAAATTCATGGAATCTGAACGGTCCCACTACAAGCTCAACGACTAACCTTGGTGATCGTTTGACTGTATTCAACGGAAAGAATGTCGGCACTTCAGAAATCGTTCATGAGATGTCCGGATCAGGAAGCATCATTCTCAATCAGGACTGGATGGGGCGTGCTGGTGACACCGCAAATCTGCAGGTAAGCAATGATGTTGTCGGCGTGATTGAAGGAACGACTTTCACCAGCAAGAGTAATTTCCAGATCCAGACGCTGGATAACAGTCAGGCAAAGTTATGCGGCTCATTGATCGAAGTAAGCGGCCAGGACGACTGGGATTTCGATCCGCTGGATGAGAATCAAATCTGCGTGCGGGGCGTTGCACCCAACATTCTAGTTGGAATCACCGGAAATAGCGGCGAGCTCTGCAACACAGACAGCGTCGCACCCGCTACGCCTACAGGTCTGTCTGCAATAGCAGCAGACGGACGAGTCCTGCTGGATTGGGCAGACAACACCGAGACAGACTTGGCGCTCTATGGAGTCTTTCGTTCCGAAACGGCTGGTGGACCGTATGTAAATATCCAGGATGTCGTTGCCAGTGAGTTTATTGACTACTCAGCAGCAAACAACACCACTTATTACTATGTCGTTACTGCGATTGATACCGCGGCAAACGAATCTGCATCCAGCACGGAGGTAACCTCGCAGCCAAGTGCCCTGACGCTCCTCATCTTTGACGACTTCGAAACCGGATTTGGCAACTGGTTTGATGGTGGCGCTGATTGTGTTTTAGATACATCAGGTAGTTTTGTAAACGGAACTTCAGGTGTGATCAACCTGCAGGATGATACAGCGTCCGCAGTGGTCAGCACCGGAGATCTGGCATTGAACGGATTTTCTGAAGTGTTTGTTGAGTTTGATTTTGAGGTAGTCAGCTTTGAAGGGAGTGAGAGCTTTGTGCTGGAAATCTCCAACGACGGAGGCTTGAACTACACGACTGCCGGAACGTGGGTCAACGACGTGGACTTTGTTGACAATGGCAGTGTCTACAACAATGAGAGTGTGCTCATTACCGGGGTCAGTCTGTCCAACCAGACCCGGATCCGCTTCCGCTGTAACGCGGGTAACAATAACGACAACGTCTACCTCGACGACATCCGCATCCTGGCCAGATAAACGGGCCGCTCCCCAAGCTTAAGCTGTTTAATATCTTAACTAACTGGCAAACGGGTGACGCAACCCCGCTGAAAATATCTAACAATATACCCGCTTAAGCGGTCCTTTTTTGATTGTCATCGTGAAATCAGTCAATACTCTTACGCTATGAAAATTACATTTGAAACTAGATTGAAAAACTCATATTTCCCCGGTTTCAAGGAATGGTTCCATTCAGCTAAAGTCGGTCCTCATTCACGCAAATGGAATGGTCTGACCACCAGTTTTCTGCTATTGATATACGTGCTGGCAGCCTCCATCGGGCAGGCAGCCCCACCGATCGGGGAGATCATTTCCCTGCA
>JBCDJI010000029.1:0-2769 GCA_038748025.1 Verrucomicrobiota bacterium
CCAAAGTGATAACGTCTTGATTGATCATGACGTTGGAGACATCAACTTTACCAATTGTAATTTCTTTAACTGGGGTAGTGGTTACGCAATTGATTCTGCAGCCAGAAGAGTCGTCATTGCTGGCTGCGAGTTCGGCAAGAGCAACCAGCACATCAACTTACAGGCAAACGTTAAGCGGGCTGCCATTTTCGGAAATACACCCTCGGGAGGTGTACTTGATGTATTAAACAATTCCACGGCTGCCGTTGAGCAAATCGTCATTGATACAACATCGAAGCATATTTTTGCCGAACTGGACGAGACCACCTATCCGTTCATCACGCATGACCGTTTGCCCACTCCGCCCAGCGGCGTTTCCAATGTATTTAATGTAATCGATTATGGTGCGACTGGTGATGCCTTCACTGATGATACCCAAGCTGTGCAGGATGCACTGGATGCGGCCGGAGCAGTGGCCAACTCCTCGGCAGGTGCGATCGTCTTTGTGCCGCCTGGAGTCTATCGCCTCGACGGGCGCATTACCGTTCCATCCTTTATTGAGCTCCGTGGCGTCCACGACTCTGCTTTCAATGAGGATTCCAGATCAATCTTCGCACTCTACCCAGATCAAAATCAGGTCAATAATCCAGCTACGATTACCTTAGCGGCTGATTCTGGCATCAGCGGATTAGCTTTTTACCGTCCCGAACAAACCTGGAACAGTCAACAAAATGACCAGACTCCCATACCCTACCCGTTCGCAGTCAGGGGAACCGACCGAAACTGGGCCTACAATATTGTGCTGGTCAATACTTACGATGGCATCGACTTCAACGTTGGTGGCGGCCATCAACTTGACTTCATCTATACAGGTCTGATCAACCGCTCAGTCGAATTGAGAGCTGATGGAGACCTTACCGTCCTGGACAATTTTCAGGGCAAAGTAGATGCCTGGCGTGCGGCAAGAAATTATACCCTTCCTGCTTTTGTCGCTACCGACTGGGCTGACGGTATTCCCAATGGGAACCAGGATGAGGGCCTCACATTAATCGGAACCGGACCCTCGGTGTATGGTTTCGGGCAGTTTCGCATGATGGGGCATTTCATCAACGGTGCAGGGGAGAGTCTTTACGAAATAAACGACTCGCCTACTTTTAATCTTTATCTCGGAGGTGGGGAAAACTCGCGGTCCGGCATACCTGATCTGAAAGGCATCAACATCAATTCCGGAAATGATACGACTCCCATGGATATTGAGATTGTCGGGTGTTCCTGGAACTTGAGTGGCGATGGTATCGTCACTGTATCAAGCAGTGGACTCGGAGATCGATTTATCGGAATTGGCAACAAGGCAGCGGCTGCAGCTACTGTAACGTATAACATTACGGGAGACGCCAGAATCGTCTCTCAGCAGGATTGGCGCGGAGGCGATATATACGAAACCCAGCTACGCATCAACGGTGATGGCATAGGTATTATCGAAGCCTTCGACCTGAGGAAACGAGTCACTACTGCGATTGCCCAGGCAGGAGGTGCCAGTCAAATCAAAGTCTGTGCTTCGCTCAACGAGAAGAATCCTTCTGTGGATGACTGGCTCTTCGAATCGATTGACGAGAATCAGATTTTCTTTGTCGGCAATGCACCGGATATCATTACCGGTATCACCGGTAATGGTGGTGCACTTGGAGTCACCGACGTGGTGGCACCCGCTACGCCGTCCGGTCTGAGTGCAGTCGCCGCTGACGGCAGAGTCATCCTTGACTGGG
Organism: Verrucomicrobiota bacterium; assembly: GCA_038748025.1. Lineage (GTDB taxonomy): Bacteria > Verrucomicrobiota > Verrucomicrobiia > Methylacidiphilales > JBCBYL01 > JBCDJI01. Next base: position 1,746 of record JBCDJI010000029.1, read on the forward strand.
CAGATAACTCTGAATCTGACCTGTCGCTCTACGGTGTTTACCGCTCGGAAACTCCCGGTGGCCCTTATGTAAACATTCAGGACGTGGTAGCCAGCCAGTTTACCGATTACAGCGCGAACAATGGCACAACATATTACTACATCGTCACCGCGATTGATATCTCGGCCAACGAATCTCCGGGCAGTGCGGAGGTCAATGCCCAATCCGGTGTGCTGACTACTGTTTTGGTAGAACGATTTGAATCCGGTTTTGGAAGCTGGATTGATGGTGGAAACGATTGCATCCTCAATGGATCAGGTAACTTCGTCAACGGCTCCATTGGCGTCGTCAATATACGGGATGACTCATCAAGCTCAAATACCTCAACCGGAGACCTTGCACTTAGTGGGTTTTCAGAAGTGCTTGTCGAATTTGATTACGAAGTAGTCAGCTTTGAGGGCAGCGAGAACTTCGTCCTCGAGATTTCAACCGATGGCGGATCTAGCTATGCAACCGTCGAAACCTGGATCAACGACATCGACTTCGCAGACGACGGCAGCGTCTATAATAATGAGAGCGTCCTTGTCAATGGATTCATCCTGACCGATCAAACCCGCATTCGTTTCCGCTGCAATGCCAGTGCCAACAATGACAACGTCTACCTCGACGACATCCGCATCCTGGCCAGATAAACAGGCCGCTCCCCAAGCTTAAGCTGTTTAATATCTTAAATACCTTAACTAACTGGCAAACGGGTGACGGAACCCCGCTGAAAATATCTAACAATATACCCGCTTAAGAGGCCATTCTTATATTGTTATAGTGAAATCAGTCGATACTCTTACGCTATGAAAATCATCTTATCTAAAATTAAATTAGAAAATTCAGGTTTTCTGAGCAGTATGGAATGGTTCCATTCAGCTAAAGTCGGTCCTCATTCACGCAAATGGAATGGTCTGACCACCAGTTTTCTGCTATTGATATACGTGCTGGCAGCCTCCATCGGGCAGGCAGCCCCACCGATCGGGGAGATCATTTCCCTGCA